>NZ_DASPLU010000038.1:0-312334 GCF_035627415.1 Vitreimonas sp. | reverse complement strand
CGGCGACGTGCACGAGATCATCGGCCCGCTGACCAAGATGACGATGCCGGAGCTGCTGCAGTTCACGCGCATGACCGGCGACGTGGTGAAGGCGATGCGCCACTGCCCGCAGCCGGTGATCGCCGCGATCGACGGCGTGTGCGCCGGGGCCGGCGCGATCCTGGCGATGGCCTCCGACCTGCGCTACGGCTCGCCAAGCGCCAAGGCCGCCTTCCTCTTCGTGCGCGTCGGCCTCGCCGGCTGCGACATGGGCGCGTGCGCAATCCTGCCGCGCATCATCGGCCATGGCCGCGCCAGCGAACTTCTCTACACCGGCCGCTCGATGAGCGCCGAAGAAGGCGTCGCCTGGGGCTTCTTCAATCGCATCGTCGATACGCCGCTCCCCGAAGCGCTGGTGTTCGCGCGCGATCTCGCCAACGGCCCAGCGTTCGCGCACTCCATGACCAAGAACCAGCTCAACATGGAATGGAACATGAGCCTCGAGCAGGCGCTCGAAGCCGAAGCGCAGGCGCAAGCTATCTGCATGCAGACGAAGGATTTCGAACGCGCCTACCTCGCCTTCGCGGCGAAACAGAAACCAGTCTTCGAGGGAAACTGAGATGAGCGCGCACCTCGACACCTTCGTGCGCGACAACCTCCCCCCGCGCGATCAATGGCCGGAGCTGAAGTTCACGCTGCCCGAGCTGCAGTTTCCGGAGCGCTACAACGCCAGCAGCATGCTCGACGCCGCGATCGCCGCCGGCCATGGCGCCAGGAACGCCGCGCTGTTTGCATCAGCGACGCTCAGCTACGAGATGCTGCTGCAGGAAGCGTCCCGCATCGCGCACGTCCTGACGCATGAGTTCGGCCTCGTTCCCGGCAATCGCGTGCTCATTCATTCGTCGAACACACGCCTCTCCATCGCCGTGTGGTGGGGCGTATTCCGCGCCGGCGGGGTCGCCGTCGGCACCATGCCGATGCTGCGCCCGCACGAACTCGCCGTCATCCTCAACAAGGCGCACGTTTCGCACGCCATCGTCGACTCCCACCGCGCCGAAGAACTTGAACAGGCGCGCGATGACGCGCCGTCGCTGAAGCACATCGTCTCCACCGACGCGCTTGAACAGCGCATGGCGAACGCGCCCGGCGATTTTCCACCGGTTCCAACCGCCGCCGACGATCCCGCGCTGATCGCCTTCACCTCCGGAACGACCGGCACGCCGAAGGGCTGTGTTCACTTCCACCGCGATATCGCCGCGATGGCGCAGACGTTCTCGCGCCACGTCCTTCAGCCGAAAGCCACTGACGTCTTCATCGGCACCCCGCCATTGGCGTTCACGTTCGGCCTGGGCGCCGGCGTGATCTTCCCCGCCAGCGCCGGCGCTGCAACCGTAGTCTGCGACAAGCCTGGCTTCGATGTCCTCGCCGACACCATCGCCAAGCACAAAGCTACGACACTCTTCACCTCCCCCACCGGCTATCGCGCGCTATTGAAAATTCATGACGAGCGCCTCGCCTCGCTCCACACCTGCGTCTCCGCTGGCGAGCATCTGCCGAAGGCGACTAGCGACCAATGGTTCGAGCGCACCGGCATCCGCATCATCGACGGCATCGGCTCGACCGAGATGATCCACATCTTCGTCTCCGCCGCCGGCGAGGACATCCGCCCCGGCGCCACCGGCAAAGCCGTGCCAGGCTACGAGGCGACTCTGCTCGATGAAAACGATCAGCCGTTCGAAGGCGAAGGCGAGGGCCGCCTCGCCATCAAAGGCCCGACCGGCTGCCGCTACCTCGCCGACGAGCGGCAAAAGAACTACGTCGTCAATGGCTGGAACGTCACGGGCGACATCTACCGCCGCGATGCGGACGGCTATTTCTGGTACGTCGCCCGCGCCGACGACATGATCGTCTCCTCCGGCTACAATATCGGCGCGCCGGAAGTGGAGAATGCGCTGCTGACGCACGACGCCGTCGCCGAAGCCGCCGTGATCGGCGTCCCCGATGAAGAGCGCGGCCAGATCGTCAAGGCTTTCGTCGTGCTGAAGCCTGGAGCGCAAGTTGAAGCCCGCACGCTGCAGGAGCATGTCAAACAGACCATAGCGCCCTACAAATATCCGCGCGCGATCGAGTTCGTCGCCGAACTGCCGAAGACCCACACCGGCAAGCTGCAGCGCTTCAAATTGAAACACCCATGACCCGCTTCATCCGCGACATCGTCATCCGCTTCGAGCACTGCGATCCCGCCGGCCTCATCTTCTATCCGCGTTTCTTCGCGCTGGTGAACGAAGCGGTCGAAGATTGGTTTGCGGAGCTCGGCCATTCGTTCAAAACACTGCACGTCGACCAGCGCAAAGGCATCCCCACGGTGCGCTTCGAATCCGAATTCGTGGCGCCCGTCCGCGTCGGCGATACGCTGAAGCAGAGTCTCGGCGTCGACGGCATCGGCCGCTCGTCACTGCATCTGAAACACCTCGCAAGCATCGGCGATCGTCTCGTCGCCCGCTTCGATCAAACCGTCGTCTTCACCGACCTTGCGACCATGAAGTCCGAGCGCTGGCCCGCCGATCTGCGCACCGCCATCGCCCGCTTCGCCGGCTTCGAACCATGAGAACATTGCTCCCCGAAGGCTGGCCGCGGCCCAAAGGCTACGCCAACGGCATCGAAGCCGAAGGCCGCCTCATCTTCGTCGCCGGCCAAATCGGCTGGACGCCCGAAGGCAAGTTCGAAGCAACGACGCTGCCCGCCCAATTCGCGCAAACGCTCGACAACACCCTCGCCGTGCTCGCCTGTGCGGGCGCCGGCCCCGAACACATCGCCCGCATGACCTGGTACATCACCGACAAGCGCGCTTATCTTGCTTCCCTCGCCGAGGTCGGCGCCATTTGGCGCGAAAAGATGGGCAAGCACTATCCGGCGATGGCCGTGGTCGAAGTCAAAGCGCTGATCGAAGACGCGGCCCTGATCGAGATCGAGACAACGGCTGTTGTGCCTAAAGCCCCCTCGCCTTGAGGGGAGGGGGTTGGGGGTGGGGTGATGCGCGGTGTTGAAAGTGTGCGCGTGGTCAGTCGCAGATTCTGAACGTGCAGAGTGTCACCCCGCCCCCTGCCCCCTCCCCTCGAGGGGAGGGGGTGCTATGGTGCAAAGCAGGAGCATCCCATGGCAGACCACAGCCTCTTCACTTTCGTCCGCGTGCAGGGCGCGACGCCCGAAGCCGTCGGCAACGCGCTGCGCGACGGCAGTGACAAGATCATGGACATCTACTCGATCATGGGCGAGTGGGACCTGCTGGTGCGCATTGAGCATCCCGATCTCAACACCATCCAAAGCGTCGTCACCGACACCATCCGCGCGCATCCGAACGTGGCGCAGACCTACACCATCCTCGGCTATCAGCTCTACGGCTCGAAATGGCCGGGCTTCGATTATCCCGACTCGAAATGAGCCTCGATCTCGAACAGGAATACAACAACCGCGCCCGCGTGCCGGAATCGGCGGACATCATCGCCAGCTGGGCGCGCGATGCAGCCGCCTATCGCGAGACGCATCCGCCGCGCGTCGTCCGCTACGGCCCCGGCGAGCGCAACACGATCGACGTTTTCGAGGCCGGCGCCGGGCCCGCCGTGATGTACATCCACGGCGGCTATTGGCAGGCGGTCGATAAGAGCTTTCACAGCCATCAGGCGCGCGGACTCAATGCCCTCGGCGTCAGCGTCGCCGTGCCGAGCTACGACCTTTGTCCGTACGTTCGCATCGGCGACATCATCGCGCAGATTCGCGCGGCCACCATCGCGGTGCATCGTGAAACCGGCGCGCCGGTCATCGTCAGCGGCCACTCCGCCGGCGGCCACCTCGCCGCCTGCATGCTTGCAACCGAAGCGCACGTGCCCGCCGCTTATGCAATCTCCGGCATCTTTGACCTCGCGCCGCTCGTCCCCACCAGCATCAACGCCAAGGTCGGGCTCGACGCCGTTGAAGCGCAAGCGCAAAGCCCGCTCTTCTGGCCCGCGCCCAAAGGCAAGACCCTCGACGCCGTTGTCGGCGCGGAGGAGAGCAGCGAATTCCTGCGCCAGAGCGCAACCATGGTCGCCGCTTGGGGCGAAGCCGGCGTCGCTGCGCGTTACGAAGAAATCGCCGCCGCCAACCACTTCACCGTCATCGCCCCGCTCGCCGACCCGCACAGCGCCATGTGCGAGCGCGTGGCGGAGCTTGCGCGTCAGAACTTTTCGTAAGCGGGAAACAGCACGTCGTTCTCGAGCGCGATGTGCGCCTCGAGGTCCGCCGCCAGCTTGGCGCAGCCGTCGTAGAGCGCGCGCCAGGACCGGCACGCCCCCTCCGGCGGCGTGAAGCGGCCCGTCAGTTCAGAAAGCGCCTTCAGGTGCTCGGCGTGCTCGTCGTGCTCGTGCCGCATCTGCCGGATCGCGAACGGCGCGCAGCCGCCCCCGCCCGTCCGGCCCGAAGACTGGCCATCGTCGGCGATCCCGATTCCGCGCCGCGGAAAATGGCCCGTTGACCTCGACGACGCGGCGGAGGTCGCCGCCGTTCAAGCCGACGCAAAAGCGCTCTATGAAGCGCTGATGGCCGCGCGCGGCGCGCCGGCGACAGCCGCGCCGCTCGCCGCGGCGGTGACGCGCAAAGGCAGCGTCCCGTGGCTGATCCTGCGCTGGGGCGGACAGACCTTGCTCGACGCCGTGCTCGGCAAGATCACCGCGCGCGACGCGGCGCTCAATCCGGGCGCGAAGCGTTCGCCCGAGAACCCGACCGGCTGCAGCGAAGCGTGGTTGAATTGCGGCGAGCGCACGCGCAAGGGCTACATCGCCTCGCTCCGTCCGGTGTTCGCCTGGTCGATCACGCTCAGCCATCGCCACGTGAAGACAATGACGCCGCTCGAGATCGACGACTTTCTCAGCCGCTGGAACGACGTGCCCGGCCAGCGCAAGAACGTCAGGGGCGCGCTGTCGCAGATCTTCTCGACGGCGATGCGCGCCGGCGAGATCCGCGAAGCCGACATTCCGCTCAATTCGGTGAAGGCGACGCGCCGCAAGCGCGTCAAGGGCGGACGGCGCGTCAAGGTCGACCGCTGGAGCCGCGCCGATGTCGCCGCCTATGCCGACACCGCGCGCACCGTGCGCGCCTGGCGTCCGCACGCCGCCGGGCGCAACGCCAAGGCGCAACGGCCCTGGCCGGGCGGCGCCATCGCGGTGCAGCTCATGTACGAGACCGCCGCCGATTCCACCGACGTCATCGTCTGGACTTTGGGCGAGCATCTGAAAACCAAGCGCATCGACATGCCGGACGGCGAAACCGTCATCGTCGAGGGCATAGAGTTCGATCGCGGCAAGACCGGCGTGCCGGCGTTTCTGCCGTTGAGCCGCGCTTTGGTCGCCGAGATCCGCGCCGACGCCGCAACCCGCCTGCCGGACGCGGCCGATGCGCCGGTCTATCTCGTCAGCGACCCGTTCGGCCAGCCCTATACGCCCGTGGTCGACGACGCGCGCCTGCGCGGCCACATGATCACGCTCCGCGAAAAGGTCGTCGCCGGCGCCGGCCCATATCGCGTGTTCGACCACCTCCGGCACAGCGCCATCACCGAAGGCGTAGAGGCCGGCGTCGACCTCGACGACATGCGCCACCTGAGCGCCCACGCCGACAGCGACATGAACCGCGAAGTCTACATTCAAAAGAGCGCCGTCAAAGCGGTCGAAATCCAACGCGCCAGAGGATTGCTGAAATGAGCCTTGCCGCCGAACTCCGAGCGTTCGCCGACGATATAGAACGGCGCCTAGAGGCTTTCGTCATCAGCCGAGACCGCATCGAGGAATTGCGCGCCGCAATGGCGACGAGCCCGCTGACGGCCGGCGAAATAGTGCTCGTCAGCGGCGCTTCGGCGATGGCTGAAACGCGCGCGATTCAGGATCGCGCGGCCATCATGCGCCGCATCACCATCCTACGCCGCGCTGCTGAAATCGTCGAGAAGTCTAACGATGCAGTCTAACAACCGGCCTGGAAGCCTTGATTTATAAGGCTTTTGATGGTGGGCGCGACAGGGATCGAACCTGTGACCCCTACGATGTCAACGTAGTGCTCTCCCGCTGAGCTACGCGCCCGACCTCGCGGCAAGCCGCGAAACCGCTACGGGACCGCCGCTATAGCGGCATACCCGGCCGGTGTGCAAGCGGCGCCTAGCCCCATAGCCATTCCGGCGACAGACGCCTATGCCAGGGAGCGCAGGAAAGGGCGCGAGCCCATGTTCCTGGAAACTCACGGCGTGCTCCCACCACGCGAGATCAGCCGGCTGCGCCAGCTTGCCGACGAGCTGAACTTCGTCGATGGCCGGATTTCGAACCCAGCCAACGAAACCAAGATCAATCAGCAGGCGGACCCCAAAAGCCCGCTTTATGCGGAATCGTCCAACATCGTCATGGCCGGGCTCGGCGCTTCGCGGCCGTTTCGCGACTTCGCGCTGCCCAAGCGCATCGCCCCGCCGATGCTCGCGCGCTACCGGCCCGGCATGCAGTACGGCGCTCACACGGACGCTGCCTATGTCGCGGTGAGCCAGGGCACATTGCGCTCGGATGTCTCGGCCACCGTCTTTCTCTCGGAGCCGGACTCGTATCAGGGCGGCGAGCTGATCATCCACCTCGGCACCCAGACAGTGAAGGTCAAAGGCCGCCCGGGATCGGCGATCATCTATCCATCGACGACCTTGCACCAAGTCGCTCCGGTCACCGCCGGCGAGCGGCTGGTGTCGGTGACATTCGTGCAGAGTTTGGTCGCCGACGAGGCGCGCCGCACGGCGCTTTACGAGCTGAGCGAAGTATCGGCGCGCGAAGGGCTGACGATGAAGTGGGACAACCGCGTGCGGTTGGAGGGGGTGCGCAACAATTTGATGCGGATGTGGGCGTCCGACTAAGCCGCCGCGATCACCCGCTCGATCTCGACCACCAGGTCCTTCAGGTGGAAGGGCTTCGACAGCACCTTCGCTTCCTTCGGCGCTTGGCTTTGGGCGGAGAGCGCTACCGCCGCGAAGCCGGTGATGAAGACGATCTTCATGGCCGGATCCTGCTCGGCGCCCCGGCGCGCCAGCTCGATGCCGTCGAGGCCGGGCATGACGATGTCGGTCAGCAGCAGGTCGTAGGCGCCGTGCTCCAGCGCCTCCCAGGCGGAATCGCCGTCGCCATAGCCGGCGACGTCGTGCCCCGCACGCGTCAGGCTCGTCACCAGGAAACCCCGGAGCGAGTCATCGTCTTCCGCCAACAGGATTCGCGCCATACCGCAGCAGCTCCGGATCAGTCCGGCCCCTTTAGAAACGGCTAGCCTCTAACACAATTCGGGTAAAGGCAGCCTGAACTGCTGCATATGGCCGGTAAAGATGTGGAAACATTGACGGCCTTGCGCCCCGCGGCGACATTGCCGCGATGGAGCCGACGGATCACCGCCAGGGCGCTTTGAGCGTTGCGACCGAGTCCGGCGTCTTCCATGAGCAAGCCGCCGCCGAGCCACCGTTCGTCGTCATCGAGCCGCTCCGGCGCACCGCCCCGCTCATCTTCGCTTCGCCCCACAGCGGCCGCCGCTATCCGCCGGAGCTGTTGGCCGACGCCCGCGTCGGCCTCCTCAGCCTGCGCCGTTCCGAGGACGCCTATGTCGACGAATTGTTCGCCGGCGCCGCCGCGCACGGGGCGACGCTGCTGACCGCGACCATCGCCCGCGCCTATGTCGACCTGAACCGCGACCCCGGCGAACTCGACCCCGACATGTTCGACGAGCGCCCGCCGTCGAGCGTGCTCACCGCCTCCGCCCGCGTGCAAGCCGGCCTCGGCGCCATTCCTCGCGTCTGCGGCGACGGCCAGAACATCTACCGGCGCAAGCTCTCGCTGCACGAAGCCGAGAAGCGCCTGGCCATGGTGCACCGCCCCTACCACGCCACGCTGCAGCGCCTGCTCGGCGAGACCCGCGAGCAGTTCGGCTGCGCCGTGCTGATCGATTGCCACTCGATGCCGAACAGCTCGCGCGGCGCGCACGCGCCCGACATCGTGCTGGGCGACCGCTTCGGCGCCTCGTGCCATCCCTCCGTCACCGCTTTGGCGGAAGCGAGGCTGCGGCGCCTGGGTTATCGCGTCGCTCGCAACACGCCGTTCGCCGGCGGCCACATCACCCAATCCTACGGCCGGCCGATGTCGCACGTGCACGCGCTGCAGATCGAGATCAACCGCGCGCTCTATGTCGACGAGCGCACGCTCGAACGCACCAACGGCCACACGAGAGTGCGCGCCGACATGAGCCGGCTCGCCGAAGCGCTGAACGCCGCCAGCCTGCATCAGAGCTTGGTTTGATCCTCCTCCCCCTCGATGGGGGAGGTGTCAGCGTGCGCCAGCACGCTGACGGAGGGGGTGCGCGCGCCGCGCGTGAAGAAGAAGCCTCGCGAGGCGCAACCAGAAACACCGGCGGGCCGCACCCCTCAGTCACGCTGCGCGTGACAGCTCCCCCATCGAGTGGGAGCAAGCGCTCTACTCCGCCGCCAGCCGCGCCGCTGCGCTCTGCGGGCCGCGGATCAGTTTGCCGGGATGCACGCCCAGATATGCGCCGCCGCGGAACGTCACCTGCCCCGACTTGATCGTCACGACATACCCTTCCGCCTTCTGCAGCAAACGCTTCCCGCCCGCCGGCAGATCGAACGCAAGCCATGGGCGGCCGAGCTTCAGCGCATCGAGATCGATCACGTTGATGTCCGCCAAATACCCCGGCGCGATCAGCCCGCGATCGTTCAGCCCATAGAGCACCGCCGTATCGCGCGCCTGCCGCTTCACCGCGAGCTCCAGCGGAATGCGCCCGCCCGCGCGGTCGCGCACCCAATGCTGCAGCATGAAGGTCGGCGAGGCCGCATCGCAAATCGTGCCGCAATGAGCGCCGCCGTCTGACAGCGAATTCACCGTATCGTCGGCGCGCTGCAGCGCCTCGAGGAAATCGAGATTGCCGTCGGCATAGTTGAGGATCGGGAAATAGATGAAGCCGCGGCCTTCGTCCTGCATCAGCAGATCGTACGCATACTCGGCCGGCGAAACGCCCGCCGCCGCCGCGCGCGCGGCGATCGTCTCATCCTGCGTCGGCTCATAATTGAAGCCCTCGCCCATCTCGTACTGCACCGACCAGCCGCCGGCGACGATCATCATCAGGCCGATCAGGTCGCTCGCGGGGAAAACACTCTCCTCCGCAATCATGCGCTGCTTGAACGCCGGCTCTTTCAGCCGCGCCAGCTGCGCCGGCCACGGCAGCTGCGCGATCTCGGCCCATGCCGGCTTGAACCGGAACGGATGCACCGTTCCCTGCCAGGCCATGACGATGCCGTTCCCGCGCAGCGCGATCTGCGCGACGATGTTCGCGCCCCTCGCATTCTGCGCCCGCATCTCGCTGATCTGCTCGTCGAGCGGCAGCTCTTTCGCGATCGACTGCAGCGCCGCGAACGTCACCGGCAGCCCGGTCTCGCGCGACAGTTCGCCCATCCACGCGAACTCGTTCCAATCGCGCTTCAGGTCCGAGGCCATTTCGAACACGCCATAGCCGATGCGCCCCATCGCCCTGCCGATGCCGATCAGCTCTTCCTTGGTCGCGCTCGTGCCCGGCACAAGCTCGCCGTCGACCGATTTGTGCAAGATCGTGCGCGAAGTCGAAAACCCCAACGCGCCCGCGCGCAGACCCTCCTCCACAATCTGCGACATGCGCGCGATCTCATGCTCGGTCGGCGTATCGTTGCGTGCGCCGCGTTCGTCCATCACGTAGGCGCGCACGGCGCCGTGCGGCACGTGCGCGCCAACATCGACCGTGCGCGGCAGACGCTCCAGTTCATCGAGGTATTCCGGGAACGTTTCCCACTTCCACGTCATGCCTTCGGCCAAAGCCGTGCCGGGGATATCCTCGACGCCTTCCATCAAGCCGATCAGCCAATCGTGCTTGTCGGGCTTGGCCGGCGCGAAACCGACGCCGCAATTGCCCATCACCACCGTCGTGACGCCATGCCAAGACGACGGCGCCATCTCCTGATCCCAGGTCGCCTGCCCGTCATAATGCGTATGAATGTCGACCCAGCCCGGCGCGACGATCTTCCCCGCCGCATCGATCTCTTCCTTGCCGGCGCCAAGCCTCGGCCCCACCGCCGCAATCACCCCGCCCTCGATCGCGACATCCGCCGTAAACCGCGCCGCGCCCGAGCCATCCACCACCGTCCCGTTCCGAATGACCAGATCGTACATCGCAAAGCTCCTCGCGGCGGCCGGCGCGATCAACGCTAGCGCAGGAGCGCTCGGCGCCAAGAAGAAATGCAATTCACCTCTTGGCCTGCGGCCCACTCGTTCGAACACACCCACTGCGCGCAAGCATCAACCAAACGGCTTCAGCTCAGCGCGCCGTGATCCCACAGGATCTTCACGCCGATCGCGATCAGTGCGGCGCCGCCGGCGAACTCCGCCGCGCGCCCGAGCCGCGCCCCCGCCGCGCGGCCCAGATAAACCCCGCCCGCGCACGCCGCCGCCGTGATCAGCCCGATCACCAGCGCCGCCATGAGGGGGCCGATCTCGAGCGCATCAAGCGCGAGCCCCGCGCCGGCCGCGTCGAGGCTGGTCGCCAGCGCTAGCGCCACAACACCCCAGCCGCTGACGCGCTTGGCCGCTTCGCCCGTATTGCTCCAGCCCTCCCAGATCAGCTTGGCGCCGATCGCCGCCAGCACGGCGAAGGCGACCCAGTGATCGTACGCCGCGATCGCCGCGGTCATCACCAGGCCGGCGCTCCAGCCCACGAGCGGCATCACCCCCTGCGCCAGCCCGAACGCGCCGCCGAGCATCAGCGCCGTCGCATGCGGCCGCTCGCGCGCCACGACGCCCTGCGAGAGCGAAACGGCGAACGCGTCGGCCGCGAGGGCGAGCCCGAGCACGCAGGCGGAGAGAAACATGGCCGGTGTATCCCTTCGCGCGCCGCCGGCGCCAAGCGCAGGGCTGCGCCGTGCTCGGGCAAAGAAAAAGCCGCCGGCTTGAGGGCCGGCGGCGAAAGGTCAATTAGGGAGGAAACGCCCGATAGGGCGGGTGCGGCATCGCGAAACGCCGCAACGCCCGGTATCTATTCCGCAGTGCAGCAATTTGCAAGGTGAGCGACCCGTCACGTTTTTGCGAAGTGCAGACAAATAGCTAATTTAATTCATGTTTTCCTCCCGTGACGGCATATTGCACATGCTCACATGCAAAAACGGATGGGCTCCGCCTAAGGATTTCGCACCCCTGCCGTTGAAGCAGGCGCCCGGCCCGTGCAGAACCCCGCGTCACTCAAAGAAAGCTTGAAATTCGCATGGCCGAGCGCCTCCGCAACCTGGCGATCATCGCCCACGTCGACCACGGCAAGACCACGCTGGTCGACCAGCTCCTCGCCCAAGGCGGCGCCTTCCGCGCCAACGAGGCGCGGCAGGAGCGCGCCATGGATTCCAACGACCAGGAGCGCGAGCGCGGCATCACCATCCTCGCCAAGTGCACTTCGATCCTATGGTCGAACAGCGCCGGCGAAGAGTATCGCCTCAACATCGTCGACACCCCCGGCCACGCCGATTTCGGCGGCGAAGTCGAGCGCATCCTCGGCATGGTCGACGGCTGCGTAATTCTGGTGGACGCCTCCGAAGGCGTGATGCCGCAAACCAAGTTCGTGCTGTCGAAGGCGCTCGCGCGCGGGCTTCGGCCGATGGTGGTGCTGAACAAAGTCGATCGCCCAAGCGCCGAGCCGGACAAGGCGCTGAACGAAATCTTCGAACTCTTCCTCGCCCTCGGCGCCAGCGACGAGCAAGCCGATTTCCCGATCCTCTACGCCTCGGGCAAGGAAGGCTGGGCCAAAACCGAGATGGCCGCTGAGAACAAGGATCTCACGCCGCTGTTCGAGCTCATCGTTCGCCACGTGCCCGATCCCGAACCCGTGAAACGCCGCGATGAACAATTCGCGTTCCTCGTGACGATGATCGATTCCGATCCGTTCCTCGGTCGCATGCTGACCGGACGCGTTGAATCCGGCCGCGTGAAAGTCGGCGATCCGGTGCGCGCGATCACGCGCGACGGCAAAGAAATCGAAAAGGGCCGCCTCACCAAACTGCTCTCGTTCCGCGGCCTGAAGCGCGTGCCGGTCGAAAGCGCCGAAGCCGGCGACATCATCGCCATCGCCGGCCTGGTCGAAACCACTGTCGCCGACACGATCGGCTCGCCCGAACTCGCCAAGCCGATTCCGGCGCCGCCCATCGATCCGCCGACTCTGGCGATCACCGTCTCGATCAACGATTCCCCGCTCGCCGGCCGCGCCGGTGATAAAGTGCAAAGCCGCGTCATCCGCGCGCGTTTGCTGGCCGAAGCGGAATCGAACGTCGCCATCCGCGTCACCGAGACATCGAACAAAGATGCCTACGAAGTCGCCGGCCGCGGCGAACTGCAGCTTGGCGTGCTGGTCGAAACCATGCGCCGCGAAGGCTTCGAACTTTCGCTCTCGCGCCCGAAAGTGCTGACCCGCAGCGAAAACGGCCAGACGCTCGAGCCGGTCGAAGAAGTCGTGATCGACGTCGACGATGAATATACCGGCGTCGTCATCGAGAAGATGAGCATCCGCAAAGCCGAGCTGCAGGACATGCGCCCCTCCGGCGGCGGCAAGACCCGCCTCGTCATGCTCGCGCCCTCGCGCGGCATGGTCGGCTATCACGGCGAATTCCTCACCGACACGCGCGGCTCCGGCGTCATGAACCGCCTCTTCCATTCCTGGGCGCCGTGGAAAGGCGACATTCCCGGCCGCCGCAACGGCGCGCTCATCTCCAACGACAAGGGCCAGTCCACCGCCTACGCGCTGTGGAATCTGGAAGAGCGCGGCCAGATGTTCATCGCCGACGGCGAGGACGTCTACGAAGGCATGATCATCGGCGAAAACAGCCGCGGCGAAGATCTCGACGTCAACCCGCTCAAGGGCAAGAAGCTCACCAACGTGCGCGCCAGCGGCAAGGATGAGAGCATCCGCCTCACGCCCCCGCGCCGCCTCACGCTCGAACAAGCGATGGCCTGGATCGAGGATGATGAGCTGGTGGAAGTCACGCCCGCCGCCATCCGCCTGCGCAAAGCCTATCTCGACCCCAACGAGCGCAAGAAACAAGCGCGCGCGAAGGAAGCAGGCTAAGAGGACCGTCGGCGCCAACGTGTGCCATTGGCCTGTTTCCGACAGACATTAACCTCGCTGGCGCTCCTTGATCACGAGGACTACGATACGCGCCGAATGGTGCACTCAGCACAACGCCTTTTGGGGTACGGGAGATGCAAGGCGGCTCTGAAAAACCAGCGTGTACCTGGCGGTACTACTTTGCCCGCGTTGGCGCGACTTTGTCTGTCGGCGCCGGTCTCACCGCGATTAAAATATTGGTTTCGCGGGCCCATGGCGATTTGCGCGAGACCGGTCAGGACGTGGCCGCAGTTTTAGTGGCTGGGTCACAAGGTATTGCATGGATGTTCGGCATCTGGACCATCTTCAAAATTTGGGATCGCGAGATTGGCCGCTCACCCCAATCGATCACCGCGCCGCCATCGGACTCGCCACAGGAACGGTGAGCGTCAGCTGTCAGCGAAAAGCGGCTCCCGCTCCGATCCTCTGTCTCCGCATTGTTGCCGAAACATCACGCCGCGCGAGCCTCGTGCGAAAATCTATCCTACACCTCCGAAACGCCAATACACTCCTCCCATCGCTCCGCTGGAGGGCAGTTGGCCAATGTTCACCCGATGCGACGAGCGATGTGATCGAGCGTGAACCTCTGCAGCGCGGTTGAGCACAGCGGAGGAGAAGCCCGCCGAACATGAAAAGGCGGGAGGACGCACAGGGAATTCGTGTCGAACGCACGGACCCGCACGCGATCGGCCGAGCCGCCTCCGAGAGTGAAACATCTTCCGCGACGGCGCCGATGAGAAACGATCACGGGACGCGGATGAGCCGCGTCGTTCGCATCGCGCAAGCGATGCATTGCTGGCGTGACCCATCCGCGTCCCGCCCTCTTTGGTTTTTGATCCGCCAGGATCAACAAGGATGACGCGCGTCCGCGCGCAAGGAGATGCGACCCCGTTGACGTTCGGATTAACCCTGCGGCGCAGCCACCCGCACGCCGCGCCGCCACGCTTCGCGCCGCTCCGCCACTTGAGCGTCCACATCCACCGGGTCCGGGCACGTGTACGCGATCTCGCGCACCTGCGGCTGGTCCTCGCCGCGCACTTCCGCGCCATAGCAGCCGATCTGCATCAGCACGGCGTTGGCCGCAGCGCCCCACCAGAGCGGGCCGAGCGCCCTGTCACTAGAGTAAATCGTCGCGTTCTGCGCCAGCAGCGATCGAAGCGGCTGGGGATCGCCGCGCTGCACCAGCACGGTCTGATCCGTGTCGTGAAACCAGATCTGGAAACGCTGATTGTCGACGAACACGTCGGCGTCCGGATAGCCGGCATTGTAGCTCAAGGTGCGCTGCGTCGAGGCGCACGCGCCCAACGCGAAAAGAGAAGCCGCCAACAAAGCGCGCATGTTCATGGTGAACCTCGTCATCCGCGAAATCCTCGCCGCCCAAGATGGCGCCGCATCGGGCGATGCGGTGACCAAATAGCGGCGCGTTCGTGTTTACCAATGCCGGTGGCGCCGTTTCGGTTCAGCTTTCGCGTCGCACGCGCCTGCCGATGCCTCGTTCACACGCGTTAAGGCGCAATTCGCGTCACGGATGCGTGGCACGGCTCATGCTCTCCAAGTCTGCGCATAAGGCGGGCCCATGGGGGAAACCGCCGCGAAAAAGGGCGCACGACCATGGCTAACGCCATTGACCTCCATGTCGGCAAGCGGCTTCGCCGCCGTCGCCGGCTCCTGGGCCTCACCCAGCAACAGCTGGCTGAGTCCATTGGCATCCGCTTCCAGCAGATCCAAAAATACGAATGCGGCGCCAACCGCGTGACTGCGAGCCGTCTCTACGAACTCGCCGTCGCGCTGAACGTGCCGGTCAATTACTTCTTCGAAGGCCTGCAGCAAGTTGCCGCCACGCCCGCCACCCCTGGCGCGCCGGCGAACGACCGCGATCTGATCGCCGCTGACGTCCTCTCGCAGAAGGAAACGCTCGAACTGATCCGCGCTTACTACAAGCTCGGCGAACGCCCGCGCCGGCGCCTCCTGGACCTGGCGAAAGCGCTACAAGACGAATCCACCGACGCGGCCTAATCCGCCGCATCGGTCGAGGGCAACGGGGGATCGGGCTCGCTTCGGCGGGCCCGTCTTCGTTTGGGAGCGAGGAATCAATCCTACAGCCGCGGAGCTGGGTTATAGTGAACCCATGCCCGTTCACGACATCCCACGCCTCCTCTCTTTTGCCGACACGCTCGCTGACGCCGCCCGCGCAGCCATCCTCCCCTTCTTCCGCGCGCCACACGCCTGCAACCACAAGGGCGGCGCGCTCTTCGATCCCGTCACCGAAGCGGACCAGGCCTCCGAACGCGCCATGCGCGCGCTGATCGAACGGGAGTTTCCCGAGCACAGCATTCTCGGCGAAGAATATGGCGGCGAACTCGCCTCGCGCGGCTATCAATGGATCATCGATCCGATCGACGGCACCCGCGCCTTCATCTCCGGCCTGCCGACCTGGGGTGTGCTGATCGGGCTCTATCACGACGGCGCGCCGCTGATCGGCGTGATGGATCAGCCGTATCTCGACGAGCGCTATCGCGGGTGGATGGACGGCGCGAACGCCACCGCGCGGGGCGAAACCAAACCGCTGAAGACTCGCGCGTGCGTCAGCCTCAGCGAAGCGACGCTCTCCACCACCGATCCCTACCTCTTCCACGGCGCAGAAGCCGAAGCCTTCGCCCGCGTGCGCGCGGCAGCGAAGCTCACCCGCTACGGCTACGATTGCTACGCCTATTGCATGCTCGCCGCCGGCCACATCGACTGCGTCATCGAGAACGGCTTGAAGCCGTTCGACATCGCCGCCCTCATCCCCATCGTCACCGGCGCCGGCGGCGGCATCACAAGCTGGGACGGCGGGGATGCCAGCAAGGGTGGGCGGGTGTTGGCGTATGGCGATGTCAGTGTGAGAGATGAGGCTACTGACCGTGTCACGCGCTAATCGGATAGCGGCGCTCGCCGCACTGGTGGTGCTCGTCGGCGCGATAGCCTTTTTGTCGTCAAGACCGCCCCCTGTTGATGCCGGCTCTGCAACTTGTGAAGTTTATCGCGCATTCGTGACGAATGTATCAGAAGAGCCGCATCAGCGCTTCCGTCCGTTTTTGCGAAGCATTCCGCATGCGGATGCGCTGAGCGACACAGCCGAAATGACGCTCTCGCGCGAGACCGGCGAGCACGAAGCTCATACGGTGCAGGCGACAGGCGAAGTATTCGAGTTCCCCGTCACCGAAGAATTCACTGTGAATATATCTGGCTATTCGACGCAGCGGGCAGAATGGTTGCCGACCTGTTTCGATTCTTCCCCGCGACCATCCTTCACAGTGATGCCGGCGATCATTGAGTTCGGGCTAGCAATCCCAGTCGTTGGCGACATAACGATTTGGGAAATTTCTCGCGTCTCGTTCTCGCCCGATGGACAAAGCGCACTGTTCTATGCCGAGCATTTTTGCGGCGAGTTGTGCGCAGGTGGCGGATATTTTCTTTACGAGTTGCGCGATGGCGCCTGGCACGAAGCCGGCTACCGCATGAGCTGGGTTTCGTGACCTACGCTTCCCGCGCCTTCCCGCTGACGATATCCCGCATCGCCTGCGCGAAAATTTCCGGCGGTTGGCCGCCTTGGATCAGCCAGCGTTGATTGAAGATCACCGATGGCACGGCGTTGATGCCGTTCGCGCGCCAATGCCCTTCCTCCGCGCGCACTTCGTCAGCGAACGCGCCGGACGCCAGCACGTCACGCGCCGCATCCGCATCGAGCCCGGCTTCGCGCACAGCGTCGATCAGCGCTTCGACATCGTTCGTCGGGCGCTGGTCGGTGAAGTGCGATTTGAACAGGGCCTCTTTCAACGCCAGCTGCTTGCCTTGCGGCAGCGCCCAGGCCAGCAGCCGATGCGCGTCGAACGTGTTCCAGATCTGCGAATCCGGCCCGTAATTGAACGTGAAGCCCAGAGCCGCGCCATGCTCCTTGATCACTTCGCGCACCGCGTCCGAACGCTCCCGCGTCGAACCGTATTTGCGCGCGACATGCTCGGCCGTGTTCTCGCCCTCGGGGCCCATGTCCGGATTGAGCTCGAACGGCCAGAACCGGATCTCCGCTTCGACTTCGCCCTTCATCCCCGCCAACGCCGCAAGCAACGACCGCAACCCGATCACGCACCACGGACAAGCGATGTCGGAGATGAAGTCGATGCGAAGCTTCGCAGTCATGTCGCCGCGCTTTCTAATCTTGCAGGCATCACCGTCATTCCGGGGCTCGCGAAGCGAGAGCCCGGAATCCAGGGGGCTCAGCGCATAGCTCCTGGATTCCGGGCTCAATGCTGCGCATTGCCCCGGAATGACGGGCTGACCTCATATCCCTTAGCGATAGAACTCCGTCCGCCGGTCGCGGAAGAAGCCCCAGGCGGCGCGGTGACGGTCGAGGAAATCCAGATCGAATTCGTGCACCAGCACGCCTTCGTCGGTGCGATCGAAGCTCTCGACCAAGTCGCCGCGATGATCGGCGATGAAGCTCGAGCCGTAGAACGCCTGGCCGCTGCCTTCGACGCCGATGCGATTGCTCGCCACCACCGGGATCACGTTCGACACCGCATGCCCCTGCATCGCGCGCCGCCACGGGTCGCGCGTGTCGAGCGAGGCGTCATGCGGCTCGCTGCCGATCGCGGTCGGATAGAACAAGACTTGCGCGCCCATCAGCGCCATCGCCCGCGCGGCTTCGGGAAACCATTGGTCCCAGCAAATGCCGACGCCGATGCGCCCGTGCGCGGTGTCCCACACCTTGAAGCCGGTGTCGCCGGGCCGGAAATAGTACTTCTCCTGATAGCCGGGCCCGTCCGGAATATGGCTCTTGCGATAAACGCCGAGCTGCTTGCCGTCGGCATCGAGCACGACGAGCGAGTTGTAGTAGTGCGGGCCTTCGCGTTCGTAGATCGAAACGGGAATGACGACCCCGAGCTCCTTCGCCACCGGCTCCAGCGCCACGACGCACGGATGCGACTTCGCCTCGAACGCGGTGCCGAACCACTTCTCCTCCTGCGTCGTGCAGAAGTACGGCCCCTGAAACAGCTCCGACGGCAAGATCACCTGCGCGCCGCGCTTGGCCGCGTCGCGGATAAAGCCTTCGGTCTTCTTGATGTTGGCGTTGATGTCTTCGCCATACGACGTCTGAATCGCGGCGACGGTGATGGTGCGGGGCATTTCAGTTCGCTTTCGTGGGTTCGTCATCCTGGGGCAATGCGGAGCATTGAACCCAGGGTCCAGGGGCAAACGGCGCGGCGGCGGTGCCTGGATCCTGGGCTCGCGCTACGCGCGCCCCAGGATGACGGGATTCATAAGCAGCGCGGACATGCGCACCCATCACGCCGGCTCCTGCTGCGTGATGCAGTGGAACGAGCCGCCGCCGGTGAGGATCGCGTGAGACGAAAGCCCGATCACCTTGCGGCTCGGAAACAGCGGCGCGAGCGCGTTCACGGCGTCGTCGCCGCTGCCCGAATAGATCGGCACGACCACGGTCGAATTGCCGATGACGAAATTCATATGGCTCGCCGGCACGGCGTCGCCGTCCTCATCCTCGACAGCGCCCGGCGAAGGGATGCGCACGACCTCAAGCTTGCGGCCCTGCGCATCGCGCATGCCGCCGAGCGCCAGTGCGATCTCCTCCAGCACGTCGTGGTTCGGATCGTCGCGGCTGAACGGCGCCTGACACACGACCACGCCCGGCGCGACGAAGCGCGCGAGGTTGTCGATGTGCCCGTCGGTGTGATCGTTCATCAGCCCTTCATCGAGCCACAGCACCTTCTCGATCCCGAGCGCGCGCTTCAAAGCAATCTCGGCGCCCTCCTCGGTCCAGTGCGCATTCCTGTTCGGGTTGAGCAGGCACTGGCGCGTCGTGATCAATGTGCCTTCGCCGTCCATCTCGATCGCGCCGCCTTCGAGGATGAAGTCGTGCATCTTGAACTCGGCCCCCGCGATCAGCGCCATGCGGGCGCTGACCTTGTCGTCGTGCGGCAGCACGTACTTGCCGCCCCAGCCGTTGAACTGAAAGCCGAGCGCCTTGCCGTCGCTCGTGAAGATCGGGCCGCTGTCGCGGAACCAGATGTCGCCGAAATCGCCCGGAATCACGTCCGCCGCCTGGCCGAGCGCCAGTTTGGCTGTCGCTTCCGCTTCGCGCCCGTACGCCATGATGCGCACCTTGTCGCCGCGGCCCTCGTCCCAGAGCGCGCGCACCATCGCGGCGACTTCCGCGCGCGCGGGCTCCAGATCCTCGCCCCAGAGATCGGCCGCGGAGGGCCAGCCGGTCCAAATCGCCTTGTGCGGGCGCCATTCAGCAGGAATCGTCGTCATGGGCCGCTCCTTAGCGCATGCGAACGACGCCAGATAGGCACGTTTGGCCTCAACACAAGTGCGTGGCCGTTCTGGCGCCGTGGGCCCGCCTCCGCTAAGAGGCGCAGGGGACAAAACCGAGAGCTTGATGACCGCAACCCGGGCCGCCTTCGACCGCGCGACACTGGCGTTTCTCGCCGTGCTGCTCGCGCTCACCGCCGTGCGGATCTGGGCTTTGTTCGAGAGCCCGCTCGGGCTTTATTTCGACGAAGCGCAATACTGGATGTGGTCCCGCACTTTCGACTGGGGCTACTTCACCAAGCCGCCGATGGTGGCCTGGGTGATCGGCGCGACCACGGCGCTGATGGGCACGGACGCGGAATGGGCGGTGCGTCTCGGCGCGCCGCTGGCGCACGCCGTTGCGGCCGGCGGCGTGTTCGCGCTCACGCGTTCGATGTACGGCGCCTGGCCGGGATTCTGGGCCGGGCTCGGCTGGCTATTGCTGCCCGGCGTGTTTTTCAGCTCGGCGCTCATCTCCACCGACGCAGTGCTGCTGCCGCTTTGGACGATTGCGCTTTACGCCATGTGGCGGCTCGTCAACACGCGCGCCATGGCTTGGGCCGCCGTCATCGGCGTGTTCCTCGGGCTCGGCGTACTGGCGAAATACGCGATGCTCTACTTCATCGTCTGCACCGCGTTCGCGGCCTGGCGGATGGAGACCGTGCGCCAAGCGCTCGCCGGCGGACGCGGGCTGGTCGCCGGCCTGATCGCCGCCGCGATCGTGACGCCGAACATCGTCTGGAACGTCAACAACGGCTTCGCCACGGCGCGCCACACCGCCTCGAATGCGAGCCTCGATCTCGGCGACATGTTCCATCTGGACGAGCTGTTCGAGTTTATCGGCGGGCAGGCCGGCGTGCTCGGGCCGATCGTGTTTTTCGCCGCCTTCTGGGCGATCTGGCGCGCCTTCACGCGGCGCGATGCGTTGGTGACCGAAGACAAGTTCCTGCTCGCGTACATCCTGCCGCCGTTCGTGTTCATTTCGGCGATCGCCTTCATCTCGCGCGCCAATGCGAACTGGGCCGCCGTGGCCTATCCGGCGATCATTGTCTGGATGACGGGACTTCTGTTCACGTCCGCGAATGGCCGCCGCTGGCTCGTCGGCAGCAACGTCGTCAACGCCGCGATCGGCGTCGCGCTCGCCTTCGTCGTCGTCACCATGCCGGGTTTGGCGAACCAGGCGAAGGGCATCCGCACCGCGCAAGGCTGGGATCAGACCGCGCGCGAGATCGCTCTTCGCGCAGCGACGCAGCCGGGCGAAGCGCCGTTCACCGCGGTGCTGGTCGACGACCGCGCCACCTATTTCGAGCTGAATTATTACTGGCGCCACGCACGCCGCGCCGGCGCGCCGCTGCCGCCGGTGCGGATGTGGCTGCTGCAGGCCGAGGCTTACAACTCGGCCGAAGCGAGCGATCCGATGCGCGCCGAAGAAAGCGGCCGCGTGCTCGTCGTGCATCTGCAGCCAAGTTACATTCCCTTCGTCGCCGGCGACTTCACCGTGTTCCGCACGGTCGAGCATCTCACTGTGCCGCTCGGCGGCGGCGTCAACCGCGAGATGGATATCTCGGTCGGCGAGGGCTTTGCGCCGGCGCCGCGCGACGCTGCGTTCCAGGAGCGGCTCGACGCCGCCCGCAGCGGCGATTAGATCGGATCGTAGTCCGGGAACGCCGAGCCGCCGCGCTCGGCGCTGACGGCGTTGGCGCGGAACAGAGAGAACAGCTCGCGGCCCACGCCGCGCGCGTTGGCCGCGAGATCGAGCTGCGCCGGCGCGCGATCGCGCCAGTCCGGCGGCGAGAGGACGTCGAGTTCGCCGCTTTCGCCGTCGACACGCAGCACGTCGCCATCGCGCACTTTCGCCAGCGGGCCGCCCTCAGCGGCTTCAGGCGTGACATGGATCGCCGCCAGCACCTTGCCGCTCGCGCCGGACATGCGCCCGTCCGTCACCAAAGCGACCTTGAAGCCGCGGTCCTGCAGCGCGCCCATCAGCGGCATCAATTTGTGCAGCTCGGGCATTCCATTCGCGCGCGGCCCCTGCCCGCGCACGACGATGACGCAATCGCGATCCAGTTCGCCGGCGCGGAACGCCGCCTGCACTTCGCCCTGGGAATCGAACACGCGCGCCGGCGCTTCCACATTCATGAACGGCGCGCCGACGGCCGACGTCTTCGCACAGGCGCGGCCGAGCCCGCCGCTCATCACCACGAGCCCGCCAGTCGGTTGGAACGGATTGGCGCCGGGGCGGACGACGGCTTCATCGCGGCTCTGTTCCGGCGCATCGCGCCAAACGAGGCCCTCGCCGTCGAGCCACGGCTCGCGCGTGTAGTCCTCGAGCGTATCGCCCACCACCGTCGCGATGTCGCCGTGCACGAGCCCCAGGCCCAGCAGCTCGCGCGTCAGAAACGCCATGCCGCCGGCGTCGCGGAAATGGTTCACGTCGGCGGAGCCGTTCGGATAGACCTTGGCCAGGAGCGGCGTCACGCGCGCGACGTCGCCGAAATCGTCCCACAGCAGCTCGATCCCGGCCGCCGCCGCGATCGCTGGCAGATGAATGAAGTGGTTGGTCGAGCCGCCCGTCGCCATCAGCCCGACCATCGCGTTGACGATGGCGCGCTCGTCGACCAACCGCCCGATCGGCCGATAATCGTCGCCGAGGCCTGTGATCTGCGCCGCCCGCTTCGCCGCCGCCACCGTGAGCGCATCGCGCAATGGCGTATTCGGATTGACGAACGCGGCGTTCGGCATGTGCAGACCCATCAGCTCCATCATCATCTGATTGGAGTTGGCGGTGCCGTAGAAGGTGCAGGTGCCGGGCGAATGATAGCTCTCAGCCTCCGCCTGCAGCAGCTCCTCACGGCCGATCTTGCCTTCGGCGAAGAGCTGGCGGCGCGCCGCCTTCTCCTTGTTCGGCAAGCCCGATGGCATCGGCCCGCCCGGGACCAGGATCGCCGGCAGCCAGGGAAACCTGAGCGCGCCGATCAGCAGGCCGGGCACGATCTTGTCGCAAATGCCCAGCAGCAGCGCGGCGTCGAAGGTCGCATGCGAGAGCGAAACCGCCGTCGAAAGCGCGATCACGTCGCGCGAGAACAGCGAAAGCTCCATGCCTTCGAAGCCCTGCGTGACGCCGTCGCACATCGCCGGCACGCCGCCCGCGACCTGCGCCACGGCGCCCACTTCGCGCGCCGCTCTGCGGATGATTTCCGGGAAGCGCTCGTACGGCGCATGCGCCGACAACATCTCGTTATAGGCCGTGACGATGCCGATCGACGGCCACTGGCCGCCGAGCAGCTCGATCTTGTCCTGGACGGCGCAGCCCGCCGCGCCATGCGCGCGGTTCGCCTCAGCGATCTTCACCCGCGCAGGCTTTGTCGGGTCGTACGCCTCGATCAGATCGAGATAGCGGCGCCGGCGCTTGGCGCTGCGCTGGCGGATGCGTTCGGTGACCTGCTCTATGCTTGAATTGAGTTCAGTCATTTCATTCCGGATCCCACCAAGCCCTGCCGTCGCGATCCAGCATCAGCGCCGATTGAGTCGGGCCATTAGAGCCCGCCGCATAGCCATATGGCTCGACGCCCGCCTGGCGCCACGCCGCGAGCAGCGCGTCGGCCCACATCCAGGCGGCGTCGACTTCATCGCGGCGCATGAACAGCGCGAGGTTGCCGCGGACGATGTCCATCAGCAGCCGCTCGTAGGCGTCCGGGTAGCGCACGCCGCCGAACTCCTCCGCGAACGAAAGATCGAGCGCCGCCGTTTTCACCCGCAGACCCCCCGGCCCCGGTTCCTTCATGTTGAGCCAAAGCCGCACGCCTTCATCCGGCTGCAGTCGCAACACCAATTTGTTCGGCGAGCCCGCGTCCGCGCCGAACATCGGCACCGGCGTATCCTTGAACTGCACCACGATCTCGGAGCGCCGCGCGCTCATGCGCTTGCCGGTGCGCAAATAGAACGGCACGCCGGCCCAGCGCCAATTGTCGACCTCGGCCTTGATCGCGACGAACGTCTCGGTCTTGGTCACCTTGCCGACTTCATCGGCGTAAGCCGGCGCCTTGCCGCCGTTCACAAGGCCTGCCCTGTATTGCCCGCGCACCGTTTTCGACGCCGCGTCCTTGGCCTCGATGCGGCGCAGCGCCGACAGCACTTTGAGCTTCTCGGTGCGGATCGCGTCCGCCTCCATCGAGTTCGGCGACTCGAGCGCGACCAGACACAAGAGCTGCAGCAAATGGTTCTGCACCATGTCCCTGAGCGCGCCGGATTTGTCGTAGTAATCGGCGCGGCCTTCGACGCCCAGTTCCTCCGCCACCGTGATCTGGACATGGTCGATGTAGGCGCGCGACCATACCGGCTCGATCAGCATGTTGGCGAAGCGCAGCACCAGAAGGTTCTGCACCGTCTCTTTGCCGAGATAGTGATCGATCCGGAACGTGCGGTGTTCGTCGAAGACAGCGCCGACACCGTCATTGATCTCGCGCGAGGAGGCGAGATCTCGCCCGATCGGCTTTTCCAGCACAATGCGCGAATCCGGCGTCGCGAGGCCCGTTTCCGCCAAGCGCTGCGCGATCGTCACGAACAGCGAGGGCGCGGTCGAGAGATAGAAGATGCGCACATTGCCGCCGCCGTTCGCAAGCGCCTGTTTCAGCGCGCCCCACTCGTTCGCCGGCGCCGAAGCATCGAGCCGCGCATAATGCACATGACTCATGAACTCGGCGCACTTAGCCTCGTCCACGCAGGCGCCGGGCGCGAACTTGCCGCGGCTCTCGTGCACCATCTGCCGGAACGCTTCGGTGTCGAGGTCCGAGCGGGCTGCGCCGATGATCCGCGACTGCGGCGGAATCTGGCCGTCGAGATAACGGTGCAGCAGCGAGGGGAAGAGTTTGCGAAGCGAGAGATCGCCGGTCGCGCCAAAAACGACGAGGTCGAACGGAGGAACGGGAATGAACTCGGCCATGTCGCATACAAACTAGGTTTCGCGCTGCGGCGCAAACAGAGGCGAAGCGTTTGTCGCAGCATAATTGTCCCGCGACAATTGCGTTGCCAACGCCGGCCGGCGGCGCCTATGGTCCGCCCATGCGGGGCAATTATGGCCGATGACGACAACCCGCCGCCCCGGCGCGGCCTGGGCGGGGAAAAGAAGCCCACCATCAACGATGTGGCGCGCCTGGCGGGCGTCTCCAAGAAGACGGTCTCGCGCGTCATCAACCAGTCGCCGTTCGTCAAGGAAGAGACGCGCGAGAACATCAACCGCATCATCGCCGAGATCGGCTTCTCGCCCGATCCGCAGGCGCGCGGCCTCGCCTTCCGCCGTTCGTTCCTGATCGGCCTCGTCTACGACAATCCGAACCCGCAATACGTCGTGAACATGCAATTGGGCATGCTCGATGCGATGCGCGGCTCCGGCTACGAACTCGTCGTACATCCCTGCAACCGCAACAATCCGACCTTCCTCGCCGACTTCCGCCGCTTCATCGAACGCCAAAAGCTCTCCGGCGTTGTGCTGACGCCCTCGGTGTCGGAGGACGATCGCGTCAAGGCGATCCTCGACGAAGTCGGCTGCGCCTATATCCGCATCGCCTCAGTGCCGGTGGACGAGCCCGAGCACATCATCGTTTCAAACGATCGCTTGGGCGGGCGCGCCGCGGCTCGGCATCTGGCCGAACTCGGCCACACCCGCATCGGCTTCATCTCGGGCCCACCCTCCTTCCGCTCCTCGCACGAGCGGCGCGGCGGCTTCGAAGAAGGGCTGAAAGACCGCAAACTCAAGCTGCCCGACGATCACGTCATGCAGGGCGCCTACACGTTCGAGACCGGCATCTCGTGCGGCGCCGAGCTGTTGAAGCTCAGCCCGCGACCGACTGCGATCTTCGCCGCCAACGACGAGATGGCCGCCGGCGTGCTGCACGCGATCCGCCGCGCCGGGCTCAAATGTCCGGACGACGTCTCCGTCGTCGGCTTCGACGACTTCCAGATCGCCTCCAGCGTCTGGCCGCCGTTGACAACGGTGCGCACGCCGACGCGCGAGATCGGCCGCATGGCCGCGGAAAAGCTGATCGGCGCGACCGAAGCCGACGAGGAGGAGCATCCGCGCGAAGCGGCGCCGGCGACATCGCCCGCGCTCGTCGTCCGGGATTCCACCGGCCCTGCGCCGCGGTAGAATACCTTGGGCGAACCCGCTTGCACCGGACTCTGACACCGGTTACCAAAGGCCGAGGGAGCCGCTCATGTTCAAGAAGACCTACCACGCCACCCATCCGGACAGCATGGAGGGCGTCTCGAACGACCAGCTGCGCGACCGCTACCTGATCCAGAACCTGTTCGCGCCGGACGAGATCGCGCTCAACTATCTGCACTACGAGCGCTTCGTCATCGGCGGCGCGGCGCCGGTGACGAAGACGCTGGCGCTGCCGACGCAGTCGGAGCCCGCGTCCGCCGCGGGCAAGCCGTTCCTGGAGCGGCGCGAACTGGGCGTCATCAATGTCGGCGCCGGCCAGGGCATCGTGAAGGTCGACGGCCAGGCCTACGAGCTGCAACCGAAGGACGGTCTCTACGTGCCGATGGGATCGGAAAACGTGGAGTTCAGCTCAGTCGACAAAGCCAATCCCGCCAAATTCTACCTCACCTCGACGCCGGCGCACGCGCGCTACGACGTGGCGAAGATCTCGATCGAGAAGGCCGTGCCGCTCGAACGCGGCGCGCTCGCGACCTCGAACGAACGCACCATCTATCAATACATCGTGCCCGCTACGGTGAAGTCGTGCCAGCTCCTGCTCGGTCTGACCGAGCTGAAGACCGGCAGCGTCTGGAATACGATGCCGCCACACCTGCACGACCGCCGCTCGGAAGTGTATTTCTATTTTGGCCTCGGCGAGAACGACCGCGTCTTCCACTTCATGGGCGAGCCGGATTCGAACCGGCACATCGTAATGGCCAATGAAGAGGCGGTTGTCTCGCCGCCCTGGTCGATTCATATGGGCTCCGGCACTGCGAACTACACGTTCATTTGGGCAATGGGCGGGGAAAACCTCGACTACACCGACATGAACGTGCTCGATATTTGTCAGTTGAAATGAGCAATCTCTTCGATCTTTCAGGGAAGGCCGCCATCGTCACCGGCGGCAATGTCGGCCTCGGCCAGGCCATCGCCGTCGCGCTCGCGCAGGCCGGCGCCGACATTGTTTCGACGAGCCGCCGCGCCGCCAGCGAAACAGGCGCGCGAGTGAAGGCGCTCGGCCGCAAGTTTGTCTCGATCGAAGCCGATCTTTCCTCGACCAAGCCGATCGCCGGCATCGTCGAGCGCACTGTCGGCGAATTCGGGAAGGTTGACATCCTCGTCAACAATGCGGGCGTTATCCGCCGCAACGATTCCGTCGATTTCAGCGAGGACGATTGGGATGCGGTCATCGACACCAATCTGAAGTCCGCCTTTTTCCTCGCCCAAGCGTGCGGGCGTCACATGATCGCGCAAGGCCGCGGCAAGATCATCAATATCGCCTCGATGCTCTCGTTCCAGGGCGGCATTCGCGTGCCTTCGTACACTGCGAGCAAGAGCGGCCTCGCCGGCATCACCAAGCTGCTCGCGTGCGAGTGGGCGAGCAAGGGCGTCAACGTCAACGCCATCGCGCCTGGCTACATGACCACCGACAACACCGAAGCGCTGCGCGCCGACGCGGCGCGCAACCAGCAAATTCTCGATCGCATCCCGGCGGGCCGTTGGGGCGAAGCGTCCGATCTCGGCGGCGCCGCGGTCTTCCTCGCCAGCGCAGCCTCGGATTACGTGCACGGCGCGATCATTCCGGTCGATGGCGGCTGGCTCGCACGCTGAAGCGAGCCTCAAGGAGCACACGTGGCGCGTATCGTCTGTTTCGGCGAAATCCTGATCCGGCTCTCGGCGCCGGGACGCGAGCTCATGCTGCAGACGCCGCGTCTGGACACCTATGCTGGGGGCGCCGAAGCCAATGTCGCCGTTTCGCTGGCGCGGTTCGGCCACGAGGCGCGCATGGCGAGCATCCTGCCCGACAACGCGCTGGCGCACGGCGCTCTTGCCGAGCTGCGCCGCTGGAACGTCGATACGCGTTCGGTGCTGACCGGCGCCGGGCGCCTCGGCCTCTACTTTCTCACCTCGGGCGCGGGCTTGCGCCCTTCCGACGTGCTCTACGACCGCGCGCAGTCGGCCTTCGCGCTCGCCGCGCCTGACGCCATCGATTGGAGCGCCGCACTCGAAGGCGCCGATTGGCTGCACGTCTCCGGCGTCACGCCCGCTGTCAGCGCCAATGCGGCGGACGCAGCGCACCGCGCCATGAAGGCGGCGCGCGCCGCCGGCGTACGCGTCTCCTACGACGCCAACTTCCGCGCCAAGCTTTGGGAAGCGCGCGGCGGCGATCCGACCGCGACGCTGGACGCCCTGTTCGCCGAAGCCGATCTCGCCTTCGCCGAAGCGCGCGACCTCTCGCTGCTCACCGGCCACCGCATCGACAGCGACGAGGCTGCAGCGAAGATCGCGTTCGAGCGCTACCCGAATCTGCAGCGCCTCGCCTCCACGGCGCGCAAAGTGATCAGCGCCGATCATCATGAGCTGAGCGCCGTCAGCTTCACCCGCACCGGCGCGACGCGCACCCGCACGCACACGATAACCGGCATCGTCGACCGCATCGGCGGCGGCGACGCTTTCGCCGCTGGCGTGCTGCATGGCCTCGTGAGCGGCGCCGGCGAACAAGCAATGCTCGACTTCGCTCTCGCCGCCGCCTGCCTCAAGCACTACATTCCGGGAGACTTCAACCTCTCCACGGCGGCCGACGTGCAATTCTATCTCTCCAATTCCGGCTCGGATGTGCGGCGATGAGCGAACGGCTGACGTCCGAGGAAGTGCTGCGCCTCTCGCCGGTCATGCCGGTGGTCGTGATCGACGACGCCGCGCAGGCGGTTCCACTCGCGCGCGCCCTGCTCGCCGGCGGCATCCGCACGATCGAGATCACGCTGCGCACGCCAGCCGCGCTCGATGCGATCCGCGCCGTCGCGCGCGAGGCGTCGGAGATGGTGATCGGCGCCGGCACCGTGCTGACGCCGGACGATCTCGAAACCGCCTTCACCGCCGGCGCGCGCTACGCCCTCTCGCCCGGCGCGACGCCGAAGCTGTTGGCCGCCGCGCGCGACCGCGCCGCGCCGTTCATTCCGGGCGTTGCTACCGCGGGCGAAATCCAAAACGGACTCGAATACGGCTTCACCTGCTTCAAGTTCTTTCCCGCCGAACAGCTCGGCGGGCCCAGCGGCCTCAAAGCCATGGCGGGGCCATTTCCGAACGTGCGCTTCTGCCCCACCGGCAGCGTCACGATCGAAAAGGCGCCGAGCTATCTCGCGCTCGGCAACGTCCTGTGCGTCGGCGGCTCGTGGATCGCGCCGGCGGAGAGGATCAGAGCGGGCGATTGGGTTGGGATCGAAAACGCTGCACGGCAAGCCGCGGCGTTGCGCTGACCACGCCGCCTTCGACAGGCTCAGGCTGACGCTGGTGGTCGGCGCCGCCATCTCAGTCGCGTCACCCTGAGCTTGTCGAAGGGTGACGCGTCACACGACTGCCGGTCCGACTCAAAGCCGGTCGCGCAACGCGTACCAAAGCATGCCCAAAACGTAGAGCGGCGAGCGCAGCGCGCCGCCCCCTGGAAACTCCGGCGGCGCGATCTGGGTCAGCACATCGAACTTCTCCGCCGTGCCTGTCATCGCCTCGGCCAGCACCTTGCCCGCGAGCGCCGGCATGAGCACGCCCTGGCCGGAATAGCCGTGGGCAAAAAAGAGATCGCCGTGACGGCCGATATGCGGCAGCCGCGACATCGTGATCGAGACGAGCCCGCCCCAGGCATAGTCGATGCGCACGCCGCGCAGTTGCGGGAAGATGCGCAGCATATGCGCGCGCACGAACGCGGCGATGTCCCCCGGCGGCTTCGGGCTGTAGCGTTCGCCGCCACCGAAGATGAGGCGGCCATCCTCGCTCATGCGGAAATAGTTCACCACGAAACGGCTGTCGCTGACGGCGAGATGATCGGCGATCAGCGATTCGGGACGTTCGAGCGGCGCGGTCGCGATCAGATAATTCGCCACCGGCATGATGCGCCGAGCGATGCGCGGCTCCAGCCCCTCCAACAGGGCGTCGCACGCCAGCACGCCATGCCGGGCGCGCACGACGCCGCTCTCGGTATGCGCGGCGACGCCTTCGCGCGTGTCCAGCCTCACCACGCGCGCATGCTCATGCAGCTGCACGCCCGCGGCGCGCGCTGCATCGGCCAGACCCAGCGCATAGTTCAGCGGATGCAGCTGCCCGCCGCATTCATCGAGCAGACCGCCGTGAAAGCCCTCCGCCGCCATCTTCTCGCACGCTTCCGTGGCGCTCAGCACACGCGCGTGCGGATAGTCCATCGCCTCGGCCAATGCCGCCGCTTCCTGCCGCATCCACGCGGGATCGCCTGGCTTCGTCGCCAACGTCAGGTGACCGCTCACATGCAGATCGCATTGGATGTTGTGCCTGGCGATGCGCTCCAAGGTCATCGTTCGCGCCGCCAACGCCATTTCGAACAGCGCCTTCGCCTGTGCGCGTCCGTACCGGTTGATTAGCTCTGTCGCGCCCTTGCGCCAGCCCGGAATCATCTGACCGCCGTTGCGGCCCGACGCGCCCCAGCCGATGCGGCCAGCCTCCAGCAGAACGACCGAGAAGCCGCGCTCCGCCGCACTCAGCGCCGCATGCAATCCGGTGTAGCCGCCGCCGATGACGACGACGTCAGCGCGCTTCTCCCCCTCCAGCTTGGCGGCGGGCGCGAAGGCGTTGGCGGTCGCCACATAGTACGACCGCTCCATACCGAGCCCGGAGTTGAAGTGATCAGCCAAGCTGTTGCGCGAACATCATGCGGTGACCGTCGATCGTGCGCACGACCATCTCGCGCATGCCCCAGGGCTTGTCTTCCGGCGCACGGCACTCGGCGCCCCGCGCGCTGATCTCGGCATGATACGCGTCGACGTCGTCCATCACGACGTAGCCGAAATATGAATGATCCCCCAGCTCTGCCGGCGCGATCGCATCCTTGCACTCGCCCAGATGCACGCCGACGCGGTCGCGGAACATGAAGCTCCAATTGCCCGGATCGTCGAACTCCAGCGTCCAGCCCAAAACATCGCGCCAATATGCCGTCGAGCGCGCCAGATCATGCACGGCCAACACGAAGCTCACGCGTTGAATGCGCGCGCTCACCGCGTCACACTTTCAGCAACAAGTGGTCGCGCTCCCACGAGCTGATCACGCCTTCGAAATTGCCGAGCTCGTGATCCTTGATCATTTGGAACGCGTTGCAGAAGTGCGGGCCGAGCAGTTCGATCACCGGCTTGCATTCCTTGAAGCGGTCGAGGCCCTCGCGCAGCGTCCGCGGCAGCGTGCGGGCCCATCTGTAGGCGCTGCCCTGCACCATCGCGGCGGGCTCCAGCTTGTCGCGCATGCCGATATAGCCGCACACCAGCACCGCCGCGATGGCGAGATAGGGGTTGGCGTCGGCGCCGGGCAGGCGATTCTCGATGCGCCGGTTCTCCGCTTGCGAAATCGGCACGCGCAGCCCGCACGAGCGGTTGTCGTAGCCCCATTGCAGATTGATCGGCGCGGAGAAGTCCGGCCGCATGCGGCGGAACGAGTTCACGTTCGGCGCATAGAGCGGCGTGCATTCGCCGAGATATTTCTGCAGCCCGCCGACGAAATGGCGGAACAGCTCGGTGTTGCCGTCGCTCCCCTCTGCAGCGGGGGCGCTGAACAAATTGTCGCCCTTCTTGGCGTCAACGACCGAGACGTGCAGATGCATCGCACTGCCCGGCTGGTTCTCCATCGGCTTGGCCATGAAGGTGGCGTAGACGCCGTGCTTAAGCGCGACCTGGCGGACGATGCGCTTGAACACCAGCACCTGATCCGACACGTGCACCGGATCACCGTGATTGAAATTGATCTCGAGCTGCGCCGTGCCGCTTTCGTGGATCATCGTGTCGAGATGGAGCGAGGCCGCTTCAGCGTGCTCGTAAATGGTCTCGATCAAGTCTTCGTACTCGGTGATGGCCTCGAGCCCATAAGGCTGCGGCGCCGTCTCGGAGCGGCCCGAGCGGCCCGCCGGCGGCGCGAGCGGCAGATCGGGATCGGTGTTCACCTGAGTGAGATAGAATTCGAGCTCCGGCGCGACGACCGGCCTCAAGCCCAATTTCTCGTAAAGCTCGACCACGCGCTTCAGCACGTAACGCGGCGCGATGTCGTACGGCTCGCCGCTGGTGTGATAAGCATCGGCGAACACGAATGCCGTCGGCGTCTTGTAGCCCGGCGCGACGCAGATGGTTTCCAGATTGGGGCGCAGCACCACGTCCGGATCCTGCATCGAGATCGATTCGTCGGCGTCATCGGCATATTCGCCCGTCACCGTCAGCAGATAGATGCTCGATGGAATGCGCAGCGAACCGTCGCGCTCGCTCTGAAGAAATTTCTGCGCCGGGAACACCTTACCGCGAATGACGCCGTTGAGATCGGGGACCAGGCACTCGATCTCGCCGATGCCGCGTTCCTTGATCCAGCTTGCGAAGCTCTTATCCGCCATGACACACCGATGCGTTGCGTGAATGTGCGCCGCGCGCCGGTCCGGCGCGGATCACCGCGAATGATTGTCGATCAAACAAGCGCGGCGCCTGGACCATGCAGCACACGTTGCGCGCTGCCGGCGAGCCGCGCCCATTCGCCTTCGCAGGAAGGCCGCGGGGGCGCATAAGTCACCTGATGCGGCATAATGTGCGGTCGCCTCGCACCTAGTCAAGCGCAGCCGCGCGCGCGGCGAATGCGCTGATCTGTCGATTTCCGGTGGCGTCGGCTGCAGTTTCCCTTACGGTTGCGCCATCATGATCCACGATGACGCCGAAGAAGGCCTGAACACGGCCGTCTACAACGAATTGCGCACGCGCCTGGTGACCGGACGCATGTCGCCGGGGCACGAACTCTCCACCCGCTCGATCGCCGCGGAACTCGGTGTGAGCCAGACGCCGGTGCGCGATGCCCTGTCGCGCCTCGCCGCAGAAGGCGCGGTCGCCATCCGTTCGAAGCGGCGCATACGCGTGCCGGCGATGACCGCGGAGCGCTTCGACGATTTGCTGCGCTGCCGTCTGCTGCTGGAGCCGGAGGCCGCGGCGCTGGCGCTGCCGCATCTCGAAGCCGCGCACATGCGCGCGCTGCGCGAGATCGACGCCAAGCTCGACGCCGCGATCCTCAGCGGCGACGCCGACGCCTACATGCAGTGCAATCACGCTTTCCACTTCACGCTCTATCGGGCCCAGAACCGGCGTACGCTGCTGCAGCTGATCGAAACGCTCTGGCTGCAGTTCGGCCCGTTCATGCGCCTCGTCTATGGGCGCGTCGCCAACGCCCCACTCAACGACAATCACCAGGCTGCGATCGCCGCGATCCAGGCGCGCGACGCCGATGCGCTGCGCGCCGCCATCGCCGCCGACATTGGCGACGGCATGGGCCTCATCAGCCGGACGGGGCTGGTGAGTGAGGACGGACTCGCCCCTAACGCCTAGCCCAACCCGCCCGGATCGTCCGCCGGCAGCGCACGCAGCGCCGGCTCGGCTTCGCGGAGCGAGCGGGCGATGATGTCGATCATGCGATCGATCTCCGCGTGCGTGATGATCAGCGGTGGGCACATCACGATCGAGTCGCGGATGCCGCGCACCATCAGGCCGTTCCTGATGCAGGTGTCGCGCACGATCGGCCCGGCCTTGCCTTCCTTGCCGGTGAAGCGCTCGTTCGTGCCCTTCTTGGCGACGATTTCGATGGCGCCGATCAGGCCGAGCGAGCGCACCTCGCCCACCAGCTCGTCATCCTCCAGCCGCTTCAGCGCATCGGCGAAATAAGGCCCTGCGTCGGTCTTCACACGATAGACCAAAGCCTCGCGTTCGATGATCTCCAGGTTCTTCAGCGCGACGGCGGCCGAGACCGGGTGGCCCGAATAGGTGTAGCCGTGGACGAACTCGCCGCCCTTCTCGCGCAGCACCTGCACGATCTCGTCCGACACGCCGACGGCGGAGATCGGCAAGTATCCCGACGAAAGTCCCTTCGCCATCGCCACCAGATCCGGCGTCACGCCGAAGTGCTGGAAGCCGAACCATGAGCCGAGCCGGCCGAAGCCGCAGATCACCTCGTCGCTGACGAGGAGAACGCCATATCTTTTGCAGATCGCCTCGACCCGCTTCCAATAGCCCTTCGGCGGAATGATCACGCCACCCGCGCCCTGCACCGGCTCGCCGATGAACGCGGCCACGTTCTCGGGTCCGACCTGCAGAATTCGATCCTCGATCTCCTGCGCCGCGCGCGCGGCGAACTTCTCTTCGTCTTCGCCGAAGCCTTCGTTGAACGCGTACGGCTGCATTACGTGCTCGACGCCCGGGATCGGCAGGCCGCCGATGACGTGCATGTGCTTCATGCCGCCGAGGCTCGCGCCTGCTACTGTGGAGCCGTGATAGGCGTTCCAGCGGCTGATGAAGATGGTGCGGTTGAGCTCGCCCTTGGCTTTCCAGTAATGACGCACCATGCGGAAGACGGTGTCGTTCGCTTCAGAACCTGACGAATTGAAGAAGACGTGCTGCAGCTTGCCGCCGAGCAGCTCGGCCAGTTTCGCCGCCAGCATCACCGTGGGCGGCGTCGCCGTTTTGAAGAACGTGTTGTAGAACGGCAGCTCCTGCATCTGTTCCGCCGCCGCGCGCACCAGCTCCTCGCGCCCGTAGCCGACATTCACGCACCAAAGCCCGGCCATGCCGTCGAGGATCGCGTTGCCGTCGCCGTCATAAATGGTCGAACCGTCCGCGCGGGTGATGATGCGACTGCCGCCGAGCTTTTCGATCTCGGAGTAGTTGGCCTGCGCCGGCAAATGGTGGGCGACATCCAGCCGGCGGAGTTCGGCGATGTTGTAATTGCGGGCGGCCATGTTGGTTCTTTCCTCGAATGAAGTGCAGTGTTGCGCGTCAGCGCGAAAGCGGTTCGCCGCGCAGCGCCCGGCCTAGAAGCTTGAAGAACACTTGGCTCTCTGGATTCTCGTGCGCCTTCCACTCGGGGTGCCATTGCACCGCCAGCACCGGCGCGCCGTTGATCTCGGCGGAAACGGCTTCGATCACGCCGTCGGGCGCCACAGCTTCGACGTTGAGGCCAGACCCAAGCTTGTCGACGCCCTGATAGTGCACGCTGACGACGTCGAGCTCATTCTTCTCGTACGCGCGCCTCAGCACGCCGCCGTCCTTCAGCGTGACCGGATGCACGTGCTCGAAATACTCCGCGAAGCTCTTCTCGCTCGGTGCGTGGTGCGGGATGAGCTCCGGGTGCTCGGCCATATCGCGCCTGAGCGTGCCGCCGAAGGCGACGTTCAATTCCTGAAAGCCGCGGCAAATCCCGAACACCGGCTTGCCCAGATCGAGCATCGCCTCGATCAGCCCCGCCGTCATCTCGTCGCGGTCGGGATCGAACGGCCCCGGCGCATCGTCGACGATCTCGCCGTAGAGCTTGGGATCGAGGTTGGACGGCGTGCCGGTGAGCAGGAGCCCGTCGAGCCGCGGCGCCACTTCCTTCGCATGCATCAGCGCCGGCATGGCCGGCACCAGCAGGCCAGCGGCGTCGGCGTAGGTCAGCGCCGAATTGAGATAGCGCGTCATCACCGCCTGCGCCGCTTGGTTCTCGACCGCGCGGTTGCAGGCAATAACGCCGAGGACGGGGCGATGTTGATCGGGCTTCATGACAGCAGCACCGCGGGCGAGCAGGCGTGCCAGGCGAGCCACACCGGCTCATCCCAGGTGAAGTCCTCCTGGTCGTAGCGCGTCAGATTGGAACGGAATGTTTTCACGCGGCGGCCGCCTTCCAACTCCACCTCGAAATTGGTCTCGCTGCCCAAATAAACAATGTCGCGGATCACCCCTGCGACAACATTGGTCCCGGCCGGCGCGTCCTCCATCTTCGGCGCCTCGCCGCCGGCGCGCTTGTGCATCTCGATCTTCTCGGGGCGCAGAGCCACCCACACGGTCGAGCCCCGCGCGCCGGTGACGCCATGATCGAGATAGACCGGCGCAGAAAGCTCGTTACAGCGCACCATGGCCTCGTTCTGCTCGTCCCTCTCCAGCACGCCCTCGAACATGTTTACGCTGCCGACGAAATCGGCGACGAAGCGCGAGTTCGGGAATTCGTAGAGATCGGCCGGCGTCGCCACTTGCGCCAAGACGCCCCGATTCATCACCGCACAGCGCGTGGCGATGGCGAGCGCCTCGTCCTGGTCGTGCGTCACCATGATGAAGGTGATGCCGACCTTCTCCTGCAGCGACGTCAGCTCCGAACGCATCTGGTCGCGGAGCTTCGCATCGAGCGCCGAGAGCGGTTCGTCCAACAGCAGCACGCGCGGCCGCTTCACCAGCGCGCGCGCGAGCGCCACCCGCTGGCGCTGGCCGCCCGAAAGCTGATCCGGCATCCGGTCGCCCAGCCCGCCGAGCTTCACCAGCTCGAGCGCATCGCCGACGCGCGCCTTGATCTCACCTGCGGCGAGGCCATCCATCTTCAGGCCGTAGGCGACATTGTCCGCCACTTTCATGTGTGGAAACACCGCATAGCTCTGAAACACCATGTTCACCGGCCGCTTGTTCGGCGGCAGCGGCGCAACATCCTTGCCGTCGATCAGAATGCGGCCCTCAGTCGGCGTCTCGAAGCCGGCCAGCATGCGCAGCAATGTGGTCTTGCCGCAGCCGGAGGGGCCCAAGAGTGCGAAGAACTCGCCCTCCTGAATCTGCAGCGTCACGTTGTCGACGGCGACGGTCTTGCCGAAGCGCTTGGTGACCCCTTCGAAACTGATGATCGGGTTCGGCTTCACGGCCGCCGCCGGCTTGTCGGCTTGGGTGTGAACGGGCGAAACGTCTGTCATCTCAAGCCTTGCCTTCTTTCGGCGCCTGGTTCTGCAGGTGGAGGCCAACCGCCGTCAGCACCACCGTCAGCACGATCAGAATCGTGGACGCGGCGTTCACTTCCGGCGTCACCGAAAAGCGCAGCATCGAATAGACCTTGACCGGGAATGTGATCGTGTCCGGCCCGGACGTGAAAAATGTGATGACGAAATCGTCGAGCGATAAGGTGAACGCCAGCAGCGCGCCGGCGACAAGCGCCGGCTGCATATGCGGCACCAGCACGTCCCAGAACGTGCGCCATTCGCTGGCGCCCAGATCCTTCGCCGCCTCCTCGAGTTCGCGGTTGAACGAGGCGAGCCGCGCCCGCACCACCGTCGCCACGAACGGGAACGCGAAAGAGATGTGGGCGATGGTGATGGCGCCGAGATTGAACGGCCAGGGCAGCCCCATCGGCCACGGCAGCACGCGCGCGAAAAACACCAGCATCGCCACGCCAAGGCAGATCTCCGGCACCACGATCGGCAACGCCAGCGTGCCTTCCACAGCCGTCTTGCCCGGAAAGCGAAAGCGCCACAGCATCACCGCGGCCAATGCGCCGAGGATCACCGAGGCGATCGTGCAGAAGAAGGCGATGGTCAGCGAATTGACGAAGGCTTCGATAAGCGACTCGTTGCCGAGAGCTTTCTCGTAATATTTGAAGGTGAAGCCCTGCCAGACGATGTTGCGGCGGCTGTCGTTGAAGCTGAACGCCATCAGCGTGATCAGCGGCAGATAAAGAAACAGCAGCGTCAGCCCGACGATCAGTTGCAGCGGCCAGCGCCGCATATATTCGAGCGGCCCCGGCTTCTCGCGTTTCAGCGGCGGCGGGTCGGTGAGCGTCGCGGCGGCGACGGGAAGCGCTTCCTTCGCCACTACGCCCTCCGCTCGGCTTTGCGTTGCACCAGCGCCTGCGCGGCAATGGCGATGAACGTCAAGTACATGAGCAGGAACGACAGCGCCGCGCCGAACGGCCAGTCGTTGGCGCGCTTGAACTGCCGCTCGATCACGTTGGCGATCATCTGGCTGTCAGTTCCACCAAGCAGGTCGGGCGTGAGATAGGCGCCGAGCGCCGGAATGAAGGTGATCAGCACGCCCGACGCGATCCCAGGCGCCGCCAGCGGCACGACCACGGACCAGATCGTGCGCATGTGCCCAGCGCCGAGATCGAGGCTCGCCTCCATCAGCGAGCGATCCATCCGGTCGAGCGCCGAATAGAGCGGCAGCACCATGAACGGCAGGTGCACGTAAACAAGCCCGATCACCACCGCCGTGTTGTTGTAAAGCAAAGTGAGCGGCTCGTAATCGCCGAGCGGCTGCATCCCGGCGAGCGTCATGAACCCGCTGGCATTATTCCACAGCCATTCCAGCGCGAAATTGACGTAGCCCTGCTCGCGCAGCACGGCGATCAGCGCGAACGTGCGGATCAGCAGATTGGTCCAGAACGGCAGCATGATCAGCAGCAGCAGCCAGGCCTTCATTCGCGGCGACGCAAACGCGATCGCCAGCGCCACCGGAAAGCCGATGATCAGGCACAGCAGCGTCGTGATCCCGGCGACGACGACGCTCTTGACGAAAATGCCGAGATAAAGCGGCTCCAGCGCCCGCGCATAGTTCGCGAACGTGCCGGTGAAATCGATCGTCACCGGCCCGGTGTTCTCGCCGAACGTGTAGGCCCAGATCACCGCCAGCGGGATGACGAAGAAGAGCGCGAGCCAAAGCAGAGGCGGCGCGGCCACCGCCGCAAACGCCGCCCTCGCCTGCTTCCAGCTCTGCTGCATGCGTTCCTCTTGGACCGCCGGCGTCTCGCCGGCGCGCACTTTCCGAACGTCAGATCAACGGCTGCCGGGGGGACGCCGGCGGACCAAGATCAAGCCGCGCTGACGCGGGTGAAGATCTCTTCGTAGAGCCGCGCCCGCTCGTCGCCTTCGAACGCGCCGTATTCGCTGGCGGCCATCACCTCGGGCGTCGGGAAGATGATCGGATTGTTCTTGTATGCATCGGGCATCAGCGCCCGCGCCGCCGCGTTCGGCGTCGGATACTGGATCTCTTCGGTGATCTTCTGACCGGCTTCGGCATCCAGCAGATAGTTGATGAAGGCGTGCGCGTCGGCGACGTTCGGCGCGCCGGTGGGAATGCAGAGGCAGTCCTGGTTGATCAGCGTGCCTTCGCGCGGGATCACCCAGCCGTATTCCGCATCGCCGTGCTCGGCCACGATCTGGGCGATGTCGCCGCAATATTCGAGCACGAGATCGACCTCGCCGGCGACCAGCAAATCCTGGCCGTCGTCTTCGTGGAACGCCTTGATGTGCGGCTTTTGGCGGATCAGCATCTGCTCGATTTCGGTCAGCGCCTGATCCGGGATGTTGTTGAGCGAAAGCCCCTTGTACTTCGCGCACAAGCGAATGAGGTCCGCCGATTCCGACAGCACCGCGATCCGCTGCGTAAATTGCGGGCTGTCGAACAGATAGCGCCAGCTGTCGGGCGTGAAGCCTTGCGGCATCGCCGACTTGCGATAGGCGATGCCGAGCGTCAGCCACGTGTACGGCACCGAATAGCGCCGGCCCTGATCGAATGGCGCGTCCTGGAATTCCGGCGCGAGGTTGGCGAAGTTCGGGATCAGCGAGCGATCCAGCTCCTGGATCATTTGCGCCTGGCTCATGCGTGTGACGAACTCGTTCGACGGCACGATCACGTCGTAGCCAGGGTTGCCGGCGCGCAGTCGCGCGAACAACTCGTCGTTGGTCGAGAACAGACTCATATTGACATTGACGCCCGACGCCGCGCGGAAGTCGTCCAGCGTGGTCGGGCCGATGTACGTATCCCAGTTGTAGAAGTTCACGGAGCGCCCGCCGCCGCGCCCGCAGGCCGAGAGCCCGCCGGCGAACGAGATGCCGATCGCCGCCGCGCCGAACTGCTGCAGCATGGAGCGGCGCGACGCGCCTTTCAAAAATCTACCCTTGCTCATCTCGTGCGCCCTTCCCTACAGGCCGCCGCCGGGGCGGACCGCCGCAACTGGACCGGACGGTAACAAGCACGCAAATCGCGCCGACACGCAATATCTGTGATCGCATTCGGGACAATTTTCTTGGCGCGATGATCGGGTCTGCCGCCTCAGCGGGCGTTGCGCTCGCCGTCCAGCCACTCGACGATGCGGTTTTCGTCGCTCAGGAGCACGACGCTCGGGCGGATAGGCTCTTTGGTCAGTTCGAAGCCCATGACGATGACCTGCTCACCCTTCTTGATCAGATGCGCCGCCGCGCCGTTGATCGAGATGATGCCCGAGCCGCGCTCGCCGGCGATGATGTAGGTCTCGAGCCGCGCGCCGGAGGTGTTGGAGACCACCAGAACGCGCTCGCCCTCCCACATGCCGACCGCGTCGACCAAGTCCATATCGATCTCGATCGAGCCCACGTAAGTGAGGTTGGCGTCGGTGACGCGCCCATTGTGGAGCTTCGACCGCATTACCCAGCGCATGCATTCGTCCCGGCTGCAAATCAGCAGGTGCGCAAATACCAGTCGAAATCGGTGTTGGGAATGACGCTTTGGTAGCGCTCCTGCTCAACCCGCTTCACGATCGAGAACATCCGCACGAAGCGTTCGCCCAGATAGTCCTTCAGCACCTCCGACTCGGCGAAGCGGTCCACCGCAGCGAACCAATTTGTTGGTATCCGCTCACCGGACCCGGCCGCCTGGGCATAGCCGTCGCCGACGATCGCCGGCCCGGGATCGATCTTGTTCGCAATGCCGTGATGGACAGCCGCAAGCAGCGCCGCCAGCGCCAACGTCGGGTGCGCGTCGGCGCCGGCGACCCGATGTTCGATGTGCCGCGTGTGCGGCGCCCCCGCGGGCACCCGGAACGAGACGGTGCGGTTGTTGACGCCCCAGGTCGGCGCGACCGGCGCATAGGAATTGGCCTTGAACCGACGGTACGAGTTCGCGTTCGGCGCGAAGATCGCCATCGAATCCGCCAGTAGCGCCTTCATCCCGCCGACTGCATGCGCCAGCACCGGCTCGCCCTCGGGCTTCTCGGAGGCGAAGATGTTCTTCCCCGCCTTGTCGTTGACGCTCACGTGCAGGTGCATGCCCGAACCCGCCAAGTCGGCGAACGGCTTGGCCATGAACGTCGCCTCGCAGCCGTGCCGCAACGCACAGCCCTTGGCCGAACGCTTATAGAGCACCGCATCGTCCGCCGCGCGCAACGCGTCGGCGTGATGCTTCAGCGTCAGCTCCAATTGCCCCGGCGCATATTCGCTGATCGCGCCTTCGAGCGGCACGCCCATCGCATCGGCGCTTTCCCAGAGGTCGCGCAGGAAATCGCTCGCCTCTTCCACCTCGCGCAGGCCGTACACCTGGTGTTGCATCGCGCGATCGCCCGTGAACGGCGACGGCGGAAGCTGGATGCCGCCTTCCGGCGTGCGCTCGGCGTCGACCAGATAATATTCCAGTTCGCACGCCACCACCGGCGTGAGCCCATCGGCCGCGAAGCGATCGATCACGCGCTTCAATACATGGCGCGGGTCGAGATCGTGCGGCGTCCCGTCCAGTTCGTACATCGACACCGGAACCTGCGCGACGTCGGGGCCAAGCCACGGCGCCTGCGTCAGCCGCCCGGCAATCGGGCGGGCGATACGGTCGGCGTCGCCGTCCTCCCAGACAAGCCCCGTCGCTTCGACATCCTGCCCGGTGATGTCGTTCACCAGAATCGAGCCCGGCAGGAAACGCCCTTGCTCGTACACGGCCATGATTTCGTGACGGCGCAGCCTCTTGCCGCGCGGCACGCCGGCCATGTTGGTGAAGACGATCTCGAAAAACTCGATCTCGGGATGCTTGTCGAGGAAGCCTTGCGCTTCCTTCGGCTCGGCGATGCTCATGCGGCGCTTTCTTGGAGGTATTCGGCGGCGAAGCTATCGACCGCCGCGACGAGCCGGTCAATCTGTTGCGCGCTCGTCATCGGGCTGACGAGCATCATGGTGTGAAACGGCGCGATCAGCACGCCGCGATTGATCAGATAAAGATGCAGCGCGTGGTTCAGCTCGGTCTGCGCCAAAGCCGGCCGCATCTCCGCAGCATTCTTGGGCGGCTCCGGCGCAAACACGATCTCCGCCCGCGCGCCCACATGCACGACGCACCAGGGCAGCGCGCGCTTGGCGATCACATCGCGCAGTTTCGCCACCAGCGATTCCGCGCCCGTCAGCATCGCTTCGTACGCCAGCGGCGTCGCCAGCTCCCGCAACGTCGCCCGGATGGCCGCGATTCCCATCGCGTTGCCGGCCAGCGTCGTGCCGATGCCGGAGCGGCCGTGCCCGCGTGGGGCCGCCGCAATCTTCTCCGCCAACTCCGCGCTCACGCCCCACACCGCTGCCGGATAGCCGCCGGCGATCGCCTTGCCGATCACCAGCGCATCCGGCTCGAGCCCCCACGCCTTCGTCGCCCCGCCCAGCCCGCTCGACAAGGTATGCGTCTCATCCAGGATCAGCAGCGCGCCGGCCTTCTTCGCCAGCGCCTGCGCCCGCTTCCAATAATTCGCCTCCGGCAGGATCATCCCGCAATTGGTCATCGCCGGCTCAGCCAGCACCGTCGCGACATCCCCCGGCGCCAACGCCGCCTCCAGCGCGCGGACGTCGTTGAACGGCACGGCGCGCGTCGTGCGCGTCATGTCGAACACCTGGCCGATCAGCCCAGGGTCGGGCCGCGTGCGCCCGTGCCGGATTTCGACGAAGCAATCCTCGACCATGCCGTGATAACAGCCGTCGAACACGACGATCACGGATTTTCCCGTCACCGCCCGCGCCCAGCGCAGCAGCGCCCGGTTCGCGTCCGAAGCCGAGAGCGTCGTTTGCCACAGCGGCAGGCCGAACCGCTCCGCCAGCAGCGCGCCGACCTCCGCCGCGGCTTCCGTCGGCAGCATGAACGTCGCCCCGCGCCGCGCCTGCTCCGCGACAGCGCGCGCCACTTCCGACCGCGCATGGCCGAACATGCCCGGCGTGTCGCCAAGGCAGAAATCGTCATAGGTGTTGTCGTCGATATCGGTCAGCACCGCGCCGTCGGCGTCCTCGGCCACGATTGTGGCCGGCGCGGCCCAATCGTTCATCCAGTGAAACGGCGCGCCGAACAGCCAGTGCGTCTTCAGCGCGCCGGCCTCGGCCGCGCACCGCGGGTGCGTTTCGAGAAACGCCTGCGTCTCACGCTCGATCAGATCTGCGAGAGACATCGCGAACGCGGTCAGATCGTATTGCAGCGCGGCGTATAGGCCTGGATCAGATCATCGGCGATCTGCGCGCGTCGCGTCTCGTTGGGCTCTTCGAGAATGAAGATATGATCGACGCCGAACGCGCCGAAACACTCAGTCTTAGCCGCATTCAGCGGACGCACGGACAAATCGCGCGCGTGTCCGACAAAGCAGAACGCATACTGATCCGCGCCCTGGCCCCGACCCATCACATAGACGCCAGCGTTTGGCTTGAAGCGCGTGAAGCGGGGAAAGATCGAGAACTCGTATTGCGCGCCGGACTTGCCGGTCAGTGTTGTCGTATCGCCGAACGCCACCATGTCGCCACCCGTCGAGAAAACGCGGTCTAGGCCCGACCTATACCCTCCGGCGTAGCGCTTTGAAAGCACAGTTCAATTCAGTCTTGATTAGGCACGTCAGCACGAGTTTCCCGCCGCGTCGTCGACGCTCTTCTTGGGGGAAGCATTCGTGAGACAGACAATTCGCAAGGCCGCGCTTCACGCATCCACCGCATTAGCGGCCGCCGTGGCGCTGGCGCCGAACGCATCGGCCCATACCGACTCGCTGGGCTTCGTGATCAGCGCAGGGTCAGGCGACGGCCTCTTCAACGTCAACATCTTCTATGGCTCGTGGCACAACGGCACCGGTGCGCCCGAAGGCGCGCTCGACCTGACCAATGTCGACACAAACACACTCGTCGGCACCAACCCGTTTCAGCTCGTTCCGGGCTTCGACGGCGTCTCTGACGGCACGATGCCGGCGGGCCTGACCCCTGGCGTCAATTACTTCTTCCCCGACGGCATGGGCGGTCTCTCCGGCGATCCGAGCGGCCACTACATCTACGCCTTCCAATACGTCACCTTCCTCGATCTTCTCGCCGGCTCCTATACATTCGGCTACAACGCCGGCTCCAGTTTCACCGCGAACTGGGAGCCCTCCGATCCGATGATCAACGCCGGTGCGTTCATAATCGATTCAAACGGGCAGCTCGTTATCATCGGCGCAGGCCCCGCGACAATCGACACCAGCCGCATCACCTTCACCTCGGACGAATTCGCCGGCGCAGCCGATCTCATCTTCGATGGCGGCACGCTTCAGATCGTTGGCGGCTCGCAGACCGTCGCCAGCAATTTCACCGTCAACACCAGCGGCGGCACGATCGACACCAATCTGATGGACTCGACGTTCGACGGCGGCTTCAGCGGCGACGGCGTGATCAGCGTCGTCGGCGATGGCGTTGTCACGCTGACCGGCGTCAACACCAACGGCGGCTTTATCGCCAATCACGCCGGCATCGCCGCCAGCAATGATGCGGCGCTGGGCGCCGACGGCGCGGTGCTGACGCTGAGTCACGGCTCGTTCACGGCGCTCGACACGATGACGATCGAGCGCGACATCGTCATCGACGGCGGCCATGGCGGCGAGATCATCGTCGGCGACGACCTGACGCTCACCTTGAACGGCGCCATCTCGGGCTCATCTTGCCTCTACAAACGCGGTCTCGGCGAACTCGACCTGCGCGCCAACGGCTCGAACGCGATCGGCGCCTGCGTCGAAGAAGGCGAAATGGCCTTCAATTCGATCTTCACCGGCAATGTCTGGGTCGATCCCGGTGCGTTCATGTCGGGCGCCGGCCAGATCGTCGGCGATGTCGAGGTGTCCGGCACGCTCTCGCCCGGCAATTCTCCCGGCCAGCTCGTCGTCGCCGGCAGCGTAACGCAGCTTCCCGGCTCAACGCTGCAGATCGACATCGACGGCCTCACCATCGGCAACGGCGCCGGCCATTACGACACGCTCGTTCTCACCGGCGCGACCAGCGTGTTCACCGCTGACGGCACGCTCGCGCCGATCCTGCGCGGCATCACCGCCCCGGCCAACAATACCTTCACGCCGTCGGTCGGCGACACCTTCACCATCGTCACCGCCGAGGGCGGCGTCGCCGGCGCGTTCGACGCGCTGACGCAGCCTGCGAGCGGCCTCGCGACAGGCACGCGCTTCGATGTCATCTACGGCGACGACACGATCGTGCTCGCTGTCACCGCGTCAGACTACAGCCTGCTCACCGGCGGGCGCGCCAACGCCCGCTCCGCGGCTGCAGCGCTGCAAACCGTGCGTCCCGCCGCCAACACCGGTTCGGGCGATGTCGGCGCCTTCTTCGACGGCCTCGCCGGCTACGACGAAGACGAACTCGCGCTCGTCTTCCAGCAAGTGTCCGGCGACATCCACGCCACCGGCATCGAAGCCGCGCACCGCAACAGCCGCGTCGGCCGCGAAACCGTGTTCGCCCGCCTCGCCGCGAACGAACCGGCGCGCCAGATATGGGGCGAGATCGTCGGCGCGGACGCCGAGGTCAGCTATGACCGCAACGCCAACGGCTATGACTATCGCAATGGCGGCATGATCGTCGGCGCCGACGCGCCGGCCGGCAACTGGATCGTCGGCGGCGCGCTGGCTTACGTCGAAGGCGTCGCCCGCGGCGACGGCCGCGCTGAAGTGCAATCCTATCAGGCTATGGGCTACGCCCGCTGGAGCGATGGCGCTCTCTTCACTAACAGCGCCATCGCCTACAGCGTCGATCGCTACGACATCGACCGCAGCGTCGCACTCAGCACCGGCGTGGAAGCGCTCACTTCCTCGGCGGACGGCGAGACAGTGGCAGTCGACTTCGAGTTCGGCCGCATCATCCAAGCCTGGGGCGCGCAGTTCGACCTTTCCGCCGGCGTCTCCTGGGACCAGACCGAGCGCGACTCCTTCGCCGAAACCGGCGACGGCGCCGTCGCGCTCAGCTTCGACAACAGGAGCGACGAAGCCACCCGCTTCCGCTTCGGTGCGCGCTATAGCCGCGAGGCGCAGGCCATGGGGCTGACTCTACGGCCTTATGCGCAAGCCTATGTCGTGCACTCTGCCGATGCGGGCGGGTCGAACGCCGTCGCTGCGCTGCATGGCGCGACCTTCAAAGTGGAATCGTCCGATCCCGGCCAGACCGGCCTCGAGACGGGCCTCGGCTTCGTTGCCGAACTCGGCGATCGTGTCGAACTCTACGCGCACTATCGCGGCGACTTCAGCGACAACGAAACCGAGCACGGCGCGCGTCTCGGCGCGCGTCTCGCCTGGTAAGCTGCACGTCTGTGCGAGAGATTGGGACCGCCGGCAAAAGCCGGCGGTCCTTTTCGTTTGCCGATTGCGACGTTACGCGGGACCGGTCCATACTCCGTATATGCCCGACAGTCCGCGCCCAAACTCGCTCGACGCCTTCTGGATGCCGTTCACCCCGAACCGGGCGTTCAAGGCCGATCCGCGCATGGTCGTGCGCGCCGAAGGCATGCACTATTACACGCCCGACGGCCGCGCCGTGCTCGACGCAACGTCAGGGCTCTGGTGCTGCTCCGCCGGCCACGGCCGAACGCGCATCGTCGAAGCGATCCAGCGCGCCGCGGCGAAACTCGACTACGCCACCACGTTCAACTTCGGCCATCCCACCGCGTTCGAGTTCGCCAACCGCTTGGGTGAAATCCTCCCCGACGGCATGGACCGTGTGTTCTTCACCAATTCCGGCTCGGAATCCGCTGACACCGCGCTCAAGATCGCACTGGCCTATCAGCGCGCACGCGGCAAGCCGGGCAAGTTCAGATTGATCGGTCGCGAACGCGGCTATCATGGCGCGAACTTCGGCGGCATCAGCCTCGGCGGCATCGTCCGCAATCGCATGACGTTCGGGCCGCTGATCGGCGGCGTCGACCACCTGCCGCACACGCACGACCTTGCCCGCAACGCCTTCTCGCGCGGCCAGCCCGAGCACGGCGCCGAGTTCGCCGACGCGCTTGAGCGGCTCGTGCAACTGCATGACGCCTCGACCATCGCCGCCGTGATGGTCGAGCCCGTCGCGGGCTCAACCGGCGTGCTCATTCCGCCCAAAGGATATCTCGAACGTCTGCGCGAGCTCTGCAGCAGGCACGACATCCTCTTGATCTTCGACGAAGTCATCACCGGCTTCGGGCGCCTCGGCGCGCCATTCGCGGCGCAATACTTCGACGTGAAGCCCGACATCCTCACCATGGCGAAAGCCATCACCAACGCCGCCGTGCCGATGGGCGCCGTCGCCTCCTCGCGCGAGATCTACGACACTATCCTCGCCGCCAGCGACACCCCGATCGAGCTCTTCCACGGCTACACCACCAGCGCCCATCCCCTCGCCTGCGCCGCCGGCCTCGCCACGCTCGACACCTTCAAGGACGAGCGCCTGTTCGAACGCGCCGCCGAGCTCGCGCCCTACTGGGAAGACGCGATGCACTCCTTGCGAGACGCCCCGCACGTCATCGACATCCGCAATCTGGGCCTCATCGGCGGCATCGAACTCGAACCACGCCCCGGCGCGCCGACGCAGCGCGGCCTCGAAGTCTTCCGCAAATGCTTCGACGCCGGCGTGCTCGTCCGCGTGACCGGCGACATCATCGCGTTTTCTCCGCCGCTCATCGTCGAGAAAGCGCAAATCGATCAGATCGCCGATACCGTGCGCACCGCACTGAAACAAGTAGCCTGACCCTCCCTACATGAAGCTGTTGCAAAACCAAGCCGCCTTGGCGCGCTTCGCGCCCGGCGCGATCGAAGCCCTGACCGAAGCGGCGACCAACGCCACCTTCTACGCCGCCCCGCTCACATCCGAGCAGATCGCGGCCAACAAGCGCGTCGTCGCCATGAGCGCGCGCGTCTGCGAAGAGGCGGCGGCGAGCGTCGACCATTGCTTCATCGCCGCCTTCATCGACAGCCGTTTCGCCGGCTTCGTCGTCGCCGCCCGTCACGCGACCCACGGCCACGAACTCGACTGGCTGATGGTGCATCCGGACTTCCACGGCTCGCCGGTCTCCCGCGCGCTGATGGATGCCGGCCTCGATTGGCTCGGCCGCGACAAGCCGATCTGGCTCACGGTGATCCAGTTCAACGCCCGCGCCATCCGCTTCTACGAAAAGTTCGGATTCGCCGTCGATCGCGACACAAAAACAGCGCACACCGTCCCACACCATATCATGCGCCGCCCCGCCGAGGCCTCGTGGCCCGCGCCGCCTTCGACAAGCTCAGGCTGACGCTATTGTGGACGTTGGCGCGATGCCCAGCATGGCGTCACGCTGAGCCTGTCGAAGCGCGACGCCACGCACGCTACCCGAATCTACTCCGCGCCTTCGCCGCCAGATCGATCTTCGGCAACGGGCCACGGGATGCGAAGTCGCCCACGCCTTCGCCCGCCGCCCAGCTCGTCTCTTCGAACTTCGGCAGAATCTGCGTCGGCAAAAATCGCGATCGGATGGCGTAGACGTGCTTATCGCCGCCCTTGCCCTGCTGCGTGTGATAGAAGCGCTGCGGCGTGATGAGATGCAGCTCATCCTTCGCCCGCGTCATCGCCACGTAGAGAAGCCGCCGCTCCTCCTCCAGCTCCGCCGTCGAGCCCGCGCCAAGGTCGGACGGCATGCAGCCATCGACGACATTCAGCACGAACACGTTCTTCCATTCCTGTCCTTTGGCGGAATGAATGGTGGAGAGGATGAGATAGTCATCGTCCTTGGTGGACGGCCCACTTTCATCGCTGGTCGAGTTCGGCGGATCGAGCGTGAGTTCAGTCAGAAAGCTCGTGCGCGAGCCGAACGTCGAACCAATCCGCTGCAGCTGCTCGATATCGCCCGCGCGGACGCGCGCATCGTCATAGCGCTCGTTCATCAGCGGCCCATACCAGCGCGCGGCGAGATCGAGATCGCTCGGCCACGCCGGCGTCTTGCCCATCACGCCCAGCATATCCTTCAGCGCTTCCCACGCTTCGCTCGCGCCCGCCGGCGGCGCCGTGTTGCGGACGACACCGTACGCGCCCGTCTCATCCACCGCATCCAGAATGCGCGCCGCCTTCGCTGGCCCGACGCCAGGGATCAGCTGCAGCGTCCGAAAGCCGGCGATGCGGTCGCCGCCGTTTTGCGCCCAACGCAGGATGGCGAGGAAATCCTTCACGTGCGCGGCTTCGAGAAACTTCAAGCCGCCGAACTTCACGAACGGAATGTCGCGCTTGGCCAGCTCCAATTCCACGGGCGCCGAGAAATCCGCCGCGCGGAAGAGGATCGCCTGCTGCGTCAGCGCCACACCGCGCTCGCGCGCCTCCAGCACGCATTCGGCCACATACGCGGCCTGCGCCGCCTCGTCGCGCACGCTGACGAGCTTTGGCGCTCCGCCACCGCTCCGCGTCGTGCGCAAGTTCTTGGTGAAGCGCTCTTGCGCCAGATCGATCACCGCGTTCGACGCGGCGAGGATCGGCGACGTCGAGCGATAATTCTGCTCCAGCGTCACCAGCCGCGCTTGCGGCTCAAACGCCTTCGGAAACTCCAGAATGTTGCGCACGTCCGCCGCGCGGAACGAATAGATCGACTGCGCGTCGTCGCCGACCACAGTCACGCCGCGCCCATCCGGCTTCATCGCCAACAGAATGCGCGCCTGCAGCTTGTTGGTGTCCTGATATTCATCGACCAGCACATGATCGAACCGCGTGCCGACTTCCTGCGCTAAAGCCGGCTCATTCATCGCCTCGGCCCAAAGCCACAACAAATCGTCATAATCCAACACGTTCTGCTTCTGCTTCGCCTCCACATACGCCGCGAACAGCGGCTTCAGCTCCCTTTCCCACTCGCGGCACCACGGAAACGCCGCCGCCAGCGCATCGGCGATCGATTCATCCGCATTCACGACGCGCGAATAGATGGCGAGGCACGTGCCCTTCATCGGAAACCTTTTCGCGCCCGTCGCCACGCCTAGCTCCTGGCGCACCATGCCCATGAGATCGGCGCTGTCGCTGCGATCGTGGATCGTGAACTCCGGATCGATCCCGATCACCGGCGCCAACTCGCGCAACAGCCGCGCGCCAATCGCGTGAAACGTCCCCGCCCAGGGAATGCGCACGTCGCCAATCACCTTGCCGACGCGCGCAATCATCTCGCTCGCCGCGCGCCGCGAAAACGTCAGCAACAAAATCCGCGACGGATCGGCCCCCTGCGCCACCAAATGCGCCACCCGGCACGACAGCGTCTTCGTCTTCCCCGACCCCGCGCCAGCGATCACCAGCAACGGCTCAAGCCCATGCTCGACGGCGGCGCGCTGCTCCGCGTTCAGGTCTTCAAGCGCTGCGCTGATGATTCGCGACATCGCCCAAGCGTGCAGTGTTTCGCCTTTGTTCGCAACGCGGGGAGTGTTACGGTAGGTTGATGCATAAGATCGATAGAAACATCACTTGGTCAGCGGCTGCCGCGGAACGTGTTGCCGAGCAGGTTCACGTCATCGGCGGCGCATTCAATGAGCTGACACAAATCGTTTCAGACGACCTGCCTCCGGATCAACAGGTTGAGGTTCGTCGAGTGTTAGGCGAGATGATGGGCTCGCTATTCGTCGAAATTCTTGTGCCAATTGAAAACAAATTTCCACACTTACGGAAAGACCCATGATCTCTCCAAGCGGCATCGCCCACATCCAGCTCACCGTCCGCGACGTCGCGGCGAGCGACCGCGCTGATGCCTGAAATCATTATCCTCGCCGGTCCGAACGGCGCCGGAAAAAGCACCTTCGCCGAGCAGTTTCAACGCGACTACGAAGACCTTCTTTACGTCAACGCGGACCAGAAGGCGGCTGAGCTCGCTCGAAGAGGTGTGCCGACTCTCGATCTCGACGTCGCTGCAGCGCGTCTGATGTTGTGCGAGATCGAGCTGGTGGTGGAGGCGCGCCAGGATTTGATGATTGAAACGACTCTGGCCTCGCTGAGCTACGCACGCAAGATTCCGGGATGGAAGGCGACCGGCTATCACATCGGCCTCGTCTACTTGCGTCTTTCGAGTGCAGAAGATTCAATCGCCAGAGTAGCGGCTCGCGTCGCCCGCGGAGGCCACGGCATTCCGGCGGAAACCATCCGCCGCCGCTTCACGCGGAGCTTGGCCAATTTGGACGTCTACAAGAACCTAGTGAACGAGTGGTACGTTTGTGATAGCATCGAAGGCGCCTTTCCAATTGTAGAGGCATGGAATGAGTAAGAAGCTAACCCGCGCAGGTCTTGAAGCCGCTCTTAAAAGGGCCGGCAAAGTGGCGACCAGCGGACCGCGCTCGTCGCGCGCCGGACGCGTAATTCCTGCCGGCCCGCCTAAGCGGCTGCCGAATGCCTACGTCGTTGAGCACGTCTCTTCGACAGCCATTGAGAGGATCGGCTACGATTCCGACCGACGTGAACTCCGCATAGCCTTCAAAAGCGGCCGCACCTACGTCTACGACGATGTGCCGATCGACACGTACGAAGAGCTTCTGAGCGCCGAATCCCAAGGCGCCTACTTCAACCATAACATTCGCGACGCCTACGAATATCGCGAAGTGCGCTAGGCGCACATGATCTCCCCAAATGGCATCGCCCACATCCAGCTCACCGTCCGCGACGTCGCCGCGTCGCGCCCGTTCTATTACAAGCTGCTGCACGAAACTTTCGGCATGGCGATCCAGTACGATGTCCCCGGCCAAATCTTCTACTGCATCGGCGCGCGCACCGGCGTGCTGATCCGCAACGCCGCGCCCGAACATCAGGACACGCCGTTCGATCAATGGCGCATCGGCCTCCATCATTTCTGCTTCCGCCTGCGCGCGCGCGAAGACGTCGACGCGCTCGCCGCCGCGATGCAAGCATTCGGCGCCAAGATCATCCGCACCGGCGAAGAAGGCCCCTGGGCGCCGGGCTATTACTCCACGCTGTTCGAAGACCCCGACGGCATCCGCATCGAAGCCCTCTTCATCCCCGGCAGCGGCAATCTGGATCGCATCAAGGACGCGCCGCTCACGCCGGTGGGTTAGCTCCGTCGCTCCCTCTCCCTCCTGTGGGAGGAGAGGGTTGGGGTGAGGGTGGAGCGCGAACTTTTCAGAGCGCGATGATCCGAGCGGCTGGGCGCCCAGTCGAACGCGCGCGCGAACGTAGCAAGCACCAGCGCTCCACCCTCACCCTGCCCTCTCCCTCCCAAAAGAGGGAGAGGGTTCAAGAGCACTAATCTTCCAACGCCTCGCTCACCTCAAGCCACGCCGCTTCCGCTTTCGCCAGCGCGGTCGCGGCGTGGGCGCGTTCTTTCAGCAGGCTCTCGCCCCGCTTTTGATCGCGCGTGAACAGCTCGGGATCAGCGAGCGCCGCATCGATGCGCGTCAGCGCTTCATTGGCCTGCTCGATCTCCTTCTCGGCCGCCTCAAGCTTCCGCTGCAGAGTGTACTTGGAGTGCTTCGGCTTCGCTTCCGCTTGCACGGTGTTAGCGATGGCCGGCTTCTCGCCCTCGTCCGCCGGCCGATCCGCCGCCGCGACCAGCTTGCGATAATCTTCGAGATCGCCGTCATACTGCCGCGCCCGGCCGTGATAGACGAGCCAGAGCCGATCCGCGCACGCCTCGGCCAGATAGATATCGTGCGTGATCAGCAGCACCGCGCCTTCGTATTCGTTGATCGCGTGGATCAAAGCTTCGCGGCTGTCGATGTCCAAGTGCGAGGTCGGTTCATCGAGGATCAGCACGTGCGGCTTCTGATGCGCCATCAGCCCCAGCAACAGCCGCACCTTCTCGCCGCCGCTCAGATTCTGCACCTTGGTGTCGATCTTCTCGACCCCGAACCCCATCCGCGCCGCGAGCGAGCGCAGCTTCGGCGGCGCCCAATCGGGTTCGAGATCGCGCACGTGCTCGAGCACGGTTTCGCCTTCGCGCAATTCGTCGAGCTGATCCTGGCTGAAATAGCCCATCACGGCTTTGCTCGACGCCACACGTTTGCCCGCCAGCAGCGGCAGCCGCGCCGCGATCGACTTCACTAATGTCGTCTTGCCCTGCCCGTTCGGGCCGATGATGACGATGCGATCGTCGTGATCGAGCCGCAGCGACACGCGCTTCAGCACCGGCTTGCCTTCGATGTAGCCGAGATCGGCCTCGTCCAGCACCACCAGCGGTGAAGCGAGCTGCACGGGGTCCTCGAAATGAAACGGAATCGTCCGATCCTCCAGCGGCACGGCGATGTCCTGCATCTTTTCGAGCTGCTTGATCCGGCTCTGCGCCTGGCGGGCCTTCGACGCCTTGGCGCGGAAGCGATCGATGAATTTCTGCAGGTGCGCCTTCTGCGCGTCCTGCTTAGCCTTCATCCCGGTGGCGAGGGCGATGCGCTCGGCCTTCTTCTTCAGATAGGCGTCATAGCCGCCGACGAAGACTTCGAGCTTTTTCTCGTCCAGCGCCAGGATGTGCGTCACCGAGCGGTTCAGCATCTCGCGATCGTGGCTGACGCACACCACAGTGTGCGGATAGTCGCGCAGATATTCTTCCAGCCACGCCGCGCCTTCGAGATCGAGATAATTGGTCGGCTCGTCGAGGATCAAGAGATCGGGCGCGGAGAACAGCACGCCCGCCAGCGCCGCGCGCATGCGCCAGCCGCCCGAGAACTCGCGCGCAGGACGGCGCAAATCGTCCTGCTCGAAGCCGAGGCCCACCATGATCGCGCTCGCGCGCGCCTCGCCGGAATAGCCGTCGATCTCGGCGAGGCGCGTATGAATGTCGGCGATGCGCTGGGGATCTTCGGCTGTCTCCGCTTCCTGCAGCAGCGACGTCATCTCCTCGTCCGCCGCCATCACCAGGTCTAAGAGAGGCGTATCCACCTGCGGCGCTTCCTGCGCCACGAAGCCCATCCGCGCCCCACGCCGCACCCGGATCGAAGCGTTCGGCTTGCCGACCTCCTCGCGGATCAGCCTCAGCAGCGTCGACTTGCCCGTGCCGTTCCGGCCGACGAGGCCGACTTTCCAGCCCTCGGCGATGAACGCATTGGCGTTCTCGAACAGCGGCCGCGCGCCGACGCGATAAGTGAGATCGGAGATTTCGAGCATTTCAGGTGTCGGGTGTCAGGCGTCAGGTGTCAGAATCGTCGCGTGCGCGTCTCACGCGGAGGCCGCGATCACAAGGCCTGGCGCCCGCATACCTGACACCTGATACCTGACATCCGCTAAGGCCGCGTCCAGCCTTTGCCGGCCATGCAGGCCTCGAACTGCGCGCCTTCGGTCGTCTGCGTTTCGATCTCGCAGGCGGCGCGGGCGTTGTCGAACGGAACGGCGTTCTCGCCGGTCCAGCCGGCGTCGTTCGTGCTGGCGCAGGCGGCAAGCGTGAGAGCGGTCAGGACAAGAATGGCGAGGAGGCGACGAGGCTTACGCATCCCGCATGCTTACCACGGGAACCCGGGCCGATGGGAAGATGTTTCCCTGCGCCATGCTTCAACAGGACCGCACCGCTTCTTCTACCGTCACCGATTCCGAGATCGCCCGTTACGACGTGTCCGAGGACGGCGTGAACTGGCGCCCCTACGATCCCAAACGCGACCGCAACCGCCTCCTGCATAAGCGCATCGAATTCGCGCCGCTGACCAGCAAAGTGCGCGGGAACTAAGCGCGCGCGGGCGCCGTTCGCTCGGCGTCGAAAGGGAGCCGCCATGCCGAGCGAACGCGAGATCGTCCACAAGTTCTGGAAGCAGCTGCAGTCCGACCGCACGGTGCTGCTCGGCGTCGAAGGCAGCGGCGAGGCGCAGCCGATGACGGCGCTGCTCGAAAGCGACGACGAGCGCGGGCCGGTCTGGTTCTTCTCATCGAAGGACGTCGACCTCGTGAACGAGATCGGCATGGGCCAGCCGGGCGTGCTCTACTTCACCGCCAAGGGCCACGACCTGTTCGCAGGCGTCCACGGCGAGCTTTCCCTGGTTTACGACCGCGGCGTGATCGAACGACTGTGGAATCCGTTCGTCGCCGCTTGGTACGAAGGCGGCAAGGACGATCCGAGCCTGCAGTTGATCCGCTTCGATCCGGCGCACGCGCACATCTGGCTCAACGAAAACAGCGTATTTTCCGGCGTCAAAGCGCTGCTCGGCCGCGATCCGAAGCAGGATTACGGCGGCAAAACCGCAGACGTGCCGCTGAGCTGATCGGCCGGAAGAACAAAGTCAGGCGTGCGCGCGCCGGAAAGCCCGCGCACGCCCTGCCTGCTCAGTCGTTGCAGCGGCAATTGTCGCCGCACGTGCACGGCGCGCAATTGCACGCCGCGTTGTCGCACGCGCACGCCGCTTGCGCTTCGCTGCAGCAGGCGGCGGTCTTTTCTTCGGTTTGATTGAAGTCGGTCATTGTCGTCATCCTTTGCTAAGTTGCGGATGACTGCCCATATAGCCTCTGTACCATAGTACGGAGTCAAGCGGTGGCGGCAGAAAAAACGATAGCGGGTTTGGCCAAGGCCGCGGGCGTCGGCGTCGAGACCGTGCGCTATTATCAGCGGCGCGGGCTGATGCCGGTGACGAAGGCCGCCGCTGCCTCCTTCCGCACCTATGACGACACCCACGTCGCCCGGCTCCAATTCATCCGCCGGGCCCAGAGCGCCGGCTTCTCGCTCGAGGAAATCCGCGAATTGCTCGAGCTCGACCGCGGCGAAGACCGGGCGCGGGTGCGTGAACTGGCGAGGGAGCGGCTGGCGGCGTTGGACGAGAAGATCGCCGAGCTGAAGGAAGCGCAGGCGGCGCTGTCGCGGCTGCTGGGCGCCTGCCAGTCCCGCAAGTCCGGCCCTTGCCCGATCATCGCAGCGTTTTCGCCGGAGTGAGGCAGCCCGGCCAGTTGACGCTTCTCCCGCCCCCGCCCTATATCCGCGCCTCCCACTGGACGGGCCCGTAGCTCAGCTGGGAGAGCGCCGCGTTCGCAATGCGGAGGTCAGGAGTTCGATCCTCCTCGGGTCCACCAGCCTTCGCGACGCGGAGCGATGCGAAGGTTATCCGCCGAAGCCGCGGCGTAGGAGGGCTGGTCAACACGACGCGCAGCTTCGGCTGGCTGACGCCATCGTCTTGAGGTTGCCGAATCCGTCCGGCGCGGTTTAGAGCCTCCCCATGCAGTCGCCCGGGCTCCTCTTCATCCTGTTCCAGCTGATCGACACGATCCTCGCGCTCGTGATCGTGGTGCTGATCGTTTATGTCGTGATTTCCTGGCTCTACGCCTTCGACGTGGTCAGCCGCCGCAACGGCTTCGTCAACGCCGTCTACGAATTTTGCCGTCGCCTGACCGATCCGATCCTGCGCCCGCTGCGGCGCCTCATCCCGCCGATCGCCGGCGTCGACCTCTCCGTCCTGGTGCTGCTCCTAGTCATCCAGCTGCTGCGCCAGCTGCTGCCGTGGCTGTACGGGGTGCTGATGGGCACAGGGCCGGTGCTCTGAGCAAGCTCCGCGTCCGCCTCACCCCCTCCGGCGGCGCCGACCGCATCGACGGCCGCGCTGAGGACGCGGACGGAAACGTCTTCCTCAAAGCCCGCGTCCGCGCCGCGCCCGAGAACAACGAAGCCAACCGCGCTTTGGAAGCGCTGATCGCCAAGGCGTTCGGCGTCGCCAAGGGCAAAGTGCGCGTTGCGCGCGGCGCCACGGCGCGCTTGAAGACGATCGAAATAGACGGCGCCAGCGCGGCGGATGTCGCGGTGTTCGTGGCGCGGTTCGACGAAGTCTAGACCGGACCGCCGGCGCCCTCGCCGGCTGCGCTATCTGATCGCACCACAGCGTTTGCAGCTTCTGGCGGCGCCTTGCCGGCGAGGGCGCCGGCGGTCCGAGCCTGCCATCCGCGCTGCCGCCATGCTAAGGCACCGCCAGCAGATTCGGAGCACGCATGACCGGCCGCATCATCGACGGAAAAGCTGTCGCCGCCGGCGTGCGCGCCGATGTCGCCGCAGCGGTGAAGAACCTGCCCGCGCAGCCCGCGCTCGCCGTCGTTCTCGTCGGCGACGATCCGGCGAGCCAGGTCTACGTCGCGTCAAAAGCGAAGATGACCAACGAAGTCGGCATGCGCTCGATCGAGATCCGCCTGCCTAGAGAAACGACGCAGGACGAACTCCTCGCCCGCGTCGCCGCGCTCTCCGCCGATCCCGATGTCGACGGCATCCTCGTGCAGCTGCCGCTGCCCAAGCACATCTCCGAGCCCGCCATCCTCGCCGCGCTCGATCCGATGAAGGACGTCGACGGCCTCACCGAAGCCAGCGCCGGCAAGCTGGTGCTCGGCAAACCTGGCCTGCGTCCCTGCACGCCGGTCGGCTGCGTGATCCTGGCCAGGACCGAACGCCCAGACCTTGCCGGCGCCAACGTCGTCGTCATCGGCCGCTCGATCCTGGTCGGCAAACCCGCCGCTCTGCTCTTCCTCGAACAGAACGCCACCGTGACGCTCGCCCACTCCAAGACCCGCGACCTCAAAATGGTCTGCCGCGGCGCCGACATCCTGGTGGCCGCCGTCGGCCGCCCAGAAATGGTGCGCGGCGACTGGGTGCGGCCCGGCGCCATCGTCATCGACGTCGGAACCAACCGCGTGCCTGCGCCGGAGAAGGGTGAAGGCAAGACCAAGCTCGTCGGCGACGTGTGTTTCCCCGAAGCCATCGAGGTCGCCGCCGCGGTGACGCCCTCCCCAGGCGGCGTCGGGCCGATGACCATCGCCTGCCTGTTGCGCAATACCGTGCTCGCCGCCTGCGCGCGCCGGGGCTGGACCGTGCCGGCGCCGCTGGCCGCCGGTTAAATGCGACCCCCGGCGCTTGTGAGCCCCGGAACCCTCGTCTAGCTTCCCCGCCCACAAGTACCCAGGGAGGGGATCTAAGTGGCAAATACTACAGTAGGCGGCGGCGCCAAACGTCCCGGCGGGCTCGGCCGCTTGTTTGTGCGCAAGAGCGTCGAACAAATGCACGCCGAGCACGAGCACGGCGAACTGAAGAAGACGCTTGGCCCATTGAACCTGGTGCTGCTCGGCATCGGCTGCATCATCGGCACCGGCATCTTCGTGCTGACCGGCCGCGCCGCGGCGGAATTCGCCGGCCCCGGCATCATGATCTCCTTCGTCATCACCGGCACGCTCTGCGCGCTGGTGGCGCTCTCCTACGCTGAACTCGCCGCGGCCATCCCGGTCTCGGGCTCGGCTTATTCCTATTCCTACGCATCCATGGGCGAAATCGTCGCCTGGGTCATGGGCCTGCTGCTCGTGCTCGAATACGGCCTCGCCGCCTCGACCGTCGCGGTCGGCTGGTCCGGCTACACGGTCAGTCTGCTCGCCGATTTGGGGGTCCACATACCCGCGGCGCTCACAGCGGCGCCCGGGGTCGAGGTTCTGGACCATGACACCAACGAAGTGATCGCGATCGGCGTCGTGAACCTGCCCGCCATCGTCGGCCTTGTCGCCGTCACGACGCTTCTGGTTGTCGGCATTTCAGAATCCGCGCTGGTCAACAACATCATCGTCTTCATCAAAGTCGGCGTCGTCGTCGCGTTCGTTGTCATCGGCGCGGCCTACGTCAATCCCGAACTGTGGACCCCGCTCATTCCCGAACAAGTGCCGGCCCCGCCACCCGGAACCGACATGAGCATCTGGGCCCAGATCGGACGTGCGCTCGGCGGGGTCATCACCGGCGAAGACGTCGGCCAATACGGCGTCCCCGGCTTGATCACCGGCGCAGCGACGATCTTCTTCGCCTATATCGGCTTCGAAGCGGTCTCCACCGCCGGCGCCGAGTCGAAGAATCCCGGCCGCGACATGCCGATCGGCATTCTCGGTTCGCTGATCATCTGCACCATTCTCTACATCCTGACCTGCGCGGTGCTGGTCGGCATCGTGCCCTATCAGCAGCTCGACAACCCGGCGCCGATTGCGCTCGCGGTCGATGCGATCGGCTTGCCGTGGTTCGCCTTCATCGTGAAGCTCGGCGCCTTCGCCGGCCTTTCCTCGGTGATGCTGGTGCTGCTCTACGGGCAGACGCGCATCTTCTACACGATGGCGCGCGACGGCCTGATCCCGCAGGTGTTCGCGAACGTGCACCCGAAGTTCAAGACGCCGTGGATCAACACGATCCTGGTCGGCATCCTGGCGTGCGGCTTCGCCGGCTTCATGGGGCTCGACGCGCTGGCGAACCTCACCAATGTCGGCACGCTCGCCGCATTCGCCATCGTCTGCCTGACGGTGGTCTACCTTCGCTACGCACGCCCGAAGATCAATCGGCCGTTCAAGACGCCGCTGTTCCCGATCACCCCGCTGCTCGGCGCGCTGATGTGCGTCTTCCTGCTGATGTCGCTGATGGCGCACGAAGCGACGCGCAACTTCTTCCTCTACTATCTGGCGGGCGGCTTCGTGCTCTATTTCGTCTACGGCATGTGGAATTCGAAGCTCGGCAAGGGCCAGACGGTCACCGGCCACGAGCCCGAGCCCGACCTCGGCGCACGCGGCCTGCAGGAGGACAATCCGCCGAACTGACCTTCGGCAATTTGCACCCAACCAACCGCCGGCGCCCGCAAGCGCCGGCGGTTTTGTTTGCGCCGGCGCCTAGCCGCCGCCCCTCTTGCGCACGATCTTACCTGCAGCGACAGGAGCAGCGCATGACCGAGAAAATCGGCGCGGCGGCGGCTGTGGCGCGCTTGCCAGGCTGGCAAGCGGCGACGGACCGCGACGCCATCAGCAAGGAATTCCGCTTCAAGGATTTCAACGCCGCGTTCGGCTTCATGGCGCGCGTCGCCATGTACGCCGAAAAGCACGACCACCATCCCGAATGGCACAACGTCTACAACCGCGTCGACATCACGCTCGCCACCCACAGCGCCGGCGGCGTCACCGACAAGGACGTCGCCCTCGCCCACTTCATCGACCAGGCCGCCGCCGCGGGCGATGTGGTGTGACTCCCTCGCCCCGCGCAGCGGGGGAGGGACACGCGGCGAAGCCGCGAGGGAGGGGGACAGTGAAGCATCCGCCAGAAGTGGAACGGGCGCGTCGCTTGAGGCAGTCGCAAAGCATCGCCGAGAAGTTGTTGTGGGAGCGCCTGCGGCGCAATCAGCTCAATGGCTGGGGGTTTCGCAGACAGTCGCCGCTCGGCGGGTTCGTCGTCGACTTTCTGTGCCACAAACCGCCGTTGGCTATCGAAGTCGACGGTCCGGCGCACGACGACGAAGAACAGAAGGTCTTCGACGCCGCTCGGACTGAGAAATTGGAGGCGCTTGGATACTTGGTGATCCGCGTGAAAGAGCACGTCGTGCGCGATGGACTCGAACACGTGTTGGCGTGGATCTCGGAGGTCGGAGAATTGGTGCTGGCTACGAAATTCGTGCGCGGCGCGTTGCGGAGAATGGACACTGTCCCCCTCCCCTGACCCCTCCCCCGCTTTGCGGGGCGAGGGGAAATTACAGAATCAACGCCCCCAGCGCGTACGCGGCCGCCGCCACTGCGGCCAAGCTCCCCACCCACAGCACGACAAACCACAGCAGCCGCTTGCGCAGCGGCCGGCGCGGCGCGCCTGCTTCCGGCGGGCCTTCAATGATAGGCGGCATGCTCGTCCACCTTGGCGCGGAAGATCCAGTACACATACGCCGTATAGCCGAGAATGAGCGGCAAGAGCGGCAGCGCGCCGTAGAGCATCAGCGCGAGCGCATTGTCGGCGGCGGCGGCTTCGGCCGGCGTCATCGCGAACGGCACGATGTAAGGCCAAAGCGAAATCGCGAGCCCCAAATAGCCGATCAGGAACAGCCCCACCGCATAGAGATACGGCGCAAGATGGCGCCGCTCGTCGACACCGCGCCACAACAGGAAGAGCACCAGCCCCGCCAGCAGCGGCAGCGGCGCGACGCGCGCGAACACCGGCCAGTCGACGCTCGTCATCGTCAGCCCCCAGCGCTCGGTGACGCGCGGATCGACGCCGAGCGTCGCAAGACTCACCGCGCCCATCGCCAGCGCCGTCAACAGCGCCAGCTGCTTCACCCAGCCGCGCGCGCGCTCGAACAGCGCCCCTTGCGTCTTGAACACGAGCCAGGCCGCGCCGAGCAGCGCATAGCCGGCGACCAGCGCGATCGACACCAGTAGCGTGAACGGCGTCAGCCAGTCGAGCGGCCCGCCCGCGAACGCGCCGGCTTCGAGCCGCACGCCCTGAATGAAGCCGCCGAGCACCATGCCTTGCGCCAAAGTCGCCGCGATCGAACCGGCGGCGAAAGCGACGGTCCACCATGTCTTGCCGCGCTCACGCCCCTGGTGGCGAAACTCAAACGCGACGCCGCGGAAGATCAGCGCCAGCAGCATCAGGATGATCGGAATGTAGAGCGCCGGCATCAGCGCCGCGTACGCCTTCGGAAACGCCGCCAACAAGCCGCCGCCGCCGAGCACGAGCCACGTCTCGTTGCCGTCCCACACCGGCGCGATCGCCGCCTGCATCTGGTCGCGCTCGCGCGCATTCTTGGCGAACGGAAACAGGATGCCGACGCCGAGATCGAAGCCGTCGAGCGCGACATAGAGAAACACCGCGACCGCGATCAGCACCGCCCAGATCATCGAGAGCTCGATCCCGAACATCAGCGCGCCTCCCCTTCAGCGAAGCGCCCGGGCCGTGCTTCTTCTACGCCGGCGCCGAGCGGTGTGCCCGGCGGCTGGTTGCTGACCGGTTCGGGTTCGTCGCTCTCCGGACCCTTGGCGACGAGGCGCAGGATGTAGAGAGCGCCCGCGACGAAAATGATCGCGTAGACGATCATGAAGAAGAGCAGCGACGCGGCCACCGTTTCCGTCGTCACCGGCGAGACGCCGTCAGCCGTGCGGAAAACGCCGTAAACGAGATAGGGCTGGCGCCCGACCTCCGCCGCGACCCAACCCGCCAGCACGGCGACGAAGCCGCTGGGCGCCGCAAGCACGAGGAAGCGCTGATACCAACGCGCCGCGTCGAGCCGCTTCAGCGCCCACCACAGCGCGCCCCACAAGCCCAGCGTCACCATGACGAGGCCCATGCCGACCATGATGCGAAAAGCCCAGAACACGATGCCGACCGGCGGCCGTTCGCTCGCGGGAAAGTCGTCGAGCCCGCGCAGCTCCTCTTCCGCCTCGTTGCCGAACACGAGCGAACCGCCGTTCGGGATCGTGAATTCGAACAGGTTGCGCTCTTGGGTTTCGTCCGGCCAGCCGATCAGCACTGTCGGCTGGTCCGGCCTAGTCTGCCACCAGCCCTCCATCGCCGCCACTTTCGCCGGCTGATGCTCGATCGCCACCATGCCGCTCTCGTGCCCGACGACCACCTGCAGCGGCGCGACGATCGCCATCATCAGGATCGCCATCCGCATCGCCGTGCGGCTTTCGGGAATGGCGCGCCGCTTCAGCAGCGCGAACGCCGAGGCGCCGCCGACCGCCATCGCCGTCGTCAAATACGCCGCCAGCACCATGTGCGCGAACCGCGACGGGAACGAGGGATTGAAGATCACTTCGACGAAACTCGTCGCCACCATCGTGCCGTCTTCGGCGAAGGCGAAGCCCTGCGGCGTCTGCATCCAGGAATTGGCCGCGAGAATCCAGAACGCGCTGGTCAGCGTGCCGATCGCCACCATGATCGTCGCAAAGAAATGGAGCCCCGGCCCCACCCGCTTCCAGCCGAACAGCATGATGCCGAGGAACGACGCTTCGAGGAAGAACGCCGTCAGCACTTCGTACGCGAGCAGCGGCCCGATCACGCTGCCGGCCTGGGCCGAGAACACGCTCCAATTCGTCCCGAACTGGTAGGACATGACGACGCCCGACACGACCCCCATGCCGAACGACAGCGCGAAGATTTTCACCCAGAACAGATAGAGGTTTTTGAACAGCGGCTTCTTGGTGAAGAGCCAAAGCCCTTCGAGCACGGCGAGAAAAGACGCCAGCCCGATCGTGAACGCGGGAAAGATGATGTGAAAGCCGATCGTGAAGGCGAATTGCAGCCGCGACAGCAGCAGCGCGTCCCATTCCATGGCGTCACCTCGCTGGTCAGGCACTTATTCCCGGGCTACCGCGCCGACAAGCTTGCGGTTTGCCGCGCCGCGCCACAGAGTCGCGCGGCATAAAGGGAGGCGAGCATGACCGGGCGCGTTGCGGGGAAGAAGGTGTTCGTCACGGGCGCGGCGCAGGGCCTGGGCGCGGCGATCGCGCGCGCGGTGGCGAGCGAAGGCGGCAAGGTCGCGCTCGCGGACATCAACGCCGGCGGCGTCGAAACGCTCGCGCGCGACCTCAATGCTCAATACGGCGCTGAAACCGCGTTCGCGTACGCGCTCGACGTCACCAAAGAAGAGCAATGGATCGCAGCGCTCGAAGCGGCGAACGCGGCGATGGGCGGCGTCTCCGGACTGGTCAACAACGCCGGCATCGCCGGCGGCAAGGGCGGCGTCGAGGAGATGGAGCTCGAAACCTTCCGCAAAGTCATGAGCGTCAATGTCGATTCGGTGTTTCTCGGCGCCAAGCACGCGATCAAATACCTGGCGCAAAACCAGCCCGGCTCGATCGTCAACCTCTCCTCGATCGCCGGCCTGATCGCCAGCTGGAACACGCCCGCCTACAACGCCTCGAAAGCGGCGGTGTGGCTGCTCTCCAAAAACATCGCCCTCTATTGCGCAAAGAAGGGCCTCGACGTCCGCTCCAACTCGATCCATCCGACCTTCATCGACACGCCGATCCTCGATCCGCTGCGCGGCATGTTCGGCAAGGAGGAAGCCGAGGCGAAGCTGGCGCGCCAGATTCCCCTCGGCCGCATCGGCAAGCCCGAAGACATCGCCAACGCAGCGCTTTATCTCCTCTCGGACGAAAGCCGTTTCATAACGGGCGCCGAGCTGAAGGTGGATGGCGGCATCTCAGCTATGTGATTTGCCGGGCGCTGTTCGTCGCCCAAGATGACAAGGATGAAAGCCCTGATGCGCAAGCTTGCAGCCCTGTTCGCGATCTTCACGCTCGCCGCCTGCGGCCAGCCGCAGCAGCAGGCCCCCGCGCCGCAAGGCCAAGCCGAGGCGCCAGGCGAGACCGACTCGGTGATCCTCGGCAGCACGCAAAATCTGCCAGATTGGCTGTTGGTGGCGCGTCAGCGCGATTGCCGCGGCGAGACCCCGGCCGAAGACCGCGCCTGCATGGGCGAAGTGCACTTCAACCAGCGCACCATCACCCGCAGCGCCGACGGCGCGACGGCCGACATCTGGATCCAGGTGCGCCACGGCCAGCCGCAGCGTTACGACATCGAGGACGCCACCTCCGAGACGACGATCCGCTACACCACGCAACGCCTGCACTACCGCTTCAACTGCGCCGAGCAGCAATTCATGGTGGTGGAGCGCCAGATCATGGGCGCGGGCGAAACCGTCGTCGCCCGCGACGAGCCGGCGCAGCGCTACCGCGCCCCGGTCGCCGGCTCGATCACCGCGATCGTCATGCCGATCGCCTGCCGCGGCGGCTGAGCGCTGCGGCCGAACCTCACTGCCAGGTCGTGTAGCCGAGCGTCAGCGTCTTCGGCGATCCGGACGAAATCGCGTTCATGCGGAATTGGCTGATGCGTCCTTCGCTGGTGCGGACGCAGACATAAGAGCCGACCGGAATTTCCGAGAGCGCCACGCGCGTCGCCGAAAAGCTCGCCGCCGAACAGCCGGCGAGTCCGCGGTTCGACCCATCGCCCACCGCCATCTGCGCGCCGCCGCGCGGAGTTAGAAACAGCTGGCTGGCGGTGACCGCCTGAAACCAGATGTCGCCCTCGCCGCCGACGCTGCCCGCGTCGAGATCGAACACATAGGTTTGCGGCACCGAGAGCGGACCGGTCGAATGCGTCGCTGGCGCCGGCGATGGCGTGGGCCGCGGCAGCGGGACGAGGCGAATGCGCGGCGCGCAGTCGAAGCCGCCGGTGCGGGCGGTGCAGGTCTGGTTGGCCGGCGCATTGCGCTGCACCGAACCCGACGCGCCATAGACGCAAACCAGCGCCGTCTCGCCGCCGATCTCCTGAATGCGCGTTTCCGACAGGTTGTTGACGATCGGCGTCGTCCACCAGCCGCTCGGCAGGTCGTTGGTGACGGTGCGCCGCGCTTGCGAAAGCGGGCACTCGATCGTGTCCGCCGCCGCCGGCGCCGCCGACAGGAAGAGAATGGCGAATGCGGCCGCAAGGCCCATCATGAATGTGCGCATTGAAGCAGTCCCCCGCTGATGATCGGACACGCGCCGCAAGCGCTTGCGCTGATGCGGCGTTCAGTGGACGCGAAGGCGACGATACCGCTCGCGATCGCGAATGACCACCCGCAATCGTTCCGCGCTCGAGCGCGCGGGAACTTCAGCCTGGCGAGCGCTGATAGATGATGTTCACCAACAGCACCCGCGCGCCGTCTGCGCCGAGCGTGCGGTCCACCGCGTGCTGCAGCAGCCGCGTCATCTGCGCGGGGTCGGGCGACGTGCGGTCGCGATAATAGGTCGAGGCGTAGGTCGCGAGCGCGGTGCGGAGCGCATCGCGAATGCGCGGACCGTTGAGCTGGGCGCGGCGGCGCAAGTCGGCGTCGGGAATGTCGAGACCCATGTCGACGATAAGCGTGCCGCGGGTCGACATCCGTTGCAGCACGCCGGCGGACAACGTCGGCAGCGGAATGTAGGTCTCGGCCGAGGTGAGCCGCTCCTGCCGGCTCGCCGGCGCTTGCTGCTGCGCGCTGCTCCCGCCGCCCGCGCCGGCCGCCGCCGTGGGCGCGGCGAGCACCGCGAGCATGGCGAGAGCAAAAATGGGCGCACTGAGCCGCATGCGGCCACGCTTGAACCGCGCCGGCTAAGGAAAAGTTAGCGCAATGGTTCGGCCTCGCCGGCCGCCGGCGCGGCGCGGAACATGGCGGCGAGATCGACGGTGGAGCGCTCTCCGAGCGCGTCGAAATGCCGGCCGAGCCAGATTTCGGCGGCGGCGCGGCCCTTCTCGAACAATTCATGGAAGAACGTCAGCTCGGTGTTGAGGTCCGTGCCGATGCCGAGCGGCGCGAGCGCGGCGCCTTCGCTCAGATTATGGATCAGCATCTTGCGGTAGCGCTCTTCCGGCAGCCGGTGCTGATCGAGCAGTCGGCCGACGAAATCGATGGCGCGCAGTTCGTTCAAGAGGCTCGCATTGAACGTGATCTCACTCACGCGCGCGGCGATGTCGGCGGCGCTGCGCGGCGCGCCCGCGCGCTCGATCGGATTGATCTGGACGATGACGATGTCGCGCGTGGCGGCGACGCCGAACAGCGGAAACAGCGCCGGATTGCCGGTATAGCCGCCGTCCCAATAGGGCGTACCGTCGATCGTCACCGCCTGGAACAGCTGCGGCAGGCACGCCGACGCCATCACATGGTCGGCCGAAAGCTCGCCATTGCGGAAGATGCGCCCGCGCCCGGTCTCGACATTGGTGGCGCCGATGAAGAGCTCGATCTCCTCGCACGCGCGCACGCGTTCGAAATCCACCAGCTCTTCCAGCACCTCCTTCAGCGGATTGAGATTGAGCGGATTGAAATCGTACGGCGAAGCGACCCGGCTCGCCATGTCGGCCCAGAGCGCAAGATAGTTCTGCTGAATCCACGCCGGCTGAAACGAGTGCAGGAACGCTATCAGCGGCGTGCGCCGATAGGGATTGGAGCGGCCCGCCGCGGCCACGCCTTCCCAGAACTGGCGCAGCTGGCGCCGCGCGCCGGCCGCGCCGCCCTCGGCGAAGCCCTCCGCCAACACCACCGCGCACATCGCCCCGGCGGACGAACCCGAGATCGCCTTGATCTCGAGCCGCTCGTCCTCCAGCAGCCGATCGAGCGCGCCCCACGTAAAAGCGCCCAGCGCGCCGCCGCCCTGCAGCGCGAGCGAGAGGGGCTTTTTGCTCACTCTGGTCCGCCGTCTGTCAGCGGGGCGGCGTGTTCGTTGGAGCGCACTGCATCATGCCTTCAGCACCCGCAGCCCCGGGCAATTCAAAAAACGACGATCGCTGGTGACGAGCTCGAGCTTTTCCACCAACGCGGTGGCGGCGATGAGGCGATCGAACGGATCGTTCTGCGCAAACGATAGATTCATCGCATGCCCCACGTGTTCGGGAGCTACCGGCAAGAGTCCAATTGCAGCACGTCCGCACCAAGTCTGGATCGCTTGCGTCGGATCAGTGGAAAACGGCGCGGGCAACGGGAGCTTGCCGATCCGATGCTTGATCGTCATCTCCCAAAAGCTGGCGACGCTGAGTTTTATGGCGACGCTTGAATCCTCAATGGCTTCCCGCAGCGATTTCTTGAGGCGCGCATCGCCGCGCACGAACCAGATGAACGCATTGGTATCGAGGAGCATCAAAGCTTTTCGCGCGCGCTCTTGGCGAAGAGCTTACGCACTTCCTCATCCGACTCTTCCCAAGCCTCGTCAGACAGAGCTTCCATCTCCGCCTTGAGGAAGCCGAACTCACGCTTCGGCTTGGTCACCTTCGCGGGCGCGACAAGCACGGCGACAGGTTCGCCGTTCTTGGCGATGACAATGTCTTCGCCTTTGGCGGCGCGGTCCACGAGCTTGGAGAGCTGCGTCTTCGCCTCGTAGAGATTGACTTGCGTCATACCGCCAATCTAATCGAGTTGGTCAAGTTGGTCAACTCTGGGCTTGCGCTTCACTGCGCGATCCAGCCGCCGTCCATGCTGAGCGCGGCGCCGTTGATCTGGTTCGCGGCGGCGGAAACCAGGAACAGCGCCATGCCGGCGACATCCTCCACCTTCACGAACTCCTTCGTCGGCTGCGCCGCCAGCAGCACGTCGTTGATCACCTGCTCGCGCGAGAGCCCGCGCGCCTTCATCGTGTCAGGGATCTGGTTCTCCACCAAAGGCGTGAACACATAGCCCGGCGAGATCGCGTTGCAGCGCACGTTGAACTGCGCGCCTTCGAGCGCGACCGTCTTGGTCAGCCCCAACACGCCGTGCTTGGCCGCCACGTACGCCGACTTGAACGGCGAAGCGACATGCGCATGCGCCGAAGCGATGTTGATGATGCGCCCGTAGCGCTGCGCCTTCATCGACCGCATCGCCGCGCGCATGGTGTGAAACACCGCCGACAGGTTGAGCGCGATGATGGCGTCATATTTCTCGACCGGAAAGTCCTCGATCGGCGAGACGAACTGGATGCCGGCATTGTTGACGAGCACGTCGAGCCGGCCGTGCGCGGCGATGGCGTTCTCCACCAAGGCGGCGCACGCGTCCGCCCGCATCAGATTGGCGCCGTCATAGCGCACCGAAACGCCGGTTTCGGCCGCGAGCCCGGCGCGGATGCGCTCGATCTCGGCCGCATCGCCCAGCCCGTTCAGGGTGACATCCATGCCGGCCTTGGCGAACGCCGTGGCGACGGCGAGGCCGATGCCGCTGGTTGAACCTGTGACCAAAGCCGCTTTGCGTCCGCTCATCTGCTGCTCACCCTTCCTCTTGCGCCTGCTCGGCTTGCGCCTCCTGGCCGGAACCGCTAGCGCAAGGCCGATATAGGCCAGCTGCGGCCAGCGAGGGACCCTCATCCATGGACTTTACCGCGCCCATCACCGCGTTCGTGGCCGGCTTTCCCGCCTTCATCGTGCAGCTCGGGGTGGCGCTCGGTCTCTTCATCGCCTCGCTCATCGTCTATGTGCTGATGACGCCGCACAAGGAGCTGGCCCTGATCCGCGCCGGCAATCCCTCCGCCTCGCTCGCGTTCGGCGGCGTCGTGGTCGGGCTCGCCATTCCGCTCGGCTCGTGTCTCGCACATTCGTTCGGCGTTCTCGACCTCCTGATCTGGGGCGTCGTGACGCTGCTCTTGCAGCTGATCGCTTTCCGCTTCGCCGACATGTTCTTGCGCGGGCTGCCGCGCCGCATCGCCGAGGGCGATGTCGCCGCCGCCGTCTTCCTGATGAGCGTGAAGATCGGCCTTGCGCTGATCTTGTCCGGCGCGGTTGCGGACCCAAATGTGGCTCTGATGCGAGGCGGCTGAGACGTGCTGCGACTAGTCCCCGACTGGCTGCTCTACATCATCGTCATCGCGGCGGTGGTGTTCGTGCTGTTCCGGGTGGATCAGCGCGCCGACGCGCCGGAAGTGTACCGGCCCGACTCGGCGCAGCCGGAGCCTGGCGCATTCTTGCCGCCGCCCTCGATGTACGATCCCGAAGTGCTGGTCGAAGTCGGTCCGGTCGCGTCGGGCATGGGCTCGGCGTTCGCGATCTCGGAAGAAGGCTGGTGGCTGACAGCGCGCCACGTTGTCGACGGTTGCCAGCAGGTCGGCCTCATCGTCTCGCGCGGCGCCGCCGTGCCGGTGCAGGAAGTGAAACGCGCGCTGTTCGCCGATCTGGCCTTGCTCCGCACAGAGCGCGCGCCGGCGGCGCTGGCGCTCGACACCTCCGAGCGCCAATTCCAGGTCGGCCAGCGCGCCTTTCATGTCGGCTTCCCGCAAGGGCGGCCGGGCGAAGCCTATTCGCGGCTGATCGGGCGAGAAACTCTGGTGGCGCGCGGCCGCTACGATCTTGAAGAACCGGTGCTGGCGTGGGCCGAATTGGGCCGCACGACCGGTCTGCGCGGCTCGCTCGCGGGCATTAGCGGCGGACCGGCGTTCGGCGCCAACGGCCAAGTGATCGGCGTGACCATCGCCGAATCGGCGCGGCGCGGCCGCGTCTACACCGCCTCCCCCTCTTCCATCACGCGCCTGCTGCGGCTCGAACAAGTCGACGCGCAAGGCGCGCCGGCGCCGCGGCTGACGGCCGACAATTACGGTGAAGAGTCGGACGATCTGCGCCGCCAGCTCGCCGTCGCTCAAGTCGTCTGCGTCGCGCCCGGCGACCGCCCGCTATGAGCGCGGCCTACGCCGATCGCCTGATCGAGAAAGTTCGCTCCAAGCGCACGCCGCTCTGCGTCGGCCTCGACCCGTTCGCGGACAAGGTGCCGGCCCTGTTCGGCGATCTGAAGAACGACGCCGCCTCGGTGCTGGTGAAGTTCGGCACCAGCCTCATCGACATCGCCGCCAAGCACGCCGCAGTGCTGAAGCCGCAACTCGGCCTGTTCGAACAATTCGGCGAACTCGGCTACGCCGCCGCGCGCATGCTGGTCGAATACGGCCGCGCCGCCGGCATGATCGTGCTCCTGGACGCCAAACGCGGCGACATCGGCACCACCGCCGAAGGTTATGCGCGCGCCACCATCGGTGCGCGGCCCGGCTTCGACGCCGATTGCGTCACCGTCAATCCGTACATGGGCAAGGACACGCTCGCGCCCTTCGTCGACATGGCCAAGGCGAACGGCAAAGGCGTCGCCGTGCTCGTGCGCACCTCAAACCCCGGCGCCGGAGATTTTCAGGATCTGCAGGTCGGCGGCGCGCCGGTGTGGCGGCGGGTGGCGGAAATGCTGGCGCCGGAAACGCAAACCTTGATGGGCGCCAGCGGCTGGTCCGGCCTGATGGCGGTGGCCGGCGCCACTTATCCAGAGGAAGCGCGCGCGCTGCGTGAAGCGATGCCGCACGCCCTCTTCCTGGTGCCCGGCTACGGCGCGCAAGGCGCCAGCGCGAAGGACGCGCTCGCCGGCTTTGTTGCAACGGCGCAAGGTCTCGAAGGCGGCGTTGTGAGTTCCTCGCGTGCGGTCACTTATCCGCCCGCCGCGCAAACTGCGAAAAACATGAGCGAATGGCGCGCAGCGATCGACGCAGCCATGGCCGTCGCCGCCGACGAGCTGCGCACAGCCTCTGCCCGCTGATCGGGCGACAAAGACGTTCTTTTTCGCTACTTCTGCGATTCGGGGGATGCGCCCAAAACGGGCGAGCGAGGGAGATCACCCATGCGCAAGAATTTGTCGCGCGCCCTGTTCGCGCTGGCGCTGATCGCTGCGCCGGCGGCTTACGCGGATGGTCCGGGCGATGCCGGACCCGACGTCGCCGCGCCGCCCGTGCGCGCCGAACCGGTCGCCCCTGCGGCTGAACCAGCGAGCGCGCCGCACGGCCAAAGCGGCGCGATCAATCTGCTGAACGGCGACGTCGCGCTCAATGTCGCCGACGGCTACCTCTTCTACTCCGCCGACGAAGCGCGCGCCTACATGCAGCGCAACAATGCTTCGGCGCCGAACGGCGCTGTGCTCGGCATGATCGCGCGCGCCGGCGACGACATCCGCGCCCCGGGCACATGGGCGACCATCGTTAGTTATGACGCGATCGGCTACGTGCAGCCGGAGACGGCCTCGGGCCTCGCCGATGCGAACTTCGAAACCAGCGTCCGCGACGCGCGCGCCGGCCAAGGCCGCCGCTTTGAAGGCTTCGCCGCGGCGCCGGCGTACGATGCGGCCGCGCCTTCGCTGATCTGGGCCGAACGCGTCGCCGCGCCCGGCTCGCAAGGCAAGGATCTGCGCTACGAACAAAAAGTGCTCGGCCGCCACGGCGTCGCCGGCCTCACTTCGATCGGCAGCATGGATCAGATGCCGGACATCGAAGCCGCCGCCGCGGCGCTGCGCGGCATGCTGAGCTTCCCGGCCGGCCGCATGCATGCGGATTTCCAGGCCGCCAGCGACGCGGTCTCCACCTATTCGGTCCCCGGCCTCGTCACCGGCGTGCCGAACGCGGCGCCGGCGGCGGAAGTCGCCGCGTTGCAAGGCGAAACGCAAACCAATTTCGGCGGCCTCGCCGGCTGGTTTCCCTGGGTGGCGCTCGGCGTCGTCGTCCTCGCCATCGCCGGCTTCGTACTGATGCGCCGCCGCCGCGCGGAAGAAGCGGAAGTTTGAATACCCCACCTCCCCCTCGATCGGGGAGGTGTCAGCGTGCGCAAGCACGCTGACGGAGGGGGTGATCGCACCAGCGTCGAAGAAGAAGCCTCACGAGGCGCAAGCCCGAGCGCCTGGGTCTCGCCCCCTCAGTCATCCGCCTGCGCTGCGCTCCGGCGGACGGCAGCTCCCCCATCGAGGGGGAGCGGGGATAGCTCACCTGTCTATCCTCGTATTTCCGGCTCAAGAGCGTTGGAAACCAAGCGCCGCGTCGAAACTTATCCGACTGCGCCAGAACTGGGTGATAATGCTGCTTATGAACGCAGCAACAACAGCCCTGACACTCACCGCCGAACCGCTCTGGCGCCGCGCCCGCGAGTCCTTCGCCCGCGCCGTCGACTCGTTCGGCGCGCCGGTGGTGATCGCCGTTCTCCGCCGGCTGACGCGTCCGTTGCGGCGCGCCATCGTCGCGCGGCTCTGTCTGCTCGAACACGTCGTTCGCAAATTGCTGCTCGCCGAAGCCGCCGCGATCCGCAGCGCCGAACTCGCCGCCGCCGTGAGCGGCGCGCCGGCGATCGCCGCGCCGCCAGCAGCGCCGCCGACGCGGCAAACGCAAGCGTTCGCCGCGCGCCGCGAACGCGCGGTCATGAAGCCCGATCTCTACCATCCGCAAAGCTGGCGCGCGCCCTTCGCCTACGGCGTGCCGGCCGATCCCCCGCCGCAGCCGCTGGAGCGCAAGCCGCGCGTCCTTCGCAACGAAGACGAAACCGCCTTCCGCCTCGCCCGCCGCCTCGAAGCTTTGCGCCGCGTGCTCAAGGACCCGCTGCCGCACGCCGCGCGTCTCGCCAACAGGCTCGCGCGCGAAGCGCAGCGCGTCCCCGAGCTGGCGTGGCGCTTCGTGCTGGCGAGCGCGCGCGGCAACGGCTGCGACCACCAGGATCCGCTGCTCGGCTTGCGCGCCACCAACGCCGCCTTCACCGGCTGCGTCGCCACCCCTGCGCCCTTTCCAGATTCAAGTTGAACTCAAGCCAAGCCTCGGAGCGCCCAAGCCCCGGTTGCAGCACGCAACGCGGGAACGCCCGCGCGCGCGCAATTCAACGCAACAGGATCATGCCTTGAGCCACTTCGATCCCCACCCGCTCCAACCCATCGCCGTTGCATGGCCCGCCGGCGCAGGCGCCGTCGGTCAGCGTGAAGCTCGCGCCGTGCGCCATGCAGACGAGATAGCGCGCCTCCTGCACGACGATGCGCCCATCGGCGCGCTGCAACGGATAGCCGGCGTGCGGGCACACATTGCGGAATGCGGCGACATGATCGCCGGCGCGGGTGAGGATGAGCGAGCGGCGCACGCCGGCGCCGTCCTCGTATTCGACGACGATCGCGCCGGGATCGGCCAGCGCGTCGAGACGCGCGAGGATGGTCAAACCCCTTCCGCCTTGAACGGCCGCGCCAGCAATTGGGTGATGGCGTCATCGATGCTGATGCGTTCGGCGACGATCGCGTCCACCGCGGTCGAGATCGGCATCTCGACGTTATGCCTTTCCGCCAACGCCGCCACGGCCGGCGCGCTCTCCATGCCTTCGGCCACCGAGCGGCGTTCGGCCAGGATGTCGGCGAGCTTGCGCCCTTCGCCGAGCGCAGCCCCCAGCGAGGTGTTGCGCGAGGTGAGCGAGGCGCAGGTGAGCACAAGATCGCCCAGGCCGCAGAGACCGGACAGCGTCTCGGCTTTGCCCCCCATGGCGAGGCCGAGACGCGTGAGTTCGGCGAAGCCGCGGGTGATCAAGGCCGCGCGTGCGCCGTCGCCCAGCTTTCGGCCCTCGGCCACGCCGCAAGCGATGGCGATAACGTTCTTCACCGCCCCGCCGATCTCGGCGCCGACCAGATCGTCGGCCACGTACGGCCGAAACGTCGGCAGGCCGATGGTGGCGACGATGCGCTGCGCCAATTCCTGGTCCGGGCTGGCGATGGTAGTGGCGGTCGGCAGGCCGCGGGCGACGTCCTTGGCGAACCCGGGCCCGGACAGCACCGCCGGCGTCCGATCGGGAAGCTCCTCCTGCAGCACGTCGGTCATCAGCGCCAGCGTGCCGCGCTCGACCCCCTTGGCGCAGAGCACGATCGGCGTGCCGGTGCGGAGGTGGGGCCGAAGCGCTTTCAGCGTCGCGCGCATGTGCTGGGCCGGCGGCACGGCCAGGATCAGATCCGCGCTCGCGACCTCCTCCAGCTCGTCGGTGGCGCGGATGACAGGGTTGAGACGGACGCCGGGCAGGAAGAGCGGGTTTTCCTGCGCCTGGTTCACCCCGTCCACCACCTCGGCCTCACGGGCCCAGAGCGTCACGGCCCGCTTGGCCGCAGCCGCCACCTGGGCCAGCGCCGTGCCCCACGCCCCGGCGCCCAGGACGGCCACGTTCTCGTACGGCTGGCTCAAGCGGCTGAATCCTTCATTGAACGTTCAGTAGAAACCCGGTAGTTTGTAGGGATGGACGAAAAAGCCGCCACCCGCGACCGCATCCTTCAAGCGGCCATGAACCGCATCAAACACTACGGCTACGGCAAGACAACCATGGCCGAGATCGCCGCCGATTGCGACATGTCGCCGGGCAACATCTATCGCTTCTTCGAAGCCAAGATCGACATCGCCGAGGCGATGGCGCGCAAGCACTACGCCGAGGAGCAGGGCGGTCTCGCCCAGGTCGCGCGCCGCAAAGACTGGCCGGCCGACCGCAAGCTCAAGGAAATGCTCGCTCGGCGCATGCGCGACAACTTCCAGATGTTCGAAGAAAACGCGAAAATTCTGGAAGTTGCCGAGGTTCTGGCGCGCGAGCGGCCGATGTTCATGAACGAGCTCATCGCGCTGGAGCGGGTCAGCATCAGCGCCGTGGTCGAGGAAGGCGTGAAGAGCGGCGTCTTCGCCCCGTGCGACCCCGAATACGTCGCCGAGATGATCCAGTCCGCCACCATCAAATTCGGCCTGCCGCAGCTGTTCTCGAAGCTGACGCTGCCCAAGCTCGAGCGCGAATTCGAAGGCGTAATGGGGCTGATCCTGAACGGGCTTTACGCCGGTGGGCCGAGGGCCAAAGTCGGCGCTGCGCCGGCGAGTGTAGCAGCCGATACATAATTCTACCGTATCGAGTGAACGAAATCATTTTTATTCATTGATCAGCGCGAGGGGAGGTGCTAGGTATTTGTCATCGACAGCCCACGAGCCCTGGAGCCCCCGATGACCACCGCCCGCCCCTCCGTCCTGCTGATGACCAGCTTCGTGATCGCCGCCGCCGGCCTGTTCGCCCTGGCCGCCGCGCCGATCGTCCAGACCGCCGCTTTGGTGGTGCTCTGAGTTCTGCCTGCGGCGCGGCTCCCAGCGCGCCAAGGGTCCTTGTGCAGGCGCGAAGGCGATCCCTTCGCGCCTGCTCTTTCTTTGCAGTAATGCGACGTTAATATCCGATCCGCTTGCAAAAACGCATAACTGCGCTGGAAAATCCGCCCTACTAAAGTTCCCCGAAAGGGTCCATTTCACCCTCATCGATGTTCGCACCTGCAACATCGAACCTTTCGTGGGGAGAATTTCGAATGTCCGCTCAAGACCTGCCGTCGACCGCCAAGGCCATGGCCCTCGTGATCGCCGTCGCGCTGGTCGCGACCGCGTTTGCGCCGCTTCTGTTCACGGCCGCGCACGTCGTCGCCTAAGCTTTCGCTCCCTTGCGCCCCGGCTTGTGGCTGGGGCGCAGACGGGCGGCCTCACCGTCCAGCGGCCAGCGCGGCCGCGCCGGAAATGACAGGTCGTCACTGAATCCGAGCCGCAATCTTTCAGCCCCGGCAAGCGCGATCATCGCGCCATTGTCGGTGCACCAGCGAAGCGGCGGGGCTACGAAGGCGTAGCCGCGCTCCTCCCCCAGAGCCTGCAAAAGGCTTCGGATCGCCTGGTTGGCCCCAACGCCTCCCGCCACAACCAGCCGCCCTTTCGCTCCTTCCAGATCCTCGAACATCGCCATCGCCCGCCGCGTGCGGTCCTCGACGATATCGCACACCGCCGCCTGGAAGCTGGCGCAGAGATCGGCCTTGTCCTGATCCGTCAGCGCGCCAAGCCGTTCGGCCTCGCGCGCGCACGCGGTTTTCAAACCAGCGAACGAAAAATCGCACCCCGCACGCCCCAGCAGCGGCCGCGGCAACGAAAAGCGCTTGGAATCGCCATTTTGAGCGGCTTTTTCGACCAGCGGCCCGCCCGGAAAACCGAGATCCAACAGCTTCGCCAGCTTGTCGAACGCCTCGCCCAGCGCATCGTCCATGGTCGATCCAAGCCGGCGATAATGGCCGACACCGAGCACGGCGATGAACTGGCAATGCCCGCCGCTGACGAGCAGCAGCAAATATGGAAACGCCGCCCCGCCTTCGGCCAGCCGCGGGCTGAGCGCGTGGCCTTCCAAATGGTTCACCGCCAGCAGCGGTTTGCCATGCGCCAGCGCGATCGCCTTGCCGGCCAAAAGCCCAACCATCACCCCGCCGATCAGGCCCGGCCCCGCCGTGGCGGCCACGCCGTCCAGATCGGCAAAGCCAAGCCCCGCATCGCCTATCGCCGCAGCGATAACCCCGTCGAGCCCTTCGACATGCGCCCGCGCCGCGATCTCCGGCACCACACCCTTGTAAGGCGCATGCTGCGCCGCCTGCCCGAGCACGATGTCGGAGAGCACGACCGGGCCGCTCTCCTCGAGGCGCAGCACCGCGGCCGCGGTTTCATCGCAGCTGGTTTCGATGCCGAGAACGGTGAGCGGCTTCATGTGAAGGGCAATATGGGAATAGAGAGCAGGGCAATAGGGGCGTGTAGCACTTTGCCCTACTGCCCTACTGCCTTATTGCCCTACTGCCATGACCATTCTCTTCCGCATCGGCGCGCGCGGCTCGAAGCTTTCGCTGGCGCAGACTGAAGCGACGCGCGCGCGCTGGGCGGCGCTGATGGGCGTCGCCGAAGAGGCGTTCGAAATCGCGCCGATCACTACGACCGGCGACCGCATCCAGGATCGCCGCCTGATCGAAGCCGGCGGCAAAGGGCTCTTCACCAAGGAACTCGACGAAGCCCTGCTCGACGGCCGCATCGACATCGGAATCCACTCGCTCAAGGATTTGCCGACGCGCCTGCCGGACGGCGTCGCGCTCGCCTGCGTGCCCGAGCGCGAGGATCCGCGCGATGCGTTCGTCAGCCTCAAAGCCAGGACGCTCGACGAGCTGGCGTCGAATTCAATGGTCGGCACCGCCAGTCTGCGCCGCCAGGCGCAAGTGCTGTACGCGCGCAACGATCTCAGAGTTTCGACGCTGCGCGGCAATGTCGATACGCGGCTGAAAAAGCTCGAAGCCGGCGAAGCCGACGCGACTTTTCTGGCGATAGCTGGGCTGAAGCGCTTGGGTCTGCAATCGCGCGCCGCTAGCTTGATCGATCCGCAGATCATGCCGCCCGCCGCATGCCAAGGCGCGCTCGCTATCACTGCGCGTGAAGGCGATGCGCGCGTGCGCGATGCGCTGGCCAAGCTCGAGGATGCGCGCGCGCGTGTGGAAATCGAAGCCGAGCGCGCATTTTTGCTGGCGCTCGACGGCTCGTGCCGCACGCCGATCGCCGCGCTCGCGCGCGTGGAAACGGATGCGCTCTCATTGCTCGGCGAAACCCTGCGCCCTGACGGTGGCGCCCGGTGGCGCCGCAGCGAACGGATCGTGCTCGACGCCGATTCGGTGAAGCAAGCGCAAGCGCTCGGCGCGCGCCTGGGCGGCGAAATCCGCGAAGAAGCCGGCGATGCGGCTGTGACCGACAAGTGATGCGCGTCGCCATCACGCGCGCGTTGCCCGAAGCGACACGCACCGCCGAGCGTTTGCGCGCGCTGGGCGCCGAGCCCGTGTTGGCGCCATTGCTGACGATCGCGCCCTGTGCGTTCGATGCCAACGTAGAAGGCGCGCAGGCGCTGATCTTCACCAGCACGAACGGCGTTCGCACCTTCGCCGCAGTGAGCCCGCTTCGCTCGCTGCCGGTGTTCGCCGTCGGCGATGCGACGGCGGCGGCCGCGCGCGAAGCCGGCTTTGCCGACGCCCGCTCGGCAGACGGTAACGTTTCGGATCTGGCTGTGCTCATCAAGCGCGCCTGCGATCCGATCAAGGGCAAGCTGATCCATATCGGCGGCGCCCATCTCGCCGGCGATCTCGCGGGCGAACTCGTAGCGTCCGGCTACGCCGTCGAACGCCGGATCGCTTACGAAGCGGTCGCCGCCTCCGCCCTCCCCGCCGCGTTCGCAGCCGCGCTCGACGCCGTGCTCTTCCACAGCGCGCGCGCCGCCGAGACATTCGTAGCGCTGGGCGCGCCGGGCGCGGCGGAACTGGTCGCAGCCTGCATCAGCGAAGCGGCGGCCGACCCGCTGCGCAAAACCGCATGGAAGCGGATCATCGTGGCGCCCGCGCCACGCGAGGACGCGCTCCTGTCGGCTTTACTCCAAAACTGAGGCATCCCCGCTGGCGCAATCGCTTGAGCGGCTTCCGGCAGGAGCCTAGATTCGGGGCGCGGCCTGCGACTCGTTTCCTGCGCGAAATGCGGGAAGTCGCGGGAAGTCTGGAAAGACTTTGGGGAGTCCCGATGAGCAGAGACGACGACGCAGAGCGCGGACGCGCCGAGCCGATCGACGTTGAGTACGAGCCCTATCGCGAGGAGCCGCGCGAAGGCCGCGGCGTCGGCATGGGCACGGCACTGGCGTTGGCGGTCGTGGCGGCCGGCGTCGGTGCGGCGGGCGGCGCGGTCGCGCCGCGGGTGCCGGCCATAGCTGCGGCGATCGAGAATGTGGCGCCGGCGCAAGAGGTCGTCGGCGAGACGCCCGACAACACCGCCGCAACGCTCGACGCCCGGCTCGATCAGATCGAAGCGCTGATGAACACGCCGCTGGCGGAAGCCGCGAGCGGCGACGCCGGCGCCGAAGGCACGGCCGCGCGCGTGTTCGCGCTGCAGGCGGGTTTACGCGATGTCGAACAGCGCCTCACCCAGATGCCGTCGACGACCGAGGTCGCGGCGCTGGTGACCGAAGTGCGCCGCCTCCAGGAAGAGCTGCCGGCGGTGGCGCAGGAAGCGCGCGCGGCCGCGACCGCGGCGCGGGCGTCGTACGCGATCGTCGCCGCGTCGGAAGCATCGCGCTCGTCCGGGCCGTTCGAGCAGGCGCATGCGCAGCTCGCAGCTTTGTTGCCCAACGATCCGAACGTCGCCGCGCTCGAACCGCTCTCGCGCACCGGCGCGCCAACGCGTTCGGAATTGCGCGACCGCTTCGAGCGGCTCGACAACGAGATCATCCGCGCCGCGCGGCAAAGCCAAGCGGGCGCCGGCTTCTGGGGCCGCATCCAGGCGGCGCTGGCGCAGTGGATCATCATCCGCCGCGCCGATTCCGGCGACACGCCCGAAGGCATCGTCGCCCGCGCTGAACAGGCGCTTGCGGGCGACCAGCTCGATCTCGCCGTTCAAGAACTCAACCGCCTGCCCGAGCAGCCGAAGCGCGCGGCGCAGGATTGGATCAACGACGCCCGACGCCGGCTCGAAATCGACCAGCGCATCGGAGCGATCCGACAAGAATTGTCGCGGAGCTAAGCCCGATGTTGCGTGTCGCCTTCCTGCTGATCGTCGCCGTGGTCGCGATGCTGGCCTCGTGGCAGATCGTCACTACCGATCCCGGCACGGTCGAGGTGGAATGGTTCGGCACGCAAGTGTCGACGACCGCGCTGTTCGGCTTGTTGATCCTGGTGGCGATCATCGCCGTGGCGCTGCCGCTGCTGCGTTTGGTGATGTTCCTGATGGACGCGCCCGGACGCATCGGCAAAGCCAGCCAACGCGCGCGGGTGCGGCGCGGCCAAGAAGCTTTGGCGCTCGGCTTGATCGCCGCTGAAGCGGGCGAATTCGAAGATGCGCGCCGGCACGCGGACAAGGCGGAAGACCTGATCGACGAACCGCGTTTGGCTTTGCTGCTGCAGGCCCGCGCAGCGGAAGTGTCGGGCGATACCGCGGCCGCCGAGCGCGCCTATTCGGGCATGCTGCAGAACGAAGACACCGAAGTGCTCGGCCGCAAGGGCCTGATGGCCGCCGCGTTGAAGCGCGGCGACCGCACCGCGGCGCGTGCGCACGCGGAAGCGGCGTTGAAAGCCTCGAAGACAGCGACGTGGCCGTTCCAGTACGCGTTCGATCTCGCCGTGCAGGCGGCCGACTGGGAGAACGCGATCGAAGCGCTCGATCTCGGTGACAAGCGCAAGCAGGTGGAAGACAAAGTCGCCAAGCGCCGGCGCGCGGTGCTGATGTGCGCGCAATCGGCCAAGCTCGAGCGCGAGCGCCGCGCCGACAAGGCCTGCGAGATGGCGCAGAAGGCGTTCCGCATGGCGCCGACCTTCGCGCCGGCGGCGGCGATCACGGCGCGCATGCTGGTGGCCGAAGGCCGCGCCGAACGCGCTGCGGCGATCCTGGAAGAGGCATGGGAGAACGCGCCGCATCCGGCGCTGGCGCACGCCTATCGCGACATCGTGCCGGGCGAAACGCGCGAAGCGCGCGCCGAGCGCATGCGCGCTTTCGCCGAGAAGCGTCGCGACCATCGCGAGTCGAAGATCGTGCTGGCCGAGCTCGCCATGGAGCGCGGCGATTGGGGTGGTGCGCAAGCGGCGCTCGAAGACGCCTATCGCGAAAACCCCTCCTCGCGCATCTGCATCCTGTTCGCGCAAGTCGCGCGCGGGCGCGGCGATGAGAACGGCGCGCGCACTTGGCTGGCGCAAGCTGCCGCCGCGCCGCGCGAAGCCGATTGGTCGGATCTCGATCCGGAAGGTCCGGCGTTCCTCTACGACGACAGCGACTGGGCGCGGATGGTCTATGTGTTCGGCGACTCAGGTCAGCTGATCCACCCGCGCATGGAGCGCGGCGGCGTCGATGCGCTCGGGCCCGTGCTGGCGCTGCCGACGGCGGTGCTGACCCCGCCGCGCCCGGACGCGCGCGTCGACATGAACGCGCCCGACGAAGTGGAAGTCGAAGAAGTGCGCTAGGCGCGGCGACGCGCCGGCTGTGACGCGCCCGATTGGCCGGTGCGGAACGAAGCCACGAGCTGCGCCAAATCCTGCGCCTGCTGACTGAGCGCGCCGACCGCTTCCAGCGTGCGCTCGGTCGCGGCCGCCGCTTCCTGCGTCATGCGATCCATGCCGCTGACCGCTTCGGACACTTCGGCCATGGTTTTGGCTTGTTCGTGCGATGCCGAGGCGATCTGCGACACACGCTGCGAGGCGGTGCGGGCGGTGTCGACGATCTCGCTGACCGCGGCCCCCGACGCCCGGACCAGGCGCACGCCGGTCTCCACCTGAGACCGGCTCTCGCTCAGCAGGTTTTTGATCTCGCGGGCCGATTCCGCCGAGCGCTGCGCCAACGCGCGCACTTCGTGCGCGACGACGGCGAAGCCGCGGCCGTGCTCGCCCGCGCGCGCCGCTTCGACCGCGGCGTTGAGCGCCAACAAATTGGTCTGGAAGGCGATGTCTTCGATCAGCAGCAAAATCTCGGCCACTCGTCGCGACGAGCGATCGATCTCTTCGACCGCGATCACGGCGTCGCCGGTCAACTGACCGCTGGCTTCGGCGCGCTTGGCGACGTCCACCGTCGCGCGCGCGACGGTCTCGGCGCTGGCGGCGTTGGTGCGCACGCTCTCGCTCATCTCGACGATCGCGGCGGCGGTTTCTTCCAAGCGCGCTGCCTGCAGCTGCGAACGGCGCGACATTTCGTTGGCGTCGCGATGGATCAGCGAGGCCTGCTGACGCGCGCCTTCGCTGGCGCGCGAGGCTTCGCCGATCGCCGCGGCGAGCGCTTCGGCGGCGCGATTGAGATTGTTGGCGACGGTGCCGAAGCGGCCTTGGAAGTCGTTGCCGATCCGCCGGGTCAGATCGCCGTTCGCAAGAGCTTCTGCTTCGCTCTCGACTTCCGCGAGGAATGAATCGGCCGCGGCGCAGATCGCGTTGAGGCCACGGGCGATGTTCAGGAAGCCGCCGAGCTCTTTCGTCTCTGGCGCGCGTTTGGAGAAATCTCCGGCGCTGGCGGCGACGACGACGGCGCCGATGGCTTCATCGAGCTTGCGCTCGGTTTCGATCCGCACCCGCTCCACTTCGGCGGTGGCGCGCCGCATCTCCAGCGCGTTGGCGCGGAAGACGCCGAGGCTGTCGACCACAGCGCCAAGTTCGTCCTTGCGCGCGAGCGCGGCGGCGTCGGCGTCGAGATTGCCGTCCGCCAAGGCGCGCGTGACGGTGGCGATGCGCCGGATCGAGGCGCCGGTCGAGCGGCTGATGATCCAGGCGAACAGCGCCGCCATCAGCGCCGCGAGCGCGGCGACGCCGACCAGCGCCGTCATTGCCGCCTTCGACTCATCGGCGCTCGACTGCGCTTCCGCATCCGCGTCGGCGAGCGCGTCGGCGATGATGCCGTCGGTGATCTGCTGCATCGAGTCGTAACTCTGACGGAACGGATCGAGAAAAGAGACGGCGCTGACGAAATCGATCTCCATCATCGAGCCGACGAATTCGATGACGCCCTTGAACGTGTCGAGTTCGGTGGCCAAGCGATCGAACGATGCGGCGATCTCGGGATCGTGCACCCCTGCCCGCAGCTCGACCACTTGCGCCTTCAACGCGTCGACGCGGGGCCCCAGCTCCATGACCTTTGCGGCGGCGCCTGGGCGGCCCGCCGCCTGCTCGGTCAAGGCTTCGTGCAGAGCGGCGTTGATCGCCTTGATCTCGGCGTCGACTCCGGCGAGTGCGCGCATGCGCGGCATCTGCTCGGACGCAAGGCTCTGCGTCGTCTCCGCCTGATTCGACATGATCATCGCGCCCGCGCCCGACACGGCGACGATCAGCGCCACCGCGACGCCGGAAGGCGCCAGCATCTTCGCCGCGAATGGCAGGTTGGACAAAGCGCGATCAAGACCGACGGCCGACAAGTTCGGCAAGCGAGGCTTGAAGTTCGTGAGGTTCATGATCGCGCTTCCCATACCTGCAGTCGTCTCGCTCAGAAGCTGGTGCGCAGTGTCAGCACCACGCTCCGCTCCAGCGGGTTGAGGCCGATTGTCTGCGTTTCAGCGTCGAGCAGGTTGCGGCCGGAGAGCTCGACGCTGGCTGCGTCATTGACCTGCCAAGCGGCCCGCGCGTTCACCTGCACATAGGCGTCGACCGGAGCGGGCGTGTCGAAGGCGGCGCTGGCGACGCCGAACTGCGTCGTCTCGCTGGTGTAGCGCGCATCGGCGCCGACTTCGAAGCGTTCGCCGACCCAGCGCACGCCGGCCGTGGCGACGTGCTCGGGGCTGGTCGCCTCGAAATCGAGCGGCACCGTGGCGGCGGCGGTCGAGGCAAGCTCATCCTCGATGCTGCGCCAGGAATATTGCGCGTCCCAGTGGATGCGCCCGCTCTGGCCTTCGAGGCCGAACTCGAGCCCATGCATTTCGGACTCGCCGACATTGCCGCCGCCGCTGCCGATGATCATCGGCACGAACGAGTAAACCGTCGACGTGACGCCAAGGGCGCGGAGATCTTCGCTGCGCTGCCAGAAGGCCGAGGCGCGCAGGCGACCGTTGATCGAGGCGATATCGTGATCCCAACCGAACTCGACATTGTAGACCACCGCCGGAGCGAGATTCGGGTTGCCCATGTAGAACACGGTCATGCCCGGCGCCGGCGGCGGCACCGGCAGCTGGAAGCCGAGTTCGAGCAAGCTCGGCGAACCTATGCCGCGGGCCGCGGAGAAGCGCAGCGAGTCCTGCTCGGACACCTTGTAAACCGCGCCCAGGTTGAAGCTCCACTCGTTGAAGTCGGTGGAGTAATCGTCGTTCGTGAGCGGGAAGTTGGCCGGTGCGGCGCCTTCGCGCTGCAGTTCGAGCGAGTCGTAACGCGCGGCGGTCGTCAGCGCGAGCGCCGGCGAGACTTGCCAATTCCACATGCCCGAGAGCGCGTGCACGTCGTAGGACGTCGTGCCGAGGCCGTCATCGTATTCATTCACGCGATACTCGCCGGCGACACGCACGGTGTGGGCCGGCGCCGGCTTCGCGACCAGCGAGGCGGAGGCCACTGTGATCGCATTGTCGATCGTCAGCGGCGCGAACGCGGTCTCCATCACCAGGTCGAGATTGTTCGAGTAGATTTGCGCGTTGAACATGCCCAGAGCGGTTTCAGAGAACAGACCGACCTTGAAGGAGTTGGTTTCGTAGTCGCTGAGCATCGGTTCGCCGTAGCGCTCCGTCCGCTCCGAGTTCGCCCAGGTGGTTTCGAATTCAATGCGGGTCTTGTCGCTCAGCGCGTAGGCGGCGTTGAGCGCCACATTGCGCGCCATTGGGTCGCGCGCGTCCTGCGCGAGCGCGGTCTGCACTGCGATGTCGTCGCCCTCGTAAGACTCGGCGTCGAAGCCGCCGACCGAGAGGCGCACACCGAGATCCTCGCCGAGACGGGTGGTCCAGATGCCCGAGGCGCTGGTGTAGCCCGGCGCGCCGGCGCTGACGCTGGCTTCGTCGACGTCGTCACGCAGCGCGTCGACGGTGATGATGTTGACGACGCCGCTGACCGCGTTGAAGCCGAACAGCGCCGTGTTCGGGCCGCTCACCACTTCGATCTGCAGGATTTCGCCGAGCTGAACCGGGATCGCGTCCCAGTTGGTCATGCCGTAATGGTCGAGATAAACTTGGCGGCCGTTCACCAGCACCAGCAGGCGCGGTGAACTCTGCGTATTGTAGCCGCGGATCGAGACGTCCGTCTGGCCGCGGAACGAGCGCATCACGTCGACATTGGCGAGCCGTTCGAGGACGCCTGGAATGTCGGTGGCGCCGGACGCGCGGATATCGTCCTGGGTGATGATGGTCATGTTCACCGGCGCTTCGGTCGCGCGCTGCGGCGCTCCCGTGGCGGACGTGGTGACCGGTTCGTTGAAAAGCTCGGCGAAGGAGGCGCGGTCGACATTGTCGGCCGCGGCTTGGCCGGAAATGCTGGCGACGCCGGCGAGTGTCGCCGCCGCCAAGCGAAGATTGATGTTCGACATGTTTCGTTCTCTCGAATTCATGGGATGGACGGGATCAGACTTCGCGAATCATCACGCGGAAGGCCTGGCCGAAGGCGATGCCGTTCGCGGCCGAAGCGGCGCGCGACACGACGATCTCGACGCGCGGTTCGGCGGCGACGCCGACGACGCAGTTGCCGGAGTTGACGCACGCCATGTCGGTCGACAGCGTGATCGCGCGCAGGCCGCGCGCGGCGGCGGCGATCGCCGCATGCGAGCCGCCGTGACCTTCCGGCACGATGATGACGCGCGCGCCGGAGCCGGCGAGCGCGCCGACCGCGACTTTGCGCGGCACCAAAGTGACGCCGCCGCCGGCGACGCCTGCCCCCATCGCCGCGACGATGGCGTCGGCGCCCGGGCCGTCGACCACCGCGACGGTGACGTTGCCGCGCGGTAGGCCTTCGACGAAGCCGACAGCGCGCGCCATGACCTGCAGGTCGCGCGCGCTCGTGTCCGCTTGCGCCGGCGCGCTGGCGAGCATCAAAGCGGCGAGCGTCGCCGCGACGAATCTGGATCTCACAAAAGCCCCCGTTGCTTTGCGTTGCATTTGTTCGCGGGGGATGAAGTCGCGCTCGTAACGCTAACCGGAGGTAAAGCGCGCTGTAGGCCGCAAGCTGCGCCCAGCAACGATCGAACACGAAGTGTCACGCGCGCGCGTATATAGCTCGCGCGCACGAGAACGCGCGCGCATCTGACGAACGGCATAGGCCGTGAGCCCCATGTCCAAAGTGCGGTGATCGCGCCCGGCGTAGGCGAACCGTCTTTTCGGCGTACGAGACAAAGCGCCCCGACCGCAGGGCAGCCGGGGCGCACTGGTTTAGGCGGCGCGCTGCTGTAACCGCATGCCATAGAGCATGAGGCCGGCGAGCAGTGCGAGCAGGAGGAAGAAGCTCGGCTCCGGCGTCGACGCGCCGCCAAACGCCATCTCGCCATAGGCCTCAGGGCCCACGCCACGCGGCATCGACAGCGGCACATCGGCGGCTTGCGCCGAACCCGGATTGGCGTTCACCGCTTGGCGCGACACGGCTACGAACGAGGTCCAATCGGTGACCAGCGCAAACTCGAGTCCGAGCGCCGTGACGCGCTCTTCCAATTGCGCTTCGTTCAGCCCTGACGCGCGCAACTCTACCGGGCTCGTATAGTCGCGCATCAAGTCGCCCACCTGCGCCCGCGCCCACATCACCGGGATGGCCGACGCGGAAGCCGACGCCGGCGCCTGCACGTCCGACAACGTGACGCGCACGGGCAGGCTCGCTGGGCGGCCGTTGACCTTGCCGTGCACCGTGATCGTCGCGCTGCGCGAACCGGTGAAGCGGCCCATCAGGCGCAAGGAATCTCCGGCGAAGAGGTCGGGGATGATTGCCGGCGTAACACCGCTGGGCTCGAGCCCGCCCCAGTCGATGCGGATGTCCGTCAGCACCGGCGCCTCGAGCCGCTGGGCCAACTCCTGCGCCGCCTCGAACGAGGTCTCGGTCGGATCGATGTAGCGCGCGAAGCCGCGGCCGCGGCGCGCCATTTCCGACAAGAGATAACGATTCACCGACGTGCCGACGCCGAAGGCGTAAACGCGCGCCGAGCCGAGCCGGGCCGCCATGTCGTGCAGCACTTCCGCTTCGTTGCCGATATAGCCGTCGCTCAGGAAGACGACGATGCGGAGCGTGTTCGGCTGCTGCGGGACGGAGAAGGCCTGCCGGAGGGCCGGCGCGACTTCGGTGCCGCCGCCCGCGCTCATGCCGCGCACATAAGCCTGCGCGCGGCTGATGTTCGCAGCCGTCGCCGGCACTGGGCCGGCATTGAGCTCCCGCGGCGTCGAGCCGAACTGAATGATGCGGAAATAGTCGCCGGGCCGCAGCGCCGCGAGCGTGCGCAGCATGAACGCCTTGCTCGCCTCGATCGGTTCGCCGCTCATCGAGCCGGACGTATCGAGCACGAACACCATCTCACGCGCGGCGATGTCGGCTTCGCGCGGCGCCGCCGGCGGTTCGATGACGAGACTGAAGAAGCCGCCGCGCGCATCGGCGTGGGTCAGCACGCCCGTCTGCACCGCGCCGCCGGCGAGCGTGTAGCGCAACACGAAATCGCGATTGTCGATCACCCGCCCCTCATTGAGCGCGATGCGGCGGCGTCGGCCCTCCCCGCTCATCGTGAGCGCGTGGGTGGCGCTGGCGACATCGCCGATCGGCATGCCCGCTTCGAGATCGATCGCGATCGACACGCGCTCCGGCGCAATCTCGCCCGGCAGCGAGAGGCCGAATACGCCGCTTGGGTAGGCCGGCGGCGGGCCGATGCGCCATGCGCCTGAGGACTCGTCGGCGGCCGGTGCGCCTTCGCTGCCGCTCACGGTCTGCGCCTGCGCGCGCGGCGCGGGATTATAGCGCGGGCCGACGACAAGCGGCAGCACCAGTTCGTAGGCGCCGTCGACGCGCGGCACGCTCTGCGCGTAGCGCAGCGTCACGCGGACGCGTGCGCCGGGCATGAGATTGGCCACCTCTTGCGTGAACATGTTCGGCCTGTGCTGGCTCAAGAGCGCTGCGGCGCGGCCCTCGCGCTGCGCCTGTTCGAACTCCTGACGCGCCTGCTCGCGGCGACGGATCTGCGCCTCGATCATCTCGTCGCCCACCTCCATGGTCATGGCGTAGACGGCGGCGTCTTCGTTGAGCGGGAAGAGATAGGTGGCGTTGATCGGCGTGTCGGTCGGGTTCTCGAATGTCTGCACCAAGGTCACGTTGGCGAGATCGCCGTCGATCGAGACGCTGAAGTCGCTGTTGGCGAGCGGCAGCAGGAGACTCCGGCCATCCACCTCCGCCCGCATGTGGCCGCCGAGAGCTTCGCTCGGATCAGCGCCGTTCTGCGCGCGGGCGAGCGAGCCGGCAAGCAGCGACAACGCTCCGATCACTATGATGACGCACCGCCTGGCGAACATGCTTTTCCTCCTGGTTCAGGGCGAGTGAGTGGTTCCGCGAGGCTGATCGAGCGCGGCGAAAACGCCGGCGTCGAAGTCTTCGCGTTGATGCGGGCTGGCGCTTTCAGGCGAGATGCGTTGAACCGCGGTCCAAACCGTCGAACGGTCGGCAAGCCAAAGCCAAACCGCTTCCGACACGCTCGCGGCGCGGTGGCCGCGGTCTGAGAGGAAGCTGACCTCGACGCGATACGCGGTTCCATCCAGCGCGACGGCGCGGTAGTGCGCGCTCGGGATCGGCGCAAAGCGCATGCCGAGATAGCTGACGCGATAGCCGAGCCCCCGCAGGCACTCGTCCGGCGCGTGCAAGTGGCGCAGCGGCGAGGTCGTGCGCGTCAGCAGCAGCGCGAACGGACCGTACGCCGCTTTCGCGGCAGCGCCGCCATATTGCTCGAAATAGGCGCGCTCGCGATCGCTCAGTGGAAGCGCCGCCGCGCGCAGATCGCCGATCCGCTCGGGCGCCGCGATGGAGATGTCACGCGCGGCGACATCCACCGGCCGCGCCGGTGTGGCGATGATGGCGACGGCCGCTAGCAGAAAGGCGCTGGCGGCCCAGGTGCGTGATGTAGATTCTATGCGCGGCGGGACGGCGGCGACGGACGTAACGGTTTTGGCCGGCGCCGGTGAGACGCCGCGCGCCCATAGGATGAGAACGGGGCATACTGCGGCGAGCGCGACCAGGCCGACGATGTCGTGCCAGGGCTGCGCCATCACGTCGAAACCGAGACGATCTGGACCGAGCGCGACGCCGGCGGCGAGCAGCGTGATGCGCAGCACGTTGCCGACGCACGCCGCCGCCAGCGCCAGTGCGCCGCCGAACACGGCGCTTAGCCCGCGCGGGCGCGCAAGCGACGCCGCCACAGCGAACGCGAGCGCAAACATGATCAGAGCGCGCGCGCCAGAGCACGGCAAATCCACGAGAACGTCGGCGCCCTCGACCGTGATGCGCACCCCCGCGCACTGCACATCTCTGAACAGCGCCGAAAGCGCGCCGCATGCGCCGCGCGCCGACACGTCCTGCAGAGCAAAGCCGATCGAACGCTGCACGATACGCTCGAGCGGCAGCGCGAACGCGAACGTCACCGCGAGCCAGAATGGCGAGAGCGCGCGGACGCGGCGATGCAACCCGGCGAGGCGCCCAAGCGCATAAACGTCGATCACCAGCGCCAGCGCGCCGATCGTGTCGACGGCGAGGATCTGCCCGGCCAAGCGCACGAGCGCCGTCGCCGCCAGCAGCGCCACGGCGATGCGCACGCCGGCTTCGCCGCCGCGACGCGTCAACGGGCTCGTGGCGCTCCAGGCTGCGAGGCCGAGGAAGGCGGCGAAATAGATAAGCCCGTGCGAATCGAACGCCGGATCGAGCCAAGTGCCGACCAGCCACGCGAGCGGTCCCGCCGCCAGCACGATGGCGGCCGCCGCGAACGCGATGCGGCCGAGATCGAAGCGCAAGGAAACGGCATGACCGAACACGCCGTGAGGTTATTGGTAGACTATGCAGACGCGATCGCGGCTGTGCCCAACCGCTCAGGAGCTTGTGTGCAGCTCGCGTGCAATCGGCAGCGTCAGCACGAACGCCGCGCCGGCGGCGCTCTCAGCCAAAGCAATGTCGCCGCCATGGGCGCGCAGCAGCGCGCGAACGATGCCGAGCCCCATGCCCGTGCCGCCTTCGGCGCGCCGAGTGGTGAAGAACGGATCGAAGATGCGCGCGCGGTTTCCTTCCGAGATCCCTGCGCCATTATCGCCCACCTCGACGACCAGCTTGGCCCCCTGCTCGCGCGCGCCGATCGAGAGCCGCGACGCGCCGTGCCGCAGCGCATTGTCCGCCAAGTGTCCGAACACGATATCGGCGTTCTCCGCCGACATCGCCGCCGGCGGCGCCGTTTCGGCCTGCAGCTCCACTGCCAAACCCTCGAAGCGTGCGCGCAGCGCTTGCGCCACCTCGCTGAGGGACGTCGCGCCGCCCAGAATCGGATTGTCGGCGCGCGCCAGTTCACGCAGCCGGTCGAGCAGCGCGCCGATGCGTTCGGTATCGGCGAGCAGATTGGAGAGAAACCGCTCGCGCTGCTCGGGCGTCATCGTGCTCTCCGCGTCACGGATCAGCTCGGCCGCGCCGCGGATGGCGGTCAAGGGCGACTTGAGCTCGTGAGAGACGTGATTGGCGAAGCCGCTGAGATAGTCGGAGCGATCCGAAAGACGCCGCGCCATGATCATGAGACTGTCGGCAAGGCTCGCGAGCTCGCGCGTGCCGTGGCGCTTCAGCGGGCCGATGGCCTCGATCCGGCCGGCGGTGATCTCCTCCGCTTTCAAGGCCAGTTCGCGCATCGGCCGGGCGATCGTCCGCACGAACACGAAACCGATCGCGCTGGCGGCGGCGAGCGCCAGCAGGATCGTCGCCAGCACCTTGTCGCGCTCGCGATAGAGCGCGCGCAGGATGTTGTCGGGCGTGCGCGAAATGTAAACGACGCCGCGCACGCGATCGTCGACGAACACCGGCATCGCCACGTAGAGACGGATCTTCGTGCCGCGGCTGATCGAATAGATGCGCGGAGGCTCGGAGACCTCGTCCCGCACGCGCATCACGGTGCGGACACGCCCGGCCATCGCCGCCCGCACTTCAGCCACGTGCGCGTACGAGAGCCCGACGTCCTCGCGGCCGCCGATGACGGCGCCGTTGGCGTCGAGCAGACGGAAGCCGGCCAGGGTTGTCCTCTGCGTTGCCGTGGTGACCTCAGTCAGCCTGCGCCCGCTTTCGAGCGCAGCCACGGACGGCGGCGTCTCCGGAGGAATTGGCGCAGGCCGCGCGGCATGGATCGGCGAAGAGGCGAGATCGAGCGAAGGCAGGATCGGCGCGTAACGCTCGTCGATCACGACCGCCGGATCGCTGGGCGGCCGCGGCGGTCCTTCGGGAAACGCCCCGCGCGGCGCCGCTTCGATCTCGCGCGCATAGAAGGCCGAAAGCATCGCGGCCTGGGCGATCAGCTCCGATTCCGTCTGCCGCACCAGCTGGTTCTCGAACACGCGGAAGAACAGCAGCCCCACCAGCGGCAGCACCAGCACGCTCGCGATCACCGCGGCGGTGATCATACCGATGCTCGGGCGCCACTTGTCGTGCGTCGCGCTCACGCTGTGGCGCCGAGATCGCCGAGCTTGAAGCCGACGCCATGCACGGTCTCGATCACCGCGGCGCAGCCGGCAGCGGCGAACTTGGCGCGCACGTTGCGGACGTGGCTGTCAATGGTGCGGTCGGAGACGTGGACGTTGTCGGCATAGGCCGCATCCATGATCTGGTCGCGCGTGAAAACGATGCCCGGCCGCGCCGCCAGCATGCGCACGATCGAGAACTCGAGCGCCGTCAACGGCACCAGCGCGCCGGCATAGCTCGCCTGGAAGCGCGGCGCATCGAGGGTGAGCGCGCCGTGACGCAGCACGTCGGCCGCCGGTTCGGCCGGTGCGGCGCGCTTGCTGCGGTTCAGGATCGCATGGATGCGCGCCACCAGCTCGCGCGGGCTGAACGGCTTGGTGACGTAATCGTCGCCGCCGAGTTCGAGGCCGACGATGCGGTCGACCTCGTCGCTACGGGCCGAGAGGAACAGGATCGGCGTGTCGCCCTTCCTGCGAATGCGGCGGCAGACTTCGAGGCCGTCCATCTCCGGCATGCCGATATCGAGCACGACGAGATCGGCGCCACCGGCTTCGAGGCGCTGCAGCGCTTCAGCGCCGTCCTTGGCCGTGACCGGGTTCATGCCGGCGCGCTCGACCGCAAAACAGATGACGTCGCGGATGTGCGGATCGTCGTCGACTACGAGGATGCGGTGGCTCATGCGGCAGGTTCCGACCGCAGAATACCCTGCCCCGGCCTGACCGTCACCGCCCGAACTAGAATACATCGTCGAACCGGCGGCGGGAGCGCACCACGAGAGGCGCGGGCTCGCTCCGCCGCGGCGGGCGCCGCTCGGAGGACGTCTCCGGTCGAGCGGTCTGCGGCGCGCGCGGCCCGACGCGCAGCACCGCGGCTTGCGTGATCTTTTCCATGGCCGCGAGCCTGGACCAGCCGCGCGCAGGATCGATGCCGCCGCCGCGCACCCGCTGGTCAATTATCGTGCAGGAATTGTGCAGACGCGCGGCTATTCGAACGAGCCGCACTCGAGGAGGCCCTCTCGCACGGCCGTGATGATGCGTTTTGCGAGCACGCTGTCGCTGCTGGTTTGCGCGGCGAGAACGGTGGCGCCCACAAGCGCCGAGAGCACCAGCATGGCGTCGTCCTTGGGGCAGTCGAGCTGCTTGGAAAGGTCGGCGATGAGGCGGCGAATGCGCTGGGCGTACGCCTTCTGGATCGGCTCGCGCCGGGCGATGTCCGGGCCGAGCATCGCCATCGGGCAGGTCGGGCTGTCGGTGCGCGGATCGCCCTTGAGGAAGCGCCGCGCATAAGTCTCGAACGCTGCGTCGTCGCCCAAGGCGGTGATGAATTGCTGCAAATCCTCGAGCTTGGCGTCGATGGCGCGAATGCACGCTTCTTCGACCAAGGCTTCCTTGCTGGCGAAATGCGCATAGAAGCCGCCGTGCGTCAGCCCGCTCTCGCGCATGATCTCGTCGACTCCGACGCCATCGACGCCGCGCTCCTGAAATAAGCGGCTCGCCGTCTCCAGAATGCGAAGCCGGGTTTCTTCCTTCCGCTTCTGCGCCGCGGTAGCGCCTATCGCCGCGATCATCGATCCTCCCTGCTGCTTGGACGAAGCTTATGTGACGTCATACGCGCTCATCGGTTTCACAGATTTAACGTCCGAACGCCAAATTTTTTCGCGGCTCACCCCGCGCTCGCCTTGAACCAGCCCCTGCGGCGCCCAAATACGGGCTCCCAGCGCAACAGATGACGACCGTCATATGCCAGGACGAACGTCATTTGACATGACGATCGTCATTTCCCTGCGCCGGTCAAGGTATTTCGGGGATTGGTTCATGCAGCGGCTCACTTCTTTGCTTCAGCTCGGGCCCAAGGCGCGGCTCGGCGCCGGCGCGGCGGTGATCACGGCCGTCGGCTTCGCCGGCTTTCTGGCGATCCAGGGCGCTTCGTCGCAGGAAGCGCCGCCGCCGCCCCCGACGGTGACGGTCGCGCGCCCGCTGGTTGAATCGGTGTCGGGCTGGACCGAGCACAGTGGCCGCTTTGTCGCCGCGGCCGATGTGGACGTGCGCCCGCGCGTCAGCGGCTATCTCCAGCGCGTGCATTTCCGCGAAGGTCAAATTGTCCGTCAGGGCGACCTTCTCTTCACAATCGATCCTGCGCCCTTCCGCGCCGCGGTCGACCGCGCTCGCGCCGATGTGGCCCAAGCAGAAGCGCAGCGCGCGCGCGCCGGCAGCGAGTTTGCCCGCGCCCAGACGCTGCTCGAACTCGACGCGATCTCCCAAGAAGAGTTCGAAGCCCGCCGTGAGGCCGCCGCACAGGCGCTCGCCGGCAGGCTCGCCGCGGAAGCGGCGCTGCGTACGGCGCAGCTCGATTACGAGTACGCGCACGTGCGCGCGCCGATCACCGGCCGCATCTCCGATGCGCACGTTCACGCCGGCAATCTCGTCCGCGCCGGCGAGGACGTGCTGACGCGCATCGTCTCGCTCGACCCGATCCACTTCGAGTTCGCAGTGCCGGAATCGCTGCTCTCGGAGGCAGCGGCGACGCCTTCCGGCGAACCGCGCCGGGTGCTGCTCCAGCTCGAAGGCGAACCAGAGTTCCTCCACGAAGGCCGGCTCGACTTCGTCGACAACGCCGTCGATCCCCAGACCGGCACGATCCGCGGCCGGGCGAGCTTCGTGAACGCGAGCGGCGGATTCACGCCCGGGCAGTTCGGCCGCGTGCGCATCATCGCGCCGGACCAAACACCGTCCGTGCTCATCCCCGAAGTCGCCGTCAGCGCGGATCAATCGCACCGTTACGTGCTCGTGCTGAACGAGGAGAACATCGTCCAGTATCAACCGGTCGAACTCGGCCAGCGTGTGGGCGACGGGCTCCGCGTCGTCCGCACCGGCCTCGACGGCGACGAGCGCGTCATCATCAACGGCCTACAACGCGCGTTCCCCGGCGCGCCGGTGACGCCCCAGCCCGGTCAGGTGACGCTGACCGCGCACGCGCGCCAAGGCTGATCACTCCAGCACGAAGTCTCCCTCATGCGGTTCTCACACTTCTTCATCCGGCGCCCGATCTTCGCGTCGGTGCTGTCGATCGTCATCACGATGCTCGGCATCTTCGCGATCCCGACGCTGCCGCTCTCGGAATATCCCGAGGTCGTGCCGCCGACGATCACGATCAACGCCGTCTATCCGGGCGCGAGCCCCGAGACGATCGCCGAAACGGTCGCGGCGCCTATCGAGCAGGCGATCAACGGCGTCGAGGGGATGACCTACGTCACCTCGCATTCGACCGCGGACGGGCGGCTCTCGATCATCGCCACCTTCGAGCTGGGCGCCGATCTCGACGACGCGCAAGTGCAAGTGCAGAACCGTATCTCCACGGCCGAGCCGCGCCTGCCGGAAGAGGTGCGCAGGCTCGGGATTTCCGTGCAGAAATCCGCCGGCTCGTTCCTGCTGGTCGTCCACATGCTGTCGCCGGACGAGCGTTACGACCAGATCTACATTTCCAACTACGCCACGCTCAACGTGCGTGACCGCCTCGCTCGCATCGAAGGCGTCGGCGACGCGCAGGTGTTCGGCGCCCGCGACTACGCCATGCGGATCTGGCTCGACCCCGAGCGCATCGCCGCGCGCGGGCTCACCGTGACCGAGGTGCTGGCGGGATTGCGCCGGCAGAACATCCAGGTCGCGGCCGGCGCCATCGGCGGCGAGCCGCAGCCGAACGGCCAAGCGTTCGAACTCACCGTTGAAGCGCCTGGGCGCTTGGTCGAGCCGGACTCTTTCTCCAGCATCGTCGTCGCCACTGGCCAGGACGGCGCACTGGTGCGCGTGTCCGACATCGGCCGCGTCGAGTTGGGCGCTGCGGACTATTCCTCGGCGGCGCTGCTGCGCGGCAAGCCCGCCGTCGCCATCGGCATCTTCCAGCGCCCGGGCTCGAATGCGCTCGAAACCGCCGAGGCCGTGATCCACGAGATGGAAGAGCTCTCGGCCTCCTTCCCCGAAGGGCTGACCCACGAGATCGTCTACAACCCGACCGAATTCGTGGAGATATCGATCCACGAAGTGGAGATCACGCTGGTGATCGCCGTCGCGCTGGTGGTGCTCGTCGTCTTCCTCTTTCTGCAGAGCTGGCGCGCGGCGCTCATTCCGGTGCTGGCGATCCCGGTCTCCGTGTTCGGCACCTTCGCCGTGCTGGCGCTCCTCGGCGGCTCAATCAATACGCTCTCGCTGTTCGGGCTCATCCTAGCCATCGGCATCGTCGTCGACGACGCCATCGTCGTGGTGGAGAACGTCGAGCGTAACATCGCCCGCGGGCTGGCGCCCGACGAGGCCGCGCGCGTCTCCATGACGGAAGTGGGCGGCGCGCTCATCGCCATCGCGCTGGTGCTGACGGCCGTGTTCGTACCGGTCGGCTTCATTAGCGGCGTCGCCGGCGCGTTCTACCAGCAATTTGCGCTGACCATCGCCACCGCCACGTTGATCTCGTGCTTTGTGTCGTTGACGCTGTCGCCGGCGCTCTGCGCCATCCTGCTGAAGCCGCATGAGCATGGCGAACACGCCCGCACGTGGCCGCCGCTGCAGCGCTTCTTCGACCGCTTCAACGGCGCCTTCAACGCGCTGTCCGGCCGCTACGGCAGTACGACGCAAGTCATCGTCAGCCGGACGCCGCGCGTTGCAGTTCTCTATCTGGTGCTGCTCGCCGTCACCGCCGGCGCATTCATCATGTCGCCCAAGGGCTTCATCCCGCCGATGGACCGCGGCTACGGCTTTGCGCTCATCCAGCTGCCGGAGGGCGCGTCCGTGCAGCGCACGCGCGCCGTGGTCGAGGAAGCCTCGCGCCGCATCCGCGCCGTCGAGGGCGTGGAGAGCGACCCGGGTTTCGTCGGCCTCAACGCCGCCACCTTCACCCAGGCCACCAACTCGGCGACCATCTTCTTCGGCTTGACGCCGTTCGAAGAGCGCGCGCGGACCGGCCGCAGCGCAGATGAAATCCTCAACGACGTGCGCGCCTCACTCGCGACGCTCCAGGAAGCGCAGACGCTGGTGCTCGGGCCTCCCGCCGTGGACGGCATCGGCAACGGCTCCGGCGTCAAGATGATGATCCAGGACCGCGACGGTCAGGGCTACGCGGCGCTGGCGCAAGCGGCGCAAGCGATGATGATGGAGGCGAACCAGACGCCGGGCGTCGCCGGCGCCTTCACGCTGTTCGAAACGCGGACACCGCGGCTCCGGATCGAGATCGATCGTGACAAGGCCGAGGCCATGGGCGTGCCCGTCTCCGAGATCAATCAGGCGCTCGAAGTCTATCTCGGCTCGGCCTACGTCAACGACTTCAACTTCCTCGGCCGCACCTTCCGCGTCACCGCGCAAGCCGACGGGGCGTTCCGCGCCAGCGCCGATGATCTCTCGCGCTTCTGGGTGCGCAACGCTGAAGGCGGCATGGTCCCGCTTTCGACGCTCGTCACCGCCAGCGAATCCGCCGGCCCTGCCCGCGTGCCGCGCTACAACCTCTACCCCGCGGCGGAACTGATGGCAGAGGCGGCGCCTGGCACATCGTCGAGCGAATTGATCGCGCGCCTGGAGGCCGTCGCCGAGCGCGTGCTGCCGCAGGGATTCGACTACGAATGGACGGAGATCGCCCATATCGAACGGACAGAGTCCGGCAACACCATGATCGTGTTCGTGCTGGCCGCCTTCTTCGTCTTCCTCGTGCTGGCGGCGCAGTATGAAAGCCTGACGCTGCCGCTCGCGGTGATCCTGATCGTGCCGATGTCGATCCTCGGCGCGCTCGTCGGACTCTTCATCCGTGGGCTCGACGTCAACATCTTGACGCAGATCGCGCTCATCGTGCTGGTCGGCCTCGCCGCGAAGAACGCGATCCTGATAGTGGAGTTCGCCAAGCAGCTCGAAGACCACGAAGGCCTTTCGCCGATGGAAGCGGCCACGCGCGCCGCTGGCCTGCGCCTGCGGCCGATCCTCATGACCTCGGCCGCGTTCATCCTGGGCGTCGCGCCGCTGGTCTTCGCCACGGGCGCCGGCGCCGAACAGCGTATCGCCATCGGCACGGCGGTGTTCGCCGGCATGATCGGCGTCACGCTGCTCGGGCTTCTGTTGACGCCCAGCTTCTACGTCATCACCCGCAATCTCTCGCGCTACCTGCCGCGCACACGGCGCGGCGCGGCCGAGGTTCCGGCGGAGTAACACGCATGTCTCGCCCACTCATCTTCGCATCGGTCGCGCTCGTGGCGCTCGCCGCAGCCTGCGCCAGCAATCCTTCGCCCGACGCGGCTCCTGCACTGCAAACGATCCCGCCCGTCTTTGCCGACGCGCCGGCGAACACGGAGGCGGCGCCGCAGAGCGAGTGGTGGCGCGGCTTCGGCGACGAAACGCTCAATCAGCTCGTCGCCCGCGCTCTGACGGAAAACCGCGACCTCCGCGCCGCCGAAGCGGAAGTGCGCCGCGCCCGCGCGCTCGCTAGCATCGAAGGCTGGCGGCTGCTCCCGTCCGGCACCGTCTCGGCCGCCGGCGGACGTGCGCGCGACATCAATCCCGTGGCGGAGTACGACTTCGCCGAAGCCGGCGCCGACATCTCCTGGGAGCTCGACGTGTTCGGGCGCCTGCGGCACGGCGCGCGCGCCGCGGGTCGCGAGGCGCTCAGCGTCGAGGAAGCGCGCCGCGGCGTGCGGGTCGCCATCGCGACCGAGACCGCCATCGCCTACGCCAGTCTGCGCGGCGCCCAGATGCGCTTGGCCGCCGCACGCGCCAACGCCGAGAGCCAACGCCAGACCCTCATCCGCAGCGAGGCGTTGCGCGAGGCCGGCCGCGCCAACCCGTTCGACGTCGCCCGCGCGCGCGAGCAGTACGAGACGACTGCAGCGGCCGTCGCCACGATCGAAGGCGAACTCGCCGCTTCCCGCAACGCGCTCGACGTGCTGGTGATGGGCATCCCCGCCGATCTCGACCTCGCGCCCGCCGCCCCGCCTGCGCCGCCGGCGAGTTTCAATCTCGGCTCGCCCGAAGAGCTGCTGCAGCGCCGCCCCGACATCCGCCGCGCCCGCGCCGTGCTCGAAGCCGCGACCGCGCGCACGGACGCCGCGCGTGTCGATTGGTGGCCGCGTCTTTCGCTGCTGGGTCTCGCCAGCTGGACTGGCGCCGACTTCGGCTCTGTCGGCGATAGTGACGGCTTCTCTTTCGTCGTCGGCCCGCGCATCGATTGGCCCGCGCTCGACGTTCGCCGCAATGCGCTGCGCACCGAAGCCGCGCGCGCCAACGCCGAAGCCGAGTTCCACCGTTACGATCAGATCGTCTACGCCGCCGTGCGCGACGTCGAGACCTCGCTCGCCAATCTGCGCGCCGCATCGGCCGCGGCCGAAGCCTCGGCCCGCGCCGCCGAAGCCGCGCGCGAAGCTGCGCGCATCTCGCGCCTGCGCTATCGGGAAGGCATGGAATCCTTCTTCAGCGTCCTCGATTCCGAACGCCGCGTCGCCGAAGCCGAAGATCGCCTCGCCCTCGCCGGCGCCCGCCGCGCCATCGCCTACGCGCGCCTCGGCCAAGCGCTGGGCGCCGGTTGGTCGGAGTAAGCTGAAGAGCTAGGGGAATGGTGCCGCCTGCGTGACTCGAACACGCGACCTACGCATTACGAATGCGCCGCTCTACCGGCTGAGCTAAGGCGGCTCCTGGCCCGGACCGGCCCTTGGCGGGCGGCCCGGCGGAAGGGCGGTTTCCTAGACGGAGCCGGGCTCAAGGGCAAGGGCGGCGGGGCGCCTCAGGGCTGCGCGCCGGCCTCTTCCGCCGCCGGCGGCAAAGCCCGGGGCGGGATGTCGTCGAGCGGCACCCCGCGCGGCAGCGAACCGAGCACCCAAAGCCACAGCATCGGCAGCATGGCGAGGATGATCACCAGTTTGACCAGCGGCACGAAAGCCAGATCGTCGAACGGCGTCGGGATAGCGATCAGCGCGTAGGCCAGCGCGCCGAACGCGAGCAGCGCCGCCAGCAGCAGGAAAAAGTAGCGCTTCGGCGTCTCGCCGATCAGCACCCGCATGCCGGGCCGGGCCGCCTGCAGCTGCGTCAGGGCCGCGCGCACGAAGGCGGCGTAGCTCTCGCTGCGCTGCTCGAAACTGCGCGGGCCGAGGAAATGGGCGTTGTCGATCTCGATCTTGCGCGCGTGCTTCGGCTGCAATTCGAACACGTAGCGCCACGGCCGGAACCTTCCGGGCTCATGACATAGGCGCACGCTCATCATCTCCGACCAGAGATAACGGCGCTCGCGCCCCGAGGCGCCGCGGCTCACCAGCGCGTCCTCTTCGACGCGCCACTCCCGCTCGCCGCGCGAAATGGCCCCCGCTCTACGGCGATAGATAACCGGCTCCATGGGCTCCAGGCAGTTGCAGCGTCCTCGCAGCACAGGGGTAGATTTCGCGCTGCGCGCGGGCAAGTGCGCGAAGCGATCACGTTTGCACGATGACTAGGCTTTCGCCCGTGAGGCGCTTAGGCTTGCGGCCATGATCGAACTTGTCATCGCCCAGCGGCGAAAGGATCTCGGCGGCTTCGAAGTGGGGCGCGTGCTGCCGTTCGCGCAGCGGCGCATGGTCGGCCCATTCGTGTTCTTCGACCATATGGGGCCGGTAGAGTTCGCGCCGGGCATTCCGAAGAACGTCGACGTGCGCCCGCACCCGCACATCGGTCTCTCGACCGTCACCTATTTGTTCGACGGCGAGATCATGCATCGCGACAGCGTCGGCTCCGAACAGCCGATCCGGCCCGGCGAACTGAACTGGATGACCGCCGGGCGCGGCATCACCCATTCCGAGCGGTTCGAGAAGGGCCGCCGCGAAGGCGGGCACATGCATGGCATCCAGGCTTGGGTGGCGTTGCCGGAGAAGGACGAGGAAACCGATCCGTCGTTCACGCACTACGGCGCGGGCGATCTGCCGACGTTCGAAGAAAGCGGCGCCTGGGGACGCTTGATCGCCGGCGCTAGCATGGGCCTTGCCTCGCCGGTGAAGACGCATTCGCCCATGTTCTACGTGCATTGGGTGCTGACGCCGGGCGCTTCAGCGGCCGTGCCGGCGGACTATACGGAGCGTGCGCTCTATGTTGCCCAAGGCGCGCTCGAAGTCGAAGGCCAGCGTTTCGACGAAGGACACATGCTCGTCTTGGCGCCCGGAGAGACGGTGAGTTTCCGCGCCGAGACGCCGGCGATCGTCATGGCGCTGGGCGGCGAGCCGATCGGGCCGCGTTTCATCGAGTGGAATTTCGTCCACTCCTCGAAAGAGCGGATCGAGCAAGCGAAGGCGGATTGGCGCGCCGGCCGCATGAAACTGCCGGACTTGGATCACGACGAGTGGATCCCGCTGCCGGAGCCGGCGCCGCCGCCGAACCCGATGTCGTGATCAGGGCGCCGGCAGGCGCTCGTCGAGGCCGAGAATGAGCCCGCGCGCGCCGGCGATTCCGAGTTCGAGGCTCTGCGCGATCATCCGCGCGCGGGCGACGAACAGATCCGCTGCCGCGCCGCACTCGCGCTGCGCCGCGGCTTCGAACAGGCCGAGCCAGCGATCGAAATGGGCGCCGCCGACCGGCAGCGGCGCATGCATCGGCATCGGCCGCCCGCTATAGCGGCCGCTGCGCAGCATCACCGAGGACCAGAACGCGCACATGCGCTGCAGGTGCGGCTCCCAATCGGAAATCCGCGCCTCGAAGATCGGCCCGAGCACTTCGTCGGCGCGGATGTCGCCGTAGAAGGCGCGCACCAGGCGCTCGATCATCTTTTCGTCGACTCCGGCGGCGATGGCGTCGAGCACGTAATCCGGGCGTTGGGTTTGCAGCATGAACCCCAATGTAGGGACTCACACGCACGGCGCGAACTCCGTCATCTCGCCGCGGCGCGCGCGTAGGCGGTTACGCCTCGCCGAGCAGGCTGCGCGCCCGCGCGGCAACGGGCGCGTCGATCATGAGTCCGTTCAGCGCGGTGACCGCCTTCCCCTGGTGCAGCGCCTCTTCCCACGCCGCCAGCACGGCGCGGGCGCGCTCCAGCTCTGCGGCGCTCGGACGGAACACATCGTTCGCGACTTCGACTTGTGCCGGATGGATGCAGAAGACGCCGGCGGCGCCAATGCGGCGCGCCTTCCTCAGCCCGGCGCGGTAGCGGTCGAGGTCGCGGTATTCGGCGATCGAGACCGGGGCGGCGTAGGCGCGCTTGCGGGCCGCCGCCGCAGCCAGGACCAACTGGCGCACAGGCAGGTCGAGCGCCTCCTCGTCCGCAGCCGCGCCGATATCGGCGGCGAAGTCCTCGCTGCCGAACGCGAGCGCGCTTACGTCCGGCGTCGCGGCGATGGCCGGCGCGTCGAGCACGCCGCGCGCGCTTTCGATCAGCGCGATGAGTTGCGTGCGGCCGGGGTCCACCCCGGCTGCGCGTTCGGCCTCGCGCAGCAATTGCGCCACTGCTAGCGCGTCATCGGCGCAGGCGATCTTCGGCGCGACGACGCCTTCGATCGCGCCGCCCGCCAGCGCCGCCAAGTCTTCCGCAGCGCCAAAACCGGCGCCGTTGATGCGCACCCACACGCGCGCGCCCGCGGCGGTCAAACCGGCGGCGGCGGCGCCGACGCATGCGCGCGCGGCGTCCTTTGCGTCCGGCGGCACGGTGTCCTCGAGATCGAGGATGATCGCGCCCGCGCCGCGCTCATGCGCGCGCGCCAGGCGTTTCGAGTCGGTCGCCGGCACGAAGAGAAAGCAGCGCGGCATCAGCTGACCTTGGCGCTCATCACGGTCTCTCCCGCGGCGTTGCGGCACCAGAGCTCGTCGCCGCTCGCACAGAGCATCGCCTGACCGCCGGCGAACAATGGCCGCTCCGCCCGGAACGAAAACGAGCGCGGCGCGGCAGCGGCGCCGGCGCGCAGATAGTGATCCATCAGCAGCGTCGCGATCAGCGGCCCTTGCGCCACGAGTTCCGGATAGCCCTCCTGCGCGGCGGCGTAAGCCTGGTCGTAGTGAATGCGATGCGCGTTGAAGGTCAGCGCCGAGTAGCGGAACAGCAGCACCGGATCGGGCTCGATCACGCGCTCACGTTCCGCGCGCTTCGTTTCCGGCGCCAACGGCTTCGGCGCAGAAGGCGCGACATCGCGATAGACGATGTCCTGCTCCTCCTCGATCGCAAGCGCGCCGTTCGCTTTGATGGTGTGGGCCACGGTGACGAAGACGAGCGGCCCGCTCGATCCCGCCTTTTCGGTCACGCCTCGGATCGTGGAGGTTCGTTCGACGCTGTCGCCCACGGCGAGCGGCGCGTGGAACGTCATCCGTCCCGCCGCCCACATCCGCCGCGGCAACGCGACCAGCGGCAGAAAGCCGCCGCGCGCCGGATGACCGTCCGGCCCAAGCTCACTCTGCGGCGCCGTCGGCAAGAAATAGAGCCAGTGCGCCAGCGGCGGAATGGCGCCTTCCATCCAGCGTTCGGGGTCGTGGTCGAGCAGCGCCGCGAGCCCGCGCAACGGCGCCGGCGCGATAACATCGCGCTTGCTCTCCACTCGACCGATCCAGGCGCTGTAGTCCGGCGCGCTCATCAGAACGACTTCGGCAGGCCGAGCACATGCGTGGCGACGTGGCTCAGGATCAAATTGGTGGAGATCGGCGCCACCTGGTAGAGACGCGTTTCGCGGAATTTGCGTTCGATGTCGAACTCTTCGGCGAAACCGAAACCGCCATGGGTCTGCACGCACATGTCCGCGGCGCGCCAGGACGCCTCGGAGGCAAGCATCTTGGCCATGTTCGCTTCCGACCCGCACGGCAGCCCGGCGTCGAACATCTCCGCCGCCCGCTGCACCATCAGCGCCGCTGCGCTGCTCTCGACGTGCGCGCGCGCGATCGGGAACTGCACGCCCTGATTGGCGCCGATCGCACGGCCGAACACCTCCCGCTCCTTGGCGTAGGCGCTGGCGCGGTCGACGAAGAAGCGGCCATCGCCGATGCACTCCGCCGCAATCAGGATACGCTCGGCGTTCATACCGTCGAGGATGTACTTGAAGCCGTTGTTCTCCTCTCCGATCAGATTCTCGGCCGGCACTTCGAGATCGTCGAAGAAGAGTTCGGTGGTCGCATGGTTGATCATGGTGCGGATGGGGCGAATCGTGAGTCCTCTGCCCACCGCCTCGCGCAAATCCACGATCAGCACGCTCATGCCGTCGCTCTTCTTCGCCACCTCCTCGCGCGCTTTGGTGCGGCAGAGCAGCAGCATGAGATCCGAGTGTTCGGCACGGCTGATCCAGATCTTCTGGCCGTTGACGACGTAGCGGTCGCCGGCGCGTCGGGCGAACGTGCTAATGCGCGTCGTATCGGTGCCGCTCACCGGCTCGGTGACGCCGAACGCCTGCAAGCGCAGCGCGCCCGATGCGATCTGCGGCAAGTACTTCTGCTTCTGCGCTTCGCTGCCGTGCCGCAGCAGGGCGCCCATCGTGTACATCTGCGCGTGCGCAGCGCCGCCATTGCAGCCGGCGCGGTGGACCTCCTCGAGCACCGCCGATGCCGCGGCGACGCCTAGGCCCAGCCCGCCATAGGCTTCCGGAATGAGCGCCGACAGATACCCAGCCTCGGTGAGCGCGCGCACGAACGCCGTCGGGTACGCACGCTCGCGGTCGAGCTCGCGCCAGTAAGCGCCGGGAAAATCGGCGCACAGTTTGCGCACCGCTTCGCGGATCTCGGGATAGGTGGCGGATGGATCGGCGATGCTCATGGTCTACTTCATCCTAGTGCCGAGCAGCCGCGCCATCCACCGCCGCGCCGTCGAGGGCGCTGCGCCATGCCGCAGAAAGCGCGGCGCGATGCTCGGGCGCGGCGACATCAATCAATCGCGCCGCCCGCGCCGCATGACCCAGCGCGCGCAAATCGGCGATCCCGTGTTCGGTGACGACGACGTCGAGATCGAAGCGCGACAGCGAAACCGGCCCTTCGCCGGCGCCCGGGGCGACGATGCGGCTTGCGCCGTTCTTTCCGGTCGCCGGCAGGACGATGACGCGCAGCCCGCCGGCGAGCTTGGCCCCGCGGGCAAACTCGGGCGAGCCGCCCGGACCGGAGATCGGGCCATCCGCCGTCGCCTCGGCATAGGCTTGACCGAAGAGGTCGACCTGCAGCGCGCCGTTTATGCTGGCGAAGTCGCGCAGGCCGCTCATCGCCAGCGGCGCATGAGTGTGCGAGGCCGGCCTGAATTCGAAGCGCGGCGAAGCAATCGACGCATAGAGGCGCTCGCCGCCCAGCGCCAAACCTGCAACGATCGGCGCATCCTCGAGCGCGCCCGCCTCCATCAGCTCGAGCGCCCAGTCCCCCACCAGACCAGAGTGCACGCGCAAGTCGCGCTTTGCCGACAGCGCGCGCATGCAGGCGCCGGGCAGTTTGCCAATGCCGGCTTGCAGCGTCGCGCCGTCCCCGATCAGTGTTGCAGCATGCGCCGCGATAGCCTGAGCCACTTCGTCGTCGCGTTCCGGCGGCGCGGTCGGCAGCGGCGCTTCGGCTTCGACGACGTGCGTCAGCGCCGCGCGTGGAACGCCCGCGTGCCCGAACGTGCGCGGCGTGCGCGCATTGAGATGCCCGACGCGTACAGGAATCTCGGGCCACAGCTCGGCGAGGAAATCGACGGCCGGGCCGAAGCTGCAAAGGCCGTCGGCATCCGGCGGCGAGAGCATCGCGATGCACGCGTCCAACCGCTGCGCGCGCAGATGGGCGCCGATGTCAGTGTAGGAGAGCGGCAGGAACTCGACGGCGCCGCCCGCGCGCCGCAGCTGCGGCGTCATGAAGAAGGTGGTGACCCGTACGCCGTCCTCGGCGCCGTAGCTGCTAGTGTTGACGCCCGGAAACAAGACGCCAACGACGTGCAGATCGGCGCGTCCCGACCGGGCGATCGCCTCCGCCAGCAGCTGGCTTTCGCCGGCGCCGCCCTGCGCAAGCACGCGCGCGCCACGCGGCAGAGCGGCGATGATCTCGTCCGGACTCACGCGCGTTCGAAGATCGCAGCCAAGCCCTGGCCGCCGCCGATGCACATCGTCTCCAGCCCGTAGCGGCCGTCGCGGCGGCGCAGCTCGCGCACCAGATTGGCGAGGATGCGCCCGCCAGTGGCGCCGATCGGATGGCCGAGCGAAATGCCGGAGCCGTTGACGTTGAGCTTGTCGCGGTCGTCCCAGCCCCAGCCCTTCAGCACCGCCAGCACTTGCGGCGCAAAGGCTTCGTTAAGTTCGACCAGGTCAATGTCTTTCCAACCGAGCCCCGTGCGCTTGAACAGACGTTCGACGGCGGGCACGGGGCCGATGCCCATGCGCGAAGGATCGCAGCCGGCCGCCGCCCAAGAATGAAACCACGCCATCGGTTCGAGCTTCAGCTCCTCGAGCTTGTCTTCGGCGACGACGAGGCATGCCGCGGCCGCATCGTTCTGCTGGCTCGCATTGCCGGCGGTGACGATGCCGCCCTTCTCGATCGGCTTCAAAGCGCCGAGCGTCTCCATCGAGGCGTCGGGGCGGAAGCCCTCGTCCTTGGCGAAGAGTTCGGCTTCGCCGCGTTTCTTTGGGACCGATACCGGCACGAGTTCGTCGGCGAACTTGTTTTCCGCCCACGCTTGCGTCGCGCGCTTGTGGCTCATCACCGCGTAGGCGTCGGCCTGTTCGCGAGTGATTCCGTAATCCTTGGCGAGGTTCTCAGCCGTTTCGATCATGCCGCTGATGACGCCAAAGCGGGCGATCGGCTGTGACATGACGCGGCCCCGCGCGAGGCGGTCGTGCATGATCGATTGGCCGGCGCGCGCGCCCGAGCGGAGGTCGGTGGAGTAATACTCGACGTTGCTCATGCTCTCGACGCCGCCGGCGATGACGATGTCGGCGGCGCCGGTCTGCACCATCATCGCCGCGTCGATCACCGACTGCAGGCCCGAGCCGCAGCGGCGGTCGAGCTGGTACCCCGGCACGTTGAGCGGCAGGTCCGCCGCCAGCGCCGCCCAGCGCGCCACGCACGGCGCCTCGCCGTTGGCGTAACCCTGCGCGAATACGACGTCGTCGATGCGTTCGGGATCGACGCCGGTGCGCTCGACCAGCGCCTTCAGCACCACGGCGGCGATCTCGCCGGCCGGCATCGGCGCGAGCGCGCCCTGAAACCTGCCGACCGGCGTACGCAACGGGCTGACGATGGCGGCTCTACGCATGATCTTCCTCGGCTGATTTTTGACTCTTATACGCCACAACGCCGCCGGTGAAATCTGCCGCAACGACAACGTTTCGCCGCTCAGGCCGCAGTCAGAGCCGCCACCACATTGGCGACCGTGCCGTTTACTGTTTCGGTGGCGGCGATGCTGCGAAACAGGATGATTGTCTTGCCGTGGCTGTCGCGGACGGCGGCGACTTCGTCTGGATTGATGTGGACTTCGAGCCGAGGATCGGCCGCCGAGACGAACTTCACGAATTTGGCCATGCGCTGCTCCCGGCCGAATCACTCGGCCCCATCGCGCTTATGGGCCCAGCGTCTGCGCTCCGGATGCTATTAATTGGACGCTCGATGGCGAAGCATGTTAGGATTTCGCCATCAGCAACAAGAACGATCGCTCCAGGCGCCCCCCGCGAGGGCGCGCCAGATTGCGCGCGACTTTGCTGGTTGGATCAGCGCGAGAAGAGCCAGTGCCATTCATCGTCAATTCATCGCCGGGGCCTGGCCTTCGCTTCGAACCGAGCGTGACCCTTCCGGATGCGAAAGCGGCGCTCGGATGGGCCGTCGGGCTGGAGCGTCGCGGCATGCGTCTCATCCGCATCCGCGATACCGAGACCGGCGCGGTGTTTGATGAGAAAAGTCTGCGCGAGGAGATCAAGCGCTTGCAGAGCACGGCATGAGCAAGCTCCGGCTCCTGCAGGCGGCCACAGCGGCGGACAAGGCCTGGATGGCTGAAGTCGCCGCCGTGTTCGGCGAACGGGAGGCCGGACTAGCGCGCTTTCATGGCCGCGCGACGGGGGAGCCCGGCTCGCGGCTGCGCGAACTCTACGACGAGTATGTCAAAGCGCGGGATGCTTACGACGCGCAGTGAGGATATCAGGAATGGCTGGACTATCCGTTGTGAGCGTCGCCGACCGTGCGGGCTTCTACACGTTCGCCGCGGCGCTACGCGCGAGCGATCACTTTGACAAGCTGGAAGGCGCAGGCGCGTTCACCGTGTTCGCGCCGTCGGATGCCGCGTTCAACACCATGTCCGCGGTGGCGCTCGACAACTTCCTACGCCGAGACCGCGAGCGGCTGCACATCGTGCTTGGCTATCACATCGCCGCCGGCCGTGTGGCGGCGTCACGGTTCGCCGACAAACGCATACGCGCGGTGATGCAAGCCGGCGGAGACGTGATCATTGACGGACGCTCGGGTTTGCGCGTGAACGCTGCGCGGGTGATCAAGCCGGACCTGGGCGCCGCCAATGGCGTGGTGCATGGCATCGACGCCTTACTTCGGCCTCGCGAGGCGGCGGCCGGGCTGGCCTAGGCGCACTTATAGTGAACTGGCGCACCCAAGAGGATTCGAACCTCTGACCTCTGCCTTCGGAGGGCAGCGCTCTATCCAGCTGAGCTATGGGTGCGGGACGGCAGGCCTCATAGCCGAGCTTTGCGGCAAAGGCGAGCCTTGCCAAGCGCCAAGCTCTCCGCGACGCAGGAGGCGTGCGCACTTTATTCACCACCCTGCTCGCCGCCGCGGCGCTCGCCCTCGCCGCCTGCGAGGCGCCCGAGAACCGGGGCGAGCCGGCGATCTGGCGCATTGCCGACGCCGACAGCGAAATCTGGCTTTACGGCACGGTGCACCTGTTGCCGCCGGACCTACGCTGGCGCGGCCCTCGCTTCGAGGCGGCGTTCGGCGCGGCCGAAGAGCTGGTGACCGAGACCGACACCGGGGAAGCGGCTTCGGCCGAACTGGCATCGCTGGCGCGGCGTCTGGGCGCGCTGCCGGAAGGCGAGCGGCTGTCGCAGCGGCTGCTTCCCAGCCAAGAGGCGGCGCTGCATGACGCCGCCGATCGCCTAGGGCTCGATTTCGGCCTGCTCGACCGGCAGCGGCCATGGCTGACGGCGCTGCAGCTGTCGTACGCCGCGGCGCTGCGGGCCGGACATCGGCCGGAAGCGGGCGTCGAGGCCGCGTTGCTGGGGCAGGCGCAGCGGCGGCGCATGCGCGTCAGCCATCTGGAGACGCCGGCGCAACAAGTGCGCGTGCTGGCCGAGCTCTCTGCCGCGGACGAGATGCGCTTCCTGCAGCTGACGCTGGCGGACATCGAGGCGGGACCTGCCGCGATGGACGCGATGGATCGAGCCTGGGCGCGCGGCGATGTCGACGCGCTGGAGCGTCTGCTTGCTCCCGAATGGCAAGCGGCGGGGCGCGGCATCCATGAAGCCGTGATCCTCGAGCGCAATCGCGACTGGGCCGATCAGATCGAAGCCCGGCTCGCCGGATCGGGACGCGTCTTCATCGCCGTCGGCGCAGCGCACCTCGTCGGTGAAGACAGCGTCGTCGATCTGCTGCGCCAGCGCGGAATTGCGGTCGAGGGACCTTAGCCCGTCATCTTAGCTCGCGGGCGGACGGACGATGCGGCCTTGCAGGTTCTGCTGCACTTCGCGCGCGTCGAACGCATTTGGATCGTTCGCTGGCTTCGGACCGCGGAACATCGCCACTTCGGCCATCGCTTCGTAGCGCGTCACTTCGCGATAGCTGGACGGTTCATCCCAGAACGGATCGTACCACGGGCTCCAGCCGCGCCGCGGCGAGAAGTACCAATAATCGAAGCCGAAGCGCGGACGATAAGGGCCGGTCGACTGCAGCCGCGAATGCTCTTCGGTGTCGCGGTTAGCGACGATGAAATAATCGTAGCCGCCCTGCAGCGTGAGTTCGGCGGCGCGGTAGAGCAGATAGGTTTCGACCGTCTCGCGCTCCGTCAGCGTGTTGCCGCGGAACGTGATGCGGACGCGGTTGTTCTCGATCTGCTGCTCGGAGAAGCCGTAGGCGTTGTTCGCCGCACTTGGCTGATACGGGGTCGCGGTCGCGCACGCTGCCAAAAGCCCAGCCGCGGCCGCGAGCAGAAGCGCTCGCATGGGGATCTCCATCTCGTCCCTTGCCCAACGCAATATGGTGAACTGTGGTTCACCGCGCCAATCGCAAACAAGTGAAGTCAGTGGTGCAGAATGGGACCAGCTGCGCTGATTTTGGGCGGCGCGAGCGTTTCGCCGCTAGCCAAGCGGACAGAATGGATCACGGCGTCGATCTCGCGGCGCCAGAAATCCAGGAACTTGTGGATGCGCGGATATTCGGGCGCGAGGTCCAAAGTCTGCCACATGAAGCTCTGCAGCACGGAAGGATGGTCCGGCATGTAATAGAGCACTTCGGCAGTAGCCAATCGCCAGCCGTTGAGACGCAGTGTTAGCTCGTCGTGCCGCATGTCGCCTTCTATCTCTTGCTTAACAGACGCCTCGGCTGTCCTTTCAGTTCCTCAGTGTTCGAGCCTGACTGATCCGTCATTACAGCGTCAATACTTAAGCGCGGCTAGCAATCGCGCCGAGAGGCTGCCAAGCGTCGGCGTATTAACCATAAAAGGCCGCACATTTCAGCGTGGTGCGGCACGCGAAGCCGTCAGCGCGCGTTGAAGTCATCGCGCGCAGTCGCGCAAAATCGCAGCGCTCAGCTCAGCGCCCCGCTTCGAGCAGCTTCGCTTTCGCCATGCGGGCGGAGGCGAAGTGGCAGGCGAGATAGCCGAGCATGATCGGCGGGGCGCCGGCGGCGAGCGGCACGAACGGGGACGCCCCGTCCGAGGTCAGCGCCTGCGCCGTGAGCAGGAGCGTCATCGGGAAGCCGGCGGCAAGCAGGATAACCCCGGCCGTCGTGAGCACTCGCGCTTCGGCGCGCAGCGTTTCCGCATTGGGACGATTGGCACGCATGAGCGCCGAGCGTGCGAAAATCGCGCCACACGCGAACGCGCTCCGCGCGCATGGTGAACGTTGCACTTGCGCCGCGCGCTCACGCGCTTGTGTTGCTGAAAAAACGCGTTGGAATCATCGGGCGTTAATGCGGAGGAACTATATCGGGTGGAGGCGCGTCCCATTTCGCACCTCAACAACGACAAGAGACGCAACAGGTATGGCGCTATCGGATCTATTGACCGCTGATGAACACGAACTCGCCGAGCACTATCCCAACCGGGTAGAGCACGCGGCGGACGGCATCGTTCACGCGGTCGGGATCCTCGCGGCGCTGATCGGCGGCGGCCTTCTGGTTTCTGTCGCCCTGGTTAATCGCGGCGTGCCGATGGCGACCGCCGGCGCCATCTACGCCATGTGCATGATGGCGATGCTCGCGGCGTCCGCCGTCTACAATCTGACCAAGCCCAACCCGTATCGCCGCGTGCTGCGGCGCATCGACGAGGCGGCGATCTTCCTGATGATCGCCGGCTCCTATACCCCGTTCACCATCCAGCTCTTGCCGCCGCAATTCGCGATCGCGGTGACGGCGGCGATCTGGATGATGGCGTTCGCCGGCGCTGCGGGAAAAGTGTTCTACCCCGAGCTCTCCGACCGCGCCTGGAGCTTCATCTATCTGGCCTTCGGCTGGCTCGCGGTGATCATCCTCGGCCCCGCCGTGCCGACGCTGCCGCCGCTGGCGGTCGCGATGCTTGTCGTCGCCGGCGTCACCTATTCCGGCGGCGTGCTGCTCTATCTCAATCACGCCATCCCGTTCCGCCGCGCGCTGTGGCACGCGTGCGTGATCATCGGCGCAGCCGGCCATTACGGCGCGGTGCTCTACGGCCTGGTGCTCTGACGGAACAGGCGCGGGCGCACGAAGGTTGAGCGGGCTCCATCCCAAGAGAGGAGCGAGCCCATGCCCACAGCATCCGGCCATTCAACCGCGATCCGCGCCAAGAAGGTGATCGGCACGCCGGTCAAGAGCACCAGTGGCGACAAGATCGGCGTCGTCGAAGACCTTGTTCTCGACAAGCTCAGCAATTCGATCCTGTTCGCCGTCGTCGGTTTCGGCGGCGTCTTGAAGATGGGCGAGAAATTCCATCCGCTGCCGTGGGCCGTGCTCGACTATGACGAGGACGAGGACGCCTATGTCGTGCCGTACACGGAAGAAGAGCTGAAGGCCGCGCCGAGCGACACGCTCGAAGAGCTCACCCGCAACGACGGCATCGCCTATCGCGACCAGAGCTACGCCTTCTATCGCGTCGATCAGTACTGGACTTGATCCGTGAGCGCGCCTGCGCTCGCGGGCGCGCCCCTTCTTCCATATGCCCTCGACCGTCATAAAGACATTCGCATATGACGCGCAGCGCTGGGAGCTGCAGGTGACGTTCGTGACAGGACGCCGCTACGTCTACGAAGGCGTGCCGCCCGAAGTTCACCAATCTTTGCGCGGCGCTTTCGCCAAGGGCAGCTACTTCAACCGCGAGATTCGCAATCGCTATCGCTATCGCGAACTGGCGTGACCTTTGCGATACCGATGGTCCTGCGCGCCGAGACAGTGCGCGCGCTGCTCCGGCTCGCGCTTTCTCGCGCCTTTCAACACCGGACTTGAGAAAGAGCGCTGCTGACCGGACAGCGCGCGGCGCTTCCGGAGTTGGGAGGCAGGGCGCGTGGTTTGCGCCGAGCGAGTAGTCATCCAGTCTTGCGACTGGCTGTGCGCGAACCACGCGCCCTGTCGCGATCGTTTTCGATCGGGCCGTCACGGGGAGGTGTTTCACTCTCCTGGATCGGTCCCCGACCGCGTGCGGCGCCGCCGCCTTCAGCGGCGCCCGTATGCTCCCGCGGTTAGCGCCTTCGCTGCTCTCCCGCGGGCTTCAGCCGCATTCACGCTCCCAGCACGCTGAGAAACGTGAGCGCAGCTTCACGCTCAATCGCGTCCTTCGCGTCTGGATGCCCGGCTAGCAACGAGACCTCCCGTGCGAAGGATGAGGCCATTATCGCTCAGCTTTTCAGGTGTAGGATAGATTTCTTTCCGGCATTTGATTGCACGGGCTTTTTCGGGAAAAGCGCGGGGATAGAGGGCTCAGGCTTGGCCGAGCGGATCATCCGTTTCCCCTAAAATTTGCGCGAACGACCAACGCAATGTGACGTCTCGCGGCGCCTCCGGTTCGTAGGAGGCGAATCCATCTTCGGCGGCGCGAAGAGCGCGCTGGTGCAGGTCTTCGAGGTCGCTCTCGATTTTGGCGCGAATGGTGGGCGTCAGCGTCCGCTCCAGATCATCGCGAAACACGCGAACTTCTGCGCGCCAACCGCCGCGCGGCAGCGTCTGGTGGGACCATGCGAGGTAAAATAGATGCTGGATGATCCGCGTAGTCAGGCTCGCCGCCTTGTTGCGTTCGGCCCGCCCCATGTCTTCCACCTCGTCGGCGAGCACATCGTAATCGATCTGGTTCGAGCCGCGGCCGCGCGCGCGCAAGGCATCCGCCTGGGCCTTGGTCCAGAGGTAAAAGTCGCGATCGTAGAGGTCGTCAGCGGCCATGGGAGCTGACGATAGCAGAAAACGTACTACGCCGCAGCCCTCCTCGCACGAGGACGCCGACGTTTGCCATCCTCGGCGTAAATTGCTCCCAGCGCCGCCGCGGCCTCCCCCATGCGCTTGCGCAACTCCGGCGGCGCGAGGACTTCTGCTTCGGCGCCGAGTTTCAGCAGTTCGCGCGCGGCGTGGTCGACGCTTTCGATCGGAATCTCCGCTTCGCGCCAGCCGTGCTTGTCGGCGCGCCCGGCCGTGCGCGAGGCCATCTCCTGCACGGCGGGCGCGAGCGCGCAGAGAGCCTTCATGCCCACGGCCGAGACCCGCACGCGCGCTTTGCCTTTATAGAGCCGCGCCTCGAAATCTTGCGCCCAGGCCTTCCAATATTCAGCGAGCTTGAAATCGCGCGGACGGGTGAAGCTCTCGCTCAGCGTCTCGAGTGCGCGGATGTTGGAGATGCGATAGGTGCGCGGCTTGCCGCCGGCGCGGGCGACCAGATACCAGACGCCGCCCTTGAGCGCGAGGCCGAGCGGATCGAGGTCGCGCTCGACGATCCCCTTCCAACTTTCATAGCGCACGCGGATGCGCTGCGAGGTCCAAACCGCCGCCGCGAGCGCCGGCAGCAATTCGGCGCGATCCGCATGCTGATACCAGCCGACGGGATCGAGGTGAAAGCGCGAGGCGATGCGTTCGGCGCTCTCGCGCTTCTCGCGCGGCAGCGCCGCCATCAGCTTGAGCTGCGCGTCCGCCATCGCGTCGGCCAAGCCGAGATCGGCGGCGGGGCCGGGAAGGCCCGCGAACAGCAGCGCTTCGGCTTCGCTCGCGGTGAGGCCGGTGAGCTGGGTGCGATAGCCGTCGAGCAGTTCGAAGCCCCCGTCGCGGCCGCGCTCGGCATAGACCGGCACGCCGGCGGCGCTGAGATTATCGATGTCGCGATAAATGGTGCGGACCGATACCTCGAACTCCTCCGCCAGCGCCTGCGCGCTCATGCGCCCGCGCGACTGCAGCATGAGCAGGATGGAGAGTAGACGGCTGGAGCGCATTTTTTCAGCTTAGCCGTAAATACCTGACATTCGATGACAGGTATAGCCCGCTATCAGTTTCACCGTCAGAAATGGAGAGCGCTCATGACCGCTGCATCACACATAACCCGCCGCGCCGGCCTGGCCGGCGCCGCCGCGGTGCTCGCGCTCGCAGGCTGCGCCAGCGCAGCGACGGGAGAAGAAGCAATGTCTGAAGATCGGGATTTGGCCGCGCATGCGCATGATTGGGATTGGCTGGAGGGCGCCTGGAACGTGCGCCATCGGCGGCTCAAAGGCCGGCTCGTAGGCAGCACCGAGTGGGAGGCGTTCGACGGCTGGTGCGAAATGCGCAAGACGATGGGCGGCTTCGGCAATGTCGACGACAACGTTGTCGAGATTCCATCCGGCGCCTACCGCGCCATGGGCGTGCGCGCGTTCAACCGCGAGACGCGGCAATGGTCGATCTGGTGGCTGGACGAGCGTTATCCGGCGACGATCGAACCGCCGGTCCGCGGCGGGTTCGTCGACGGCGTCGGCGAATTCACTGGCGACGACACGCTGAACGGCCAGCCGATCAAGGTGCGCTTCCGCTGGACCGACACGCGCACGACTTCGCCGCGCTGGGAGCAAGCGTTCTCAGCCGATGGGGGCCAGACGTGGGAAGTGAACTGGGAGATGCAGTTCAGGCGGGCGTGAGGCGCAGCGCCCCATGGCGCGCGCCGCGGCGCCGCTCCCTGTCGGTTTCCCCGCGCGCCATTCGTCCTAACTCAAGACGCCAGCCTGGAGAGACGCCAATGATCCGCCGTGCGTTCTTGACTGTCATCACTGCCGCCCTGCTCTCCGCTTGCGCGCGGGAGCAAGCGGAACCCGAGGTCAACGTGCCGCTCGAGCCTGCGCGATCCGGGTATGCCGAAGGCGCAGAAGGCCTGCGCGTCTATTACGAGATCTACGGGAGGGGCGAGCCGATCGTGGTGATGGCGGGCGGACTGATGGACATCAGCTCGATGGCTCAAACGATCGGACCGCTGTCGCGCGAGCGCCAAGTCATTGGCATCGATCTCGAGGGGCACGGCCGCACGGCGCTGCGGCAAACGCCGATGAGTCACGAGCGCAACGGCGACGATGTCGCCGCGGTGCTGCGCCATTTGAATATCGCCCGAGCTGACGTCGCCGGCTACTCGCACGGCGGTGATGCGGCGATCCGCATGGCGATCCAACATCCGGAGATGGTGCGCAACCTCATTGTCATCTCCACTGCGGCGGAGCGTGACGGCTGGTATCCCGAAGTTCTGCAAGGGATGGAGGCCGTGAGCTCGGCGCAAGCGCCAATGATGCAGCAAACGCCGCTGTACGCGCGCTATGCCGAAGTCGCGCCGCATCCTGACCAGTTTCCGCTCTTGCTCGACCGAATGGGCGAGCTGATGAGGAAGGACTACGACTGGCGCGCCGAGATTGCGCAGCTGCGCATGCCGACGCTGCTGCTGTTCGCCGACCACGACGCGGTCTCAACGCGGCATATCGCGGACTTCTTTGCCCTGTTCGGCGGCGGCGTGCGCGATGCCGGTTGGACGGGAGAGCCGCAATTCTCGCGCGCGCGGCTTGCGATCGTGCCGGGCTACACGCACTACAATTTCGGACAAGGCCCTGATATCGCGCGCGTGATCGAGGGCTATCTGGATCGGCCGACATCGGGCGCGACGCAATTTGCGCCGGAGCAATAAGCGCGCTTTGGCCGGCGCTCGTTTCCACAGTGGAGGGCAACCAGGGAACGCAGTGCTGAAACGCGCCTAAGCTGCGCTGACGGCGGAGTGATCAGCGTTCGGGCGGGCGATCGCGCCGGAACTCGGCGAGCCAGGCAGCTTCCTTCACCTCCGGCTCGACCGGCCGCATGGCTTCGCGAAACTCGCGCGGCTTCATGAAAATGCCGGCGGCGCAGGCGCCTGCCGTCAGTACTGAAATGATCGGCCAGATTCCGCGCGAGTAGATCACGCGGCCATCCCCGATGGGAACGCCGGCCACCATGACGATGGCGAGTCCGGCGAACAAGACCACGCCGGCGAGCATCGCCAACACCCACAACTTTCGCTTCATGGCGCCCTCCTACTCGTTCTTCCCGCGCTTCTTATCCCGCTCCGCCAGAATCCGCAGGCGCAGCGCGTTGAGTTTGATGAAGCCTTCGGCGTCGGCCTGGTTGTAGCCGCCGGCTTCGTCGAAGCCGACGAGGCTCTTGGAGTAGAGCGAGTATGGCGAAGAGCGGCCGATGGTGCGGACGCCCCCCTTGTAGAGCTTCAGCTTCACGTCGCCGGTGACGCTCTCCTGGCTGGCGTCGATCGCGGCCTGCAGCATCAGGCGCTCGGGCGTCCACCAGAAGCCGTTATAGATGAGCGAAGCGTAGCGCGGCATCAGCTCGTCCTTGAGGTGCGCGGCGCCGCGGTCGAGCGTGATCTGTTCGATGGCGCGATGGCCGTGCCAGAGGATCGTGCCGCCGGGCGTTTCGTAGAAGCCGCGCGACTTCATGCCGACATAGCGGTTCTCGACCAGATCGAGCCCGCCGACGCCGTGCTTCGAACCGAGCCGGTTCAGCTCCGCCAGCAGCTCGTGCGCCTTCATCGGCTTGCCGTTGATCGCCGCGAGGTCGCCGCGCTCGAAGCTGAGCGTCACGGTTTCGGCCTGATCGGGCGCTTCTTCGGGCGTGATCGTGCGGCGGTCTTGGCGCTTGGTGACGATCTCCGGCACTTCGACGTCGGGATCTTCGAGCGCGAGCCCTTCGCTCGATGTGTGCAGCAGATTGGCGTCGATCGAGAACGGCGCGGCTTGCTCCTTGCCCTTGGCGATCGGGATGTTGTGCTTGCGCGCGTACTCCAGCAGCGCCGGGCGCCCCTCGAACGCCCATTCGCGCCACGGCGCGATCACCTTCACGTCCGGCTTCAGCGCGTAATAGCTGACTTCGAAGCGGACCTGATCGTTGCCCTTGCCTGTGGCGCCATGGCAGACGGCGTCGGCGCCGACGAGGTTGGCGATCTCGATCTGGCGCTTGGCGATCAGCGGGCGCGCGATCGAGGTGCCGAGCAGGTATTGGCCTTCGTAGAGCGTGTTGGCGCGGAACATCGGCCAGACGAAGTCGCGCACGAACTCTTCGCGCAGGTCGTCGATGAAGATGTTTTCGGGCTTCACGCCCATCTTCAGCGCCTTCTCGCGCGCCGGCGCCAGCTCCTCGCCCTGGCCGAGATCGGCGGTGAAGGTGACGATCTCGCAGCCGTAGGTCTCCTCCAGCCATTTCAGGATGATGGAGGTGTCGAGGCCGCCGGAATAAGCGAGCACGACTTTCTTGACTTTGGGCTGCGTCATTGGGGGCTCGGAGGTCCTGCGCGAAAACGCGGCCTTCCTTTCACAGCGGCGGCGTCAAATCAACGGCACCGGCCGCTGGCGCACCCATTTCGAGAGCAGCCACTTCTCGCCCTTCGTGACCGGCAGGCCGGCGTGCAGCGAGTCCATCTCGCGCTGGCCGTGGGTGGAAAGATTCCAGAAGATCAGCGCATCGCCCGGCTTGCCCTTGAAGCGCCAGCCGAGGCGCGGAAAATCGGTCTCACCGCCTTCGTAGCCGTCGTTGAGATAGACCAGCACGGTGCAGATGCGCTGGCCGATTGTGCGCAGCTCGTGCGCGAAGCCAGCTTCCTCGGCTTCGGTGAAGAAGTCGAAATGCGGGACGTATTGTTCACCGCGCGCATAGTGCAGGACGTTGGTCGGCTCCTGCTGCGCCAGCGGCGCGCCTATCGCGGCGGCGATGCGCAGATTGACGAGCTGCATGACGAGATCGGGCTGCAGCGCGTGCGAGCCGGCGACGGTGTTCGAGCGGCTGCCCTCCACCGCGAACGCGCCGCCGCGCGCCGCGAGCTGCACCGGTGCAGGCTGAAGGTTCTTCTTGGCCTGCTTCATCAGCCAGGCGCAGACCGGCTTGGACAGGAAATTGTCGACCGTGAACACGCGCGGCGCAGCGTGATGCTGGCGCATCTCGACCGGGGCGAACCAGGCCTCGCGATCGAGCTTGCCGCCGAGCGCCATCAGTTGGCCTTTGGCGCGCGTATCGCCGAGCGCCGCCGCTTCGGCGACGTAGGCGAAAGCGTCGTCGAGATTCTGCGGCCGGCCGTGACCGCGGGCGGCGAGCGCGGCGTGATAGAGCAGCGCTTCGGCCGATTTCTGCGCGCAGGCTGCTTCGACCAGCTTGATCGCCTGATCGCCGAAGGAGGGCAGCTTGCCGGTGAGCATGAGATGCGCCTGGCGCACCTGCGTGCGCGGATCGCTCGGCGCGGCGCTGGGTTTGGAGAGGCGCGGATCCATCGTTCAGCCTCGCTCAGACCAACGGCAGCGCGCGGTCGCGCACCCATTTGGAGAACAGCCATTTGACGCCGTGCGTGGTCGGCGCGCCGGCGTGCAGCGTGCGCGGATCGGGCCGGCCGTCGGTGACGTTCCAAAACGCGAGCGCATCGCCTTGCCTGCCCTTGAAGCTCCAATTGAGCCGCGGAAACGCGGTGGCGCCGCCTTCATAGTCGTCGTTCAGATAGATCAGGAAGGTGACGATGCGTTGCCCGAGCCGCTGCACTTCCTGTGCAAAGTGGGCGACGCCGGGATCGATGAAATCGAAGTGCGGCTTGTACTCCTGGCCCGGCTCGTAGTGCAGCACGTTGGTCGGCTCCTGCTGACGCACCGGCACGCCGATGGCGCGGGCGATGCGGGCGTGGACAAGCTGCACGACGAGATCGGTGTCGAGCACGCTCAAACCCATGCCGGTATTGCTGCGGTAGCTGTCCGCGTTGGCGCCGCCGCGCTCGGGGTTCTTCACCCGCGCTGCTTCGAGCCGCGGCGCGGCGATGTTGCGGATCCACTCACAGGTCTCGGGCGAGATGAAGCGCTCGAACGTCAGCACGCGCGGCGCGTCGAAATGCTGCTTGGGCTGCGGCGGGGCGAGCCACGCCTGCGCTTCGAACGGCGCGCCGAGCAGCGCGAGCTGGCCTTGCGCGCGCGCATCCCCCGCTTGCGCCGCGCGCGCGACCAGATCGTGCGCCTCCGCCCAATCCTGGGACCGCCCTTCGCCGAGCGCGGCCAGCACCGCCGCGAGCTGCAGCGCGTTCGCCTCGCCCTGCGCGGCGGCGGCGTCGATCAGCTTGTACGCCTGCTCCGGCGCCCACGGCGCGCCGCGGCCAACCAGCAGCAGCGAGCCCAGCTCATACTGCGCGCGCGCGTCACCGGCGGCTGCGCGCTGCTGCAATGAACCCAGGTCGGCGGACGTCAAACGCGGCTCCTCTCGCGCCGCTCATGCTAAGCCATCCGCCTCGCCTGGCAACGCGGTCTTATGCGCTCTTCTTGTCGCGCAACAGAGTGACGATGAGCCCCGCAGAAATCCCGCCGGCTGCCCCGCCCACCGCGGCGACCGGCATCTCGTACATGCCGGCGATGAAGCCGCAGGCCGCGCCTACCGCCGCTCCGATGAGCAGCGCGAGCAGCAGCTTGACCCAAACATTCATTGTTACCTCCCCCGCTTGCGCTCGCGGCGCTCGATGTCGCGTAACGCGAAGACCAGATAGACGGTGTGCACGAGCACGAAAATGAGGGCGATGATCACTGGCAAATATGCAGGAGCGGGAGCATCGCCCGTCACCACGGACAGAAAAACGAGAATGAGCGCCGCCAGCGCCGGCGGGAAGAATAGCGCGATCATGCGCGGCGCGCGCCAAGTCGGCTGACCATCGAGCCCCCATTGCATGGGCAGCGGCGCGTCGGCCGGCGTACGCAACAGCGCCGCCACCGAAAACAGCGCCATGACGCCAACCAGCGCCCAAGGGAGCCATTCGCCAAGCATGGCCCGCACTATGCCACAGAAGCAGCGGCGGAGCGACCGTTACACCATCACCTGGTTGCCGAGCTCCACCGCGCGGCCGGACGGGATGTGGAAGAAGTCGGTGGCGTTAGTGGCGTTGCGGGCGAGGAAGATGAAGAGGTGATCCTGCCAGAGCGGCATGCCGCTCTTTTCGCTCGGCACGATAGTGCGGCGCGAGAGGAAGAAGCTCGTTTTCATGATGTCGAACTTGAGGCCGTGCTTGCGCGCTTCGGTCAGCGCTTTGACGACGTTCGGCGTTTCCATGAAGCCGAACGTCAGCGTCACGCGCTTCACGTCGGGCAGGAAGTCCTCGACCTTGACCCGCTCGCCTTCCGGCGCGCGCGGCGCGTTGATCGTCTTCACCGTCAAAATGATGATCTGCTCATGCAGCACTTGATTGTGCTTCAAATTGTGCATCAGCGCCGCCGGCGCCACGTCGGGATCGCCGGTAAGGAAGATGGCCGCGCCACGCACCCGATGCGGCGGGTGGTGCGAGAGCGTCTCGAACAGCTTCGCCAGCGGCTCGTCGCGGCGAACCGTCTCGGTGAGCAGCCGCGTGCCGCGCACCCAAGTCCACATGACGATCACGAGGCCGGCGGCGAGCATCAAAGGCACGAAGCCCCCGCTCCAGACCTTCAGCATATTCGACGAGAAGAACGTCGCCTCGATCAGCAGGAACGGAATGCAGATCAGCGCCGCGAGCCAGGCCGGGCGCTTCCACAGCTTCCAGATCGCCAGGAAGACAAGCACCGTGGAGACAACCATCTCGCCCGAGACGGCGATGCCGTAAGCGGCCGCGAGGCGCTCGGACGAGCCGAACGCGAGCAACAGGATCAACACCCCAGCGAGCATCAGCCAATTCACCTGCGGCATGAAGATCTGCCCGGCCTGCGTCTCGGACGTGCGGCGGATTTCCATGCGCGGCAGGATGCCGAGTTGGATCGCTTGCTGCGTGATCGAGAAAGCGCCGGTGATGACGGCCTGGCTGGCGATCACGGTGGCGAAGGTCGCCAGCAATACGACCGGCAGTTTCGCCCAGTCTGGCGGCAGCATGAAAAAGAGGTTCTCGAGCGTCGTCGGGTCGGACAGCGCAAGCGCGCCTTGACCGAGATAGTTCAGCGTCAGGCACGGCAGGATGATGAACACCCAGGCGCGGCTGATCGGCCGGCGGCCGAAATGGCCCATGTCGGCGTAAAGCGCTTCCGCGCCGGTGACGGCGAGGAAAACCGCGCCGAGCACGACGAAGGAGAGCCCGGCGTGGCTGACGAAGAACGCGAGCGCCGGCAGGGGCGACAGCGCCATGACAATCCCGGGATCGTCGAAGATGTGCACCAAGCCGAGCGCGGCCATGGTGAGAAACCAAGCCAGCGTAATCGGGCCGAACAGCGCGCCGATCCGCGCGGTGCCGCGACTCTGCGCAACGAAAAGTGCGATCAGGATGACGATGCCGATAGGCAGGATCCAAGGATCGAGATAGCGCCCGATACCAGGCACCGCCTTCAAACCTTCGACCGATGAAAGCACCGACACCGCCGGCGTGATCATCGCGTCGGCGTAGAACAGCGCCGCGCCCAGCATGCCGAGCCCAAGCAGCACGGCCGTGCGCCTGTCGAACGCGCGACGCACCAGCGCCATCAGCGAGAGCGTGCCGCCCTCGCCCTTGTTGTCGAACCGAAGCAGCAGAAAGACGGACTTGATCGTGACGACGATGATCAGCGCCCAGAAGATCAGTGAGACGATGCCGATGACTTCATTGCGCTCCGGCGCGCGAGCGAAATCGTCGGTGACAATGCGCAGGCACTCACGCAGCGCGTAAAGCGGGCTGGTGCCGATGTCGCCATAGACGACCCCGATCGAGCCAAGCAGAAGCGTCCAGAAGCCGCCGTGCCCGAGCGCGCGGCCGCGGCCGCCGCCATCGGCGCCGCTTCCTGACGTGTTCGGCTGGGGCGCTTCGGCCGGGGCCTGCGCCATGAAGTTTTCCCCTATGGGGCGGACACGGGGTCCTAGCGTCGGGCCGCGCGTTTACGCCTTTTCATCCAGCGGGGCAAATGCATGCGCCCTGAGGCGTTGTGCTTTGGTTAGCGGGCGCCCTAACGGCAGCCGCCGCAGCCGTGGCCGCCATGGCCCCGCCCGCCGGCGTGGGCGCTGGCCCGAGCCGAGGCAAACGCGAACGCCGATGCGTGGGCGCGGCCGCCGCGGATGATCACAGTCGTGCTCGAATACGAGCCGCCGCCGATATCGACGCCGACCCCGCCGCCGACGACGAAGAACGAATCGGACAGCGTCACCGTTTCGGGCCCGGCCGGCGCGAGCGGCACAGGCGCAGGGGGCGGCGCTTCGCGCGGCGGCGCGGGACGCGGCCGCGGGCGCGGCTGGCGCGGGCGCTCGATGCCATCGGCGTAGGCGAGGCTAGGCGCGGTCAGCACAGGCGCGGCGACGAGCGCGAAAGCGGCAAGAAAGGCGAGCGCGCGCATGGAGCTTCTCCGATCGTAAGGCGGGCACTCTCGCGCACCGGTGCGGCGACGGAAAGGCGCTTCGCGCGCGGCGAGCGAACTTCGCCACAGATGGACAAAATTAATCAGAAGTCGACGGCTATGCCTTTGCGCTCCCAATCGCCGTAGCGGGTGGGTTCCGGGCCGGACGGGCCGCCAATTTCCTTGGCCAACTTCTCAGCCTCGGCGCGGCGCGCCGCCGCTTCGGCCAGCGCGCGCTCGGCCTCCGGCGTCAGCTTGCGCTTGGTTTCGCTGTTCTCACTCATTGAACCGGGCTCCGGCGCTCTCGATATCATAACGCACGTGAGGAGATCGATGAACCATCTCAAGACCTACATGCTTCTGGCCGCCATGACCGCGCTGTTCGGCGCGGTGGGCTATCTGGTCGGCGGCACGGCCGGCATGCTGATCGCGCTCGTGATCGCGGCCGGCATGAACCTGTTCGCCTACTGGAACGCCGACAAGATGGTGCTGCGGCACTTCCGGGCGCAGGAGGTCGATCCGCGCCACCCGGATCCGCGCGTGCAGGCCTACCTTCAAGACACGCTGATGCTGGCCGAGCGCGCCGGGCTGCCGCCGCCGAAGGTTTACATCATCGACAACCCGCAGCCGAACGCGTTCGCCACCGGCCGCGACCCCGAGCACGCGGCGGTCGCCGCGACGAGCGGGCTGCTGGGACTTTTGTCCCGCGACGAGATTCGCGGGGTGATGGCGCACGAACTGGCGCACGTGAAGAACCGCGACACGCTGACGATGACCGTCACCGCGACCATCGCCGGCGCCGTGGCGATGCTCGCCAACTTTGCCCTCTTCTTCGGCGACCGTGACCGCAATCTAATCGTCGGCCTGCTGATCATGCTGCTGGCGCCGATCGCCGCCTCGCTGGTGCAATTCGCGATCAGCCGCGCGCGCGAGTACGAGGCCGACCGCATCGGCGCCGAGATCGGCGGCGAACCCGACGCTTTGGCGCGGGCGCTCGAGAAGATCGAAGCCTATGCGCGCCAGCGGGTGAACATGGACGCCGAGCGCAATCCGGCGATGGCGCACCTTTTCATCATCAACCCGCTCGCCGGCCGCGGCGCCGACAATTTGTTCTCGACCCACCCGAACACGAAGAATCGGATCGCCAAGCTGAGCGAGATCGCCCGCCGTTTCGGCCGGCCAACGACGTCCGCGGCCGGGCCCTGGGGCGAAGCGCCCCGGCGCACGCGGGGGCCGTGGGGTTAAACCGTCGCAAGACCGGGCCCCTGGGGATGACAGCAGGGTTGATTTTGTGAATGAATTCGGCCGGGCGCGGGGTGCAGCCCAGCGCCTATGGTTGATGATGCGTTAACCGGCGCCGCGCGAGCTTGGCGACAGCTCGCGATGCGCCTCCTTCCGGTCCTTCCCGCCGCCATGGCCGCGGCGATCAGCCTTGCCGCGCCCAGTGCGGCGTGGGCGGATTCGCCGGTCCTCATCGACGGCGGCGATGAGGACATGCGCGACACGTTGCGCGAGCTGCTGCCGGACCGCGATCCGCCGGAATCGCTGTTCGACGCCGAGCGCATCGCCGAGGAAGCGGCCGAGCGGGCGATGGTTTGGCTGCGCTCGGAAGGCTATTACGGCGCGACCGTCACGCCGGAAGCGACGGAGGAACCGCCGGCGGCGCGCCTCGTGATCGCGCCCGGTCCACGCTTCAGTTTCACGGCGCCGGAAATCGAATTTGTCGGCGATCCGCCCGACAGCGGAACGGCCGCCGAGGCGCGCCGTGCGATCGGCGCCGTCTCGCCCGGCGCGCCGGCGCGCGCGGGCGAGGTGCTCACGGCGGAAGCCGAGGCGCTCGCGGCGCTGCAGAGCGGCGGCTACCCGGACGCAACGCCGCGCGAACGCCGCGTCGTCGTCGATCATGCGGCCACAAGTGTCGCCGCCGATTTCCGCTTCGACGCCGGCGCGCGCGCGCGGCTCGGCGGCCTCAGCGCCGAACCCGCCGACGTTTTCCGCCCCGGCTTCATCGACGATCTGCAGAACTGGGCGACCGGCGACATCTACACGCCGGACGCGCTCGCCCGCTTGCGCCGCGATCTGAGTTCGACCGGCGCCGTCTCACGCGTGTCGACGCGGCTCGGCGAACCGAACGCCAACGGCGTGCGTGAGGTGATCCTCGATATCGAGCCGGCGCGGCGCAACGCCTACGAACTCGGCGTCAGCTATTCGACCAGCGAAGGTCCCGGCGTCGTCGGCGAGTGGACGCGGCGCAACTTCACCGGCCGCGCCGACGCGCTGACCATCGGCTCGACCTTGGCCGAGCAGCAGCAGGATTTCAGCGTCGAACTCGCGCGCCCGCACGCGGCGGGCTTGGGCCACACCGTCACCGTCGGCGCCGGCGTCGAGCGTGAAGCGCCGGCGGCCTACACGCGCACGGGCGCGTCGGTCTACGCCAGCGTCGACGCTTCGACGCGCCTGCGGCTCGGACGCAGCTATGGCGTTACGCTGACGGCGAGCCAGTACGATGATCTGCTTGGCCCCGTCAGCGAAGCGGTGGTGCTCTCCGGCTTCTATGCGCTGCGCCACGACACCACGGAATTCACGCTCGACCCGCTCGACGGCTCGACCGTGGATCTGCGGGTGGAGCCCTCGGTGTCCTCGGGCGATGAAACGCTGGGCTTCGTCCGTCTGATCGGCGAGGGGCGGGTCTACGAATCTTTCGGCCGCGAGGATTCGCTCACGCTCGCCGCGCGCATCCGCGGCGGCTGGCTCGAAGCGCTGGCGGGCGACGCCGACGACGTGCCGCCCGACCGGCGCTTCTATGCCGGCGGCGGCGGTTCGGTGCGCGGCTACGACTATAACTCGATCTTCCCGCTCGATCGCGTCGCGCTCGGCTTGACGCCGGGCGGGCAAGGATTGCTCGAAGGCTCGGTCGAAGTGCGCTGGCGCTTCGGCGCGCGGCTGGGCGCGGTCGCCTTCGTCGATGCCGGCGCGGCGTTTGACGATTGGCAGGACGCCGGCGATCTCGCCATCGGCGTCGGCGTCGGCGCGCGCTACGATCTCGGCTTCGCGCCGTTGCGCGTCGACGTCGCCCTCCCGCTCGACGACGAGTTCGCGGCCGACGATTACGCGCTCTACATCAGCATCGGGCAGGCGTTCTGATGAGCGCGCCCGACGACCCCGCCGCCGCGCCGCCGCCCGAGACCAAAGCCAAGCGCCGGCGCAGGTGGTGGGCGTATGCGGCAGGCGGCGTGCTGGTCGCCGGCGGCGCCATCGTCGCTATCGGGCCGGCGGCGCACTGGGTGGTCGACAATCTCGCCGACGGCCAGCGTGTCTGGCGGCTCGGGCGCATCCAGATCGACGGCGTCAGCGGCGGCTGGCTCGGCAATTTGCGCGCAGAATACGTCGCCATCGAAGATGAAGAGGGCGTCTGGCTGGAGGCGCACGACGTCGCGCTCGAGTGGCGGCCGCAGGACATTCTGTTAGGCGCCTTCCGCCTCCGCACCGGTCGCGCCGCTTTGGTCGACGTGCTGCGCCAACCGCGGCTGCTGGAGAAAAGGCCGCCGAGCGGCGTGCGGTTCGACATCTTCCTCGGCGATGTCCGCGTCGACGAAATCAGGCTCCAGGAGGCGGTGTTCGGCCAAACCGCGACGTTCACCGGAACGCTGGCGCTGGAGATCGACGATCAATCTTTGGAGGCGCTCGCCGCCGAGCTGCGGCGCACCGATTCCGATGCGGATCGGCTGATCGCCACCTACCGTCCCGACGAGGACTACGAACTCAATCTCGACGCGGCGAGCGCGCCCGGCGGCATCTTCGCGCGTGCGCTGGGCGTGCCGGAGCAAGGCTTGCGCGCAACCGCCGTCGGCGAAGGCGGCCCAGAAACCGGCGCGGCGACATACGAAGCGTTCGTCGGCGACGCGGCCCTGTTGCGAGGCGAGGCGCAGTGGAGCGCGGAGACCTGGTCCTTCGACGCGCAGGCGCGGCTCGATCTGCTGCCGCGCTCCGCCGCACTGGCGCGGCGCATCGGACCGAGCGCCGGCATAAGCGCCTCGGGCGAACGCGTCGGCGCGTTCACGGCGCATGCGGAGACGCCGTTCGCGGTGCTCGATCTCCGCGGCGCGCTCGATGACGAACGCGAACTCGTCGGCCCCGCCCGCTTCGTCGCGACGACGACGCGGCTCTCCGACATCGCCCGCGAGTCGCCGTTCGAACTCGGCGCGGCGCGGCTCGAGGGCGAACTGCGGCGCGCGCGCGGGACGACGGCGATCCGCGCCACACTCGACGCGCAGCAAGTCGAGGCGCTGGGCCGGCGCGTGCGCATGACAGGCCCCGTCGAAGCGGCGCTGACGGACGAGAACTTCACGCTCAACGGCGACTTGCGCGCGCCCGCGAACGCGCCGGCCTTGTTCGCCGGCGCGCGGCTGCGGGCCAGCCTCGAGTACGATCGCGACCGCAGCCGCTTCGAACTCGATCGCACCGAACTTACCGGCGAGGCCATCGCCGCCACCGCGCAAGGCTGGGTCAATGGCGGCAGCGGCGAGTTCAGCGGCGAATGGCGCGTGCGCCGGCTCGCGGCGATCTCGCCCGACCTCACCGGCGAAGCGGGCGGCGGCTATCGCGCGATCGCGGAGCAGCGCGACGGGCGCCGCATCTGGGTCACCGCCGTGACAGGCGCCGGCGCCCGCATCGACGGGGCGCCGGCCGTCGTGCCGCAATTGCTCGGGCCGGCGCCACGGTTCGACGGCCGCTTCGCCTACGAGAATGGCGGCATCACCGTTTCGCATGCGCGCATCGACGGCGCGAATTTGCGCGCCGGCGCCACCGGCCGCATCGTGCGCGGCATCACCGATCTCGATCTCGAGGCCAGCGCGCGCGGACCGCTCGACATTGGCGGCGCACGCATCGACGGCGCGCTTGACGCCACCGGGCGCATCACCGGCCGCATCGCCCGGCCGACGCTCTCGGCGCGCGCTTCGTTGTCGAGCTTCGCCGCCGGCGGCGTCGTGGTGGCGCAACCCGTGGTCGACTTCACGCTGGCGCCGCGCGGCGAAGGCTATGGCGGCCATGCCGACGTGACGGGCGCCGTGTCCGGCCAGCCGTTCGCGGCGTCCTCCGACGTCGGCATCGCCAACGGCGTCATCACGCTGACTGAACTCGATGCGCAGCTCGCGGCGCTGCAGGCGCAAGGTTCGGCCACGATCGCCGCGCGCGGCGTCAGCGCCGAACTCGACGTGAATGGCGCGATTGACGGCCTCGTCGCCGGCGCCAGCGGACGGCTGGTCGCCGATGTGTCGCTCACGCCGGATGTGCTGCGTCTCGACGCGCAGATCATGGACGCGCGCGCCGGCGAGCTGCGCGTGCGCGCCGCGACCTTGCATGCGGCAGGGCCGCTCGACGCCATAGCGGCGCAGTTCGATCTGCGCGGCCGGCTGCGCGAGGCGCCGCTCGCCTTCGGCGGCGCCGGCGTCGCGGACCTGACGGGCGAGACCAAGCAATTCACGCTGAACGGCAGCGGCACGCTGGCGGACGCCGCTGTCGCCACCCGCGCGCCGATGACGATCCGCTGGGCCGATGGCGCCATGACCGCCGCGCTCGACATGAGCGTAGGCGACGGCGCCGTGATGGCGCAGTGGCAGGATCGCGGCCGCGCCCTCTCCGGCAGCGCGCAAATCGAAGACGCGCCGATCCAGCCGCTCGCGGCGATCTGGGGCGAACGCGCCGACGGGCGCATCGACGGCCGCATCACGCTGGCGAACGCCGGGGGCGGCTTGAGCGGCAGCGCCGACGTGACCCTCGAAGACGCGCGCCTGCACGGCCGCCAACGCGGCCGGCTCAACATGCACATCGTCGGCGATCTCGATCCGAGCCGTTTGCGCGCGACAGTGGACGCCACATCGACGGACGGCTTGGTCGCGCATTTCGAGGCGGATGCGCCAGTGGTGACGAGCACGGCGCCGATCCGCATTGCGCTCGCGCCGGAGCGGCGCGGCCGCGCGACCTGGTCGATGCGCGGACCGGCGGATTCGCTTTGGGCCGCGGCGCGGCTGCAGGATCAGCAGCTTTCGGGCGAGGTCGAGGGCGAAGGCGAGCTGTCGTTCGGCGCAGGCTATCTCGCCGGCGACGGCTACGTCCAAATCGTCGACGGCCGCTTCGAGGACAAGCTCACCGGCGTCACGCTCGTCGATCTCGATGCGCGGGTGGCGATCGACCAGCGCGGCGTGACGATCGAGAACTTCACCGCGTCCGGGCCGAGCGGCGGTCGGCTCACGGCGACAGGCGGCAGCGCCAATCCGCGCGAAGGGCGCATCGCCGTCACTGTCGAGGAAATGCGCATCGCCGATCGCCCCGATGCACGCGCCGTCGCCAGCGGCGCACTCACGCTGGAGTGGGAGGGGCTGCAGTCGACCCTCTCCGGCGAACTCAACGTGATCGAAGCGGAGGTCGACATCGCCGCCAATCCGGAAGCCGGCATTCCGACTATCGAAGTGATCGAGATCAACCGGCCCGGCTATGAGGACGAGACGGAGGAAGCCGAAGCGCCGCGCCGCAACGCCCGCACCGAACTCGACGTGCGCATCAGCGCGCCGGGCCGTGTGTTCACGCGCGGCCGCGGCGTCGACGCCGAATGGTCGCTCAATCTGCGGCTCGGCGGCACGGCCTCCGATCCGCTGATCTACGGCACGGCGCGCGCGATCCGCGGCACGATCTCGCTCTCGGGCCAACCATTCGATATCGACGAGGCGACCATCTCCTTCGACGGCGATCCGCTGGACGCGCAGATCAATCTGACCGCGACACGCGACACCGCCGACCTCACCGCCTACCTCCGCCTCACCGGCACGGCGCGCGATCCCGAGATCAGCTTCACCAGCGATCCCGGGCTGCCGGAGGATGAGATCCTACCGCAAGTGCTGTTCGGCCGCTCGGTGGAAGATCTTTCCGCGCTCGAAGCGGCGCAGCTGGCGGCGAGCCTGGCGACGCTGTCCGGCCGCGCCGGGCTCGACATTGTCGACGCGGCGCGCGCCGCGGCGGGCCTCGACCGCTTCAACGTGCGCCAGGACGAGAGCGGCGGCTTCCTCGTCGCCGGCGGCGTTTACCTCACGCGCAACGTCTACGTCGAAGTCGCGCGCACCGGGCTCGGCCAAGCGCAGACGCAGATCGAGTACACCATCCGCCCGAGGCTGGTGCTGATCACCAGCTTCCTCGGCAACGGCGACCAGCGCGTTTCGCTGCGGTGGCGGCGTGAAAGCGATTGAGTTGGGAGGCAGTGGGCAGTAGGCAGTGGGCAGTAGGCGCACCACATTCCCTACTGCCCACTGCCCATTGCCTACTGCCCAATAAATGAAATTTCTCGACCAGACCAAAATCTACGTGCGCTCCGGCAATGGCGGCGCGGGCGCGGTCTCGTTCCGACGTGAGAAGTTCATTCCGTTCGGCGGGCCGGACGGCGGCGACGGCGGCAAGGGCGGCGATGTCTGGATCGAGAGCGCCGATGGCCTCAACACGCTGATCGACTACCGCTTCCAGCAGCACTTCAAAGCTTCGACCGGCGGCCACGGCATGGGCCAGAACCGCCACGGCGCCGACGGCGAGAGCATCACGCTGCGCGTGCCCACCGGCACGCAAGTGCTGGAGGAGGACAAGGAGACGCTGATCGCCGATCTCGACAAACCCGGCATGCGCATCCTGATCGCGCGCGGCGGCAATGGCGGCTTCGGCAACGCTTACTTCAAATCATCCGTGAATCAGGCGCCGCGGCACGCCAATCCTGGCCTGCCCGGGGAAGAGCGTACGCTGTGGCTCAGGCTGAAGCTTATCGCGGACGCCGGCCTGGTGGGATTGCCGAACGCCGGCAAGTCGACGTTCCTGCGAGCCGTGTCGAGCGCAACGCCAAAAGTCGCCGACTATCCGTTCACGACTTTGCATCCGCATCTCGGCGTCGTCAGCGTCGGCGAAAGCGAACGCTTCGTGATGGCGGACCTGCCGGGGCTGATCGAAGGCGCGGCGGAGGGGACCGGCCTCGGCACACGCTTTCTCGGCCATGTCGAACGCTGCGTCGCGCTGGTGCACCTGATCGACGGCACGAGCGAGAATCCCGAGGAAGCCTACCGCACCGTGCGCAACGAGATCGAAGCTTACGGCGCCGGGCTCGACGAAAAGCCCGAGATCGTCGCACTCAACAAGATCGACGCGATGACGCCGGACGAAGCGGAGCAAAAGCGCGCCACGCTGGTCGACACGATCGGCAAGGACGTGCGGCTCGTCTCCGGCGTGTCCGGCGCTGGCGTGCGCGATCTCGTCAACGAGATCGCCGCCATGCTGCGCGCGCGGCGCCTCTCCGAGACGCAGGAAGCGCAGCCGGAAAGCGACTGGGCGCCTTAAAGCGAAGCCTGAGCCCGCCGCCGCGCTTCGACGCTCTCACGCGGATCGAGCCCGAGCAGATCGGTGACGCGGCGCATCAGCGCCTCCTCGTGCTGCTCCCGTTCGGCGTCGGACAGCACCACGCGCCACATCGCTTCGATCACCGAGGCGCGCTCTTCGTGCGGGATGCCGGCCTTCACCACCGAGGTGAAGCGGTAGAGATCGACGGAAGCGTGCTCGGCCGCTTCGCCTTCGGCGCGCAGCTTGGCCGCCGCCTCGGCGCTCAAGCCGTAGCGCGCGGCGAGAACGCGCTCGATCTGCGCCCGCTCGGCTTCCGCATAATCATGGTCGGCGTGCGCGGCGATGACGAGAAGCGCCGCGACCGCGATGCGCTGATCGTCGGCGGGCAGCGGGCCATCCTCACCGGCGCGGCCGGAGAGACGGCGAAGGAGATCGGCTAACATGCAGCCGACCTAAACCCGCAGATCAGCGCGAGCAACCCCGGCAACCCTATCGCCGCAGCCGCCGCGCGCATAAGAATGACGCATGGCGTCCCCTCTCGACCATGCCAAGCGCATCGTTGTGAAGATCGGCTCCGCATTGCTGGCGCGCGAGGGCCAGCCGGCGCGAGCGTGGCTGGCGGCGCTGGCGGACGATGTGGCGGCGGCGCGCGTGGGCGGACAACGGGTGATGATCGTCTCGTCCGGGGCGATTGCGCTCGGACGCGGCGTGCTCGGCCTTTCGCGCACGCTGCGGCTGGAAGAGAAGCAAGCGGCTGCGGCGGCTGGGCAGGCGCGGCTGCTGGCGGCGTACGAAGAAGCGTTCGCGCGGCACCACATTCCCGTGGCGCAGGCGCTGCTGACGCCTGACGATACGGAGCGGCGCCGGCGCTGGCTCAACGCACGTGCGACGTTGGAGACGTTGCTGGAGCTCGGCGCCGTGCCGATCATCAACGAGAACGACACCGTGGCGACCGCCGAGATCCGATACGGCGACAACGACCGGCTCGCCGCACGCGCGGCGCAAATGATTTCGGCGGATGCGTTGGTGCTGCTGTCGGACATCGACGGCCTCTACGAACGCGATCCGCGCGTCGACGCTTCGGCGCCGTTCGTGCCGGAAGTGCGCGACATCGATGCGCGTATCGAGGCGATGGCGGGCGGCGTCAACACGGCAGCCGGCGTCGGCTCCGGCGGCATGCGCACCAAGATCGAAGCGGCGAAGATCGCGACCCGCGCCGGCTGCGCCGTCGCGATCACCAAGGGCGCGGAGATGAACCCGCTGGCGCGGCTGCGCGAGGGCGCGCGGGCGACGTGGTTCTTGCCGCACGCCTCGCCGCAGGCCGCGTACAAGGCTTGGATCGCCGGCCATCTCGCGCCGCAGGGCGCGCTCACCATCGACGATGGCGCAGCGGCGGCGCTGCGCGCGGGCAAGAGCCTGCTGCCGGCGGGCGTCACGCGCGTCGAAGGGACGTTCGAGAAAGGCGATGCGGTGCGTATCGTGAGCGCCGCGGGCGCCGAGATCGGCCGCGGCCTCGCCCGCTACGACGCGACGGAGGCGCAGCGCATCAAGGGCCAGCGGTCCGATGCGATCGCGGCGACCCTGGGCTACGCCGCCGGCGCGGCCTTGGTGCACGCCGACGACCTGGTGTTGAGCTAGGCCATGGCGCGGACGCAGGCTTGCGGCCATATTGTGTGCACGTGGAAGACGGCGCTTCTCTCCTGTTCGACGAAATGCGCGCGCTGGGACAGAGCGCCCGCAAAGCCGCGCGTGCGGTCGCCGCAGCGAGCAGCGAGCAACGCAGCGCGGCGCTGCGGGAGATGGCGGCGCAGCTCCGCGCGCGTCAGGCCGACATTCTCGACGCCAATACGCGCGATGTCGCCGCGGCGCGCCAGCGCGACCCGGCGGAAAGCTTCATCGATCGCCTGATGCTGGATGAGGCGCGGCTCGACTCGATAGCCGCCGGGATCGAGACGATAGCGGCGCTGCCCGATCCGGTCGGCGCCACGATGGAAGAATGGACGCGGCCGAATGGTCTGCGCATCGCCCGCGTGCGCACGCCCATCGGCGTAATCGGCATGATTTTCGAGAGCCGGCCCAATGTCGCGGCGGACGCAGCGGCGCTCGCCTTGCGCGCTGGAAACGCCATCATTCTCCGCGGCGGCAGCGACAGCGCCGGGAGCGTGCGCGCGATCGGCGGCGCGCTGCAGCAGGCGTTGGGGCAGGCGCAGCTCGCCGAAGACGCCATTCAGATCGTGCAGAGCACCGACCGCGCCGCAGTCGGCATGATGCTGCAAGGCCTCGGCGGCGCCATCGACGTGATCGTGCCGCGCGGCGGCAAATCGCTGGTGGCGCGGGTGCAGGCGGAGGCGCGCATCCCCGTCTTCGCTCACCTCGAAGGCGTCAACCACACCTATGTGCACGCCGCCGCCGATGTGCGGAAAGCGGTCGACATCGTCGTCAACGCCAAGATGCGGCGCGTTTCGGTGTGCGGCGCCACCGAAAAGCTGCTGATCGACCGCGCCGTGTTGGAGACGATGCTGCCGCCGATCGCGAAGGCGCTTGAAGAACGCGGCTGCGAGCTGCGCGGCGGACCGGAGGCGCAGCGCGTCTATCGCATGAAGCGCGCGACCAGCGAAGATTGGAGCGCCGAATATCTCGCGCCGATCATCGCCATCCGCACCGTCGCCGATATCGACGAAGCCATCGCCGTCATCGGCCTCTACGGCTCCCAGCACACCGACGCGATCGTCACCGAGGACAAAGCGGCGGCCGAGAAATTCCTGCGCGACGTCGACAGCGCCATCGTGCTGCATAACGCCTCGACCCAATTCGCCGACGGCGGCGAATTCGGTTTCGGCGGCGAGATCGGCATCGCCACCGGCCGCCTGCACGCGCGCGGCCCCGTCGGCGCCGAACAGCTGACGACCTTCAAATACGTCGTACGCGGCAACGGGCAGATCAGGCCGTGAGGCGCGGCCTCCCCCTCGCTTATCCCGGCATGAAGATCGGCCTGTTCGGCGGCAGCTTCGATCCCGCGCACGAGGGCCATCTTCATGTCGCGGAGACGGCGCTGAAGCGGCTCGACCTCGACCGCGTCTGGTGGCTGGTGTCGCCGCAAAATCCGCTGAAGCCGAAATCGAGCGCGTTCGCCGCGCGGATGAAATCGGCGCAAACACAGGCGCGCGGCGCGCGCATGCTGGTGACGGATTTCGAACAGCGCTTCGGCTGCGCATTCACCTACCAGACGATCCGCAAGCTGAAACGGCTCTATCCAGGCGTGCGTTTCACGCTGATCATGGGCGCCGACAACCTCGCCAACTTCCGCAAATGGCGGAAATGGCGCGAAGTCGCCGACGCTGTGCCGGTCGCGGTGGTGACGCGCCCAGGCGCCAAGCCGAGCGAGCGTATGGCCGCGCCCAAGGCCTGGCGGCACTTGAATGCGCGCCATAATCCCCAATCTTCTACGGCTCTGCGCAAGGCCCGGGCTGCCAAGTTGGCGAAACCCGGCCGGAAGTGATAGCGTTGACTGTTCCAGGGTCACAGAAGGAACCCAGCACCTGTCGCCTGAAATGAAGCGCGCGCCGGCCGCGATCGAAGCCGGAAAGCCAGAACGCGATCCGAACCGGCCTGCGCCGGGGATCGACGTCGAAGCGGCGACGCAAGTCGTGCTCACCTCGCTCGAGGACGACAAGGCCGAGGAGATCGTCTCCATCGACATCCGCGGCAGATCCTCTTTCGCCGACATGCTGATCGTGGCCTCCGGCCGCTCGGCGCGCCACGTGGGCGCGCTCGCGGACCACGTGCTGCGCAAGCTGAAGGACGCCGGCGTGAAGGACGTGCGCGTCGAAGGGCTGCCGCAAGCGGACTGGGTGCTGGTGGACGCGGGCGACGTGGTGATCCACCTCTTCCGCCCGGAAGTCCGCGCTTTCTACAACATCGAGAAGATCTGGTCCGGCGGGCACACGACGCCGCTGCCGAGCTAAGCTTTGCGCATCCAGATCGCAGTGGTCGGCCGTCTGCGCGACGGGCCGGAAGCTGCGCTGAGCGCCGACTATGTCGCGCGCGCCGCCGCGGCGGGAAAACAGCTCGGCTTCAAGGCGGTCGAACTCACCGAGGTGGAGGGTAAGCCGCCGGGCGATCCGCGCGCCGAAGCCAGCGCGCTTTATCGCGCCACGCCGGATGATGCGCGCAAAATCCTGCTCGACGAGCGCGGCGCCGAGTGGAGTTCGCGTCAGCTGGCGGAGAAGCTCGCGCGCTGGCGCGACGACGGCGTGCCGTGCGCGACGTTCTGGATCGGCGGCGCCGACGGCGTTTCGCAAAGCATTAAGGATAACGCTGACGAAAAGCTGGCTTTTGGCCGCCAAACCTGGCCGCACCGGCTCGTGCGGGTGATGATTTCCGAGCAGGTTTACCGCGCCGTGACGATATTGTGCGGTACTCCCTATCACCGGGACTAGCAGATCTCGGGTGATGGGTATGGTTGATGGCTCGAGACGCACGAAGCGTCCGCGCCCTCGTCGCGTGCGCGGCAGGGGCGCTTGCGCTCCTGATCACAAGCGCTGACGCGCAGACGACGCGCACCGCCACGCAAGCTGAACGCGACCGCCGCAGCGAGACCCAGCGCGCCGAGCGGCTGCGCGCGGAGGCCGCCGCCGCGCGCCGCGAAGTGCGCGAACTCGACGCCCGCTTGGTCGACTCCGGCCGCCGCCGCGCCGAAGCGGAAGCCGCCGCCAGCGCCGCTGAAGAACGGCTGGCGCAACTGCAGAGAGAAATCGCCGCGTCCTCGGCCAGCCGCGCCGAAGCGCAGGACGGGTTCGAGCGCGCTCTGATCGGCGCCGCCTTCGCCAGCCGCCGCGCAGAGCCGCGCTCGGTCCGCGCCGGCATCGCCGCGCGCGCCATGGCCCCGAGCTTCGCCGCGCGCGAACGCGCCAGCGGCCAAACCTTGGCTGAAGCCCGCCGTCTGGAACTGGCGATCACCGAAGAACAACGCATCCTGGCCGACGCCCATGCCGCCATCGACGCCGAGCGGGCTGAACTCGTCAGCCTCGCCGCGCGCCGCCGCGCCGCCCAGGCGCAGCTCGCCAACGACGCCGCCGCCGCCGAGCGGCGCGCCCGCGCTTTCGCCGCCGAAGCGCGAAGCCTGCGCGACTTGGCCCAGCGCGCTTCCGCTACCGCACGCCGCCGCACCCCAAGCACGGGCGGCGCCTCCGTAATCCCGGCTTCATGGCTCGTCCCGGCCGAGGGCAGCGTCGTGCGCGGGTTCGGCGCGCAGACAGGCGCCGGCTCGCCTTCCCAGGGCGTCGCGCTACGCACGCGCGCCGGCGCGCAGGTGATTTCGCCTGCCGCAGGCGAAGTGACCTATGCCGGACCGTTTAGAAGCTACGGCCAAGTCTTGATCCTTAACTTCGATGGGGGTTACGCTCTCGTTCTCACTGGCCTGGATACGATCAGCGCCCGGGTCGGCGAGAACGTTCGCGCCGGACAGCCTGTGGGCGAAATGGCAGTCTCGGACACGTCGGCGCCGGAATTGTATGTTGAAGTGCGCAGGGATGGACGAGCGGTCGATCCTGGGCGCTGGCTGAACGGGCGGGGGTTGACCGCCGCAAGTAGCGCCAGAGCTGGTTGAGGCCTGGTCGGGCGGGATCCGCCTGGGGAGTACGTAGATGCGGTTAGCTTGGGTTGCGGCGCCGATCGCCGGAATGGCGGCACTCGTGGGCGCTTTGGCGTGGTCTGCACCCGAGGACCGTGATCGCGGCGATATTTACCGCCAGCTCGAATTGTTCGCCGACGTGCTGGCGCGCGTCGAGCAGGATTACGTCACCGAGATCGACGACGAAGAGGCCATCGAAGCGGCCATTCAGGGCATGCTCGCCTCGCTCGATCCGCACTCCTCCTACATGGACTCGGCCGAGTACCGCGACATGCAGACCGCCACGCGCGGCGAGTATGGCGGCCTCGGCATCGAAGTGACCAGCGAAGAAGGCGTCGTGCGCGTCGTCTCGCCGATCGACGATACGCCGGCCGCGCGCGCCGGCATCCAAGCCGGCGACTATCTCACCGCCATTAACGGCGAAAGCATCGTCGGCCTGACGCTGAACGAAGCCGTGCGTCGCATGCGCGGCGACAGCGGCACCAACATCACCGTGACCGTCGCGCGCGAAGGCGCCGATCCCTTCGACGTGACGCTGACGCGCGAAATCATCAACGTCCGCGCGGTGACCGCGCGGGTGGAAGGCGGCGACATCGGCATCATCCGCGTCTCGACCTTCAACGAGCGCACTGGCTCGATGCTGCAGGACGCGATCCGTCAGGTGAAGCGCGACACGGGCGGGCGCCTGCGCGGCGTCGTGCTCGATCTGCGCAACAATCCGGGCGGCCTGCTTGATCAGGCGATCGAAGTTTCGGACGCGTTCCTCGACGGCGGCGAAGTGGTCTCTACGCGCGGCCGCCAACCGGAAGACGTGCAGCGTTACAACGCCCGCCGCGGCGACGACCTCGCCGGCGTGCCTGTGGTGGTGCTGATCAACGGCGCTTCGGCCTCGGCGGCGGAAATCGTCGCCGGCGCGCTGCAGGACCGCAACCGCGCGCTGATCGTCGGCATGGATTCGTTCGGCAAAGGCTCGGTGCAGACCGTGATCCCGCTGCAGGGCGGACGCGACGGCGCGCTGCGGCTCACCACCGCGCGCTACTACACGCCGGCCGGCCGTTCGATCCAAGGCGCCGGCATCACGCCGGACATGGAAGTCGCCGCGCGCCGCATCAGCACTGAGGACATCGCCCGCCTGCAGCGCCTCGGCGTCAGCGAAGCCGATCTGCCGAATGCGCTCGACAACGATTCGGGCGCGGAACGTCGCGCCGCGCACATTCCGGACGATCAACCGCCGGAAACTTGGAGCGAAGAGGAAGACTATCAGCTCAGCCGGGCGATGGACTTCCTGCGCCAGGGCACGGTCGCCGAGCGTCTGCGCCAACGCGCGGGCTAACGTACCGACACAGCAACGAACATAAGCGCGGCCCGTCAGGCTAGTGACGGGCCGCGCGAATTCGTTGATCTTCCGCGGCGATGATTCGCCCGAACGCGAGCGCGACAGGCCCGGCTCGCCGGCCTCAACTAGCGCCCAGGCAGCAACAGCGAGGCCTGCCGAAAATCAATCACAAGCTCGTGGCGCTCGGCGCCGCGATGGTGTGTGCGCTCCTGGTGTTCGGCGCCATTCAGGTGTTCGGCGACCCGAGCGCGGCGGGCCCGCGCCGTATCGTTTCGCTCGCGCCGAACGACGCCGCCGCCAATGCGCCGACCATTTCCTTCGCCGACGCGTCCGACCCGCTCGAAGCGGGCGAGTACCAGTCGTTTGGCCTCGAAGAGCTGCCGGAGTTTTCCGGCGAGATCGGCGAAATCGATTCCAGCGGCGAGCTTCGCGTCGCGGTCGTCGAGTCGCCGCAGCAATCGGTGCGCCCGAACGTGCAGCCGCTGCCGCGGGCGCCGCTGGCGGGCCTCACCGAACAGGGCGCGCACGGGCCGCTGCCGATCGTCGCCGCCAACGGCCGTACGCCGGCGCAGGCCTATGCGCGCCCGTTCACGCCGCAGCAGGGCCGGCCGATGATCGCCGTCGTCATCGGCGGCCTCGGCTTCAACGCGCGTGCGACGACCCAAGCGATCGAGGAGCTGCCGCCCGAGATCACGCTCTCCTTCGTGCCGTATGCGCAGAACCTGCAGAGCTGGATCGACCGCGCCCGCGCGCACGGCCACGAAGTGCTGCTCGAATTGCCGATGGAGCCGTTCGATCCGGACGCCGACGACACGGGCCCGCAAACGCTGCTCGCTTCAGCGCCGGCGCAGCAGAACGTGCAGCGGCTCGAGCAATTGCTCTCGCGCGGCGCGGGCTATTTCGGCGTCACCAACTATCAGGGCGCGCGGTTCGCGACATCGGCGCAGGCTTCACAGCCGATCGTGCAGCAACTGCGCCGCCGCGGGCTCGTGTTTCTCACGTCGGGCATCGGCCAGCGCACGGCGCTCAGCGTCGAAGCGCAGCGCGCGAGCCTGCCGGTAACAGCCGCCGACCGCATCATCGACGCGCGCCGCGAAGCCGATGCGATCGACGATCAATTGCTCAATCTCGAAGCGCTGGCGCTGCAAAATCAGAGCGCCATCGGCGCCGGCTTTGCCTATCCTGTCACCATGGAGCAGGTCGGCCGCTGGGCCAGAGACATCGAGAGCCGCGGCTATCAGCTCGCGCCCGCATCGGCCGTGCTCAACGCACGCGCCGCGCGCAGATGACCGCGCTGCCGGATCCGAAGCTCTATCGTCCGAATGTCGGCCTTGCGTTGTTTCACCGCAATGGCCTTGTCTTCCTCGGCAAGCGCGTGGGCGCGGAAGGCCCGTATCAATGGCAGATGCCGCAAGGCGGCGTCGATCGCGGCGAGAAGCCTTACGACGCCGCAATCCGCGAACTCGAGGAAGAGATTGGCGTAAGGGCGGAGCACGTCGATCTGCTCGAAGAAACGGCAGATTGGCTCTATTACGATTTCCCCATCGACGTGCGCACGAAAATGAAGCCGCGCGGGCGCTATCTGGGCCAGCGGCAGAAGTGGTACGCTCTCCGCTTCAAGGGCCGCGATGCGGACATTCGATTGGATATGCACACGCCGGAGTTCAGCGATTGGCGCTGGGCTGCACTGGACACGGCGCCCGATCTGGTGATCCCCTTCAAACGCGCCACATATGAGCAAGTGGCGCGGCGGTTCGCGAAATACGCGGTGGGGGAATCGAAGTGAGCGATTGCGCGGACGAGGCGCTGCTTCCGTGAAACGCAACAGCGATGCGACGCCCGTCGTGTTCGTGCACGGCGCGTTTTGCGGCGGCTGGGCGTTCGACGCTTTCCGCGAACCGTTCGAAGCGGCGGGCTTCGAAACGCATGCGCCGAACCTGCCGCATCACGAGCGCGGCGCCGATCTCGAACAGCTCGCTCTCTCCGGACTGAAGGACTACGCCCACGCCGTCACGACCTACGTGCGCGGCTTGAGAGCGCCGCCGGTGCTGATCGGCCATTCGCTCGGCGGCTTGGTTTCGCAGATCACCGCGATGCACGCCGATGTCGCCGGCCTCGTGCTGCTGGCGCCGAGTCCGCCCTGGGGCGTGCCGCCGACGACGTTGGATGAACACGGCCATCAGTTCGGCTTGACGCTGCTCGGAGATTACTGGCGCCGGCCCGTGCCGCCGGATTATCGCGTCGCGCGTACGACGACACTCGACCGGCTGACGCGCGAGGACGCACGGCGCGCCTTCGCCCGCTTCGTGCCGGAGAGCGGGCGCGCCATCCGCGAAGCGGTGCAATGGTGGGCCGATCACTCGATGGCGAGCCAAGCGCCGGTCTATCGCATCAAGGCGCCGGTGCTCGGCCTCGCCGGCGGCAAAGATCGCGTCAATCCCTCGAGCACGGTGCGGCGCGTGCTGGCGCGCTTTCCCGGCGCGCAGGCGCATTTCCACGAATTCCCGGAGATGAGCCATTGGCTCGTCGGCGAACCCGAAGCGCCGGACGTGGCCAAGCTCACTTTGCAATGGTTCGACGCGCGCGGCATCGGCCCGAAGCCGACGAAGAAGAAGCGCCAGCTTTCGCTATTCGGCTGGGGCGACAGCGCGGGGGCTTAGACGAGGGAATTGGGAGTAGCGAATGGGGAGTGGGGAAGAGCGCGATCCCTCTTGCCAACTCGCTAATCGCTATTCCCTCGTATCGTAATGAGCACGATCTCCGGCGGATTGAGAAAACGGACCGGAACGACGCTCGTGCCGATGCCGCTGGTGACGTACATGCGCCGGCCGTTCTCCTCGACGAGATTGCACGCATAGCGCCTGTTCTCGATCGGCACGATTGGACGACCGAACAGCGGAATGCTCACTTGGCCGCAATGGCTGTGCGCGGCCAGCATGAGCGCCGGTCCGTCCGGCATGTCCTCAAACGGATCGGGCGAATGGCTGAGCGCTATCGTGTCCGCGTCCGCCGGCGCGCCGTCCAGCGCCGCAGCGAAATCGGGATTGCCGGTCGTCGCGTCGGCGATGCCGGCAATCACAATATTTCCGCCGCTGCGGCGAATGACGAGGTGCCGATTCCACAGCGCCCCGACGCCGGCGTTCTGCAGCGCTTCGGTGATGCTGGCGCGATCGTACCAGCTATCGTGATTGCCCAGCACCGCGACCGTGCCGTAACGCGGCCGCAGCGCCGCGAACGTGGCGACGCCGCCGAGTATTTCCTGGTTCTCAGCCGGCGTGCGCGTCGCTTCCGCCGCGTGCCCGCCGACATAATCGCCCAGCAAGACAACCAGCTCGGGCCGCAATTCGTTGATGCGTTTGACGATCCGCCCCATTCGCGCCGAATCGACGTGCGGGCCGCCGACATGGGTGTCGCCGATCGCGGCGATGGTCAGCGGCGCGCCGCGCCAATCCTCGCTGACGATCTCGACCTCGCGCACCACCAGCAGATTGGGCTCGATGAACCAGGCGTAGATGTTGATCCAGATCGCGAGTTCGATCACGCCGATCAGCGCAAACAGACTCCAACGTCGCCGCGGCGAGAGCCTTTGCCAGCGTTTGAACAGCCAGACGCAAGCCCACGCCACCAGGGCGAGGCCAAGCACGGCGCCGATGATCGCCGGCCAAAGATGCGGATGCGGCATGGGGAGGGAGTAGGGATGAGCGAGCAGCGAATGGCAAGGGCCAGCCCCGCCCCTACTCCCCGTTCGCCATTCCCAATTCGCTCCTTCAGCGCGTCAGCGCCGCGCGTATGCTCTCCAGGCGCGCCACGGCGCGCTGCGCCGCTTCGCGCTTGGCGTCGCTGTTGGCGTCGCGCAGGTCTTCGCCGGCGTCCTTCAGCTGTTGCTCGATCTGCGCCGCGTCGATGTCGGCGAGATCGACCGCCTCTTCAGCCAGCACGGTCAAGCCTTCCGGCGTCACGTCGGCGAAGCCGCCATTGACGAAGATGCGCCTCTCGGCGCCATCGGCGATCACCTTGAGCGCGCCCGGCTTGATCACGCTCATCACCGGCGCGTGGTTCGGCAGCACGCCGAATTCGCCTTCCGAGCCTGGCACCACCACGTGATCGACTTCGCCGTTGAACAGCTCGCGCTCCGGCGAGACCAGTGCGAAGTGAAGCTTCTCGGCCATTTCAGTCCTCAGTTCTTGATCGCCATGCCGACGATGATGGCCGAAAACTTCGGCTTGTGGGCGTTCGGCTTCGAATAGCTCACCTCGATCGTGGCCATCATACCTTCGCCAAGTTTCACGTCATAGGCGCGCACTCGCAAATCGCTTTCCTGCGGATGCTCGGCGTCGATCACCATCTTGTTGCCCGGATAGGACTGCTTCAGCGTCTTGTCGAAAACGTCCACCGCGCGATCGGCGTCGGCGCCGCTGTACCAGACCACCATGCGCGAGCCGGCCATATCGAAAAACACCGGCGTTTGCCCCAGCGGATAGCACAGCACCGTGCCGCCGGGCGGCATGCCCAGATCCTGGGCTTCCCTATCCGTCAGCACTTCCGGCTTCACTGGCAGCTGACCGCGCGGATTCTTGCCCTGCAGTACGGTGAGCGCGCCTTCGACGACGATGCGAGAGGCGAGTTCGCTGTGCTTGATCATGCTCAGCCCTTCCGGGTTTGCGCGGTGACCCGCACCATGAACTTCTTCACGTCCGCATTCGCGGTCGCGTGCTCCACTTCGACGAGCGCCAGCCGCTTGTTGCCGAAATCGATTTCATAGCTTCGCACGCGCACGCCCTTCTCCGTCGGCGAGGCGCTGTCCTTGAGCTGCTTGGTCTTTGGAAACGCCGCCTTCATCGCCGCGTCGAGAGTCTCGAGCCCGCGGGTGAAGTCGTTGTCGGTGTACCAGACCATCGCGCGCGGACCGTTCATGTCGAAGAACACGCCCGTCGGCGGCAGCGGGAAGAACAGCGTCGTGCCGCCTTGCGACAGCTTGATGTCCGAACGCTCCAGCTCGGTCAGCACGATCGGCTGGATCGGCATTTTCCCCTGCACATTGCCGGCGATGTTCGCCAGCGCGCCCTCGACGACGAGTTTCGCCGCGAGCTGGCTGTGCGACATGCCGGCAGCGGCCATTACGCCGCCTCCGCCGCGAGACGCTGCGCCTTGGCGACAGCTTCCTCGATCGAGCCGACCATGTAGAAGGCCGGTTCCGGCAGGTGATCGTACTCGCCGTTCACCAGGCCCTTGAAGCCGCGGATCGTGTCCTTCAGGTCGACCAGCTTGCCGGGCGAGCCGGTGAACGCTTCGGCGACGTGGAACGGCTGCGACAGGAAGCGCTCGATCTTGCGCGCGCGGGCGACGACGAGTTTGTCGTCTTCGCTGAGTTCATCCATGCCCAGAATGGCGATGATGTCCTGCAGCGCCTTGTAGCGTTGCAGCGTCTCCTGAACCTGACGCGCCACCAGATAGTGCTCTTCGCCGACGACGTTCGGATCGAGGATCCGCGACGTGGAGTCGAGCGGATCGACGGCAGGATAGATGCCCTTCGCGGCGATATCGCGCGAGAGAACCGTGGTGGCGTCCAAGTGCGCGAACGAGGTGGCCGGCGCGGGGTCGGTCAAGTCGTCGGCCGGCACGTAGATGGCCTGCACCGAGGTGATCGAGCCTTTCGTGGTCGAGGTGATGCGCTCCTGCATGGCGCCCATCTCGGTCGCCAGAGTCGGCTGATAGCCGACCGCCGAAGGAATACGGCCGAGCAGCGCCGACACTTCCGAGCCCGCCTGGGTGAAGCGGAACACGTTGTCGACGAAGAACAGGATGTCCTTGCCCTGGTCGCGGAAATGCTCGGCGATGGTGAGGCCCGAGAGCGCCACACGCGCGCGCGCGCCCGGCGGTTCGTTCATCTGGCCGAACACCAGCGCGCAGCGCGAGCCCTGCCCGCCGCCCGCCTTGTTGACGTTCGACTCGATCATTTCGTGGTAGAGGTCGTTGCCTTCGCGCGTGCGCTCGCCCACGCCGGCGAACACCGAATAGCCGCCATAGGCCTTGGCGATGTTGTTGATCAGCTCTTGGATCAGCACCGTCTTGCCGACGCCGGCGCCGCCGAACAGACCGATCTTGCCGCCCTTCGCGTACGGGCAGAGCAGATCGACGACCTTGATGCCGGTGACGAGGATTTCCGGCGAGGGCTTCTGATCGACGAAGGCCGGGGCGGGCTGGTGGATGGCGCGGCGCGTCGTGGTCTTCACCGGGCCGGCTTCATCGATCGGCTCGCCGATGACGTTGAGGATGCGGCCCAGCGTTTCTTCGCCGACCGGCACCGCGATCGGCGCGCCGGTGTCGACGACGTCCTGGCCGCGGACGAGGCCGTCGGTCGCGTCCATGGCGATCGTGCGCACGGTCGATTCACCGAGGTGCGTCGCCACTTCGAGGACGAGGCGGGCGCCTTTGTTCGTCGTCTCGAGCGCGTTGTAGATGTCCGGCAGGTGGCCCTCGAATTCGACGTCGACGACGGCGCCGATCACCTGGGCGATGCGCCCTTTTGCTTGCTGTGCCATTCTCACTCTTCCTCGTCAGTCCTGTTCGCCGGCGAGCGGCGTCAATTCATCAAACGTGCTGCAATGATGCCTGCGGCCACCGCGACGAAGGGCGCTGCGATCAGCGCCCATCGGCCGACGCGGCGCATCATGCGTCCACGACCTCCAACTCGACCGGGATGTTGTTCCGCGTCGCCTTCGAGTACGGGCACATCTGGTGCGCCGCTTCGATCAGTTCTTGCACTTGCGCGCGCTCGAGCCCCGGCACGGCCAGGGTCAGCTTCGCGGAAAGGCCAAGCCCCCCTTCTTCGCGGCCGATGCCGACTTCGCAGGTGACGATCGCCTTCGCCGCATCGATCTTCTTTTGCCCGGCGATGAACAGCACCGCGCCGTTGAAGCAGGTCGCCCAGCCCATCGCGAACAGTTGTTCGGGGTTTACGCCCTCACCCGAACCGCCCAGCGGCTTGGAGTGCTCCATATGGAAATAGACGCCGCCCTCGGCGAGCGACACCTTGCCGCCTGCGCGGCCGCCCTTGGCGATTGCCTTGGTCTTGTAGAGTGCGTCTGCCATGCGCGTTTCTCCTTACAGCGCCTCCGCCCCGGAGATGATTTCGATCAGCTCTTTAGTGATGTTGGCTTGGCGCTGACGGTTGTAGCGCAGCGTCAGCTTGCGAATGAGATCGCCGGCGTTGCGCGTCGCGTTGTCCATCGCGCTCATCTGCGCGCCGTAGAAGCCAGCTTGGTTCTCCAGCAGCGCCTGCAGAATCTGACCGTTCAGATATTGCGGCAGGAGAGCTTCGAGAATTTCCGCTTCGTTCGGCTCGTACTCGTAGATCGCGCCCTTCAAATCCGGCGGCGACACACCTTCCGGCGCCTTGGCCGGAATCAGCTGCAGCGCCGTCGGCACTTGGCTGATCACCGATTGAAAGCGCGAGAAGAACAGCGTCGCGACATCGAACTCACCGCGGGCGTAGAGATCGAGAATCGCCTCGCGCACCAGGTTCGACGCGTCGGCGCCGATATTGCGGAAGGCGGAAAGGTCGACGAATTGCACGATCTTGTCGCCGTGCAGACGGCGCAGCTGGTCGCGCCCCTTCTTGCCGACGGCGAGAATCTTCACCGTCTTGCCGGCGCGCAAGAGCTCGTCGATCCTCTCGCGCGCGGCGCGCACGATCTGGGTGTTGAAGCCGCCGCAGAGCCCGCGCTCGCTCGTCATCACGACGACGAGATGGACCTGATCAGCGCCGGTGCCGCGCAGCAGCGCCGGCGCGTCATCGCCCTTCACCGCCGCGGCCAGATTGGCGATCACGCGCGCCATGCGCCCGGCGTACGGACGCGCTGCTTCAGCCTGGCTTTGCGCCCGCTTCAGCTTCGCCGCCGCCACCATCTGCATCGCCTTGGTGATCTTCTGCGTGGACTTCACGCTGGCGATGCGATTGCGGAATTCCTTTAAGCTCGGCATCTAGCGATCCTCAAGCGAACGTCGCGCCGAATTCTTCGAGGGCCGCCTTCAGCTTGTCCTCGATGCCGTCCTTGCCGATGTCCTTCTTGTCGACGATCGCCTTCAGAAGATCGCCCTTCTTCGCCCGCATCCACGAAACCAGTTCGCTCTCGTAGCGGCCGACATCGGCGACGGCGACCTTGTCGAGATAGCCGCGCGTGCCGGCATAGATCAGGACGATCTGCTCTTCGACCGGCACCGGCGAGAATTGCGGCTGCTTCAGGAGCTCGGTGAGGCGCGCGCCACGATTGAGCAAACGCTGCGTCGCCGCGTCGAGATCGGAGCCGAACTTCGCGAACGCCGCCATTTCGCGGTATTGCGCCAGTTCGCCCTTCAGCGGGCCGGCGACTTGCTTCATCGCCTTGATTTGCGCGTTGCCGCCGACGCGCGACACCGAGATGCCGACATTGAGCGCCGGGCGGATGCCCTGGAAGAACAGGTCCGTTTCCAGGAAGATCTGGCCGTCGGTGATCGAGATCACGTTGGTCGGAATATAGGCCGAGACGTCGTTGGCTTGCGTTTCGATGATCGGCAGCGCCGTCAGCGAGCCCGACTTGTTGTCCTCGTTCAGCTTCGCCGCACGCTCCAGCAGGCGCGAGTGCAGATAGAAGACGTCGCCCGGATAGGCTTCGCGGCCCGGCGGGCGGCGCAGCAACAGCGACATCTGGCGATAGGCGACGGCCTGCTTGGACAAGTCATCATAAATGATGAGCGCGTGCATGCCGTTGTCGCGGAAATATTCGCCCATGGCGCAGCCCGACATCGGCGCCAAATATTGCAGCGGCGCGGCGTCCGAAGCGGTCGCGGCGACGATGATCGAATATTGCAGCGCGCCCTTGTCTTCGAGCGTCTTCACGAGCTGCGCCACGGTCGAGCGCTTTTGGCCGACGACGACATAGATGCAGTAGAGCTTCTCGCTCTCCGCCGCGTTGCGCTCGTGCGCTTCGCGTTGATAGAGGATGGTGTCGAGCGCGACGGCGGTCTTGCCGGTTTGGCGGTCGCCGATGATGAGCTCGCGCTGGCCGCGGCCGATCGGGATCAGCGCGTCGATTGCCTTGATGCCGGTTTGCATCGGCTCGTGCACCGATTTGCGCGGAATGATGCCCGGCGCCTTCACGTCCACCGTGGCGCGCGCTTCCGCCTTGATCGGGCCCTTGCCGTCGATCGGCTCGCCCAGCGCATTGACGACGCGGCCGAGCAGCGCCTTGCCGACCGGCACGTCGACGATCTCGCCGAGCCGCTTGACCGTGTCGCCCTCCTTCAGGCCTCGGTCTTCGCCGAAGATAACCACGCCGACATTGTCGCGCTCGAGGTTGAGCGCCATGCCGCGCACGCCGCCCGGAAACTCGACCATCTCGCCGGCCTGGACCTTCTCGAGGCCATAGACGCGAGCGATGCCGTCGCCGACGGAGAGCACGCGGCCGACTTCGGCGACCTTCGCTTCCGAGCCGAAGCCCTGGATCTGCTCTTTCAGGATTGCGGAAATTTCAGCGGCGCGGACGTCCATTACTTACCCCTTCAGGCGGATTTCAGAGCAAGACGCAGCGCGTCCAGCTTGGCTTTGACGGATGCATCGAACTGGCGGGAGCCGACGCGAACGACGAACCCGCCGATCAGGCTGTCGTCGACCCGGGTTTCGGCTTCGACTTTGGCGCCAAGCTGTTTGCCCAGCGCCTCGACGATGGCGGACTTCTCGGCCTCGGCCAGCGGCCGGGCGGACACGATCTCTACTTGGCGGGCGCCCCGCTCGCGGGCAACCAGAGCGCGGTAGCTGGCGAAGATCGCCGGCAGTTCGGCGGCGCGGCGGTTCTGGGCGGCGACGCCGATCGTTTTGCGGCCGAGGTCAGAAAGCCCGAGCTTGGCGGCGACGGCGGTCAGCGCCTTCGCCTTCTCTTCCGGATCGATCAGCGGCGAACGCGCCGCGGCGCGCAGATCGGCGCTTTCCTTCCAGGCGGCGGCGAACTTGGCGAAGTCCTGCTCTACCGCCTCCAAGGCCTTGGCCTGCTTGGCCAAATCGAACACGGCCTGGGCGTAGCGGCCCGCCGCTTCGGAAGCCCCGCTCTCGAAGGATTCTGCCACGTCTGTCTCGCTGCTGCCGCCGCCGGCGCCCCTTGGGGACGCCTGCCGGCTCGATTGCGCCTTGGGGGAAACCCAAACGCCAAAGGGCCGCGGCGAACCGTTCGCGCGGGGTCTTTGACGCGCGCGCGAAGTACCATGGTGCGTTCCGGCTTGACAACCGGCCCCCGCCGCGTCGCATCAGCGACAAAAGCGCCGATTGAGGCGGGGGGAAACAAGCCGATGACCGACGCCAGCGCGCCCGCGCCGACCAGCCCTGATGTTCCGGCCTCGAAGATGCGCCAGGTGGTGGCCGCGTCCGCCGCCGGCACCGTGTTCGAGTGGTACGACTTCTTCGTCTACGCCGTCATCGCCGACGTCATCCGCGCCAACTTCTTCACCGGCCTGCCCGACGCGCAGGCCTTCGTTTTCACCCTGCTCACCTTCGCAGTCGGCTTCATCGTCCGTCCTGTCGGCGCTTTGGTGTTCGGCAAGATCGGCGACTCCACCGGGCGCAAGGGCGCCTTCCTCATCACCATCACCATCATGGGCCTCTCGACCTTCGCCATTGGTCTGTTGCCCACCTCCGAACAGATCGGCGTCTGGGCCCCGATTCTGCTCGTCACCATGCGCGTGCTGCAGGGCTTTGCGCTGGGCGGCGAGTACGGCGGCGCCGCGATTTATGTCGCCGAACACGCGCCGGCGAACCGCCGCGGCGGCGCCACCGGCTGGATCCAGGGCACCGCCTCGATCGGCCTCATCGGCGCGCTCGCCGTCGTGCTCGGCGCGCGCGCGGCGATGGGCGAGGAGGCGTTCCGGGAATGGGGCTGGCGCATTCCATTCCTGATCTCGATCGCCCTGCTCGGCATTTCGGTCTGGATTCGTCTGCAGCTTGAAGAAAGCCCCGCGTTCAAGAAGCTGCAGAACGAGGGCGGCGTCTCCAAGCGCGCCTACGCCGAGAGCTTCACCGAATGGCGCAATCTGAAAATCGTGCTGCTGGCGTTGTTCGGCGTGATGATGGCGCAGGGCGTCGTCTGGTACACGGCGCACTTCTATTCGCAGTTCTTCCTCGAACGCATCCTGAAGTTCGACAGCCAGACCGTGAACCTCATCATGATCACGGTCGTGCTGATCTCGGCGCCGCTCTACATCCTGTTCGCCCGCCTCTCCGACTCGATGGGCCGCAAGCCGGTGATGCTGTTCGGCATGCTGTTGATGCTGGCGCTCTATTTCCCCGGCTTCCACTACATCACCCGCGCCGGCAATCCGGCGCTGGCGGAAGCCTCGGCGGCGACGCCCGTCATCGTCTACGCCAACCCGGACGACTGCACCTTCCAGCTCGACCTCACCGGCGGCGCCGCGCAATTCGCCACCGCCTGCGACATCGCCAAGAGCGCGCTGTCGAACGCCGGCGTTTCCTACACCACCGTCAACGCGCCGATCGGACAGACGGCGCGCGTCATGATCGGCGATGACGTCGAGATCGAAAGCGTCAGCGCCGTCGGCCAGAGCGCGAGCGAAATCCGAGCCACCCGCACCGCCTTCGCGGCGCAGCTCCGTGAAGCGCTCGGCGAAGCCGGCTACCCGACTGCGGCGCCAGGGCCGATGCAGGATTGGAGCCTCGCCGAAATTCTCCGCGTGTTCGCCGAGAAGTGGGGCGTCATCGCCATGATGGCGCTCTTCATCGTCGCCGCCTGTGCCCTCTACGGCCCGCAAGCCGCCGCTTTGGTCGAGCTCTTCCCCACCCGCATCCGCTACACGGCGATGAGCTTTCCCTATCACGTCGGCACCGGCTGGTTCGGCGGCCTCTTGCCGGCGATCGTCTTCGCCATCAACACCGCCACCGGCTCCATCTATATGGGCCTCTGGTTCCCCGTGATCGTCACTGCCCTCGCCGCGATCGTCACCTTCTTCTTCTGGCCGGAAACGAAGGATCGGGACATCCAGACGTGAGGGAAATCGGCAAGTAGGCAAATAGGCAATAGGGACTCCGTCGCGGATGCCCATTGCCGATTTGCCTATTGCCTACTTGCCCCAACGTGGTTTTCACCCGTTCACCAGCTTTCTGAACAGAGCCTTAAGCGCGCTCTGCTACGTTGAGAACATGACGGCGATCCCCCACGCCGCCGTGGCCCTCACCAGCGCCCTTGACCGCTTCGGGCACGCCAGTGCGCGCGTGCTTGAAGCGGTCACTGGCGGTGATGACGGGGCGCTGGCGCAAGGCCTCGTCGAGATGACCGAGGCGAAAGCGCAGGCGAAAGCCGGCGTCGCGCTGATCCGCTTTTCCGACGAGATGTTCGACGCCCTGATCGAAATCGGCCGCGAGCCTCAGCCGCGATAAGTCGAGTTCGCGATCACCAGCGCGGCGTGCTGCAGCGTCGCAAACAAGATCTTCGACGCACGTTCGTAAGCGGGCTTCAGCGCCGGCTCCGGCGCGATATCGTTCCAGCTCCCCATCCCGCCGAACACCCAGGCGCGGCCCACCGCCTGCAATAGCCGCGTGGCGTCCGGCGCAAGCTGCGTGAAGCGCACGAAATTCGGCGCCGGGTCGGGATCTTGGCCATCGAGCGCCCGACGGCCGGCGACGAATTGATCCGCGAACGGCGCGCCAGGCATGCCGCGCGCAACCGTCTCGATCGAGATCAGCGCCTCGCGCAAGCCGCGGCTCACGCCGGCGACATCGACATCGAGGCGACCGGCCGGCTCGGCCTCGGCCACGAGTAGATAAGCGCTGTGCCAGATCTTCTGGTCCGGCGCGTTCTGATCGCCGACGCGGTCGAAGCCCTCCCACATCTCCGAATGTTCGCCGTACACCGGCTCGATCAGCCAGCGCGGCCCGCCGCCGACGAGGCCGACCAGCACGTGCGGGTCGATGTGCCCGAGCTTTTTGTTCTGTCGCATCCGCGCCGTCTGCAGCCGCAGTCCGACGCAGCCGCGCTTGCTCAACTTGTCGAACCAAGCGAGCGGATCGCCGGCGACCAGTTTCAGCGGGCCGGCGTCACGCGGCGTCAGGAACGTCAGCGAAGCGCTGTAGCGAAACAGCGGATCGTCCGGCCAGAACCCGCTGACATCGCGCCCGCTCAGCGCGGCGTTGCCCACCGCCACCAACGCCAGCGTCCGAAGGATAGGCAGTTGCACCGACTCGGTCCTCCTTGGCGCCGGCCCCCGAGAGGAAAATCGTTCCGGCCGCATTTGCGGCAAGCGGCGCGAGCTTCGCCCGCCGCCCCTCCTTCGAACACTCTTCACGCCTCCGCGGCAATCCCTTACATCGGTTCGCCAAAGAGGGATCCGAACGCATGGATTGGAATATCGCGCCGCTTCTGAGCGACCCGGCCGCATGGGCCGCGCTCGTCACTTTGATCGTCATGGAAGTCGTGCTCGGCATCGACAATCTGATCTTCATTTCGATCCTGACCAACAAGCTGCCCGCCGAGCAGCGCACGCGCGCCCGCCGGATCGGCATTGGCCTCGCGCTCGGCATGCGGTTGGTTCTGCTCTCCACCATCGCCTTCATCGTCGGCCTCACCGCGCCCGTGTTCGATCTCGGCTTCGCCGGCAGCCCCGACAGCCACGGCAATCCGACGTTCGAGACCGCCTTCTCCTGGCGCGACCTGATCTTGATTGCCGGGGGCCTCTTCCTGGTCTGGAAAGCCACCAAGGAGATCCACCACAACGTCGACCCGGTTCCGACACACGATGTCCTGGATAAGAAGGCGCCGGTCGCGATGAACTTCGGTGCGGCGATCTTTCAGATCATCCTGCTCGACCTCGTCTTCTCTATCGACTCGATCCTCACCGCCGTCGGCATGACCGATCACGTGCCGATCATGGTCGCTGCGGTCATCGTGGCGGTGACGGTGATGCTGCTCGCCGCCGACCCGGTCGCGAACTTCATTCACAAAAATCCCACTGTTGTGATGCTCGCGCTGGGCTTCCTCTTGATGATCGGCATGGTGCTGATCGCGGAAGGCTTCGGCGTGCACGTGCCGAAGGGCTACATCTACGCGGCGATGGCGTTCTCGGCGCTGGTCGAAGGGCTCAACATGATGTCCCGCAACGCGCAGAAGAAGAAAGCCGCACAGGCGCAGCCGCCGGCGGCGCATTGAAGGAGACGAAGATGCGTTCTTTCATCCTCGCGGCCGCAGCGGCGCTCGCGCTCAGCGCCTGCGCCGCAGCGGGCGGCGGCGTGACGACCAGGACGAGCCTCCTCGCCGCGGACGCATCCACCTCCCTCGCCGCCGGCGAGCGCATGACGGCGGACTTCACCACCTACCCGGCGCGCGAAGGCGCCGATCCCGTCGTGGTGCTCACGCTCCGCCACGCCGACGGGCGCACCATGCTGTTCCAGCAAGCCAACCACACCGCCAACGATCTCATCGCGCAGCGTCCGGGCGGGGCGCTGGCGCAGATCATGGGCCTGTTCGGCGAAGAGGCGCCGGCGCTCTATCGCGCGACGCCGGCGGAGAACAGCGGCGCGCCATTCATCTGCGGCGCCGAAGGCGCGGCGGCGCTCGGCTATTATGAAGACGCAAGCGGCGTGCGCATCGTCGGCTTGAAACAGGAAATCCAATTTGAAACCCGCCCGGACGGCCAGACTGAAACCGTCCCCTACTCGCCGGACCAGGTCTGCGCGCGCCTCTCATTCCGCCGAGGATAATCGCAATGACCGTTTACGCCCTCGCGCAGCTGCGCATCCACGACGCCGAACGCTACGGCCGCTATATGAGCCGCTTCATGCCGGTGCTCGAAAAGTACAACGGCAAGCTGCTCGCCGCAGACGAAACCCCGCGTGTGCTCGAAGGCCAATGGTGGGACCGCAACAAAATCGTGCTGATGGAGTTCGCCGACAAGGACGCGTTCCGCGCCTGGGCCACATCGCCCGAATACACAGAGATCGCCGAAGACCGTAAAGCCGGCGCCGACGCCGTCGTGCTGCTGATCAAGGGCTTTACGGGTGCGTGATCTCACCCAGGGCTCGATCACCGCGCACCTGATCGGCATGGCCGCTTTCATCGGCCTCGGCCTCATCTTCCAGACGCTCTATTTCATCGTCGATCTCTATTTCGTCTCCCGGCTCGGCAACGCCGCCATCGCCGGCGTCAGCGCCGCCGGCAACGTCTTCTTCCTCGCCCTCGCCGCAACGCAGATGATCAGCATCGGCGTGATGTCCACCGTGGCGCAGGCCGTCGGCCGCAAGGACGAAGCCGAAGCGAACCTCATGTCCGACCAGGCGATCTCGATGTCGCTCGCCGGCGCCGTGCTGATGCTCGTGTTCGGCTACGCCTTCGGCGGCGCCGGCGTCGACCTGATGACGGCGGACGCGGCCACCGCCGCCGAAGGCCGCGCCTATCTCTACGCTTTTATCCCCGCGCTGGCGCTGATGTTTCCGACCAACGCCATGGTCTCGGCGCTGCGCGGCGCCGGCGTCACCATGCAGACGATGGTGCTGCAGACGGCCACCGTCCTGCTCAACGCCGTTCTCGCCCCGGTGCTGATCGCGGGCGCCGGCACCGGCGTGGCGCTCGGCGCGGCCGGCGCCGGCTGGGCCAGCACCATCGCCTCGCTCGTCGGCACGATCGGCCTCGTGCTCATGTTTCCGCGCGTGCAGAAATATCTGCGCCTGCACGTCCGCACGCTCGCGCCGAAATTCGACGCCTGGAAGCGCATCATCTTCATCGGCCTGCCGACCTCGCTCGAATTCCTGCTGATGTTCGTGATTTTCGTGGTGATCTATTGGGTCATCCGCGATTTCGGCGCCGAGGCGCAGGCCGGATTCGGCATCGGCGGGCGGATCATGCAGTCGATCTTCCTGCCGGCGATGGCGATCGCTTTCGCCGCCGCGCCGATCGCCGGCCAGAATTTCGGCGCCAAACGCTACGACCGCGTGCGCGAGACATTCAAGCAGACCGCTTTGATCGGTTCAGCGATCATGCTGACGCTTTCGCTGCTCTGCCACGTCGCGCCGGAGCTGATGGCGCGCCCGTTCACGAACGACCCGGCGGTTCTGGCGATCACGGTCGAGTATCTACAGATCGTCTCGTGGAATTTCGTCTTCAGCGGCCTCGTCATGGCGGCGGGCAGCCTCTTCCAAGGCATAGGCGACACCCGCCCCTCCCTGCTCGCCAGCGCCACGCGCACCTTCACCTTCGTCGCGCCGGCGATCTGGCTCGCCTACCAGCCGTGGCACAAGCTCGAATACGTCTGGTATCTCTCGGTCGCGTCCGTGGTGTGTCAGTGCGCGCTGGCGATGTGGCTTCTGCTCAAAACCTTCAAACGCAAGCTCCCCTCGCCCGCCCTGGCCGAGACGCCGGCAGCCGCAGCGTGTCAGGGCTAGCGCAGACGCGTGTGTCTGAGCTAACGTTTCCTGGAGGGGGTCCGCACATGAAATCACATTTGTACGCAAGCGTCGTCGCGCTGGCTCTTTGTATCGCCGCGCCCGCGCACGCTCAGTTCGTGACGGCCACCGCGCCGGGGACGAATTCCCTGTTCGCGCCAGTCTCCGGCGTGACGTACTTCAATCGCGCCGGCGCGACGCTCGCCGACCAGCGGGCCGATCTCGAGGCGTGCCACGCCGCCGTGATCGCCATGGAGCAACCCTATCAAAGCTCGGGCGCCGGCGCAGCTTACGGACTCGTCGGCGTGTTGACGGAAGTGGCGATCGCGAGCAACGCGCAGCAGGTCGCGCAGCGGCGTGCGCTGCATCCCCACTATGAGAATTGCATGGTGATGCGCGGGTGGCGGATTGTTCGCTTGAACGAAGCGCGCGGCGCGGAATTGGATGCGCTCGATCAGCCCGCCCTCGCGGAACGTCTGGCGTCGCTGGTCGGCGCGGAGGCGCCGGAAGGCGAGATCGCGCGCGCGTTCCGCAACGAGATAGCGGACGGGTCAACGGCTCTGTTCGGCATGCCGCCGAATGTCGAAGCGCGCTCTCTCAGCCTCCAGGCTTTGCCGCCCGAGAGCAGCGCCTTCATATCGCCGCCGCCGAGCGCCGCCGAGCGCACCGCGCGCCGGCGCCGCCCCGGCAGCGGCCCGCAAACGCGCGAAGAATACGAGGCGCGCCGCGCCGCGATAGAAGCTGAGCAGTTTGGGGATCGCGGCGATGCGCAAACCCGGCGCGAGACGCGCGATCGCGCGCTGGCGCAGTTGGTTGGCCCCGGCGATGCGGCAAGGCCCACGCGCGCGCGCGACATCGCCGATCTGCCCGACAACTCCACCCTGCTCGTGGTGCGCGTCGCCGGCCTGGGCTACGGCTCAGGCGTGATGTTGATGCGCCCCGGCGCCGAGGCGGATACGGTCGACTTCGTCAGCGCCATTGTGCCGACGGCGTTCATTTCCGGGCCGAAGGAAGCCACGGTTGTCGCGCGCGTGCCGCCCGGCCGTTGGCGCTTGAGCGGCTTTGTCGGCCCGGCCGGCTACATCACCTCATTGTGCATGGGCGCGCCGACGTTCGACATCGCCGAGGGCGAGGTCGTGTTTGCCGGTTCGTTTGCGTTTGGGTCGGCTGCGCCGCGTCTCGACATGAATCTCGATCACGCCCGCACGGCGCTCGCCTCCGCGCCGAACCTCGCCGCGCGAGTGCGCGCCGCCGGCTATCAGAATGGCGACACCTTCGAGTGCGGCGCGGCGGCGAACTTCTACGGCTACGAAATCGCCGACGCGCCCTATCAGGACGCCTACCGCTTCGGTTCGCGTGTGAACGATGCGCCGCCTGCGGCTACGGCTGCGGATGCGTCAACCGAGGTTTCGACGCCGGCGGAAGCCGCAACGGAAGCTGCGCCAGCGCCCGCGAACTGAAGCGCAAACGGCGCTCTCATTCGAACGCGAACGTCAGCTCCGCTTCGTTGTGGCAGCGCCGCGCCGCGCGCGAGCCTTCCGGCGTGCAGACGCGCCGCGTCGTGAGGAGGCCCGCTTCCCGCCCCGGCGGGGTGACGATGTGCTCGGAATAGCTCTCGTAATCGGCCTGGAACGACACCTCCGCGCCGGCGGCGCGGAGCGCTTCCAAGAGATCGAGCGCATGGAAATCGTCGAACTCGAACGACAGCAGCGTCACGCTGTCATCATCGCCGAACACGGAGACGCCGACATTTGTCCCCTCTCCATCGATCCAGCCATTGCGGCGCACGATGGCGTCCGCCGGCCGATCGCGCCGGTCCGGCTCGTAGATGTGCCAGTGGACGAAGCGCGAAACGCGAATGCTGACCGCGCCCCAGCCATAGCCCCAGTCGCGATAGCGGCTCTCCGGCAGCGCTTCGACAATCACGTTCGCCGTCGCCCGCACGATCGGCAGATCGGGACGCGGCGCGTACTCCTCCTGCGCATGCGCGCACGCGGGCAAGAGCAGAAGCGCCAAGCCGGTGATCGCCGCGCGCAGCATCAGAACTTCGAAAACGCGCCGTCAATCAGGATCGAATCGCCGGTATGAAAGCTCGAGGCGTCGCTGGCGAGATAGACAGCGATGCCGCCGAATTCGTCCGGCCGGCCCCAGCGCCGGAAAGGCACGCGGGCAATGACGTTCTTCGTGAACACGTCATTGTGCTGCGCCGCGTCCGTCATCTCCGTCGCGATCCACCCTGGCAGGATCGAATTCGCCCGCACGCCGTAGCGCGCGAACTCCACCGCGATGCCGTTGGTCACCGCGATGATCGCCGCCTTGGTCGCCGTGTAATCCTGATTGCGCGCCGCGCCGAACAAAGCGCCAAGGCTCGCCACCGCCGCGATCGAGCCGCCCGGATCGCCCGCCTCCGCGCGCGCCTTCATGTGCCGGCACGCTTCGCGCATGGTCCAGATCATCCCGTCGAGGTTGATCGCCATCACGCGGCGATAATCCTCGCCGCCAATGTCGAGGAACGACTTCCAGCGATTGGACACGCCGGCATTGGCGAAGCACGCATCGACGCGCCCGAACGTGGAGAGCGTCTCGTTGAACCCGGCGACGACATTCGCTTCCGTCGACACATCGACAATCCGCGCATGCACCTTCGTCCCATGCGCCTTCAGCCGCTCGAGCGCCCGCCCGTTCTTCTCCGGGTTCGTCCCCCAAATCTCAACGCTCGCCCCCGCCTGCGCCAGCGCCTCGGCCATGCCCAAGCCAATCCCGCCATTGCCGCCTGTGACGAGGGCCACTTTCCCGGTGAGATTGAAGGGTGTGTAAGTCATGGCCCAGTTATGGAGCGCGAAATCCCCTCTTCGCAACCGTTCTGGGATCGCGAGGAGACGAATAGTGAAGCTGATCGTGTTTGGCGCAAATCGCGGTGTCGGACGGCGGGCAGTCGAGACGGCGCTGGCCGAAGGGCATGAAGTGACGGCGGCCGTGCGCGCGCCGGAGCGCATGATGTTGAAGCACGAGCGGCTTCGGGTGGCGCAATGCGATGTGGCGGACGGCGCGCGCGTCAGCGAAGTCATCGCAGGTCACGACGTAGCCATCGCCACGCTCGGCGAGCGCTCGCGCGGCCCGACCACTCTCTATTCGACTGCCGCCAAGACGATTTCCGCCGCCATGGCGGAGCGCGGCGTCAATCGGCTGGTGTTCCTCTCCAACTTCGGCGTGCTCGGCGAGCGCGGCCGCGGTGCGGCGCAAACGATGCTGCTCTTCATGGTCAAGCGCATGATCCGCCCGACCCTGGACGATCACCGCCGCGCCCTGGACACGCTGGCGGCTTCGCAAGTCGACTGGACTGCGGTGCGCGCAACGCCGCTGACCGACGGCCCCGCCACCGGCGCGTATCGCATCGCAGCCGACGGATTGCCGCCGCACGGTTCCAGCATTTCGCGCGGGGACGTCGCCGGCTTCATGCTCGCCGAAGCGATGCGGCGCGAATTCGTCCGGATGGCGCCGGCGATCGCGTATTAGGGACGTTCTCAGAGTTCGCCCTACTCGCGCGGTCGCTTGACCAAGCCAAACCGATTGCCGCCTGCGATCAGCATATTTGGCCGCCGGGTAAGCTTTGTCGCGCCGCAGCCGGCGCCCCCATCGCCCACCTTCAAAACCGTCCCTACCTGTGCGACACTCCTTTCATGGATCGAGAGCGTGTCCTGGACCAGCTGAACCAGCTCCGCCCCTGGCTCAAGTCACAGGGCGTGGCGCGTATCGCCCTGTTCGGCAGTCACGCGCGCGGCGAAGCGCGCGAAAACAGCGACATCGATTTGATCGTCGAGTTCGCAGCCGCTCGCACGCCCGACCTGTTCGCCTTCGCCGGGCTGAAGCTCGAACTGGAGCAGCGCTTGGGCGCGCCGGTCGACCTGTTCACGCCCTCATCGATCCATCCCGGCCTGCGCACGCGCATCGAAGCTGATTTGATCGATGCCTGATAAAGACTGGCGCATCCTGGTTGCCGACATGATCGAATACGCGCGGCACGCGCGTGATCATGCGGCGGGCCTGGACGAAACTGGTTTCTTTGCGGACCTGAAGACAATCCACGCCGTCACCCGCTGCGTCGAGATCATCGGCGAAGCCGCGCGCGCTGTTCCCCCGGACGTACGGGCGCGAGCGCCTGACGTGCCGTGGTCGCAGATCGTCGCGACAAGGCACATCCTCGCACACGCCTACGGCCGCGTTGACGCGCCATCCTCTGGCAGCTTTTGCAGGGCGGTTTGATGAAGCTGGAGGCCGACTTGGCGCCACTTCTCGTCGAAGATAACTGATGTCCGGACAACGAGGCAGATCAGCGGATTTCCGCTGGGAGCGTTACTATGCCTTGCTCGGGAAAAAGCAGAACCCAGACCATCAACATCGCCCCGAATAGCGACAGCGATCCAAAGACCACGTAGATCACCAGCAACCACATGCGGACGCGGCGTAGAGGCTGTTCGTCCGTCATCACAAGAACGAATACGGATCCACATCGATCTGCACGCGCACGGCGCTGTGCAGTTTCACGCGGCTCGACCACGCGGCCAAGAACGCGCTCACGTCCACGCCGCGATTAGCTCGGATCAAAAAGCGCCGTCGGTGCATGCCGCGGATGACGCTGAGCGGCGCAGGCGCCGGCCCCCAAAGATCAAGCCCGTCGACAACAGGCGCCTTCTCCCCCATCAGTTTCGCCGCATCGTTCGCAAGCAGCTCATCCGGCGCCGAGACGATGATCGCCGCCAAGCGTCCGTAAGGCGGCATGCCCGCCGCTTCGCGCTGGGCGATTTCGGCCGCGAAAAACGCGTCGCGGTCCTGCGCCAGCAGCGCCTGCATCACCGGCTCTTGCGGCGCGTAGGTCTGGATCAGCGCCCGCCCCTTCTTTTCGTGCCGCCCCGCACGGCCCGCGACCTGACTCACCAGCTGGAACGTCCGCTCGCCCGCGCGCAGATCGCCGCCTTTCAAGCCGAGATCGGCGTCGACAACGCCGACGAACGTCAGGTTCGGAAAGTTGTGGCCCTTGGCGACGATCTGCGTGCCGATCAGAATGTCGATCTCGTTCGCCTCCATCCGCGCCACCAGATCGCGCACCGCATCGCCGTTCGGCGTCGTGTCCGACGAGAAAATCTCGATCCGCGCCTCCGGGAAGAAGAAGCGCACCTCTTCCTCGATCCGCTCCACCCCCGGCCCGATCGAGGTGAAACTATCCGGCGCCAGGCATTCCGGACATTCCTTCGGCTTCGGCATCGAGAAGCCGGTCAGGTGACACACCAGCCGCCCTGAATAGCGATGCTCGACCAGCCATGAATCGCTATCCGGCGAGCGCATGCGATGGCCGCAGCCTTTGCACAAGGTCAGCGGCGCGTAGCCGCGGCGGTTCATATAGAACAACGCCTGCTCGCCGCGCAGCAAAGCCTCGGCCGCGCCCTTGATCAGCTTCGGCGATAGCCAGCGGCCTTTCTCCGGCGCATCGATCTTCAGATCGACCAGCTCCACATCCGGCAATTCCGCCGCGCCGTGGCGCGAAGGCAGCTTCACGTGCGCGTAGCGGCCCGATTGCGCGTTGACGAGCGTTTCCAAGGACGGCGTCGCGCTGGCGAGGATCACCATGCACTCGCCCAGCTTGGCGCGCGCCACGGCGAGATCGCGCGCCTGATAGATGACGCCCTCCTCCTGCTTGTAGGAAGGGTCGTGCTCTTCGTCGATGACGATGAGCTTCAGGTTTGGGTAAGGCAGAAACAGCGCCGAGCGCGCGCCGACGATGAGCCGCGCCCGTCCCGCGGCGATCTCGCGCCACGCCCGCCGCCGCGCCTTGTGCGGAATCGCCGAATGCCACTCCACCGGCGTGACGCCAAAGCGTGCGTTGAACCGGCTCATCGCCGCCTGCGTCAGCGCGATTTCCGGCAGCAGCACCAGAACCTGCGCGGTCGGATCGCGCCTCAGCGCCTCCGCCGCCGCTTCGAGATAGACCTCCGTCTTGCCCGAGCCGGTCACGCCATCGAGCAGCGCCACATGAAAGCCGCCCGCGCGCACCGAAGCGCACAGCGTATCGGCGGCGGCTTGCTGAATCTCGGAAAGCGTCTTGCGCACAACAGCTCCCCCGCGTGCGGGGGAGCTGTCAGCACGCATAGCGTGATGACTGAGGGGGCGGGCGCCGACGTCTGCCGGACTTTCCCCTTCCCCTCGCTCCGCTCGGACCTCCCCCGCATGCGGGGGAGGAGTTTCGTCGAGGATGGGCGGCGGAAACGGCGGGTCTTCGCTGATCTCGAGCTTCGCCAGCGCGCCGCAATCGACCAGCCCCTTAACGACCGCTGAAGACGTCTCCGCCCGCCGCGCCAGCTCTGCGGCGCTGACATGCTCCTTCGCCGCTTCCTCCATCACGCGCTTGCGCGCCTCGGTGAGCTTCGGCGGCGGCTCGCCGGTCGGCGCAATCACGATGTGCGTCGGCGGTGGAAATAACGCTTCGGGCGAACGCACCACCATGCGCACGAGATCGCCCGGCGGACGCACCAGATACTTCGCCGCCCAATCCACGAACGCGCGCGAGATCTCCGGCACGGGCGAGCCCGGCAGCACTTCTTCGATCGCCTTCAAATTCGCCGCGCCCGGATGGTTCGGCTCGACCCGCCACACCACGCCCCGCACCAGCCGCGGCCCGATCGGCGCGATCACGTGCATCCCGGGCTTGAGCCCCAGCGAAGACGGCGCCCGATAGTCGAACGGCTCCGGCAGCGGCAGCGGAAACAGCACCGCTATCTTGTCCAACGTGTCGTGGACGAAGTCCGCCCCCTCCTCCGCCACCGCAAACAGCGGCCCCGCCGGCGCGGGCGCCGGCTTTCGCTTCAGCGCATCCATGGCGCGGCGGCGGGCGGTGGAGGTCATGAGAGCAAGGTAAGAGGTCGAGGGATTCGGTGGAAGCGTGGGCGGCGCCCTCATCGCCCATCCGTCATCCTGGGGCTCGGCGAAGCCGAGAGCCCAGGATCCAGGGGCAACGGCACAGCTCTGTCACTGCTGGATCCTGGGCTCGCGCTGCGCGCGCCCCAGGATGACGGTGGGACTGCAACGGTGTGAGTTAGTTACGAATGCTCGTTAGCTTCTCCACATGACCGCCGCCACCGTCCTCCTCAGCGCCTGGATTGCGCACTTGCGCGACGAGCGCCGGTTCGCGGCGAACTCGGTCGAAGCCTACGAGCGCGACGTCGCCGCCTTCCTCGGCTTTCTTGCCCAGCACCTCGGCGGCGAGCCCGGCGCGCAAGATCTCGCCACGCTCGAACCGCGCGATTTACGCGCCTATCTGGCGTTTCGCCGCCAAGGCCCGGACGCGCTCGCCGACCGCTCCATCTCCCGCGCGCTCGCCGCGATCCGCAGCTTCTATCGCTATCTCGAGCGCCGCCACGGGCTCGCCAACGCGCGCCTTGCGCTGGTGCGCGGGCCGAAGCTGAAGCGCAGTCTGCCGCGCCCCGTCTCGGAAGCGGCGGCAGAGAACCTGATCGCCGAAGCAGGCGATATCGCCAGTCAGGACTGGATCGGCGCCCGCGACGCCGCCCTCATCACGCTCCTCTACGCCGCCGGCCTTCGCATCAGCGAAGCGCTCGCCCTCACCGGCGCCGATCTGCCGCTGCCGGAGATGCTGCGCGTCACCGGCAAGGGCGGCAAGCAGCGCATCGTCCCTCTCCTCGCCGTCGCCCGCGACGCCGTCGCGCGCTACGCCGAACTCTGCCCCTATGCGCTGACCAAAGACGCCCCGCTCTTCCGCGCCAGCCGTGGCGGCGCGCTCTCGCCGCGCATGGCGCAGGACCTGATGCAGCGCCTGCGCGGACGTTTGGGGCTGCCTTCGAGCGCCACGCCGCATGCTTTGCGCCACTCATTCGCGACGCATCTGCTCGCAAACGGCGGCGACCTGCGCGCAATTCAAGACCTGCTCGGACACGAATCGCTGTCGACGACGCAAGCGTATGCGAGCGTCGAAGCGAAAAAAATTTTGCAGCTGTATCGCCGCGCACACCCGCGCGCGTGACGTTTTTCGCATGCGCGCATCACGCTGCGAGCGTTGATAATCAAGGGCCGCAGAGTTTTCGCAGAGCGTTCGCGCAAACAAAAAATCGATCGTGCAGAAAAATTCGCGCGACTACTTGCGGAAACTACTTGCAAACCAAATTCAGCGAAAAAAATCCTCGGAGAGTCAAACAACTCCCATCCAACCCAGTACCAACACACAGTAATGATGAGGAAACGAAAATGGCTAAGAAGGTAAAGAAGGCTTCGGCCAAGAAGCCGGCTCGCAAGACCGCCCGCAAGACCGTCCGCAAGGCGGCCGCTCGCAAGACGGCCCGCAAGACGACGAAGAAGGCGGCCAAGAAGTCGACCCGCAAGGTCGCGAAGCGCAAGACCGCTCGCAAGGCCACGCGCAAGACGACGGCGAAGAAGACCGTCCGCAAGACCGCGAAGCGCAAGACCGCTCGCCGCGCGAAGAAGGTCATGGCGCCGACTGCCTAAGCACTCATGGCAAGGGGGATGCGCAAGCGTCCCCCTTCGCCGTTTCAGGACCATCGTAAGACCAAGGATCTCGATGCGCGCTCCGGTCATTCGTTGCCCCCGCTCCCGCTACGAACGCCGTCGATTGTCGCGCTATCAATTCAAACGCTGATCCTTCGCTCCGCGCGCCAACCGCGCGCACGCCCCTCCTCCAAGACAAAACTCGCGCAGCTCACGCCCCTCTCGCGCGTTTCTCTGCGCCCCACACATCGCTCGCGCGAATACTGCGCCCGGCGCACGTTTTCGCGCGCATTAGCTCTTCGCTAACCACGATTTCCAAGAATTAAGCGGAACGCGGCCGCCGCCTGCGTGTTGTGACGCGCATCGGGGAGCTGACATCCAAGCCCATGTCGGATGCGAACGAGCAACCGCAGAGTCCGCGCGAAGCGTTGAATCGCGTCGTCGAACTCGCGCGCCAGGCGCTGCGCGAACGCGGCTTCAGCGAGGCCGAGATCGACGCCCTGCTCTCGCGCCGCACCGCGCCTGAATTCGAACGCTGAACCTGAGCTGGCCCCGCACTCTTGACGCAACCAGCGCGCACGCGTACTTTGTTTTTCAAAGTACCCGCCTCGGGAGGCCGTCATGACGCGCGAAGAACTGCTCCAGGATCTCGCCTACGCCCGCAACCTCGCCGAGGAAGGCCGGAACGCGCCGCTGATCGGCGGCGCCTATTTCATCATGTTCGGCGTGTTGCTTGCGATTTGTTACGGTCTGCAATGGGCCGTGCTCGTGCAGGCGCTACCCTTCGACGGCCGCGGCATCGGCCTTGTCTGGATGGGATTCGGCGCCGCCGCGATGATCGGAAGCGCGCTGATCTCAAAGCGCGTGCGGGCGATGCCGGGAGGCGCCGCCATCCCCAACCGCGTTGATCGCAGCATTTGGCACGCGGTGACGATCGCCATTCTCACCGTCGTCGCCGGCACCGTGTTGCGGGCGATGCTGCTTTCCGATTTCACCGCGCCGGATTCCATTGTCGCGGCCGGCTTCGGCCTGTACGGCGTCGCCCTCTACGCGACAGCAACGATCGGCGGCCACACCTGGCTGCGCACTTTCGCCATCCTCGCCTGGAGCGTCAGCGGCACGCTCTGGTTCTTCCTGCACGAGCCTTGGACATATCTTTTCGCCGCGGTCGCGAGCCTCGTAGTTCTGTCCGTGCCCGGATTGATTATGGTGCGGCGGGAACCAACAGCCGCCGCCACGTGAGCCGCTTCGATCACACCGCCATCGACGACGTGATCCACGGCCGCTTGCGGCTGGGGATCATGGCCTATTTGTCGACCGTCTCCCCTGCCCCGTTCGTCGAGCTCAAGGCCAAGGTCAACGCCACCGACGGCAATCTCTCCACCCACCTCTCCAAGCTCGAAGAAGCCGGTTACGTCCGCATCGAGAAGACCTTCTCCGGCAAGAAGCCGCTGACGCTCATCCATCTCACCAAGCAAGGCCGCAGCGCCTGGATCGAATACCTGAACCGCATCCAATCTCTGCTCAGCGCGGCGGAGTAGCGCGACGTTTCCAAGGTGGCGCGCTAGCGCTGCGACTGAAGCGCGCCACCCATTCCCGGGGCGATGCGAAGCATCGAGCGCGGGACCCATAGACACGAATGTGTGCAATTCGAGCGACTTCGGTCAGCCTTCCGACCATACGTGTTTATAGGTCCCGGACTTGGCGCTGCGCGCCAAATCCGGGAATGGGTGTGTTGGTCACTTGTGTTCAACGTCGCCGGCGGCCATTAGCGGACCCATGCGATTCATCCCTGCTCTCGCCCTCCTGTTCGCGCTCGCAGCTTGCGATGCGGCTGATCTTGACCAAGCCAAAGAGGACATGGCCTCCATCGGCGGCCAAGCGCTCGAAGCCGCGACCGGCGCCGTCGACACCCGCACCGCCTGCGTGCTCGCCGGCCAGTCGGAAGCGTTCTGCGGCTGCGTGCAGGAGCGCCTCGGCTCTCGGATCACCCGCGAACATGTCGACGCCATCACCGGCGTCGCCCGCGATGCGCTGAGCGGCGAAGGCATGGAAGCGGCCGCGCGCACGGCGGAGAACATCGATCCCGCCACGCGCGATGCGCTGATCCAATGCGCAACGCAAACCGCCATCCAAGGCGCGCTCGGCGACGGCGCCGCCGAGAACTAAGCTCCCGCGCTCAGCGCCCAGCGCGCCACGCCCGGATACGGCCGCTCACCGATATCGGCGAAACCGTTGCGCGCCAGCGTGCGCGCCGCGTGCGCGTCTTCAGCGTCGAGATAGGCGATCACGCGTTTCGCGCCGTTCGCAAATCCCCACGCCGCCAGCGCGCGGATCGTCTCCCCGCCATAACCGCGGCCGCGGAACTCCGGCAGCAACCCGAACGCCAGTTCGACGTCGCCGTCGTCATCCGGCCGACCGATCAAAGCGGCGATGCCGACAATGCGCGGCGGCGCGCGCTCGCCTTCGTTCGCGAGCAGCGCCCAGCCGTACCAGCCTTGGCCCTCTGGATCGTGCGCGAGATGCCGCGCCGCCCACTCGAACGCGCCGGGCTCGAACGGCGCCGGCGGCCAGATCGCTTCGTGCGTCACGGCGATTGCATTGAAGAACGCCGTGCGGCTGCCCGCCTGCAGCGCCGCCAGTTCGCGGTCGAGCGCCAACAGCGCCAATCGTTCCGTCGTCAGTATCAGCAAGACGCGTCTCCCCTCGCTTGGCTCGCAACCATGAGGAGAACGCAAGCTTTCGCCGCTGCAAAGTTAGCGTTCGGCAATTTTCACAGGCTGCTGTTGCGCGCTCAGCTGCGGCGCTGGAACAGATGGTAGCGGAACGCCTGCTCCGCGCCCCAGGGCGTCACGTGAATCTCGCCATGCGTTTCGAGCAGCTTGAACCGCGGCCCCAGCAGCGCGCCGAGACTCTCGGCATCGTGCTGCACGACGTCGAGCCCGCTGCACTTGGCGGGACCGCCCGGCGCGAAGCCGCCGATGACCGCCCATCCGTCTTCCGCCACCGCCTCATGCAGCGCCTTCGCGTAAATCGCCTGGTGCGCCTCATCGGTGAGGAAGTGCAGCACGGCGCGGTCGTGCCAGAGCTGATACGAACGCTGCGGCCGCCACGCCGTCACATCGGCGACGATCCAATCCACTTTACCAGCGGCGCCGCCAAGCCGCGATTGCGCCTGCTTCAGCGATTCCTGCGAGAGGTCGAGCACCGAGACGTCGCCGAAGCCCTCGCCCAACAGGCAATCGACCAGCCTCGAGGCGCCGCCGCCGATATCGACGATCGCCCCCTTGCGCTTCGTCATCGTGCGCCGGATCAATTTCAGCGACACGTCGGGCGTCGGCTGGAACCAGCTCACCTCCTCCGCGCTTTTGGCGCCGTAGACGCCATCCCAATGCGCGCGGCGATCCGAGACCGTCATCATGCTTGGCTCTCCCTTGCTGCGCAGATGGGCGCGCGCGCCGGTCACCGCAATTCTCCGGGCCGCGGAATCGACGCGAGCCGCCGCCAGGCTTGGCTTTGGCAGAACGGCCCAGCGCAGCCGCGCAGCCGCAGCACTTCGCCGTCCAGCCGAATCGATCCGCTATAGGTGCGGCCGTCTTCCGGATTGAGCACGGCGCCGCCGCGCCAGGCTTCGCCGTCCCAGCGGAAGTCGCGCAGGATCAGCGCGCCAACCGCGCCGCGCCGCACTTCGGCCGGATCCCACACCCACAGGAGCCGCCCGCACAACAGTGAAGGATCGGCGGCGCAAGGGTGCAGGCGCACCACGCCGCCCAAGCCGCGCGTCGCCCAATCGCCGCCGACATCCGGCGCCGCCGCCGCACGCGCCGAGCCGGCGACGCCGCCCACGACCAGCAGCGCGAACAGCGTCGCCGCGAGCTTCGCCGGCGCGCGCTGGCGGATCGGGCACGTCTTGCGCGTGGCCGCTGCAAAGCGCGCGTAATAATCCGGGTGCTCGGTGCCCATCAGCCGGTCCCACCAAGTGAAGTAGAGCCCGTAATTCCAGCCCGCTTCGGCGTGGTGGATGTCGTGGTGCGTCGTCGTCGTCATGAAATCGAACAGCGGCCTGCCGTCGCGCCGCGCCGGATAAAGCTCGTAGCCGCTGTGCCCGAAAGTGTTGCGGGCGATCTGATGCAGCATGAAGAGGCCGACGATTTCCCACTGCGTCGGCACGGCGACCATCCATAGCGGCACGAAGCTCGCCTGCAGCGCCGCCTCGGCGAGATCGAAGCTGTAGGCGGTGAACGGCGAGGGATTGTTCGAGCGGTGATGCCGCAGGTGGAACAGCCGGAACAAGCGCGGATCGTGGATCGCCCGGTGGGTCCAATAGAAGTACGCATCGTGCGCGACGATCATCAGCAGCAGCGAAACCGCCGACCAGCCCAGCCCCCAGCTCGCGGCCAGCGCCGGCCCCGGCAGGTAGCCCGCCCGTTCCACCATGAACAGCAGCGCGCCGATGGTGGAGAAGATCGCCAGCGACCGCAGCGAGATCGCGAACTCGGTCCGGAGCTGGCGCGCCGGCGGGGTCGCCGTTCGGATCTTCCGCCCCGCCAGCACCTTGGCGAACACGACCCAGAGCGCCAGCCAGACGCTGACGGCGAAAATGACATAGCGGGAAAGGTCGGTGGCCATGCTTTCCAGCCACTGGCCCGCGAACGCATAGAGATCGGCGAACGTCATCTGCTCCTCCATTCGAGAAGCCGACTTCGCCGCCAGCCGCCGGCGCAGTCTCGCCGCGGCCGGAAAAGCCGCGCCGAAATCAAAATCAGCCAGGATTTTCCGGAATCGGCGAGGCCACGCTGAGGCTTTGCCGCCGCCATTCGCTTGGGGTTTGCCCGGTCGCGTCCTTGAAAGCCCGGTTGAACGGCCCGAGCGAGCCGAAGCCGAGCTCGAACGCGATCGCCGACACCGACTGGCGCGCTCGCGCCGGATCGGTGAGCGCCGCCTTCGCCGCTTCGATGCGGTGCGCGTTTACGAACGCGGCGAAGTTGCGGTGGCCGAGCCGATCGTTGATGAGCCGCCGCAGCTGATGTTCCGGCGCGCCGACCGCCTCGGCGAGCGCGCCGATCGTCAGCCCCTCGCGCCGCCAGGCCTCCTCTCGCTCCATGGCGGCCGTCAGCCGATCGAGCAGATGCCGCTCGCCGGCGTCGAGCGTGTCGCCTTCCCTCGCCTCCGCGTCCTTCACCGCCCCGAACAGCGCCGCGTCCGCGTGCAGGAACACCATGGCGCCGAGCGTGCAGAAGAAGGCGAGCGCCGCCGCTCCGGCCAGCGGGTACCAGGCCGCGCTGACGCCGAACACCTCGCCGATCTCGAGGCTCGTCAGCACCAGCACGAACAGCGTCACCACCGCCAGGAACGGCCCGCGCAGCCGCCGGCGCGCTTCGACCAGATCGCCGCGCCAACTGCGCGCCACGACGAGCAACGCATGCGCGGCGAGCCCGCCTTCGATCAGATTGTGCACCACCCAGATCGGCCCGTCCGTGGGCGGCGGCGTCAGCCAACCGACGAGCCCAAGCGCGGTCAGGAGAAGGAACGGCGCCAGCGTCCAAACGGTGAGCTGGCGGTCGCCAAACACAGTGACGACGAACAGCCAAAACAGCCCGCCGCCGCCGAGCGCCAGGAAATGCACGATTGGCGCGATCGGCCGGATCGCATCGTGCGCTGCGGGCGAGGATTGCAGCGCGTAAGCCGCGACGCCGAGCGCCAGCAGCACGCCGGCGATGCGCGCGGGCTGGCCGTGTCCGCCGCGCCAAAGTCCGACCGCCGTCGCCGCCAGCGCGCCGATCGCGATTCCGCGCAGCAACAGTTCGATCACCTCAGCGCCGGCCATGCCCGATGGTGTACGCTAGAGACCGTTCACGAGACAACGCGCGCGTTTCGCGCCGCCGCTTCGCGCCGAACGGGGATAGAAGCGACATCTATCCCCGCCTTTTCCGGCGCAAATCCGTTGCAAATCAAACGTCGCCGAAAAATCAATCCGACCGCGCGCCAGCTGAGGTATAATGCCTTTGCTCTCACACGGGAGGATTTCGAAGTGCACCGAACCTTTGGAATGTGAGCGCATCGACCGGCGCGGCAGACGTCGCTTCGATGAGGCGGAGAAATCCGGATCATCGTTGAGAAAGCCAGGTGGAGACAACCCCACCAAGCGAAGCGAACGATGTCTGCATTGCCTGCGGGGCATGAAACCGTGGGGTCCGGGATTCTTCGGGGAATCCTGACGCGTTGAACCGGCTCGTGGTCATAAGGAGCTAAGGTCGCTGGGTGCGAAACCATCCAGCTGAGCCAAAAACTCCTGGCTCGCCAATCCGGGAATAACGGCCGATCACGGGGCGCGTTCGACGCGCAGCGTTGGTCAGCGATGGCCGGCGCACTCGGCACTACCCCGGCGCGTCCGACGCGCCCCACCTCCCGCTTCGGCGGCGAGTCCGCTCTTTAGACAAACGCGGCGACGCTCGTCTCCGCGATCATATCGGTATGCTCGGAAGATGCTTCGTCGCGCCTTGGCGCGATTGCGCACATGGGCTCGCGATCATTCCGATCCCTTGGGCAGTTGTAAGCCTGATGACCAGGTTTCAATCGTCAGGTCATCGATCCGCGGCACGTCTACGGAATGGTGTGAGCGATCCAGCTTGTTGAAGCCAAGGGTTGGATCGCTGGCGGGCGCGAACGCACGATAGACCGGGATGTCCTTCTCGTACCCGGTCGCGAGCACGATCTCGTCGGCGAAGATGCCGCGCAGAATCCCTGCTGCCTCGTCGAGAGACTCGACCGGCTGCATGTGCGAATTGAAGAACACAGAAAAGCCGTCGGCCGCACTGCTGACGCCCGCCTGTCCGTGTTCGTTCTGCCAGTAGATCGACAAATCGAGCTGCGACTCGCCGGGGAATTGCGCGGCAAGCGCCTTCAGCTGAGTGAAGCGCGCGGCAGCGTCGCCGCCGCTCACGCCTGCATCGTCCAGCCGTCGACGCCCTTCGCCGCTTCGCGGATGGCTTCCGACATGGTCGGGTGCGCGTGGCAGGTGCGAGCGATGTCTTCTGCGCTGGCGCCGAATTCCATCGCGACGCACACTTCGCCGATCATCTCGCCGACGCCCGCGCCGACCATATGCACGCCGACGACTTTCTTGGTCGCCACTTCCTCCAGCACCTTCACCATGCCGTCGGTCTCGTGATTGGTGCGCGCGCGCGAGTTGGCCATGAACGGAAACTTGCCGACCTTGTACTCCACGCCCGCGGCTTTCAGCTCTTCTTCCGAGCGGCCGACGGTGGCGACTTCCGGATCGGTGTAGATCACGTTCGGGATCACGTCGTAATTCACGTGGCCCCATTGGCCGGCGATGATCTGCGCCGCGGCGATCCCCTCCTCTTCGGCCTTGTGCGCCAGCATCGGCCCGGTGGTGCAATCGCCGATCACGTAGACGCCCTCGGCCGTCGTCTTCAAATGCCCGTCGTGCGGAATGAAGCCGCGCTGATCGGTCTTCACGCCGACGCTGTCGAGCCCCAAGCCTTCGGTGAACGGCTTCCTGCCAATCGCGACCAGCACGACATCGGCTTCGAGCGTGCGCGCCTGCCCGCCTTTCGCCGGCTCGATCGAAACCAGCAGCCCATCGCGCGTCTTCTCCACGCCCGCGACCTTGTGACCGAGCTCGAACTTCATGCCCTGCTTCTTCAGCGTGCGCTGGAAGGCGGTCGAGATCTCGGTGTCGACGGTCGGCGTGATCTTGTCGAGAAATTCGACCACGGTGACGTCCGCGCCGAGCCGGCGCCAAACGCTGCCCAGCTCGAGCCCGATCACGCCGGCGCCGATGACGATCAGCTTCTCCGGCACTTTTTTCAACGACAGTGCGCCGGTCGACGTGACGATGCGCTCTTCATCGATATCGACGCCCGGCAGCGGCGTCGGCACGGAGCCGGTGGCGATGACGATGGCCTTGGTCTCGAGCGTCTGGCCGCCGCCATCGGCGAGCTTCACCTCGACTTTGCCCTTGCCGGCGATGCGGCCAAAGCCTTTGACGTAATCGACCTTGTGCTTGCGCATCAGGAACTCGACGCCCTTGGTCAGCCCCTCGACCGCGTCTTCCTTCTGCTTCAGCATCTGCGGCAGATCGAGCTCGAGCCCGCTCACCTTCACGCCCATCGACGGAAACGTCTTCGCCGCCGCTTCGAAATATTCGCTCGCGTGCAGCAGCGCCTTCGAGGGAATGCAGCCCACGTTGAGGCACGTCCCGCCCAGCTTGCCGCGGCTCTCGACGATCGCCGTCTTCAGCCCGAGCTGCCCGGCGCGGATCGCGCAATTATAGCCGCCAGGGCCGCCCCCGATAATGACGAGATCGTACGACATGAAAGCTCCGGTGATGGCGTGAGCGCGCGCTGCGGCGCGCGAAGAGATGGCCGGAACATAAGCCGCAGGCCACGGCGATCAATCGCCGTTTCTACCGCCCTGCTCTGCGCTGGAGCGTCAGGCGCCCTGCTTGTCCCAATAGGAGCGGTCCGCCGCGTCGACGATAAAGACGATGAGGCCGACGATCAGCACCAGCGCCAGGATCGCGAGCTGCCCTTCCGTGGTGGAGAGATCGGTCAGCAAGGTCTGCGGCTGGCTATAGGCGTTGATGTCGACGCTCTGCACCGTCGACATCAGCCCGCCGCTCTCCTGCTGCGCCCAGGCCCAGCGGCCGCCATAGGCGGCGAAGCCCAACAGCCAAGTCCAGAACCCTTGCGTCCGCCGCATCAAGCGGATCGACGAGATCAGGAAGAACACCGCCGCCGCAGCCAGCAGCCCGACATCGATCCAGGTCGCTTGCGCCGCGCCGCTCCGCGCCGCCGCCGCCTGGACGTCCTGCACTTGAGCGACCGGCGCCTCGAACCCGCTCAGAAAACCAGCCGCCGCCAGTGCGCCGACCGCGCTCAGCAGCACCAGCGCCAACAGCACCAGGATCGCCGGCACGCGCAGAATATGGCTCATGGGGTCCCCTCCCATCGCTCCACCGAGCGGTGGGTTAATCTATACGCCCGCCCCGCCCCCGCCAATGCCGGAAGAAAGCCTTGCGGTTCAACGCTCTTCTCTGAGGCGAAAGGATCACGCCGGGCTCGCGCCGATAGTCGCCGCCGGTTGCCGTCAATGCCTCGCGCGCGGCTTATCCACATCGATCCGCCCGCGAAACGCGCAACAAGGCTTCATTTACCATGTTGTTCCTTCGGGCGGGGCGATGAGGAGATCGCCAATGCGCGTAGAAAAGCTTCGCGATGCAGCCGACGACACCGGCCTCGTTCCAGCCGGGCATTACTTCGCCCGCCTCGCCCGCAACCTCCAACACGCCAACGCGCGCGAACACGCAAAGCGCTTAAAGCTCGACGCGGAGGACCGCCGGCTGGAGGCGAGCTACCGGCGCGCCTCCGCGGCGCGCGGCAACACCTTTGCGGATACGCGCGGCATGGTTTGAGCGCACGCCGCACTGAACGTGCGTGTGCCGCTCCCGCCGATGCCTTAGAGCTGGGGCGGGAGGATTCGGATGGCGAAGCTCAGCGCATGGTTGGCCGTGCTCGCAGCGGCGGCGATCGTGATTTCGTTGGCGATGCAAAGCGCCGCTTTGGAGTTCGGCGCTTTCGGGCCCGCCGCCGCAGCTGTGTTGCTCGGCATGGGCGCATACCGGACTTTGCGAGCCATGAGCGGCGGGCTCCGTTTGCTGTGCGGCGCTTGGGGCGTCTCGACGGGATTGGCTTGGTATGCGCCGTCCTACAATTTTCCCGACTTCGTTCCGGGCATGCTGGCGATCGGCGCACCGGTGCTGGTCAGCGCAATCGGGCTCGCGCTGGTGGTGCTGCACCGAGAGAAGAAGAGCGCCGCTTAGAGATCCAGCAGCATGCGCTCGGGATCTTCCAGGCCTTCCTTGACGCGCACCAGGAACGTGACCGCTTCCTTGCCGTCGACGATGCGGTGATCGTAACTCAAGGCCAGATACATCATCGGCCGCACCACGATCTGCTTGTCGACCACGACCGGGCGCTCCTGAATCTTGTGCATGCCGAGAATGCCGGACTGCGGCGCGTTGAGGATCGGCGTCGACATCAGCGAGCCGTAGACGCCGCCGTTCGAAATCGTGAACGTTGCGCCCTGCAGGTCTTCGAGCTTCAGATGCCCGTCGCGGGCTTTGACGCCAAGCTCACCGATCTCTTTCTCGATCTCGGCCATCGACTTGTGGTCGGCGTCGCGCACCACCGGCACGACGAGGCCGCGATCGGTGCCGACGGCGATGCCGATATCGTAGAAATTCTTGTAGATGATGTCGTCGCCGTCGATCTCGGCGTTGACGTTGGGGATTTCCTTCAGCGCCGCGATGCACGCCTTCACGAAGAAGCTCATGAAGCCGAGCTTCACGCCGTGCTTGCGCTCGAAGCCGTCCTTGTATTTCGTGCGCGCCGCCATGATGGCCGACATGTCGGCCTCGTTGAACGTCGTCAGCATCGCCGCCGTGTTCTGCGCTTCCTTGAGCCGGCGAGCGATCGTCTTGCGCAGGCGCGTCATCGGCACGCGCTCTTCCTGTTCGCCGACGACGCGCGCCTGCAGCGGCGGATGCGCGGGCGGCTCGGTGCGCTGCGCGCTGCGGTTCTCGATGATAGCGAGCGCGTCCGCTTTGGTGACGCGGCCGTCCTTGCCGGAGCCGCTCATGCCGCTCATGTCGACGCCGCTCTCGGCGGCGATGCGCTGCACCGAGGGCGGCGCTTGCTTGCGGGCGCCGTTGGCTTGCGGCTGCGGCGCGGGCGCAGCTTGCTTCGGCGCTTCCGGCGCGGGCTTCGGCGCTTCGGCTTTCGGCGCCGCTTGCGAAGCTGCCGCCCCTGCTCCGCCCATGCGGCCGAGCAGTGCGCCGATCGTGACGGTTGCGCCTTCGCCGGCGACGATCTCGCTCAGCACGCCCGCTTCCGGCGCGGAGACTTCGACCGAAACCTTGTCGGTCTCGAGTTCGACCAAAGTCTCGTCCTTCTTCACGGCGTCGCCGGCCTTCTTCATCCACTTGGCGACAGTCGCTTCGCTCACGCTCTCGCCCAAGGTCGGCACAACGATATCGGTCACGTCATCTTCTCCGTTGCGAAGCGCTTACACCGCTTTCGCACTAATCTCACCTCGTCATTCCGGGGCTCAGCAAAGCTAAAAACCCAGAACCATTGGTTGGCGGCATTACCCCAACGCCTCCTGGAGCAGCGCTTCGAGTTCCTTCAAATGCTTGCTCATCAGGCCTGCAGCGGTCGAGGCGCTGGCCGGGCGGCCGGCGTAGCGCGCGCGCTTGGCTTTCACGTCGAGCTTTTCGAGCGTGAGTTCGATCCACGCGTCGGCGAACGTCCAGCCGCCCATGTTCTTCGGCTCTTCCTGGCACCAGACCAGGTCGGCGTTCGGGAAGCGCGCGAGCTCGGTCATCACCGACTTCATCGGCCAGGGATAGAATTGCTCCAGCCGCAGGATGTAGACGTCGTCACGGCCGCGCTTCTCGCGCTCGTCGAGCAGGTCGTAATAGACCTTGCCCGAGCACATGATCACGCGACGGATCTCGCTGTCCGGCTTCAGCTTGATAGCCGTATTGCCATTGCCGAGCTGGGCGTCGTCCCACAGCACGCGGTGGAAAGACGAACCTTCAGCCATCTCGCTCAGCGCCGAAGTCGCTTTCTTGTGCCGGAGCAAAGATTTCGGCGTGAAGACGATCAGGGGCTTGCGGAAGTCGCGGTGCAGCTGGCGGCGCAGCACGTGGAAATAGTTGGCCGGCGTGGTGCAGTTGACGATTTGAAGGTTGTCTTCCGCGCATTGCTGCAGGAAACGCTCGATCCGCGCCGAGCTGTGCTCCGGCCCCTGCCCTTCGTAACCGTGCGGCAGCAGCATCACGAGGCCCGACATGCGCAGCCACTTGCGCTCGCCCGAACTGATGAACTGATCGATCACCACCTGGGCGCCGTTCACGAAATCGCCGAACTGCGCTTCCCATAGCGTCAGCGTCTTCGGATCGGCGAGCGTGTAGCCGTACTCGAAGCCGAGCACCGCTTCTTCGGAGAGCAGCGAGTCGATGACTTCGTAATGCGCCTGACCGGGGCGAATGTTGTTGAGCGGCGTGTAGCGCGCTTCGGTTTGCTGTTCGACGAAGTGCGAGTGGCGCTGGCTGAACGTGCCGCGGCAGGAATCCTGGCCGCTGAGGCGCACGTTGAAGCCCTCGTCGAGCAGCGTGGCGAAGGCGAGATGCTCGGCCAACGCCCAGTCGATGCCCTGGCCTTCGTCGATCGCCTTGCGGCGCGCTTCGATCACGCGTTGCACGGTCTTGTGCATCTCGAAGTCAGCCGGGATCTCGGTGATGCGGCGGCCGAGCTCCCGCAGCTTGTCGAGCGGCGCTTCGGTCTTGCCGCGGCGATCGTCGTCCGCCGGCAGCGCAAAGCCGGCCCAATCGCCGTCGAGCCAGTCGGCCTTGTTGACGCGATAGGCTTTGCCCGCGTCGAACTCGCGGTCGAGGAAGGCGTTGAAGTCATTCTGCCACTCGTCGAGTTCAGCTTGGCTGACTACGCCTTCGCTGAGCAGCCGGCGCGCGTAGATTTCCAGCGTCGTCTGCTGATCCTTTACGCGCCGATACATGATCGGCTGCGTCATGGTCGGATCGTCGCCTTCATTGTGGCCGAAGCGGCGATAGCAGAACATGTCGATGACGACGTCCTTGCCGAACGTCTGGCGATACTCGGTCGCCACCTTGGCCGCGAACACCACCGCCTCGGGATCGTCGCCGTTCACGTGGAAGATCGGCGCTTGCACCATCAAAGCGACGTCGGACGGATACGGCGACGAGCGCGAATAGTGCGGCGCGGTGGTGAAGCCGATCTGGTTGTTGATGATGAAGTGCATCGTGCCGCCGGTGCGATAACCGCGCAGACCGGACAGCGCGAAGCATTCGGCGACAACCCCCTGCCCCGCGAACGCGGCGTCGCCGTGGATCAAGAGCGGCATCACCCGCGCGCGGAGATCGTGCAGCGCTTGGCCTTCCTCGGACCACGTTGCGCGCTTGGCTTGTTTGGCGCGCGCCTTGCCGAGCACGACGGGGTTGACGATTTCGAGGTGCGACGGATTCGCGGTGAGCGAGAGATGGACGTTGTTGCCGTCGAAGCTGCGGTCGCTCGAAGCGCCCAGGTGATACTTTACATCGCCGGAGCCGAGCACATTGTCAGGCGTCGCCGAGCCGCCTTGGAACTCGTGGAAGATCGCCTGGTACGGCTTGCCCATCACGGCGGCGAGCACGTTGAGCCGGCCGCGGTGCGCCATGCCGAGCACGATCTCGTCGACGCCCATCGCGCCGCCCCGCTTGATGATCTGCTCGAGCGCCGGGAGCATCGCTTCGCCGCCGTCGACGCCGAACCGTTTGGTGCCCGGATGGCGCTTATGCACGAACTTCTCGAAGCCCTCGCCTTCGATCAGCTTCTTCAGGATTGCGCGCTTGCCCTCGGGCGTGAACGCGATCTCCTTGTCCGGCCCCTCGATGCGTTCCTGGATCCAGGCCTTCTCGGCCGGATCGGTGATGTGCATGAACTCGACGCCGACGGTGGAGCAATAGGTCCGCTTCAGGATCGCCAGCATCTCGTTGACGGTGGCGCTCTGCAGACCGAGCACGCCGTCGATGAAGATCGGCCGGTCGAGATCGCCGGGGCCGAAGCCGTGGCTGGCCGGATCGAGCTCCGGCGCGGCCGGGCGCACTTCGATGCCGAGCGGATCGAGATTGGCGTTCAAGTGCCCGCGCGTGCGGTAGGCGCGGATCATCATCAGCGCGCGGATGCTGTCGCGCGTCGCCTGCTGCACGTCCTGCGCCGAGGCGCTCGGCAGCCTCGCGGCGACCTTCCGCTCGAGCTTGTCGGCGAGGCCGCCCCAATTGCCGTCCATCAGCCGCGTGGTTTCGGTCGTCTGCGGCTGCGCCAGCTCCGGGCGGAACCAGGACGGTCCGCGCACGGATTTCTGCACCGCGCGCGGATCGTCGCGGACTTGGTCGAAGAACGCGCGCCAGGAGGGGTCTACCGAGCCCGGATCCTCCGCATACCGCGCCGCCATCTCCTCCACGAACGTGGCGTTCGCGCCGTAGAGAAAGCTGGTCTCCAGGAAGGTGATGTTCGACAAGCTGCGGGCGTCGTCCGCCATGGGGGCGCTGACCTCTCGGAAATCACGGGCGCGAGAGAGAAATATAGAGCCGCGCCCGCGGCGGCGCCCCTTCTAAAGCGCGTCGGTAAAGGAATGAAGGGATGCTCTGACGCAGGGCTGCAATACTTAGGATTTGCGCTGGGCCCCCGATTCAGGGACGGCGGCCCGCATAGACGCGAATGGCCCCGCCCCGGGCGGAGCCAATGTATGTTATCGTGGCGGGGTCTTGCTGGCGCGACCAAACGACGGTGCGAAAGCCCCGGCCCCAAAAGCGAGCTTCCTCGTCAGACAGCTCGTCCGTAGTGTCGATGAACGGATCGCCCAGCGGAGCAGCATCGACATTGAGGCCGCGGAGCGTCGCTATGTCGGCCTCGGTATTTGGAACACCAAAGCGCACTGCACAAACTGTGTTCTGCACGTGAGGCAGGAGGATTCCGACTCCTTCGATATTGGTGGCCAGCGGCGTCACCTCAGCCCCACTCTCTGCGTAGATCCGCATAGTGTCCGAGACATGCAGATACTCGCCGAAGATCACAGCAACCGGCGTCGAACCCGCTTCGACCATCCACCCGGCCATAGTGTGTGTGCCGTCAAAAGAGGGGTCGGCCCACTGCGCGAGTTCGCTCGCCGTCATGCCGCGCCAGCCCCTTTGTTGAGCAGCGGCGATGACAGTTGCGAGATCGCCGTCGGGAGCGACGCACACCTCGTTGGCTAGCGTCACTGGATCGGTCGCGGCGAACGCGGGCGACGCGCAAAGCGCAACAGAAATGAAAGAAAAGACGGCGTCGCGGAGGCACCTAGCCACGGAGCAGTTCCGCCATCGTCCGGCCGAGCGCGGCCGGGTGCGGCGCTACCGTGATCCCGGCGGCTTCCATCGCGGCGATCTTGGATTCCGCGTCGCCCTTGCCGCCTGCGATGATGGCGCCGGCGTGGCCCATGCGGCGGCCCGGCGGCGCAGTGCGGCCGGCGATGAAGCCGACGGTCGGCTTCCAGCGGCCTTTTTTCTTTTCATCAGCCAGGAACTGGGCGGCGTCTTCTTCCGCCGTGCCGCCAATTTCGCCGATCATGATGATGGCCTTGGTCTCATCGTCGGCCAGGAATAGCTCCAGCATGTCGATGAATTCGGTGCCCTTCACCGGATCGCCGCCGATGCCGACGGCGGTGGTTTGGCCGAGGCCTTCGTTGGTGGTCTGGAACACGGCTTCGTAAGTCAGCGTGCCGGAGCGCGAGAGCACGCCGATTTTGCCCTTGGAGAAGATCTGGCCCGGCATGATGCCGATCTTGCATTCGTTCGGCGTCAACACGCCGGGGCAATTCGGCCCGATCAGGCGCGACTTCGAGTTTTCGAGCCTCGCCTTCACCCGCACCATGTCGAGCACCGGGATGCCTTCGGTGATGCAGATGATGAGCGGGATCTCGGCGTCGATCGCTTCTTCGATCGCTGCGGCCGCATGCGGCGGCGGGACGTAAATCACGGTGGCGTCGGCGCCGGCGCGCTCCTTGGCTTCCGCCACGGTCTCGAATACCGGCAGCCCGAGATGCGTCTGGCCGCCCTTCCCCGGCGACACCCCGGCCGTCATCTTGGTGCCGTACGCGATCGCCTGCTCGGAGTGGAAGGTCCCGTTCTTGCCGGTGAAGCCCTGGCAGATGACGCGGGTGTTGGCGTTGACGAGAATGGACAATCTGGCCCCCGAGGCGCGGAAAATGGTGCGGCGAGCGTCCTAACCCCACCCGTTCGCACTTGCAAATCCGCGCCCCGGCGAGCCGCAGCCGCACCGCTCCTCCGGGACGGAACGCACCGCCGCGTGTGCCGGTTATGCCGACAGCATTCCCCGGAGGTTCACATGCAAGAGCGACACAATTGGTGGCAGCCCGACGACACGGCGCGGCGCGATTACGCCAAGAGCGGGCGCCGGGACTATTCGGCGCGGCATCGCGACGACCGCCCCTATTGGTGGAGCGAGAATGATCTGCCGCGGCGCGACGAGCGCATCCGGTACGACGCTGATCGCCAGCGCGATGATCGGCGCGGCTATGCGCGCGATCACGATGACGTGCGCCATGGCGGCCACGACGTCGACAGCGATTATCATGACGGCCGCTCGCGCCTCGCCGATCAGGTCAAGGCGTTCTTCGGCAGCGACCGCGCCGAGCGGCGCCTCGAGCACGACCGCCGCTATCACGACGACGATCGGCGCCACGCCCGCCGCTATGAGGACGATGCGCGGCGCGATTTTCGCGGCGTCGGGCCACGCACGCGCCACGACGAGGACGAAGAGCTGCGCGAACAGCTCAGCGACCGCTTCGCCGACGATCCGGAGCTCGACGCGTCGGAAATCCTCGTGCGCGTGATCGACAACGAAGCGATCCTCGACGGCACGGTGCGCAGCAAACGCGACGCCCAGCGCGCCTACGACATCGCCCACGACATTCCCGGCATTGTCTATGTGCGCGACCGGCTCGACGTCGTCAGCCGCCGCGGCCGCGACCGGGTGCGGCGCGCGACCGTCGGCATGGGCTATGAAGGCTCGACACGGCGTTGGAGCTGAGGCGGCTCAGCCGCCGGCGTCCATGATGAAGGCGTTGAGCTTGTTGCCGTCCGGATCGCGGAAATACGCGGCGTAGAAGGTCTCGCCGCGCGGCCCTGGCGGGCCCTCGCACGTGCCGCCATGGGCGAGCGCGATCTCGTGCAGGCGATGGACTTGCTCTTTGCTCTTGGCTTCCAGCGCGACCATGACGCCATTGCCGACGCTTGCGGCGTTGCCGTCGAACGGTTTGGTGAGGCCGATGCCGGCGCTGCCGCCGGGCGTGCCCCAGGCGATCGCGCCGGGCCATTCCATCATGCGGCCGGTGCCGAGTTCCTTGGCGATGGCGTCATAGAACGCCGCCCCACGTTGCAGGTCGTTCGTGCCTAGCGTGACGTAGCCGATCATCTCGTGAGCCTCCGAAAATGGTGCGGAGAGGTCCTCCCACAGGAAGGAGAACAAAACAAGATCATTTCGACGAGGCGCGTCGTCTCCAGGCCCTTGAGTGCGTTGCTGGGCCCCTGGGTCGGAACGATCATGGCGCTCGGCGGGTTGGCCGAGACCGAGCAAAATCAGGAGGCGACCGATGGCTCAACGTTGGAGCGCGCACAGTTATGATCGCGATTGGCGCGGCAGCCCTGGCTTCGATTATCGCAATGCGCAGCGCGAGAACTACGCCGATTATGGCGGCGACGAGAGCAGTCCGTACGACTACACTCGCGGGCCGACCTACGACTACGGCGCCTCGTACGACAGTTCGCGCTACAGCTCGCCCGATTACATGCGCCGCGGCGAAGGCTGGCGGCAGGAGATGGGCCGCGAGGTCGGCGAGTTCTTCGACGACGATTACGCCGAACGGCGCAGCGACCGGAACCAGCGGCGCCTGGGTGAGATCCGCCGCAGCATGCGCAGGCGCGGCCCCTCCCCCGTGATCGAAGACGACGAGCGCCTGCGCGGCAAGATCTGCCGCCGCATGCGCGAGGACGACGATCTCGATGCCTCAGACGTCCATGTCCGCGTGCGCGATGGCGAAGCAACGCTGGAGGGCGTCGTCGACGACCCGGACGAACGCCGCCACGCCGAACGCTGCGCTCACAGCGTCCGTGGCGTGCGCTTCGTGCGCAACCGTCTGCGCACGCGCGAAGACGAGCGCCGCCGCGGCGAATACGGCCGCCGCAGCTTCGGCAACCTGTTCGAACAGGATGCGGGCGCGATTCACGGATACGATTTGGAGGGACGGCAGCGGCGCGAGATGCGTCAGCGCGCTTGGTGAGCGACTTAAGCGCTTAGCGTTGCGCCTCGTTCCTCTCGACGCGACCGACCGCGACTCCTGCGCGAGACCAGACCTCGACAACGCCGGGGAAATAGATCTCCGTCATCGCGCGGGATGGTTTTCGACGCCGTGATCCTGCATGCGGATGACTTCGTTGAGGACGCGCTGCGACTGGTTCAGCATGCGGTTTTCCATCAACACCATCTCGGAACGGATTTCGCCGATGTCGCGCCTTATCTCGCCCATGTCGCGCTCGACACGCGCCAGGCGTTCGTCCTGCCGGACGACGATCTCCATCAACGTCGTCAGCCGCTCATCCACGCGCCGCAGTTGCAGCAACGTGAGATTCGCCACCTTCTCGGCGTCGAAGGGCTCTGGCTCGGCCATGCGTATAAATTAGCACTTGAGGACGCACAAAACAAGAACGCCTCGCGTTGCCGAGCCGAGGCGCCTTACCCCTTCACGGCCTTCACGATCTTCCGCGCCGCGTCTTCCAGGTCGTCCGCCGGGATCACGTTCAGCCCGCTGTCGCGGATGATTTGCTTGCCGAGTTCGACATTGGTGCCTTCCAGGCGCACCACCAGCGGCACTTGCAGGCCGACTTCCTTCACCGCGGCGATCACGCCTTCGGCGATGACGTCGCACTTCATGATGCCGCCGAAGATGTTGACCAGGATTCCCTTCACCTTCGGGTCGGCGGTGATGATTTTGAACGCGGCCGTCACCTTTTCTTTGCTGGCGCCGCCGCCGACATCGAGGAAGTTGGCCGGCTCGGCGCCGAACAGCTTGATGATGTCCATCGTCGCCATGGCCAGGCCCGCGCCGTTGACCATGCAGCCGATGTCGCCATCGAGCGCGATATAGGCGAGATCGAATTTCGAGGCCTCGATCTCCTTTTCATCTTCCTCCCCGAGGTCGCGCAGCTCGGCCCATTCCGGGTGGCGGAAGCCGGCGTTGGAATCGAAGCTCACTTTTGCGTCGGCGCAGACGAGCTTGTTATCTTCCGTCACGATCAGCGGATTGATCTCGAGCATCGACATGTCGCTTTTCACGAACGCGCCGTAGAGCTTGGTCACCAGCTCGCTGCACTGATTGGCGAGATCGCCGGAAAGGCCGAGCGCTTGCGCGATGTTGGCAGCGTCGGCGGCGGTCGGGCCAGTGGCCGGGTCGATCGCAACGGTCGTGATCTTCTCCGGCGTGTCGTGCGCGACTTCTTCGATGTTCATGCCGCCGGCTTCGCTCGCGACGAAGGCGACGCGGCCGGTTTCGCGATCGACCAGAGCGGAGAGGTAAAACTCCTTGGCGATCTTCATGCCTTCTTCGATGTAGAGACGCTTGACGACGCGGCCGTCCGGCCCGGTCTGCAGCGTGACCAGAGTGTTGTTCAGCATCTGCGAAGCGTAGAGGCCTACGTCTTCCGGCTTGAAGGCAATGCGTACGCCGCCCTTCTCGCCCGCGGCGGCTTCCTTGAACTTGCCCTTGCCGCGGCCGCCGGCGTGAATCTGGCTCTTCACCGCCCAAACCTGGCCGCCGAGCTTGGCCGCCGCATCCACCGCTTCCTCGGCCGTGAACGCCGGATAGCCCCGCGGCGTCGGAACGCCGAAGCTCTTGAGGACGGCTTTGCCTTGGTATTCGTGGATGTTCATCGGGGCCCCTTGGAGGATTCGGGCCGTCTTATAAGCCCGCAAGCCCCGCCGCCAACCCCGCCCCTGCGCAAATGGCGAGCACCAGGAGCAAATTCGCCTTGAAGCGGATCAGCGCCATGCCCGCCGCCAGGGCGAGAGCCACCATCCAGAGCTGTGCGGAAGCGAGGTCCGGGATTTCGGCCGGCCCAAGCGTCAACTGCCGCGCGAACAGCGCGTGTGCGGCGAAGAACAGCGCGAGCTTGGCGATGACGCCAAGCACAGCGGCGGTAATGGCGGCGAGCGCGCCGGCGGCGCGCGGATTGCGCTCCAGCCGCTCCGCGTATGGCGCGCCTGCGAAGATCCAGACGAAGCTCGGCGCAAACGTGCACCAGAGCGCGATAGCCGCGCCAGAGAGAGCGAGCGCGAGCCCGCCACTGGTCCAGCCCGCCAGGAAGCCGACGAACTCGTTGACCAGAATGAGCGGACCTGGCGTCGTTTCGGCGAGGCCGAGGCCATCGATCATCTGCTCTGGCGTCAGCCAACCCCGCGCTGCCGCTTCGGCGGTGAGATAGGCGAGCAGCGCGTACGCCCCGCCAAAGGTGACGCAAGCGAGGATCGAGAACACGAGCGCGACCTGGAAAAGCACGTGCTCAGTGCCGAGCGTCAGCGCGATGAGAAACGGCGGCGTGAGCCATAACACGAACCACAGCAGCGCGTGTACCCATGCTCGCCCGCGTGCGGAGGAGCTGTCGGGTCGCATAGCGGACTGATCGAGGGGATTGCTGTGCGTGTCTCCCTCCCCTCCGCTCGCTCGCGGGCGAGGATTAAGGACGCCAATCATCCCCGCCGCCGCAATCACCAGCGGAAACGGCGCGCCGAGCATCAGCGCAACGAAGGCGACGAACGCAATCCACACCGCGGCGGTTGTCTTCAGCGCTCGCTTGCCGACCTTCACCAAAGCTTCGGCCACCAGCGCAACAACTGCGCATTTAATGCCGTCGAACGCGGCGGCGACGAGCGGAATATCGCCGTAGTTGACGTAGAGCCACGACAGCGCAAGAACGACAGCGGCGCCAGGCAGCACAAACAGCCAGCCGGCGATTAACGCCCCGGCCCAGCCGCGCAGCTTCCAGCCGACATAGGTCGCCAGCTGCTGCGCTTCCGGCCCGGGCAGCAGCATGCAGAACGCCAGCATGTGCTGAAAGCGATCTTCGCCGACCCATTTGCGCTCATCGACATAGATGCGATGCATCAGCGCGATCTGCCCCGCCGGTCCACCGAAGCCGAGACAGCCGATCTTGAGCGACTCTCGAATGAGAACGCCAAAACTTGGCGCAGAAGCGCTGGTCATCGATAGTACGGCCGATGCGAGTTGACCCAGGTGCGCGCGTGCTCGACCGGCATGGCGACATGCGGCGCCACTTCCGCTCGGACATGAATGGCGGCCGGCAGCGCCTCCATGCGGCTGCGCCAGCGCATAATCAGGTTTCGGGACATCAGCATGTCAGCACCCTCGGGCGTCATGCTCAGCGTCGTCATGCACGGCAGCAGCGCATAGTCGGCCAAGGTGGGCTCGCTCGTAATCAGAAACTCCCGGCCGTGCTGAAGCTCGCGCTCCATGACGTCAAGCGCCGTGCGGATGCGCGGCAGCGCGGCGGCGACCACCTTTTCGTCCGGCGCGACGCCCAGGGCAGGATAGACGATCCGCTCGTGCCCGAGATGAAACGCAATGTACGGATAATAGTAGGCGCTGAGATTGCTGATCCACTGGTTCATCCGGGCGCGCAGTTTCAAATCCGAAGGCGTCAGCTTTGGCCCAGGGAATGCATCGTCCACATACGCGATGATCGCCGCCGTCTCGTAGAGCAGGAAATCGCCGTGTTCGAGAATCGGCACGCGGTTGAAGGGATGCAGCGCTAAATGGCGCGGACCGCCCATGTCCGGCTCTAGATCGTGAAAGTCGTATGGAACGCCTTTGTGCGTCAGCACCAAGCGTGCGACGTTGACGTAGGTGCTGAGCGGAAAGCCATAGAGACGAACTGCGGACATCGTCGTTCCCCTTCTCGCGGCGAGGAACGGACGCATGCGCCCGCCCTCGGATCGAGGACAGGGCAGCGCTTGGACGGAAATCGTCTTGGAAAGCCGGGCGTCTGCCGAAGCCCGACGCTCAAAAGTTACGCGCGGCTCTGCGCTTCGTCAATGCGGCTCGAATCTTCGCCGGGAGATTCATCGCCATAGACGATCTCGCCTGCGGCGACGCTGGTGCCGAGTTGGGGCGCGAACTCTTCGCGCATCGGCGCCGCCTCGCGCGTCGTGCGGCGCCAGAACATCGCCGCCGCCACCGCCACGGCGGCGGCGCCCGCAAACCAGAACATGCCGGCGACGTCGAACCGGTCGACCAGAGGGCCGAGAATGAGCGGGCCGATCACCGAACCGCCTGCCCACACGAACAAAAGGCCAGCCGCCGATTGCGCGAGCTTGCCGGGTTCGGCGCGGTCGGCCATGTGCGAAACGGCGATACCATAAAAGCTCAAGGCGCCCGCGCCCCAGGCGAAGAACAGCAGCACCGCCGACCAACTCTGCAGCCGCCCGCTCCAGATCGCCAACGCGAAAGCGGCGATCGCCGCCAGGGCGGCAAGGCCGGCGATGACGAGGCGCCGATCGACGCGATCAGACAACCGCCCCGCCGGCCATTGCAGCAACAGCGAGCCGATGAAGGCGGCGGCGTAGAACTCGGCGGCGGCATTGGAGCCGTAGTGCTCGGCGGCGTAGAGCGGCGCGAGCGCGAGCACGCCGCCATTGACGAGCCCTGCCCCGAAACTGCCGATCACCGCGGCGGGCGCGATGGCGAATTGTTCGACCAGCGCCAAGGGCTGCGCCTTCGGCGGGGCCGGCTGCTCGGCCGCGGTGAAGCAGATCGGCACCATCGACAAAGCGGCTATGGCGGCGGCGATCATCCACGGCTCCGCCTCGGCGGGCGCGTAGCCGAAGGCGAAGAACGGCCCGAACGCGAGCGCGCCTTTGGTGAGCACCATGTAGACGCTCATCACCTCGCCGCGCACGCGCGTGCTGATCGAAAAATTGAGCCAGCTTTCGATCGCCGCGAACATGAGCGCCACCGCCATCCCGGCGATCATGCGCGACAAGCCCCAAGCCCAGATCTGATCGCTGAAGTGCAGCGCGAGCGTCGTCACCGAGAAGATCGCGGCGCACGCGGCGTAAACGCGGATATGGCCGACGCGCGCCAAGAGCTGCGTGGCGATCATCGCCCCCATCATGAAGCCGGCCGAGTACGAGGCGGCGATCAGGCCGAGCGCGGTGCGCGAATGGCCCTCTTCCGTGAAGGCGAGCGGAATGCGCACGCCGAGCAGGCCGCTCGCAAGCTGCAGGATCGTGACAGCGATGATGAGCGCAGCGACGTTGCGCAGCAGGCTGGTCATGGCGGCGCCCGCTACATAGGCATAAACGCCGCGGCTGAGAACTCGCCAAAGCGGGCGCTTTGTCGCGTTCTCCTCAACAAACTGGCGGTTAGCCGAAGAACATCTGGAACATGACGCGGCCCGGGATGAAGCTGAGCGCGCCCGCGACGAGCAGACCGCCGACGAACATGCTGGTCATGGCGCGGCGGTGGATGTCGACCTTGCGGCTGCGGATAGCGTAGATCGCCATCGGAAGGGCGATGATGGTCCAGCCGCTCAACAGGTGGATGAACGACCAATAGCCGCCATTGAGGCCGGTGATGAACAGGCTCGACACGGCGGTGACGCCCATGGCGAGGACCCAGCTCCAGCCCAGCGCCTTGTGCAGGCCCCTGCCCTTCGGCCGGAGCAGGATAACCGTGCCGATGACCAGCGCGGTGACCGCAGCGTAGACGTGAAGCTGCACCATCCAGGGCAGGTCTCCCCAGAGCGCCAGATTCGGCGCGCGCAGGTTGATGCCGCTGACGCCAGCCGCGATCCGCGGCAGGAACGGCCACAGAGCAGCTGCGAGAATGGCGGCGACGACGGCGCTGGCGATCAATTGAGTCCGGGCGGGCTTGGCGCGAGCAGCAGGCATGTGGTCTCCGTTCGATCTCTGCTAGGAGGGTGGCGAACGGAGGTCCGGCGTGCAGCCGCAGATGCGTCAGACGACTGATCCAGCACGTGAATCGCCCCCTGCGGCGGTTGGCGCTTCGCCATTTGCGGACGATCCGCCGCCGAGTCTGCGCCAATGGCTGCGCAATCTCGCCATCGCCGCCGCGGCCGGCGCATTCATGGCGCTCGTCGGCGCGATGGACACCTCGCGCCTGCCGCTGTGGCATCGCCTGCTCTACTGGGTCCCGCTGACCATGGCGGGCGGCGTGCTCGGTCACGCGCTCGCGCTCTACGTGGCCAAGATTCCGCACGCCCGGCTAAATCCCTGGCTGTTTGGAACTATCCTCACCTTCGCGATCGCCGTTCCGGCGACGTTCGTGGTGTGGGGCTACACAGGCCTGGTGGTCGGCGATTGGATGCCGATCACCGGCCTGCCGATGTTGTTCATCCCCGTGCTGGTGATCACCGCGGCAATGACGGCGCTGATGACCGCCCTCAACTGGCCTGGCCGCGTGACGCACGCGCCGGCGCCGGGCGCGACCGCACAGCCGGTGCGGCTCATGGAGCGGCTGCCACCGAAACTCAAAGGCGCCGCCATCTATGCGGTCTCGGCCGAGGATCATTATTTGCGCCTGCATACGTCGAAAGGAACGGACCTGATCCTGATGCGGCTGGCGGATGCGATCGCGGAGCTGGAGGGCCTCGAAGGGGCGCAGACGCATCGATCCTGGTGGGTCGCCCGCGACGCTGTGGAGAGCGCGGGGCGCGAGGGCGACCGTGCGGTGCTCGTGCTCAAGGGCGGCGTCGAAGCGCCGGTGAGCCGGCCGAACGTGAAGCCGCTCAGAGACGCGGGTTGGTTCTGAACCAGTCGGCGCGTGTGATTTCCCATACCTCGTGCGGCATGCCGGCGTGAATCGTGCTCGCGCCGACGCGCATGCCCAGACGCTGCGCCAGTTTCTGCGAGTTCGAATTCTCGGCGTGGATCAGGCTGACGATGCGGTCGAGCGGAAACTGCGCGAACACCCAATCGCCTGCCGCCCGCGCCGCTTCGAACGCGTAGCCCCGGCTCCAGTATGGACGCGCCAGTCCCCAGCCGAGTTCGAAACCCACCCAACATTCCGGCTGCCAAGCGCCGACGCGGCCGACGAAGGCGCCGCTCACCTTCTCTTCCACTGCGAACAGCCCATAGCGGCGCAGCGCCCAGTGGCCGACGAACAGGGCGAGATCGCGCCACGCCTCGGCGCGCGCTTTCGGCCTTTGATCGCTGGTGAGGAAGCGCGCCACCTCGGCGTCGGCCATCATCGCCGCGAAGCCGTCGAGATCGCCTTCGCGCCAACCGCGCAGGACGAGACGCTCTGTCTCGATGCGCGGCACGGCGTTGGGATCGAACAATGTCACAGTGGCGCGCGCCGCATGGTGATGCGCTCTTCGCGCACGCCGTCAGGATAGCGGATCTGCAGGCTGATCTCGACATCGTTCTCACCGACGCGCCGGATAGAGAGGCCCTCGAACTCCAGCGCATCCTCGTTCGCCGCCACCGGCTCGAAGGCGTGCCAGCCGTCTCTTTCTTCCCAACCGACGAAATCGGGATTGAAGTGCTTGACCCGCATGCGCACGCCGCGGTCGGTCACCTCCATCAGCATGATCTCGTAAAAAGCCGGCGCGCCATCACGGATCAGCCGAAAGTGGCCGACCATCTGCCCGCCGGCCGGCGGCGCCCAGGTCTCCTCAAGCTGGCCGCCCAGCCCCTCCCCGACCCAGCGGCCAGCGAGCCACGCGGCGTCCTCGATCGTGGCGTCTTGCGCCTGCGCTGCGGCTGCGACGGCGGAAAAAGCGGCGGCGGCGACGATGGTCTTGATCAGCTTCAACATGGCCAATCCCTCCTTCGCCGCCATGACGCGCGATCGCGCCGCATTTCGACATCAGGGTTCGGCCGTGAACACCCCATCGCTGTCGGCGACCAGATAGGCGAACACGGCGTAGGCGGCGACGTTCTGGCGGAGCGCTTCGGGATCGATCTTGTCGAGCGTGTCGTTCGGCGTGTGGTGATAATCGAAATAGTCGAGGCCGTTCTGGGAAAGATCGACCACCGGCATGCCGGCCTGACGCATCGCCCCGATGTCGGCGCCGCCGCCGGCGGCGTTGTCGCCGGGAATGATGCCGAGCGGCGCGAGCTGGCGCTGGATCGCGCGGCCGTACGGCAGCGCGTGATCGGCGAAGCGGGTGCGGAAGCGCCAGATCGGACCAGCGCCGAAATCGCTTTCCGCGCCGACGATATGCGTCTCGTTCGCGTGCGCTTCGGCATAAGCGGCGCCGCCGTGGACGCCGTTCTCTTCCGCGCCCGCGAGCAGGATGCGGATGGTGCGACGAGGGCGGCGCGGCAGATCGCGGATCAGTTTCGCCGCGGCGGTGACGATGGCGACGCCGGCGCCGTCATCGACAGCGCCCTGCCCCATGTCCCAGGAATCGAGGTGCGCCGCGAGCAGCACGATCTCGTCCGGACGCTCACGGCCGCGGATCTCGGCGATGACATTTCCCGATGGCGCGTTCTCGCGGATGTCGGCCTGAATATCGAGACGGACGCGCGTCGCCCCGCGCGAGATGCGGCGCGCGAGCAGGTCGGCGTCGGCGGGCGAGATCGCGGCCGCCGGCAGCGATGCGCCTTGCGACTGCCGCGAAGAGCCGCCTTGGTGAGCGAAGCGGTGCGGGTCGGTGCCGACCGAGCGGATCAGGCAGGCGACGGCGCCCTTCGCTTGCGCCACCGGCGCGCAGCGGCCGCGCTTGGCGACAGCTGCGCCATAGCCCGAGCCATCCTGCGTGCGCTGCATGCGCTCGTCGATGAAGACGATGCGGCCGCGTACAGCGTCTTCCGGCGCCGCTTCGAGCGCGGCCATGTCGGCAAAGCGCACGACTTCGGCTTCCAGCCCGCCCTGGGGCGTCGACGGCGAGCCGCCGAGCGCAGCAATCACCATGGGCTGCGGCGCAGGCCCGACGATCGAGGCTTCCTCGCGCGTCGCATCCCAGTACGGGATCGTGAAGGGCTCGATGCGGACATTGCTGAAGCGCTGCTCGCGCAGCATGTTCACTGCCCAGTCGCGCGCGCGCGCCTCGGCTTCGGAGCCGGCCAGGCGCGGCCCGATCTCGGTGACGAGGTCTTCGACGATCTCCCAGGCGAGGTTGCTTTCGAGCGCGGCGGCGCGCAGGCGATCGACCGTGCGCTCCTGCTCGGGGCTGATCGGCGCCGCGGCCGGCGGCGCCTGCGGATTGACGGCGACTGAGGTCGCAGACGGTTGTTGCGTTTGCTGCGCGCTCGCGCCTGAGGCGAACGCAAGCGCAGCTAGTCCAAGTGCGAAATACCGCATGAGATGTCCCCCGACGTTTGCGGACAAAGTGGCGGCGCGCGCCCGCGATGCAAGTGCTTAGCGACGATCAGGCCGAACGCCGGCGCGCTTTCCAGTCCGCCTTCGACTGGCCGTAGATATCGACCTTGTGCATTTCGAACGGCGGCGCGAGTTCGACGTCCTCGCGCTCGCGCTTGGAGCCGAGGCGTTCGGCCAGCGCGATCGAAGGCGCATTCTGCTTGTCGATGCAGTGGATGACGTGCTTCCAACCCAGATGATCGAAGGCCCAGTCGATCGCCGCGGTCGCGCCTTCAGCGGCGAAACCCTGCCCCATCGCCGAGCGCTTCAGGCCCCAGCCGACCTCATCGCCCGGCCATGCGCCTTCCTTGCCGCCCGGCCGCCACGGACCCATGCGGCCGATCCACTCGCCGGTGTCGCGCCGCAGAACCGAGAACATGCCGTAGCCCAGCAGCGCCCAAGAACCCGCCAGCGACGCCATCCCGCGCCAAGCCGCATCGCGCGGCGCGACGCCGCCGATGAAGCGCATGGTGTCTTCTTCTTGCGCCATCGACGCGAAGCCGTCGAAGTCCTCGTGCTGTGGCGGACGCAGGATGAGACGCGCTGTGGTGAGGGTCGGGCCGATAGTCATGGTGCGAGGTTAGTGCGTTGCGATGCGGATGGGAATTCGGGATTGGCGCTCGGTTATCGGTTATCGGTTATCGGTTATCGGGGCGCGGGCGTGCATGTTTGGCGGCGCTGCGTCAACGCAAACGCCGTTGCCGATAACCGATACCCGAAACCCGATTCCCGAAAGAGAGGCGGGGCGCGTCGGACGCGCTGAGGTAGTCTCTAAGGTGCGTTGCGTATCGCTACGCAGCGCCGCGCGTCGAACGCGCCCCGTATCGGCCGTTTGTCCCGGATTGGCGACCAGGAGTTTGTGGCTCACCAGCGCACAGAGCACGCAGGGGCCTTGGCTCCTTATGGCCACGAGCCGGTTCAGCGCGTCGGGATTCTCCGATGAATCCCGGACCCTGCGGTTTCACGCCCCGCAGGCAATGCAGACCTCGTTCGCTTCGCCCTACGAACCTGGAAAGCGTCGTACCCTCTCTCAAGGGCCCTCTCGACATCCCACGTCCGCGGACTTCCTCAACGATGGCTTGGCTGGAGAGGCCTTGCGCCGCGTCGCGCTTCGACAAGCTCAGCGTGACGCTGTTGGTGCATTTCCATCTCCGCTCTTCCATCGAAGCGACGCCTGCCGCGCCGGTCGATGCGCTCACATTTCAAAGCTTCGGAGCTCTTCGAAATCCTCTCGTGTGAGAGCAAGGGCATTATACGCCGAGAGTCCGCCCGGTCGGATTGATTTTCTTTCGCGCGTTTGTTTTCAGCGCGTTACCCGCAAAAGGGCATGGATAGAGGGCGCCGCTATCCTCGTATTCGCGCGCCTCGGCGCATTCCTTCACGGCCTCTCGACGTTCACTAACACTGCGGGCTTGAATGCGATGTAATTACATTGTAAGCACATCACCATGAAAGTAGCCATTGTGCCAATTGGCAATTCGCGCGGGCTCCGGCTTCCGAAGGCCGTGATCGAGGAGTGCCAATTCACCGACGCGGCCGAGTTGACGGTCGAGGACGGGCGCGTCGTGCTGACGCCGATCCGAGCGCCGCGCGCGGGCTGGGCGGAGGCTTTCGCCGCCGATCCGCCCGGCGAGCTCAGCGAGGAGGAGCACGAATGGCTGGACGCGCCGCTGGCGGCGGACGAGGACTGACTGAGCCCAGCAGGTTCGAGGTCTGGATCGTCGAGCTCGAGCCCGTGCTCGGCGTCAAAATCGGCAAGGCGCGCCCCGCCGTCGTCATTTCGCCAGACGACGCAAACCGTGTGCTGAAGACCGTGATCGCCGCACCGCTGACCTCCGTGCGCCGCAAATGGCCCACGCGCGTGCCGGTGCGCGTCAACAAGGTCGCGGGCGACATCGCGCTCGATCAGATGCGCGCTGTCGGCAAACAACGCTTGACCAAGCGCGTGGGCGCGCTTTCAGCCGCCGAGAGGCAATCTCTGCTTGAACGCTTGGCGGAGATGTTTGCGCCTTAGCCCACGCTGGGATCGATGCCCTTGCAGGCGTCGACCAGGCCTTTCACGGCGCCGACGCTCTTGTCGAACATGGCGCGCTCTTCGGTGGTGAGCTCGATTTCGACCACCTTCTCCACGCCGTTCTTGCCGATGATGCACGGCACGCCGACATAGATGTCGCTCAAGCCGTACTCGCCCTTGAGGTTGGCGGCGCAGGGCAGCAGGCGGCGCTTGTCGCGCAGATAGCTCTTCGCCATCACCATCGCACTCTCGGCGGGCGCGTAGAACGCTGATCCCGTCTTCAACAGGTTCACGATCTCGGCGCCGCCGTCGCGGGTACGCTGGACGATCTGATCGAGCTTTTCCTGGCTGGTCCAGCCCATCTTCACGAGGTCGGGCAGCGGGATGCCGGCGACCGTGGAGTAACGCACCAGCGGCACCATGGTGTCGCCGTGGCCGCCGAGCACGAAGGCGGTGACGTCTTCAACGCTGACGTTGAACTCTTCGGCTAGGAAATAGCGGAAGCGCGCCGAGTCCAGCACGCCGGCCATGCCGACGACCTTGTTGTGCGGCAGCTTCGAGAATTGGCGCAGCGCCCACACCATGGCGTCGAGCGGATTGGTGACGACGATGACGAATGCATTGGGTGCGTGCTGAGCGATGCCCTCGCCCACCGCCTTCATGACTTTGAGATTGATGCCGAGCAGATCGTCGCGGCTCATGCCGGGCTTGCGCGGCACGCCGGCGGTGACGATGCAAACGTCGGCGCCGGCGATATCGGCGTAAGCGTTCGCGCCCTTGAGCGCCGCGTCCTTGCCGAACACCGGGGACGCTTCGGCGATGTCGAGGCCCTTGCCCTGAGGGACGCCTTCGACGACGTCGAACAGGATGACGTCGCCCAGCTCTTCGCGCGCGGCGATGTGGGCGAGCGTGCCGCCGATCATGCCGGAACCGATAAGGGCGATCTTCGCGCGGGCCATGGGGAGTGCTCCGAAGCTGTGGAATTGAAGGCGCGTGATTAGACCCGCCCGCGCGGGGGCGCAACGCGACGAAAAGCGACTTCTGCGGAGCTTCACCCCGCCCCCTGCCCCCTCCCCTCAAGGGGAGGGGGTTCGCGCTAGCGCTTCACGCAAATCAGCACGCCATCGCCGACAGCGGTCAGCACCGAGCGCACGCGGTCATCGCCCTTCGCTTTCTGCGCCAGCGCCCGGATGGCCGTGGTGTCGGCGCTGGTGTCAGCAGGATCGACGACGCGGCCGGACCACAGCATGTTGTCGAACAGCATGACCCCGCCCGGCCGCAGCAATTTGAGCCCCCGCTCGTAATAGGCGTCGTAGCCGGTCTTGTCGGCGTCGATGAAGCCTAGGTCGTAGCTCCCCTCCTCGCCGGCGGCGACGCGCTGGTCCAGCGTCTCCGCGGCTGGCGCCAGCACGAGGTCGATAATGTCGTCCACGCCGGCTTCGAGCCAATAGCCGCGCGCCAGCGTCGACCACTCGGCCGAGATGTCGCACGCGAGCAGGTGCGCGCCGATCGGATGCGCCGCCTTGAGCGCCAGCGCAGTGGCGAGCGCCGAATAGCCGGTGAAGACGCCGACTTCGAACGCGCGCTTGGCTGAGAGCATGTGCGCGATCGCGGCCATGAACGCGCCCTGCTCCGGGCTGATCTGCATCCGCGCCTCAGGCAAGCGCGCCGTCTCTTCCCGGCAGCGCGCCAGCGCCGGGTGTTCCGGCGGATTGGCGCCGGCGAGATAGCGGATGATTTCGGGCGAGAGGCCGAGGGAGGAGGACATGCTCGCCTAAGCTAGGCGAGACGCTTCAGTTCGCCCACCAGATCGTCGCGTTCCCAGGTGAAGCCGCCTTCATTGTCCGGGCGGCGGCCGAAATGGCCGTAGGCGGCCGTGCGGGCGTAAATCGGGCGGTTGAGCTTCAGGTGGGTGCGGATGGCGCGCGGCGTGCAGCCGTCCATCAGCTCGGGCAGCTTCGCTTCGAGGATCGCCGGATCGATGGTGTCGGCGCCGTGGAGGTCGACATAGAAGCTGGTCGGCTTGGCGACGCCGATAGCGTAGCTGATCTGGATGGTGCAGCGCTCAGCGAGGCCAGCCGCGACGACGTTCTTCGCCAGATAGCGGCAGGCGTAAGCGGCTGAACGATCGACCTTGGTCGGGTCCTTGCCGGAGAAGGCGCCGCCGCCGTGCGGGCTCGCGCCGCCATAGGTGTCGACGATGATCTTGCGGCCGGTGAGGCCGCTGTCGCCATCGGGGCCGCCGATCTCGAACTTGCCGGTCGGATTGATGTGCCACTTGGTCTTCTTGGTGAGCAGACCGTCCGGGAACACCGAAGCGGCGATCGGCTTCACGATGTCGGAAAAGCGCGACTGGCTGTAGCTCTTGTCGCCGAGCTTCTTCTTGTGCTGGTGGCTGACGACGACGGCGAGCACTTCGACGGGCTTGCCGTTCTCGTAGCGCAGCGTGACTTGGCTCTTCGCGTCCGGCTCGAGTTCGGGACGCTCGCCGCTGTGGCGCGCCGCAGCGAGCGCCTTCAGGATGTTGTGCGAGTATTGCAGCGTCGCCGGCATCATTTCCGGCGTTTCGCTGCAAGCGTAGCCGAACATGATGCCTTGGTCGCCGGCGCCTTCGTCCTTCTTGGCTGTCGCATCGACGCCTTGGGCGATGTGCGCGGACTGGCCGTGCAGGTAGCAGGCGTACTTCGCCTTCTCCCAGTGGAAGCCCTTCTGCTCGTAGCCGATGTCCTTCACCGCCGCGCGCACCTTCGGCTGCAGCGAAGCGATGATGTCTTTCGTGAACGCCTTGTTGGCGGCCTTGTCGCCGCCCGGCTTGCCGGCGCGAACCTCGCCGGCGAGGATGATGCGGTTGGTCGTCACCATCGTCTCGCAGGCGACGCGCGCTTCGGGGTCGGCCTCGATGAAGGCGTCGACGACGGTGTCGGAGATGCGGTCCGCCACCTTGTCGGGGTGACCCTCGGACACGCTTTCGCTGGTGAAGACGTAATTTGCTCTGGCCACGCGGATTCTCCGGCCCCTCAAGAAAACGAAGCGGCCCTCATAGGGAGAACCGCGCCTTTCCGCAAACCGGCGAACGCATCAAACGAACGGACTAGCTGCGCTTGCCCTCGGCGGCCTCTTCCGCCAGCGCCTTGACCAGCTCGATGACGCGGCGGCGGATTTTGAGGTTCTTGATCGAGGCGAACAGCTGCATCAGCTGCGCCCCCTCCGGCGTCGCCAGGACGTCCTCGACCAGTTCCTGGCGGCCTTCAGCGCCCCCTGCGGCGCCGCCCAGCCCCTCGAAGAAGCGGGCCACCGGCATATCGAGCGCGCCGGCGATATCGTGCAGGCGGCTCGCGGCGATCCGGTTGACGCCCTTTTCGTATTTCTGGACCTGCTGGAAGGTTACGCCAAGTAATTCCGCGAGCCGCTCCTGGCTCATACCGATTTCGAGGCGGCGAGTTCTGACGCGTTGGCCGATTTTCTTATCGATTGCATTCGCCGAACGCTCGTCATTCATGATTTACGGCCCCTCGCCAGTAGTCCGGCAGGCAAAAAACGCAATCCGGCAATGAATACAACGAGGAGCGGGAGCAAAATATTTCCCCAGCGGGCGAGTGTAGTTTCAACCAGCGCGGGTGGCAGCTGCGCCTCAATGGCGAGATCGCCGTCCCGGGTGGAGCGCACCTCGCGGCCGAAGGAATCGACGATCGCCGACACGCCGCCGGAGGCGGCGCGCGCCATCGGCAGCCCCTCCTCGATCGAGCGGTAGCGGGCCATCGCATAGTGCTGCCAGGGGCCGGTGAACCAGCGCAGGTCCCCAAACCAGGCGTCGTTGGTGACGCTGACGATCCAGCCCGGGCGCCCCTCGCCTCGCGGCGTCATGCGCGGGAAGATCGCTTCGTAACAAATCAGCACCACCGCCGGCGGCGCGTCCGGCACGATCAAGCGCGTCGGCGCCTCGCCGCGCTCGAAGCCAGCGCCGATCCGCTGCAGCGGCGCGATGTTCAATGCGCTGACCACGGACCAGAACGGGATGTACTCGCCGCCGGGCACGAGCTTGTGCTTGTCGTAAACCTGTTCGCTCACCCGCGCTTGGCCGCTCACGCCGTCGATGATCGCCGCCGAATTGAACAGCTGAAGTTGCGAAACGTCGGCGCGGCCTTGCCAGAACGCGTCGCACACGGGCTGCGGCTCACAGCGCGTGAGGCCTGTGATCAGGACCCGGTCGCCCATCGCGCGCCCGACCGCGGCAAGGTAATTTGCATTGTCGAGCTGGAAGAAGTTCACCGTTGGGATGGCGCCTTCAGGCCAGATGACGATCGACGCATCGCTCTCGTTGGGATCGCCGCTGGCGCGGACATAGCGCGCGAGCACGCGCCATTCCTGATCTGGCCTGCCTTCCCACTTCTCCGCTTGAGTGAGGCCGGAATCGGCGACGCGCACGACCGGCAGCGCGCCCGGCACTTCGATCGGCGCGCGCGACAAACGCTGCGCGCCCCAGCCCCAGCCCATGCCGACCAGCAGCGCGGCGACAATGGTCGGCGCGAACCGGCGCTGGGCGCTCGCGCCGCCGTCGGCGATCGCCGCCACCGCCGCCGCCATCAGCAAGGTCAGCAGCGAGAGCCCGTAAATGCCGACGATGGAGGCCAATTGCGAAACCGGCTCGCCCGGCGTCCAGACGTAGCCCGGCAAAAGCCAAGGAAAGCCGCCGAACACGAGATTGCCGCGCAGCCATTCGGACGCGAACAGGCATGCCGCGAACCACGGCAACCGGCGCAGATCGCGCGTCCAAAGCGACATCGCAAGCGCACAGCCGACGCCGTAAAAGAGGCCCAGCACCATTGCCAAAGCGAGCGTCGCCGGGATGCCCCAGATCGGGCCCCAGGTGGTTGAATCGACATTGAACGCCGAGGTGATCCAATAAAGCCCCGTCGTCATGTGACCCAGGCCGAACCACCAGCCCAAGGCGAAGCCGCGGCCGATGCGGTTCGGCTTTTCCGCCGCGCCGTCGAGCAGCCAGATCAGCACGACGATGGCGGCGACAAACAGCAGCACAAAAAAGAATGGCGCATGTCCCAGCGTCGCCGCCGCGCCGGCGGCGGCGGCGATGCCGCGGCGCTGCCAGGGCGTGCGCGCTGCGAGCCAAGCATGAATGCGCGATGCGTCCGTCCGTGACGCGGTCAACGGCCTACTCCTCGGGCTAGCGCGATAGGTGCGTGGTTGGAGCGCGCACCGGCGGACACGTCAACCGTCACGCGTTCTTTTGTCGGAGGTTGGGCGCTTGCGGCGGTTGAGCGGCGAGCGCATCTGACGCCGATCTCTTGACGCGTATGCGTTTGACCCGGCGCGGGTCGGCGTCGACGATCTCGACATCGAAACCGCCCGGGTGGTGCAGAATCTCGCCGCGCTGCGGCAATCTGCCCGCCAGCGCCACCGCCAAGCCCGCCGCGGTGTCGAACTCGTCCTCGTGGTCGGGCAACGCCAAGCTGGCCGAGAACTTGGCTTCCAACTGATCGATCGGCGCGCGCCCGTCGGCTTCGAAGGCGCCAGGCGGGCGCTCCAGCACCAGCGCCGTATCGACGTCGTGTTCGTCCTCGATCGCGCCGACGATCTGCTCGACCAGATCCTCCATCGAGACCAGACCGTCGGTGCCGCCGTACTCGTCGACCACGAGCGCGAGGTGGATGCGGCTGGACTGCATCTTCAGGAACAGCGTCGCCAAGGTCATCGACTGCGGCACGAACAGGATGTCGCGCCGAATCCGCGACAACGAGCGGTCCGAGAACTGCGCCTGCTGCACGCCCTCTTCGCCCGGCGTCACTAGGGCGAGCACGTCGCGGACGTGCACGAAGCCGTGCGGATCGTCGAGCGTTTCGCCATAAATCGGCAGACGCGAATGCTGGCTTTCCGAGAAGACTGCAGCCGCTTCGCCCAATGTCGCGGACGCTTCGATGGCGACGATCTCCGCCCGCGGCCGCATCACGTCGGCAACTCTCAGGCGATCGAACCGCGCGGCGCGCAGGATCATGTCCTTGTGCGCGCCCTCGAGCGTCACGCCGCTCTCTTCGCCGGCGCGCAGCGCTTCCTCCACAGCGGCGGCGGACCCCAACCTTTCGCGCGAGAACACTCGCGATAAACGTTGAATAAGGCCCGCGCGTCTTCGCGAAGGTTCGGCTTCGTCAGCAGTATCAACCATCTTAAGTGCGTCGCACTCCTCGAGCGGCTTTAGGCGTAGGGATCGTCGATTCCCAGAGACGCTAAGATAGTGCGCTCGCGCGCTTCCATCTTCTCGGCGTCGGCCGCGTTCATGTGATCATAGCCCAACAAGTGCAGAAATCCGTGCACGACGATGTGGGCGGCGTGGTGATCGAGCGATTTACCTTGAAATTCGGCTTCTGCGGCAATGGTTTCCGCCGCCATAGCGATGTCGCCGAGGAAGCCCTCCTCGCCGCCCGTTTCGGCCGGCGGAAACGACAGAACATTGGTCGGCCCGTCCTTGCCGCGGAATTCCTTGTTGAGCGCAGCGATCGAAGCGTCATCGCCCAGCAGCAGCGATACCGTTCCGCCTACGGCTTCAGCCGAGGCCGCCGCCGCCAGCGCCTTGGCGAGCGCCTCCTCCCTGCCCTTCCACAAGGGCGAGTTGGCGAGGATGTCCACCTCGAACGGGATCTCATCCGACACGGCCGCTCTCATCGCGATGATAAGCTTCGACGATGTGTGCGACGAGCCTGTGACGCACGACGTCCTGCGTGGCGAAGCGGATCACTTCGACGCCGGGGATGTGTTCGAGGATGGTGATGGCGTGCGCGAGGCCCGATTGATCGGGTCGCACCAGATCGATCTGCGAGGGATCGCCGGTCACCACCATGCGCGAGCCTTCGCCGAGACGGGTCAGCACCATCTTCATTTGCAGCACGGTCGAGTTCTGCGCTTCGTCGACGATGACGAAGGCGTTGGTCAGTGTGCGGCCGCGCATGAAGGCGAGCGGCGCCACTTCGATCTGCCGGCGCTCGCGGCGAGCCTTCAGATCGTTCTCGTTCATCTGGCTGCGGAACGCGTCCCAGATCGGCTGCAGATAGGGATCGACCTTTTCGGCGAGATCGCCCGGCAGATAGCCGAGCTTCTCCCCGGCCTCGACCGCCGGGCGCGTGACGATGATGCGATCGACGCGCTCCTGCTTCAAAGCTTCGACCGCGGCGGCGACGGCGAGGAAGGTCTTGCCCGTACCCGCCGGACCCACGCCGAAGATGAGATCGATGTTCTCGTCACGCAGCGCTTCAACGTAATGGACCTGCCGCGGCGTGCGCAGCGTGAGACCGCCCAGCTGCGGCAGACTCAGCGGCGTCGACGTGTCGCTCGCGCCTTCGGAGAACGAGATCGCCGCCAGCACGTCGCCCTCCCGGATCTTGCCTTTGCGACGGGCGAGATCGGCGAGCGCGTCGATGATGCGCTGCACGCGCTCGAGATCCGCGGCGGTGCGCGCGCGCACCGTGAGACGATCGCCTTGCGCATCGAGCGTGACGCTGTAGGCCGGCGCGCCGCGCGGCGCGTTGGGATCGCGGAACGCTTCTTGGATGTGCGCGAGATGGCGGTGCAGCGGGCCGAACACGGCTTGCGCGACGCCAGCCTCTGAAAGCGTAATAACGCGCGCCTGCTCGCCGCCGGAGGACGTTATCGTCACGCCGCCTCCGGCGCCATTTCGAGGCGCGCGCCCGTCAGCGAGTTCTGCGAAGCGGCGAGGATGCGCACCGGGACGATGTCGCCGTTCTGAGCTTTTGTGTCTTCGAAGTGCACCGCTTGCAGATATGGGGTGCGGCCGTGCTTCTGGCCAGCCTTGCGGCCGTCGCCGGTGACTAGCACCGGGAGCACGCGCTCCACTTGCGAGCCGTTGAAGGCGCGCTGCTGCTCGGCAAGCAGCGCCTGCAGGCGGGCCAGCCGCTCGGATTTCTCTTCTTCGCTCACCTGCCCCATCATCGCCGCGGCGGGCGTACCGGGGCGTGCCGAATACTTGAACGAGAACGCGGAGACGAAGTTGACGTCCCGCACCAACTGCATCGTTTCTTCGAACTCGCGCGCCTTCTCGCCGGGAAAGCCGACGATGAAATCGGTCGAGAGCGCAATGTCGGGCCGCGCGGCGCGCAGTCGTGCGACGATGTCGCGATAGAACGCGCCGTCGTGCTTGCGGTTCATGGCCTTGAGGATGCGATCGGAGCCTGACTGCACCGGCAGGTGCAGGTACGGCATCAGCTTGGGCTCCGCGCCGTGCAGAGCGATCAGCTCATCCGTCATCTCGATCGGGTGCGAAGTCGTGTAGCGCAGCCGCTCGACACCGTCGATCTGCGCCAGCACGTTCAGAAGCTCGGCGAAGCTCGCCACGCCGCCGCGGCTTTCGCCGTGATAGGCGTTCACGTTCTGGCCGAGCAAAGTGATCTCGCGCACGCCGCGATCGGCCAAGCCGCGCGCTTCGGCCACGACGTCGGCGAGCGGACGCGAGTACTCGGCGCCGCGCGTGTACGGCACGACACAGAACGTGCAGAACTTGTCGCAGCCTTCCTGGATCGAGAGGAACGCCGTCACGCCGTCCGGCGCGCGCGCGGGCAATGCATCGAACTTTTCCTGCGCGGTGAAATCGGCGGCCAGCCGCTCGCCGGTCTTGCGCGCGGCGCGCGCGATCAGCTCCGGCAGCTTGTGATAGGCTTGCGGGCCGACCACCAGATCCACCGCCGGCGCCCGCGCGATAATCTCCTCACCTTCCGCCTGCGCGACGCAGCCGGCGATGGCAATGGTCATGCCCTTGCCTTCCGATGCGCGGCGCTCCTTGTGCGCGCGCAGACGCCCGATCTCGGAATAGACCTTCTCGGTCGCCTTTTCGCGAATATGGCAGGTGTTGAGGATGACGAGATCGGCGTCGTCCGGCTTCTCGGTGATCGCATAGCCCAGCGGCGTCAGCACATCGCGCATGCGCTCGCTGTCATAGACGTTCATCTGGCAGCCATACGTCTCCATAAAGAGACGCTTCAGTTCTGGCCGCTGCTGGTCGGACATCAATCTTCTCAGTTGGCCTTCTTTGCGGCCTTGGCTTTGTCGTCGAGCGGCACGCCATACAACTCGAGCCGGTGATCGACCAGCTTGTAGCCCAGCCGTTTGGCGATCTCTTGTTGCAGCCGCTCGATCTCCGGGTCGCAGAATTCGACGACCTGGCCCGTCTTCATGTCGATCAGGTGATCGTGGTGGTGTTCCGGCACTTCCTCGTAACGCGAGCGCCCGTCGCGGAAGTCGTGCCGCTCGAGGATGCCGCTTTCTTCGAACAGGCGCACCGTGCGGTAGACAGTGGCGATGGAGATGCCCGGATCAATCGCCGCCGCGCGACGGTGAAGTTCTTCGACGTCCGGGTGATCATGGCTCTCCGAAACGACGCGCGCGATCACGCGGCGCTGCTCGGTCATGCGCATACCCTTCTCGACGCAGAGTTTTTCGATCCGGTCCATGGGCGAGACTTACCCTTTCCGCGCGTCCCCTGTCCACTGAGAGGCTCGTCAAACCGGCGGGCGGGGCAAATCCCGGCGCATGACGATGGCGTCCACCGACCCGCCCTCGCCGGCGTAGTAAGCGGCGCGCCGGCCCGCTTCCGCGTAGCCCAGCTTGGCGTAGAGCGCGCGCGCGGCGAGATTAGTCTCCGCCACTTCCAGATGCATGGAGGCGGCGCCCCGCACCAGAGCAGCCGCGCTCGCCGCCGAGACGAGCGCCGCGCCAACGCCTTGCCGCCGCATCTCGGGGACCACTGCCACCGTGAGAATCTCCCCATCGCCCGCCGCGGTCCAGGCCATGACAAAGCCGCGCGGCGACTGTTCGCGCTCGATCAGGGCGAACACGGCGGAATTGTCCAACAGCTTCGCCATCTCGGCTGCGGACCACGGCTTGTCGAACGCGCGCGCGTGCAGACCGGCGAGCAGTTCGCATGCTTCGGGACCTGCCGCTTCGATCATGCGCCGCCCGGCAAAGTGACATGCGGCGCGCGCAAATAGGCCGGCTCCGGTCGGTAGTGCGCCGGATCGAGCCGCGCCGCGCGCCGGGCGAGAACGGCGGCGTCAACGGTGACGCCCAGGCCTCTGAGGCTGAACCGCTTGCCGGCCGCAGCTTTGCGCAACAGCGCCTCGTGCTCGCCGCGCTCGACGCCGCTAGGCGGAATGACGGGAACGCCATCGAGGTAAAGCGCGACATAAGACGCGCCCGGCGTTTCGATCAGAGCGGCGCGAAAACCCTCATCGCCGTCTTCGAGCGCGAGCGCCTCCAGCGTGGAGACGCCGATGCACGGCTTGGCGAGCGCAAGCGCAAGCGCCCGCGCGAACGAGAGGCCGACGCGCACGCCGGTGAAGGAGCCCGGTCCGGTCGTGACGGCGACGCGATCGAGATCCGCAAAGGCGATTCCGGCCTGTTCGGCGGCGTCACGGGCCATCGGCGCCAAGCGTTCGGCTTGGCCTTTGCTCATGCGCTCGGAGAGCGAAGCCAAGACGTCGCCGTCGCGCACGATGGCGACGGAGCACGCGTCGAGCGCCGTGTCGATGCCGACAACGAGCAGCGGGGCTAACCCTTCGGGAGCGGCTTGAGCGCGTTCAGCACATCGCGAGACGAAGGCATCTTGCCTTCCCAATGAGCGACGATGATGTCGCGGTTGAGCTCAATCCACTGACGAACCAGCTCAAGATCCCGATTGCTGAGATCGCCCGCAAGCAGCTCCACGCTCGGGCGAACGGACACGGCAGCGACGAAGTTCGGCGGCTTTCCCACCTTCACCCGAACGTCGTGCCGGCCCTGCTTCTCGGAAATATAGACGACGAACGGCAATCCGCTCTCTGACGGCTGCACGTTCGACATGAGATACAGGTCCTCGCCCAAATCCTGCGTAGAGACGCTAGTATCCATCGGATGGTGTTCCCTGGGCAAGCTTGGCAAAAGCTGGCGGCCCTTTTGTGCGTACTACGCACATTATCACAAGGGACTTTGGAAGTAACCCTGGGGGGGTTAGCAGCAGCTAGACCACCTGCTCCACCCGGTTCACTTCCGGCACATAGTGGCGGAGCATGTTTTCGATGCCCTGCTTCAAGGTCAGCGTCGAGGACGGGCAGCCGGCGCAGGAGCCGCGCATGTTGAGACGGACGACGCCCTGATCGTGGTCCCAGGAATGGAAGGTGATGTCGCCGCCGTCGCGCGCCACAGCCGGGCGCACGCGCGCTTCGATGATTTCCTTCAGCTCCTTCACGATGTCGGCCGCCTCGCCTTCATAGGCGATGTCGGCTTCATCGGCGCCGTCCGCGGGCGCCGCGGCGTCGCCCAGCACGGGGCGGCCAGCGGTGAAGTGGTCCATGATCGCCGCCAACACATGCGGCTTCAGGTGCGGCCACTCGATCGCTTCGCTCTTGGTGACGGTGATGAAGTCGCCGCCCAGATAGACGCGCTCGACGCCGTCCACATCGAACAGCGCCATCGCCAGGGGCGACGCGAGCGCGGCGTCCGCGTCGGCGAATTCGCGGCTGCCCTGCCCCAGCACGTCGCGGCCGGGGAGAAACTTGAGCGTGCGCGGATTCGGCGTCGATTCCGTTTGGATGAACATGGCCGTCAGGTGGGCCTTTGCGCAAAACGGGTCAAGCGGGCGGCGGCGCCTCGGGCGGCGGCGGCGCAGCGCCGATGATGGCGAGTCGGCGAATCTCCTCGCGCGAAAGCGCGCCGGGCACCACCAGCACCGGCACCGGCCGCGGCCCGAGCCCGCCGGCTTTGCCCAGCTGCGCCACCAAGGGGCCCGGCCCGCCCGCGCCGGCCGCCGCCGCGAGCACGACCAGCTTGATCGAGCTATCCTCGTCGAGAAGCTTGCGCAGCTCCGGCTTCAAATCCCCTTCGCGCAGCACGGGCTCTGCGGTGACGCCGCATTCGGCCCACACTTCGGCAGCGAAGCGCTGGGTGAGCGATTCCGCCGCATCCCGCGCTTGCCGGCGCATCTCGTCGGTGATCGAGGCCCAAGGCGCCGGATCAGACGGTTCGATCACGCGCAGCATGACGAGGCGCCAGCCGCTGTTCCGGCACAGCAGGCCGGCATAGATCAGCGCGTCCGGAAACTCTTCGCTCTCGTCGGCGACGACGAGACAGGCGTAGGTCTTGGCCTCACTCATGGGCGGCGATGCTGGCGCAAAAGCCTCACGCGCGCCAGAGGCCGACCACGTCGCGGACCTCGGCCATGATCGGCTGCGCCACCGCGCGCGCTTTTTCGGCGCCGTCCTTCAGAATCGCGTCGAGCGTTGCGGTGTCGGCCTGAAGCCGGCGCATCTCGGCGGCGATCGGCGCCAGCTTGGACGACAGCGCCTCCGCCAGCGCCGGCTTGAACACGCCGAAGCCTTTGCCGCCGAATTCCGTCAGCACGTCCTCGACGCTGCGTTCGGTGACCGCGGCGAAGATGCCGACCAGGTTCTCCACCTCCGCTCTGCCGGCGAGACCATCCTTGGTCTCCGGCAGCGGCTGCGGGTCGGTGGTCGCCTTCTTGATCTTGGTGAGGATGGTGTCGGCGTCGTCGGTCATGTTGATGCGCGTCATGTCCGAGGGATCGGACTTCGACATCTTCTTCGTCCCGTCACGCAGACTCATGATCCGCGCGCCGGGGCCTTGGATCAAAGGCTCCGGCAGCGGGAAAAAACCCGGCGCATTGTGGTCGTTGTTGAACTTCTGGGCGATGTCGCGGGAGAGCTCCAGGTGCTGCTTCTGGTCTTCGCCGACCGGCACGTGGGTCGCCTTGTAGAGCAGGATGTCCGCCGCCTGCAGCACCGGATAGTCGAACAGCCCGACGCTGACGCGCTCGCTGTGCTTGCCGGCCTTGTCCTTGAACTGGGTCATGCGCTCGACCCAGCCCATGCGGGCGACGCAGTTGAACAGCCACGCGAGCTCCGTGTGCTCGCGCACGGCCGACTGGATGAAGATGGTCGAGCGCTTGGGATCGACGCCGGCGGCGACATAGGCGGCGGCGACTTCGCGGCAGCGGCTGACCAGATTCTCCGGATCGGGGCCGGTGGTGATCGCGTGCAGGTCGACGATGCAATAGATGCACTCGTACTGGTCCTGCAGCGCGACGAACTTCTGCAGCGCGCCGAGATAATTGCCGAGATGCAGGCCGTTGGTCGGCTGCATGCCTGAGAATACGCGTTTGGGGCCCTTGTAGTCGGGCGCCCTCGTCTCTTGGGGGGCGTCGGTCATGGGAAACTCCGGAACATGAGAACGGGCGCGCGTTTCGCTGCGCGCGGAAGCGGCGTCAGGTCAGGCCCGCCATCGCCAGAGGTGCGTTCTCGTGTTCATGACGCGCGCTTCTATCAGCCGTCCAAGCCCGGCGGCAAGCCGTCTCCCCCGTCCGGCGCCACGCGCTCCCGCCGCAGCGCGCCGCGGATCTCCGAGAGTCGGACCGCGCCGAAGGCCAAGGCGAGCACGGCGTACAGCAGGAATCCGGCGAGGCAGACCGCCAGAACCGCCACCTCCTTTGAGCCCAACGCTTCGACTACGACCGGCCGATAATAAGCGGCCGCGCCAATCGCGCCCGCCATGAGCGTCGTCGCCAAGGCGATGCGCACCAGTCGGGACGCCGCTGCGCCGCCGAGCCGATACATGCCTCTGCGGGCGAGCGTCAGGGAAAGCAGCAGCACGTTGACCCAGGAAGCGAGGCTAGTGGCGATGGCGAGGCCCATGAAGCCCGGTACGCCGAACTCGCGCAAACCGAAGAACAGCGCGACGCCGAAGACGACGTTGAGCGCCACGGTGACCAGCGCGAACTGCATCGGCCGCCGTGAATCCTCGCGCGCGAAGAATGGCGGTGTGAACACCTTCACGAGCACGAACGCCGGCACTCCCCAAGCAAAGTGCTGCAGCGCCAGCGCGGACATGCGCGCGTCCGCCGACGTGAATTCGCCGCGCGTCCAAAAGCCGTCGAGTAGGAAGAACGGCGCCACGCCGAGCGCGGCCGCAGCCGGCAGGGTAAAAGCCATCGACAGGGTGATGGCGTCGTCCATTGTGCGCGCCTCATCCGCTGAGTCGCCAATCCGCGTGGCGCGGGCGAGGCGCGGCAAAATGGCGATGCCGATGGCGACGCCGATTAGCCCGAGCGGCAGCTGATAAAGACGGTCGGCGAATGCCAGCCACGACTTGGCGCCGACTTCGAGCGACGCCAGCACCTGACTGACGACAATATTGATCTGCATCGCGGAGCCGGCCACCGCTCCGGGCACAGCCACGGCGACGATGCGCTGAAGGTCCGGCGTCCATCGCGGCAACGCGAAGCGCAACTTGACGCCGAGCCGCAGCATGCCGAACGCCAGCAAGACCGCTTGCAGGACGCCGGCTATGGTGACGCCAATGGAGGCGGCATAGGCAGCTTGGTATGGATCTTCGAAAGGCAGCACCGCCGCCAGTACGACGAGGTTCAGGAGCGTCGGCGCGAACGCCGAGAGCGCAAAGCGGCCGGCGCTGTTCAGGACGCCCGAGAACAGCGACGACATCGCCATGCCGACGAGATACGGCATCGTCAGCTGCGTCATCGCCACGGTGAGATTGAAGTGCAGCGGGTCGTCGCGATAGCCGGCGTGCACGACCAGCATGATCCACGGCATCGCGATCTGGGCGAGGATGGAGAACGCCGCCGTCGCCGCGAGCAGACCATTCATCGCTTCCGACGCCGCCTGCTGCGCCGCTTCGGGCCCGCGTTCGGCTTCGATGCGCGCGTAGATGGGCACGAACGCCTGGGCGAAGGCGCCTTCGGCGAAGAGGCGGCGGAAGAGGTTGGGAAACTGCAGGGCCGTTTGCCACGCATCACCGACCGGGCCGGCGCCGATGCGCGCAGCGATGACGGCGTCGCGCAGAAACCCGAACACGCGGCTGCCAAGCGTGAACGCGGATTGCACCAGCGTATTGCGGGCTAAGCTCATCGATTCCCCGGAGAAAGCAGCGCGCGTGTCTAGCGCAGCGTCAGCGCGCCGTCGAGGCGCGGGCGACTGCGAGCGGCGCCTTGGCCGGATCGGCCGGCGCCGCAGGTTCGGCGGCCCTTAGCACGCTCTCGAGTTTCGCCCGCACCGCCGCGATGCGGCGCGCGCTGGCGATCTGGCCCCCACCCTCCTGCTCCTGCACATAGAACACGTCCGAAGCACGCTCGCCGTACGTGTCGATATGCGCGCTGACGATCGAGACCTGCGCCTCAGCGCACACGCGCGCAAGCTCGGCCAGGAGACCCAGGCGATCGCGGCCCGACGCCTCGATGACGGTCGCTCCGGGCGTGATGTCGTTGTCGAGCCGCACCCAAGGCTCGATCGCGAACGCGGCGTTGCGGCGCGACGCCGGCTTGGCCGCAGGCGGGGGATGATCCGCCACTGCCGCATCTTTCAAACGCGCGATCAGCGCTTCCAACGCGTACGTGTCGTGCGCGCCGAACGGGCGATGGTCCGCGGTTTGAATCGAGAATACGTCGAACGCCGCCCCGTCCCTCGTCGTATGGACGTGCGCCCAGGCGATATCCGCGCCACTGGCGGAGATCGCGGAGGCGAGGCTTGCAAACAAGCCGGGCCGATCTTGCGCGTAGATCAGCACTTCGGTCACGCCCTGCACTTCGCGTATGCGGGTGGCGACATGCGGAATTGCTTGCGCGCTGCGCGCGCGCATGATTTCGAGCGCGTGCCAGCGCAGCGCGTCGGCGTCGTGGTTGAGCCAGTAGCCGTCCTCCAGCGCCTCGAGCCAGCCTTGCAGCACTTCCGCGCGCGCGCCGCCGATGCCGGAGATCAGCTCCTGCTTGGCGGCGGCGGCGATCTCGGCCATGTGGCCGCGTACGCCGTCTTCGTCGGAGCGGCCGCCGTGCAGCGCCGCCTCGGTGAGGCGATAGAGGTCGCGCAGCAGCTGGCCCTTCCAATCATTCCACACTGTGGGCCCGACGGCGCGGATGTCCGCCACGGTGAGGACGAGCAGCAGACGCAGGCGCTCGACATTGCCGACCACCTTGGCGAACTGCGCGACGGTGCGCGGATCGCCGATATCGCGCTTCTGCGCGAAATCGCTCATCACCAGGTGGTGGCGCACCAGCCAGCCGACGAGATCGACCTCTTCCTGCGGCAGTCCCAAGCGCTCGCATGCCGCGCGCGCGGATTTCTCGCCTTCGATCTGCTGATCGCCCTCGCCCTTGCCGGTGTCGTGCAGCAGCATGGCGAGATAGAGCGCGCGCCGGTTGATAATCTTGGAGAAGATCTCCGTCGACAGCGGATGCCGATCCTTGTGCCGGCCGTGCTCGATTTCCGCCATCGCATCGATGGCGCGCAGCGTATGCTCGTCCACCGTGTAATGGTGATACATATTGAACTGCATCTGCGCGACGATGCGGCCGAACTCGGGCAGAAATTTTCCGAGCACGCCGGCTTCGTTCATCAGCCGAAGCGCCGCCCCGGGGCGGCGCTTCGATGTCGCCACTTCGAGGAACGATGCGCGCGCGACCGGATTCTTGCGCCAGGCCGGGCCGGTCATGCGCGCGCGGCGGCCGGCTTCGCCGAACGCCGCCGGATGGATGTCAAGGTCGCGCTTCTCGGCGATCTCGAACAGTCGCAAGATGTTGGCGGGCTCGTCAAACACCGCGGGGGAGTCGATGTTGAGACGCCCGGCATCGATATGGAAGCCCGGCTCGATCGGCGCCGGCCGCTTGCGCGACGAAGGCAGCAGACGCTGCAGCCCGCGCGGCGATTGCTTGGCGTCGTCGGCCTCGAGCTGCGCGCATAGAACCCGCGTCAGCGCGCCGACTTCCTTCGCCACCAGGAAATAGCGCTTCATGAAGCGCTCGACTCCGCTCTGATTGGCGCGTCCTCCGTAGCCGAGGCGCTTGGCCAACTCCGGCTGCAGATCGAACGTCAGCCGCTCCTCGGCCCGGCCGGTGACGAAATGCAGATGACAGCGAACGGTCCAGAGGAATTCGAGCGCGCGCCGGAAGGCGAACCGCTCCTCTTCAGTGAACACGCCCGCCTCGACGTAATCGCGCGGGCGCAAGAAGCCGTAGCGATGGCGCGCCATCCAGAACAGCGTGTGCAGGTCGCGCAGCCCGCCCTTCCCTTCCTTGATGTTCGGCTCGACCATGTAGCGCGAGGAGCCTACGCGCGCGTGGCGTTCGTCCCGCTCCGCGAGCTTGGCGGCGATGAAGCCAGCATGATTACGCTCGGCCACTTCCTTGCGGAAGCGGGTCTGCAGCTCTTCTGAAAGCGAAACGTCGCCGGCTACGCGGCGCGATTCCAGCAGCGCGGTCTGGATCGTGTGGTCCTCGCGCGCGAGCTTCAGGCACTCGTCGACATTGCGCGACGAGTGGCCGACCTTCAGCCCCATGTCCCAGAGCATGTAGAGCATGTACTCGGTGACGCTTTCGGTGAACGGCGTCGGCTTGTAGGCGCGCAGGAACAGGAGATCGAGGTCGGACGAGGGCGCAAGTTCGCCGCGGCCATAGCCGCCGACGGCCATCACCGCGAAGCGCTCGCCGGCGGTGGGATTGCGGGCGCGGAAGACGTGCGTCGTGGTGTAGTCGTAAAGCGCGCTCACCACCTCGTCGGCGACGGCGCTGAGCAGCCGCGCCACCGAGAGGCCGTCCTCGCCCGCCTCCAATCGCTCCTTGGCGATCATCCGGCCCCGAAACAAAGCGCCGTGCAGCAGCTTGCGCACCGTGCCGCGAGCGCCCTCGCCTTCCGACTGATAGGCGGCGCTGAGCTGGGTGCGCAGATGCAGACCGTCGACGACGTCCTCGATGCGGGCAGGCTTCAGCCGGGCTGTCATGTCACGGATATTTCGTCATTCTGGGGATAAGGCGCCACAGCGAGAGGCACATGAGGTGACTTCTTCGTAAAACAGCACACGCAAACTTGCCTCAATTCGCGGGCACAGCCAAAGCTAGTCCCAGGACATGGGCGGGAGACCTCCTCGATGCGCAAAGGCGGCGGCAAGACGATTCGGCTGAACCCGGTCGATCAAGAGCATCAGGTGCATGACCACCCCGCTCGCGCCAACCTTGAAGCGCTGATGGACCAGAAGCTGTTCTTCCAGCGCATCAAAAGCGAGCGCGCTTCGGCTTATTGGTTCGCCGCTTCGCTTTGGGGCGTTTCGGGCTTGGTCCTGGGCGCCCTGTTGGGAGTGTTCCTCTCCGTCCTGGTGCAGACCGGCACGACGCCGCTCATTCGTGACAACATTATTTCCGGTGCGGCGATGGACGAGGCACGCGACACCGTGAACAGTCGGCCCCCGATGCTGACCGATCCGGCCGAACAGCCAGCGCAAGAGCCGCAGCAGCCCTAGGCTTTAATCCTCTGATTTCAGGGTCTTGAGCCGATAGAGCGCGTCCAGCGCCTGCTTCGGCGTGAGATTGTCCGGATTGATCTCGCCGAGCGCCGCTTCAAGCGGCGAGAGCGCGGTTTCGGCGATCACGGTCGCAAACAGCGGCAGCTCATCCACGATCTCTACACGCGCCGCCCCGCCGGTCGCCTCGAGCCGCGCGAGCACAGTGCGTGCGCGCTCGACTGCGCTGCGCGGCAAGCCGGCGAGCTTCGCGACCTGGATGCCGTAGGACCGGTCCGCCGGGCCAGGCGCCACCTGGTGCAGGAACACGAGGTCGCCCTTCCACTCCTTGGCGCGCAGGTGCGCGTTGGCGCCGGCCTCCAGCTTCTCCGCCAGCCTCGTGAGCTCGTGATAGTGCGTCGCGAACACGGCGCGGCAGCGGTTGGCTTCGTGCAGGTGTTCCGCCACCGCCCAGGCGATGGCGAGTCCGTCGAACGTCGCGGTTCCTCGGCCGATCTCATCCAGCACGACGAGGGCGCGCGCGCTGGCCTGGTTCAGGATCGCCGCGGTCTCGACCATCTCGGTCATGAAAGTGGAGCGTCCACGGGCGAGATCGTCGGAAGCGCCGACACGGGCGAACACGCGATCGACGACGCCGAGCCGCAGCTTGCGCGCCGGCACGAACGAGCCGGACTGCGCCAACACCGCCAGCAGCGCGAGCTGACGCAAATAGGTGCTCTTGCCGGCCATGTTCGGGCCGGTGACCACCATGAGGCGCGGCCCGGATTTCCCGTCCGCATCGAGGCGCGCGTCATTGGGGGTGAAGCCCTGCCCTTCGCGGCGCACGCCGGCTTCGACCACAGGATGGCGCGCGGCTTCAGCCAACAGCGCTGTGGTGTCATCGATCTCGGGCCGTGTCGCCTGCGCTTCTTCGGCCCACTCCGCCAGCGCGGCCGACACATCCAGCACCGCCAGCGCTTCGGCGGCGGCGCGGATCGCCGTCTCGTTGGCGGCCGCGCGCGCGGCGAAGTCCTTGAACAGCGTGAGCTCGCGCGCCAGCGCCGCCTCGCCGGCGCGCGATATCTTCGCGTCGAGCTCCGCGAGCTCGGTCGTCGTGAACCGCACCGATCCGGCGTTGGTCTGGCGATGGATGAAGCGCGCGTTGAGCGGCGGCGCCATCAGCGTTTCGGCCTGCTTCGCCGTCGCATCGATATGATAGCCGAGCACGTTGTTGTGCTTGAGCTTGAGGCCCGGGATTCCGGCCTCTTCGGCGTAGCGCGCCTGCAGCGCGGCGATCACCTTGCGGCTGTCGTCACGCAGCGCCCGCGCTTCATCGAGCGCCGCATCACAGTTCGGCGCTATGAAGCCGCCGTCTCGGGCCAGCAACGGCAGGTCGGGCGCCAGCGCCCGCTCCAACGCTTGCGCCAAGAACGCGCTGTCCGGATGCGAACTCAGCGCTAGCGCCGCGCAGGCACAGGCGATTTCAGCGGGCGCTTCGTCGCCCGCGCCGAGGAGACGCGCCGCGGCGCGTTCGCCGGCCTGCAAGCCGTCACGGAGATGCGCCAAGTCGCGCGGGCCGCCACGGCCAAGCGCCAACCGCGTCAGCGCGCGCGCCAGATCGCCGGCTGCACGGAGCTCCTCGCGCACGCCCGCGCGCCGCTCGCGCGCGCCCAGAAAGAACTGCACCGCGTCTAGCCGCGCGCCGATCGCGGCGACGTCCGTCAGCGGCCGCGCAAGCCGTTCGGCGAGCAGCCGTCCGCCCGCCGCTGTGACGGTGCGGTCGACGCATGCGAGCAGCGAGCCGTCGCGGCCGCCGCGGACGGAGCGGTCAATCTCGAGCGCCGCCCGCGTCGCCGCGTCGATCGCCATGAAGGCGCGCTCGGCGTTGCGCCGCGGCGGCATCAGGCGCGGCGCGGCGCCAGCCTGGGTGAGTTCGACATAATCGAGCAGCAGACCCATCGCCGAGAGTTCGGCTGCGCCGAACTCTCCGAACGCGTCGAGCGCCGCGACTTCGAACGCGGCCTTGATCCGCCGCGCCGCCGTTTTCGCATCGGCCTTCACGCTTGGCCGCGGCGTGAGCGCTGCGCCGATGAGACGCGCGGCCTCCTGCACCTTGTCCGCGTCGGCGTCGGCTGCCAGCACTTCCGCCGGCGCGAGCGCAGCAATCTCGCCTTCGAGCTCCGTCAGCTTCACCGCGCGTGTCTCGAACGCGCCGGTCGACACATCCGCCCAGGCGATCGCCGCCGCGTCGCCGTCGAACGCGACCGCCGCCAGCCGATTGGCGGCGCGCGCGTCCAGCAGCCCCTCTTCCGTCAGCGTGCCGGGCGTGACGACACGGACCACGCCGCGCTGCACGATCGATTTCGAGCCGCGCTTCTTCGCTTCGGCCGGATCTTCCAGCTGCTCGCAGATCGCCACCTTGAAGCCGGCGCGGATCAGTTTGGAGAGATAGTTCTCCGCCTGGTGCCACGGCACGCCGGCCATCGGGATCGGCTCGCCGCCGTGCTGGCCGCGTTTGGTCAAGGTGATGCCGATCGCGCCGGCGGCCTGCTCCGCATCCTCGAAGAACAGCTCGTAGAAATCGCCCATGCGGAAGAAGACGAGCGCGTCCGGATGCTCGGCCTTGGCGGCGAGGTATTGCGCCATGAAAGGGCTCGCCTTCACCGGCGCCGGATGGGAGGAATCGGCCACCGGCCAGCTTTAGCGGCTCGAAGGCCGGACTTCCATTGACCGGCGGACTCGCGCGGTTAGGGTGCGCGCCGACAAGCGGACCGCACTACCCCATGCCCGACAGCACGAAGAAGAGTTTCACCGACGCCGAGGCGCTCGATTTTCACCGCTCGCCGACGCCCGGCAAGATTTCGATCACGCCGACCAAGCCGATGGCGACCCAGCGCGATCTTTCGCTCGCGTATTCCCCGGGCGTCGCCGCACCGGTCAAGGCGATCGCGGAGGATGCGGACCGCGCCTACGATTACACCGCCAAGGGCAATCTCGTCGCTGTCATCTCCAACGGCACCGCCATTCTGGGACTCGGCAATCTCGGCGCCATGGCCTCGAAGCCGGTGATGGAAGGCAAGAGCGTCCTGTTCAAGCGCTTCGCCGACGTCGACTCGATCGACATCGAAGTGACGACGCAGGAGGTCGAGGAATTCATCACGACGGTTCGCAACATCGGCCCGACCTTCGGCGGCATCAATCTTGAAGACATCAAGAGCCCCGAGTGCTTCGTCATCGAGAGCCGGCTGCGCGACGAGCTCGACATTCCGGTGTTTCACGACGACCAGCACGGCACCGCGATCATCGCCGCCGCCGGCCTGCTCAACGCCTGCGAACTGACTGGGCGCAAGCTGGAGGAGATCAAGGTCGTCGTCAGCGGCGCCGGCGCCGCCGGCCTCTCCTGCATCGGACTGATCAAGCACATGGGCGTGCCGCACGAGAACGTCATCGTTTGCGACCGCGAAGGCGTCGTCTATCGCGGCCGTCCGACCGGCATGGACCAGTTCAAGGCCGCGCACGCCGTCGACACCAAAGCGCGCACGCTTGCAGAGGCCATGAAAGGCGCGGACGTGTTCATGGGCCTTTCCGTCGCCGGGGCGGTGACGAAGGACATGGTGAAGTCGATGGCCAAGCAGCCGATCGTCTTCGCCATGGCCAATCCCGATCCGGAGATCACGCCAGAAGAGGTGCACGAGGCGCGCAAGGACGCCATCGTCGCCACCGGCCGCTCCGACTATCCCAACCAGGTCAACAACGTTCTCGGCTTTCCCTACATCTTCCGCGGCGCGCTCGACGTGCGCGCGCGCACGATCAATGAAGAGATGAAAATCGCCGCCGCGCGCGCGCTGGCGCATCTTGCCAAGCAAGACGTGCCGGACGAAGTCGCCGCCGCCTATCACGGCCGGCGGCCGAAGTTCGGACCGGACTACATCATCCCCGCCCCGTTCGATCCTCGGCTCATCTCCGAAATCCCGCCCTTCGTGGCGCAAGCGGCGATGGACACCGGCGTCGCCCGCCGGCCGATCACCGACATGCAGGCCTACAAGCACGCGCTGGCGCAGCGGCTCGATCCGACCGCCGCGCTCATGCAGCGTGTGCAGACCGTGGTGCGCCGCAAGCCCAAATGCATTGTTTTCGCCGAGGGCGAAGAGTCCGCGGTGATCCGCGCCGCCTACGCGTTCCGCGAACTCGGGCTCGGCAATGCCGTGCTGGTGGGCCGCGAGGAGCTGGTCCGCGCCAACATGGCCCAGCTCGGCGTGCCCGCGCATGCGGAGCTGCGTATCGAGAACGCGCGCCTCTCCGAGCACAACGCCGAATACACGGACTTTCTCTACGGCCGGCTGCAGCGCTTCGGCTTCCTCTATCGCGACGCGCAGCGTCTGGTGAACCAGGACCGCAACGTCTTCGCCGCCTGCATGGTCGCCTGCGGCCACGCCGACGGCATGGTGAGCGGCGTGACGCGCAACTACGCCACTGTGCTCGACGACGTGCTGAAGGCGATCGATCCTGCGCGCGGCGAGCGCGTCATGGGCATGTCGATCGTGCTTATGAAGGGCCGCACGCTTTTCATCAGCGACACTTCGGTGGCGGAGTTTCCCAATCCGCCGGAGTTGGCGCAGATCACACTGCAATCGGCGGCGATGGCGCGCCAATTCGGCGCAACGCCTCGCGTTGCCCTACTCTCCCACTCCACCTTCGGCAATCCGAAGATGGAGCGCTCGGAGAAGATCCGCGACGCCGTGTCGATCCTCGACCGGCGCGAGGAGATCGATTTCGAGTACGAAGGCGAGATGAACGTCGACGTCGCGCTGCACGCGAACATGCGCGAGCTCTATCCGTTCTCGCGCCTGTCGGAGCCGGCCAACGTGCTGGTGATGCCGGCGCTGCACTCCTCCTCGATCGCCACCAGCCTGCTCGCCACCGCCGGCGGCGCGACCGTGATCGGCCCGGTGCTGACCGGCTTGTCGAAACCGATCCAGATCGCCCCGCTCGGCGGCGCTGTGTCTGACATCGTGACGTTCGCGACCTTGGCCGCGTTCCAGGCGGCGGAGGCGAAGGGCGAGGCCAAGCCGGCTTAAGCCGGCGCGGGATTCTCTTCCTTCTTCGTCGGCGGCGGCGCCTTGCGCATGATCAGCAACGCCAGCACAAGCGCCGCCACGCCGATGATTGCCGAGTAGATGAAGAAGGTCATGTAGCCGACCGCGAAGGCCTGCATCGGCACGCCGCGTGAAGCGGACACCGCGGCGAACGCTTCTGGCGACATGCCTGTGAACCAGGAGCGCAGCCAATTCATCTGCCCCGCCGTCGCGCCGGCGATCGCGCCTTCGACGATACGGCCCGAGATCGCCGCGAGTATCTTCCCCGGCAGTGCGTAGAGTGAAGAAAACAGCGCGTACTGGGTCGCGGTAAAGCCGAGGCTGGTCAGGCTCGACATGTAAGCGATGAGCGCGGTGCCTGCGATGCCGGCGGAGATATTGTCGACGGCGATGCAAAGGTAGAGCCCCGGCAGCCACGGCCCAGTGAACGTCAGCAGGCCGAACGCGACGTTCGACAAAGGCTGGAGCACCGCACCGATGATCAGTGAGCGCATCAAGCCGAATCGCGCCACTGCCCAGCCGCCGAGCCCTACGCCCAGCATTGACATCAGCACGCCGAACAGTTTGCGCGCGCCAGCGATCTCGTCGAGCGTAAAGCCGACATCGACATAGAACGCCGTCATCAGGTTCAGCACGAAATCGGCGATGCGATAGACGCAGATCATCGCCAGGATCAGCGCGCCAGTGCCGCGATAGCGCTTGAAGAAGTCCTCCAGCGGCTCCTTCAATGTGCCGGCAAAGTACGCGCTCGGCCGCGACTTGATGAGCGGATAGGTCGCCAGGGCGACCACGCCCAATCCGAAGGCGACAGCGATCACCTGCCAGATGGCGCCCCACGGCTTGCTGGCCCACAGCTCGGCGAAGCCTGGCGTAGCGTCAGCGAGACCTACCCACGGAAACATGAAGCTGATCGGCTCGGGTTTGCCCGAAAGGCCCGCGCCGATGAAGCAGGCGCCGAACGCCATCAGCGCAATCCGCGCCGCCCACTCGAGCGCTTCCATCCAGATTGGCGTCGTCGCCGGCGGCAGCGGCTTCGGCTCGACGCTGTTCTCGCGCGGCGCCAGCAGCACCCCAAGCACGCCAACCGCCATGACGATCGCCATGCTGGAATAAGCAGCGGTCCAACCAATACGCGAGGCGAGGAACAGCGGCGCCGCGCCGGAGACGACGACCGCTAGCCGGTAACCCCACTGGTACGCGGCCGCCATCACGCCCTGACGTTCGACGGCGGCGACCTCGATGCGCCAGGCATCGATGGCAATGTCCTGCGTCGCGCCGAACAGCGCCGTGATCGCCGCAAGCACGGCAACCACGCCAATGATGCTGATGTTTGGATCGGGCTGCACCGCGCCTTCGACGCTGCCGGCGACTGCGGCAGATACCGGCGGCATGTTCGCTGCAATAGCCCAGATGCCAATGACAATGCCGATTTGCGCCAGCAGCATCCAAGCCCGGCGTTTGCCGAACAGCTGATGGAAAATCGGCACCCGCACGCGATCGACCACCGGCGCCCAGAGGAACTTGATCGCGTATGTGATCGTCACCAAGCTGAACAGAGTGATCACATCGAGCGGAATCTTCGCCTGCCGCATCCACGCTGAAATCGTGTCATAGATGAGCAGGTTCGGCAGACCCGCGGCAAAGCCGAGCATCAGCATGATCAGCGCGCGGCGCTCGAAGAAGACCGAGATAGCGTCCCAAGTGGAGCGTTTCGGCTCCGCGGCTGCTTCCGACATCGAGGTTCCTCCGCGGCCCTATTCTTCCGCGAACGTGGCGGGGTTCGGGCGGCCGGTAAAGCGGGCTGCGACCGCGAGCAGCCGGCCGGCGTCAATCGGCTTGGTGACGAAGTCGTCCATGCCTGCCCGGCGCGCCTGTACGCGTTCCGCCTCGCCCGCATCGGCCGTCAGCGCCACGATCGGCGCGGCCGCCGACCGCCCTCCTCCCGCGCGGATGCGCTGCGCCGCGGCGAGGCCGTCGAGCCGCGGCATGCGGATATCAAGCAAGATGAGATCGAACGCCGCGGCGGCCGCGGCGGCCACCGCCTCCTCGCCGTCGCGCACGTCGGTGACGACACAGCCGGCGCGCGAAAGCAACGTGCGGGCGAGCAGCGCGTTGATCGGGTTGTCCTCGGCCAGCAGCACGCGCAGCCCCGTGAGCGCGAGCGGCGCCGCGTCCGCCTGCTGCACGTGCGCCAGCGTCTTGCCGTCTGCCTCCCCGAGCGCGACCTTGATGCGCTCGGCCAAAGAGCGGCGGCGCACCGGCTTCAGCGTGTAGTGTTCAAGGCCGGCGGCGCGGCAGCGTTCGATCGTCTCGCGCTCCTCCTGCGCGATCAGCGCGATCACGGCGCGGGCGCTGCGCTTCAGCGCGTCGATCTCCTCGCCGTCGACATCGTCGCGCCAATCGAACAAGAGGAGGTCGGGCCTGTCCTCGCGCTCCACGTTCTGTGCGCCGAGCGAAGCCAGCGAACCGCGCAGCGCCTGCGCCAGCAGCTGCGAGCGGCTGAGCACGCAGGCGCGCACGCCGGTGAGCGACGGCGGCGGGCTCGGCGCGTCTTCGGCAGGCGGCAGCGGCAGCTCGACCCAGAAGCTGGCGCCGAAGCCCGGACGCGAGACGAGGCCGACCTCGCCGCCCATCGCATGCGCCAGCTTCTTGACGATGGCGAGCCCGAGCCCCGTGCCGCCGTGGCGGCGCGCGACGCCGGCGTCGGCCTGCGCGAACTCTTCGAAGATCAGCGCCTGCTTCTCGGGCGCGACGCCCGGGCCGGTGTCGCGCACGTTGAAGCGCAAGCGCCCGTTCGGCCGCTGCGCCAGTTCGATCGTGACGCCGCCCTGCTCGGTGAACTTCACCGCGTTGCCGGCAAGATTGAACAGGATCTGCCGCAAGCGGCCGTCATCGCCGATGACGCGCGCCGGCGCCTCGCCGCGAATGGTCACGGCGATCTCGAGGCCCTTATCGTGCGCCTTCGGCGACAGGAGTTCGGCGACGTCCTGCATCGTCGCCTCGGGATCGAACGGCGCCGATTCCAGCACCACGCGGCCCGCTTCGAGCCGCGAGTAGTCGAGAATCTCGGTGATGATGTCGAGCAGCAATTCGCCCGATTGCTTGATGGCGCCGACATAGGTCTTCGCGTTCGGCGCCAGCTCGCCGAGATCGAGCAGGTTGGCCATCCCAAGGATGCCGTTGAGCGGCGTGCGCAATTCGTGCGTCAGCGTGGCGAACAGAGTGGTCTTGGCGCGCAGCGCGTCTTCCGCCGCTTCGACGTGGCGGGTGATGTCGCGGGCGATGGCGAGGCGCGCGCCGTCCGGCAGCACGCGTTCGGCCCATTCGAAGCGGCGCCCGTCCGGCGCGGGCGCTTCGAAGCGGCGCTCGCCCTTGACGAATTCGGGCGCTTGCACCCTGCCCCAGGGCGGGCGCTGCGGCCCAATCCAATGCCGGAATGTATCGCGGAACGGCGCATTGGCGCGCAGAAGCGCGCCATCCGCCGCAAGCAGCGCGACCGGGTCGGGCATTGCTTCGAACGCATCGAACGCATAGGCGGCGGCTGGCTGAGCCATGCCTCCGATAAGCGGCGCGGCGGGTTAAGAAACCTTAGCGAATGCGCCTTGCTCGGCGCCGGCCCACTGACGTTTCAAGCTGAGCGCCTCGGCGACATGGATGCGGCGCACGGCGTCCGAGCCGTCGAGGTCGGCGATGGTGCGCGCGACTTTCAAGGTGCGGTGGTAGGCGCGCGCCGAGAGGGCCAGCGATTCCGCCGCTTTCGCCAGCAGCGCCGCGCCTGGCGCATCGGGCGCGGCGACGCGCTCCAGATCTTCGAGCGCAAGCGTCGCATTGAGCCCTGCTTCGCGCGCGGTTTGCGCTTCACGGGCGCGGCCGACGCGCGCGGCCGCTTCCGCCGTGCCTTCGATCGGCGGCGGCAACGCCAAGTCGGCGGCCGTTACCGGCGGCACGTCGAGCTGGATGTCGATCCGATCGAGCAGCGGACCGGAGAGCCGCGCCTGATAGTCGATCGCGCAGCGTCCGCGCCGGCAGACGCCCGCGCCCGAGCCGCCGCCGCAGCGGCACGGATTCATCGCCGCCGCGAGGAGAATGCGCGCCGGATAGGTGACGTGATGATTGGCGCGCGCGATCAGCACCTGCCCCGACTCCAGCGGCTGGCGCAGCGCATCGAGCGCTTGTTGCGAAAATTCCGGCAGCTCGTCCAGAAACAGCACGCCCTGGTGCGCGAGGCTGATCTCGCCCGGTTTCGCCCGCAGCCCGCCGCCGACAAGCGCCGCCATCGAGGCCGAATGGTGCGGCGCGCGAAACGGACGCGTGCGCGTCAGCCGACCGCGCTCCAGCAGCCCCGCCACCGAATGCAGCATCGACACTTCGAGCAATTCTTCCGACGACAAAGGCGGCAGCAATCCCGGCAAGCGCTGCGCCAGCATCGACTTGCCGGCGCCCGGCGGGCCGACGAACAGAATATTGTGCGCGCCCGCCGCCGCGATTTCGAGCGCGCGCTTGGCCTGCTCCTGCCCGCGCACGTCGCGCAGGTCCGGCACGCTCGCGCCGGCGATGAGATCGCCGCGCTCGGGCGGCTTTAGCGCCGCGCCGCCGCGAAAGTGATTGACTAGCGACAGCAGCGACGGCGCGGCGATCACTTCGCCGCCGGCCCACGCCGCTTCGGCGCCGCACGCTTCGGGACAGATGAACGCCGCGCCCATGCCGTGCGCCGCCATCGCCGCGGGCAGCGCGCCTGGCGCCGGCGCCAGCGCGCCGTCGAGCCCGACTTCGCCGAAACAGACGACGCCATCCAACGCGTCGTGCGGCAGCGCGCCGATCGCCGCCATCGTCGCGAGCGCGATCGGCAGATCGTAGTGCGTCCCCTCTTTCGGCATGTCGGCGGGCGCGAGATTGATGACGAGCCGCCCCGCCGGAATGGCGAGGCCGATCGAGGCGAACGCGGCGCGCACCCGTTCGCGTGCTTCGGAGACGGCTTTATCCCCAAGCCCGACGATGACGATGCCGTGGGTCCCCGGCGCGAGTTGGACTTGGACCTCGATCCGGCGCGCTTCGAGTCCCGCGAACGCGACCGTGGCCACATTGGCGCATGTCTGCATGGCTGCCGCCCTTATCCACAGACGGAAGCTGATATCGTACAGATGTAGAACGAATGCGCAACAGAAAAAGAACGGAACGCCCGCCGCGCTACGTTACTCGCAAACTTACCCCCAGGCGGGCGGACGCGCCAAGGAAAACGGGCCGATTACTTGGAATTTAGTACGGGTCGGCGGAGGCGCTCTCGACGGCGTCGTCATCTCCATCGCCGCGATATTCCGGCGCCGGCGGCCTTGCCTCGGCTTGCGCGTAATAAGGCGCATCCGGCGCGCGCACCTGCATGAATGAAACGACCCGACGCACGCCGCCGACCACGCTCGCGATCTCGGCCGCGCGGCGCAACTCTTCTTCGGAGCGCGCGGTGCCCATCAGGTACACGTTGCCGTGGAACGTCTCGATGTTGACGTTGATCGCCCGCACGGCGCGGCTCGCCGTGAGGCGCGCGCGGATCTGCGCCGTGATCAATTCATCCTGCGCGTTGCGCACTAAGGTCGACGGCTGCCCGATCACGATCTCGTTGTAGACATTATCGATCGTGCGCACGCTGCGCGCGATCGTCTCCGCGGCCTGGCGATGCTCCGCCGTCGGCGCCGTGCCCGAGAGCAGCAGATTGCGGTTGGCGACTTCGACGTCGACCTCTTGGAAGGCGACGCGGTCGGCCGCCAACAGACGCACCTTAACCTGCTGCGACGCCGCCGCATCGTCGATGCCTTCGCCGATCGTGCGGTCCTGCGCAGCGTAGACGCCGACGCTGGCGACCGTGCCGATCGCGGCGGTGGTGCAGCCGCTCGCGCCGGCGCCGGCCGCGAACAGAGTGATGATGACGGCGAGTACGCGCATGATGCGGCCATTCTCCGCCTGGATCGTTTCGGCACACTTAAGATCAGGCGCCGAGCTGTTCGTAGTACCAAGCCGCGCGTTCATGTTTCGGCAACCATCCGGCGCCGACCACAACCAGATCGAACCGGATCGGCGCATGCATCAGCCGCCAGCGGCCGGCCAAGGTCTGCGCCGCGCGCGCGATCCGCTGCTGCGCCATCGGCGTCACCGCATAGGCGCCGGCGTCATAGGTGCGGCGCGCCTTCACTTCGACGATGACGAGAACATCATCCTTCCACGCCGCCACATCGACCTCGCCAAATGGCGTGCGCAAACGATGGCCGAGAATGCGATAGCCCTTGCAGATCAGATAGAGCATCGCCTGCCATTCGGCGATGCGGCCGCGGCGCTCGGCGCGCCGGCGGCTCACGCGCGATCCTTCAGTTCGAGCGCGCGTGCATAGGCGCGCTTGCGCGGCACGCCGAGTTCGCGCGCGGCGTCAGCGGCCGCGTCCTTCACGCCGCGCGGCAGCGCCGCGATCAAGAATGCATCGAGCGCTTCTTCGCTCACCTCCCCTTTCGGCAATGGCGGGCCCACCAGCACGACGATCTCCCCCTTCGGCGCCCCGGCTTCGGCGTAATGCGCCGCGAGCGCATCGAGCGTATCGCGGCGCGTCTCCTCGAACATCTTGGTCAGCTCGCGCGCCACCGCCGCCGGCCGCGCCCCAAGCGCCTGCGCTATGTCGGCAAGCGAGTCCGCCAAGCGCGGCCCGCTTTCGTAAAACACCAGCGTTGCGTCCGTCTCAGCGAGTTCGGCAAGTACGGCGCGGCGCTGTCCCTGTTTTGCCGGCAGAAAGCCCGCGAACAGGAAACGGTCGCTCGGCAGCCCCGAGACCACCAGTCCCGCCAACAGCGCCGACGCGCCCGGGATCGGAAACACGCGGTAACCGGCCGCGATCACCGCCCGCGCCAGCTTGAAACCGGGATCGGATACGAGCGGCGTGCCCGCATCCGAGATGAGCGCGACGCTTTCGCCGCGCGCCATCGCCGCCAGGATTTCCTCCCGCGCCGCTTCATCGCTGTAATCGTGATATGCCGCCAGCCGCGGCTTCAGCCCGTACGCATCCAAGAGCTTGCGGGCGACGCGCGTATCCTCCGCATACAAACGATCCACAGCCCCGAGCACGTCGAGCGCCCGAAGCGTGATGTCACGCAGGTTCCCGATCGGCGTCGCCACCACATAAAGGCCCGCTTCCAGCGGTGGACTGGGGTGGCGGGCGCCGATACGGTCCCGCCCGATCTCGTTGGGGTCTGACGAAGGGTTGTTCATGGCGTCCGCCAAATCATCGCCGCGCCCGCTGCGCGCGCCAAGCGTGAAGACGGCCGCGGCCGTCAGTTTGGCCGCTTTCATGGCCGCCTGCGCCTCTTCCCCGTCCAGCACGCCGCCGCCGGTTGGTCCGGTGGGGCCTGCCGCGCCGACCGAAGCGCAAGTGCAGACCCGCGACGGCGTGACGCCGCCCTTCATGCGCGGCCGGGAGGTCGTTCGTGTCGGGCTGCTGCTCCCCTTCTCGCTGCGTCCGCAGGAGGCCACGGCGATCTACAACGCCGCCGAACTCGCGCTCTTCGATCACGGCAACCAGAACACACTGCTGATCCCGCGCGACGCCGGCGCCGACGAAGCCTCCGCCAACGCCGCCGCACGCGCGCTGGTGACGGACGGCGCCGACATCATCATCGGCCCGGTGCTGCGCGAGGGCGTCATCGGCGCCGCGAACGCCGCCCGCAGCGAAAACATTCCGGTGATCGGCTTCTCCTCGGACCGCATGGTCGGCGGCAACGGCGCCTATCTGCTGAGCTTCCAGCTCGAAGACGAAATCTCACGTCTCGTTTCCTACGCAGCGCAGCACAACATCCGCACCATCGCGCTGCTCGCGCCCTCGAACGATTATGGACGCCGGGTCGAGAGCGCGCTCCGCGCCGAAGCGCAGCTGCACGGCGTCACCATCGTGCACAGCCGCCTCTACAACCGCACCGACGCCGAAGCGTCCGCTGCGGCGACGGCCGTCGCCAACGCCATCCGCACCCAGCCCGTGCAAGGCGTCCTGATCGCCGAAAGCGGCACAGCGCTGCGGTCGATCGGCACCGCCCTGGTGCAAGCGGGCGTCGACCGCAGCCAAGTGCGCTTCATGGGCACCAGCGTTTGGGCCGGCGACGCGCAACGCGAACCGACGCTCGCCGGCGGCTGGTTCGTCTCGCCCGACCCGGCGGCGCGCACCAGTTTCGAAAGCCGCTACCAGGCGGCGTTCGGCGCTGCGCCGACGCGGTTGGCGAGCCTCGGCTACGACGCCGTCGCGCTCGCCGCCCTGCTCTCGCGCGACGGCGGCGCCGACGGATTCTCGCGCGCGCGGCTGGAGAACAGCGAAGGCTTCGCCGGCTCGGACGGCCTCTTCCGCTTCCGCTCCAATGGCGCCATCGAACGCGGCCTCGCCATCATCGAAGTGCGCCAGAACGACGTCGCCATCCTCGACGCGGCGCCGCAGCAATTCCCGCGCTCGGGGACCTAAACCGCCAGCTCGGCCGCGACCGTATTGGCGACGATGCGCCCGCGCGTCGTCAGCCGAATGCGTCCGCCATCGTGCGTGACGAAGCCTTCCTCGACGAGCCACGCCAGCGCCTCCGGCTTGATCGGCCGGCTGCGCAACGCGGCGACGCGCAACGCGTCGGCGCCCTCGATCGTGCGCAGCCCCATCAGCAGCGTTTCGTCGGCCGCTTCCTCGCCGGTGAGCGTCGCTTCGGAAATCCAGCCGATGCCGTTCTCGCGCACGGCGTCGATATAATCGCGCGGCCGCCGCTGCGCCTCGAGCGCGATGCGCGCGCCGCGATGCGTCACCCGTCCGTGCGCGCCGGGGCCGACGCCGACCCAATCGCCGCCGCGCCAGTAGATCAAATTATGACGCGACCGCGCCGCTGGCGTGCGCGCGTGATTGGAGATCTCGTACGCATCGAAACCCGCGGCGGCGCACAGCTCCTGCGTGAGCTCATACAATGACGCCGCCAGTTCGTTGTCAGGCGGCGTGAGCTGGCCGCGCGCGACGCGACGCGCGAACGCCGTCTCCGGTTCGATCGTCAGCTGATAGAGCGACAGGTGCTCCACCGGCAGCGCGAGGGCCGCGCCGAGCTCCGCGCGCCAGGCTTCGAGGCTCTGCCCTTCCCGCGCATAAATGAGATCGAGCGAGACGCGCTTGCCCGTCGCCGCGGCCGCCTCGATGGCGCGGAGACCGGCCGCCGCATCGTGTCGGCGGCCAAGCGCCTTCAACGCAGCATCGTCGAACGCTTGCGCGCCGATGGAGAAGCGGTTGACGCCCGCCGCCGCTTGCTCGGCGAACAGGTGGGCGTCCTCCGGATTGGCTTCGAGCGTGATCTCGCATTCCTGGCTCAAGCCAAACGCCTGCGCCGCCGCCTCGATCAGGCGTGCGATTTCTTCGCCGCGGAGCAGCGACGGCGTGCCGCCGCCGAAGAAAAGGCTGTCCGCGTCGCGCCGCCCGAAACGCTGCGCATGCGCGTGCAGGTCGGCGACGATGGCGTCGAGCAACGGCGCGTTGTCGGCGCCGCGGGCGCGATAGACGTTGAAGTCGCAATACGGGCAGATCGCGGCGCAGTACGGCCAATGCACGTAGATGCCGAGCTGGTTCATCTCAGCGCCGCGAGCAATTTCTCGAACGCGCGGGCGCGGTGCGTCAGCGGCAGCTTCTCCTCGTGCGTCATCTCGCCGAACGTGCGGGTCTCGCCTTCGGGCTGGAAGATCGGATCGTAGCCGAAGCCCTTGTCCCCGCGCGGCGGCCAGACGATGGCGCCGCGCGCCTCGCCTTCGAACACCTCGACGCCCCCGCCGGGCTCCGCCAGCGCCAAGGCGCAGACGAAGCGGGCCGAGACATCCTCAGCCTTGCACGCGGCGAGTTCGTCGCGCACCCGCGCCATCGCCGCGGCGAAATCCTTCTGCGGCCCCGCCCAGCGCGCCGAATAGACCCCCGGATCCCCGCCCAGCGCGAACACTTCGAGCCCGGAATCGTCCGCCAGCGCCGGCAGCCCGGACGTCTCCGCCGCCGCACGCGCCTTGAGCGCGGCGTTGCCGGCGAAAGTGGTTTCCGTCTCCTCCGGCTCCGGCAGGCCGAGCGAAGCTGCCGAGACCGCCTCCACCCCCAGCGGGGCCAAGAGCGCGGCGATTTCCCGGACTTTCCCCGAATTGTGGCTGGCGACGACCAGGCGGCCGGTGAGCTTAGGCATGATCGGCAACCCTTGTTTGACGGCGGGGAGCTGGGTCTATATCGTTTATCAATAAACCCTGGCTAGGGTTCAGTCCTAAGGGAGCAAGACGCCGGAAATGAAAGCCCTGGGCAAAGGCTCGATCGCGGCTTGGGTGCAGATCGCACTCATGGTGGCTTGGGTGTGCCTTTGGATTGCGGCTGCGGCGCTCGTACTCGCTGCGGTAGGCTATGGTGTCCTGCTGGCGCTGATTGCGAACGGCAGCGTCGATCCGAGCGTGCTGACCGGCGGCGACGGCCAGATCCGTCTCGGCGACGAAGGCGGCGGCTCCTTCCAGGTCAGCTACGACGAGCCGGGCGGCGCGACTTGGCCCGTGGTCGTCCCCGGCCTCCTGATCGGCGCCGTCGCCGTGGCCGGCGCTCTCATCATCGTCTGGCGCCTGCGTAAACTGTTCGACAGCTTCACCTCGGGCGAGCCGTTCCGGCGCGAGAACGCGCGCCACCTGCGCGTCATCTGGATCACCATGCTGGTGATCGAACTCTCCCGCTACGCGCTGCTGGGGCTGACCGCGGCGCTGCTGGTGAATTTCGAACCGGACATCGACGCCGATTTCCGCATCAGTCTCGATATCTCCACCTGGGGTTCGATCCTCATCCTGATCGTGTTGGCTGAAGTCTTCCGCGAAGGCGCGCGCCTCAAGGAAGAGCAGGAGCTGACGATCTGATGGCGATCCGCGTCACTCTCGACCGCATCCTGCTGGAACGGCGCATGTCGCTGACGGATTTGAGCGAAAAGGTCGGCGTCACGCTCGCCAACCTTTCGATCCTGAAAACCGGCAAAGCCAAGGCGATCCGCTTCTCGACCTTGAATGCGCTCTGCCGCGTGCTCGAATGCCAGCCCGGCGAGCTGTTGAGCTACGAGGCCGGCGGCGACGAAGCTTACGAGGACGCGTCGGCGGAGACCGCCGACAATTAAACCGGCGCGCCGATCTCGAGCCGGAATTGCGCCAGGTCTTCGTCGGCGAGATCCGCCGCCCAAATGTAATCGGCCTCGCCAAACAGTGCGAACTGCCGGCCGGCGGCGTCGAACACATAACCGACATCGACCCGATAGGGATTGGTCATCGCCAGCCGGCGCGGATTGGAAAGCGCCGCGCCGATCAGCCACGGCAAATCGATGTCCTCGCTCGACCAGTCACGGGCGATCGCCGCGAACGTCTCCGGCTCCTCCGTGCGGAGATGGCCGTATGCGTTTTCGAACACCGTGCCTTCGAAAATCTGGACATCGGTCGCCGATTCGAAGCCGACTTCGATCGCAAAGATCACGCCGTTTTCGAACGCGATCTCGATCGGATCGTCGCCTCCGAACGGCGCATGCCCTACCCGCGCGACGCGCTTCACCGCGCCGGCGGCGCAGAGCCGATGCGCCATCTCGTGCATCAGTGCGGGTTCGCTTGCGTCATGACCCGCGTTCCGCTTCCATCCACGCGCACTTCCATTGACGGCGCTTCCGGGCGGCCTTCGGCGAACAATTCGTAGATCACGGCGCTGTCTTCGGTCTGAACGCTCTCGATCACCCGCACCGGCGTGAACGCGCCGGGCGACGCTTCCGCGACCGTACGCACGGACGCCGGCGCCGCGCTCCATGCAATCTCGCGCTGAACTTCAACCACGCGCCAGCCCTGCTCGGTCTGCAGAATGTCGAGTTCGATCTCCGCGCCGTCAGCGCGCAGTCCTTCGACGTCGTAATAGACCCGGCCGTCGCGCTCCTTGCGCTCCGCTTCCGAGACGGTGAAGCCCGGCGCGACCGCTTGCGCCGCGGCGACAACGTCCGCCGGCACGTCGGCGCCGGCGACTGCCGCGATGCTGTCAGGCGCTTCGACCTGAGCCGGCTGACTGCACGCCGCCGCCGCCAACACGCACAGCGTCAGAGCAGAAACACGCAGCATCGCCCTCTCCTTCACGATGGTCGGCCTTCACGACATGGTTTGGCGCTGCTTCTCGAACAACTGGCCGCAGCCGTGCTTGGCCAAGCGCATCAGCTCGGCGAACTCCTCGTCCGAGAACGGGCGCTGTTCGCCGGTGGCTTGCAGCTCGATCATGCGCCCGTCGCCGGCGAGAATGAAGTTGGCGTCGACCTCGGCGCTGGAATCTTCGGCATAATCGAGATCGAGCACCGGCGCGCCGTTGAACACGCCGCACGATATCGCCGCCACCTGGCCCGTGATCGGGTTGGACTTGAGCACCTTCTCCTCGACCAGGTACGCGCAGGCCTTGCTGAGCGCGACCCAGGCGCCGGTGATCGCCGCAGTGCGGGTGCCGCCGTCGGCTTGGATGACGTCGCAATCGAGCGTGATGGTGCGGTCGCCCAGCGCCTTGAGATCAATCACAGAGCGCAGGCTGCGCCCGATCAGACGCTGAATCTCCTGCGTGCGGCCCGACTGCTTGCCCTGCGCCGCTTCACGGCGCCCGCGCGTGTGCGTGGCCCGCGGCAGCATGCCGTATTCGGCGGTCACCCAGCCGCGGCCCTGCCCCTTCAGCCAGCCGGGCACGCCCTGCTCCACGCTGGCCGCGCACAAGACGTGCGTCTGCCCGAACCGCGCGAGGCACGAGCCCTCGGCGTAGCGGGAGACGCCGATTTCGAGCGTGACGTCGCGCAATTGATCGGGCGCGCGGCCGGAAGGGCGCATGTAACCTCCTGAACTTCGAGCGCGCTGCATGGCCGAAAGCGCGACGCGGGTAAAGCTCTAGACCGCGCAGCGCAACGTCATTCGCCGCGAACGCCGATCGACGCTGATCGAGGCGCAGCGCGACAAGGCCGAGCGGCCGAGCACAAGAATCGGCGGCGGCGCATCTTCCGCCTCCCCGCGCACCACGATCGCATCGTCCTCGGTTGCGCCGAGCAGCGGCGCGTTCGTGCGCGCATAGGCCGGACGCACTGGCAGACCGAACACGCTGAGTTCGGTCTCCACCGGCTGCATCATCGTCCGCAGCCCCAGGATCAGCGGCATTTCGGCGACGGCGCCCGCCGCCGGTATGTCGCCCGTCGCATCGAGCGCGCGCGATGCGGTGCGATTGAAGACGCTGGCGCTGTTGGCGACGTTGAAATTCACCTGAAATTGCTGGCCGCCAATCTGCGTGCGCACGGTCCAGTCATCCGCATCTTCGAGCGGCAGCACGATGTCGCGTGCGCCGGGCGGCTCCGGGTTGAGGACGATGGTGATGATGTCGTACGGCAGCGCCCCGGGCCCGATCACGCCATCGGCCCGCGTCGTCACCGGCGCCCCGAACACCCCGGCGAAGGCGCGCGCGGCGCGGCCCTCGAACAGGATGCGCGGACGGGCGATGCGGCCGCGCAAGGTGGCGTCGCTGCCCTCGATGCCGACGCCGATCTGCATCAGCGGCAATTGCCGCACGCGCAGCCGTCGCGCCGCGGCGGCGCTCAGCGCCAAGCCGCTCGGAAACCGCAGATCGACCTCGAGCCGCACCGCCCGGCCGTTGATCTCGGCGTCGACAATAGGCGCCGGCTCGGCGCGCAGCGTGATCGCCGTCTGCGCCGCCGCCGGCGCGGCGCAGCACAACAGAACAAGAAAAGCGAAGATCCCCAACCGCATGCGCCCTCCTCGCCAGGGAACACGGCGAAATCAAGTCGCGCCCTCTCCCGCTTGCGCGACGGGCGCTGTTCGCTACCTAGAGCGCCGATGGCGCAGCCCCCCGCCCCCGATCTCACGTCGTTGGACGCCCGCGCTCGCGAGATCTTCCGCGAGATCGTGGAATCTTATTTGACCACCGGCGAGCCGGTGGGCTCGCGCACGCTTTCGAAGCTCGGCGGCATGGGCCTCTCCGCCGCGTCGATCCGCAACACCATGGCCGACCTCGCCAGCCTGGGTCTTTTGCAGGCGCCGCATGCTATGGCCGGCCGCCTGCCGACTCAGGTCGGCTTGCGCTTCTTCGTCGACAGCCTGCTGCAGCTGGGCGACGTGCCGCCGGACGAAAAGCGCGAAATCGAGGCGCGCATCGCCCAAGCGGGCTCGAACCCGCAGGACGTCCTGGGCGCCGCGTCCGATCTGCTCTCCGGCCTCGCCGGCGGCGCCGGGCTCGTCGTGACGCCGCAACGCGACGCGCCGGTGCGCCACGCCGAAATCGTCGGCATCGGCCCGGGCCAGGCGCTGCTGGTGCTCGTCTTCGAAGACAACCAGATCGAGAACCGCGTCATCACCACGCCGCCGGAGATGCCGCCCGGGGCGCTGGCCGAAGCGGCGAATTATCTCAACGCGCGTTTCAAGGGCAGGACGCTGAACGAAGCGCGCGTTGCGGCGGCCGAGGCGCTGCAGCGCGACCGCGCCGAACTCGACGCCGCCGCCGCCAAGCTGGTGGAGAGCGGATTGGTCGAATGGTCCGGCGAGGACCCGATGCTCGGCCGTTCCCTGATCGTCCGCGGCCGCGGCAATCTGCTCAAGGATCAGCAGGCGATCGCCGATCTCGAACGCGCGCGCCAGCTGTTCGACGACCTGGAGAAGACCCGCGAACTGATCCAAGTGCTCGATCTCGCCAAGTCAGCCGAGACCGTCCGCGTCTTCATCGGCTCCGAAAATCCGCTGTTTTCGCTCTCGGGGTCGAGCTTGATCGTCGCGCCCTATATGAACGCCGAACGCAAGGTCGTCGGCGCGCTCGGGGTGATCGGGCCGACGCGGCTGAATTACGCCCGGGTGATCCCGGTGGTGGACTATACCGCGCGCGTCGTCGGCCGGGTGCTCGACGGCCGCGGCGGCGAACGCTGAAACGAGGAATGGAATGACAAACGAAACCGACAACCAGCAGCAAGTGCGGAACCAGCAAGACGAAGCGCCGGCCGAGACGCTCGACACCAGCGTGCTGGAAGCGGAGCTGGCGAAAGCGCGCGACGACATGCTGCGCGCGCTGGCCGAAGTCGAGAACACGCGCCGCCGCGCCGAACGCCAAGCCGCCGAAGCGCGCGCCTACGCCATCGATCGCTTCGCCGCGGACCTGCTGCCGATCGCCGACACTTTGGGCCGCGCTCTCGCCGCCGCGCCACAAGGCGCCGCCGATGAAGCGACGCGCAACCTCATCGCCGGTCTCGAGCTCACCGAGCGCACGATGGTGGATGTGTTCGCGCGCCACGGGCTGAAGCGCGTCGGCGCCAAGGGCGAGGCCTTCAACCCGAACCTGCATCAAGCCGTGGCGCAGGCCCCCTCCGATCAGCCGGCCGGCGTGATCCTCGAGGTAATGCAGCCCGGCTACGTCCTGAACGACCGCACGCTGCGCGCCGCCATGGTGCTCGTCTCCGCCGGCGGCGGCGCATCGGCGGCCGCGCCAACCGTAGACGTCAAGGTCTGAGCCTCATCCGCGGCCGAGCCATGCTTACGGCGCCCGCCGTCCTGCGGCGATGGGGCGCGTTACCGTCATTTCGCCCAATTCCCGCTTTGCCTGGAACATGAATGATCGTTAACCATGGCGACGAGCAGTGTTCGTCGTGGTCAAACGGGCCCCGAGGAGTCTGCGGAACTCGGAGGGGAATATGCGGGGAAAATTACTGTTCGGCGCGGCGACCGCTGCGTTGCTGATGAGCTTTGCCGGCGCGGCTTCGGCTCAGGACAATGACCCCGCGGGCGATGCCAGCACCACCGCCGCGCTGAACGGCGCCGTCGACGGCCAGATCGACAGCGCCGGCGACGTGGATTGGTACCGGCTGCGCGTGGAGCAAGGCCAGCGCTACAGCTTCACCCTCGACGGCATGCCCGGCGCCGACGGCCAAGCGCTCGATCCGATGATCGCGATCTATGACGGCGAAGGCGTGCAGCTCGCGTTCAACGACGACGCCAACGGCTTCAACTCGGCGGTGACGTACGCGCCCGGCGCTTCGGGCGAAGTGTTCGTCGAAGCGCGCGCATTCAGCGAACAGGCGACGGGCGGCTACCGACTCAGCGTCAGCGCCTCTCCCCTGCCGCGGGACGACGCCGGCAACAGCGCCGACACGCGCGCGCGCATCGCGCCCGGCCGCGCCGTCGGCGGCAGCATCGAATACGAAGGCGACGTCGATTGGTATCGCCTCGCGGTGCGCACCGGACAGCGCTATCGCATCACGCTCGACGGCGCCGACGACGTCGACACCGCCGACGGCGCGCTCGGCGACCCGATGCTGCGCATTATCGACGCCGACGGCAACGAGCTCGCCATGGGCGACGACACGGAAGAAAGCCTCAACGCGGCGATCGACTACATCCCGCGCGCCAATGGCGAAGTGTTCATCGAAGCGCGCGGCTACGCCGACGCCTACACCGGCGCCTACGCGCTCAACGTCGCCGCCGAGCGGCTGCCGACCGACGCGATCGCCAACAATCGCTCCACCCGCGGCCGGATCGATCTCGGCGACAGCGTCAACGGCAACCTCGAGTTTCCGACCGACACCGACTGGTATCGCGTCCGCCTCGCCGAAGGCGAGACCTACCGCTTCACGCTCACCAGCTCCGGCGACAACGCGTTCGACCCGCTGGTGCGGGTCTATGACGCCAACGGCCAGGAAGTCGCCGTCGACGATGACGGCGGCGAAGGCCTCAACTCCTATCTCGAGTTCACCGCCACGGCGGCCGGCAATTACTTCGTCGAAGCCGCGGGCTTCAGCGAAGAAGCGGTCGGCACGTACACTCTGGCGGCGATGAGCGGCGACATCCCGAGCGACGCCTCCACCGATGCGGTGATGAGCGCCGACGGCGATTATCGCGAAGGCGGGCTCGCGCCCGCCGGCGACCGCGATTGGTACCGGCTCGAACTCGCCGAAGGCCAAGCCGTGCGCATCAACGCCGACGTCGTCCAGACCGCCGACGCGCTCGGCGACCCCTACCTCGTGCTTTACGGGCCGGACGGGACCGAAATCGCGCGCGACGACGACGGCGGCGAAGGCCTGAACGCCTTCCTCGAATATCAAGCGACGGCCGCGGGCGCGCACTACGTCGAAGTGCGCGGCTTTGCCGAGGACGCCTCAGGCCGCTACGCGGTCGGCGTGATTGCCGGCGAAATCGGTCAGAGCATCGACAACGCCGACTATTTCATGCCGAACGGCGAAGGCCGCTTCAGCCGCATCGGCGCGGCCGACGACGCCGACTGGTACATGATCGAGATGATCGAAGGCCGGCCTTATCGGATCACGCTCGAAGGCGCCGGCGAGACCCCGCTCGCCGATCCCTATCTCACGCTCTACGACTCCCAAGGCAATGCGGTCGTCTCCGACGACGATGGCGGCATGGGCCTCAACTCGTATTTGAGCTACGCCTCGCCGACGGGCGGCACGTTCTTCCTCGGCGTCTCGTCCTACGGCGCCTCCGGCACGGGCCAGTACAATCTGCGCGCCGTCGACACCGACGTGCCCGGCAACGCCTACACCGACGAGAACCTCGACCCCGCCGACGACAGCCGCGTCAGCCGCATCGACATGCTCGGCGACCTCGATCAGTACCGCGTCACGCTCGAGGCCGGCGTACGCTATACGATCGACGTGCGCGGCGAGGGCGACAATCCGCTGGCAGACCCGTTCGTGACGATCCTAGATGCCAACGGCGAGAGCGTCGTCACCGACGACGACAGCGGCGACGGCTTGGATGCGCGCCTGCGCTTCACGCCGCAGACCGCCGGCGAATACTACATCCAGGCGAGCGGCCTTGGCGGCTCGCTCGGCGGCTATCAGGTTCAGATCGTGCGTCAGTAGGCTAAACGCGGGGACGCACGCTTGGGGCGGCGGCGCTGGACAAGAGCGCCGCCGCTTTTCTTTTGCGCCGGCTGAACCGGAACCGCTCGTTCGAACACGTCGTTGCCGCTGAGCAACGGCCGAAGGAGTTCGTCCATGCCGGATCGCGTCATCGTCATCACCGGCGCCAGCGCAGGCGTCGGCCGCGCCACGGCGCAGAGGTTCGCGCGCGACGGCTGGCGCGTCGGCGTCATCGCCAGAGGCGGACTGGCGGAAACCCTGGAAGAGCTGCGCACGCTCGGCGCAAAGGCGCACGGCGTCGAAGCCGACGTCGCCGACGCGGACGCGGTGGAGCATGCGGCGGCGGAGATGGAGCGCGCGCTCGGCGCGATCGACGTGTGGGTGAACAACGCAATGACCACAGTATTCGCCAGCGTCGACGACATGACGGCGGAGGAATTCGCGCGCGTCACCGCGGTGACCTATCTCGGCGCCGTGCACGGGACGATGGCGGCGTTGCGGCGGATGCGGCCGCGCAAGCGCGGACACATCATCCATGTCGGCTCCGCCCTCGCCTATCGCGGCATTCCGCTGCAATCGGCCTATTGCGGCGCCAAGCACGCGCTGGTCGGCTTCACCGAATCGCTGCGCAGCGAGCTGCTGCACGACAAAATTCCAGTGCACGTTTCGATGGTGCACCTGCCGGCGGTGAACACACCGCAATTCGATTGGGCCCGCTCGCACCGCGCCTACACGCCGAAGCCCGCGACCAAAGTCGTCTACCAGCCCGAAGCCGCCGCCACGGCGATCGCGCGGTGCGTGGCCCATCCCAAGCGCGAGTACTGGCTCAGCCTGATGACGGCGCAGACCATTCTCGGCGGCATGAGCGCGCCGGGATGGCTCGACCGCATTCTCGCGCGCACAACCGTCGAGGGCCAGGAGACGCGCCGCGCCTTGCCGGCGGAGCGGATCGACAATCTGATGCGTCCCGCGCCGACGCGTCACGAGGCGCGCGGCTCGTTCGGCGCGGGCGCGCGCACAAAGGGTCTCATTATCTCCGGCGCGGCCGGGCGATGGCTGCCGATCGGCGTCGGCGCGCTCGCCTGCGCCGCGATCGGCGCCCTGTTGGGCGCCGCACTGGCGCGGCGCCTAACGCGCTCGGCCGGCTAGCTCAACCCGCTCGCCCGCTCGCCGCCCTGGCGCTCCAGCATCCAGCCCGGATATTCCGGCTTCAGCTTCGACACCTCGTCCAGGCGCTTCAGATCGTCGCTCGACAATTCGACCGCGGTCGCCGCGAGATTGTCATTGAGCTGCGCCTCGGTCTTCGCGCCGATGATCACGCTGGTGACGTGCTTCTGATGCAGGAGCCACGCGAGCGCGATCTGCGCGACGGAGACGCCGCGCGCATCGCCCATTTCCTTCATCACGTCGATGATGTCGTAGGCCTTGTCCTTGTCGACCGGCGGGAAGTCGAACGAGGCGCGGCGGCCTTCGCCCGTGCTGTTGCGCGTGAACTTGCCCGAGAGAAAGCCGCCCGCGAGCGGGCTCCACGGCAGGATCGCGAGCTGCTGGTCCTTCGCCAGCGGCGCAACCTCACGCTCGAGATCGCGCCCGGCGATCGAATAGTACATCTGCAGCGACTCGAACCGCGCCAGCCCGTTGCGCTCGGATACGCCGAGCGCCTTGGCGATCTGCCAGGCGGCGAAATTGCAGAGCCCGATATAGCGCGCCCGGCCTGACTTCACGACTTCATCGAGCGCCTCGAGCGTCTCTTCGAGCGGCGTCACATTGTCGAACGCGTGCACTTGATAGAGATCGACGTAATCGAGCCCCAACCGCGTCAAGCTCGCGTCGATGGCGTCGAACACGTGCTTGCGCGAAAGGCCCCAGAGATTGGTGTTGGCGTAGCGGCGCTGAAACTCCGGCGTTTGCTCCGGGCTGTAGGCGCCCATGCGGCCGAACACCTTGGTCGCGATCACCAGTTCGTCGCGCGGCAAGTCGCGGATGGCGCGCCCGAGCACCTGTTCGGAGAGGCCGTTGGAATAGACATCGGCCGTGTCGATGAAGGTGACGCCTTGATCGAACGCCGTTCTGACCAGCTTGGTCGACTCCTCTTGTTCGAGCGCGCCGATGACTTTCCAGAAACCGTCGCCGCCGAACGTCATGGTGCCGAGGCAGATTTCCGACACGGCAAGGCCCGTGCGGCCGAGTTTGCGATAGCGCATGCGGATCGTCCTTCCTGGTGAGCTGCGGCCAACATAGGACGCGAGACAGCGAATCGTTAGGTGCGCGCACCGCTTCCACCGTCATCCTGGGGCTCGGCATAGCCGAGAGCCCAGGATCCAGAAGATCATAGAGCGCGACTGTCGCCCTTGGATCCTGGGCTCGCGCTGCGCGCGCCCCAGGATGACGGCGGAAGGAACGAGTGCGCTAACTCACGCCGTGCTCACGAAACCACGTCAACGCACGCGCCCAACCGTCGGCCGCCGCTTCGGCGTTGTAGCTCTCGCGATAATCGGCGTGAAAGCCGTGCTGCACGCCGGGATAGACGATGATCTCCGAGCCCGTCGGATTGTCCGCCGCCGAAAGCGCCGCGCGCATGTTCTCTACGCTCTCGAGCGGAATGCCACGATCGTTCTCCGCATAGAGCCCGAGCACCGGCGCGTGGATCGCCGCGGCGATGTCATACGGCCACGGCCGCTCCTCCTCCGCGCCCCAACTCCCCGCCGCCGGCCGCACCAAGCGTCCATACCAGGCGACGCCGGCCTTGATGTCCGGCGACAGCGCAGCCGCCATCCACACGACCGTGCCGCCCCAGCAGAAACCGGTGATGCCGATTGCATCGCGTTTCACGAAACGCTGCGCCTTCAGCCAATCGATCGCGCCTTGCGTGTCGCCCATCACTTGCTCGTGGTTCGCGGTGGCGACGATCGTGCGGATCTGCGCGAAGTCCGTCAGCGGCGCGGGATCGCCGGCGCGGTCAAAATAATCGGGCGCGAGCGCGACAAAACCTTCGCGCGCGAAGCGGCGGCAAACATCCTTGATGTACTCGTGGATGCCGAAAATCTCATTGACGACGATGACCGTGCCGCGCCGCCCCTGCCCCGCCGGCCGCGCCAGATAAGCCGGCAGCCGATAGCCGCCGGCGCCGGTGACGTGCACGTCCTCTGTGATCAGCTCGTCGCTCGGCGTCGTTACCGGACTCGCGCACGAGGAGAGCGCGGCGCTGGCGTAGCCGGCGAAGAACAACGACGCCGCCAGCGTGCGGCGGGTCGGCGGAAAATTGCCTTCGGGTCCATCGAGCCGCATTCGTTCGTCTCCTTTTGCAGAGCGCCTGCCGCGCCTCCCCTTGCGCCTCATCTGGGACAGAGGCAGGCTCCGCGCCAGTCAAATCTCGGGGGAGTGACGACATGCGATCCATCGGACTTGCGGCCTTCGCCGCCGCGACAGCCTTTGCTGCGCCCGCCGCCGCCGCCAGCCTGCCTTTCGATCCGGAATTGGCGACCCACGCTTGGCTCGCGACGCTGGGCCCGGAAGCCACCGCGCGCTCCAACGCCTATTTTGAAGGCGGCTACATCATCGACTTCGTCAGCACCGCGATTTCGATCGCGGTAGCGGCGCTGATCCTGTTGCTCGGCTGGGCCCGCGGCGTTCGCAGCTGGCTCGAAAAGACCGTGAAGTGGTTTCCGCTGGTGGCGCTCGGCGTCGGCTTCTTCGTCAACCTCGTCTCGACCGTCATCACCTTCCCGTTCACTTACTATGTCGGCTTCGTCCGCCAGCATCGCTACGATCTCTCGACGCAGACCTTCCCCGAATGGTTCGGCGAGCAAATGATCGGCGTCGGCATAGGTCTCGTGATCGGCTCGATCTTCATCGCCATCATCTACATGATCATTCGCGCGGCGCGGAACACGTGGTGGATTTGGGGTTCGGCCGTCACCATCGCCTTCGCCGCGGTGATGAGCATGCTCTTTCCGATCTACATCGCGCCGCTGTTCAACGAATCGGTGCCGATGGAGCAAAGCGAGCTGCGCGACGACATCATCGCCATGGCGCAAGCCAACGGCGTGCCGGCGGACAATGTCTACGTCTACGACCGCTCGCGCCAGACCAACAGCATCAGCGCCAACGTCTCCGGTTTCGGCCCGACGACGCGCATCTCACTGGCCGACACGCTGCTGGAACGCGCCAGTCCTGAAGCAACGCGCGCGGTGATGGCGCACGAGATCGGCCATTACGTGCTGGGGCACATGTATTCGGGCCTGATCATGAGCGCGATGCTGATCCTGTTCAGCTTCGCCTTCGTACACTTCACCTTCCGCGCCTTCGCCAAGAACGAGCGCTGGGGCATCCGCGATATCTCCGATCCCGCCGGCCTGCCGCTGATCCTGGTGCTGCTCTCGGTCGTCGGCCTCATCACCGCGCCGCTGCAGCGCAACTTGATCTATTTCAACGAGCAGCAGGCCGACATGTTCGGCCTCAACGCCGCGCGCGAGCCCGATGGTTTCGCCGAAGCTGCAGTGCTGCTCAGCGAATATCGCAAGATGCAGCCGAGCCAGTTGGAGGAATGGTTCTTCTACGACCACCCGTCGGGCTGGAATCGCGTCCACAACGCGATGGTCTGGAAAGCCCACGAAATCGCCGCCGGCCGTCTCCCGCCCTCCCCCGGCGGCCCGCCCGAAGGCTGGGTCCCAGATTTCGTGCGCGATCGGCAAGCGCAAAGCGAAACGCCGGATGCTACGCCGGCGTCGGAGGCGGCTGATGCTTCGGTGCAATGATCGTCATTGACACAAGCGTCGTCATCGCTGGCATTCGCAGCCCCACGGGCGCATCCGCCAAAGTGCTGGAAATGGTTGTGAGCGGCAGGCTCGAAGCTGCCGCCTCAACCGCGCTTGGCTTGGAGTACGAAGCGGTCGCCACGCGAGCGGAACATCTGGCTGCAGCCGGTCTAAGCCGCGCGGAGGCGCTCATTATTCTCGATGCGCTGACCGCAATGATGAAGGACACGCCGATCCGCTGGCAATTGCGCCCACTTTCATCCGATCCCAACGACGATCTAGTGCTGGAGGCTGCATTCAATGCGGGGGCGCATCTGATCGTCACCAACAATCCGAGAGACTTTGAACGGTCGAGCCCAGCTTTGGGCATTAGGACGATCGCGCCGCACGTGATACTTTCGGAAATGGAGCGCTAGAATGTCGAAGCCTTCAACCATTGATCTGCCCGCCGATTTGGCCGCGGAAGCGGCCGAGGCAGCTCGCGCGGCAGGCGAAGACCTCTCCACCTTCGTCGCACGCGCCGTGGCGTTCGAGCTTGAGCGGGAACGGACGGACAGGTTCTTCGCTGAACGTCGCCAGCGCGCCGATGTCGCCAAAGCGCTCGAGTTGCTGCGCCGAAGCGGCGGCCAGCTTCCAGAGCCCGGCGACGAACTCCCTCCCGGCTACAAGCCGGCCCGCTAACTCGGAACCGTCACCCGCCGCAGCGTCAGATTAAGCCGCCCGCCCTTCGGCAGCAGCCGCGACGTGCCCGGCAGAATCCGATCGACGCCGTGATAGGCGCGCCGCGCCGCGCCGGCGAGCAAGCACACATCGCCCGACGCCAGCCGCACGCTGCGCGTGGGATCAGAACGCAACGCGCCGCCGATGCGGAAGATCGCCGTGTCGCCGAGCGAGATCGACAGCACCGGCGCATCCCACGCCGCCTCGTCGCTGTCGACGTGCAGCCCCATGCGCGCATCGCCTTCGTAGAGGTTGACGAGGCACGCTTCCGGATCGGCGCCGTAGCCGGAAAGCTCGCGCCACAAATCCAGCACAAGCGGCGGCATCGCCGGCCACGGCATGCCCGTCTCGGGATGGAAATCCTGGTAGCGGTAGCCCTGCTCCTTATCCGTCACCCAGCCCAGCGGTCCGAAATTGGTCATCCGCACCCGCATCGGCTGGCCCGATTTCGGCATGCGCGGAATGTAGAGCGGCCCCGCCCGCATGCGCGCGAACACCTCGTCGCGCAACGCTTCTTGCGCGGCGCGGTCGAGCAGTCCCGGCCAGAGCCGGAAGCCGTCGAGGTCTGTGCCTGAACGGGTCATCTGCGAAGCGCTATCCGGGCATTCGGTTTCTTTTTTGTTCCGGCTGGAAACTTGAGCCGGATCAAGCGCATGCGGCGACGACGGAATTTCCTTGCCTGGATTGCGGATACTACCGTCCAAAAGCCTTGCACCATCTAGGCGATACACCACATGAACCCGGAACGAACGCGGCTTGGAGCTGGGACGGGGCGCCAGGCCGTACAATCGCTTGGATGAAACAGGACGCGGGCACTTCGCGGACGCCAGTCTATGGGTCCAGAGACGAAACCGCGCCGCTGAAGAAGGAACGAGGATAGAATTATGGGCAAAGTGATTGGCATCGACCTTGGCACGACCAATTCGTGCGTCGCCGTCATGGAAGGCGGCAATCCCAAGGTCATCGTCAACGCCGAAGGCTCGAACACGACGCCCTCTGTGGTCGCCTTCACCGAAAGCGGCGAGCGCCTGATCGGCATCCAGGCCGCGCGCCAAGCGATCACCAACCCACAGCACACCTATTACGCCGTGAAGCGCCTCATCGGCCGCTCGTTCGACGATCCCATCACCAAGAAGGACATGGACATCGTCCCGTACAAGATCGTCAAAGGTCCGAACGGCGACGCCTGGATCGAAGGCCGCGACAAGAAGTACGCGCCGTCCGAAATCTCCGCCTTCGTGCTGCAGAAGATGAAGCAGACGGCCGAAGACTATCTCGGCGAGCCGGTCACGCAGGCCGTCATCACCGTTCCGGCGTACTTCAACGACGCCCAGCGCCAAGCCACCAAGGACGCCGGCAAGATCGCCGGCCTCGAAGTGCTGCGCATCATCAACGAGCCGACCGCGGCCGCGCTCGCCTACGGCCTCGACAAGGAAGGCGCGAACAAGACAATCGCCGTCTATGACTTGGGCGGCGGCACCTTCGACGTCTCGATCCTCGAAATCGGCGACGGCGTGTTCGAAGTGCGCTCCACCAACGGCGACACCTTCCTCGGCGGCGAAGACTTCGACGTCCGCATCCTCAACTACCTGGCCGACGAGTTCAAAAAACAGAACGGCGTCGATCTGCGCCAGGACAAGCTCGCGCTGCAGCGGCTCAAGGAAGTGGCCGAGCAAGCCAAGAAAGAGCTCTCCTCGCGCACCGAGTTCGATGTCTCCGTGCCGTTCATCAGCATGGACGCGAACCGAAATCCGCTTCACCTCAACATGAAGCTGACGCGCGCCAAGTTCGAAAGCCTGGTCGAAGACCTGGTCCAGCGCACGCTCGGGCCCTGCAAGGCCGCGCTCAAGGACGCCGGCCTCTCCGCCAATGACATCAAGGAAGTCGTCCTGGTCGGCGGCATGACGCGCATGCCGAAAATCCAGCAGGTGGTGAAGGAATTCTTCGGCCGCGATCCGCACAAGGGGGTCAACCCGGATGAAGTCGTCGCCGTCGGCGCCGCGATCCAGGCCGGCGTGCTGCAGGGCGACGTAAAGAACGTCGTGCTTTTGGACGTGACGCCGCTCTCGCTCGGCATCGAGACGCTCGGCGGCGTGTTCACGCGCCTGATCGAACGCAACACCACGATCCCGACCAAGAAGAGCCAGATCTTCTCGACCGCGGAAGACAACCAGAACGCCGTCACCATCCGCGTCTTCCAGGGCGAGCGCGAAATGGCCGCGGACAACCGCCCGCTCGGCCAGTTCGACCTGGTCGGCATCCCCCCTGCCCCACGCGGCCTGCCGCAGATCGAAGTCACCTTCGACATCGACGCCAACGGCATCGTCTCGGTTGGCGCCAAGGACAAGGCGACCAACAAAGAGCAGTCGATGCGCATCCAGCCTTCGGGCGGCCTCAGCGACAGCGACATCCAGCGCATGGTCAAGGAAGCCGAAGAGCACGCCGGCGAAGACAAATCGCGCCGCGAGCTGGCGGAAGCCAAGAACCAGGGCGAAGCTCTGGCGCACGCGACCGAAAAGCAGCTCGCCGAAAACGGCGACAAGATCCCGCCGGGCGACAAGCAGGCGATCGAGCAAGCCATCGCCGCGCTGAAGACAGCGCTCGAAGGCAACGACACGGCCGACATCGCCGCGAAGACGCAAGCGCTCGTGCAAGCGTCGATGAAGATCGGCGAAGCCCTCTATGGCGGCGCAGGCGGCGGCGGTGACGCCGGCGGCGACGCGGGCGCAGGGCCCGACCAGGAAGGTGTCGTCGACGCCGACTTCGAAGAAGTCGACGGCAAGAAAAGCGCTTAAGCCAACACGTCATCGAGGTCGGGCGATGCGGCAGCGCTTTATCCAAACTGACATCGGGCGGCTTTCCTCCTTGTGGGGAGGCCGCCCCTTTCTCATCTCGGTGACACGATGAGCACCGGGCGCGATTATTACGAAGTCCTTGGCGTGCCGCGCGACGCGGACGCCGCGACGATCAAGTCCGCGTTCCGTAAGCTCGCGATGAAGCTGCACCCGGATCAAAACCCGGGCTGCAAAGTCTCCGAAGAGAAGTTCAAGGAAATCGGCGAAGCGTACTCGGTGCTTTCTGATCCGCAGAAGCGCGCCGCCTATGACCGCTACGGCAAAGCTGGCGTCGGCGGCGGCGCAGGCGGCGGTCCCGGCTTCGGCCCCGGCTCGGCCGGCTATGCCGACTTCTCCGACCTCTTCAACGAGATCTTCGGCGGCGGCTTCGAGGACATGTTCGCCGGCGGGCGCGCCCGCACCGGCCCGCAGCGCGGCGCCGATCTGCGCTACGATGTCGAGATCACGCTCGAACAGGCCTTCAAAGGCAGCGAGCGCGAGATCGTCGTGCCGCGCGCGCAAGTCTGCGAGCCGTGCAGCGGCTCAGGCTCGGAAGGCAATGCTCCGCTCGAGACGTGCCGCACCTGCGGCGGCGCCGGCCAGATCCGCGCCCAGCAAGGCATGTTCCGCATGGTGCGCACCTGCCCCGCCTGTCAGGGCCGCGGCCAGTCGATCAAGACGCCGTGCAAGAGCTGCGGCGGGCGCGGCACGGTGCAGAAGGAGCGCACGCTCTCGGTCAAGATTCCCGCCGGCGTCGAGGACGGCACCCGCATCCGCTTGGCCGGCGAAGGCGACGCCGGCGCCCGCGGCGGCCCGCCCGGCGATCTCTATCTCTTCCTCTCGGTCAAGCCCCACCCGCTGTTCGAACGCGACGGCCCCGACCTCTACTGCCGCGCGCCGACGCCGATGTGCAAAGCAGCGCTCGGCGGCGAAATCGAAATCCCCACCATCGACGGCGACCGCACCAAGGTGACGATCCCCGCCGGCGCGCAAACCGGCCGCCGCTTCCGCATCAAGGGCAAGGGCATGACGCACCTGCGCGCCAAGGACCGCGGCGACCTCCACGTCGAGCTCCTGGTGGAAACGCCGGTGAACCTCACCGCCAAACAGCGCAAGCTGCTCGAAGAATTCTCGAAAGAGTGCTGCGAAGAAGCCCACCCGCAAACGCAAAACTTCTTCGCCAGCGTCAAGAAATTCTTCGAAGGCGCCAGCGAAGGCCCGACGCGCTAAAGCCGGAAAGGTTGGACCGCGGCCTTCAGGCCCGCCGCCACTCGTCGAAACAACGTTGCGTAATCTCGCTGCTCTGACGTCCTTACGTGAGGCTGACGGGCGCAAATGCGCGGCCATCGGCCCGCAGATCAAAGCGCGCGGGGGAGCGGGATGAGCAACATCACACACGGCCTTCTGTTCTTGCCCGCCTTGAGCAGAGGCGCCGATACAGCTTTGCTCGCGCTCCGCGTCGTCGTCGGAGGCTTTTTGATCTGGGGCGTCTGGGACAACGTTCAGAGCGCGGACCGGATGGCCGAGTTCGCGGGTTTCTTGGCGCAACATGGCTTTGCCATGCCGGAGCTGATGGCACCGCTGTCGGTGTGGGCGCAACTCCTCTGCGGCCTGGCCTTCGTGCTTGGCCTTTTCACCCGCTGGGCGGGCGTGGTGTGCGCGTTCAATTTCATCGTGGCTTTGATCATGGTGGATGCGGCGCTGGGCGTGCGCGGCGCGTTTCCCGCCACGATGCTGGTGCTCGTTGGATTTTGCCTTGCCACCCTGGGCGCAGGCTCGTTCTCGGTCGACGCGGCGCTGACGCGGGCGCCCTCCAAATAGCCGCGAGGAACGCTGCGCGCCGCGCCGCTCTCGCACCCACGCCCCGCCCGCGCTAAGCTCCCGCACGTCGTCACCGGGGGAACGCATGCGCTCCGTCATCGCCGCCGTCGCGTTGCTCGCCGCCGCCTGCGCAAGCGCGCCGGCGCCCGCGTCACCGCCAGCGCCGCCCGCACCGCGCATAGAACGCCTCCAATCCGAAGACGGCGCGCCGCTCGAAGCGCACGTTTTCGATCCCGGACCCAGCGCCAACCCGCGCGCGGCGATCATCGTCTTCCACGGCGGCGGCTGGGCCTATGGCGACCCGACCTGGGCTTATCCGCGCGCGCGCCGCTACGCCGAGCGCGGCATGGTCGCCATCGCCGCGCAGTACAGGCTCTCGGACCAGGCCAACATCACGCCGCTCGAAGCCATGGGCGATGCGCGCGCGCAAATCCGCTGGGCGCGCGCGAACGCCGCACGCCTCAACATCGATCCCGCGCGCATCGCCGTCTACGGCTGGTCCGCCGGCGGTCAGCTCGCCGTCACCGCCGCCGAGCTGGGCGACGCCGCCGCTCGCCCCGACGCGCTGATCCTGCTCTCGCCCTCGCTCGCCCCCGAAGCTGACGGCTGGTTTGCGCGCCTGCTCGGCGCGCGCGGCGCAGCCGAAGACTCCTCGCCGCTGCGCCTCGTCCGCCCCGGCATGCCGCCGACGCTGATCCTGCAAGGCGACGTCGACACCGAAACGCCGCTCGGCCACGCGCAGGCGTTCTGCGCGGCGATGCTGGCGGCGCAAAACGTGTGCGAACTCGAAATCTACGAAGGCTACGGCCATCTCTTCACGCCCGCCGGCCAGGACGATCGCGGCCAACCCAGTCCCGATCCCGCCACCGCCGCCGCAGCCGCCAACCGCGCCGACCGCTTCCTCCGCGAACACGGCTTTCTGAATTAGCGCGCGCCTACTCGCACTCAGGTCCGCTCTTCGCCGGGAACGGACTATCGCCTTGCAGTGGGGATCAGCCGTTCCTTGGCCAAGGTCACTGCCCATTCGACTACTTCAAGCGGAATGTCCCCGCGATAGGCCGTGAACGTCATTTGATCGGTCTGGTCGGAGTAGAAGACCTCCAAAACATCAGGTTCGTCCTGGGTATCGGTGACTTCCAGATACATTCCATCACGCTGCACATCGCTGCCGACGACGCATTGGTACTCTTGCCCTCGACATGAGAATGGCATGGCTCGCTCCAACGACCTGAGGCCATGTTAGCACGACGTCGAACGTCGGCTTAGGGCCAAGCACGGATGTTCGCCAACATCGTCATTCCGGCAGATTCCGGTTCGCGCTTCGCGCGTCCGGAATGACGAGAAACGCAATGCAACCCGCCGCGTCCACCGCCTCAGACACGCGCACGCGTCAATCCGACAGCCACACCGTGCGAAACTCCGCGCCGGTCCAATAGATGAGGCCCTCGGACGCTTCTCTGCTCCCGAAGCTGATGCCGTCGTGTCGGGTCGCTACGGTTTCGCGCCGGTCGTCGAAAGGAAAGGTCTCGTAAACGCCGGCCGGTCGCGTGCCCAGAAAATCTCCGACGCGCTCGCGCGGCCCCTCGCGCACGACGATCGGCGCCTCCGGCGCTGCGCCGCGGCGAACCACCAGCCGAAAGCGCTCAGCATCGACTTCGAGCGCAGCCGTGTCGCGCAGCCCGTCGCCGTCAAAATCGCCTTCTGTCCGCAGCGTCGTTTCCGCGTGCACGGCGGTCGACGACACGAGAACCGCCAACGCCGCTCCGATCGAAATCAGCCGCATGCCGCGCGCTCCATTGCGTCGCCGCCATCGTAAGCGGTCAGACGGCGCATTCAATCGCTACCGCTCGCGCTAAGCCCGGTGAAGCACTAAGCGCGAGGCGGGATGAATGGGAGGATAGAGCCGACCGCTATCCTCCTATTCTCTGGCTAGGCGCGCGGGCCGTTAGCTCGCGTTTTGCGCCTGTCTTTCAACGGCTAAGGCCAGTGCGGACCTAAACGCCCGCGCTTTTCTTGACCGAATCAATCCGACCGCGCCCAAACACCCGTAGAATGTCTCTCGTCCGCACACGGGAGATTTCGAAGACGTCCGAAACTTTGGAATGTGCGGACAGCGGCCGGCGCGGCAGGCGTCGCTTCGATGGAGGAGCCTTTGTGACCTTTGTGCCAAGCTTCGTGCCTTCGTGTTCAAACACAAAGACACAAAGACCATCACGAAGGACACGAGGACTGACTTCATCGTTGAGAAAGTCCGCGGACGTGGATTGTCGAGAAGGCCTTCGCAGAAGGTACGACGCTTTCCAGGTTCGTTGGGCGAAAGCGAACGACGCGTGCACTGCCTTCGGGGCGTGAAACCGAAGGGTCCAGCGGCATCGGAGCTGCTGACGCGCTGAACCGGCTCGTGGCCATAAGGAGCCAAGGCCCCTGCATGCTTTCCATGCTGGTGCGCCAACAACTCCTGGTCGCCAATCCGGGACAAACGGCCGACGAACGGGGCGCGTTCGACGCGCGCGCCGTCTGGCGACAGGCGGCGCACCCTAGGCTCTAATCCGGCGCGTCCGACGCGCCCCGTCTCCCTCTTCAGGGATCGGTTATCGCGTCTCGGTTTTCGGGACTCGGGACGAGGGACTAGAGAACAGCGGCGCTCACACTGCGCGCGCTGACGATGCCGCGCATCCCTAGTCCCTAGTCCCTAGTCCCGAGTCCCGAACCCGCCCTTGCCGCCGCACCCACAAACCTCCATGGAGTCCACATGACCCTCTCCATCGCCATCGCCGGCGCGGCGGGCCGTATGGGCCGGGCGCTGATCCGCGCCGCCAGCGGCGATCCGCGCTTCACCGTCGTCGGCGGCACCGAACGCCGCGAGGGCCAGTTCCTCGGCACGGATCTGGGCGCGCTCGCCGGCATCGCCCCGCTCTTCATGACCACGAGCGACGCGGCCGATCACGCCGCCGACAAGGCCGACGTCTGGATCGATTTCACCACGCCCGAAGCCACCGTCGCCGCGCTTGAGGCGCTGACGCACACCACCGCGCGCGCCGCCATCGTCGGCACTACGGGCCTCAGCGCCGAGCAGGAGCACCGCGTCGCCGCGCACGCCCAGCGCATCGCCATCGTCCGCTCCGGCAATTTCAGCCTCGGCGTCAACCTGCTCGCCGCTCTGGTCGAGCAAGCGGCGCAGAAGCTCGGCCCCGAATGGGACATCGAAATCGCCGAAGCGCACCATCGCCGCAAAGTCGACGCGCCGTCCGGCACCGCCCTCCTCCTCGGCGAAGCCGCCGCGCACGGCCGCGGCAAGCGGCTGAGCGACCTCAAGCTCGCGCCTTACGACGGCGCCGCCGGTCCGCGCCCGGAGGGCCCGATCGGCTTTTCCGTCATCCGCGGCGGCGGCATCGTCGGCGCGCACGACGCGCGCTTCATCGCCGAACGCGAAATGCTGACGCTCTCGCACCAGGCCTTCGACCGCGCGGTGTTTGCCGACGGCGCGCTGGCCGCCGCCTTGTGGGCCGCCGACAAACCTCCCGGCCTCTACTCGATGCGGGATGTGCTGGGGCTTTGAATGCTGTGCGCGGTCACGCCGCGTCGCCTTCGACAAGCTCAGGCTGACGCTACCACTGACGCGAACGATGGAATTGGCGTCACGCTGAGCCTGTCGAAGCGCGACGCCACGCACCGGCCTCTAGGTCCCCCGCTTCGCCTTATGCAGCGCAGCATCGAGAGCCGCCGCGAAGCTGTCGCATTCCTTCGGCGAGAGAAACGCGCCGATCCGCATCTGCCCATCGCCCGCGCGGATCAGCACGCCGCGCCCATCGCGCGTCACCTTCGCCCAGATCGGATTGAGCACCCAATGCGTCGTCACGCCCTCGTTGTTCACCGCCGCGACATGCACCGCGCCCGGCGCGACCTGCACATATTCCGCGACTTGTCCGGCGCGATAATTCCAGCGGAACGCAAACCACAGCGCCAGCACGTCGAGGCCCAAGAATCCCGCCACCGGATAGGCGCCGCGCGCGATGAAAATGATCGACATGATCGCGTTGAGCGTGATCACCGCGACCAGCATCACCTTGAACGCCTTCATGCTCCAGCTGCGGTAAGGACGCAGCTCGGCGTCGAAGAAGAGCGGCTTGCCGTCGAGCGGCGGCGGGCCGGGCGAGCGTTCCCAGTGCGGGATCATGCGCCTAAGCTAGCGCAAACCGCACATCCGCCAAGGACCGCCGGCTGATGGCCAAGCGCCTGACCAGAGCCAAGGCCGAAGCGCTCTACGCGCGCCTCGCCGAACTGCGCCCGGAGCCGCGCACCGAACTCGAATACGCCAACCCCTACACCCTCCTCGTCGCCGTCGTCCTCTCGGCGCAGGCGACCGACAAGGGCGTCAACCGCGCCACCGGCCCGCTCTTCCAGCTCGCCGACACGCCGGAGAAAATGCTCGCGCTCGGCGAAGAAAAGCTGGCCGATCACATCAAGACGATCGGCCTCTGGCGCAACAAGGCCAAGAACGTTATCGCGCTCAGCCGAGCGCTGGTTGATCAGCACAATGGCGAAGTGCCGCGCGAACGAGAAGCTTTGGAAGCGCTGCCCGGCGTCGGCCGTAAGACCGCGAACGTGGTGCTGATGGAGATCTTCGGCGAGGGCACGATCGCGGTCGACACCCACGTTTTCCGCGTCGCCAATCGCACCGGCCTCGCCGATGGCAAAACACCGCTGGAGGTCGAAGCGCAACTGATGCGCATTACGCCGCCACACTACCTGCACGGCGCGCATCACTGGCTGATCCTGCACGGCCGTTACACCTGCTTGGCGCGCCGGCCAGAATGCCCGCGCTGCGTGATCGCCGATATCTGCCTCTACACGCCCAAGACGCGCGCGATCGCGCCGGCGAAAACGTCCGCGCCCTCGGGCGCGAAGTCGAGAAAGAGGTAAGGCTCGATGGCCTCGATCTCGATCACCCGCCAAGCGCCGTCGTCGCCCAGCACCAGGTCGATGCGCACATACAGCAAATCGCCCGGGGCACGGGCGCGCGCCGCTTCCGCAGCTTCCATCGCCGCCGCCGGCGGCGCTTCAACGACGAACCGCGTCTCGCCCGGAATGTTCGCGCGCCAGTCGCCGCCCTTCGGCACCTTGCGCACTGCGTGCGAGTATACGCCGCCGAACCAGAACAGCGAGCGCTCCCCTTCCGTCTCGATCGCGCGCAGAAACGGCTGGATCATCGCCGCCCCCTGCGGCCCGGCAATCAGATCGGCTTCGCTCCACGCATTGCGTTTGAGCCGCACCGTCTCCACCGAACCGGCGCCAATCTGCGGCTTCACCACGATCTCGGACGCATCCAGCGCGTCGAACGCCTGCGCCACCGTGCGCGCGTCCGCCCGCTCGACCCATACCGTCTCGATGGCCGCCGCGCCCAAATCCTTCAGATACGTCTTGCGCGAATTCCAGCGCACGACGGCGGGCGGATTGAACACGCGCACGCCGGCGCGCTCATGCGCCTCCAAAGTTTCGATGAAGTGTTGGGGGCGCAGATGATAGTCCCAGCACGAGCGGATCACGGCCGCGTCAAAGCCTGCGAGATTCTCGTCCCAGTACTTCACCTCGAACGCCATGCCGCGTTTGGCGCCGGCGGCGGCGATCAGCTCACGACTTTTCTCTTCGAGCGGATGAACCTCGCCCGGCGCAAATGGCGCGCCGGCGAAACTGCGCCCGGTCAGATACGCAACGCGCGCCATCACGACCGCCGCGCCGACGCCTCCGCCGCGCATTGCTCGACGCTGGGCGACGGCTCGCCCGACTGTCGCGCGCTCGGATGCACTTCCGCCAGGCGCATCTCGCCCCGCGCATCGGCCGAGAACAGCAACAACAGCGCGCAGGAGTCGAGGCGATACGTCCAGGCAGCGCCGGCGCCTTCACTACGCACGATGTCCGCCGCGCCGATCGCGCGCTCCACTTCCGCTTGGCTCGGCGCATCGGCGCGCCCGGCCGACGCGAAGAGCTGCGCCGCCAGCGACGAATACGAGGGCGCCGCGGCGTCGGCGCCCGTTTGCGTCGGCGGCGCGGAAGACGGCGCCGCGGTCGCGCAGGCGGCAAGGAGCGCCAATGCGGCGAGTGCTGTGAGGAATCGCATGACGCCAAGATGCCGCTCAAACGCCGCAGCGGCAATGCTTGCCAGCCGGCAGGGGCCACGCTTTAAGCGCCTTTTCTCCAGGATCTGCGCATGACCTCTTCGAGCTACGACGTCGTCGCCGTCGGCAACGCCATCGTCGACCTTCTTCAAGCCGTGCCGGACGCGTTCCTGGCGGAGGAAAATATCGCCCGCGGCGCCATGACCCTGATCGACGAAGCCCGCGCCGATCACCTCACAGCGCGGATGCCCGAGGCCGTCGTCGCCGCCGGCGGCTCCGCCGCCAACACCATGACCGGCGTCGCCAGCTTCGGCGGCAAGGCCGGCTATATCGGCAAGGTCGCCGACGATTCGCTCGGCGCCCGCTTCACCACCGAATTCCGCGCCGCCGGCGTCGCCTTCGACACGCCCGCGCGCTCGGCGCCTCCGGGCACCGCCCGCTGCCTCATCGCCGTGTCCGATGACGGCCAGCGCTCCATGAACACCTATCTCGGCGCCTCCACCCTGCTCGGACCGGAGGACATTGACACCGACCTGATCAAGGCCGGCGAGACGCTCTTCCTCGAGGGCTATCTGTTCGATCGTGACGAAGCGAAGGCCGCGTTCGTGCGCGCCGCCGAAATCGCGCGCAGCGCCGGGCGCAAAGTGGCGTTGACACTCTCGGACAAATTCTGCGTCGACCGCCACCGCGACAGCTTCCGCCATCTCGTCGCCGGCCACGTCGATATCCTGTTCTCGAACGAAAGCGAGATTCTTTCGCTCTACGAACAGGACGATCTCGGCGCCGCGCTCGAAGCCGCGCGCAAGGCGTGCCCAACCGTGATCGTCACCCGCTCGGAAATCGGCTCCCTCATCGCCACGCGCGAGGAGACGGTCACTGTCAACGCGTCTCCCGTCGCCAAGGTAGTCGACACTACCGGCGCCGGGGACCAGTACGCCGCCGGCTTCCTGTTCGGCTTCGCCCGCGGCCGCCCCCTCCCAGAGTGCGGCGCCCTCGCCTCACTCGCGGCGGCCGAAGTCATCTCGCACATGGGCCCGCGCCCCGAACAAAACTTGCGCGCGCTGGCGCTGACCAACGGGTTCCGAGTCTAAAGGATGAAGCGCGAGAGATCGGTGTTCTTGGCGAGATCGCCGACATTCTTGCGCACGTATTCGGAATCGATGCGAACGCTCTCGCCGCCGCGATCCGGCGCCGAAAAGCTGATCTCGTCGAGCAGTCGCTCCATCACCGTCTGCAGCCGCCGCGCGCCGATGTTCTCGACCGCCGCGTTCACATCCGCCGCAATGCCGGCGATGGCCTCGATCGCGTCCTCCGTGAAGTCGAGCGTCACGCCCTCGGTCTGCATCAGCGCCTTGTACTGGGTGACGAGGCTCGCCTCCGGCTCGGTCAAAATGCGGCGGAAGTCCTCGCGCGTCAGCGCCTTCAGCTCGACGCGGATCGGCAAGCGACCCTGCAGCTCCGGCAGCAGGTCCGAAGGCTTGGCGACATGAAAAGCGCCCGACGCGACGAACAGGATGTGGTCCGTCTTCACCGGCCCGTGCTTGGTGTTGACGATCGTGCCTTCGATCAGCGGCAACAGATCGCGTTGCACGCCTTCGCGGCTGACATCGCCGCCGCCCACGCGTTCGGAACGCGAGGCGATCTTGTCGATCTCGTCGAGGAATACGATGCCGTCCTCGGCGGTGAGCGTCAGCGCTTCTTTGACCAGGTTTTCCTGATCGATGAGCTTGTCGCCTTCTTCGCGCACCAGCGGCTCGTAGGCCTCGTCGACCGTCATGCGGACCCGCTTGGTGCGGCGGCCGAACGCCTTGCCGAAGATCTCGCCGATATTGACGACGCCGACATTGGGCTGGCCGGGAATGTCGAGCCCGCCGAGCGGCGAAGCCGTGTCTTCAACATCGATCTCGACGGCGGAGCCGCCAAGTTCGCTGTTGCGCAGCCGACGGCGAAAAGACTCGCGCGTGGCTTGGCTCGCGCCCTGCCCCACCAGCGCATCGAGCACGCGCTCCTCAGCGGCGGCCTCGGCCCGCGCCCGCACTTCGCGGCGGCGCTTTTCGCGCGCCATGTTGAGCGCGACCTCGACGAGATCGCGCACGATCTGTTCGACATCGCGGCCGACATAGCCGACTTCGGTGAACTTGGTCGCTTCCACCTTCAGAAACGGCGCGCCCGCGAGCCGGGCGAGCCGGCGCGCGATCTCGGTCTTGCCGACGCCAGTGGGGCCGATCATCAGGATGTTCTTCGGCGTCACCTCTTCGCGCAATTCGTCCGGCAGCTGCTTGCGCCGCCAGCGGTTGCGCAGGGCGATGGCGACGGCGCGCTTGGCGTCGTCCTGGCCGACAATGTAGCGATCGAGTTCGGAGACGATTTCGCGGGGCGAGAAAGTGGTCATCGCGCCCTCACTTAGTGGCGCAGCCCGTCCGCGTGAAGTGCGGCGGGTGTGCGCTTCAGGCTGCGGCCGGCGCTTCTGGCGGGAAAATCCGCGCCCAGGCGCCGTTCGGCTTCACCCAGGCGAGCAACGCACGGCGCACGGCGTGCCAGCCGGCCCCCAGGATCAGAACGAACGCGCCCAGCACGGTCAGCGTCGACGCAGCCAAGGCGCCGGCGCCGAGACCGACCGAGTTCATCAGAATGCCGATCGCCACGCCCGTCGTCAGCAAGGCCGACACGATCAACACACGCCGATTGATCAAGAGAGAAACAAGCCCCAGCGCAACGACGACCAGCAGAGTCGCAGCGGCCTGCAGCACTGCATCGCCCTGCACGCCGGCGGCGAGCAAACCGCCGCTGGGCGAGAGCGCCTCCAAACTGTCGCCGCCGAAGGCTTGGCCAATCAGGCCAAAAGCGCCATTGAGCAGGAAGGGCGCGGCGGCGAAATGCAGCCAGAAGCCATTGTCCGAGAAGCGCGTGTTCCGCTCCGGATCGCGTGCATCGAAGCCGACGCCGGCGGCGAACAGCAACAGGCCCAATCCAAGGTACAAAGCCGGCAACAGCGCCAGCGTCTGTTCCGCATTCCAGATCAGCGCCGCCACCACGACGAAAGCGGCGAACCCCCCGCCGGCGAGCCCGAGCGAAAACGGCAATCTGAAACGAGCGTAGAAAGCAAGCGGCGCAACGATGCCAAAGGCGGCGGAGATCAGAATGCCGTTGCGCAGTTCGGGCGGAATCGAACTCCAGTTCGGTTGGGTTTCGAACTCGCGTCCGAGCAAGACGCCGGCATAGATCAGAGCCGCGGCGATGATGGCGAAGATGGTGAGCGAACAGACAATCGCGATTGCCGGCAGGAACAGCCGGCGGCGGCGCGCGAACAGTTCGCCGAGCACCCACATCACCACGGCCGCCCCGGCGCAGAGCACGCCGGCGAGCGAAGTCCCGGAGCGGACGTCGCCGGCATCGGCCGCGAACGTGCCGATGCCGATCGCCAGGCCGATCGCGAACAGCGCGATGCCGATGGCGAGAAACACATCGTGGAAGTTGCGGATGAAACGGAGGTCTTCTTCGCCACCCGGCGCGGCGCGTACACCTGCGGCGCGGGAGGAAAGGAAATCGTGGAGAGGCCCGACTTGCTCGGGGTTGATCACGCCGGCGGCCGCAGCCGCCTCCAACGCGCCACGATCAGCCATCCAGTTTCTCCACCGTCAGATTGCCGTTGGTGTAGACGCAAATGTCGGCGGCGATCGCCATGGACTGGAGCGCGATCGTCTCGGCATCGTCAAGATGATCGTAGAGCGCGCGGGCGGCGGCAAGGGCAAAATTACCGCCGGAGCCGACAGCGACGACTTTGTGTTCCGGATCGAGCACATCCCCTGCCCCGGTGATCAGAAACGTCTCCTTCGCGTCCGCAACAATGAGCATGGCGTCCAGCCGGCGCAGCGCGCGATCGGTGCGCCAATCCTTAGCGAGTTCGACGCAGGCGCGGGCGAGCTGGCTCGGGAAGCGCTCCAGCTTCTGCTCCAAGCGCTCGAACAGCGCGAACGCGTCCGCCGTCGCGCCGGCGAAACCGACGATCACGCCGCCGCCGGCGAGCCGGCGCACCTTGCGCGCGTTGCCTTTGAGAATGGTCGGACCGGCCGACACCTGGCCGTCGCCGGCGATCACGACTTTTCCGTTCTTGCGCACGCACAGAATGGTGGTGCCGTGCCAGGTTTGCTGCTCGCTCATCCGCTTGATGTGGCGGAGCCTGCCCAGCGGATCAAGCCGCGTCTTCGGCCATCACGTCGTCGCCGGATTGGCGCCGAAGCAGCTCAGCGAACTCGGTCGCGGACACGGCCGCGCCGAACAGGAAGCCCTGCACCCAATGGCAGCCGCGCGCCGCCATGAACTGCATTTCCTCGCGCCGCTCCACGCCCTCGGCGACGACTTCGAGCTCCAGCGTGCGCGCCAGCGCCAGGATCATCTCGACGATGGCGCCGGCCTGCGCATCGCCGCGCTCTATCGCCCGGATGAAGGTCTGGTCGATCTTGATCACGTCAAATGGCAATTTCGACAGCGCCGCCAAGCTCGAATGACCGCAGCCGAAATCGTCGATCGCCAGGCGCACGCCCGCTTCGCGCAGCGGCTGGATCACCTGCAGCGCGCGGTCGGGGTCCTCGAGCGCGACAGTTTCGGTAATCTCGAGTTCCAGCTGCCCCGGCGCCAAGCCCGAGTGCTGCACCACGCGCAGCACGTTCTCGGCGAAACGATCGCTTCGGAACTGCAGCGCCGACACGTTGACCGCGACCTTGGCCGGCTGGCCGGCGCGCGCCCAAGCCGCCGCCTTCCAGCACGCCTCGCGCATGATGGCGTCCGAGAGCGGCCCGATGAGGCCCGTCTCCTCCGCCACAGGGATGAATCGGCCTGGGCTGATGATGGTGCGGTCCGGCCGAATCCAGCGCGCGAGCGCTTCGCAGGCTTCGATGCGGCCGGTGGCGACGTTGATCTTGGGCTGGAAATAAGCGCGGAACTCATTGCGTTCGAGCGCGCCGCGCATTTCGCGCTCCAAGGTCAGGCGCGCCACCGCTTCGCGGTCGAGCGACTGAGTGTAGATCTTCACCTTCGCCGTCGCCCCCTGCGCGGCGGCCAGCGCCATGCGCGCATGCCGGATCACGGCGTCGGCGTCGCGCCCGTCGCGGGGCGCCATCGCCACGCCGCAGCAAGCGCCCAGCATCAGCTTGTGGCCGCGCCAATCGAACGGCTGGTTCAGCGCCGCATTCATGTGCTGCGCGAAGCGAGCCGCTTCCGTTTGCGTGAGGCCGGGCGCGAACACCGCGAACTCCGTCACGCCGAGCCGCGCCGGCGTCGCGGCGCCCTCGCCCTGGCCGCGCCGGATGATGCGGTCTACGGTCCGCACCGACGATACGAACCGGTCGGCCACCACCCGAAGGAAGTCGCGCGCGGCGTCCGGATCGAGCGTCTGCATCAGCTTCGACAGCCGCTGCAGCTCGAACACGAGCACAGCGGCGGCGGCGCCCTCCCGCGGCTGCAGCATGAAATAACCCAGCTCGCGGGTGAAGCGCTCCTGGTTTGGCAGCCGCGTGGCGGGATCCACGAAGGCGATCTCCTGGATCTGCCGCATCGACGCATCCAGCCGCGAGGTCATGTTGTTGAACGCTGCGGCGAGCGTCTCGAACTCGTCTCCGGTGTGCAGATCGAGCGCCTCGGCGCGCCCCTGCTCGCCGACGCGTTCGGCGTAGCGCGCCAGCGCGTCAAGCGGGGCGATCGCGCGCCGCACCATGCCGCCCGTGAGTGGAACCGCGGCGAGAGTCAGGCAGGCGAGAATGAGCAGAAACGGCGACAACGCCGCCAGAACGTTGAAGCTGTACGCGCCCGGCTCCCACATCCGCGCGACGGCGCCGGTCACCTGCCCTTCGCGCACAATCGGGGCGGCCACCGCGAGCGCGCCGTCTTCTGCGCGGAGCGTCAGCGTCGTGCGCGCCGCCATGGCGCGATCGGTCAGCGCCGCCATCAGCGCCGTGTCGCGCGCGCCGCCGCCAGCCTGCCCCAACACCGCGCCGGCGCTGTCGCGCACATAGATGCTGCGCACTTCCTCACGCTGGGCCGCCCCATCGATCATGCGCGGCACGATGCGGCTGTTGCCGCGGGCCAGCACCTCACCCATGCGCGAGGCGAGATGCTCGGTGAGGTCGCGCGCGATCGCGAACTCCTGCCGCTGCCCTTCGCGATGCGCGCCGACCAGCACGATCGCCGCCGACAGCACCGAAGTGACTGCCACGAGCAGCGTCGTGAACAACACCGCGCGGGCAGCCAGCCCGCGTGGGCGGCGCGCATTCGCAAGGTTGAGCGGCGATGCCATCGAAACTCCCGCGCACGAGCGCGCGCGTACAAGTTCCATGGGAATGGTTAGTAGCCGCTGAAAACAGCTGATTTTCCGGTAAATCCGGCGTTGACGAAGCTTACTGTTCGGTTTCGCGCACGCGTTTGACGAACACGTAGAAGGCCCCCGCCCCGCCGTGTGAGCGGTGCGCCGGCGCAAAGCCGCTGACGACGCCGCGCAGCTCCGCCGCCGCGAGCCATTCCGGCAGCCGCCGCTTCAGCACGCCTTCGCCGCCGCGGCCGACGCCGGTGACGATGATCACCGCCGCGTCGCCGCGGTTTTGCGCGCGGCGGAGAAAGCGGATCACCGCGCTCCTGGCGCCGTCTTGGGTGTGGCCGTGAAGATCGAGCGTTGCGCCGATCTCGAGCTTGCCGCGGCGGACGCGCTTTTCGTTGGCGCGGTTCTGCGGCGGCGCGGTTTTCGCTGGAACCCGGTTCGGCTTCGGCGCCGCGACGGTTCGAGCAGCGGCTTTGACAATGGTCTTCGTCTCGCCCGGATCGATATCGTCGACGGGCGGCGGGCGGCGCGTTCTCACTCCGGCGGCGACGCGCCGCCAGAGTTTCTTTTCCTCGCTGGTGAGATCGCGCTTGCTTTTGCTCACGCTTCCTGGACGCGCGCCAGCAGCCAATTCGGATCGGACGAACGCACATTGCGCTCGAATGTCCAACGCTCACGCGCATCGCGCACGCCATGTGCGCCTTCAGCGAGCTCGGCTTCGAACTTGACCGTGACGCGGGCGATGTCGCTCTGCAGCGCCGCGTCGACGATCTCCGCCGACTTCAGCCGCACCAGCTCGGGGCCAGCGCCGCCGGTTTGCTCGCGTTGGCTGATCGCAGCCGCGTAAGATTCGTAGACGCGCGGCGTGAGCAGGCCGCGCAGCGCCTCGCGATCGCCCTTGGCGAAGGCGTTGACGATGAGCTCGTAAGCCGCGCGCGAGCCGGTGACGAAATGCTCGACGTCGAAATTCGGATCGGCGCGCACGATCGCCATCAGGCCCTCGCCAGCGGGGCCGCCAGGCGCCTGCGCCGGCATGCGCGGCGCGCCGGGGAGATCGCGCGGCAATTCGCCTTGTGCGGGCGCGGGCTGCGGCGGCCGATCGGCGCCGGTGCGCTTGCCCAGCGTGGTATAAAGCCGGAACAGCACGAAGCCGGCCACGAACGCCAGCACGACAAGTTCGATCAGGCTCTGGTCCAAAAGACGAAACTCCAGGGGCCGCATTCGCTGCGCCCAGATTTAAGATAATGCCAACAGCCGGGCACTTCTAGCGGAGTTGCGTAGCGCGCCCTTGCGCCCCATTCTAGCCGCCTAGTTCCCGATCCATCGCACCGAAAGCCGGCGCATGAACACGCACAATGCTCCTGACGGCGCCCCGCCCCCGGCAGATTCGCCTCATCTGCGCGTCCTTGCCCAATATGTGAAGGAGCTGTCATTCCGCAACGCCCAGGGCGCAGCCGCCCAGGCGTACGACATCCAACCGACCATCGATATGGGCGTCGAGGTGAAGTCGCGGCCGATGGGCCAGGGCGAAGCCACCGAGGTGGATCTCTGCATCAACGTCCACGCCAAGCGCCAGGACACGCTGATGTTCTCGGTTGACCTCGTCTATTCCGGCGTCTTCCAGTTCATGAATGTGCGCCCCGATGACGTCGAGCCGCTGATCTGGATCGAGTGCCCGCGGCTGTTGTTTCCGTTCAGCCGCCAGATCCTGGCGGAGATCACACGGGAAGGCGGCTATCCGCCGCTGCTGATCAATCCGATCGACTTCACGCCGCTCTATTGGGCCGAGCTGCGCGAGCGCGAAGCACGCGGCGACGTGCCGCTGGCTGATGTCTCCGGCGGCGCTTCAGCGGCGGCGTTCTAGCCGACCTTCCGCCAGATCGCGTTTTCGCCGAGCTTCTCGATAAAGGCCGCGTGCGCCGCCTGCTCTTCGGCGGTCACCAGCGCCGCAAGCGGCGCCGGGCGCGGCTGACGGCGCACGAACTCTACTGCGCGCAACACCGCTGCATTCTCGGTCGCCGCCTCCCCTGCGTCGAAGGCAAGGCGCTGCTCGCGGCCGCCTTTGAGGTGGAGGTAGACTTCCGCGAGGATGCGCGAGTCGACCAAAGCGCCGTGGCCGCCGGCGCCCTTGCGCGCGGCGAGATCGAAGCCGTAGCGGTCGAGCTGAAAGCGCTTAGCCAGAGCATCGAGCGAACAGGACGCGCCGGGAAAGCGCTTGCGGGCGATGGCGAGCGTATCGACGAAACGCTCGTTTCCGAGCAGATCGCGCCCGCAACGCCTCAGTTCGGCGTTGAGGAAGCCCTGGTCGAACGAAGCGTTGTGCGCCACCAGCGGCGCATCGGCGATGAATTCCAAGAGCTCGGCGACGACTTCGCCGAATCGCTTGTGGTTGCGCAGGAATTCGAGCCTCAGCCCGTGCACCCGCACGACCTCCTCCGGCACGTCCCGATCCGGATTGAAATAAGCGTGAAACTCACGGCCGGTGCGCTCGAGATTCACAACCTCGACGCAGCCGATCTCGACGATGCGGTCGCAGAGTTTTGGGTCCTCGTGGTCCGGGAAAACGCCCGTGGTTTCCGTGTCGAACAGGATCTCGCGCATGCGTTCGGGGCTAATCCTGTTCGCGCAGTGCGTCCAGCACGGCCCTGACTTGGGCGCGCGTGGCGTCGAACGGGCCGCTGGTGTCGATGACGAAATCGGCGCGGGCGCGCTTCTCGGCGTCCGGCGTCTGCCGGGCGAGGATAGCGTCGAGCTTCTCGGCCGTCATGCCAGGGCGCGCCAGCACGCGCTCGCGCTGCACGTCGGCCGGGGCGGAAACGACAACCACCTTGTGCACCAGCGCTTCTGCGCCGGTCTCGAACAGCAGCGGTATGTCGAGCACGACGATGTCCGCGCCCGCTTCCATGTTGGCCTTCAAGAATTCGGCCTGGGCTTGGCGGACGAGCGGATGCACGAGCGCTTCGAGCCGCCGGATCGCGTCCGCATCGCCAACCACGCGTTCGGACAACAAGGTGCGGTCGATGGCGCCGTCCTTCGCCACGCCGGGAAAGGCTGCCTCGACTGGCGCAACGGCGCTGCCGCCTTTGTCATAAAGCGCGTGCACGACCGCGTCGGATTCAAGGAATGGCGCACCCTCCTCCGCGAACATGCGCGCGACCGTCGACTTGCCCATGCCGATCGAGCCGGTGAGGCCAAGCACCATCATGCGAGCGCCGCCGTCAAACGCGCCCGCGCCTTGGCGGGGTCGGGCCTCACGCCGAACCAAAGCTCGAACGCCCGCGCGCCCTGGTGGATCAGCATACCGATACCATCCATGGCGACGAGACCACGCGCACGCGCGCCGCGCAGCAGCGCCGTTTCCAGCGGGCGGTAGACGATGTCGGCGACGATCGCAGTCGGCCGGCAGAGCGCCACTGGCCAATCGTGCTCCGGCTGGCCCTCCATGCCGAGCGTCGTCGTCTGCACGATCAGATCGGCCGCGCCGAAGCCGCGCTCCATGTCCTCCCAGCGCAGCACCCGCCCGTTGGACAAACCCGCCGCGGCTGCTTCGCCGCGCGCGTGCGTGCGGTTCGCGAAGTGAATCGTGTCGACGAACGGCGCGAGCGCGTGGCCGATGCCGACAGCGGCGCCGCCGGCGCCGACGATCAACACCCGTTTCACGCGCGCGCGCCAATCCGGCGCAGCTTCGGAGAGCGCATCGATGAAGCCTTGTCCATCGGTGTTGAACGCGGAGAGAAGGCCGTCCTCATCCCGCCTGAGCACGTTGGCGACGGCGACGCCGGCGCGATCGGCGGCCTGGGCCGCCGTCTCCTTGTACGGAACGGTGACGTTGAGACCGCTGAAGCCGAATCCCTTTATCGCCCTGATCGCCGCGACAGGATCGGCCGCCCGAAGCGGCAGCGCGACGTAGACCGCGTCGATGCCATGATCGCCAAACCAACCATTGTGCATCAGCGGCGAGAGCGAATGGCTCACCGGATCGCCAATGACGGCGAACACCTTGGTGGCGGCGGTGATGGTCATGCGGGCACGACGCCGTGTTCGCGTAGGAACGCCAGCAGCGGAAGCAGCGGAAGCCCGAGGATCGAGAAGTAGTCGCCCTCCACACGCTCGAACAATTGGGCGCCGAGGCCTTCGAGCTGGTAGGCGCCCACCGAGCGAAGCACCTTCTCCCCTGCCTGCGCGAGGTATTGATCAAGGAATGCGTCGGAGAATGCGCGCATGCGCAGCCGCGGCGTATCAATGTGCCGCCAGATCACGGCGCCATCCGTGGCGACGACAGCGGCGGTGAGCAGTTCGTGCGTGCGCCCGCGCAGCGCAAGCAGGTGTTCGCGGGCCTCGTTCGTGTCCTTCGGCTTGTCGAGCACGCGGCCTTCCACCGCCAGCATCTGATCGGCGCCGATCACGAACCCTGCGCGCGCGCGTGAAACTGAGAGCGCTTTCAGCTCGGCCAGCGCTTCCGCCTGGTCGCGCGGCTTCAGCCCCTCGGCCCGCAAGCTGGCCTTCGCCGCTTCTTCATCCACGCGCGGGACGTCGACCTCGAAGACGAGGCCAGCGGCGTCCATCATCTCGCGCCGCGCGGCGCTTGCAGAAGCGAGGATCAGGGGGGTCACTGCTCGCGATGCTCCGCCAACAGGTTCAGCACTTGCGCGGCCGTCTCCTCGATCGAGCGCCGCGAAACGTCGATCGTCGGCCAGGCTTCGCGCTCGAACAGTTTCTGCGCTTCCATCACTTCGCGGCGCACCGCATCCTCATCGGTGTAATCGCCGGCGCGGGTTTCTTTCATCGCCGCCAGTCGGTTGCGGCGGATGTGAATGAGGCGATCCGCCGAAATCAGCAGTCCGACCACCAATGGCCGCTTCTCCTGGAACAGGATGTCCGGCAGCGGCACGCCCGGCACCATCGGCACGTTCGCAGCCTTCACGCCGCGGTGCGCGAGATAGACGCTGGTCGGCGTTTTCGAGGTGCGGCTGACGCCGACCAGGATCACGTCGGCGTCGGTGAGTTCGACCGCCTGCTGGCCGTCGTCGTGATACATCGCATAGTCGAGCGCATCGATGCGCTTGAAGTATTCCGCGTTCAGCTTCCGCGCCGCCCCTACCCTGTGGTTCAGCTCAAGCCCGAGATAGCGCGAGGTGACGTCAAGCACCGGATCCAGCACCGCCACGCAGGGCATCGCCATCTTGGCGCACGCCTCCTCCAGCATCGCCCGGTGCTCCAAGTTCGACAGCGTGAACATGACGAGCCCCGGGGCAGCCTCGATCTCCCGGATCACTCGCTCCAGCTGCCGCGCCGAGCGCACCAGGAAGTAGGAATGTTCCACCGGCAGGATGTTGTCGAACTGAGCGCAAGTGGCGCGCATGACGCCGGCCAAGGTTTCCCCAGTGGAGTCCGAGACCAGGTGCACGTTGAAATAGATGGCCAGGCGTTCACGCATTGGGCCCACATATCAGACCTGGCGCGGATGTGGACAAGCTGTTGGCTCTGTTCAGGACAAAAGCAGCAAGGACGCGAGAAGGCCGGTCGAGCCCCTGATTCCCGAGCTGGCATGGGCGATTCCCTAAACGGCTATCCACACGGGCGGGGTGCGACGAAAAAGGAATCGCCTCCTTTGCCGCCCGCCCACTAAGCCTTGCCGGACAATGGCTTCCGCCGTGGCGCCGCGTAGAGCAACTCTGTGGATGACTTGTGGGCATCCGAGTTGTCCTCGTTTACGGATCGCCACAACAACGAGTCCTCATTAATCGATATTCAAATTTTAGGTTTGGAAGGACGAAATGGCCGACCGGGAAAAGCTTCCCGCCCTCCTTCGCGTTTTGAACGGCGAGAGGCTCGACCCACCGCCGATCTGGATCATGCGACAGGCCGGCCGTTACCTCCCGGAATACCGGGAGCTCCGGAAGCGGGCGAAGAGCTTTCTGGATTTCTGCTATTCCCCTTCCCTGGCGACCGAAGCGGTGATGCAGCCGCTGCGGCGCTTTCCGCTCGATGCGGCGATCTTGTTCTCGGACATCCTGGTCGTGCCGGATGCGCTCGGCCAAAAGGTCTGGTTCGTCGAAGGCGAAGGCCCGCGGCTGGAGCCGCTGATCGGCCGCGACAGCTGGACGCTCGGCGATCCGGCGAAGGCGATCCAGCGGCTCGCGCCGGTTTATGAAACGGTCGAGCGGATCAAGGCCAACCTCGATCCGAGTGTCGCGCTGATCGGCTTCGCCGGCGGACCGTGGACGGTTGCGACCTACATGCTGCAGGGCCGCGGCGGCGACAAGGACGAGGCGCGCCGCGCCGCCTATCAGAGCCCGCGCGCTGTCGAAGACTTGCTCGACGCGCTGGTCGAGACGACGGCGCAGCATTTGGCCGCGCAGGTCCGCGCCGGCGCGGACTGCCTGCAGATCTTCGAGAGCTGGTCCGAGGGCCTCTCGCCTGCTCTCTTCCAGAAGCTGATCGTTCTTCCGACCCGCAAGCTGGTGACGCGTCTGCGTGAGCTCGGCGTCACTGCGCCGATCATCGGCTTTCCGCGCGGGGCCGGTGCGCAGATCGCTGCGTACGCGCAAGAGACCGGAATCACGGCGCTCGGCGTCGATACCCAGACGCCGGCGTCCTACGCGTTCGACGTTGCGCCGGAAGGCATGGCGCTGCAGGGCAATCTCGATCCGCAAACCCTGGTAGTCGGCGGCGAAGCGATGGAGGACGCCGCGCGCGAGGTGCTGATCGCGTTTAGGGGCATGCCGCACATCTTCAATCTCGGCCACGGCATCACGCCGGAGGCGACACCGGAAAACGTCGAGCAGCTGGTGCGTCTTGTGAAGAGCTGGGCATGACCGCCGAGCCGCTGCGGAGGGATCTCGCTCCGGTCGAAGCCGACGCGCCCAAGCTGCGCGTGATGACCTCGCGGCGCGTGGCGATCATCCTGTTCAATCTCGGCGGCCCGGATTCACAAGAGGCCGTGCGGCCGTTCCTGTTCAATCTGTTCAACGACAAAGCGATTATCGGCGCGCCGCAGCCGATCCGCTTCTTCCTTGCACAGCTAATTTCACGCACGCGGGAAAAGCTGGCCAGGGCCAACTACGCGCTGATGGGCGGCGGTTCGCCGATTTTACCGGAGACGGAAAAGCAGGCCGCAGCGCTCGAATCGGAGGTTTCGAAGCGCGTCAGCAACGTCACGTTCAAGTGCTTCCCGGCGATGCGCTATTGGAAGCCGTTCGTGAAGGACGCCGCCCGCGCCGCGGAGGCCTGGGGCGCTACCGACGCGATCCTGCTGCCGCTTTATCCGCAATATTCCTCGACCACCACGGCCTCCTCTCTCAAGGCCTGGCGCAAGGCGAGCGTGCTGCCCGCGTCGACGATCTGCTGCTATCCGGCCGGCGCGTCGTTCGCGCGCGCACATGCCGACGTTATCATCGAGACTTGGCGTAACGCCGGCTCGCCGCAGCGGCCGCGCGTGCTCTTCTCCGCCCATGGCCTGCCGCAGCGCGTGATCGACCGCGGCGACCCGTATCAATGGCAGGTCGAACAGAGCGTCGCCGCCGTGAAGCTCTTGCTGCCGGCCGACTGGGATGCGCGCATCTGCTATCAATCGCGCGTCGGCCCGCTCAAATGGATCGGCCCCTCCACCGAAGAGGCTATTCGCGAAGCGGCGAACGAGGGCGTCGGCGTCGTGATCTCGCCGATCGCCTTTGTCTCCGAACACGTCGAGACGCTGGTGGAGCTCGACATTGAGTACGCTCAACTCGCCCGGGCGCTGAAGCTGCCATTCTATTTGCGCGCCCCTGCCCCGGGCGCGGCCCCGCGCTTCATCGACGCGCTGGCGGAATTAGCCGAGCGCGCGCTCGCGGCGCCGGGTAAGACACAGTCCGAATCCGGGGCTAGGCTGTGCCCGGCGCAATGGGGCCTGTGTCCGCAGCGCGGGGCTTGAGGAGCGAAACGGGGCGATGGAGCACGTAATCGGCTACGACCTCGCACGGGGCCTGCACATCATCGCCGTGATCGCCTGGATCGCCGGCCTGCTGATGCTGCCGCGCTTCTACGCCTACATCACCGCCTCCCAGCCGGGCGGCGAGCTTGAGGCCGCCATGCAGAAAGCGGCGCGCAACCTACGCGTCATCATCCTCACCCCGAGTTTCGTTCTGGCGTGGGCGTTCGGGATCTTCCTCTTCGTCACCTACATCGCCGGCGACTGGGACCGCCCCATCGGCGACCTCCTCGCCACCGTCCCGCACTGGTTCTGGGCCAAGTTGATCCTGGTGCTGGGCTTGAGCGGTTATCAGGGCTTCCTATCTGCGGAGGGCCGGCGCCTCCTCAAAGGCGAACGCCGGCACAGCGAACGCTACTGGCGGTTGTTGAGCGAGGTCCCGTTTCTCGTGGCCATCGCCGCCGTGCTGCTGGCGACACTTGAGCCCTGAACCGATGGGCGCCGGTTAAGCTTCGCTTGACGCGTACGGCGCTATGTGGTGTCCATGCGGCCGACGCGCTTTCCCCAAGCGCGTGAGCGACGGCGGCGCCGCAACTTTTCTTACCCGCCGACATTCACTCAATCTGACGGCCCTGCCCGAGCGTTCCCGCGCCCGCAGTCCGTCTCCAGACCTTCCTTCCGAGACAATCCAAACCATGACTGAGACCCAAGCCCTCGAAGAGCTCACCTCGCTCACGCTGCAGGAGCTGAAGCGCAAGCCGGCCGCGGAACTGCTGGCGCTGGCTGAATCGCTCGAGATCGAGGGCGCCAACACGCTGCGTATGCAGGACATGCAGGCCGCGATCTTGAAGCACGTCGCTGAGCGCGGCGTCGAGATCGGCGGCGCTGGCGTCATCGAAATTCTGCCGGACGGCTTCGGCTTCCTGCGCTCACCGCAATCGAACTATCTGCCTGGCCCGGACGACATCTACGTCTCGCCGCAGCAGATCCGCAAGTTCGGCCTCCGCACCGGCGACACCGTCGAAGGTCAGATCAAGGCGCCGAAGGACGGCGAGCGCTACTTCGCGCTGATCAAGGTGAACGCGATCAATTTCGAGGACCCTGACCGCGTCCGCCACAAGGTTCACTTCGACAATCTGACGCCGCTCTATCCGACCGAGCGGCTGAAGATGGAGATCGATGATCCGACGCTGAAGGACAAAACCGGCCGCGTTATCGATATCGTCGCGCCGATCGGCAAAGGCCAGCGCTCGCTGATCGTCGCGCAGCCGCGGACGGGTAAGACCGTCATCATGCAGAACATTGCCAAGGCGATCGAAGCCAACCATCCGGAAGTGTTCCTGATCGTCCTGCTGATCGACGAGCGCCCCGAGGAAGTCACCGACATGCAGCGCACGGTGAAGGGCGAGGTCATCTCCTCGACCTTCGACGAGCCGGCCACACGCCACGTCGCAGTGGCGGAGATGGTGATCGAAAAGGCCAAGCGCCTCGCCGAGCATGGCAAGGACGTCGTCATCCTGCTCGATTCCGTCACCCGCCTCGGCCGCGCCTACAACACGGTCGTGCCCTCTTCCGGCAAGGTGCTGACCGGCGGCGTCGACGCCAACGCCCTGCAGCGCCCGAAGCGCTTCTTCGGCGCCGCGCGCAATCTCGAGGAAGGCGGCTCACTGACCATCATCGCGACGGCGCTGATCGACACCGGCTCGCGCATGGACGAAGTCATCTTCGAAGAGTTCAAGGGCACCGGCAACAGCGAGCTCCAGCTCGACCGCAAGGTCGCCGACCGCCGCATTTTCCCGGCGATCGACGTGCTCAAATCCGGCACGCGCAAGGACGAGCTGATCACGCCGAAGGAGCACCTGCAGAAGATGTACGTGCTCCGCCGCATCCTCTCTCCTATGGGCACGCAGGACGCGATCGAGTTTCTGCTCGATAAGCTCAAGTCCTCGAAGAACAACGACGACTTCTTCCAGAGCATGAACACGTAACAGCGCTACCCATTCCCGGGGCTCGGCGGAGCCGAGGGCCCGGGACCCATAAACACTTTTGTTGAAGGGCGTGGCGCAGGCCGCGCCCTTCTTCTTTGCATTGGTGTCTATGGATCCCGGACTTGCCCTAGCGGGCAATCCGGGAATGGGTGGATGGGCTGGCTCCAGGATGTTAAAGCGTCACCCATCGGAGGGACCGCTCATGCTGAAAATCTACCACTCGCAAGGCGCACGTTCGCTGCGCGTGCTTTGGCTGTGCGAAGAGATGGGCGTGCCGTACGAGACCGCGGAAGCCTCGTTCTTCAAGCCGAGCGACGAATTCAAAGCCGTCAATCCGCTGCGCACCGTGCCGGCGATGACGGACGGCGACGTCAGCATGATCGAGTCCGTCGCCATGATGATCTACATCATGAGCAAGCACGGCCCGACCGATCTCGAGGTGAAGCCGAACGAACCTGGCTACGCCGACTATCTGCAATACCTGATGTTCGGCGAAGCGGGCATCGCCGCCTATGGCAATCCCCTCGTCGCCACCCGCTTCCTGGCGCCCGACGACCAGAAGCAGAACTGGACGGTCGAGTATCTCACCAACGCCATCGTCAAGCGGCTGGAGTTTGTGTGCGAGCGTTTGGGCGATAAGCAATACGTCGCCGCCAATCGCTTCACCGCGGCGGACATCTCCGTCTCCTACATCGTCAACGCTGCGAAGTTCGGCGGCATCGACGAGAAGATCCCTGCTCGCATGCGGGCGTATTACGACAATCTGGCGCAGCGGCCCGCGTTCCAGCGCGCTGCGGCGGTGAAGTGAGTGTGTGACGTCGCCCTTCGACAAGCTCAGGGTGACGCGATCGATGCTCCGGCGTTTGAATTGGCGTCATGCTGAGCTTGTCGAAGCACGACGCCACGCTCATGGCGCCAGCACCAAGCTGCCTGTCGTCTTGCGCGCTTCCAGATCTCGATGCGCTTGTGCGGCATCGGCCAACGCGTAGCGCATCGGCGGCGCGATCTTCACGGCGCCGCTCTCGATCACGGCGAATAGATCGCGCGCTGTTTCGTCGAGCAATTCCGGCGTCGCCACATAATGCCCGAGCGTCGGCCGCGTGAGGAAGAGCGATCCCTTCTGCGCCAGCACGAGCGGGCTGATCGGCGGCACTGCGCCGGACGCATTGCCATAGCTCACCATCGTGCCGAGCGGACGCAAGCTGTCGAGTGAGGCGTCCCAGGTGTCTTTGCCGACGCCGTCATACACGACATCGGCGCCGGCGCCGTCCGTGATCTCGCGCACGCGCTTGGCGATGTCGTCACGCCCCTGCACGATCACGTCGTCGGCGCCGAGATCGCGCGCGATCTGTGCTTTCGCTTCGCTGCCGGCAGTCGCGATCACGCGCGCGCCGAGATGCTTGCCCCATTGCACTAGGATCTGGCCGACGCCGCCGGCGGCGGCATGGACGACGATCGTGTGCCCACGTTCCACGCGAAACGTCTTTCTCAGAAGATAACGCGCGGTCATGCCCTTGAGCAGCGAAGCCGCCGCGATGTCGAACGCGATCGCCCCTGGCAAACGCACGGCGCGGTTCTCGCTGACGACATGCGCATCCGCGTAAGCGCCCAACGCGCCGAGCGAATAGGCGACGCGATCGCCCAACCCGAACCGCGTCACGCCCTCGCCGACGGCGTCGACGACGCCCGCCGCTTCCTGTCCCAATCCGCTCGGCAGCGCGATCTTGTACAACCCGGTGCGGTGATACGTGTCGATGAAGTTGACGCCGACGGCTTCGTGGCGAACGCGGATCTCGTGTGGGCCGGGTTCGGGCTGGTCGACATTCGCGAGCCGCATCGCCTCCGGCCCGCCGTGCTGCTCGATGCGTATGGCCCTCATGTGCGCACTCCTACCGCCGGGATGTGTGGTGGCGGCGTTCGCGCTTCAATCCGCGCTCGCGCACTGTAGCGCCGCGTAGCCCTCTTCGCCGTCCGCGGCGTCGAGCGCCTCGACCGCCGCCGCCGTCTCATCCACGGCGATGCTCTGGACGCCGGCGGCGGCCGTCGCGGCGAAGCGGTCGTCGCGGCCGAACAGGCCGAAGCGCGATTCCACGCCGCGCGCGGCGAGCGCCGCCGCCAGCTCCTGGTCGAGTTCGCCATCGCCGAGCCAAGCGACGATGTGCGAGAGGTCGACGCCGCGTTGCTGCAATGTGTCGAGATCGCGCGCGCTTTCGATCGTGGTGTAGATCATTGCTGCGGGCGCTACGCGCGCGAGCCGCGAGGCGCCGTCGACGCTGTAGGTGATGAAAACGACCCGCTCCATCGCGCCGGCCGCATCCACCTCGCGCACCACATCCTCGTAGGCGACGCCGCGCTTGATATCGAGTTCGAGGATCGCGCGTCCGTGCGCCCAATCGAGCGCTTCGCGCAAAGTCGGCGGCGCGGCGGCGGTCGCGCGGCCATCCTCGTCGCGCAGCCGCAGCGCCTTGAGCTGCGCCAGCGTCAACGCGCCCACGGCGCCCGTGCCGGTGGTGGTGCGGTCGACTGTGTCGTCGTGCATGAGCACGAGCGCGCCGTCGCTCGTGCGCGACACGTCCACTTCGAGGAAGGCCGGTGCGTAGGTCAGCGTGCGGGCGAGCGTCGCGATCGCATTCTCCGCGTGTCCGGGGGCCGGGCCGCCGCGATGGGCGGAAGCGACGGCGGCGCCGCTCTCGCGCAGGCAATCGAAAAACGCTGGCAGATCGGCCGGCGCCAAAGTGTGCTCGCGGCCGGCGATCGGCGTGCAGGCCGCCGCCGCGAGCGCGATCGAGATCAGCACGCGCCTCATGCGAGGTGCTGGTTGAAAAACGCGATCGTCCGTCCATCCGCCAGCTTGGTCGCGTCCGCGTCGTAGTGCTTGCCGCCTTCGCGGGTGAAGGCGTGATCCTGATCGGCGTATTCGTGCACTGTGACGAGCGGATTGCCGGCAAGCGTCTCGCGGATCGTGTTCAGCGCCTCGACCGGGATGAAGCTGTCCTTCATCGGGTTGTGCAGCATCAGCGGCTTCCTGATGTTCTTGGCTTCATCCAGCGCCGTGTGAATCCCGCCGCCATGATAGGCGACGGTCGCGTCCGCATCGGTCCGGCACGCGGCCAGGAACGCGATGTAGCCGCCCATGCAATAGCCCATCACGCCTGCCTTGGCGCAGCCCATCGCCCGCGCGTGCGCCAGCGTCGCCGCGACGTCCTTGACGCTCGCGTTCTTGTCGAGCTGGTTCATGTAGTCGAGCGCCTGTTTCCACTCGGCGTCGGTCTGGTCGGTGATGTCGATGCCCGGTTTGATCCGCCAGAACAGGTCCGGCGCGATCGCAAGGAACCCTTCGCGCGCGAGCCAATCAGCCTTGCCGCGCATGACGGCGTTCACGCCGAAAATCTCCTGCACCACCACGACCGCGCCCTTCGTCGTTCCGCTCGGCCGCGCCACATAGGCCTTGAACGCGCCGTCCGGACCCTTGACCTCGACCCATTCGCCCATGGCTCTCGCTCCGTCTGTCTCTGAGGGTGTGGCCGCGTTATAGACCCAGCAGCGGCGGCAACGCGAAAGGATTTGGAGCCATGAAGTTCACCGTCAACGTGGAATGCTCGCCGGAGGAAGCGCGCCGCTTCATGGGCCTGCCGGACGTCACGCCGATCAACGAGAAGCTGGTCGAGGAGATGGGCAAACGGATGGAGTCGAATCTCGCGCTGATGAGCCCGGAAACGATGATGCAGTCCTGGATGAGCGTCGGCACGCAGGCCCAGGACGCGTTCGTCAAGCTGATGACGTCGGCCGCCGGCGGCGCGATGGGCGGCGCTTCACGTGAAAAGCCCTAATCGCGGCTTAGATATTTTCACATGAAACCGGACACCATCGTCGCGCTGGCCTCTGGCGCGGGCCGCGCCGGCGTCGCGGTGATCCGGCTTTCCGGCCCCGCCGCCGGCGCCACGTTGGGCGCGCTCACCGCCCGCGATCTGCCCAAGCCGCGCGCGGCCACCCGCGAAGCGTTCTGCGACCCGCGCACGGGCCGGTCGCTCGACGACGGCCTCGCGCTCTGGTTTCCCGGCCCGCACAGCTTCACCGGCGAAGACGTCGCCGAGCTGCAGATCCACGGCGGACCGGCCGTCATCGCCGCGATCATCGACGCCTGCCTCAGCCAACCCGGCGTGCGCATCGCCGAGCCCGGCGAATACACCCGCCGCGCTTTCGAGAACGGCAAGCTCGACCTAGCCGAGGCCGAAGGCCTCGCAGACCTCGTCGACGCCGAGACCGAGGGCCAGCGTCGCCAAGCGCTCCGTCAACGGCGCGGGGCGCTCAGCGCCGTTTACGAAGGCTGGCGCGGCCGGCTGATCGAGGCAGCGGCTTTGATCGAGGCCGAGATCGATTTTCCGGACGAAGACTTGCCTGGCGAGCTTTCGCGCCGCGCCGGCCCGCTGTTGCAGGCGTTGGCCGACGACATGGCCCGCCACCTCGACGACGCTCACCGCGGCGAGCGCATCCGCGACGGCTACCGCATCGCCATCATCGGCCCGCCCAACGCCGGCAAGTCGAGCCTGCTGAACGCGCTGGCTCAGCGCGAAGCCGCTATCGTCAGCGACATCCCAGGCACTACCCGCGACGTGGTCGAGGTCCGCCTGGTGCTGGCCGGCTACCCGGTCTGGATCGCCGACACGGCGGGGCTGCGCGAAGCCGCCGATGCGATCGAGGCCGAAGGCGTGCGCCGGGCCCTGGCGCGGGCCGAGGAGGCTGATCTGCGGATCGCGCTCGTGGAGGTCGGCCACGAGGTTCCGCCCGAGCTAGCGGCCGCCGTCCGCCATGGCGACTTGCTCGTCCGCTCCAAGGCCGATCGGCTCGAGGCGCACAAGTCCGGCGACATGCTGGAGGTCTCGGCGCTGACCGGCATAGGCTTGGCCCAGCTGCACGCCCAGCTTGTCGAACGCGTCGCCGAAGCGCTCGGCCGAGAGGAGGCGCCGGTGCTGACGCGGGCGCGTCACCGCCGGCTGGTGGAAGCGGCGCGGGGCGCCTTGCTGCGCGCGTTCCCGGCGCTCGATCACGGCGCTGAATTGGCGGCCGAGGACGTGCGCGTCGCCGCCGATCAGATCGGCCGTTTGACCGGCCGGATCGATGTGGAGGATTTGCTCGGCGAGATCTTCTCAAGCTTTTGCATCGGCAAGTGAGTCTGCACGAAAACCTGCATGGAATGCGGCGTTTCACGCGAAACTGGTGAACCGCCGTTAGCGTGTTTCGTGTGAAGCATCAGTGCGTCGCGTCGCCCTTCGACAAGCTCAGGGTGACGCCGTCTAAGAGCGGAACGACATGTCGAAGCATCCAGCGCCGACGCTCGAATTGGCGTCATGCTGAGCTTGTCGAAGCAGGACGTCACGCACCAGCAGTGGTGAGCAAGTGACGAGGCGGGGCCGCTCCTATATGAAGCCGGCACACATGAGCACCGAGCGCTCCTACGACGTCATCGTCATCGGCGGCGGCCACGCTGGCTGTGAGGCCGCGGCGGCGGCTGCGCGCCTCGGCGCGCGCACGCTGCTGCTGACGCACAAGCTTGAGACCATCGGCGAGATGAGCTGCAACCCAGCCATTGGCGGCCTGGGCAAGGGGCACCTTGTCCGCGAGATCGACGCGCTCGACGGCGTCATGGGCCGCGTGGCCGACGCGGCCGGCATCCAGTTCCGGCTGCTCAACCGCTCCAAGGGTCCCGCTGTCCGCGGTCCCCGCGCCCAGTCGGACCGCAAGCTCTACCGCCGGGCCATGCAGGCGGCGCTGGCGGAGCAGGCGAACCTCACGATCCTGGCGGCTGCCGTCGAAGACCTCATTGTCGAGGAAGGGCCCACCGGCTTCGACAAGCTCGGCCTGACGCCGGTGGGTGTCAGCAATGAGCCCAGCAGCGTCACCCTGAGCTTGTCGAAGGGCGACGCGGCGCGGTCCGTCACGGGCGTCATTACGCAGGACGGACGGGAGTTCCGCGCGCCCCGCGTCGTGCTCACCACCGGCACGTTCCTGAAGGGCGTCATCCATATCGGCGACAAGCGCATCCCCGCGGGCCGCCATGGCGAGGCGCCGGCGATCGGGCTTTCGGACCGCTTGTACGGCGCGGGTTTCACGATGGGGCGGCTGAAGACCGGCACGCCGGCGCGGCTCGACACCAACACCATCGACTGGGCTTCGCTGGAATTGCAGCACGGCGATGACGAGCCCTCGCCATTCTCGTTCCTGACCGAGCGGATTACGAACGAGCAGGTCGCGTGCGGCGTCACCTACACAAACGCCGAAACGCATCGGATCATCGAGAAATCGCTGTCGAAGAGCGCCGTCTATTCCGGCGCGATCAGCGGCCGCGGACCGCGGTACTGCCCGTCGATCGAGGACAAAGTCGTGCGCTTTGCCGATAAGTCGGCGCACCAGATTTTCCTCGAACCCGAAGGGCTCGACGACGACACCGTCTATCCGAACGGCATCAGCACCTCGCTGCCGGAGGACGTGCAGGAGCGCTTCATCCGCACGATCCCGGGGCTCGAGCACGTCGTCATCAAGCGCCACGCCTATGCGATCGAGTACGACTATGTCGATCCGCGCGAGCTGATGCCGTCGCTGGAGACGAAGCGGATCAAGGGGCTCTATCTCGCCGGCCAGATCAACGGCACGACCGGTTACGAGGAAGCCGCAGCGCAAGGGCTGATCGCGGGCCTCAACGCAGCCCGCGCCGCAGGCGGAGCAGGGCTGTTCGAGGTGACGCGCGCCGAGGGCTATATCGGCGTCATGATCGATGATCTCGTCACGCGCGGCGTCACCGAGCCCTATCGCATGTTCACCTCGCGCGCCGAGTATCGGCTCAGTCTGCGCGCCGACAACGCCGATCAGCGGCTGACGCCGAAGGGCATCGAGCTCGGTTGCGTCGGCGGCGAGCGGGCGCGCGTTTTCGCCAATAAAATGCGGGAAATCGAAGCGGCGCGCGCATTGGCGCATGCGCTCAATCTCACGCCCGCGCAGGCCGAGACGCGCGGCCTCAAAGTCAATCAGGATGGCCAGCGCCGCGATGCGCTGCAGCTGCTTGCGTATCCCTCGATCAGCTACGAGCAGCTCGCCGCGATCTGGCCCGAGCTCGGTTCGTTGTCGCGCCAAGCGCGTGAGCAGCTTGAGATCGACGCGATGTACTCCGGCTATCTCGAACGCCAGGCGCTCGACGTCGAAGCGTTCAAGCGCGACGAGGATCTGCGTCTCTCGCCTGATCTCGATTACGCCGGCGTTGGCGGGCTTTCCAACGAGGTGCGCGAGAAGCTCGCCGCCGCGCGCCCCGTCACGCTCGGCCAAGCCTCGCGCATCGAGGGCGTCACGCCCGGCGCGCTCACGGCATTGCTGGCGCATGTGAAGCGCGAACAGAGGAAACGTGCATGAAGCTTGCCCGCGATACGCTTTTCATCCTGCGCGCGCCGTTCGAGGACGCAGCGCTCGACGGCACCTGGTTCTGCACGTCGTGCGCGACCATGGAAGGCGCGCTGCTCGCCAACCCGCATTGGGCGACGCACATCGAGGTGAAGCGCATGCCGTTCCCGCGGCCGCGGCACGAGATGATCGCGCTGATCGGCGAGGAGAACCAGTCGATGCCGGCTTTGGTGCTGGCCGACAGCTCCAAGCCGCCGGAAGGCGCCAAGCAGTTCGAGGGCGTGTATTACCTCGACGAGCCCAAGCCGATCACCCGCTACCTCGCCGCGACGTACGGCGGAGCAGGGCCGCACCCGTGAGTCTGAGCCGCCTTTGTGCTCCCCCGCGCGCGGGGGAGCTGCCGAGCGCGGCGAGGCTGAGGGGGGCGTCGGCAACTTCCCCCTCCGTCGCCTTCGGCGACACCTCCCCCGCAGGCGGGGGAGGATGCAAGTGACCCACGGCCCCGCGGAGTTCCAGGCCGCCCTCAATGTTTCACGCGAAACCATGGAACGCTTGGTTACCCACGAACGCTTGCTGGCGGAGTGGTCGGAGCGGATGAATCTAGTCGGGCCGAAAGAGCTTGATGCCTTTTGGTCGCGCCACGCCCTGGATAGCGCACAGCTGATCCAGCTCGCCCCTGAGGCGAAAAGCTGGGTCGATCTCGGTTCCGGCGCGGGGTTCCCGGGGCTGGTAGTGGCGGCGTTCCTGGCTGAGCGGCCGGGAACGTCAATGCACCTGGTTGAATCCACCGGGAAAAAGGCGGCCTTCCTGCGCGCGGTAGCTGAGGAAGCGGGCCTGCCGGTGACGGTCTTCAACCAGCGGATCGAGGCTTTTGGCGCCGGTCGCGGCCCATATGACGTGGTTACCGCCCGCGCCCTCGCGCCCTTGAACCGACTCATCCCCTATGCGAAGCCGATTCTCGATCGCGGCGCGATCGGGCTCTTCCCAAAAGGCGCGAACCTCGACGCCGAGCTGGCCGCCGCGACAGACGTCCTGAATGGTGGGGCGTACCGGGCAGACGTGCTGGAGAGCCTCAGCGATCCGCGCGGCCGCATTGTACGCGTTACAAGGGCCGCCTGATCCTGTCGCTCTGCAAAGGAGTGGGACATGCGCGCTTTGGCGATCGCCAACCAGAAGGGCGGCGTAGGCAAGACGACGACCGCGATCAATCTCGGCACAGCCCTGGCGGCGGCTGGGAAAGGCGTGCTGATCTTCGACACCGACCCGCAGGGCAACGCCTCTACGGGCCTCGACATTCATCCGCACGACCGCAGCGTCACCAGTTATGACGTGCTGGTCGGCCAACTGCCGCTGGCCAAGGCGATCCTGCCGACGAAGGTGCCGCAACTCTACATCACGCCTGGCGATGCGCGCCTTTCCGGCGTCGAAGGCGAGCTTATGGGCGAAGCGCAGCCGCAATTCTTTCTGCGTAATGCGATCGATCAATTCCGCGCCGAACAGTCGCTCGGCATCGACTACGTGCTGATCGACTGCCCGCCGTCGCTGAACGTGCTGACGGTGAATGCGCTGACGGCGGCGGACGGGATCCTGGTGCCGCTGCAGACGGAATACTTCGCGCTCGAAGGCCTCGCGCAGCTTTTGGCGACCATCAACGCGGTGAAGGTGAACCTCAATCCCGCGCTCGAGATCCAAGGCGTTGTGCTGACCATGTACGACAAGCGCACGTCGCTTTCTGAGCAAGTGGCGCAAGAGGTGAGGGCGCACTTTCCAGACAAAGTCTACGAGACGGTGATCCCGCGCAATGTGCGCATCAGCGAGGCGCCGAGCCACGGGCTGCCCGCGATCATCTACGATCAGAACGCCGCCGGCAGCAAAGCCTACATCAAGCTTGCGAAAGAGCTGATTGATCGCGAGCGTTTGTTGAACGCGGCGTGAGGAAGGGCCGGAAATTTTTACCCATGGGCAAGGATTGCCCAGCAAGTTGTTAAGCATACCGAATCGGGTCGGGTGTGCAGGAGACGGGACGATGAGCGAGTTTGCGAGACGGGGATTGGGACGCGGCCTCTCGGCTCTGCTCGGCGAACCGGTGCGCACCGAACCGCCGAAGCCGGCGAACAACAATCCGATCAATCCCCAAGCCGAAGCGCCGCGCGCGCCGATCGAGCCGCCGCGCAACGTGTTCGAACTGCCGATCACCAACGCGCAGCCGACCCCGGCGCCGTCGCCTGCTCCGGTTGCGCCACCGGTCGTGAACGAAGCGCCTGTCGCGCCGCCAGTGGTCGAAGCGCCCGCGCCTGCTCCTGTCGCGGCGCCTGCGCCGGCCCAAACGCAGGCGGCGGCCAGCGACGGCCCGCGTTCGATCCCGATCGACCTGGTGCAGCGCAATCCGCAACAGCCGCGCAAGCACTTCGACGAAGCGGACCTGAGCGAGCTCGCGTCCTCGATCCGCACGCACGGCGTGCTGCAGCCGATCCTGGTTCGCCCGATCGCGGACGGCCGCTTCGAGATCGTCGCCGGCGAACGCCGCTGGCGCGCCGCGCAGCGCGCGGGCCTGCATTCGATTCCGGCGGTGATCCGCGAGCTCAACGAAGTCGAAGTGCTCGAGATCGCGATCGTCGAGAACGTGCAGCGCACGGATCTCAACCCGATCGAAGAGGCCCAAGGCTTCCAGGCTTTGATCGATCGCTTCGGACGCACGCAGCAGGAAATCGCCGACGCGGTCGGCAAGTCGCGCCCGCATATCGCAAACATGCTGCGCCTTCTGGCGCTGCCGGACGATCTGCAGGAGATGGTGCGTGACGGGCGACTTTCGTCGGGCCATGCGCGCGCGATCCTCACCGCGCCCGATCCGCGCGGCCTGGCGCAGAAGGCGATCACCGAAGGGCTGAACGTCCGCGAAGTCGAACGCTTGGCCCAGATCGCCAAGGACGAAAAGCACGGTCCGCGCGTGACGCCCGGCGGGATCGAGACGAAGAGCGCCGACACGCGCGCGCTGGAGCAATCGCTCTCTAACGCGCTCGGGCTCGAGGTCACGATCACCGACAAGAACGGCGCCGGCGAAGTGAAGATCGCCTACAAGACGCTTGAACAGCTTGATGACGTGATCCGCAGGCTGCGCGGCGGGTTCTGATCTGATCCTCCTTCCATCGTGACGGCGCAGTGTAAGCGCGCGCGGAGAGGGGGAGGATAGATTTTCACGCTTGGCGCAAGCGCGCGCTTCGCGCTTACTGCCGGCGCATGAACAGCGTCTACGCTTCGCTCGGCACCACGGTGTTCGAGACCATGTCGCGCCTCGCGGCGGAGAAGGGTGCGGTCAATCTCGGCCAGGGCTTTCCCGAGGACGGCGGCCCGCGCGACATCCTCGAAGCGGCCGCGCGCGCGACGCTCGACGGGCCCAACCAATATCCGCCGATGCGCGGCCTGCCGGAGCTGCGCCAAGCCGTGGCTGCGCATTATCGTGCGCACCAGCAGATCGACCTCGATTGGCAGCGCGAGGTGACCATCACATCCGGCGCCACTGAAGCGATCGCCGCGGCGCTGCTGGCGTTCATCGAGCCGGGTGACGAAGTCGTGCTGTTCGAGCCGATGTACGATGCGTATCTGCCGATGGTGCTGAGGGCCGGCGGCGCGCCGCGGATCGTCCGGCTCCATCCGCCGCATTGGCGTTTGGAGCGTGGGGCGCTCGCGGCGGCGTTCAGCGAGCGCACGCGCGTCGTCGTCATCAACACGCCGCACAATCCGTGCGCCAGCGTAATGAGCGCGGACGAGTTGGCGCTGCTGGCCGAGCTTTGCCGTGAACACGGCGCCATCGTCATCAGCGACGAGGTGTGGGAGCACGTGACGTTCGACGGCGTGCGCCACGTCTCGATGCTCGAACACCTGCGCGAGCGGACGCTGAAAATCGGCTCCGCCGGCAAGATGTTTTCGCTGACCGGCTGGAAGGTCGGCTTCGCCTGCGGCGCGCCGGCTTTGACGGATCAGTTCGCCAAGGCGCATCAATTCCTCACCTTCACGACGCCGCCCAATCTGCAGCGCGCCGTCACCTATGCGCTGGGCAAGGACGCCTCCTACTTCGACGAGATGCGCGCCGCTTTTCAGCGCTCGCGCGACCGGCTTGTCTCCGCGCTGGAAGGCGAGGGCTATGTGCTGCTGCCGGCGAAGGGCGCCTATTTCGTCAGCATCGATCTTCCCGCCTCCGGCATCGGCATGAGCGATGTCGCCTTCGCGCAGCATGCGATCGAGCACGGCGTCGCCACCATTCCGCTCTCCGGCTTCTACCCCAATCCCGATCCGCCCAACCTGGTGCGCCTCTGCTTCGCCAAGCGCGACGACACGCTCGACCGCGGCGCAGCGGCGCTGATCAAGGCCAAGCGCTCAGCGTAGCACGCGGCTTGCGTCGACCACCTCCACGTCCGTCATCATGCGCAGGTACGCGTCGAACCATGGCTTGTGCGCGGAGCCGACAATGACGAGCACGCGCGCGCCGGGCTGTTGCGCCATCGCTTCGCGGATGTTGGCGACCTGGCGGAGATTGCGCACCTCCCAGTCGGCGACGCGGGTGCGGCCGATGGCGTTCGGCGTTTCGCGGTTGATCATGTTGAGCCACTGGCCGTTCGCGTCGGTGTGCCCGGTGCGCGGGGCGTTGAGCATGCGATAGGTGTCGAGCGCTTGGCTCGGCGTGCGCAGATTGCGCGCCGCTTCGCGCAGCGGGGTGAACGCGGGGTCGCGCATCAGTTCGGCCATCCAGGCTTGGCTCATCAGCGCTTCGAGATCGGCGATGCGCGCAGAGCCGATATCGTCGCTGCTGTGGTCATCGACCGGATAGAGCCGCTCCAAGCCGAGCCGCACGGCGAGGCGCGCGCCGATCATGTGGTTCTCGTTCTTGCGCGTGTCGTACTGCGCCATCTGCTCGACCATCAGCGCGCTGACGCCGTCCTCGGCAATGCGCTCGGCGGGATCGAGTCGCCACCATTGCACCAAGGCCGAGCTCGGATCGCCGGAAGCGACGAACAGCGCCGCCAGTCTGCGCCGCTGTGCGGCCGTAGGCTCGGCCGGCCAGTCGGCGAGCGTGCGGCGCACTTCGGCTTCGGCGTCTGGAAAGTCGCGCTGCAGGCCGTGGCGCACGCCGGCGGCCATAGTCATCGGGCGGCCGCCATAGCTCGTCGCGCTCTCAGGGTAGATGTCGCGATAGCGCCAGAGCGCGTCGATGCTTTCGCCGGAGAGGGCTTCGATGGCGATAATGTCGGGATCGAAGGCGGCGAGCCGGTCAAGCAGGGGCTCCAGCACGGCGGGATCGAAGTCGTCGGGCGCGCCGCTCAAGTGCGGGGTGCCGAGCACGAGCACTTGCGTCGGTTCGCCGACGACGCGGTCCTGGTAGGCGCGCGGATCGAAGGCGCGGGTTTGGGCGGCGGCGGGCGCGGCGATGGCGGAAAGAAATACGGCCGCGGCTAGAACGACTCTCATGCTGTCCCTCTCGAAAGCTTCCTGTCGTGGACGCGTTCCGGGCCGCGATTGGATGCAGAGGGATTGTACGGCCGCGCGGAGAGGGGGCGGATAGATTTTCATAAGCGAAGGCCGCGGAGGGGGAGCATCCTCCGCGGCCTTGCTTGTGCGCCGTCCCTGGGGGCGATCGTTCGCGGGGAGCTACGCGACGATTTGGGCGGCTTGGTTCATCACGCTCAGCGCAACGGGGGCGAACACGGCGCAGGCGGCGATCAGGGCGTAAAACTTGGTCATTGGAATGCTCTCGAAACTGGATTGGCGCTTAGGCGACGATCATCGCGGCTTGGTTCAGCGTGGCGTAGGCCATCGGCGCGAACATCAGGGCCGCGAACAGGATCGAATAAAACTTGGTCATCTCAGGTGCTCCTCTGGCCGAAGCGCCATCGCTTCGATGAGGAGAACCTAATGCGGCCCTCAGCTGGGCGATGTGACCGGAGTCACGGCCGGCGCGACGGCCTCGACCGGGTCCTTTTCGCCGCGCGACACCACTGTCGCCACCACCAGGTCGCCCGTGACGTTGAGCGTGGTGCGGCACATGTCGAGGAAGCGGTCGACGCCGAGCACGAGGCCGATGCCTTCGGGCGGCACGCCGACCATCACCAGGATCATGGCGATCACCGGCAGGGACCCGGCCGGCACGCCGGCGGTGCCGATGCCGCCCAAAATGCACACCAGCATGACGATGACCTGCTGAGTCAGCGTCAGGTCAATGCCGAAAAACTGCGCCAGGAACAGCACCGTCACGCCCTCGAACAAGGCGGTGCCGTTCTGGTTGGCGGTGGCGCCGACGGTCAGCACGAAGCGCGAGATCTTGCGCGGCAGCTTGAGCTCGGTTTCGGCGGCGCGCAGCGAGATCGGCAACGTCGCGTTTGAGGAGGCGGTCGAGAACGCGACCACCATCGGCTCGCGCACCTGGCCGAAAAACGCGAACGGATTCTTGCCGCCAAAGATCAGCAGCACCAGCGGATAGACGACGAACATGTGAATCGCCATCGCCGCCACGGCGACGCCGGTGAAGGCGGCGAGCCGCACCAATAAATCCCAGCCGAACAGCGCGGCCAGGTTGAACATCAGGCAGGCGATGGCGATGGGCGCCAGTTTGATGACGAGGTTGATGAGCTTCATCATCACCTCGAACAGGCCGTTGATGGTCTGCTGCAGCTGATCGGTCGCCGGCGAACGCGTCATGACGAGGCCGATGCCGAACAGCAGCGCGAACACCATCACAGGCAGCACGAGATTGTCGCTGGCGGCCGAGAACACGTTCGAGGGGACCAGCTCGAGGAAAAACTGGCCGAGATTCACCTGGTCCGGCGCATTCTCGACGATGCCGGCGGCGCCCTCGGCGCCTTGCGACAAGAGCTGCTGAGCCAGCGCGGGATCGACGCCGTCGCCGGGTCGCAACGCGTTGACCATGCCGAGACCGATCAACACGGCGATGGTGGAGACGACGATCGTCATCAGCAGCGTCTTCCAGCCGACACGGCCGAGCGCGCCCAAATCGCCCATCTCGGCGACGCCGATGACGAGCGCGCTGAACAGCAGCGGCAGCACCAGCATGAAGAGGAGGCGCAGGAAGATCTGACCGAGCGGGCCGGTGACGTTGGCCGTCAGCCACACCACCCAGTCCGTCTCCGGGCCGATGTTGAGATTGACATAGAGCCCGGCGCCGAGGCCGACGGCGAAGCCGAGCAGCATCAGCCAATGCAGCGGCACGCCGCCTTTCTTGGTCGTTTCCATGTCTCTCCCCGGCGCCTGTTCTTGTTGTGAGCAGCTTGGCTAGCGGCGCGGGCCCGGCCAATCAACCCGCGGCGCTATAGCTTTTCAGTCTACCCGACCGCGAAAACGGAAATCGCGCACGGCTTTTGTTCGCTCTCGCGTCACGCGAAAAGCGGAGGGCCGGAGACGCGGGGTCGCGCGTCAAAGAAAGTGCGCCGTTGGTTCGGCGCGTTATGACGCGAAAGCCCGCGTCTCCGCGATCGTTGGGGCGCCGGCGCCGTCGCCAGGGGTATTTCACCCTGGTAGGCGGCTCGGCCGGCGGCGCGCGGGTTGTCGTGTTCGACGACAGGCCCCTGTGCCTCTTCCCGCGTTTGGCGCGGGCTTCTGCGGCTTCGGCGCTACGGCGGTTGGAGCTGGCGAGTAGTTGCGCTCGCCACGCGCTCGCTTCGCTCGGATCCGCCGCCTTCCTCGCGCGCCGCGCGGACGCCCAGTCCGCGCTCGCGTTTCGAAGAAGCCTTGCCGCTTCACGCTCGATCGCACCGTCTTCGCGTCGGCTGAACAGGGTACCAACTGCCCTCCAGCGAAGACGATGGCGGCAGTATACGCCCGGTCCGGAGGGGCGGGGATAGATTGTAATGTTTGAAAAAGCGAAGGCCGCGGAGGGGGAGCATCCTCCGCGGCCTTGCTTGTGCGCCGCCCCTGGGGGGCGATCGTTCGCGGGGAGCTACGCGACGATTTGGGCGGCTTGGTTGAGGGTCGCCATCGCGAACGGCGCGAACACGGCGCAGGCGGCGATCAGGGCGTAAAACTTGGTCATGGGATTGCTCTTGAAACTGGGCTTTGGCGCTTAGGCGACGATCAGGGCGGCTTGGTTCAAGGTGGCGTAGGCGGCCGGGGCCATCAGCAGCGCCGCGAACAGGATCGAATAAAACTTGGTCATCTCAGGTGCTCCTCTGGCCGAAGCGCCATCGCTTCGATGAGGAGAACCTAGGCGCTGCCGGCGCAGGACGATGTGACGGTGGTCACGCTCTGCAGCGGCGCCACCATGTTCACAGTCCTGTCGTTGCCGGACACGCCTTGGGCAATTAACCTCAGCCGAAATATCGGGTGGGGAAGTCAAATGCCGACATTCAACGGCACGCCAAACGCGGATCCGATCTCCGGCACGAATTCTGCCGACACGATCAACGGCTTCGGCGGCGACGACACGCTAGGCGGCTTTGGCGGCGACGATACGATCAATGCCGGCGACGGCGCAGATACGGTCATCGGCGGCTTTGGCAACGATACGATCCTTGGCGACGCCGGCGACGATCTGCTGCTCGGCGAAGGCGGCAACGACTTCATCCGCGGCGGCGAAGGCTCGGACATCCTTGCCGACAACGACCTGTTCGTCTCCGGCGGCATCGCCAGCCCGATCCCGGATACCAACAGCGACGATCTCCGTGGCGAAGGCGGCGACGATTTCCTGAGCGGCGGCGCGTTCGACAATTTCGATGGCGGGACCGGCAACGACCTCGCGCTGATCGATCTGAGCGGCTTGGGCGCCAACGCGGCGGTCGATCTGCGCCCGCTCAGCACCGGCGGCGTCGGCCAGCTCTCCACCTTCAACACGATCCGCAATGTCGAAGGCGGCATCAGCATCACCTTCGCCAGCTGGACCAACACGGCCTATGGCTCGGACTTCCTCGAGGAGTTCTATGGCGGCAACGGCAGCGACACGTTCTATGGCGGCGGCGGCGACGACTTGCTGAGCGGCGGCGGCGGCAGCGACGTGCTCCGCGGCGAGGCGGGCTTCGATACGCTGGTCGGCGGCGAGGGCGGCGATTCCTATTACATCGATGTCGACGACACGATCAGCGAGACCGGCGCGAGCGGCAGCGATCACATCTTCGTCGGTTACGACTACGCGCTTTCGGCGGTGTTCGAGAATTTGACGCTGCTGGGCGCCGCGCGCTTCGGCACCGGCAACGCGCTGGCGAACTCCATTTACGGCAACGATCAAGACAACGGCCTGATGGGCCTCGGCGGCAACGACAATCTGTTCGGCTATGCCGGCGTCGATACGATCGAAGGCGGCGACGGAAACGACACGCTCGATGGCGGCGCCGGCGGCGATGTGATGACCGGCGGCATCGGCAACGACACGTTCGTCGCCGGCGACGGGGCCGACACGATCGACGGCGGCGGCGGCGCGGACACGTTGGACTATTCGGCGTCCGGGCAGGGCGTCACGCTGAACCTCGCGACGAGCGCCGCTTCGCACAACGGCGTGAGCGACCTCATCACGGCGATCGAAAACGTGACCACGGGCGCCGCCGCCGATCATCTGACCGGAGACGCCAACGCCAACGCCTTCACCGCGGGCGACGCTGACGATTGGCTCGACGGTGCAGGCGGCGACGACACGCTGCGCGGCGACGCCGGCCACGACGATATCCATGGGGGTGTCGGCAACGATTCGCTTTTCGGCGGCGCCGGTGACGATCAGCTCTACGGCGGCGATGGCGCCGACACGATCAGCGCGGCCGACGGCGCCGATCACGTCGAGGGCGGCGCGGGCGACGACATATTGTCCGGCTTCCAGGTCGTGACGCCGGCCAACCAGCACTTCGACGGCGGCGCAGGACTCGATCGGCTCTCCTTCGGCGCGACTGCGTTGGTGATCAACATGCCGGCCGGCACGGTGACGTTCACCAACGGCGCGGTCGCCACGTTCGTGGGCGTCGAGACGATCGAGGGCAGCTTCTACGACGATGTCTATTACGGCGACGATTCAGGCGCCGTGTTCGATGCGCAGACGGGCGACAACACGATCTATGGCGGCGCCGGGGCGGACACGTTCGACGCGGAGTACGGCAACGACGAGATCCATGGCGGCGGCGGCGACGACGTCATCAATGCAGGCTCGGGACTCAATGTCGTTCACGGCGACGGCGGCAACGACACAATGGTCGGGGGTCACGACGTCGATCAAATCTACGGTGACGACGGCGACGATCATATGGAAGGCTATTACGGCGACGACACCCTCGATGGCGGCGCCGGCAACGACGTGGTGGACGGCGAGGATGGCAACGACACGCTCCACGGCGGCGCAGGCGACGATGTGCTGATCGGCTATTTCGGCAACGACACCGCGCACGGCGGCGACGGCAATGACAGCTTCGAGGGTCACTGGGGCAACGACACGTTTTATGGCGGCGCCGGGGACGATTTCTTCAATGGGAGCTTGGACGTCGGCTTCTTCGACGGCGGCGAAGGGTACGATTCCGCCCAGTTCGCATGGACGGCGGCAACCGCGACCTGGCATCGGAATCCTGACGGCAGTTGGACGTTCACGTATTCGGATGAAACGGACACGTACGTGAACGTCGAGCACGTCACGTTTGTCGGCGGGGGCGACGTCTATCTGCGCGCGCCGAACCGGACGCTCACCGGCGACGGCACGTCGGACATGCTGTTTCTGCGCAATGACGGCTTCCTGGCGAGCTGGAGCGTCAACGGCACAGCCATCACATCGGTGCAAGGGCTCGCGACGCTGACGCCGGGGTGGACCGTGCTTGGCACGGCGGACTTCAACGGCGACTGGCGCGACGACCTCCTGCTGCAGGATGCCAACGGACGCGTGTTCAACTGGCAAATGAACGGCGCCGCGATCGAGGCCGAAGCCGACGTCCTGACGCTTAGCTCCGAATGGAGCTATCTCGCCGCCGGCGACTTCAACGGCGACTGGAAGGACGATCTCATTTGGCGCCATGCCGACGGCACCGTTGTCATGTGGCAGATGGATGGCGCGGCGATCGTCAACGGGGGCGCGCTGACGGCGCTCGGCCCGGAATGGACGCTCGACGGCGTCGGCGATTTCAATCGTGACGGCCGCGAAGATCTGTTGTGGCGGCGCGACGACGGGCTCTCTTTCATCTGGAACATGGACGGCATGAGCATCGCCGGCGCGGCGCCGACGTCTGCGTTCGCTGGAACTGAATGGAGCCTGGGCGCGGTCGCCGACATCAATGGCGACGGCTATTCCGACCTGATCTGGCAGCGCGACGACGGCTTGATCGTCAGCTGGCAGATGGAGAACGGCGTGCTGACGAGCGCGGGCGTGCTGGCCAGCATCGACCCCGCCGAATGGACTCTGCAGACCGTAGGCGATTTCAACGGCGATGGCCGCGATGACGTCGCCTGGCAGAACAACGACACCGGCACCGTGTTCGTCTGGCTGTTGAACGGCAATGCGATCCAATCCGCCGGCGCGCTGGCGACGCTCGGCGACGAGTGGGGCTGGATCTAAGGCCGCGGCCTAATTGCTAACCCACCAGCTTCGCAACGCCGCGATAGGCGTCGGCGGCGATCAGCTCTTGCGGGGCGCCGGCGGTCTTGGAGCGGAGTTCGGCGGCCCAGAGGATGTCGAAAGCGGCGTTGAGTTTCTTGCCGCTCCAGAGCCGGACTTGCGCGGCGACGGCGTCGCGCTCTTTCCAAAACACGGGCGGGCGGAGTTTGCCGACGGCGTCGGTCGCGCTCATGCCGCCATCCATCAAGAGGCGCGCCTCGCGCAATTGATGCATGCGCCTGAGCAGCGCACGCAACGCTGAGACGCCGGAGAGCGCGTCGATGCGGGCGAGCGCTTCCACCGCTTGCGCCGCGCGGCCTTGCGCGGCGGCGAGGCTGGCGGCGTCGAGCGCGCTTTCGCCTTCGTCCGTCATCAGCGCTTCGAGATCGGCCGTGCTGATGGGGCGGCCGAGGCCGTGGGCGTAGAGCGCCAGCTTCTCGATTTCTTTCGTCGCGAGGCCGCGATCGACGGGCAGGGCGCTTAGAAACGTCTCCTCCGCATCGCGTTCGAACGTGATGCTCATTTCCTTCGCCAGCGTGCGCGCGTGCTGGGCGCGCTCGGCGTCGGTCTCTTCGTAGAAGGCGATAACGGCGGCGTTCTTGGCGGCGGTGAACTTCTTCACCAGCTCGGCCGTCGAGCCGAGATCGCCGGCTTCGACGATGAGATAGCCGAGCGGCTCGTCACGCTCGTAGCCTTCGAGCGCATCGACGATGGCCGCGTCCGCGCCTTTGCCGGCGAGGCGCGCCCACACCACGGTCGGCCCGCCCAGCAGCGACTGCGCCGAGAGCGCATCGACGAGCCGCGCGGCGTCTTTCTTGATGTCGTCGTCGCCGAGTTTGGTGATTGCGTAGGGATCGTCGCTCTTGCCGACAGCCCAGGCGGCGAGCTTTTGCGCCGCTTCGTGGCTGAAACTTTCGTTGGGACCGTAGAGCAGGACAGCGCGGACGGTTTTGTCCGGCTTGTCGAGGAAGCGCCGGATCGAGGCGCCCTGGATTTTCACCGCGCCGCGCCGGCCTCGCGCGCCTGCGCCATACGCAGCGCAAGCTCGGCGCGGAAGCGTTGCGCCATGGTCTCGGCCGCGCGCTCGCGCGCATCGTCCTGCGCGGCGATCTCGCCGAAGGCGGCGGTGGGGATGTCGTAATTGACAACGGTGACGACCGAGCCGCGCATCACTTGCGCGCCGGGCTGCGGCGGCGTCAGCACGTAATTGGCGATCAGGCGAAGCTCGGCGCGCGTGGCGGACTCGTCGCGGCGGATGCCGAGCGGGGTGACTTGTTCGAGCAGCGTGATCTCGAGCTGTGACGGTGGGGCATCGCCGTTCTCGACCGAAAGGATGCGGCTGAGCTCGGTGCGCAGCACGTGGCCGGCTTTGCCTTCGATCTCCTCGATCGAGACAGGGCCGATGGCGGGGCCGCCGCCGGCGGGCGCGTACATGGGCTGGAAGCCGCAGGCGGCCAGAAGCAGTGTCAGACTGGCGATGAGCACACGCATACAAGGCACTCCGGAGCGATCACCTTAGCTCGTCATTCCGGACGCGCGTAAGCGCGATCCGGAACCCAGGGGATCGTAGGGCGCCTCAATTGCCCCTGGGTTCCGGGTTCTCGGCTGCGCCGAGCCCCGGAATGACGATGAAAACTCGATCCGCCCAAATCTCAATTGGCAACGATATTCACGATCCTGTCGGGAACGACAATGACCTTGCGGATGGTGACGCCCTCCAGGAAGGGCTTAACCGCAGCGTGTTGCAGCGCGAGCGCCCGGACATCGGCCTCGGCCGCGCCCTTGGGCGCCTCGATCTCGGCGCGTTTCTTACCGTTCACCTGGATCGGCAGCGTCACCGTGGTGCGCGCCGCCAGGGCCGGGTCGGCGACCGGCCAGGGCTCGACGGCGACGAAGCCGACCAGGCCCAGCTTCTCCCAGCACTCCTCCGCCAGGTGCGGCATGAACGGAGAGATCAGCTGGATCAGGATGCGCAGCGCTTCGCCGCGAGCGAAGATCGAGCCGCCATCGTCAGCCTTCAGCTTGGCGATGGCGTTGACCAGCTCGTAGCAGCGCGCGACGGCGACGTTGAAGCGGAAGTGCTCGATGTCGTCGGTGACGGCCTGGATGGTGCGGTGCGCCAGCTGACGCAGGGCGTGCGCTTCGGGGTTCGTGGCGGGCGCCGCGTCTTTTTCCTTGGGCGCGGGGTGGCCGTGATTGTCCACCAGCGTCCACACGCGCTGCACGAAGCCCCAGGCGCCTTTGACGCCGGAGGCGGTCCATTCCACATCGCGCTCCGGCGGTGAATCGGAGAGCACGAACCAGCGGGCGACATCGGCGCCGAAATCCTGCACGAACGCGTCGAGATCGACGACGTTCTTTTTGGACTTCGACATCTTCTCGATGGCGCCGATTTCGACGGCTTGGCCGGTGGCGAGATCGATACGCTTGCCGTCTTTTACGTCCGTCTCTTCCGGCAACAGCCAAGCGCCGCTCTGAGACTTGTACGTCTCATGCACCACCATGCCTTGCGTGAAGAGGCTGGCGAAGGGTTCGCCGTTGGCGGGGCCGTCGAGATAGCCGCAGTCGCGCATCGCGCGGGTGAAGAAGCGCGCATACAAAAGGTGCAGCACCGCGTGCTCCACGCCGCCGACATACTGATCGACCGGCAGCCAATAACTGGCGAGTTTCCTGTCGAACGGCGCGTCCGGATTGTTCGGATCGGTGAAGCGGGCGAAGTACCAGCTCGAATCCACGAACGTGTCGAGCGTATCGGTCTCGCGCTGCGCCTCGCCGCCGCAGGAGGGGCACTTCACATGCTTCCAAGTCGGATGGCGGTCGAGCGGATTGCCGGGCCTGTCCTTGTCGAACGTCACGTCCTCGGGCAGCGCGATCGGCAAACTCTCGGCCGGCGCCGGCACGACGCCGCATTTGGCGCAGTGGATCGCCGGGATCGGGCAACCCCAATAACGCTGGCGCGAGACGCCCCAGTCGCGCAGACGCCATTGCGTCGTCGCCTCGCCCTTGCCGAGCTTCACCAGTTCGTCGATCGCGCGCGCGATCGCGTCGCGCGTGGAAAGGCCGTCGAGGAAGCGCGAATTGTAGATCACGCCGTCGCCGGTGAAGGCTTCGGTTGTGATCGTATGCGTCGCGGCATCGGCGCCGGGCGGCAGCACCACCGGCTTGAACGGCAGCTTGTATTTGTTGGCGAAGTCCAAATCGCGCTGATCGCCGGCGGGCGAGCCGAAGATTGCGCCCGTGCCGTAGGTCGAGAGCACGAAATTCGCGCCCCACACCGGCAAAATCCAATCCGGATCGAACGGGTGGCGCACGCGCACGCCGAGATCGACGCCGAATTTCGGCGCTTTCTCGATGTCGGCCTCCGACGTGCCGAGATGGGCGCATTCCTCGATGAATTTCGCCACCGCCGGATTGTGCTTGGCGATCGCTTTCGTCAGCGGATGATCGGGCGCGAGCGCGAGGAAGCTCGCGCCGAACAATGTGTCCGGGCGCGTGGTGTAGATTTCGATCGGGTCGCGCGCATGATTGGGCTCGCTCTTTCCTCCCCCGTTTACGGGGGAGGTGTCGCCGAAGGCGACGGAGGGGGCAGTTGCACGCGCCCCCTCCGGCTCGCTGGCGCTCGCCACCTCCCCCGCAAGCGGGGGAGGAAATGCGGCGATGTCCCACCAAATCTTGGCGCCCTGGCTTTTGCCGATCCAATTCGACTGCATCAGCCGCACTTTGTCCGGCCATTTGTCGAGGCCGCCGATCGCTTGCAGCAAATCTTCAGCGTAGGCGGTGACGCGGAACATCCATTGTTCGAGTTCGCGCGTCTCTACCGGCGCGCCGGAGCGCCAGCCCTTGCCGTCGACCACCTGCTCGTTGGCGAGCACGGTCATGTCGACCGGGTCCCAGTTCACTTTCTGCTTCTTGCGATAGACGAGCCCCTTTTTCCAAAAGGCCAGGAACATCGCTTGCTGGTGTTTGTAATAGGCCGGATCGCAGGTCGCGAGTTCGCGCGACCAGTCGATGGCGAGGCCGAGCAGCTTCAGCTGCTCGCGCATCGCGGCGATGTTGTCGTAGGTCCAGCCCTTAGGATGGATGCCGCGCTCCATCGCGGCGTTTTCCGCCGGCAGGCCGAACGCGTCCCAGCCCATCGGGTGCAGCACATTGTAGCCGTTCGCGCGCCGGAAGCGCGCGATCACGTCACCCATGGTGTAGTTGCGCGAATGGCCGACATGGATGCGCCCCGACGGATAGGGGAACATCTCCAGGACGTAGGCCTTCTTCTTGCCCTTGGCTTGCTCTGGCGAGAGCGCGCGGTCGATGCCGGCGTCGGCCCAGCGGGCGCGCCACTTCGGCTCGACTTCGCGATGATTGTACCTTGACGACATGGCTGCTCACGCCCCTTCCGGAGCGCTGTTAAGACGAAAAACGAACGCTCTTGTCTAGCGGACGTTGCTAAGTCGCAGCTGGCGCGCGCGCGTCAGGATCGCGTTCTCGATCTGAATCTCGGTGTCGGGATCCACCGCCGCGTCGACCCATTGGCCGTTCGCCTGCGTCTGCTTGAAGATCGAGACGTTGAGCGCGTCGGCCCTGAGGCGCGTGTCGAGGATGTAGACGGTCGCCTTGAAGCGCTCGTTCGGCGTGGTCGGGTCCGAGTACCAATCGGTGATGATGACGCCGCCGAACGGATCGGCCGACTCGAGCGGCATGAAGTTCAGCGTGTCCAGCGAAGCGCGCCACAGGAACGAGTTGACGCCGATGCCGGCTTCCTGGTCGTCGCCGCCGCCGCCGCCGAACAGGGAAATGCCGCCGCGATCACGGTCGGCGTCGGCGCGCGATTGCCCGGCCGGGCTGTCGTCGCCGCGGAACATCGAGCACGCCGAAAGCGCTACGGCCGCCACCATGAAGAGAGCGCCCTTCAAGAGCGTCCGCCCAGCCTGCGTCATCAGATATTCCCTCCAGGTGATCGTTACCGCCGCCTTCATCCCCGGGCGGGGCAGCCCATATATCATGCGCCCGGATGAGAACCAGTGGTCCACTGCGAAGCTGGCTATGTTGTGGCTGCGAGTTCTCCAGATTCACTAATCGGGGAAATCGCGAGCAGATCGGGAACAAAGGCCGCCGCCAAGATTTTGACGAAATATTCGCTGGGACGTGTGACCTTAAATTCACAGCACCGCCCAAGCGATTCGGTTATAGTGGGCAGCTAGGGCCTAGAGCTGAGGGGAAGAGTCGGGTGTTTCGGCCAGCTACATTCGTGATCGCGGGAGCCGCCGTTCTGGCGACGGCCGGCGTCGCGCATGCGCAGCAGGCCCCGGCCGCCTCGGTCAGCCCGGTGGAAACCACGGCCACGCGCGCGGCGGTTCCCTGGTACCAGCGGTTCACCACCTCGAACGGCGTGACCGAGTCGATCACCGGCGAGAACGAGAACGACCGCATCCTGGCGCCGGCCTGGACGCTCAACCAGCGTTGGGGCGTCACGGTTGACCTGAGGGAAGCCCAGCGCATCGAACGGTCGCCGGAAGGCAGCCGCGGCGATCAGGCTTCGCTCGGCGCTTATTACCAGTTCACGCCGAACATGCGCGTGGGCGGCGAAGTCAGCGTCGAAACTGAAGAGCGCCCGATCGCCATCGCCCCGGTCGACCCGCGCGACGAGCCGCGCGCCGATGTCCGCATCGAGTCCGCGTTCCGCTTCTAAGCCGCGAACGCGTCCACAGCCGCCAGCCCCGCGAAGCCGCGTCCGCCGAGGCGCCGCGCCGTGTCCGCGTTCACCCCGCCCAGAGCGATCACCGGCGTTCGCGCCGCGCGCGCCAGCTGGCTGGCGCGGAAGAGGCCGAGCGGCGGCCGGCCAGACGCACTGCGGGTGGGAAAAATGGGCGCGAGCACGCACGCGTCGGCGCCCGCTGCTTCGGCCCGGGCGAGGCCTTCGGCGCCGTGGGCGCTCACCGTCATGAGCCGGCCTACGCGCGCGGCCGTCAGCCTTTCCGGCCAATGCACGCCGTCGGCGCCCACGCGCTGCGCCAGCTCCGGATCGGCGGCGATCAGTAGAAGGAGCCCGCGGGCGCGCGCGATCGAAGCCAGTTTCCCCGCGGTTTGCGCACGTTCCGCCGCGCCGAAGTGGCGATAGACGATCGCCGTCGCGCGCGGCAGGCGGCGGGCGATGGCGCAGGGGTCGGGCGTGCGCTTGGGGTCGGTGAAGAAAAACAGCGCCGGAATGGCCGGCCCGCCCGCATCGCGGTTGAGGCGCTGCGCTTGCGCGGCTAGTGCGTGAACCGAGCTCATGGACATCGCCTCCGAAATCGCCGCCGCGCGCGCTTCGCTCCTTGCCCGCATCGCCGCCGCCGCCCACGCCGCCGGCCGCGCGCCCGATGCAGTTGCGCTGGTCGCGGTGTCAAAGCAACAGCCGGACGAGCGGATCGAAGCGATGCTCGCGGCCGGGCAGTGTTTGTTCGGCGAGAACCGAGTCCAGGAAGCGCAGGCGCGCTGGGCCGAACGGCGCGCGCGCCATCCCGATCTGCGTCTGCGACTCATCGGACCGCTCCAGTCCAACAAGGCGCTCGACGCGGTCCGCCTGTTCGACGCCATCGACAGCCTCGACCGGCCCAAGCTGGCGGCGGCGTTGGCTGAAGCGGCGCAGAAGGCGGGCCGTTGCCCGGAGCTGCTGGTGCAGGTGAACACCGGCGAGGAGCCGCAGAAGGCCGGGATCGCCCCCGCCGAGGCCGACGCCTTCATCCGCGAGGCCCGCGAGCGCTATGGCCTTCCGATCGCTGGCCTCATGTGCATTCCACCCATCGACGAGGAGCCGGCCATGCACTTCGGCCTGCTCGCAAAAATCGCCGCCCGCAACGGCTTACCGGAACTTTCCATGGGCATGAGCGATGATTTCGAAACGGCCATCCGCTTCGGCGCGACGCAGGTCCGGGTGGGTTCGGCGCTGTTCGGCGTGCGGGCCTGACCGCCTTCCCCAAGGGCTCCCGGTTGCAAAAGCTTGAAAGGACATGGTCATTACCTCCAGGGTAAGTTCACGACCGATGGCCCGCGACACGATCATCCTCATCATCGACGACGACGCCGACCTCAGGCAGGCGCTGGTCGAGCAGTTCGACCTCGAAGAGGGGTTCGGGGGCGTTGGCGCCTCCAGCGCCGCCGAGGGCTTCGCCGCCGCAGCCGAGCACAAGCCGGCGGCGATCGTGCTCGACGTGTCGCTGCCGGACATGGACGGTTTTGACGCCTGCCACCAATTGCGCGAGCAGGGGGTCAAGTCGCCCATCATCATGCTGACCGGCGCCGCCCAGGAAGAGGAACAGCAGGTCCGCGGGCTCGACGCCGGGGCCAACGATTACGTGCTGAAGCCGTTCAAGTTCTCGGTGCTGCTGGCGCGCATCCGCGCGCACCTCCGCAGCCACGAGGCCAGCGAAGACGCTGTCTATCGCATCGGCCCGTACGAGTTCCGCCCGGCCATGCGGCTGCTGGTCGATCCGCAGGAGAAGAAGATCCGCCTCACCGACAAGGAGGCGTCGATCCTGCGCTATCTCTATCGCTCCGGCGAAAAGCCGGTCGGGCGGGACGAACTCTTGCGCGAAGTGTGGGGCTACAACGCCAACGTGACGACGCACACGCTGGAGACGCACATCTATCGCCTGCGCCAAAAGATCGAGCCCGACGCGCAAAGTCCGAAGCTGCTGATCACGGAGACGGGCGGCTATCGGCTGCAGGTGTGACGTGACCCGCGCGGAGCGTTTGTCGCTCGCCAGCGATTTCGCCACTTCCGCCACAACTTGGAACGCCGCGGCGCTGCGGGGCTTCTGCACGCAACGCGGCATCGCCGAAGATCGAGAGAAAGCCTTGTGGCCGCGCGGCGTCCGCTCGCTCGCGCGCGACCTGAACGAAGCCGCAGACGAGCGCATGCTCCGCCGCTGGCAGAACGAAACGCCGACACTGTACGACGTTTTGGTCTGGCGCTTCGCGGACAACGAGTCTTTGCGCCCGGCGGTAGCCGCGCTTGCGAGATCCGACCTGTGGCATCCCGCGGACACGCTCGCGCGCACGGGGATCACGGCCCGGCGCATGCTGCGGCTTGCCGGCAAGAGCGGTGAGATTCGCGTTTGGCTGCTGGTGCTGGCCTATAGCGCCGCAGTGCTGGTGTGGCTCTTGGACGGCTCAGCCGGGCGGAGAGCAACGACGAGCGCTTGCCGCGCCGCCGCCATGGCGCTGGGCTGATGCGGTGGGACCTCACCGATGCGCCGGCGGAGAAAGTCCGACTGGCCCAGGCTCTGGTCGAACGTTCCGCGAAGGCCGGTTGGAACAGGTGCACGCTCCAAGCGGCCGCCGTTGACGTCTGCGCAGACAGTGCGGCCTGGCGCCGGCACTTTCCGCGCGGCTCGCGTGACGCAATCTGGTTCATCAGTGAAGCCTCGGACGCCAGCATGGCGGCCGCTTTCCGCGGCCGAGCGGCGCCGAATCTTGCGGCTGTGATTATCGAGCGCTTGCAGCAGAACCTGTCGCTGAAGCCGTTCGTGCGCCGGGTCATGCTGTTCGACATCGCTCATCCCGCACAAGCGCTGGCGCGCATGCAACGGACCGCCGATGTGATGCTCGGATGCCTGCGGCCCCAGGCCAAGTCGCCGTCGGCTTCGGCGCTCAATCTGGCGTACACCGCGATCGTGTTCGTGTGGCTCTTCGACCGCTCGGCGGGCGACGCCGCGACGGAGCGCACCACACGCCGGCTCGTGGCGCTGATCGGCGGCTAGGCTCGCCTTTCCCCGAAACACGTGGCACCTTGGCGCCACATCGATCGGGGAGACCTCATGCGGAGCTGGTTGGCGGCGGTGTTCTTCGTGGCGTTCGCGCCGACACCCACATTCGCGCAACCCGTCGCGCCGCGCACGCTGGAGCAGGTCATCCCCGAGATCGACGCTGTGTTCGCGCAATACCAGCGCGATGCGCATGTGCCCGGTCTGATCTACGGGATCGTGATCGACGGCGAGCTCGCGCACACCACGGCGATGGGCGAGCTGGATATCCGCACGCATCGGCCGGTCGAACGCGACAGCCTCTTCCGCATCGCCTCGATGTCGAAGGCGTTCACGGCGCTGGCGATCCTGAAGCTGCGGGATGAGGGCCGGCTCCAGCTTGACGCGCTGGCCGAGACGTACGTGCCAGAGATGCGCAGCTGGCGCTATCCGACGACGGACTCCCCGCGCATCCGCGTACGCGATCTGCTCTCGCATGTCGGCGGGCTCGTCACCGACGATCCCTGGGGCGATCGCCAGACGCCGCTCTCGGAAGAAGACTTCACCCGCATGCTGGCCGAAGGCGTGCCGTTCACGCGCGCGCCGCAGACGCAGTTCGAGTACTCGAACTTCGGCTACGCGCTGCTCGGTCGCATCATCACCAACGTCTCGGGCCGGCCCTATGCGGATTACATCGAGCAAGAGATCATGCGTCCGCTTGGCATGACGTCCACCGGGTACGATGTCTTCGCCGCCCCACAACAGCGCCGCGCGCTCGGCTATCGCTGGGAGAACGAGCGTTGGACGCGCGAACCGGACATGGCGCACGGCGCTTTCGGGGCGATGGGCGGGGTGCAGACGAGCGCGCACGATTACGCGCGCTGGGTCGGCTTTCTGCTCTCGGCTTGGCCGGCGCGGGACGGTCCGGAAACCGGTCCGGTGCGGCGCTCGAGCGTGCGCGAATTGGCGCAAGGGCTCAACTTCATCACCACGCGCTCCCGTCCGGGGCTCGAGGGCGAAGAGCCTTGCCGCATCGCGCTCGCCTATGCGATGGGGTTCAACCTGGTGCGCGACTGCGTGCTCGGCACGGCTATGTTTCACGGCGGGGGCTATCCGGGCTACGGCTCGTATTTGCTGCTGCTGCCGGAATACGGCGTCGGCGTTTTCGCGTTCGCCAACCGAACCTATGCCGGCCCCGCGCCGCCGGTGACGCAAGCGGCGCTGATGCTGCATCGCGACGGCCTGCTGCGCCGGCGCGAGCTGGCGGTGAGCGACGATCTCGCGCGAACGTACGCCGCCGCGCAGGCGATGTTCGAAGCAAGCTCGATTGAGCCCGGCCGCCGGCAGCTGGCGATGAACTTCCTGATGGATCGCTCAGCGGCGAACTGGCGTCGGGAGTTCCGGCGGCTCAAGGCGGAAGCGGGCGAATGCGATACCGATGACGAGATCGTCGCGACCGGCGCGCTGGCGGGACAATTCCTGTGGCGCTGCGAGCGCGCTGACATCCAGGGCGTGCTGCTGCTGGCGCCGACCAATCCGCCGACGATCCAGGCGCTCCGGCTGAATGTGACGCTGCGCGGGGACTAGCATTTTGCTGCGGCCGTGACTGCGACGCGAGCGCCGGGTTTGATCTGCATCAAACGCATTCGTAAAGGACGCTGGTTGGCTCTCCGCCTTCAGCAAAGGGCGGGGCCGCGAGCGGCATGCGGTATACGATTTCGGGGCGGGGCAAGAACAACCAGACGCCGGTCGGCGTCTTCTTGGCGCGCAGTTTCGGACACATTCCGCACCCTGAGATCGACAGCCTGTTCGGCTTCGCCGAGTACACGCCGCTCTATGGCGGCCGCATCTTCGGTCAGCCCGAATTCTCGCCGCGCGATGTCGAGGAGCTTTATCAGCTGGGCATCGCGCTCCGGCTGCCGCTGACGAACCATTATGTCGACAAAGAGGAGTACCTGCAGAGCAGGCAGCTGCTGGAGAAGTATCATCGACCCGGCAACGCCGCGATTGTCACCAATGACAACCTTGCGCGCTGGATTCGCCGGGATTTCCCCGAGTATCGGATTGAGGCGAGCGTCATCAAGAACGTCAAGAGCTATGCTCGGATCGAAGCGGCGTTCGAGCTTTACGACACCGTCGTGCTGCCGATGGAGCTGAACGAGAACGAAGCCTTCCTTGCCGGCGCGCCGAAGAAGGAGCGGATCACGCTGTTCGCCAACGCCGGCTGCGCGCTCACCTGTCCGTCGAAAATCTGCTACGTCTCGATTTCCAAGCTCAACAAAGGCCGCGGCGGACAGTTCAAGTGTTCGCAGACAGTGAAGGAGCGCGAGCTGCGCGGCATGGTCGACTTCGACCTGGATAGGCTGCAGGCGCTCGGCTACTCGCGCTTCAAGCTGCTGCGCGCGCGGCCCGACGGGCTGACGGGACGGTAAATCTCTTTGCGCACCGCACCGAACACGAGAAAGGCCCGGATCGCTCCGGGCCTTCACAAACTGGCGCGTGTGACTAGCGCCTAGTGCTGCTCTTCGCCGTGGCGCTCGCCGTGATCGCAGCATTCGCAATCGGCGCGATCTTCGCAGCAACAGCACTCATTGGCGGCTTGCGCCTCCGCATAGGCGATGCCTGCGCCGGCGACTGCCATGGCGGTGAGGGCGGCGGCGAAAACAGTCTTCAGACGCATGCGCAATCTCCTTTGGTTTTACTTCGCGACGGCTTCGTTGGCCTTCGCGGTCGCGCGCGGGGCGTTTGGGCCGCGCGCGGCGGCGATCTTGGCCGCCGGTTTGCCGGTGCGGGCTTCGCCGAGTCGTTCGATCAAAGCGGCGTATTCGTCCCAGAGACGTTGCGGCAGGCGATCGCCGAACTTCTCATAGTGACCGGGGATCAGGTCAGCTTCCTCGGCCCAGACGTCGAGATCGACGCTGGTCAGCAGTTCGAGCGACTCCTCGGCGATATCGAGGCCGCTCACATCGAGCGCGCCTTTCGCCGGCACCGCGCCGATCGGTGTTTGCTTCGCTTCGGCCGTGCCGTCGATGCGTTCGCTGATCCATTTCAGCACGCGCGCATTGTCGCCGAAGCCTGGCCAAATGAACTTGCCGTTCTGATCCTTGCGGAACCAGTTGACGAAATAGATCTTCGGCAGCTTGGCGCCTTTGCGCTCGCCGATTTTCAGCCAATGGGCGAAGTAGTCGCCCATGTGATAGCCGCAGAACGGCAGCATTGCGAACGGATCGCGCCGGAGTTCGCCGACTTTGTTCTCCGCCGCGGCCGTGCCTTCCGAGGCGACGTTCGAAGCCAGAAACACGCCATGCGCCCAGTCGAATGCTTCGGTCACCAGCGGCACCGCGCTGGCGCGGCGGCCGCCGAACAGGATGGCGTCGATCGGCACGCCGGCGGGATCTTCCCACTCGGGCGCGATCACCGGGCATTGGCCCGCGGGCACGGCGAAGCGCGCATTCGGATGTGCGGCCGGCTCGCCGAGTTCGGGCGACCACTTGCGGCCCTTCCAGTCGGTCAGGTTCGCCGGCGGCTCCTTGGTCATGCCTTCCCACCAGACGTCGCCGTTCTCGGTCAGCGCGACGTTGGTGAAGACGGTGTTGGCGTAAAGCGTTTCGATCGCGCTCTTGTTGGTTTTCGAACCGGTGCCCGGCGCGACGCCGAAGAAGCCGGCTTCCGGGTTGATGGCGTAGAGGCGCCCGTCTTCGCCGAAACGCATCCAGGCAATGTCGTCGCCGATGGTCTCGGCCTTCCAGCCGGGAATCGTCGGCTGCAGCATGGCGAGATTGGTCTTGCCGCAGGCGGACGGGAAGGCGGCCGCGATGTACTTCGCTTCGCCCTTCGGGTTGGTCAGCTTCAGGATCAACATGTGCTCGGCGAGCCAGCCTTCATCGCGCGCCATCACCGAAGCGATCCGCAGCGCGTAGCACTTCTTGCCGAGAAGGGCGTTGCCGCCGTAACCCGAGCCGTAGCTCCAGATTTCGCGCGACTCGGGGAAGTGAACGATCCACTTTTCGTCGTTGCAGGGCCACGGCACGTCCTTCTGGCCCGGCGCAAGCGGCGCGCCCAACGTATGCACGGCCGGGACGAAGAAGCCGTCTTCGCCCATCTGCTCGAGCGCGGCTTTGCCCATGCGCGTCATGATCCGCATCGAGGCGGCGACGTAACCCGAGTCCGTGATCTCGACGCCCAGGGCGCTGATCTTCGAGCCGAGTGGGCCCATCGAGAACGGCACCACGTACATGGTGCGTCCGCGCATGCAGCCGTCGAACAGGCCCGCGAGTTTTTCGCGCATCTCGGCCGGGTCGATCCAGTTGTTGGTCGGACCGGCGTCGCCCTTCTTCTCGGAGCAGATAAAAGTGCGGCTCTCGACGCGGGCGACGTCCTTCGGGTCGGAGGCGGCGTAGAACGAATTCGGCCGCGCTGCCGGGTTCAGCTGCTTTAGCGTGCCGGCGGCGACGAGTTCGCTCGTCAGTTGCTTCCACTCCGCTTCCGAACCGTCGCACCAGTGGACGCGGTCCGGCTTGGTCAGCGCGGCGATCTCCTCGACCCATTTTACGAGTTTGGCGTGCTTGGTCGGTGCCGGGTGAAGGCCGGCGATGGTAGCGGTCAACGGAATCCCTCCAGCCGCCGTGAGAACGGCGCGCATATCTATTTTCATCACCAAATGTGCTTGGTGAGGGGCATGTCAAACGCGTTCTGCGGGGTCGAGATGACCGGCTGCCGCATTCGCAATTGCCACCGGTAGCAATCGCGTTTGCAGAGCAGAATTGCGCAGATGCTTCTCTTCGCAGGTGCGAAGCTTGGAATGCCTCTGAAACGGTAAGCGCGCGCGCTTCCGCCCGCCTCGGTCCGCGTCTTGGTTAAGCGCGCTGCGTCGCCACCCAATTATCCACGATGCGTGCGAGCACTGAGAGCGGCACGGCGCCGTTCGCCAGCATCGTGTCGTGGAAGCCTTTCAGATCGAAGCGGTCCCCCAGGGCGGTGCGCGCGCTGTCGCGCATGCGGTTAATGGCTTGGCGGCCGACCATGTAGCTGCAGGCCTGGCCTGGCCACACGCAATAGCGCTCGATCTCAGTAGTGATGGAGCTTTCCTGGTCGCCGGTCGCTTCGACCATCGACGCGATCGCCTGCTCGCGGCTCCAGCGCTTGTGGTGAATGCCGGTGTCGACGACGAGGCGCGAAGCGCGGAACGTCATCGACTGCAGGTAGCCGAGCCGACCGAGCGGATTGTCGGCATAGACGCCGAGTTCGTCGGCCAGCTGTTCGGCGTAGAGGCCCCAGCCTTCGCTAAAGGCCGAGAAGCCCAGCATCGCGCTGCGAATGAACGGAATCGCGCCGGATTCCTGCTGGATCGAGATTTGCCAGTGATGGCCGGGCACGCCTTCATGGTAGTTGAGCGTCGGCAGCGTGAACCGCGGCCATTCGTGCGTGTTGCGCAGGTTGATGTAGTAGGCGCCGGGGCGCGAGCCGTCGAGCGCGGCGCGCTGATAGTAGCCGCCAGGCGCGCCCGCTTCGGTCGTCACCGGCACGCGGCGGATTTCGAGCTGCGCGCGCGCCAGCGTGTTGAACGCTTGCGGCATCAGCGACTCGATGTGGCGCGTCTGTGCATTGAGATCGGCGAGGATCTGCGCACGTCCTTCATCGGTGTTCGGATAGAGCTGATCGGCGCGTCGCGAGAGCTGCTGCACGCGCTGGGCCACGCTGCCGCGGCGCATGCCCTCGGCGCGCAGGATCGCGTCCATTTCGCTGTGGAAGCCGCGAATGAGTTCGACGCCCATGTCGTGGATTTCATCTGGCGACATGGTCGTCGTCGTGCGGCTGCGAAGCGAGGCGGCGTACATCTCCGCGCCTTGCGGCAGGCGCCAGATGCCGGCGTCGTGCACGGCGTTGCGGCGCACTTCCGTCAGCGCCGCTTTCTGCCGCTCGTACGCGGGCAGGATCGCATCGCGCACCGCCGCTTCGGCGCGCGAGATGTAGTTGGCGCGCTCGGCCTCCGGAATTTCTGCAACATTCGGCAGGCGCCGCACCAGCGTCTGCACCAGCACGATCTGCGCCGGCGCCGTCGAGGTGAACGCGTTCATCTGCTCCAGCGCACGATCGATGGCGAAATCCGGCGGGATCACCCCGGCGGCGGCGTCTTCGCGGATGATCGCGGTCTCCTGATCGAGCACACGCACATACTCGTTCAGTCGCGCCATGTAGCCGTCGGCTTCGTCGCGCGTGCGCAGCGGATGCTGCGAATCCATGAAATCGGGGAAGTCGCCGTACGAGCCGGTCAGCTGGGTCACCACGTAGGGCGCGCCGGCGCCGCCGCCGACATTGAAGGCGGAGTTGGCGAGGCTGTTCTCATACGACGTGGTGACGACGTCGACGGTCACGTTCTCCTGCGCGCTCAGCGCCGAGCGGTCGATCGCGCGCAGTTCGCCGACGGCGGTCTGCAGAATGGCGCGGAAACGCTGCGTGCTCGCCTTCGAGGCGTCGCTCAGCTTGTCGATAAAGCGATAGCCGGCGCGTTCTTCGGTGAGACCGAGAGCCGTGCAGCGTTCGGGCGATTCCCGCAGGATCGCGGCAACCGTGCGGTCCAAGGTCGCGGTGAGCTGCTCGCTGGCGGTCGGCGCCGCGGCGGGCGCTTCGGGGGCAGCGCCAGTCGCGCAGCCGGCCAGAACCGCCGCGCCGGCGGCGCCGGCGCCGAGAAGTGCGCGTCGAGAAATGTGCATTGTGATCCCCCTAAGTGGTTGGCGCGCATGCTAGCGGCGCGAGCCCGCCGCTCAATGCCGCTTGCGACGAAGCTACAGTTTGAGGCCGGCGACGACCGGGACGTGGTCGCTGGGGCGCTCCCAGGAGCGGCAGGGCACATGGATATGGAAGGCCTCGGCGCGTGAGGTCACAGCGATGTCGCTGGTGGCCCAGATGTGGTCGAGGCGGCGGCCGCGATTGTTTTTGGTCCAATCGGGGCTGCGGTAGCTCCACCAGGTGAACAGCTTCTCCGGATCGGGCCGGTGCTGGCGCGCGAGGTCGACGAAGCCGCCGAGATCGCGCACGGCGTCGAGCCGGTCGGTTTCGCCCGGCGTATGGCTGACGACGTTGAGCAACTGCTTGTGGCTCCAGACGTCGAACTCGCCCGGCGCGACGTTGAGATCGCCGACCAGCACCGTCGGAGTCACACCCTTGCGCTTTTTGTAGAGGCTCTTCATGCGGTCGAGCACTTTGAGCTTGTGGGCGAACTTGGGGTTCGTCAGCTCAGGCAAGTCAGCGCCGGCGGGCACATAGAGATTGTGCACCTCGACGCCGTCGATCTTCGCCGCGGCGATGCGCGCTTCTTTCTTGGGGCAGATCGGCGGGGCTGCGACGGGGTCGAGCTTCAGCTTCGAGACGATGGCGACGCCGTGCCAGCCCTTCTGGCCGACGACGTGCATGTGCTTGTAGCCGGCTTCCTTGAAGGCCTTGGCCGGAAACTCGCCGTCGCGGCACTTGATCTCTTGCAGGCAGAGGACGTGCGGCTGCGCTTCGGCGAGGAAGCGGCGCACGGTTTCGATGCGGAGCCTGACAGAGTTGATGTTCCAGGTGGCGATCTTCAGCATTACGTGCGCTTCATGGCCTCTGTTGCGATGACGCGAAAGAGGCCCGGCGCCTTCGGCGGCCGGGCCTCTCGAGCGCCTTGAGGGGGGCGCATGTCGCCGGCAGGGGATGTCCGGCTTCGCGGGCGCCGCGCTGGATCCGTCAGCGGGGGACGACGCTATCCAGAGGGGATGAGCGACGACCGCTGAGTTGCATATACGCCACAAGCTCAATTTTTTCAAGCTCGGCGCCGGGGAAACAGCTTGCAATCGCAGCAAGGTTCGGCTTGGCGCGGCGGCCCTAGCGGCGCCCCGGGGTCGAGACCTGATCCGGCAGGCGGAAGAGGCTGCGATCGAGGCTGGCGGGCTGGGTCACGTTGCTGAGCGTGATGCGGGTCCGCGCGCCGGTGGCGTCGACCACGTCCCACGAGCGCAGCTCGCCGTTGTTGAACTGCAGTGTGATGGTGCCGTCGGCTTGGCCGCGGCGGTCGCGCGCGGTGACGAGCGTCCACGGGCCTTCGCGCGAAACGCGGATGATGCGCGCATTGCGCTCGAGATCGATGCGTTCGCCGAGGATCAGCGAGAGCGGCGTCGAGCGCAGCGGCGTGCGTTCGGTGGTGCGCAGCGCCGTATCGCGCAAGGCGACGACGCTGCCGTCGGCAACGATCAGCATGGTGGCGGGCGGATCGTATTCGAACCGGAGGCGCCCGGGGCGCTGCATGTAGAACGTGCCCGCGGCGCGGCTGCCGTCCGGCGAGGTCTGCACGAAGCGGCCTTGCAGGCGCTGGATCGAGTTGAGCTCAGCGTTGATGGCGGCGAGCGCTTGGGCGCGGTCGGCGCCGTTCAGCGTCACCAAAGCGGACGACGCCGCGGCGACCGTGCCTGGGCTCGCGCTTTGCGCGAGCGCGGGGGCGGAAAGCGCCAGAGCGGCGACAGCGGCGAGGGCGAGTGATTTCTTCATCCGGGTCATGTGCCGCAAACGCATGGCGGAAAAAAGGGTTCTGCTTGCCCTGAAATGCCCTTTTCGGTTCAGATGCGATTCATTTGGGACCGGGGGCACTCCATGTTCGGCGCTGAAGCTACGATGCTGCCCTCGATCGGCTGGGCGGGCTTTCTCGACTGGCAGTACTTGGTTCAGGCGTTCGCGGCATTGGTGCTCGCGACATTCCTCGGTGCGGTGATCGCGTTTCATCCGACCACGGCGCGCACCGTGGATACGCGCGAAGAGGCCGAGCTGCCGAAGGTGCTGATCATGTACGCGCTGGTCGGCGCGGTGATCGGCGAGATCGTGTTGAAGTACGGCATGGTGGTCGGCTTCGTGATCTTCGGCCTCGGCGGGCTGATGCGCTTTCGCACCGATGCGGCGTCGACGCGCGATACGAGCCGCCTCATCATGGTGACGCTGATCGGCCTCATCGCGGGGCTCAACCTGCCGCACTTTGCGGTGATGGCGACGGCGTTCGCCTGGGCGCTCATTTACGTGTTCGACGGCCATCCGGTGTGCGAACTCGAAGTGCATGAAATTCCGAAGGGGCGCGTGAAAGACGCGTCGGATGCGTATCGCGCCGTGCTCGGCGACATGAAGTGCAAGCTGATCAGCGAGAACAAGCAATTCTCCAAGCAAAGGATCGATTACGTTTTCCGCATGCCGCGGGCCGTCACGCAGGAGCAGGTGCACAAGGCGCTGTGCGAACGCGTGTCGCCGGAGGTGCGCGGGGAGATCGATTGGGAGATCGAGTAGGTGTTGGGTTTTAGGTGTTGGGTTTTAGGCGCCAGCGCGCCCTAACACCTAACCCCTAAAACCCAACACCTCTCCTGCATTGGACATTTCGGCCCATAGCCCCTATATCCCTCTCATCGATCCTCGTCGCGTCACGCATTGTTCCTCGCGCTCGCGCCGGATTTTTGTCGTTTCCCTCGATTTTCGATGTCTGCCGTGGAAGGTCCACGCGGACGTTTTGATAGGAGGCGGCAAATGGCTGTCGGTACAGTAAAGTTCTTCAACACCGCAAAAGGCTTCGGCTTCATCGCTCCGGAAACGGGCGGCAAGGATGTGTTCGTGCACATTTCCGCGGTCGAGCGTGCGGGCCTCAATGGCCTGAGCGACGGCCAGAAGGTCTCGTTCGATCTCGAACGCGACCGCCAGGGCCGTGACTCTGCGGCGAACCTGAAAGCGGTGTAACCATGACGGAGATCGATCAGCGCATACCTGATCTCTCCGACAAGGAGCTGGAGCGGCTGCACGCGAACGCAGTTCGCTTGTCGCAATCCGGCACGCCGAAACAGCGGGAGCAGGCGGAAAGCTTGCTCCCGCTTCTTGGCGTCGCGTTGGAGGATCGCCACGCCGCGCGCGCCGCTGCGCAAGCCGAGACGCGGCGCGCGGCGACGGAAAAGCGCGCCGTGGCGCGCAAAGCGGCGAAGCCCGCGGGATAGAAAAAGGATCAGGCGATGGCGCAAACAAAATTCGGCGCCGGACAGCGCGTGTCGATCGTGCGTTCGGGCGCTTTCAGTGCGCCGTCCGGCGTCTACCGCGTGCTCAATGCGTTGCCGCGAGAGCGCGGGCCGCAGCAATACCGGGTCAGGAACGAGACCGAGAATTTCGACCGGGTGATGGACGAAGCGCGGCTCGAGGCGATGGCCTATGAGTGAGCACAAATTGTTCGTGCGGCCGGAGCGGGCGCCGCAAGTGGTGCCGAAGACGCTGAAGTACCGCGATGACCAGGAGCATCTGCTGCGCCGCCTGGGCGGCGCTTTGGTGTTGCAATGGGATGAATTGCCGGACGCGTTGCAGGATCTCATCATCGACCAGGCCGCCGCCGTCGACGATCGCGATGCGGCGCCGCACGCGGCCGAAGACATCGAGCGCTTCATCCGCAACGTGAAGACGATGGCGCTGGCGAAAGCGCCGGACGGCAAATAGGCCATTAGAGCAGCCTGATCCGCGGCTCGAGACGCCGCGTCAGCATCAGATCCGAGAGCGCCCAGATGGCCGCGTCGGCGCGGTCGGTGTTTTCCGCGTTCGCATCGGCGCCGAGCGCCAGCAATTCCTCTTCGAGCGGCGCCAAGCCGGCGCAATGAAAGATACGCTCTTGTTCGTAGAGCAGCGCGATCGGTTCGGCGCGGGCGCGTTTGCCTTCGCTGGCGTGCACGAGATTGACGGGGCAGGGCGGGTTCGCTTGCGACAGCACCGTGCGCACCATTTCGCCGCCCTGATTGGCTTCGGCGACGATGCAGGTCGCGTTCCACCGCCGCGCGGCATCGGCGACGCGGCTGGCCCAGCCGAGCGGGGAGAGGCCGTGTGCGCTCGCGTCTTCGAGAATGTATGCTCGGGGCTGGGTGCTGGGTTCTGGGTGCTCGGGATTTGCCAGCACCGAGCCCCCACCACCCAGCACCGAACCAGCGACGACAATCCCGCACGCCGAGCCCGTGCGGCCCGCCGGCGGATCGACGGCGACGACGATGCGGTCGAAACGGGCGGGCGGCGCGGCGCGGAGGCGCGCGAATTGGGCGGCGCTGAAGAGCGCGGATTCGTTCTCGACGATGAGGCCTTCGAGTTCTTGGGCCTCTAATCGCGTGCCGCCATAGAGCGCGCGAACGTGGGCGAGGAAGGCGGGCGAGAGGTGCGCGGCGTTCTCCGTCGTCGGCGCGAGCGTGGTGATGCAGCCGGGTTCGGCGCGCAGGCGCTTCAAGCTTGCGAGCGGCTTCGGCGTTGTGGTGACGACGAGTTGCGGATTGGGGCCGCGGCGGAGCGCGAGGCGCAAGTTCGAGAGCGTGTCGGCGGGCTTGGGCCAGACGCAGAATTCATCGGCCCAGGCGGCGTCGAATTGCGGCCCGCGCAAACGCTCGGGCTCTTGCGCGCTGAAGCAATAGGCGATCGCGCCATTGGGCCAGACGAGGCGTTGGCGCGAGGCTTCGTAACGCGGCATCGGCCGATGCGTGAGCGCCCGCAAGCCGGAGACGCCGTCGATCATCACTTCGCGCACGTCGCGGTGCGTCGCGCCGATGAGGGCGAAGACGCCGCCCGGCGCGCTTTCCGCGCGCTCGGCCAGCCATTCGGCGCCGGCGCGCGTCTTGCCGGCGCCGCGGCCGCCTTGGAAGAGCCAGGTGGCCCAGGGTGTTTGCGGCGGCAGTTGTGCGGCGTGGGCGATGCTGCGCCAGAGTGCGGCTGCGGATTGGGGGTTGGGTGTGGTGCGCAGTGTTCGCACGGCGGCGCGCGCGGTGTGCAGCGGCACGCCGAAGCGGGCGGCGATGTAAGCGAGATTGCGTTCGTTGTGGGCGAGCTGTGTGCGCCAGGTGCGTTGTTTCACGTGCTTTAAGTCTCCTCTTTTTGCGACTCCCCGCCCCATTGCGGGGCGGGGTTGGGGGTGGGGGTGACGGCGGTGTTTTTCCGGATGGCGTGCCGCCCGCACCCCCCTCCCCAGCCCTCCCCCGCAAGGGGGGAGGGAGTCGCTGCGTTTGCGGCGCGCGCGTCATCCTTGGTGATCTGGTGGATCGAAAAACTTGCTCTCGAAACCGAGAGGTCGGGGCGCGTCGGACGCGCCGAGGTAGTCTCAAAATGTCCTCCTCCGCCAAGGCTTCGGAGGACGCGCGTCGAACGCGCCCCGTGTGTCGGCCGTTATTCCCGGATTGGCGAGCCAGGAGTTTTTGGCTCAGCTGCATGGTTTCGCACGCAGCGGCCTTAGCTCCTTATGACCACGAGCCGGTGCAGCGCGTCAGCATCTTCCGAAGGATGCTGGACCTCGCGGTTTCATGCCCCGCGAGCAATGCAGACGCCGTTCGCTTCGTCCGATGATGTTGAAGGCCTTCTACATCACCGGACTTTCTCAACGATGGTGCGGAAGATCGTCTTTTCCGTCTCATCGAAGCGACGCCTGCCGCGCCGGCCGATGTCTCCACATTCCAAAGCGTTCGGAGCTCTTCGAAACCCTCCCGTGTGGAGACAGGAAGCATGATACGGCCGGTGGAAGGGGTGTAGGATACGAAATTTTGGTAAGGTTGGGGTGGCGTTGCTCGTCGGCGGGGACCAACGCCGGTATTGACAGGGTCGCTACGTAGCGCCAATGTCAATACACGGGCAAGGACTAAGCTTTAAACTCGCGCGCGAAGGAGAACGTCCATGGCCGCCAAGGCAAAACGGAAGCGGGCTCAGGCGGAACGGGTCACGGCGGTGCGAACGAAGGCCGCGCCCATGAGCTTCCGCATCGATGCGCAGACGCGTGGCCTACTTGACCGCGCCGCCGCGGCCGCGGGGCAGAACCGCACCGAATTCATGCTGGCGGCGCTGCGTGAGAAGGCGGCCGAGGTGCTGCTGAACCAGCGGCTGTTCACGCTGAACGATGCGGATTGGGACGCATTCGTTGCACGTCTGGACGATCCGCCGCCGCCCAACGCGAAGCTCAAGGCGCTGCTGGCGCGCACGCCGGTCTGGGATCGATCGTGACCCGGTCGGCTCGTCATTCCGGGGCATCGCGCAGCGATGAACCCGGAATCCAGGGGCAAACGACGAAGCGGCCGCCCCTGGATTCCGGATCGCGCTGCGCGCGTTCGGAATGACGAAGAAACAGCAAGCGGTGGCGAAGCAGAGCGCGAAGATATCAAAGCCCACCGCGCTCAAGGCCGGCCACGACGTGGCCGGCTTCAGCTGCGGGCGCGCGCAGATCGACGACTGGCTGAAGAACCGGGCCAAGAAGGCGCTCGAGAGCGACACCGCGCGCACCTACGTCGTGTGCCGCGGGCCGAAGCGTGTGATCGGATACTATGCGCTCGCGGCGGGCGCGGTCGCGCGAGAGAGCGCGTCTGGCGCGCTGAGCCGGAATGCGCCTGATCCGATTCCGGTGATCATTCTGGCGCGGCTCGGCGTCGATGCAGGTGAGCAGGGGCAGGGGATCGGCCGCGATCTCTTGGCCGATGCGATGCGGCGGTCGTTGCAGGCGGCGCGCATCATCGGCGCGCGTGCGCTGCTAATCCACGCGCTCGATGCGGACGCGGCGCGGTTCTACGAGGGGCTGGGATTCGCGCGCCTGAAGGCGCCGGAGGAGACGACGTTTTTTGTGACGATGAGGGAGATGCGGGAGGGGTTGGGGTAGGGGCTGATGAGCGCCAGTGCCACCGCATTCTGATGGTCGGCACCGACTCGCGCTAGATTCATATTATGAGCCTTAGTGACGATAGGCGACAGGCACTTAAGAGGCTGCGCAAGAACCTTTGCACAGCCCAAGACGCACCGTTCTTCGACTTATGCTGGGCGATTGAGGCCGTCCAAACAGGGAGGGTGGCCGAAGCCCGCAGATACATGCAATTTCCACCGGAAGCTGCGGACGCTCGTTTCAAGTCCCCTTATGCCGTCTTTCCGTGGGAGATCGAAACGCTGCTAAGCGAGCTGTTGATTGTCCCGAAGCGGCCTCTCAGAGACGGACCAAACAAGGTTCTCAATTGCCGGAAGTTCGGCGCGATCGTGAAAATCATCAATGCCCTGCGCGATCTTGAGAACGCTGAGTCCGGCATCTATTTGCGCCGAATGAACATACTCGACGAGTTGCATCGCATCGCTCAGCGCGAATTTCCATGGCAGTCAGGCTACTTCAATCGCATTCAGTTCTATCGATACTCATACATCTACGGAGGGCAAGACTGCGCCACGTTCTTCGAGCAACAATATGGCGTCTCGCCGAATGCTGTCTCGCTTTTTGGTTTCGGAATGCATGGGCATTTTTTGCGGCGTCCCGCGTTCCGAGGTAGAATTGACCTTGCGGTATTTGGACTCACTGACGCAAACGCCCGGGCCGCCCTCAAGCTAATTGGCGCGCCGCTACCGACAATACGAACGACCTTCAAGGCCGAACTTGATCAGGTATCTCGTAAGTGGGGGCAGGCTCCCCCGATCGCATACAGGCCAAGCGTATTTCGACGGTATCCTCTTGTGGAATTCCCGGACGGACTCGTCAGATCGCCGCTTCCGGAACTGATCCTGCAGCGGGTAACGTCGGGTTTGTACTACGATCTTCTCCCCGGCGGCGGGAGCCTTCGTAATGAAGCGAGCCGTCGGTTCGAGCGTTACTCGGGCGAATTGCTGGGCGCTCTAATCTCAAGTGTCGATGTAACGTATGAGTACCAATACCGGCACCTGGGCCGAGGCTATCGATCGCCCGACGTCCTCGGATCGGCCCGCGGTCTTTTGCAACTAATCATAGAGTGCAAGGCGACGAAGCTGTCGTTGGATGCCCAGTACGCGGAAGATCCGATAAAACTCGCACAGGCCGGTTACGATGAACTTGCGAAAGGTGCCTATCAAATTTGGCGCCACGTAGCGCACGTCAGAGGGGGAAGCACTCGTCACACTCTTCATCCAAACGCATTTGGCGTTGTACTAACCCTGGACAATTGGATGATGATGTCACGTGAGCTGCGCAAGGCCGTGCTCAGAAAAGCAGAAGCGCTTTGCGAAGCGGTCGATGACATTCAGCGCGAAGACAAAATCCCGGTAGTCTTTTGTTCGATCAAGGACTTTGAGAACGTTTTGCTGCAGGCAGATCACGAAGGTCTTATAGCGGCTCTAGCAGCTGCCGCCGCCGAGAACTACGCCGGCTGGCAACTTCCCGATGTCCACAAAGACATCGGGCGACCGAACCTTGAGAAGTCCTATCCTTTCGATATGGGCGACGTCCTTCCTTGGGTGAGATTGGTTGAGGAGGAGGCGAGGCGTCGCAAAGCTGATTAGTTTAGCCCTGTTGTGCGGTGCGGGAGTGCCCGCCCCGGCTCTGGTGCTCAAGCATTGACGAGATGAACGTGCGGCGAGCCGGTGCGGCATCGCCCCTCCGTCTCGCGCGGTGCAATGCGGAGGGAGGAAACATCGCCTAATCTTCATCCACCACATCGACCAGAATATCCCGCTTCCCGGCCGCATTCGCCTCCGAGATAATCCCCGCCTTTTCCATCTTTTCGATCAGCGTGGCGGCGCGGTTGTAGCCGATTGAGAGGCGGCGCTGGAGATAGCTGGTGCTGGCTTTGCGGTCGCGTTGGACGATTTCGACGGCGCGGTCGAACAGGTCGTCGCCGCCTTCGCCGTCGGCGAACAGTTCGGGATTGTCGTCGGCGCCGTTCTCGTTCGGCTCGGCGGTGACGTCGGTGCGATATTGCGGCGCGCCTTGGGCTTTCAGCATGTCGACGACGCGTTCGACTTCGGCGTCGGTCACGAACGGGCCGTGCAGGCGGCGGATGCGGCCGCCGCCGGCCATGAACAGCAAGTCGCCTTGGCCGAGCAATTGTTCGGCGCCTTGTTCGCCGAGGATGGTGCGCGAGTCGATCTTGCTGGTGACCTGGTAGGAGATCCGGGTCGGGAAGTTGGCCTTGATCGTGCCGGTGATGACGTCGACGCTGGGGCGCTGCGTCGCCATGATGACGTGGATGCCGGCGGCGCGCGCCATTTGCGCGAGACGCTGCACGGCCGCCTCGATCTCCTTGCCGGCCGTGATCATGAGATCGGCCATCTCGTCGATGACGACGACGATGTACGGCATCGGCTCTAGCGGGAGTTCGCGGGTTTCGTAGATGGGCTCGCCGGAGGTGGGGTCGAAGCCGGCGTGCACGGTGCGCTCGAGGCGCTCGCCGCGTTCGAGCGCGTCGCGGACGCGGTCGTTGTAGCCGGTGATGTTGCGCACGCCGAGCTTGGACATGCGGCGATAGCGGTCCTCCATCTCGCGCACGGTCCATTTGAGCGCGACGACGGCTTTCTTCGGATCGGTGACGACGGGGTGCAAGAGGTGCGGGATGCCCTCGTAGACGCTGAGCTCCAGCATCTTCGGGTCGATCATGATGAAGCGGCACTCGTCCGGCGTGTGCTTGTACAAGAGCGACAGGATCATGGCGTTGATGCCGACCGACTTGCCCGAGCCGGTGGTGCCGGCGATGAGCAGGTGAGGCATCTTGGTGAGGTCGGCGGAGAAGGGATCGCCCTCGATGGTCTCGCCGAGCGCGAGCGGCAGATCGCCCTGCACGCCGGCGAAGGACGGCGAGTTCAAGAGCGAGCGCAGGAAGACGGTTTCGCGCTTGGCGTTGGGCAGCTCGATGCCGATGGCGTTGCGGCCGGGAATGACGGCGACGCGCGCGGCGGTGGCGTTCATGGTGCGCGCGATGTCGTCGGAAAGGCCGATGACGCGGCTGGATTTCACGCCGGCGGCGGGCTCGAACTCGAACAGGGTGACGACGGGGCCGGGGCGGGCGCTGAGCACTTCGCCCTGCACGCCGAAATCGGCGAGCACGGTTTCGAGCTGGCGGCTCATGGCGTGCAGCGTCTGCGGATCGTGCTGCGTGGCGCGCTGCTTCGGGGTGGTGAGCAGGTCGGTGTCCGGCAGCTCGAAGTCGCGGCCGAAGTGGAAGGAGCTGTGCTGCTTCTCCTTCTTGGGCGCTTTCGGCTTGGGCGCTTCGGAGCGCCGGCTTCCAGCCGGCATGCTTGAACGTCGCTCTTCTTCGGCAGGCCGGCGTGTCGGCGGCATTTTGCCGGCTGGAAGCCGGCGGTCCTCGGCGGGGGCTCGTTCAATGCGGCGCGTTTCGTCCTCGACGGGGCGGCGCGTTTTTTTCTTGCACGTAGCCGATGGCGCGCTGCGTGGCTTGCGCGCCGCCTTGCGCCGCGCGTTGCGCCACTTGCGCGGCGTTCTTCACGTCGTCGGGGCGGATCTGGAACGCACAGCCGGTAGCGACGATGCCGCCAATGGCGCAGACGAGGCCAGTCAAGATGTGCGGGAATGGAAGGCCCGGCATGGAGGCCATGCCGGCGATGAAGCCGGCCATGCCGTCGCCGAGCAGGCCGCCGAAGCCGACTGCAAGCGGCCAGCCTTCCGGCGTCGGGATCACGGACGCGGCAGCGGCCAAGAGCAGAATGCCGATCAGCGAGACGAGAATGCGCCGGCCGTTGATGCGCGCGACGAGCTGGCGGCGCATGATGCGCATGGCGCCGGCCGCGAGCAGCGCCGCGAACGCCAGCGGGGCTGCGGCGCCGAGAATCTGGATCGAGAGATCGGCGAGCACGGCCCCGGGGCCGCCGAAAATGTTGTGCGTGGCGCCGCTCGATGCGGTGTTGAGGCTCGGATCTTCGGGCGAATACGTCACGACAGCGCCAAGGCCATACGCGCCGACGATCGCCGCGCCCACGGCAAGCGAGGCGCGCTTTAACGCTAATCTGCCCGCGGCCGAGGAGGCGACGGAAGGGGCGCGTTCCCCCGGGCGGTAGGCGTCGTCAGTCATGTCGTGGAGGCGCTCGTTCTGGGGCCAGCTTCAAGGCGGCACCTTTGGCCCTTCCGGTAAACGAGCGATGAAGTTTCGGGCGCGAACAGGGTTACCCGCGCATTCATGCGACAGTCGCGAAACCCGCATTAGCACAGATGAAAATGCGTGAATCGCGCGCGGAATGAGCCGTGGACGAAACGGCGCGCCGCGCGCGATCCGTGACGCGTTAACGGTCGAGGTAAAGTGCTGGGAGCTCGTTACGGACGGCTTCGAAGAAGTAGGCGCGCCCGCCCATCCAGTTGGCGTTGACGATGCCGGAAATGGCGAGGCGCTGTTCGGGATAGTAGCGGACCGTTGCGTAAGCGCCGTTGGTTTCGCCGCCGTGCTCGTAGAAGAGGCGGCCTTGGGCGTCGCGGCTGACTTGCCAGCCGAACGTGTAGCCGACGCCTTCGCCAGCGGCATTGCGCTGCTCGGTGGTGAGACGTTGCAGGGAAGCGGCGTTCAGGTATTCGCCGGCGAATACGGCGCTGGCGAAGCGGACGAGGTCTTCCGCGCTCGAAAGCACGCCGCCGGAGGGATAGTAATCGCTGGAATCGCGCCAGATGGTGTTGCGCACCACACCATCGGGAAAGCGCGTATAGAAGCGCGTGCGGCGCTCGATGATTTCGAGCGGGTGGTCGATCATTGTGTTGCTCAAGCCGAGCGGGCCGGTGATTTCGCGAGCGAGCAGTTCGCCGTAGCTGGCGCCAGTGGCGCGCTCTTCGGCGACGCCGAGGATGTTGAAGCCCAGACTGGTGTAGTGATGCGCCTCGCCCGGCTGGCTGAGCAAGGGATCGCCGACGTAGCGCGACAGCGCCTCCGACGGCCCGGCCGCCAAGAACATCACGTTGTTGGCTTCGAGATAGTTCTGGAAATTGTACTGGCGGATGCCGGAGAGATGCGCGGCGATCAGCGCGGGCGTGATCGCGCCACGCTCGGGCGCGCGCAGTTCGGGGACGTGGGTGCGGATATCGCCGTCTAGATCGAGCGCGCCGCGTTCGGCCAGGCGGAGCGCGAGGACGGCGGTGAAGGTTTTCGACACGCTGCCGATGCGCATGCGGGTGTCCGTGGTGAGCGGCACGCGCGCTTCGAGGTCGGCGTAACCGGCGGCGCCGCTCCACACCAGTTCGCCGTCACGCATCACCGCGGCCATCACGCCGGGGCCGCCGTCGCGTTCGAGTACCGTTTGCAAGAGTACGTCGGCGGGCGAGGCAGCGCTTGTCGCAGGTTCGTCGGGTGACCCGGCGCAGGCGCCGAGCGTGAGTGCGAGGATGAGGGCGCGGAAAGGTTTGGCTGACATGCGAGCTCCGTTGAGTGGAGCGCGACAAGAGAAGCACGCAGGCGCGCGGCGCAAACAAAAGCCTGTCCGGATGGGCGTTGACGCGTCCGGAAACGCAAATCCGGACCAGTTCAAGCCGCTTGGTCGCCCTTTGAGCGGTAGTCCTGTGGGCTCATGCCGGCTTGCGTCTGGAATGCTGTGTAAAAGCTCGAGCGCGAGCGGAAGCCGACGAGCTGGGCGATGGCTTCAATCGAGGTGCGCGCTTCGGCGGGGTCCCGGAGCAGTCGCTTGGCTTCGGCGATCCTGAGGCTGTTGACATAGGCGCGGAAATTCACGCCGCGCTGGCTGTTGAGGTATTGCGAGAGGCGCTGCGTCGTCGTCTGCATCAGCGCCGCGGCCTTGGGCAACGATAGATCCGGATCGAGATAGGCGCGGCTTTCAGCCATCTTCGCGTCGAGGGCGGCGCCGAACGTGTCATCTGCTGTGGCGGCTGCGCGTTGCGCGGCGAGGCTGCGCAACGTCTGTGAGCCAATCATGGCGTAGCCGGCGAAGGCGATGAGCCCGAGCGCGCCGATCAGCGGCACCAGGTCATAGAGGAAATTGGCGGTCGGCGCGGCGATCCGGAGGACTTGTGCGACGTGCAGAAGCACGAGGCCCGCCAGCAATACGGGTAAGTGCAAGTGCTCGCTGCGTTTGCTCCAACCGGGCGGTAGCGTGGTGCGGGCGCGCAGATACGCCCAGATCGCGACGGCCGAATAGACGATTTGGATGGCCACGATCGGCGCGAAGTCGCCGGGCGGAAAGAGCGGCGCGCCTCTTATCAGCGCGGCGACGAAGTAGGCGAGGGGCGGCGCGTAGGGCCAGAGGCCGAAGCCGCGCTGCGACACGGACGTGGAGACGTAATCCAGCAGCAGTGCGCCGCAGAGGAGGGCTGCGACGTCCATGGCGATGCCGATTTGCGTGACGTAGCGGATTTGGCCGGTGTCGAGCAGCACGAACAGCGCGAGCAGCGCCGAGACAATCAGCAGGAAGCCGGCAAGGCTCGTGCGCGTGCGCACCGGGCCGAAGCGCTCCTGCGCGAGCAGAACGATGCCGACGAGCGCGCCGTTGAATGCGGCGATGAGGTTGAGCGTGGCAAGCACGCGCGCCGCTTTGCGCACCGCGCTCATGGGGTCAAGCGTCTTTCGTCGGCAGCCCTAGTGCCGCAGTTCGCCGCTGGAATTATGCGCGCGTCCGACACGTTGGCCGGTGTCGAGCGCGGCGGCGAATTTCATGCGCGAGCGTACGCGCGGGTCTCGCGAAAACAGACGAATTCGGATGGATGCAGTCTCGGTCGG
>NZ_DASPLU010000037.1:0-17717 GCF_035627415.1 Vitreimonas sp. | reverse complement strand
CAGAGGCCCGTCGAGGGCGTGATTGCGGCCGCGACCGGCGAGGTCGCCTCGCATTTCCTGCCGCACGACCGGATGCGGCTTGCGATCGCCGAGAATATGCATCGCTCGGTGACCGACGCGCCGCACGTCACCGCCGTGTTCGAGGCCGATTTCAGCGCGATCATCGCCCACCGTGAAGCGCACAAGGCGGCCTGGGCGAAGAAGGGCGTCAAGCTCACCTACACCGCCTATCTGGTCGCCGCCGCGGCAGAGGCGATGAAGGTGGCGCCGGCGATCAACAGCCGCTGGCACGCCGACAGGCTCGAGCTCTACGACGACATCCATATCGGCGTCGGCACGGCCCTCGGCACCAAGGGGCTGATCGTGCCGGTGCTGCGCGAGGTGCAGAAGCTGTCGCTCAAGGGGATCGCCTCCGGCCTCGACGATCTTGTCGAGCGCGCGCGCGCCGAGAAGCTGACCGGGACCGACATTCGCGGCGGCACGTTCACCATCTCCAACCATGGCGTCTCCGGTTCGCTGTTTGCGGCGCCGATCATCATCAACCAGCCGCAATCGGCGATCCTGGGCGTCGGCAAGCTGGAGAAACGCGTCGTCGTGCGCGAGGTGGGCGGCCAGGACGCGATCCTGGTGCGGCCGATGGCCTACGTCTCGCTCACCATCGACCACCGCGTGCTCGACGGTCATCAGACCAATGCCTGGCTCACGCGCTTCGTCGAAGTTCTTGAAACCTGGCCTTCGGAAGATTGAAAGCAGACCGATGATTGAAACGCTCGCGCCGAAGGCGCCCGATCCGCTCCTGAAGATCATCAAGATGTTCCGCGAGGACCCGCGGAGCGACAAGATCGATCTCGGCGTAGGCGTCTACAAAGACGCGACCGGCAATACACCGGTGATGCGTGCGGTGAAGGAGGCCGAAGCGCTGCTGCTCGCGAACCAGAAGACGAAAACCTACGTCGGCCAGCAGGGCGACGTGGATTTTCTGAAGCTGGTCGGCCAGCTCGCGTTCGGCGAGATGTCGCGCCAGTTCGTTTCGATCCAGGCGGTCGGCGGCACCGGCGCGTTGCGGCTGGGCTGCGACCTGCTGCGCGAAAGCGGCGCCAAGCGCATCGTGCTGCCGCAGCCGTGTTGGCCGAACCATCCATCGATCGTGCGCGCGGCGCGGCTCGAGCCCGTCGATGTCTCCTTCTTCGACCTCGCCCAGCAGCGCATCGACATGGACGCGCTGATCGCCGGCTTCGATCGGGCTGAGCGCGGCGACGCGGTGATCCTGCAGGCGTGCTGCCACAATCCGCTTGGCGCGGATTTCTCGCTGGAGCAATGGACGGCGCTGGCGGATGCGCTGAACGCGCGGGGTCTGATCCCGTTTGTCGATCTGGCTTATCAGGGCTTCGGCGACGGCATCGACGAAGACGTCGCGGGCGCCCGGGCGCTGGCGGAGCGCGTGCCGGAAGCGGTGATCGCCGTTTCGGAAGCGAAGTCGTTCGGCATCTATCGGGAGCGCGTCGGCGCGCTCTATGTGAAGACGGCTGAGAAGGCGCGCGCGGCGGCGATGAGCAATCTCGCCGCGATCGCGCGCGCGAACTACTCGATGCCGCCGGATCACGGCGCTGCGATCGTGCGCGAAGTGCTGAGCGATGATGCGCTGCGGGCAAGCTGGCGCGAGGAGCTCGATGAAATCCGCGGCCACATCAAGCGCACGCGCCTCGCGCTAGCGGCCGAGCGGGTGAACTCGATCCCGATGCATCTCATCGCGGACCAGAAGGGCATGTTCTCGACGCTGCCGCTGAACGACGCGCAAGTGACGGCGCTGCGGGAGACGCACGGGATTTACATGACGGACGCAGCGCGGATTAACGTGGCGGGGCTGCGGGAGGCGGATATCCCGCGGTTTGTGGAAGCGTTGAGATCGGTGGCTTAGCGCTCCGCTTATGCTCCCCACCTCGTGGGGAGCTGTCGACATGCGAAGCATGGAGACTGAGGGGCGAGTCGTCGGCCTTTTACGCGCCCCTCCGCTTCCCCCGGCTTTCGCCGGGGTCAGCACCTCCCCGCACGGCGGGGAGGACAAGAACTCACGCCGCGTTCATGGTCAGCAAATCGTACACCGCAACGGTTTCGCCATCGCGGTTGGAGACTACGACATCCCAGCGCACTTCGCCTTGATCGGGTTTGCAGAGCGTCTTGTCTTTCACCGTGAGCGCGACTTGGATGGCGTCGCCGGGTTTCACCGGCTTGACGAAGCGCAGATTGTCGAGGCCGTAGTTCGCCAGCACCGGGCCCGGATCGGGATCGACGAAGAGGCCGGCGGCGAACGCAAGGATCAGGTAACCGTGCGCGACGCGGCCGCCGAACAGCGGATTGGCGCGCGCGGCTTCCTCGTCCATGTGCGCGTAGAAGGTGTCGCCGGTGAAGTGGGCGAAGTGCTCGATATCGTCGAGCGTGATTTCGCGCGACTTGGTTTTGAGCTGATAGCCGATCGGCAGATCGTGGAATTTGCGCCGGAACGGATGTTCGCTCGCCGCCTGCACCGGCATGCCGGCGACGTAGCGGTTCACGATGGCGGCGAGCACGCGGGGATGGCCCTGCAACGCGGTGCGCTGCATGTAGTGCGTGACGCCGCGAATGCCGCCCATCTCCTCGCCGCCGCCGGCGCGGCCGGGGCCGCCGTGGATCATATGCGGCATCGGCGAGCCGTGGCCGGTGCTCTCTTTGGCGCTGTCGCGATCGATGAAGGCGATGCGGCCGTGGAACGAGCCGGCGCCGAGCACGAGATCGCGGGCGAAACTCGTGTCGTGCGTAAACGCGCTCATGACGAGTGAGCCCTTGCCGCGATTGGCTAGCGCGACGGCGTCGGCCGCGTCCTTGTACGGCATGATCGTCGAGACCGGCCCGAACGCTTCGACGTCGTGCACGGCGCGCGCGGCCCACGGATTTTCGCAGCGCAGCAGTATCGGCGAGAGAAACGCGCCCTTCTCGTTCACCGGCGCGGCGTTCGGATCGCCGTAGACGATCGAAGCATCGGCGCCGATCTCCTTAATCTTTGCACGCACGTCGTCCCGCTGGCTCGTGCTGACGAGCGCGCCCATGCGCGTGGCTTCGTCGCGCGGATCGCCGATGGTGAGCTTGTCGAGGCGCGCCTTGAGCGCCTCCTGCGCCGCATCGAGCAGCGCGGCCGGCACGAGGCCGCGGCGGATGGCGGTGCACTTCTGGCCCGCCTTCACCGTCATTTCCTTGGCGACCTCCTTGATGAAGAGGTCGAACTCCGGGGAATCCGGCGTCGCGTCCGGGCCGAGCACCGAGGCGTTGAGCGAATCCTGTTCGGCGACGAAGCGCACGCTCTCGCGCTGAATCACCGGATGGCTTTTGAGCTTCGCGGCGGTGGCGGCGGAGCCGGTGAAGGAGACCACATCCTGCGACGTGAGATGATCGAAGAGATCGCCGGTGGAGCCGACGATGAGCTGCAGCGCACCTTTGGGCAGCACGTTCGCTTCCAGCATGATGCGCACAGCGGCTTCGGTGAGATAGGCGGTCGCGCTGGCGGGCTTCACGATCGCGGCGACGCCGGCGAGAAACGTCGGCGCGAGCTTCTCCAGCATGCCCCAGACGGGGAAGTTGAAGGCGTTGATGTGGACGGCGGCACCTTGCAGCGAAGTGAAGACGTGCAGGCCCTGGAACGTGCCGCCGCGCGAGAGCGCTTCGACATTGCCGTCGATCAGGATGGTGTCGTTCGGCAGCTCGCGCCGGCCCTTGCCTTGATAGACGGCGAACGTGCCGATGCCGCCGTCGATGTCGACCCAGCTGTCGGCTTTGGTAGCGCCGGTGTTGTAGGAGAGTTCGTAGAGCTCTTCCTTGCGCGCGGTGAGCGCTTCGGCGAGCGCTTTCAGCATCAGCGCGCGCTGGTGAAAGGTGAGTTTGCGCAGCGCCGGCCCGCCCTGCTCGCGGGCGTGGCGGAGCATGGCGGCGAAGTCGAGCCCTTGCGATGAAGTGAGCGCGACGACGTCGCCGTCGATGGCGGAGCGCAGTTCGGCCATGCCGCCGGCGCCGGCGATCCATTGGCCCTCGGCGAAGTTCTGCAGGGTGATCGGTTTCATCATTCGCTCCGGCGTTCGTGAGTGGGAGCGCGGCGCTCCGCGCCGCATGCGCGACGGAGTCGCGCGCTCCAATCTCCACTCATTCGTCTCAGCTTCCCGTGAACCTCGGCGGCCGCTTTTCCATGAACGCGGCGACGCCTTCTTTGTAGTCATGCGTGCGCCCGAGAGCGCGTTGCGCGTCGCGTTCGACATCGAGCTGTTCGGCGAGCGTACGCGCGCCGCTTTCGCGGATCAGCTTTTTGGTCGCCGCGAGGCCCTTGGTTGGCGCGGACGCGAACTTCTGCGCGAGCGCATCGGTCTCTTCGGCGAGCTTATCGTCGTCGACGCACTTCCAGATCATGGCCCAGCTTTCGGCGCGTTCGGCGGTGAGCGGTTCGCCGGTGAGGGCAAGGCCCATGGCGCGGGCTTGGCCGGCGAGGCGCGGCAAGGTCCAGGTGCCGCCGCTGTCGGGAATGAGGCCGATATTGGCGAAGCTCTGGATGAACTTGGCGCTCCGCGCGGCGATGACGATGTCGCAGGCGAGCGCGATATTCGCGCCAGCGCCGGCGGCGACGCCGTTGACGGCGCAGATCACCGGCATCTCGAGCGATGTGAGCCGCCGGATCAGCGGATTGTAGCGCTTCTCCAGCGACTCGCCGAGATCGACACCGTCGCCGCCGGGCGCGACGGCGCGGTCGGATAAATCCTGCCCCGCACAGAAGCCGCGGCCGGCGCCGGTGAGCACCAGCACGCGCGCCTCGCTGTTCGCCACGCTGTCGAGCGCGCGCGCGACTTCGTCGTGCATCTGCACGGTGAAGCTGTTCAGGCGATCGGGGCGATTGAGGGTGAGGCGCGCGACGCCGCCGGCGCTCTCGAAGAGAATGGTCTCGTAGTCCATGGGCCCTCCTCGCACGTCGGCGTGGCGTATGATAGAACGCCTGGTCGGTCAATTCACGAGACAAGGCATGAGCGAAGCGGACGATCTGGCGCTGCGCGTCGCGCAGACGTTGCTGGCGCGCGAAGGCACAGGACCAGCCTGGGGCGTCGAGATCGAAGCGGCGCGCGAAGGCTATGCCCGCGTGCGCATGGTCGTGCGCGAGGACATGCTGAACGGCCACCGCAGCGCCCATGGCGGCATGATCTTCGCGGTGGCCGACACCGCGTTCGCGTACGCCTGCAATTCGCGCAACGACACGACGGTGGCGCAGAGCGCGACGATCGCGTTCCTGGCGCCCGCCTCCGCCGGCGACGCGCTGGTGGCGGAGGCGCGCGAGATTTCGCGCAGCGGCCGCAGCGGCGTCTATCACGTCAGCGTGCGCACGGCGGACGGACGCGCCATCGCTGAATTTACTGGGCTTTCCCGCACCATTGGCGGGGCGGTAATTAATTGACCGAGCGGTCAGTGAAACCTATATTAGTCGGCTGAAAGTTCCGAAAGGCGCGGCCATGTACACGACCGATATGAGCGGCAAGAAAAAGGCCGAGGCGGTGGCGGAAGATCCCGCGCGCGTGGCGGCGTTCGAGGCGCGCGTCGCCAACGACCAATTCATCGAGCCGAAGGACTGGATGCCCGAGGCGTACCGGAAGACGCTGATCCGGCAGATTTCGCAGCACGCGCACAGCGAAATCGTCGGCATGCTGCCCGAAGGCAATTGGATCACGCGCGCGCCGAACTTGCGGCGCAAGGCGATCCTCTTGGCCAAGGTGCAGGACGAAGGCGGACACGGGCTTTATCTCTACGCGGCGGCGGAGACGCTCGGGATCACGCGCGATGAAATGACCGAAGCGCTGCTCAGCGGCAAAGCCAAGTACTCGACGATCTTCAATTATCCGACGCTGACCTGGGCCGACATCGGCGCGATCGGCTGGCTGGTCGACGGCGCGGCGATCATGAACCAGGTGCCGCTGCAACGGACCTCGTATGGGCCGTACGCGCGCGCGATGGTGCGCATCTGCAAGGAAGAAAGCTTCCACCAGCGCCAGGGCTACGAGATCATGATGCATCTGGCGAACGGCACGCCGGAGCAGAAGGCGATGGCGCAGGATGCGCTCGATCGCTGGTGGTGGCCGTCGCTCATGATGTTCGGCCCGCCGGACGACAAGTCGCCCAACACCGAGCAGAGCATGCGCTGGCGCATCAAGCGCGACACCAATGACGAGCTGCGGCAGAAGTTCGTCGACATCACCGTGCCGCAAGCCGAAGCGATCGGGCTCACCGTGCCGGACCCGGCGCTGAAGTGGAACGAAGTGCGCGGCGCCCACGACTTCGGCGAAGTCGACTGGGACGAGTTCTGGGCCGTCGTGAAGGGCGAAGGCCCGGTCGCCAAAGAACGCATGCAGGCGCGCCAGAAAGCGTGGGACGACGGCGCCTGGGTGCGCGAGGCCGCGCGCGTGCATGCAGAGAAGCGCGCGGCGGCAAAGCTGGCGGCGGAGTGATGCGCTACCGTCTCGCCCTGCGCCTTCCTATATCCTCGTCGGCTGCTTGAGTCGGGAGGAAAATCATGCACGTCGCAGAACTGAACATCGGCCGCGCGCTCTATCCGCTCGACGATCCGCGCATGGCGGGCTTCATGAATGCGCTCGCCGCCATCAATGCGATCGCCGACCGCTCGCCCGGCTTTGTCTGGCGCATGGCGGACGAAAACGGCGCCGGCAACACCGATACGAAATACACCGACGATCCGCAGCAGATCGTCAACATGTCGGTGTGGGAGACGGCCGACGCGCTGGAGCACTTCGTGTGGAAGACGGCGCACCAGAAGATCTACAATCAGAAACACGCCTGGTTCGAGAAGCCGACGCAAGCGATCTTCGTGATGTGGCCGGTCGAAGAAGGCCACATCCCGACGCTGGAGGAAGCGCTTGAACGTCTGGAACACCTGCGCGCGCACGGATCGACCGAGCACGCTTTCGGATGGGACCATCTCGCCCATTTGAAAGCCTGGATGACGAAGCAATGCGGATAACAAGATGAGCGATCCGAAGAAGGAATGGCCGCTGTGGGAAGTGTTCGTGCGCGGCAAGGGCGGGCTGTCGCACCGCCATGTCGGCAGCGTGCACGCGGCGGACGCGAAGATGGCGGTCGAGCACGCGCGCGACACCTACACGCGGCGGCTGGAAGGCGTGAGCCTCTGGGTCGTGCCGTCGGCGGAGATCACCGCGTCGGATCCGGGCGATGCGGCGGCGTTGTTCGAGCCGGCCGAGGACAAGGTCTATCGCCACCCAACCTTCTATTCGATCCCCGACCATATCAAACACCTCTGATGGCGCGCGACCTCCCTCCTCTCGCCGCGTATGCGATGCGTCTGGGCGACGACGCATTGATCCTCGGTCAGCGCCTCTCCGAATGGTGCGGGCATGCGCCGGCGCTGGAGGTCGATCTGTCGCTGGCGAACGTGGCGCTCGATCAGATCGGCCAGGCGACGCATTTTCTCGGCCTCGCCGGCGAGATCGAGGGCAAGGGGCGCGATGCGGATGCGCTGGCGTTTCGCCGCGATGTGATGGATTTCACCAACTGCCTCCTGGTCGAGCAGCCGAACGGCGATTTCGCGCAGACGATCGCGCGGCAATTCCTGTTCTCGCACTACCAGGAGCTGCTCTATGCGGCGCTCGCGACGTCGAAAGACGCGCGCTTCGCGGCGGTGGCGGCCAAAGCGGTGAAGGAAGTCACTTATCACGCGACTTTGGCGAGCGATTGGGTCGTGCGCCTGGGCGACGGCACCGACGAGAGCCGCGCGCGCATGATCGCTGGTTTGGATTGGATGTGGCGCTTCGCGGACGAATTGTTCGCGATGGATGAGATAGACGCGGCCGCGCTCGCGGCCGGCGTCGGCGTCGACAAGGCGGCGCTGCGCGGCGCCTGGGATCAGCGTGTGGATGCGGTGCTGGCGGAGGCGACTCTGGAGCGGCCTCCGGCGCGGCGGCCGGTGCTGGGCGGACGCGCCGGCCGGCATTCGGAGCATCTGGGACACTTGCTGACCGAGATGCAGTTTCTGCAGCGCGCGTATCCGGGAGCGACGTGGTGACGGACTATCACCATCGTCATCCCGGGACTCACGAAGTGAGAACCCGGGATCCAGGGGCCACGAGCGCGTCGTTTGCCCCTGGATCCCGGATCGCGCTTCGCGCGTCCGGGATGACGGAGGAAAATAAGCAGCGTTTGCTAGCAATTCTGGCCGCCGTCCCCGATCCTGAAATCCCCGCCGTCTCGGTGCTCGACCTCGGCATCGTGCGCGAGATCAGTCCAACGCGCGTCGTCATCACCCCGACCTACACCGGCTGCCCCGCGACGCTGGCGATCGAGCAAGCCATCCGCGCCGCGCTCGATGCGCACGGCTTTGGCGATGTCGCCATCGAGACGACGCTCTCGCCGCCCTGGTCGAGCGACTGGATCAGCGATGAAGGTCGCGAAAAGCTGCGCGCCTACGGCATCGCGCCGCCGCCGAAAGGCGCGGGCGCCTCGGCGCTGAAGAACGCGCAAGCGGCGGAATGCCCGCGCTGCGGCTCTCTGAATACCGAAGAAATTTCCCGCTTCGGCTCGACGCCGTGCAAGGCGCTGTGGCGCTGCAAGGCGTGCGCGGAGCCGTTCGACAGGTTCAAGTGTCACTAAGTGTTGGCCCAACTGCTCCCCCGTTTACGGGGGAGCTGTCAGCGCGCATGAGCGCGATGACTGAAGGGGCGGAGGCGCGCAGCTGCCGGACTTTCCCCCTCCGGCTCGCTTCGCTCGCCACCTCCCCCGCATGCGGGGGAGGATTATGAGCATTGACTTCCACAGACTGCGCGTCGCCGAGGTGAAGCGCGAGACGCCGGATGCGGTCTCGGTGCGGCTCGAACTGCCGGAAGAGCTGCGCGAGACGTTCGCGTTCCGCGCCGGCCAGCACCTCACCTTCCGCCGTGAGATCGGCGGCGAAGAGGTGCGGCGCAATTATTCGCTCTGCGTCAGCCCGAGCGAAGGGGTGCTGAAGATCGGCGTCAAGAAAATCGCCGGCGGCGTGTTCTCAGGCTGGGTCAACGCCGAGCTCAAAGCCGGCGACGAACTCGAAGTCATGGCGCCGCACGGCTCGTTCTGCTGGACGTTCGACGCCGAGGCCCGCAACGAATACGTCGCTTTCGCCGGCGGTTCGGGCATCACGCCGATTCTGTCGCTGATGAAGACGGCGCTTTCGCTCGAGCCGCATTCGCGCTTCACCTTGTTCTACGGCAATCGCAACTCGATCGGCGTCATGTTCCTGGAGGAGATCGCGGCGCTGAAGGACCGCTATCTCGACCGGCTGAGCGTTTATCATTTCCTCGAAGAGGAGGAAGAAGAGATCGCGCTGTTCAATGGGCGGCTGGATCAGGCGAAGGCGGAGGAAATTCTTTCGACTCTCGTGTGCACGGCGCACGTGGACGCATTCTTCATCTGCGGGCCTGGGCCGATGATGGATGCGATCGAAGAAGCGCTGGTCGCGCGCGGCGTCGAGAAGCCGCGTATCCTGATCGAGCGCTTCACCACCGGCCCGCTCTCCGCCGCGCAGGCGGCGGCGGCGCGGGCGCTCGAGGAGCAAGCCGCGGGTTTGCGCATGAGCGTGACGCTGAACGGGCGGCGCGTGCAGGTCGCGTTCGATCCCGAGAAGCACTCGATCCTGGATAATGTGCGCGCCGCCGGCCTGCCGGCGCCGTTCGCGTGCAAAGGCGGCGTCTGTGCGACCTGCAGGGCGAAGGTGACGAGCGGCGAAGTGCAGATGAAGGTGAATTACGGGCTGTCGGCGGAAGAGCTGGCCGAAGGCTACGTGCTGACCTGCCAGGCGACGCCGGTGAGCGAAGGCGTGGCGCTGACGTATGATGCTTAACGAACCGCGCAGCTTTCTTCAGCACTAAGCTCACGAAGAATAACTACCGATCCAGTGCGGTCCTGAATACAGGCGGCTGCGTTGCCACGCGGATGTGTACAAGCGTCCTCAATCGGCTCGACCAGCAGACGCAAACCGCCGCCTACAGTCCTTGATAAAAGGAACTCTGAAGTGCGTGCGTCCCGGATCAAAAGATAGTCCCGATAATCGCGGCCTGCTCGCGAACGCAATCGAATGCGATCTCCGAAATCATACTGGTACGTTCCGCACACCGCGATCGGAGTAGCGCTTGGCTGTAGCTCGGCGAGCTGAGCCCCTGCGCAGCTCGCAATGAACATACTAAGGACCACTAATCGGGTCAGGCTCATCGTCTTACTCCGCCGCCCTCCGCAGCCCGCCCAGCGTCAAATCCACCGCCATCTCCGCCAGCGCGCCGGCGCTGACGGGGCCGCGCGGATCGAACCAGGTGTGGGTCCAGTTGATGGTGCCGAAGAACAGCATCGCCGCCGAAAACGCCGCGCCGCTTTTCTTCTTCAGCGTCGGCTCGATCTCGACCAGCAGCTTCTGCACCATCTCGATCAGCCCGCGCTGCACGGCGACGATCTCGGCGCGGCGCGCCTTCGGCAGGCGCCCCAAATCGTTCAGCAGCACTTTGTGGCGATCGGCGGCGCCGACATAGAGCGCCATGAAGCGGTGCGTGAGCTCGCGCAGCTTGCGCTCGGGCGGCTCGGCGCCCGCCGTCGCTTCGCGCGCCGCCGTTTCGAGCGCGCGCACGTGGCTGATCATGACGTCGTAGAGAATGTCGTCCTTCGATTGGTAATAGTGATAAATCAGCGATTTCGAGATCTTGCCGCGCTTGGCGATGTCGGCGACCGAGGCGCCGTTATAGCCCTCGCGCGCGAACAGCGCCGCCGCCGTCTCGACGATCGCGTCCTTCCGTTCATCGTACTCGACTGCTTGCGTGCGCGCCATTTCCCTCTCTCGTGCAAGATACAGGCGAGGACAGGGCTTGCACCAGCCCTAGAAAATCAAACACCCATCCCCGGATGCGACTCCCGCGAAAGCGGGCGGAGCAGTCCGGGGCCCATAAACTCAGTTCTGCGTGATTTCTCGATAGAGTTGTGTTTATGGGTCCCGGGCTCGCCGCTTTGCGGCGCCCCGGGAATGGGTGTGAAACGTTCGAAGGCAGCCTCAGCGTGAACGCCCGCGCGCGGTGACCGGCCAGATGTCGATCAAGGTGTCGCCGCGGACGACGTGAAAGGCGTCGTAGAGATTGACGGTCGGGTCGCAGTGCGGCGCGGTGAGCGTGATGCGGTCGCCGATCTTGAAATCATGCCCCGGCGCGATCAAAGCGGCGTGCTCATCGCCCATGAAGAAGAAAGCGGAGTCCGCCGGCGCGCCGGCGGCAATGGCGGGATTGCCGCCGTCGGTGGAGAGGGCTTTGAAGCCTGAGTCGATCGTCGCCATGCTCGGCGCGTTGGCGCTGATGACGTGCGTATCGATATAGAGCGCCGTCTCGAACGGCGCGGCGCCTTCGCCGGAAAGGTCGCAGTCGAGATATTGCTTGTCCATGAAGACGTAGGATCCCACCTGCAGCTCGGTGAAAACACCGAGCGCGGCGTCGATGCGATGCGTGCCGGTGCCGCCGCCGGTGACGATCTCAGGCGCAAGGCCGCTTCGCGCGAGCAGGTCGACGACGCTCTTCAGGTAGGCCGTGCGCTCTTCGATCGCAGCGCGGCGATCGGCGAACGCAGCGATGTGCTGCTGCGCGCCGCAATAGAATTGCACGCCGGCGAAACGAAGCGGCCCGGCTGCAGCAATCCGCTGCGCAAGCGCGAGCGCGGCCTCGGGCGAGGCAACGCCGGTGCGGCGGATGCCGGGATCGATGTCGACGATCACCGGCAGCGGCCGCGACGCCTCGCGCGCGGCGGCTGCGAGCGCATCGACATTGTCCGGGTGATCGGCGACGACCATCAGGTCGCCGATGCGTTCGTGCAGCGCCATGAGCCGCGCGATCGCCTGCGGCGTGACCACAGGCGATGTGATCAAAATCGCGTTGATCCCCTCGCCGGCCAAAGCTTCCGCCTCGCCGATCTTGGCGCAGCACACGCCGCGCGCGCCCGCCGCCATCTGCAGCCGCGCGACATGGACGCTCTTGTGCGTCTTGGCGTGCGGCCGGAGCGCGATGTTGTTGGCGCGCGCGAACGCGGCCATCGCGGCGATGTTGCGCTCCAGCGCGTCACGGTCGAGCACCAGAGCCGGCGTGTTGAGCGCGGCGCGGGAGCCTTGCTGGCCGATGAGCGGGCGGTGCAGGTCGATGTCTCTGGCCATCAGGACTCCACGAAAAGCGATGCGAGATGCGCGTTGGCGAACTTGGCTTCAGGATCGTGCGCGGCGCGCACGGCGCGAAACCGCGCCGCCTGCGGATAGAGCGCATCGACGTCCTCTCTCGTCAACGTGTGACGCTTGGCCCAGTGCGGCCGCCCGCCATGGGCGCGGAAAATCGGCTCAAGCCCGGCGAAGAAGTCGCGCCAGGGCATTTTGGCATACTGGTGCGCGGAGATGGAGATGCAGGGACCGCGGTTGAACGGGCTCAACCAAATGTCGTCGCCGGCGATGGTGCGAAACTCGAACGGAAAGGTGATCGGCAGCTTGCGCGCGCGGATGTAGGCGATGGCCTCGCGCAGCGCGGCCCAGCCGTTCGCCATTGGAATCTCATACTCCATCTCCTCGAACCGCACGCTGCGTTCGGAGGGAAAGATCTGATAGGCGGGCCCTACGCGGCGCTGGCGGACGCCGGGGCGCACGATCAGCGGCTGCAGCCGGCGCGTGAGAAACGGCGCGGCGGCGCAGAGGTCGCAGACCATGCGGAAGGCGCGGTCGTCCATGTCGTTGAGCTGCTTCAGCGGCCCTTCACCGGGCGCAGGATTGAGCGTTTTCAGGATCGCCTGCTCACCGTAGGGGAAGACGAAAAATTCGACGTGGCGATTGTTGGCGACGAGCTCGTCCCAGCGCTCCGCCACTACGTCGAGCGGATGCGATTCGAGGCGCTCCTCCAAGTGATAGGCCGGCAGCACGTCGATCTCGATCCGCGTGGCGACGCCGAGCAAACCGAGCGAGAGGCGCTGCGCTTCGAACAGTTCCGGGCGCTCGCTTGCGCTGCAGGTCAGCACCGCGCCGTCGGCCTGCATCAGCTGAAAGCCGCGCGCGGCGGTGGAGAGCGAGCCGAGCTTTGCGCCGGTGCCGTGCGTGCCGGTGCTGATCGCCCCGGCGAGCGCCTGCGGATTCACATCGCCTTGGTTGACGAGCGAAAGCCCCTCTTCCCAGAGCGCGGCAGTCAGCTTGGCGAGGCTCCAGCCCGCCGGCGCCCAGGCGCGCGTGCGGTCGGCGCTGATGTCGACGCCGCCCTCCAGCTCGGAGAGCGAGACGAGCGCGCCGTCGGTCTCGCAGAGCGGCATGAACGAATGGCCGGCGCCGACGACACGCAGCTTGCGCGCCGTGCGCACGATGTCGGCCAATTCAGCGTCCGTGCGCGGGCGCGTGATCCGCTGCGGCCGCGCCTCGACGCTGCCGGACCAATTGCGCCATCGTTCGCCCAAAGCCGCTCCTCCCCCTCTTCTCTAACCGAGCGCACGGAACGCCGTCGAGCCGCGCGGCGGCTCTAGCGTTTGGCCGCGGTTTTCTTCCTGGCCTTCTTCACCGCCGTTTTGCGCGGCGATCGTTTCGGCGCGGGGCCAAGTTCGATCCAGGTCGGCGCGTGATCGCTGGTCTTTTCCCAGCCGCGAACGTCGCCGTCGACGCCCGCTGCTTTGAGCCGCTTGGCGAGATCGGGGCTGAGCAGCAGATGATCGATCCTGAGGCCGGCGTTGCGCGCATAGGCGTTCCGGAAATAATCCCAGAACGTGTAGATGCGCGCGCCGGGGTGTCGCGCGCGGATCGCGTCGGTCCAGCCCTGCTTCAGCAGCCGCGCATAAGCCTCACGCGCTTCGATGCGGAACAGCGCATCGTCGACCCAGCGCTCCGGCTTGTAGACATCGAGCTCGGTCGGCATCACGTTGTAGTCGCCCGCGAGCACCACCGGGCTGCCGGACCCGATTAGCGTTTTCGCGTGCGCCGTGAGGCGTTCGAACCAGCGCAGCTTGTACTCGAACTTGGGCCCGGGCCAGGGATTGCCGTTCGGCAAGTAGAGGCAGCCGACGATCAGCTCGCCGATCTCGGCTTCGAGATAGCGGCTGTGCACATCCTCCGGATCGCCGGGCAGACCGCGGCGGCGCTCGATCGGCTTGCCGCAGCGGGCCAGGATGGCGACGCCGTTCCAGCTCTTCTGCCCGTGCCAGATCGCCTGATAGCCGGCCGCGTTGATCGCCGCTTCGGGAAAGCGATCGTCCGGCGCCTTCAGCTCCTGCAGACAAACGATGTCCGGCTCCGTCAGCGCGAGCCAGCGCAGGAGCACCTGGAGGCGGCCGTTGACGCCGTTGACGTTGTAGGTGGCGATCCGCATGGGGGAGTATGGTGGTGGCGGGTGGACTTGAACCACCTACCTTGGGGTTATGAATCCCACGCTCTAACCAGATGAGCTACGCCACCGAAGGGCGGGACATGTACGCGCGCCGGCCGGCCGCCGCAAGGTCCCGCCCGCTGGGCCCGGTTCGGCCGCTGCGGCGCGCAACATTATTTCTCCTTCGGCTACTCTGGGCTTGCCCACGGGGGCCTGACCCGCCACTCTGGGCATAATCATCCCAGGGCAGGCCGTGGAGTGGAAACCTTGTCCGAAGAGCTCGACGCCGTCGACGCCAAAATCCTGGATCTGCTGCAGCGGGACGCCAGCCTTTCCATCGCCGAGATCGCCGAGCGGGTCGGGCTCTCCTCCTCGCCGGCCTGGCGGCGGATCGAGCGGCTGAAGAAGGCCGGCGTCATCCTGCGGCAGGTTACGCTGCTCGACCAGGACAAGCTCGGCCTCACTTTCGAAGTGTTCGCGACCGTCAAGCTGCAGCTGCCGTCGCGGGAGAATCTGGACCGGTTCGAGACGGCGATCGCCGAATGGCCGGAAGTGGTGGAGTGCGCCACCGTGACCGGGGCGGTCGACTACATGCTGCGCGTGCTGACGCGCGACATGCATGCGTACGACGATTTCCTCCGCGACAAGATGCTGGCGCTCGGCCTCGTCTCCGACGTGCAGTCGCGCATCGTGATGCGGGTGCCGAAGCGGACCACGTCGGCGCCGCTGGAGCTGATCTCGACTCATCTCAGCGGCTAGCGCGGCGACGGCGCCGTTCGGCTTCGCCCAGCATCTCCGCCGCCACGGCGCCGACGGAGCGCTGCGGGTTGGACGGCGGCGTCAGATTGCGCTCGCGCTCCCAAGTCTCGATGAGGCCCCTCGCGCTTTCGAAACTCTCGAGCAGCGTCGCGCCGCCGCGCAGGCCGCGATTGAACAGCGCGTCGCCGAAGAAAGTCCAATCGTTGTCCGGCTCGCAGCCGAACGACATGCGGTCGTGCTGCGAGGCCGTCAGCACGATGGTGTTGTCGTTGCCGAGGTGGGAAATGAAGGCGCCGGAATAGCAGGCCGAGATGATCACGATCCGGTTGCGGATGCCGGCTTCGGCGAGCAGCGCGGCGAGATGGTTCGGCCGCAATTCGCCGAACATCCTGTCGTGCTCGCGGATCGCGGCGCCGTCCGGGCCGCCATGCGTCGTGACGTAGATGACGACCAAGTCCTCCTCCGGATCGATCAGAGAGCCGACATGGCCGATCGCGGCGGCGATGTTGGTCGGCGTCGCCGGCGGATGCGTGCGCGGCCCCGGCTCCGACGCGGTGAGCACGATCGAGCGCTCCTCGGCGCCGAAATGCGCGCGCAGCAATTCCTCGGCGGCGACCGCCTCGCGGGTGAAGACGGGATCGCCCCACAGCGCCATCGAGATCACGTAAACGTCTTGGCGGCGGCGCCGCTGCGGCGCGAGATTGCGCAGCGTGTCAGCCAGCAGGAAGGCTTGCTGCGCGGCGTCCGGCGCCGATGGCGCGACCTGCACCGCCCTGAACTGGCCCTCCAGCGGATCGCGCTGCGGCTGCTGCTGCGCTGAGGCAAAGCCGGCGCACGACATCCATACCGCAGCGACCAGCCCCCAAGTCCACTTCATCCCCGACCTCCTCCGCGCCAGCTTCCCTTGCCGGCGCACCGCCGGCAAGGCGGATAGCGCGCGGGCCGCAGCTAGGCTAGCACTGGCTTCATGTCCGAACCGAGCAACAGCCGCCGCGACGGTTTCATCGCCGCGCGCAAGAGACACTTGGCCGAATCGATCGCGGCCGACAGCGCCGACGGGGCGACGCTGCGCGAAATGCTGCGGCTGCTCGGCGCGCTGTTGCACCACGAGGCGCACGAACGGCTCGACGCCTTGAAGGCGCTCTATGATCCGCTCGACCCGGATGCGCCGCCGGCGACGCGCGACGTCAGCGCCGCGGCGTTCGAGACGTTCGAAGCGGCGTTCTGCGATGCGCTGATGCGGGCGAATTTCCAGGAAATCGACCCCGACACGGTGCAGACGCGCCGGGCGACGAAGCAACTGACCGGTCTCGCCATCAAACCCTCCAGCGCCGGCATCAGGCGCGTGCGGTTCTTTGCGCGCGGCGTCCGGCCCGAGAAGATCGAGCGCCGCTCCTGGTTCGGGTTGCGCCGCGAAACCGTGCACGCCGAAGTGATGAACGATGTCGTCGTGCTGGTCGGCTTCAAGGCGGAGAGCGAAATCGGACCCGAAGACGCCAAGGCGTTCGCCAGCATGCGCAGAGGCGTGCGTCCGGGCGCGGCGCTGGTGAAGCACTTCCGCAGCGTGGCGACGCCGGAGCTGGTGACGCTGCATCCGGGCGCCAAGCCCAGCATGCGGCCGCGCGATCAGGTGATTCTCGCCGCGCCGGCGATCGCCACCGGCGTGCCGGTGCTGCTCAACATCTGGCCCGCCATCACCGTGATCTTCGCCGTGCTCGCCGCCTATTTCGGCGCGCAGGGCGCAATCGAGGAGAACGAGCTGAAGCGCGCCCTGGCGGCGGTTTCGGGTCTCGTCGCCGTCGGCGCCTTCGTGATGCGCCAGCGGCTGAAGTACGAAGCGCAGACTTTGCGTTATCAGAAGCAGCTGGCCGACACGGTGTATTTCCGCAACCTCGCCAACAATGCCGGCGTGCTCGATCTCTTGGTCGGCGCCGGCGAAGATCAGGACGCCAAGGAAGCGTTTCTCGCCTACGCCGTGCTGCGCGCGTCCGAGCGTCCGCTGGTCAAGGCCGAGATCGACAATGCGGCGGAAGCGTTTCTGCAAGAGCGCTTCGGGCTGGACGTCGATTTCGAGATCAATGACGCGCTCGCCAAGATCGAACGCTTGGGCCTGGTGACGCGCGAGGAGCAAGGCTATCGCGCCATCGCGCCGGCCGAAGCGCTGGCGAAGCTGGACGCCGCGTGGGACGATTTGTTCAGCTTCTCGGCGCGGCGTTAGGATTCGAGGCATGGCGAAGCCCGCGGACCTTTCGGCCCGCTTTCGATCTTCTCACAGTCGTTCCCATCGAAATGGGAGACGGGGCGCGCGATCCGCGCTCGGTAGTCCGTAGTCGGGTGCGTGGATCATCTCTGATCCGCCGCCGCGCGCTTCGCGCGCCCCGGTTTCCGGTCGTTTTTCCCGGCTTGGGACGAGGAGTTGTAGAACGCCGCTTGCGCGGCTCGCCTCCTGCACGATGGAATGCGGACGCGCCTCTTCACACCAGGCCGTATCCGCTCCGACGCAACCCGCCATCGACGGATGGCGTCTCGGGGCTTAGCTCCATTCCCAATTCGCCGGTGCTG
>NZ_DASPLU010000036.1:0-31306 GCF_035627415.1 Vitreimonas sp. | reverse complement strand
GGCTTGCCCTTCTTGGTGGTCGCGCCGTTCCACCGCATCGTGACCAGACGCCCGCCGCGGGCGGAGCCTTGCGCCACGCCGAGCAGCGCGCCCATGCCGAGCCGCTCCATCGCCGCGGGCTCGAGCACATCGACCTCGACGCCGATGGTTTCGAGATCGCGCAGGCGCTCGGCGAAGCTCTCGGGGTACAGCACGTTCGGCGGCTCGCTGACGAGGTCGCGGGCGAAGAACACGCCTTCGACGATCGCCTCGTCCTTCTCGGCGCGCGCCTTCGCGGCCGCGGTGCCGTCCATCATGATTTCCACAGCCTGCAGCGTCGGCTTCTGCTCAGGCTTCAGCTTCGTCTTGTAGGAATCGAACCGGTAGGACGCGAGGCGCGCCCCCATCGCCGCATGCGCGCCGGCTTCGGCTTTCGAAACGGTCGGCAGCCCATCGGGCTGCAGCACCAGCTTCTCGGCTCCGGAGGTGAGCGTGCGTCTCACCGCGTGGCCCGCCCAGCGCTCGATCGTCATGCCGTCGGCGGCCTCGGGCTTGCCGACGCCGATCACCAGCACGCGGGCGAAGTCGACGCCCTCCGGCGCCAGAATGTCGGCCACATTCCCCACCGCGCCCGTGAAACGCCCCGCCTTCATTGCCTTGGCGATACGACCGCCGCTGACGGCGTCCAGCGCCTTGCCGGCGTCCAAGAGGTCGCCGCCCTCCACCGCCATGATCGCCACAACATCGCCGCCGCCGGCGGTCACAAAACGGATGTCCATGAATGTCCTCGAAACCGGTTCTCGGGAATTGCAGGCCAGCGCCCGCTTCAACCTCGGTTGGCGCAGTGGTAGCCATGCCGGAAGCAATTGAAAAGCTGACGGCTGGGCTTAGGGAACAGGGCGGCGCCCCAGGACCGCTGGCGCCGGCGCCGCTCGAAGGGACGCGATGAACACGGTTTCGGCCTACATCTTCCGCCAGGCGCTGGGACCGCTTCTGGCCATTCTGGGGGCGCTCGCGGCGATCGCCATCCTGACCCAAGGCCTCAACCAGCTCGACATCATCATCACCAACCGCCGCGCCGGCTGGGCCTTCGCCTGGGTGACGATCCTGGCGCTGCCGCAGCTCATTTCGCTGATCCTGCCGATGGCGGTGTTCATCGCCACCGTCTACGCGCTGAACCGCATGCAGGGCGAGAGCGAGATCGCCGTGCTCTACGGCGCCGGCGTTTCGCGACGGCGGATCGCGCGGCCGATCCTGCAATTGGCGACGCTCGCGGCGCTGGCGCATCTGGCGATCAACGTCGTCGTGCAGCCATGGTCGTTCACGGAACGACGAGAAACTCTGTTCGCGCTGCGCACCGACATCGCCTCGAGCCTAATCGAAGAAGGCTCGTTCACCTTCCCGGCGGAGAACCTGACGCTCTACGCACGCGAGCGCGGCGGCTCGGGCGAGCTGCGCGATCTGCTGATCAACGACGCCCGGCCCGAGTACCCGATCACATACACGGCTCGCGCGGGGGCAATTGTCACGATCGACGGCGCGCCGGCCGTCGTGATGCGCGATGGCCAGATTCAGAGGCAGACGGAAGAAGGCACAGTCGATGTGCTCGATTTCGACCGCTATGTGCTGCAGATGGGCACGGAGATGGTGGAGGAGCCGGGCTATTTCTTCCTCAAGGCGTCCGACCGCACGCTCTACGAACTCTTCTTTCCCGATCTCACGTCGCATTATGACCAGCGGAACGTGGACCAGTTCCTGGCTGAAGCGCATGCGCGGCTCTCGGCGCCGCTTCTCAACATCGCGCTCGCCATGGTCGCCCTTGCCGGCGTGCTGGTCGGCGAATTCAGCAGGCGCGGCTATGCGCGACGCATCATGATCGCCGCCGTCTGGGCGCTCGTGGTGCGGCTTGCGGCCTTGGCGATCCAGGCGGCCGCCGCGGAGGATCCTCAGCTCAACGCGTTGCAATATGCGCTGCCGATCATCGTGATTGTGGTCTGCGCCGTCATGCTCGGCGGCAAGCGGGCGCGCCGCAGGCGTCAGTCGCTCGGGCCTTCGGTGCTGACGGAGGCGCCGGCATGACGTTCCTGTTCTCGCGCCTCGGGCTCTACATCATTAGCCGCGTCGTCACCGGCGTCGCCGTGGCGCTGGTCGCAGTGCTGGCTTCGATCCTGCTGATCGACATGGTCGAGCAGATGCGCACGATCGGCGAAGACGTCAGCATGTTGGAGGCGTTCCGCCTCACGCTGCTGAAGACGCCGATGCTGGTCGAGCAAACGCTGCCGTTCGTGGTGCTGGCCGGCACGATGATGGCGATCGTGGGCCTCAACCGCTCCAGCGAACTTGTCGCGATTCGCGCCGCGGGCGTTTCGGCCTGGCGCTTTCTGGCGCCTTCGGCGTTCGTGGGCGCCGCGCTTGGCGTCTTCGCCATCACCTTGCTGAATCCGATCGGCGCGCAGTTCTACAAGGCCTTCGAGTCGGAGCGCGAAGATGCGCTTTCCGCGTTCGGCGCTCAGGCAGGCGAGAACGGCGTTTGGATTCGTCAAGGCGACCGGGAAGGCCAGGTCGTCATCCACGCTGACAGCGTGGACGCGAGCGGGACTGTGCTTCAGGGCGCCACCTTCATGTTCTTCGAGGCGCGCGACAACGCGCTGCGCTTCACCCGGCGGATGCGCGCGGAAACGGCCGAACTGAAACCCGGCTTCTGGCAGCTCACCAATCTTGTCGAGGCCGCGCCCGGCGGGCGCCCGCAACGGCACACCCATTTGGCGATTCCGACGAGTCTCGACGCCACGGAGCTGATCAACCGCTTCGTTACGCCTGCGACACTTTCGTTCTGGGAGCTGCCCGGTTTCATCCACGAAGCGCGCCAGGCGGGTTTTGCGCCGACCCGCTACGAACTTAAGTGGCAGAGCCTGTTGGCCTACCCGCTGTTGCTCGCCGTTATGGCGGGGCTCGGCGCGGCCTTTTCGCTGCAGCTGCAGCGGCTCGGCAATCTGGCCAAATGGGGCGCGATGGGGGTGGGGATCGGCCTCTTTCTCTTCTTCTACAGTCAGCTCGCCGGGGCGTTCGCGATGACCCAGACGGTGCCTGCTGCTGTCGCGGCCTGGAGCGCCCCGCTGGCCGGCATGTTCATCGCTCTGGCGATGGTTGCCTTCCTCGAAGACGGCTGATCCGCAACAGGGTGTGAAACAACTTCCCCCGTGCGGCGTCGGGCGCTGGACGCGTCCAGCCGCACCCGTCTAGGTAAATACTGGAGTCGCACAGAGGGATGCGGATGAGCCGTTCGGGGGAGATGGCTGGCCGGTCGGCCGAGCGGACGCCGTCCGGCTGGGCGGCGCTGGCCGCGGCGCTGGCCGTCAGCGTCAGCTCCACGGCCCTGGCCCAAACTCAGGCCCCCTCCGCGCCGGCGGCCCCCACCGAGCAGAGCGAAAACGTCCTGCTCGAAGCCGATGAACTGATCGACGATCAAGAGGCGCGTACGATCACGGCGCAAGGCGACGTGCAGGTCCGCTATCAGGGCCGCACGATGCGGTCCGACCGCCTCGTCTATGATCTCAACACCGGCTCGATCCGCGCCAGCGGCAATGTCCAGATCGCGCTGGAAGACGGCTCAGTCACGTACGCCGAGGAGATCGAAGCCGACGAAGCCATGAACGTCGGCGCCGCGCGCGAGCTGCGCGCGCGTTTGGGCGATTCAAGCACGCTCGCCGCACGCCAGGCGCTGCGCCACGGCGAAGGCCAGAGCGAGCTGCGCAACGTCATCTATACGAGCTGTCCGATCTGCGAATCGGGCGATCGGCCGCCTACATGGAGTCTGCGGGCGCGGCGCGCAGTGCAGAACCGCGACACGCGCACGATCTCGTATCAGGGCGCGGTGCTGGAAGTCGTCGGCGTGCCGGTGCTCTACATTCCGTACATCGCGCACCCCGATCCGACGATCGAGCGCGCCTCGGGTTTCCTGCCGCCGGATATCGGCCGCAACCGTCGGCTCGGCACCTTCTATGAGCAACCCTATTATTGGGCGATCTCGCCGTCTCAGGACCTGACCGCTTCGCTGAGGCTGCACGGCAACGTCAATCCGCTGATCGGCCTCGATTATCGCAAGCGCTTCTGGTCCGGCGAAATGTCGCTCGAGACCACCTTCACCGAAGAGCAATTGTTCGACGATGACGGGGACACGTTCGGCGACGAAGTCTTCCGCTGGAGCGCGTTCGGCGAAGGCCGCTTCGAGGTCAACGATTATTGGGATTGGGGCTTTGGCCTCGAACGCGCCTACGACGATCAATATCTGCGCCGCTACGATATCGACGGCGCCGGCGAGCGCCGCGGGCCGTATGTCGGTCAGGAATTGCGATTGCTGTCGCAACTGTTCGCGATCGGCCAGAGCGAAAACTCCTACAGCTCGATCGCCGCGATCAGCTTCCAGGGTTTGCGCACGCAGGACACGTCCGACCTGCTGCCGCTGATTCTTCCGTTCGCCGAGACCGATTACGTGCTGCGCGAGCCGGTGCTCGACGGCCAGGTTCGTCTGCAAGCGAACTCGGCCGTGCTGTCTCGCGATGACAATCCGCTGACCGCCGGGACGTTCGAGGGCAGCACCGGACGGGTCTCAGTGTCGGCCAGTTGGCGCCGCGACATGATCTTCGGACCGGGCATGGTGTTCAGCCCGTTCGCCCAGGCGCGCGGCGACGTCTATCAGATCGAAACCTCCGAGGACGAATACGAGACGTTCAATCGCGGCCTCGGGCTCGCCGGCGCCGAAGTGAGCTGGCCGTTCATGCGGCCGGGTGAGCGGTTTGATCTTATCGTCGAACCGGTGGTTATGGCCGCGATCGCGACGGATGACCCGCTCGCCCCGCTCGGCGTCAACGAAGACAGCCTCGCTTTCGAACTCGACGATTCCAACCTGTTCCGTCCGAACGCCGCGCCAAATTACGATCTCTGGGAACCCGGTGAGCGGGTCAGCGCCGGCGTGCGCACGACCGCCCGGGCCCACACCGGCGAAAGCGCCTCGCTGCTCTTCGGCCGTCGCTGGCGCGACGAGCAGGCCCCGGGCTTCACGCCGCAAAACAATCTCGACGGCGAGAACACTGACTGGGTGGCCGCCGGTCAGGTGGACCTTGGACGCAATTTCGGAGCCGAAGCGCGGGTTCGCCTGGAAGACGAGACCCTCGACATCCAGCGTGTCGACCTCGGCGTGCGCGGCGCCGTCGGCCGGTTCACCGGTTACGCCCGTTATTACCGCGTCGACGAGGCGCTGCAGTTCGAGCCGACCGACCCCAACGAGGAACTTACCACAAGCTTGGGCGTCGACCTGGCCCGCGGCTGGCGGATGCAGGCGTCACTGACCAGAGACCTCGATTCAGACATAAATCTGCGCCAGGACATCCGGGCCATTTACGAGGACGATTGCACCTTCCTCGAGATTTCCTACACCCGGCGGGAAACTCAGCTAGGCGCACTCGGACCGGATGAGGGTTTGCAGATCCGGATCGGACTGCGTTCGCTCGGGGTGTTCGGCGGAAGCTGAGGCGGAGCAGACGAGAAATGAACTGGAAGCATGTTTCCGCCGCCGCGGCGGTGCTGGCGGCGGCGCTGGGGGCGACCCCGGCCGTGGCGCAGAACGCCGAGGGCGTCGCCGCCATCGTCAACGATCACGTCATCTCCACGTTCGACGTGCGCCAACGCGCGACCTTGCTGCTGGTGTCCGCCGGCATCGACGCGACGCCGGAAATGCAGCAGCGCGCGCGCGCACAAGCGCTGCGCGATCTCGTCGACGAACGCCTGCAGCTGCAGGAGACGGCGAAGTTCGACATCACCGTCACACCCGACACGATCGACCGACGCCTGGCTGACATCGCCCGCCAGAACGAAACCACCGTCGAAGGTCTGGCGCAGTCGCTCGGCCGCGCCGGCGTCAACATTCGCACGCTGCGCACGCAGATTGAAGCCGATATTGCCTGGCAGCGGCTCATTTCCGGCATGTACGGCACGCGTGTTCGCGTTTCCGAAGTCGAAATCCGCGAAACGCAACAGCGCATCGCCGCCAACGCCACGCGGCCGCAATATCAGATTTCCGAAATCTTCCTGCCGGCCGAGACCGAGCAGGAATTTACCGAGATGCAGCAAGGCGCGATGCGCCTTTTGGAACACATGCAGCGCGGCGCGCCGTTCCCGGCGGTGGCGCGTCAGTTCTCCCAAGCGCCGTCGGCCGCGGCCGGCGGCGACATCGGCTGGATCGCCGCGCCCGAGCTGGCCCCCGAACTCCAGCCGATTGCTGAACAGCTGCAGCCTGGGCAGGTGTCGCTGCCCGTGCGCACGCAGACCGGCGTCTATATCATCGCCATGCGCGACCGCCGCGCCGGCGCCGATGCGGGCGCGACCTCGATCGTCTCGCTCCGCCAGATCAGCGCGCCGGCGGCGCGGCAAGCCGCACTCGAACGGGTGCAGCGCCGAATCGAAGGCTGCGGCAACCTCGATAACAGCATCTCCGGCGTCCAGGGCGCCGAGGTCGCCGATCTCGGCCAGACGCAAGAGTCCGAGCTTTCGCCGGCCATTCGCGACCGCATCAATGGCGTCGCGGTCGGACGCGCCTCACCGGTCATCGTCGACGGCGAGCGGGTGAACACGATCGTCGTCTGCGCCCGCGAAACCGGCGGCGGCGGCATCCCGGATCGCCAGCAGATCGAGGACCGGCTGCGCGAGCAGGAGCTGACGATGCTGTCGGAGCGCTATCTGCGCAACTTGCGCCGCGAAGCGACCATCATCAACCGCACGCAGTAAGGCGATGAAGCCGCTGGCCGTTTCGATGGGCGATCCCGCCGGGATCGGCCTCGAACTGGCCGCGCGCGTCTGGGCCGAGCGCGAGGGCGCGCCGCCCTTCTTCCTGGTCGGCGATCCAGACGCCTTCGCGCGCGCCAGCGCCCGCATCGGCGCGCCGAAACCTTCGCTCAACGTCGTCACCGAAGCCGCCGATGCCGCGGCGCAGGACGGCGCGCTCGACGTCCTGCACGTGCCGCTGGCGATGGAGGAAACGCCAGGCGCGCCGAACCCAGTCAACGCGCAGGCCAAGATCGAAGCGATCAAACAGGGCGTCGACGCCGTGCGCAGCGGCGGCGCCTCCGCCTTGGTGACACTGCCGATCGCCAAGGCCGTGCTGCACACCGCCGACTTCGGCTTCCCCGGCCACACCGAATTCATCGCGCACCTGACCGAAAAGGATGAATGGGCCGAAGAGCGCGGCCCTGTGATGCTGCTCGCGGGCGCGACCCTCAAGGTGGCGCTGGCGACGATCCACACGCCGCTGGCGCAGGCGCCGAAAGCGCTCACACGAGAGCGCATCGTCAAGGTCGGACGCGTGCTCGGTCAGGCGTTGCGGCGCGACTTTGGCGTCGACGCGCCGCGCATCGCGCTCTGCGGCCTCAACCCGCATGCGGGCGAGGACGGCCACATCGGACGCGAGGAGATCGAGACGATCAACCCGGCCGCCGCGCAGCTGCGTAGCGAAGGCTGGACTGTGAGCGACGCGCGCTCGGCCGACGCGCTCTTCCACGAAGACGCGCGCCGCGGCTACGACGGCGTAATCGCGCTCTATCACGACCAGGGTCTCATCCCGATCAAGACGCTGCACTTCTGGGACGCGGTGAACGTCACGCTGGGGCTGCCCATCGTCCGCACATCGCCCGATCACGGCACCGGCTTCGACATTGCCGGCAAAGGCGTTGCGCGCGCCGACAGCTTCCGCGCTGCGCTGAAGCTCGCCTGGGAGATGGCCGAGCGCCGTTCGCGCGCATGAACGCCGACGAGTTGCCGACGCTGCGTGACGAACTCGAGACGCATGGCCTGTGGGCCAATAAGGGCCTCGGCCAACACTTCCTGCTGGATCTCAACATCACCCGCCGCATCGCGCGCACCGCCGGCGATCTTGCCGGTCAGGCGGTGATCGAAGTCGGCCCCGGTCCCGGCGGCCTGACGCGCGCCTTGCTCGAAGCCGGCGCGCACGTCACCGCGATCGAAAAAGACGCGCGTTTCCTGCCGCTGCTGGACCCCTTGATCGAATGGAGCGGTGGCCGCCTCCGCATCGTTCATGGCGACGCGCTGGCGGCGGACGAGGAGAGGCTGCTGCATGAAGCGCCGGCGGCGGCGCGCATCATCTCCAACCTACCGTACAATGTCGGCACTCCGCTGCTGGTGAAGTGGCTCAAAGCCGGCGCCTGGCGCGGGGACATGACACTCATGTTCCAGAAGGAAGTGGCGCAGCGCATCGTCGCCAAGCCGGGCAGCGACGCCTACGGCCGTCTCGCCGTTCTGGCGCAGGCGCGCTGCGACGTGCGGCTCGAGTTCACGGTCCCGGCGCGCGCGTTCACGCCGCCGCCGAAGATCGCGTCGGCCATCGTGACGTTGAGGGACCGCGCCGATCCCTACCCGCATCTCGATGCTTTGGAGCGCGTCACCGCGGCCGCGTTCGGTCAGCGCCGCAAGATGCTCCGCGCGGCGCTGCGCGCGCTGACGCCGGATGCGGAAGACGTGTTGCGCGCGGCGGGTATCGAGCCGACCGCGCGCGCGGAAGAGATTGATCAGGCCGGCTTCCGCCGGCTCGCGGATGCTTGGCGCCAGCGCTCTAGCTGAGCTTGAACAGGCGTTTCAGCATTTCCCGCTGGTGATCCTGTCCGCCAAAGAAAATTGCGAGCACGCGGACGACATGTGCACTGTCATCGACGGTGAAGTAGTAAATCGCGCGATCCTTAGTGACACTGCGCATGCCGGGCAGCATGTCAGGATGCAGCGCATTTTCGAGCGCACGCAGTTCGGCTTTTACGCGCTCTATTCGCGCGCTGGCTCGATCGAATGCGCATTCGAGCGTGTCGCCAAAATGCATGTAACTTGCGAGCAGAAAGTCAAAAAGCGCATCAAGGTCGCGTTCGGCGGCAGCGCTGCGCTCGACGCTATACCTTTCGCGTTTGGCCAAGACACTGCTCTCGCTTGCGCTTCAGCATCGCGTCGATCTCGGCATCGCTTTCATCCATCGAGACAAACGGGCCCTGCGCGCGCTCCATCAACAGCGCCTTGAGTGCGGCGGCTTCGGCTTCCTTCGCCTCTGTCTCCAAGCGAAGCATCTCGAGGCCCTGCTGCAACACCGCGCTCAGGCTCGAATACCGGCCCTCCTCCACCAGCTTTCGGGCATAGGCCTCCTGGGCATCGGTCAGCGAGATCGAGGTCTTCACGGTCATGGTGTGACTAAGTAGCACCATGGCCGCCGTCGTCTAGGTCTGCCCTTCGCGCTCCGTCGCACGGAAACGTCGTGCGGTGGTAATTCGATCCCCAGCCGCGGAAGCCGCGCGCGTCGATGTGGAAGCGCACGCCGGCATAGATGCCGAGGCCGACATTCGCTTGCGCGCCGGCGGCGGCGTGGACGGGACAGAGCAGCTCGATCAGCCTCTCCCGCGTCAACGCCCGATTGAGCGGCACGAGATCGAGCGCCTGGTATTGCCTGTGCGCGCTCTGCGGCGCGCCGCGGATGCAGGCGTTGAACTCGGGCGCGCGATAGCCGGACACGACGCGCACCTCGCCGATCACGGGCCGCACATGATCGCGAATGAAAACGAGCGCCGGCACAATCCGCGACCATTCTTCTTCCGGCGGAATCCAAAAGCGCTCGGGGGCGCACTCGGGACGGAGCTGGTCGACCATCCAGAGCTGATAGGCTGGGACGACGTCGCCGACATTCGCCGCCTGCAGCTGCGCTTCGAACCGCGAAAACGCGGCGGCGCGCTCCGGCGTCGCCGCGACCCAGCGCTCGAAGTAAGCGCGATCGTCGACCAGGTCGCGCACGGCAAGGCACGACGCCAGCAGCAGCAGCGCGAGCGCGGCCAGCCAACGCACCGTCACACGCCCCGCTTCAGCCGCTCGACGTGCAGAGCGAGCCACATCTGCCGCTGCCGCTTCAACCGCTCGGCGGCGAGGATCTGCTTGATCTGCCCCAAGGTCTGTTCGAGCAGCGTGTTGACGAGCACGTAATCGTACTCCTCCCAGTGACTGATCTCGTCGAGCGAACGGGCCATGCGCCTTGCGATCACGTCTTCGCTGTCTTCGTTGCGCGCCCGCAGGCGCCGCTCCAATTCGGCCATCGACGGCGGCAGGATGAAGATGCCGACCACGTCCTGCGGCTCGGCCGCACGCAGCGCGCGCGCGCCCTGCCAATCGACGTCGAACAGCACGTCGCGGCCCTGGATCAGCATCGCTTCGACGGGCGCGCGCGGCGTGCCATAATGATTGCCGAACACCATCGCGTGCTCCAGAAACTCGCCCCGATCGGCCATTTCCTCGAACTGCTCGCGCTGCATGAACTTGTATTCGCGCCCGTCGACTTCGCTCGGCCGCGGCGGTCGCGTGGTGGCGGAAACCGAGAGCGACATGTTGTCGTCAGCTTCCAGCAGCTTCTTCGCGAGCGTCGATTTGCCGGCGCCGGACGGGCTCGACAGCACGAACATGAGGCCGCGCCGCGCGACGTTCTCATTCAACATTGGCGGCCTGCTCCTTGATCTGATCGACCACGGTCTTGAGATCGAGGCCGATACGCGTGAGTTCGAGATCGGCGGATTTCGAGCACAATGTGTTGGCCTCGCGCGTCAGTTCTTGGCTCAGGAAATCGAGCCTGCGGCCAGCGGGCTCGGGCTTGGTGATCAGCGCGCGCAGCTCGACCGCGTGCGCAGCAAGACGTTCGAGCTCCTCCTGCACGTCGGCGCGGGTCGCGGCGATCGCGGCCTCCTGGGCCACGCGTGCCGGATCGAGCTTGATCTCGGGCGAGAGCGCTTCGAGGCGCTGGCGGATGCGTTCGAGCGCTGCGGACGGGGCGGCGGCGGCCGATGCGCGTGCGGCGGCGATCAGCGCGTCCATGCGATCGGCGGCGTCGCTGAAGATCCCAGCGAGCGCGCGGCCTTCGGACTGGCGCGCCGCGGCAAGGCTTTCGAGCGCGATCGCGAAACCCGCGAGCAGCGCATCGTCGAAAGCCGCGCGCTCTTCCTCGCTCATCACCGCGGCTTCCTCGGTCTGCACCACGCCGCGCACGGCCAGCAACCCGTCCCAACGCGGCTTCTCGACCTTGCCCTCGCGCACCAGCGCCTCGCCGGCGCCGATCAGCCGCTCGACCAGGGCGAAGTCGATCTTCATCGGCGGCGGCGCAGCGAGATCCCGCGCGAGCGTCAACGTCGCCTGCAGCGAACCGCGCTTGAATTTGGCGCTCGCCGCCGCGCGCGCCGGCGGCTCGAGCGCGTCGAACCCTTGCGGCAAGCGCAGCTTCAGATCGAGCCCGCGCCCGTTGACGCTTCTGAGCTCCCAAATCCAACGATGGCCGGCGTGTTCGCCTTCAGCGCGGGCGAACCCTGTCATGCCCGAAATAGTCATTGAGGCTGCTTACAAGGGAATCGCACGCGGCGCATCCCCGGCTTGGATCAGCGTCCGGCCCGTTCGGCCGCCAGTCGCTCGCGCTCGATCACCCGCCAGCGGGCGACGTTGCGGTTATGCTCATCGAGCGTCTCGGCGAAGATATGCCCGCCGGTGCCGTCAGCGACGAAGAAGAGCGCGCGCGAGTCGGCCGGGTTGGCCGTGGCTTCGAGCGCGGCCCGGCCCGGATTGGAGATCGGCGTCGGCGGCAGGCCGTCGATCCGATAGGTGTTGTAGCCAGTGTCGAGCGCAATCTCGCTGGCGCGGATGGTGCGCCGGTTGCCCTGCGCGTCGACCAGACGGCCATCGCGGCAGCGGTTGGGGTGCACTTTGCAGACGCCGTAGATGATGGTCGGGTCGGTTTCGAGCCGCATTGGCCGGCGCAGCCGGTTCACGAACACGGCGGCGACCAGCGGCCGCTCCGAAGCAATGCCCGTTTCTCGTTCGACGATGGACGCCAAGGTGACGAACTCTTCCGGCGTGCTGATCGGCAAATTCTCGGCGCGCCGCGCCCAAATTTCCTCAACCGCGCGGTCGTGCGCCTCGCGCATCTGCTGCAGCAAAGCCGCGCGCGTCATGCCGCGTTGAACGTGATAGGTGTCCGGCAGGATCGAGCCTTCCGGCGGCGCCTCCGGCATTTCGCCGGTGAGCACGTCGGATTCTTCCAGAATACGCATTACGCCGTCGATGGTGATGCCTTCGGGAAACGTGATCGCATGCTGCAGCGCATCGCCGCCGGAGATCATCTCGACGATCTGCTTCACCGAAGCGCCCGCGGGGATGCTGTATTCGCCCGCCTGCAACGGCTCGCCGTTGGAGTAGATGCGGTTGGCGATGCGGAACAGAAGCGCATCCGTGACGAGGTTCTGTTCCTGCAGCGCGCTTGCGATCGAAGCGCCGTTGGCGCCGCGCTCGACCACGAACGCGGTTTCCTGGGTCGACGGGCCAGGCCGCGTGACCGCGCTATAGAAAAACGCGGCTGCAAAAAGGAGCGCCGCGCCGCCGGCAACCGCAGTCCAAAACAGAAAGGAGCCAAACCCGCCGCCGCTGCGGCGAGGTTCAAACCGGGCCATCAATCCACCGCTGTCAGGATCACGGCTGCGTTGGTGCCGCCGAATCCGAACGAATTCGACATCGCCGCTTTCACCGGCCGCTTCTTGGCCTTTAGCGGCGTCAAATCTATGGCGGACTCGACCGACGGATTGTCGAGATTCAGCGTCGGCGGCACCACGCCGTCGCGGATCGCCAGCGCGCAGAACACCGCCTCCACCGCGCCCGCGGCGCCAAGCAAATGGCCGATCGCCGACTTGGTCGACGACAGCGACAGGTTCCCGGCGGCGTTCCCGAACAGGCGCTCGACCGCTTTCAGCTCGATTTCATCGCCCAGCGGCGTCGAGGTGCCGTGCGCGTTGACGTAATCGATGTCGCTCGGCGACATGCCGGCGTCCTTCAACGCCATTGTCATGGCGCGGAAGCCGCCGTCGCCGTCATCGGACGGGGCGGTGATATGATAGGCGTCGCCGGAGAGCCCGTAGCCTTTGACTTCGGCGTAGATTTTGGCCCCGCGCGCTTTGGCGTGCTCGTACTCTTCGAGCACCAGGCAGCCGGCGCCCTCGCCCATGACGAAGCCGTCGCGGTCTTTGTCATAGGGCCGCGAAGCCCGTTCCGGCGTTTCGTTGAAGCCGCTCGAAAGCGCCCGCAAGGCGCAGAAGCCGGCCATCGCCAAACGGCCGACCGCCGCTTCGGCGCCGCCGGCGACCATCACGTCCGCATCGCCGTGCACGATGAGACGCGCAGCATCGCCGACAGCGTGCGCGCCGGTGGCGCATGCCGTCACCACAGCGTGGTTGGGTCCGCGGAAACCGTGACGAATGGAGACTTGTCCCGACGCCAGATTGATCAGCGCGCTCGGAATGAAGAACGGCGAAATCTTGCGCGGGCCGTCCTTCTCCAATTGCAGAGCGGTGTTGCCGATCGCTTCGATGCCGCCGATGCCGGAGCCGATCAGAACGCCGGTGCGGTTCTTCGCTTCGTCGTCGGCAGGCTTCCAGCCGCTATCGGCCACCGCCTCGTCGGCGGCGGCGATCGCAAACAAGATGAAGTCTTCGATGCGGCGCTGTTCTTTCGCCGACATGACGTTGTCGGGGTTGAACGCGTGTTCGTCGCCGGCGCCGCCGGCGCGGCCGTCCGTTCGCGGCACCATGCAGGCGATCCGGCACGGCAGATCGTCCACCTTGAAGTGTTCGATCCGGTTCGCGCCGGACTTGCCCGCGAGCAATCGCTCCCACGTGGCTTCGCGGTTCGCGGCCAGTGGGGTGACGAGCCCTATGCCTGTGATGACGACGCGCCGCATGCGCGTGCGCAGGGCTTAGCCCTGCTTCTCCGAGATGAACTTCACCGCGTCGCCGACGGTTTGGATGTGCTCGGCGGCGTCGTCCGGGATCTCGATGCCGAACTCTTCTTCGAACGCCATGACCAGCTCGACATTGTCCAAGCTGTCAGCGCCCAGGTCATCGATGAAGGAAGCCTTCTCGGTCACCTTTTCCGGCGGCGCTTCGAGATGCTTGATCACGATAGCCTTCACGCGCTCAAAAACTTCCGACATGCACGCCTCGCTGGTGCTGAAAAATTGGTCACGCTCCGAAGAACGCTTGTGAGCGGCCTTTTGGCCACTGGAACGGTCCTAGGCAAGCCCTTTTCACCGCCATGGGTGCAGGGCCGCTCCTCAGATCATGGCCATGCCGCCGTTCACATGCAACGTCTGGCCGGTCATGTAGCCGGCCTCCTCGCTGGCCAGGTAAACCGCGGCGGCTGCGACATCAGAGCCCTCGCCAAGACGGCCGGCGGGGATTTTTCCAAGCAGCGCCGTCTTTTGGGCTTCGTTCAGCACGTCCGTCATCGGCGAGGCGATAAAGCCGGGGGCGATGCAGTTGGCGGTGACGTTGCGGCTCGCGACTTCGGCCGCCAGCGCCTTGGTGAAACCGATCATGCCAGCCTTGGAGGCCGCGTAATTCGCCTGTCCGGGGTTTCCGGTGACGCCCACAACCGAGGTGATGCCGATGATCCGGCCCCAGCGGTTCTTCATCATCGTCTTCAGCGCCGCGCGCGAGAGGCGGAAATAGCTCTCCAGATTGATCTTGAGGACGTTCTGGAAGTCCTCGTCCTTCATCCGCAGCAAGAGGCCGTCCTTGGTGATGCCGGCGTTGGCGACGAGGATGTCGAGCCGCCCGCCCAGCGCTTGCTCGGCCTGGCCTATCAGGGCGTCGACCGCCGCGGCGTCGGAGAGGTTGCACGGCGTGATTGGATGATCGCCGCCGAGTTCGGCGCGGACCTTCTCCAGCGCCTCCACCCGGGTTCCCGAGAGCGCAACCCGCGCCCCTCGCGCGGCCAGCGCCTTGGCGATTGCGCCGCCAATGCCGCCGGAAGCGCCGGTGACCAGCGCAGTTTTTCCCGTGAGATCAAACATGATGGTTCCTCTTGCCGGCCCGGCTTATTCGCCGCGGGCGGCCGCCGCAAGCTTCAGCACCGTGTTCCAATTACGCGCCGTCCCGAGCTTTGGAAGCTTCAGCTTCGACGGACCCTGCCCGCTCGGAAACTTGATGTAGAGGCAGCGCTCGCCTTGTTTGACGTCTTCGCCGGTGAGCGAGCTCGTCTTCATCGCCTCCATCTCGGCGGCGCTCGCAGCTTCGCGCATGAAGTTGACCACCATGAAGGACGGCGTCGTCTTCGTGAACGCCTTGAACGGATCGGCGGCGATGATCGCATCCAGCTCATCGGCGGTGCGGACGAACACGTCGGTCTTCAGCCCAAGCCCGTCGAGAATGAGCTTTTCCAGCGCCGCCTCGAGCTTCGGGCCTTTCTGCTTGGCGTCCAGAACGAGATTGCCGCTCGCGATCAGCGTGCGCACATCGCTGTAGCCGCCCGCTTCGATGACGGCGCGCAGTTCGCTCATCACCACTTTACGCTTGCCGAGATTGACGCCGCGAAGCAGCGCGACTTGGCGCGGCATCAAACGCTCTTCGCGAACGCTTCCAGGTCCGCCGGCTCGTTCAGCGCGACCGCCTCCGCGTCCGGCGCGTTGCGCTTGACCATCCCGGAAAGCTGTTTGCCGGCTCCAACCTCGGCGAAACGTGCGACCCCGCCGCCGGTCGCCATCCATTCGATGCTCTCGCGCCAACGCACGCGGCCGGTGACTTGCTCGATGAGCAGCTTCCGCACCAAGGCCGGCTCATGCACCGGCTGCGCCGTCACGTTGGCGACGACGGCGGGATTGAACGGCGAAATCTGCGTGTCCGCGAGCGCTTCCGCCATCGCCGCCGCCGCCGGCTGCATCAGCGGCGAATGGAACGGCGCGGAAACATTGAGCGGAATGGCGCGCGCGCCCCGCTCCTTCGCAGCGGCCAAGGCGGCGTCGACGCCCGCCTTCGAACCGGAGATCACGACGTTGCCGACATTGTTGTCGTTGGCGACCACGACGACGCCCGCGCTCGAGCCCGCTTCGGCGATCTCCTCGGCCAGCTTCACATCGACTTTGCCGATCAGCGCCGCCATCGCGCCTTCACCCACTGGCACGGCGGCCTGCATGGCATTGCCCCTCGTGCGCAAGAGCCGCGCGGCGTCGCTGATCGTCAGCGCGCCGGCTGCGGCAAGCGCCGAATATTCGCCGAGCGAGTGCCCGGCGACATAAGCCGCCTTGGCGACCGGCGCGCCGAACTCGCGCTCCAGCACGCGCATCGCGGCAAGGCTCACGGTCATGAGCGCCGGCTGAGCGTTGGCCGTGAGCGTGAGATCGTCGGCGGGCCCTTCGAAGATGAGACGCGAGAGTTTCTCGCCGAGCGCCTCGTCCACTTCCTGGAACACCTCACGCGCCGCGGCGAAGGCGTCGTGAAGGTTCTTGCCCATGCCGGGTGTCTGGCTCCCCTGGCCGGGGAAGATGAAAGCGATGGTCATACGCTGCGACTTAGCTCAGCGACGCTTGTGCGACAATCGCGTCCGCAAAGCCGCTTGGGTCCTCGCCGCGCGAAGCTTCTCCACAGCAATGGCTCCGCGTCCGCACGGCCCGTCACGCGTTGCGCTCGCGCGCGGCGCCAGCAATGCATGAACTCGAATTATACCGCCGCTCATTGACAGCGGACGCGAGATGCAACGGAGTGAGTCTCGGGTCTTGGGGGAAGCAACGTGCGTGCGCTCGCCGCTCGCGCACTTCCAGGGGGACCACACGATGCGAAGCCTGCGCCTCGCAGCGATACCGCTGTGCCTCGCCGCCGTCGCGCTCACCAGCGAAGCGATGGCGACCGGAAGCCACCATCACAACACCTACGGCGGACAGAACGGCGAAAACGGCCAGAACGGCGCCAACGGACAGAACGGCGCCAACGGGCAGAATGGCGCCAACGGGGTGAACGGCCAGAACGGATCGAACGGCGAGAACGGAGCGAATGGCCAAAACGGCTCGAATGGCGCGAATGGCCAGAACGGGCAGAATGGCCAGAACGGCGAGGCGGGACGCGACGGCCGCGATGGACGCGACGGCCGCGCCACCGAAATCCCCGCCGCAACCGCCTACGCCGCGCCGGTGATCGCCACCGAAGACACCTGCATGGGCTCGAGCTCGGTCGGCGCGCAGGGTATGGCTTTTGGCGTTTCCGTCGGCACCACCTGGCGCGACCGCAATTGCCAGCGGCTCAAGAACTCGCGCGAACTCGCCGCCATGGGCTTCGACCGCGCCGCCGTCGCGCTGCTGTGTGTCGACGACGACGTGCGCGAAGCCATGAGCAATGCCGGGACGCCGTGTCCGGGAGAGACGCAGCAAGCTTCGCTGGCGACAGACTCCGAACCTGCGCGCGGCGAGCGCCGCCGTTCGTTCTTCGGCCGCTAAGCGCTCCGAATGTACGCGCGCACGCTAGGTTCGGTGCTGGCCACGCTGTTCGTCGGCGCAGCGAACACACACGCGCTGGCGGAGGAAAACTGGGCCGACGACACCGCGGTCGACGAACCGCACCGCGATAGGGCGCGCGAGGCGCCGCTGCGCTCCTCAAATGGCGACTACGAAACAGCCGGCCTGATCGGCACGCGCGAGATTGCCTACACCTCGGCGCGCACGCCCGTCGCCACCGCCTACGCCGCCCCGCTCGTGGCGTCGCACGATACCTGCATGGGCTCGCGCGTGTTCGGCGTGCAAGCGGCGGGCTTCGGCGTCTCGTTCGCCACCACTTGGCAGGACCGCAGCTGCCGCCGGCTCAAGAACGCCCGCGAACTCTACGCGCTCGGCTATCGCGATGCAGCGGTGCAGCTCTTGTGCCTCGACGATGAGGTCCAGGCCGCTATGGAGCGCGCCGGCACGCCATGTCCCGGCGTGCGCCTGATCAGCACGGCGCCAGCGCCGCCGCCCGAACCTGAACCCGAGCGCGAACCGCCGCTGATCACCTTCGACGACGTGCTGTTCGATTTCGATCGCGCGACGCTGCGCCCCGAGGCGGACGCCATTCTCGAGCCGCTGCTGGCGAGGATGCAGGCTGATCCGTTGATGCAGATCGACATCGAAGGCCACACCGATTGGATCGGCGCGGACGCCTACAATCAGGATCTCTCCGAGCGGCGCGCCCGCGCCGTCGTGGACTGGCTCGTCGCCCACGGCGTCGCGACCGAGCGCATCAATGCGGTCGGCCGCGGCGAGAGCGAACCGGTTTCGACCAACGCGACCGCAGAGGGCCGACAACTCAACCGCCGCGTCGAGATCAGACGGCGCAGCTAGAGCTTCCCGAAAGGGAAACGACCGGAGGAGACGGCGTCCACCACCCCCAAGACAAAGGCGAGCGCCGCGCCGTCTCCTCCGCTCAGTCAGTGACGCCCTATTCGGCGACTTCAAAACGCACCGGCGCGCGGACATAACCGCCGGCCAAGCGCGGATCGGCGCGAAAGTAGCGGGTAATCTCAGCCGCTGCCTGCCCGAAGCCCCAGCCTTCTGGCTCTTCGGACTCGATATCGCAGTCGGCCAGGCTGCCGTCCCGTTGCACAACGCAGAGAAGAACGGCGCGTCCACGCACGCCGAAGAACAAGGCGAAGAAGGGATAGTGGCGTTCCAGGTCCGCGCCGCTCGGCTGTTGTGTCCAAAAGCCGCCGCCCGTTGTCGTCGTTGCCGCCGCTTTTGGCTCCGCCGCCGCCTGAGCTGACGCCGCCATTGGCGCGAATGCGATTGCCAGCGCCGCGCACAAAGGGATCACTGACCGCATCGTCACTCAGCCCAAAAACGGATCGGGATCCGCACGCGTCCGCCAGACGTGGGCTGTCCATCGCGCGTCATAGGCGCCATCCGGAAATGGCGGGACACCCGAAGCGCGGCCTGCTCGAAGCCCGCCCCCTCTGGACTTGCTGAGACGATCACACAAGTGAGCCGTCCGTCGTGCCCGACGATGCACTCCAGCAGCGCCTCGCCGTTAACGCCTTGGCGTAGCGCCTCGCTCGGATAGTAGCGCACGAAGTCCTGCGCCGTTGGGCGCTGCAGCCAGGTGGGGCTGGTCACCACTGGCAGATTGGGCGGCGCTGGCGGCGGGTCGACGGCCACTGGGAGCGGCATCGTCGGAAATCGGACCATGACGGCGATAGGACGCCCATCGGTCGGTGCGCCGCCGCCGTCTTGCGCCGCGATGCGCGCCTGAGACGCCGCCTCTATCGCGGCAGCACGGAAATTCTCTGCGACGCCGCTGGGCGCCTCGCAGTGGGCCAAAGTATCCCGTTCCACCCTGCACTGGAGCGGAACACGCGCCTGGTATTCGCTGGTCGAGAATGGATAATGGAATTGGGCCTGCGGCGGCTCGGTCAGCCAAACCGGTTCGGTGATCGGCGCTGGTCCAGCTTGCTGGGCCATCGCCACGCCCGTTGCGGCCACGAGGCCCACAAACGCCGCCGCTTGCCAAAGTGGTCGCATCTGGCCCCTCCTGCCTCGGCAGCTTAAAGGCGTACGGCCACCTAGCCCAGAGCTTGCTTTTCCCCATCGTTTCGCTTAGGTCCGCGCCTTCGCGATCCGCGGCCCCGGGGGCATCCGCCGCCCGGGGTCCATCGTTTTGGCTCGTCCGCCCCTTCGGGAGCGGCTCTTCCAGGGCCAGGGCGCCGCGGGTCCTGGGAAGAGGACAATATGGCATTCTACGAACACGTGCTGATTGCGCGGCCGGAAATCTCGCCGCAGCAAGTCGATGCCCTCGTCGAGGACATCACCAAGACTATCAAGGAACTCGGCGGGGCGACCACCAAGACCGAGTACTGGGGTCTCCGCAACCTGACCTACCGGATCAAGAAGAACCGCAAGGGCCACTACGCGCTGATCAACATCGATGCGCCGGCGAGCGCCGTGCACGAATTGGAGCGGCGCCTGCGGATCAACGAAGACGTCATGCGCTTCAAGACCATCCGAGTCGAAGAACTCGACGAGGAAGCGTCGCCGATCCTGGCCCGCCGCGACCGCGACGAGCGCCGCCGTTCGCGCCGCGAAGGCGGACGCGATGGCGAAGAAGGCGGCGGCGGCGAATTTGAAGGCGGGGAGGAATAATTATGGCCCAGAAGCAAGCCAAAGGCGCCCCGAAGTTCAACATCTCGAACATTCCGGCGCGCCGCCCGTTCGGCCGCCGGCGCAAGGTGTGCCCGTTCTCCGGCGCCGCCGCGCCGAAGATCGACTACAAGGACGTGAAGCTGCTCCAGCGCTACATCAGCGAAAAGGGCAAGATCGTCCCGGCGCGCATCACCGCCGTTTCCGCCAAGAAGCAACGCGAACTCGCGCGCGCGATCAAGCTCGCGCGCGAACTCGCTCTGCTGCCGTTCGCCGTTCAGTAAGGAGGACGAAGCAATGCAAGTCATCCTGCTTGAACGCGTCGAAAATCTCGGCGCTCTCGGCGAAGAAGTGAAGGTGCGCGACGGCTATGCGCGCAACTTCCTGTTGCCGCAGAAGAAGGCGTTGCGGGCCACCGAAGCCAACCGCAAGGTGTTCGAGGCCCGCCGGGCCGAGCTCGAAGCGCGCAACGCGGAAGCCAAGGCTGCCGCCGAAAAGGCGAGCGGCAAAATCGACGGCTCCTCGTACGTGCTGATCCGCCAAGCCGGCGAAGCCGGCCAGCTCTACGGCTCGGTCTCCTCGCGCGATATCGCCGACGAGATCGCCAAAGCCGGCGGCAAGATCGATCGCAACGCGGTCGTGCTCGACAAGCCGATCAAGACCATCGGCGTCTATGACGTCCGCGTGCGCCTGCACGCGGAGGTGTCGGCGACGGTGAAGGTCAACGTGGCGCGTTCTGCCGACGAAGCCGAGCGCCAGGCGCGCGGCGAAAACGTTATCGCCTCGGCGATCGAAGCCGAACGCTCGCAGGTCGAAGCCGCCGCCAAGGAATTGGCCGCCGCGTCGATCACCAACGAACCGGGCGCGCGCGCGGAATAATCCGCAACGCATCCAAAGTTTAGGGCCCGCGCATCTCACCGGTGCGCGGGCCTTTTGCTTTCCACGGCCCGCGCTCTGGCGCTAACATCGCGCCGACGGAGGGACACTTACATGATCGATAGACGCCGCCTCTTGCTCGCCAGCGCAGCGCTTGGCTTCACCGCCGCATGCGCAAGCACGCCTTCAGCCGAGGCGCCCGCGCACCAGACCTATTCGGCGGCGGCGTTTTTCCAGACGACGTCCTTCGCGATGAGTTCGCCCGCCGGCTTCGGCTTCTCGCCGGACGGCCGCTTCATCCTCACCGCCAATGACTCGAGCGGCGTGTTCAATACTTACGCGCTGTCGATCGAGGGCGGCGCGCCCGTGGCGCTGACGAATTCGACCACCAACGCGACATTCGCGGTCTCGTACTTCCCGAATGACGAGCGCGCGCTGGTCAGCGCCGACGAAGGCGGCAACGAACTCGACCACCTCTATGTCCGCGAACGCGACGGCACGTTGCGCGACATCACGCCCGGCGAGAACGTCAAAGCGAGCTTCCTCGCCTGGCGCAGCGACGGCGGCGCGTTCTGGGTCACCTCGAACGAACGCAACGAACAGGTGTTCGACCTCTACGAATACGACGCGACTTCGTATCAGCGCCGGCTGGTCTACGAAAATCCAGGCATGGAGATCGCCGACGTCTCCCGCGACGGGCGCTGGCTCGCGCTGGTGCGCCCGCGCACGACTGCCGACAGCAATCTCTATCTGGTCGATCTGCGCGCGAGCGGCGCCGCGCGCGAGCCGCGGCTGATCACCGAGCACACCGGCAATATCAGCTACGGCGTCTACGAGTTCACGCCGGACAACGCCGCGCTGATCTACGCCACCGACGAGCATGGCGAATACAACCAGGCTTGGCGCTATGACTTGGCTTCCGGCGAGAAGACGCCGCTGATCCAGGCCGAGTGGGACGTGATGTTCGTCGTCCACTCGCCGAGCGGGCGCTACCGCGTCTCGGCCGTGAACGCCGATGCTTCGACCGAAGTGACGATCCTCGACACGCAAACCCGTCAGCCCATCAGCCTCACCGGCGTCCCGGCCGGCGATCTGGCGCAGGTGCGCTTCAACCGCGACGAAACCAGGATCGCCTTCACGGTGGCTTCCGACACTTCGCCGTCCGACATCTTCACCGCGCCGCTCTCGACCGGCGCCGCCACGCGCCTGACGCACGCGCTCAATCCCGAGATCGACGAAACGCTGCTCGTGGAAGCAAGCCTCGTTCGCTATCCGAGCTTCGACGGCCTGCAAATCCCGGGCATCCTCTATCGCCCGCGCACGGCGAGCGCCTCGACCCCCGCGCCAGCCATCGTGCTCGTGCACGGCGGCCCAGGCGGGCAGAGCCGGCGCGGCTATTCGGCGATGGTCCAGCATCTGGTGAACCACGGCTACGCCGTGCTCGCCGCCAACAACCGCGGCTCGTCCGGTTACGGCAAGACCTTCTTCAACATGGACAACCGCCGGCACGGCGAAGTCGATCTCGACGACATCGTCTACGCGCGTACCTACCTGCAATCGCTCGATTGGGTCGACGACAGCCGCATCGCCATTATGGGCGGCTCGTACGGCGGCTACATGGTCGCGGCGGCGCTGGCGTTCCGCCCTGACGTGTTCGACGTTGGCATCGACATTTTCGGCGTCACTAACTGGTCGCGCACGCTGACTTCGATCCCGCCCTGGTGGGAGAGCTTCCGCGAAGCGCTCTACGACGAAATGGGCGATCCCGCGACCGACGCGGACCGCCATCGCCGCATCTCGCCGCTCTTCCATGCGGGCAACATCCGCAAGCCGCTGCTCGTCATCCAAGGCGCGAACGATCCGCGCGTGCTGCAGGTGGAGAGCGACGAACTCGTCGCCGCCGTGCGCGCCAACAACGTGCCGGTCGAGTACGTGATCTTCCCCGACGAAGGCCACGGCTTCCTACGCAAGGAAAACCGCATCACCGCGCAGGAGGCGTATCTGAGGTTCTTGGAGCAGCATTTGCGGGGCGCGCCGGCGAACTGACACCCATCCTCGGACGAATGCGAAGCGAGCATTCCGGGGCCCATAAACACGTGTGCGTCGAGCGGAGGCGCTATGCCTTTCGGCCTCCGTGTTTATGGGTCCCGGGTTCGCCGCTTCGCGCCGCCCCGGGGATGGGTTGGGCGGCCGACTCGTCATTCCGGGTCAACAACAAAGAGCCGGGGACGACTCACCAAAAACCGCGGTCAAGGTTTCGGCGCGTAAACAAATGCGCGCGCGAATCGGATCATCTTGCCGGCGATGTCGACCCAGCAAGCCCTGCCCCTTGCCGCGCCCGCGCCTGCCCCGCAGCCGCGCGTCGCGCCGCACAACCTCGAAGCCGAACAGGGCCTCCTGGGCGCGATCCTGTTCGACAATGAGACCTACAATCGCATCAACGCGAACCTTCAGGCCAAGCACTTCTACGATCCGGTGCACGGCCGCATTTTCCAGGCCTGTCAGGACCTGATCGCCGCCGGCGAACTCGCGGACGGGGTAACGCTGAAGGAGCGCTTCGCCCGCGACGGCGGCATCAAGGAGATCGGCGGCGCCGTCTATCTGATGAAGCTGATGGAGGTCGCCGCGCCGCTCTCGGCGCAAGCGCAATCCTACGCCGATCTCATCTACGATCTGGCGCTGCGGCGCGAACTCATCCGCGTCGGCAACGTGATCTCGGACCTGGCCGAAAACCCGCCCGAAGATCACGACGCCAAGGACATCATCGAAGAAGCCGAACGCACGCTCTTCTCGCTTGCCGAAAGCGGCGCCGCATCGGCGGGCTTCTCGCCGTTCTCGCGCGCGCTGGCGCACTCGATCGAAACCGCCGCCGCCGCCTACGAAAGCAAGACCGACGTTTCCGGCCTCGCCACCAATTTCGAGGACCTCGACCGCATGCTCGGCGGCTTGCACCCGTCCGACCTGATGATCCTCGCCGGGCGCCCATCGATGGGCAAAACCTCGCTCGCGCTCAACATCGCCTTCAACATCGCCAAGAACAAACTCGAATACGACCGCGCGCCCGAGGACGCGAAGCCCGAGACCAAAGGCGGCATCGTCGCCTTCTTCTCGCTCGAAATGTCGGCCGAACAGCTGGCGACGCGCCTTCTCTCGGACGCCGCCGAAATCGAGTCCGACCGCATTCGCCGCGGCAAGATTTCGAAACAGGAATACGAGCGCCTGGCCGACGAGGCGGTGAACCTGCAAAAACTGCCGCTGCACATCGACGAAACCGGCGCCATCGGCATCGCCCAGCTGCAGGCGCGCGCGCGCCGGCTGCAGCGCACCAGCGGGCTCGACTGCATCGTCATCGACTACCTCCAGCTGGTCACCGGCTCGAAGAAGGGCAGCGACGGCCGGGTGCAGGAGGTCAGCGAAATCACGCAAGGGCTGAAGGCGCTGGCGAAGGACCTGAAAGTGCCGGTGATCGCCCTCTCGCAGCTCTCGCGCCAGGTCGAAAACCGCGAGGACAAACGGCCGCAGCTCTCGGACCTCCGGGAATCCGGCTCGATCGAACAGGACGCAGACTCGGTCCTGTTCGTGTACCGCGAAAGCTATTATCTAGAGCGCGCCGAGCCGCGCGAGGGCACCGACGAGCACATCGCGTGGATGCGGCAGGTGGACGAAGTGCGCAACCAGGCCGAAGTCATCATCGGCAAGCAGCGTCACGGTCCGATCGGGAAAGTGAAGCTCTTCTTTGACAGCCGCTACACCAGATTCGGCAACCTCTCCGCCCGCACGTGAGCCGCCCCGCCTCGCGCGCATCCGCGTCGATCACGCCGCGATCGTAGAGAACTGGCGCTTCTTCCGGAAACGCGCGCCGAACGCGGCGACGGCCGCGGTGGTGAAAGCGGACGCGTATGGGCTGGGCGCCGTCGGCGCTTCGCGCGCGCTCGCTCAGGCCGGCGCGCGCGTCTTCTTCACCGCGACGTTCGGCGAAGCCGCGCTGGTGCGCAAAGCGCTTGGCGAGGGGCCGCAGATCTTCGTCCTCAACGGGCCGAGCGAAACGGACGTCGCCCGCTTCGCCGAAGCGAAGCTGACGCCGATCCTCAATTCCCTGGCGCAGATCAAATTGTGGGACGCGCGCGGGCCCGCCGGCCTCCACATCGACACCGGCATGAACCGCCTCGGCGTCGGCCCTGAGGAGCTGACCGCGGCGATGGTCGCCTTGAAGGACGTTTCGCTCGCGCTGGTGATGAGCCATCTCGCCTGCGGCTCGGACTTGCCGCACGACATGAACGCGATGCAGCTGAAACGCTTCTCCGACGCGGCGACTCTCTTTCCGAAGGCCCCGCGCTCACTCGCGGCGACGGCGGGCGCGCTGATGGGGCCGGAGTACCATTTCGATCTCATCCGCCCAGGCGTCGGCCTTTACGGCTCGGGCGGTCTCGACGCCGACAACCCCACGCTCGCCGCCGCTGCGACCATCGAAGCGCCCATTCTGCAGGTGCGCCATGTGGTCGCCGGCGAAACGTTCGGCTATGGCGCGACCTTCGCCGCGCCCGGCAAGATGCGCACTGCAACCGTCGCGCTCGGCTACGCCGACGGCTACTTGCGTTCGCTCGGCGGGCGCGGTTATGGCGTTCTGGGGGGCGCTAAGCGCCCAATTCTGGGGCGCGTTTCGATGGACCTCATCATCATCGACGTCACCGGCTGCGCCGAAGCGCAGCCCGGCGCCATGGTCGAATTTCTCGGCCCCAACGCGCCGCTCGACGACATCGCCGCGCGCGCGGGCACGGCGTCGTACGAGATCCTGACGACATTCGCCGGGACGGTGCGCAAGACTGGGGTGCGCGCGTGATCAATCCGTTCGCACCTATCGGGCGCGGCACGATCGGCGTGCTTGCCGAAATCGGCCGCTTCTCCGCTTTCACCGGACGCGCCGCCGCCTCGTGCTTTGCGCCGCCCTTCTTCCTCGGCCAGTTCCTGCGCCAGTGCATGGCGATCGGCTATTTCTCGCTGCCGGTGATCGGCTTGACGGCCGTCTTCATCGGCGCGGCGCTCGCGCTCAACATCTATGTCGGCGGCGCCCGCTTCAATGCGGAGAGCTTCGTGCCGAACATCGTCGTGCTCGGCATCACGCGTGAGCTCGGCCCAGTGCTCGCGGGGCTGATGCTCGCCGGCCGCGTCAGCGCCGGCATCGCCGCCGAGATCGGCACCATGCGCGTCACCGAACAACTCGACGCGATGACGACGCTTTCGACCGATCCGTTCAAATTCCTGATCGCGCCGCGCGTGTTGGCCGCAACTCTGACGCTGCCGCTCCTGGTGATGGTCGCCGACATCATCGGCGTCATGGGCGGCTATCTCGTCGCCGTGAACAGCCTCGACTTCAACGGCGCGACCTATCTGCGCAACACGTTCAACTTCCTCGAGAACCAGGACGTAATCCTCGGCCTCATCAAAGCGGCCGTGTTCGGCTTCATCATCGCGGCGATGGGCGCTTATCAAGGTTACAACAGCTCCGGCGGCGCCCTCGGCGTCGGCCGCGCCACCACGAACGCGGTGGTGGGCTCCATCGTACTGATCCTGGCGGTGAACTACCTCATCACCGCGTTCTTCGTGGAGTGAGCGCGATGAATCTCGGCTCAGAGTTCCGCTTGGAAGCGGGCGCCTCCGAAGAAGTGATCCAGCGCCTACTGTCTGAGATCGGCTGCGACCTACCCCACGACTATCTAACATTCATGCGAACGTCGAACGGCGGGGAAGGCTTCATCGGTAAAGAATATCTTCGTATCTGGAAGATCGAAGACGTTGCCACCTGGAGCAAGGACTACGTACGTCATACCCCTTTCGAGGAGACGGACGAACTGTTGTTGTTCGGCGGCAATGGCGGTGGCGAAGCCTTTGGCTTTGATTGGGTTGCAAATGGCGCAATTGTCGAAGCGCCCATGATCGGCATGGAGCGGCAATACCTCCTGCATTGCGCCGATACGTTCAGTGAGTTTCTGAAGAATCCCACAGGGTTCAAGGAATGACCGCCAAACTCCAACTCGTTGGCATCAGGAAAAGGCTTCGCGGCCGCCAAGTGCTCGACGGCGTCGACATCGACGTCGCCGCCGGCCGTTCGCTCGTCATCATCGGCGGCTCCGGCCAGGGCAAATCGGTGACGCTGAAATGCGCGCTCGGGCTGATGAAGCCCGACAGCGGCCAGGTGCTGGTCGACGGCGCCGACGTCACCAAAATGCCGGCGGAAATCCGCGCGCGCGTGATGCGCAAGTTCGGCATGCTGTTCCAGGGCGGGGCGTTGTTCGACTCGCTCAGCGTTTGGGAGAACATCGCCTTTCGCCTGCTCTACGCCGACAAAGTGAACCGCAGCGAAGCCCGCGACCGCGCGGTCGAAGCGATGCGCAAGGTGCGGCTCGCCCCCGACTTCGCCGACGTCCGTCCGATCGAACTTTCCGGCGGCATGCAGAAGCGCGCCGGCCTCGCCCGCGCCATCATCGCCAAGCCCGACATCCTCTTCTTCGACGAGCCGACCACCGGCCTCGACCCGATCACGGCCGACGCCATCAACGATCTCATTGTCGAGATGGTGAAGGAGCTCGGCTGCGCTGCCGTCTCGATCACCCACGACATGCCGAGCGCGCGCAAAATTTCCGACGAAATCGCCATGCTGCACAACGGCAAGATCGTCTGGCGCGGCCCGACCGCTTCGCTCGATGCGAGCGGCAATGCGATGGTCGAACAGTTCGTCGCCGGCCGGGCGGATGGGCCGATTCGGGCTGTGGTGTGATCGATGCGCGCCGCTCCGCCGCAGCGTGCGCCGCACTACACCGATAACGAACAGTACGGCTGGGATCTGCGCCAGTGCGCCATCAACCTGATCGCCACGCTCTCGAACTGGGTCTCTGATCCTGTCGAGTTCACAGGCGACGCCAATGGCCGCATCTGGCGTGTTCGGGAAGACGACCGATCCGGCGCACGCCTCTTCTTCACTTCGGACAAAGGCGACGGCGTCATCGAATTGAGCGTCCACGAGAGCTGCTGGGTTCGCGCCGAACTTCAGGTGGGCGGCGAACTCAAATTTCGCGCGTGGATCGACGACCCGTACGAAGAGAAGGAGTTCTGGCCGGATGGCGCCGATGGCGTCACCCCGCCCAACGGCGACGCGCCTGGACGCATTTCCAAGCGCGGCCGTTGGCTGCAGATCGACTGCGCGCGCTTTCCCGGCGCCGCCGTCGGCGAGAACGGATACTGGAGCGTCGAAGACATCCTCTACTGAAGCTTCGTGCGCTTCTCCTTCAGGCAAGAACTCACCCATCCCCAGAGGCTCGCGAAGCGAGCAGTCCGGGGCCCATATACGCGACTGTTGCGATGCACATGCTTCAATCAGCGCTCACATGCCCGGCGTCGGCGCCGGCTTCGGATCGGGCGCGAGCACGACGCCGCCGACGAACATGAGCGGGCCGATGAAGAAATAAAGGAAGCCCGCGAACGGGGCCCAGAACAGAGGCAACACCGCCGCCGCGGCGACGACCGCGCCGCCAATGGTCACATGCACCAGCTGCTGCCAAAGCCCGAAGCGCGTCAGCTGCCGCTCGCGCGGCGAGAGTTCGAGCCGGTCCGCATTCGCAACCGCATGCGCGTAAAGCGCAGCGAACATCGCGAACACCAGAGCGTAGCCGCCGGACATCATCATCAGCGCGCTGCGCGCTTCTTCCATCGAGAACGGCGCTTCCGGCGCGCCGGCGGCGAGCGAAGCGACGAACGCCGACAGCATCGTCGCCAAATATTTGAGTGGATAGACGAAGAAGAGGATCAGGAACAGCAGCGCCGCATTGAGCGTCGTGGTCCAGCCATCCTGCAACGCGAAGCGGCGGAAGAAGATGTAGTGCGAATGCCAGATCAGCAGCAGGATGGCGAACGCTGCCGCGAACCCGGGAAAGCCCCACAATAGATCGGTCAGCTCGGCGAACGTGGACGGCGGCGCGTTGGAGACCACCAGCAGCGTCAGCGCGAAGGCGAACACCATGTCGGTGAGCGCTTCCACCCGCGTCGGGTTGCCGCCGCGCCAGAGGAAGTCGCGTTCGCCCTTCAACGGATGGAGTGTGCGGACGCCGGCCATGCTTTGAATATCAAAGCGGCCCGCCCCTGCCGTCAAGACTAAAGCTTGCGCGCCACCGCGGCGGCGGATTTCAAGTCGGCGACGAACCGATCGAACTCGGCTTCCTTCGCCGCTTTGTCCGGCACGCGCAGCAGAAATGAGGGATGCACCGTCGCCCGCAATGGCTGGCCCTCGCGCGTCTCGAACGTCCTGCCGCGCGCGGCGGTGAGCGAGCCTTTGTGGTTCGACAGCGACTGCACCGCGGTCGCGCCCAGCGCCACGACGAGCTTCGGCTTGATCAATTCGAGTTCGTTCTTCACCCACCAGCGGCACACTTCGATTTCGCCGCGGTCGGGCCTTTTGTGCAGCCTGCGCTTGCCGCGCGGCTCGTGCTTGAAGTGCTTCACCGCATTGGTGACGAACACTTCCGCGCGCGGAATGCGCGCGGCTTCCAGCGCCTTGTCGAGCACGCGCCCGGCCGGGCCGACGAACGGATGGCCGGCCAAATCCTCCTGATCGCCCGGCTGCTCGCCGACCAGCGCCAGCAACGGCTCGCTGAGATCGCCCTCGCCCGGCACGGCCTGAGTCGCGTTGCGCCAGAGCGGGCACTCGCGGCAGCCGTCCATGGCGCGGCGCAGATCCTTGATATTCTTCGGCGCCTTCAGATGCTCGGCCACCGGCTGCAGCCGCGCCGGCAGATCCCCTGGCGCGATCTTGGGATGCAGCGGTTCGATTTGCGGCGCGAGCGGCATCTCTCTGTAAGCCGGCGGCGGCGCATGGGTTCCGGCGCGCGGCGAAGGCCGTACTCTGGCGCCGGGAGATTCGCCGATGGCCAAGAGCGACCACGTTTTCACCTGCCAGTCTTGCGGCGCGATCTGGGCCAAGTGGGCCGGCAAGTGCGAAGCCTGCGGGGAGTGGAACACGCTGGTCGAGGAAGCGGCGCGGCCGGTGGTGCCCGGCGCGTTCGCGGCGCCGACGGGCGGCAAGAAGAGCAAGGGCTTGGCGTTCGTCGATCTCGCCGGCGAGGCCGAGCCCCCCGCGCGGTTGGCGAGCGGCATCTCGGAGTTCGACCGCGTCTGCGGCGGCGGCCTCGTGCCGGCGTCGGCGATCCTGATCGGCGGCGATCCAGGGGTTGGGAAGTCCACGCTGCTCCTGCAGGCGGCGGCCTCGCTGGCGCGCGGCGGCGCGAGCGTCGCGTACGTCACCGGCGAGGAAGCGGAAGCGCAGGTGCAGGACCGCGCGCGGCGGCTGAAATCTGCAGACGCGAACGTCAGTCTCGCCGCGGAGACCGATCTCCGCAAAATCATCGACGGGCTTAAAGCGCTGAAGCCGGATGTCGTCGTCGTCGATTCGATTCAAACGCTGTGGGCCGACGGCGTCGAAGCCGCGCCCGGCACCGTCGCGCAAGTGCGCGCGTGCGCGCACGAACTGGTGCGCTTTGCCAAGAAGTCCGGCTCGGTGCTGATCTTGGTCGGGCACGTAACGAAAGACGGCCAGATTGCCGGGCCGCGCGTGGTCGAGCATCTGGTCGACGCCGTGATCTATTTCGAGGGCGAGCGCGGGCTGCCGTTCCGCATCCTCCGCGCGGTGAAGAATCGCTTCGGCCCTACCGACGAGATCGGCGTGTTCGAGATGGTCGAGCAAGGCCTGGTCGAAACGCCGAATCCGTCCGCGCTCTTTCTCGGCGGCGCCGGCGACCGCCCGTCGGGCGCTGCGGTGTTCGCCGGCGTCGAAGGCTCGCGCCCGGTGCTGGTGGAGATCCAGGCGCTCGCGGCGCCGACCGCCTACGGCACGCCGCGCCGCGCCGTCGTCGGCTGGGATTCGGCGCGCCTCGCCATGATCCTGGCGGTGCTGGAAACGCGGTGCGGGCTCTCGTTTTCGGGGCGCGATGTCTATCTCTCCGTCGCCGGGGGCCTCCGCATCACCGAGCCCGCCGCCGATTTGGCTGTGGCCGCGGCGCTGGTTTCGGCGCTGGTCGACCGAGCGCTGCCGTCGCATTGCGTCGTGTTCGGCGAAGTGGCGCTCTCCGGCGAAGTGCGCCCGGCCGGACGCACTGACTTGCGCTTGAAGGAAGCGGCGAAGCTCGGCTTCGAACACGCCTTCGCGCCGCCGCAAAAGAAGAACGGCGCCGCCGGCGTCAACGTGCGCCAGATCGGACATATCGCCGACTTGGCGGCGGCGTTGGGCGCAGATGGCGACGCTTGAGACTGGATCCGTCGGCCCCGACGCCGGCGGTCCGAGCGCGCAGCACTTGCGGCCGCGGCGAACGTCCTGTTCGGCGCGGGGGCGGGCGTGCGGGGCCGTGGGGGTTGCATCAAGACGTGTCGGCGCACGTGACGTCGGGCGCGGCGGCGACGCTGGACAGAGACGCGTGCGGGGGA
>NZ_DASPLU010000035.1:0-18897 GCF_035627415.1 Vitreimonas sp. | reverse complement strand
AGTGCCCCAAAGTGCGGAAGGGGTGGGCGTCGTGCGCGCCATCGATGCGCGCAACAATCGCATCACGATCGCGCACGAGCCCATTCCGGCGCTTGGCTGGCCGTCCATGGTGATGGCCTTTCAGGTGCACTCGGCCGACCTCTTGACCGGCATCGCCGTGGGCAATCGCGTCAACTTCACATTGGTCAATCACAACGGCCAACCGATGGTGTCGGCGCTGCAAGCGCAGCGCTGACAACAGGCGCGCGGAGGGGCAGGAGTGGAACGTCTCGTATTCTGGCTACGGCGCGTAGGCCTACCGGCGCTTTTGTTTGCGCTCCTGGCGGTGAGCCCTGTCGTCGCGCACCAGCACGAGCCGCACACGCCGCAACAACAACAGACCGAGACAGCGCCGGCCCCCGCGCCCGGCGACGAGCCGGTTATGACGATGCCGTGGCCGACCGAACCGGTCATGACCGAGCACGATGAACGACCAACAACGTTTTCCGGCCGCTTGCTGCGTTGGCTGGGCGGCTGGCACTCCGCCGCCGTGCACTTTCCCATCGCGCTTTTGCTGACGGTGGCGTTTCTCGAATTGATGGCTACCGTGCGCCGCAAGCCTATCTACACGGCAAGCAACAAGCTCTTGCTTGGGATCGCCGTCATTGGCGCCTTTGTCGCCGCGCCCCTTGGCTGGATCAATGCAGGTTTGCCGGCGGCTGACGATGCGAGCGCCCTTGTCCTGCACCGCTGGATCGGCACGGCGCTGCCATTCCTCATGCTGTTTGTGTGGTGGCTGAAGCCCAATGCGGAAGCCGCCGCCGCGGGCCGTAATGGTCCTCTTTACGCAATTGCGCTTAGCGTCGTCGCCGCGGCGATTCTGGCGCAGGCTTATCTCGGCGCCGAAGTGACCCACGGCGCAGGGCACATGGCGTTCTAAATCGGGGCGGGAGACGCGATGTTTTCGCGACGCAGATTATTGCACGGCGCAGGCTTGGCTGGAGCGGGGCTCGTGGCCGCGCGCGCCTTTCCGGCATGGGCGCAAACCCACGCGCATGGGCTTCGATCCACATTGCCCACGCTGAGCGGCGAAGACATCGCGCTCACCGTCGCGCGCCTGCACTTGAATGTCGAAGGCCGTGCGGGGCACGCGGTCGGCATCAACGGCACAGTGCCCGGTCCGCTCATTCGCTTGCGCGAAGGTCAGAACGTGCGCTTGCGGGTCGATAATCAGCTTGACGAAGAGACATCGATCCACTGGCACGGGCTCATCCTGCCGTTCCAAATGGACGGCGTGCCGGGCGTCAGCTTTCCCGGCATTCGCGCGGGCCAGAGCTTCACCTACGAATTCCCGGTCCGTCAGTACGGGACCTATTGGTATCACAGCCATTCGGGCCTGCAGGAGCAGGAAGGCCATTACGGGCCCATCGTCATCGATCCCGCCGGCGCCGATCCAATCGCCTACGATCGCGAGCACGTCATCGTGCTCTCCGATTATAGCTTCCTGCATCCGCACACGATCTTCGCGCGCCTCAAGCAGGAGCCGGGCCATTTTAACATGCAGCGCGAGACGATTGTCGGGGCGCTCACAGGCCGCGATCCCCCGCTCTCCGACCAGATGGAGTGGGCCCAGATGCGGATGGACCCGACCGACATCTCCGATGTCACCGGATCGACCTATACATTCCTGATCAACGGCCATGGACCTACGGACAATTGGACAGGGCTCTTCCAACCGGGCGAACGGGTGCGGCTTCGTTTCGTCAACGCCGCCGCCATGACCATTTTCAACGTGCGCATTCCGGGGCTGCCGCTCACGATTGTGCAAGCCGACGGGCAGAACGTGAAGCCGGTCGCGGTCGATGAGTTTCAGATCTCGGTCGCCGAGACCTATGACGTCATCGTCGAGCCGCGCGAGGACCGCGCCTTCACGCTTGTCGCAGAAGCCGTCGACCGTTCAGGCATGGGCCGCGCGACGCTGGCGCCGCGGCCAGGCATGAGCGCGGAAATTCCGCCCCTTCGCGCGCGTCCGCGCTCCACCATGCGCGATATGGGCATGGACATGTCGAGCATGACCATGGCTTGGCCCGGGACGGAGGGCGCGGCCAATGCGGGCGGCATGGACCACGGCGACATGTCGATGCGCGACGGCGCCAACGCGCCGCAAGTGCGGATGGGCCCCGGCGTGCAATCGATCGCGCCGATGCCGGTCGACCGTCTCGGCGACCGCGGGCAGGGGCTCGAGGAGGTCGAACACCGGGTGCTCGTCTACACCGATCTCGAAGCGCTTGAAGCCAATCCGGACACACGCACGCCTTCGCGCTCGCTCGAACTTCATCTGACCGGCAACATGGAACGCTTCATGTGGTCGTTCGACGGTGAGCGCTTCAGTGAAGTGACCGAGCCCATTCCGTTCCGGCGCGACGAGCGCGTGCGCGTTACGCTCGTGAACGATTCCATGATGGCGCACCCGATCCACCTGCACGGGCACTTCTTCGAGCTGCTGACAGGACCCGATGGAAAACGCCCGCGCAAGCACACGGTCAACGTGTTGCCCGGCGGCAAGGTGACGTTCGATCTAACCGCCGATGCGCCCGGCGACTGGGCGTTTCACTGCCATCTTCTCTATCACATGCACGCCGGCATGTTTCGCGTCGTTACGGTGCGCCCGCTCGACGAGACGCGCTCGTGAGGTGGCGTGTTCTCTTCGCATTCGCCGCGCCGCTGGTGATGGCGACGCCAGTGCTCGCGCAAACCGATCCGCCAGCCATGCAGATGCCGTGGCCGACGGCGCCGCCGCAGACCCAACCTCCCGCCGAGTCTGGCGACGAGGATGACGCGGACCACTCGCATATGGACCACGGCGCCATGGATCACGCGCAGATGGGCCATGGCGCTGGTGCGGACAGTTCCGAGGTGGGCAACGAGCCTGCCCCAGAAGCGCCGGCCGACCATGCGGCTGAACGCTTCTACAGCGCCGATGAAATGGAGGCGGCGCGCGCCCAGCTTCGGCGCGAGCATGGCGGCGCGATCGTCTCGACCGTAATGGTCGATCTTGCCGAGCTGCACTTCAGCGATGACGAGACCTCGTTTCACTGGGAAGGCGAGGGCTGGATCGGCGGCGACATCAACCGCTTCGTCTTCAAGACCGAGGGCGAAGCCAACGAGGACGATGTCGAGAGCGCCGAGGTGCAGGCGCTCTATTCGCGTGCGATAGGACCGTATTTCGATTTGCAGGCAGGCGTGCGCTACGACATCGAGCCCCGTCCAAGCCGGGTCTACGCCGTGCTGGGCTTCGAAGGCGTCGCGCCATATTGGTTCGAAACCACGGGCGCTCTTTTCGTGTCCGACGAAGGCGAGCTGAGCGCGCGCTTCGAGAGCTCTTATGATGCGCGCCTCACGCAGCGCTGGATTCTGCAGCCTCGCGTGGAGATCAATCTCTCCGCCGACGACATTCCAGAACTTGGCGTTGGAGCTGGATTCACGGAGGCCGGACTCGGCTTACGCCTGCGCTATGACATTACCCGCACGTTCTCGCCCTATGTTGGCGTCAGCTATGAGACGAGCTTGGGCGACACCGCCGACTATGCGACCGCCGACAGCGAGGATGTCGCCGCGACGCAGGTTGTCGTTGGCGTAAGGACCCGGTTCTAGCTCGCTTGCTCCCGGATCGGCGAGGACGACCAATGGATGTGGCGGGGCCAGAGCGCCACCATGGACGGCCCAGGCGGCTCGATTTTTCTAGGCGTGATCGTCTTGGCTTTCGGTTTGGTCCACGCCACCGGCATGAGCGCCATCAACCTAGTTGATGCATTTCGAGCAGCCGTCGGCGGTTCCACCCACCCGCCCGCGCTTCGCGCATGTGATCCTGGTAAGTGTTGGAGATCTTGTTGCGCGCCGGTTTGGGCGCGTCGGCGCTATCGCCGCCGACCGGGCTGTCGTGAACCGAGCCCCAAGGTGTCTCGGCCCTCTCGGGCTTCCATCCCTCGCGCAAGACCCGCCCTCCCGCCCCAACAGGGAAACGAAGCTGAGCGCCTTGCCGGCGGCGCAAATCCTGCTCCGAACTCGACGATGAAGCGATTGCGTCGTCATCGGTTCGTTCTTCTTGGCGCGGGTTGTGCCGTCGCGGCGCTGGCGCTTGCGTCGGTGCTCCACCAGGACCTCATTCTCTTTAACCACAGCCCCTCGATCCCCGTTGGGTTCTACGTCCGGACCGAGGGGCCGATTGAGGCGGGCGCGCTGGCAACGGTCAGAGCCTTGAACGTCGCGCCGGATGAGGCGCGGCGGCGCTCATATGCGGACGTAGGCGATCGCTTCATCAAGCGTGTGGCGGCGGTCGCCGGCCAGACAGTCTGCGGCGACGGTGAGAGCATCAGTGTCGATGGGCGTGTTGCAGCATCCGTTTATCAAAGCCGCGAGCGAACAACGCCGCGCGGATGGGTTGGCTGCCGTACATTGGGCCCTGATGAAGTTCTCCTTTTAGGCGATAGCGCTGACAGCTTTGACGGCCGTTACTGGGGGCCGATCAGCACACGATTAATCGAAGGCGTCTGGCGTCCGCTCTAGGAGTTTTCCAACGAAGGGAATCGCGGCGACACGCGCGGCAACGTTTGGATCGTGCTGGTGTTTGAGTGCGAACCGAAATGCGAAGACGCGAAGTGTAAGGGGATGCGGTGGAGAGCAAGATTAAGAGCGCCGCAGGTTTTCTTCTGAGACTTGTGAATCCTGGCTTTTTCGTGCGGCACGCTTGATCATCGCGCGGTGAAAGCGGCGGCATCGCTGCAAATTCAACGGCGCGTGACGCGGCAATGGCCAAAGCATCACTGTCCGAGCGATTGAAAACGTCGGCGCTCGTGCGGCCCAACGAGGTGGACGCGCTCGCCGCTGTGCACGACATGGCGGTCTTTCGAGATGAGGATGGTCTCGTCGGCAAAGTTTATAAGACGCGTGGTGTGAGTGGCCGTGCGCGCAGCGGCGCACTTGGCGGACAATTATCCAAACTGCTTTCCGGCCGCCGGCCTGGCGGGCGCTTTCGCGCGGGCGGAGCAAATGCGGCATTCGCGCAAGACAAACGCCAGCGCGTCGTGGTCACCGTGTTCTATCAAGGCCATGGCGGAAGCGGCGGAGGCAAGCTGATCGCGCACGCCAAGTATCTGGAACGCGACGGAGCGGGTCCGGAGGGGGAGCCAGGGCAGTTTTACGATCGCGAACATGACCGCGCGGAGCCTGAGCTACGGCTTGCGGAATGGGCGGCTGAGGACAAGCGCCACATGCGGCTCATGCTTGCGCCGGAGAGCGGCGCCCGCATAGAGGACCTCAAAGACTTCACGCGCGCGACCATGGCGCAAATGGAGCGCGACCTCGGCGCGCCCTTGGACTGGGTGGCGGTCGATCACCACAACACCGACAATCCCCATGTGCATGTGATCCTGCGCGGGCGCAGGCGTGATGGACCGGACCTAATCATCCCTCGGGAGTACGCCACGCGGGGGCTCAGGCACGCCGCGCGCGACGTGGCTACGCAGATGCTCGGAGACCGCGGCCGCGATGACGAGCGTCTGGCCTTGGACCGCGAGACGCGCGCCGAGCGCTTGACGCGGCTAGATCAGCTGCTGGCCGCGGAACTGAACCCGGGCAAGACGCATCGCATTCAGTCGATCGGGCGAACACTGGAGCCGACGCTTCGGGCGGCCCTTAGAAACCGCGTTCGTGAACTGACGCGCATGGGACTTGGCCGCGAGGAAAAGCGCGACCGCTTCCGGTTCGATCGTGACTGGCAGACCAGGCTCGATGAGATCGGGAAGGGTATAGACCTTCGCCGCCGTCTCGGGCGCGAACTCGAACCCGGTCAAGGACGGCTAAAACTTTATGAGCCTGCAATGGGGCGTGTGTCAGGACCTGTCGTGGAGGCCGGCAAACGGGGAGAGGGAGGCAAAGGCTATGTGATTGTGCTGGACGGCATGAAGCGTCCGGTGCTCGCCAATGTACGTGAGCGCGACGCGGCTGGGCTCCAGCCTGGCGCGCTCGTCGCCATCGAGCCGAAAAGCCATGAGGGCCCAGGCACGCGGGTAAAGATCGACCGGCTCTCGGAAACGCCGATCGCCACGCAGATCGAGGCTCCCGCGGAAACCGAACTTGATCGGGAGATCGTCCGTCAGCTCGCCGGTGAGCAGCCGCGGTTGCCAAATACGCGGGAAGTCCGCAACGCGATCACCGAGCGGATCGGTTGGCATCAGCGGCAGGGGAACGGAGGTCGCGATCTAACCGGCCGGTTCGATTTCAAACAAGGTGCATTGGACCAGCTTCGCGCTTCCGAACTCACGCGTGCTGAAGACGCATTGAAGCGAACGACTGGGAAACGCGCGATCAACGTCGCGGATGGTCTGGAACGTGAATGGCGCGTGCGCGGGTTCGTTCAGCTTCATCAGGGGAGGTTCGCGGCGCTTGAGCGCAACGATGCGGTCGCCTTATTGCGCGTCACGCGGTCGCTCTCGCTAAAGCAAGGCAAGGCGTATTCGCTGTCTGTCACAAACGGGAAGGTCAGAGCCACGCCATCTCTTGGCTTGGATCGCTGAATTCAACATTCTTCTGAGACGCGAATTCGGGGAACTCGGGCCTGCAACAGCGGGCAACAGTGTCCAACATCGACGCGGACACGAGCGGCAACGCCATCAGCTTCCGAGCCATGCGAGATAGACTGGCGCGTTAGCCCGCGTGGCGCTTTGCAACTGCCGTGGTCGTGCACGCCGCGAACAATCTTCTCAACCCAGCGACTAAACAGCTTCGCCAACGCAAGGATCACGAGCATCATGGCGCACCAAGTCGCGGTTGATAGTCATGAAGCTCCCCCGCAAAGCTGCGCGTCACGCCTCGGCCGATCAGCTCTCGTTTCTGTTCACGGAAGCAGCGTCGATTGCGCAGCCACTCGTCAAGGAAGTGCGGCAGCGTGATCGTCCAGCCCGCGCGCACCCGGCGCCTGTCAGAGAACGTCCGAAGCCCGCGAGAAAGCTCATCCGGGAAGTCACGTCGGTTGTCGGTCAGGAAGATCGGCGGCTGACCGTGGACGAGGCCGCACATGTGCTTTGCGTAAGTGTCAAAACGCTGGAAGCATGGCGGCGCCTCGGGAAGGGGCCTGCATTCGTGAAACTCGGGCGCTCAGTGCGTTACACAATGCGCGCTCTCGATCAATTCACGCGCGAACGCACGGTTCGCAACTCCGCAGAGGGCCGTTTGCTCGATGCGCGACGCTGATCGGGGCTTCCCTATGGCGCCCTATCACGCACTTTTTGCAGTTACCCACAGAAATGAGAGCGGAACGGGACGCGGAAAATCGCGCGCGCGTAAAGCGCTGATTTTATGCGGCAAAAGCGCAGGTTTTCTCACTGACGTTATCGGAGGATTTCGACCGCCGCTCGGATTCACGCGCCTTTTTGTCATGTTTCGCAATAGGTTGCCCGCTCTCGCACGCTTTCGGGGTTTGGGATGCCAACGAGATAATCGCGAGCGAGATTTTTCTTATCGAAAGCGCGTAATGCGGGCTTTTCGACTTCTCCAGGCGACGCGCTACTGATGCCAAGCGGCCGCTGTGACTCTTCATTCGAGCCGCTGACAAGGTTGTATCGGATAGTCTGAGATGTGGCCCATTGCTGTCGTCGGCGCTTGCACGCCGACCGTCCGCTTAATGCCCGAATGCAGTCATTGCCTCCGCGACTGGAAATCGAGGCGCACCCGTGCGTCGTGTCGTGATGAACTATTCTATGCAGCCAGAGTAGCCTCTCGCTGATAGTCGAAGATAGCGGATGCTTACTACGGTCTTCCCCAACGGCTAGCGCCAAACACGCACAGTCCGAGGCGTCAACCGGATGTTGTCGCGAGGCGAGAATTTGGCGGCTTCTTCGGCGGGGATGCGCACGTCGATGGCGCCGTCACCGTCGATGGCGCAGTCGAGTCGCGCGTCGGGACCGGCGAGGATGACGTTGCGCACGTGTGCGGCGAGACCAGGACCAGAGCCGCTGACGACGTTAAAAGCGTCTGGACGCGCATAGGCGAAGGCGTGGCCGTCGCCGGGATTAGCGCCGAGAATGGGCGCCGGCGCGCCGCCGATGATGGCGACGCCGCCTTGCACTGTGCATGGCAGGCGCACGCTGTCGCCGAGAAACTCGAACACAAAGGCGCTGTCGGGCTCGTGATAGAGTTCTTCCGGGGTGCCGACTTGCTCCAGCGCGCCATCGCGCAGCAGCGCAATGCGGTCTGCGAGGTCGAGCGCTTCTTCCTGATCATGTGTGACGAAGATGGTGGTGAGCCCTGTACGCTCGTGCAGATCGCGCAGCCAGCGGCGCAGCTCGCGGCGCACCTTGGCGTCGAGCGCGCCGAACGGTTCGTCGAGCAGAAGAATGCGCGGTTCGATGGCGAGCGCGCGCGCAAGCGCGACGCGCTGACGCTGGCCGCCGGAGAGCTGGCTCGGATAGCGATTCTCCAGCCCGCCGAGCTGCACCAGATTCAAGAGTTCGGACACGCGCTCGCGCGTTTCACGGCGTGACGGGCGCTCGCTGCGCGGTTTGGCGTTGATGCCGAAAGCGACATTCTGCGCCGCCGTCATGTGACGGAAGAGGGCGTAGTGCTGGAAGACGAAGCCGATGCGCCGCTGCCGTACGGGCTGCGCCAGCAGGTCTTCGTTCTGGAAGCGCACGGCGCCAGCATCCGGCGTTTCGAGGCCGGCGATGATGCGCAGCAGCGTGGTCTTGCCCGAGCCTGAGGGGCCGAGCAGCGCCAGGAACTCGCCGTCTTCCGCGAACAGCGAGACCTTCTTCAGCACCGGCGTTCGGCCGAAGCTTTTGTTGATGTTGGCGATCTCGAGCGGCATCGAAAATCCTAACGCGAGCGCTGCGCGGCAAGCTGGTGCGCAAAACGCGCTTCCAGCACTGTCTTCACCGCAAGCGTGATGAGTGCGAAGAGAGCGAGTAAGGAGGCCACCGCAAAGGCGGCTACGAACGAGTATTCGTTGTAGAGAATTTCGACATGCAGCGGCATGGTCGCCGTCTCACCCCGGATGTGGCCGGAGACGACGGCGACAGCGCCGAATTCGCCCATGGCGCGGGCGGTGCATAAGAGAACGCCGTACATCAGCGCCCATTTGATGTTCGGCAGCGTCACCAAGAAGAACGTGCGCCAGCCGCTGGCGCCCAGCGTCGCGGCGGCCGCTTCCTCATCGCTGCCTTGCGCCTGCATCAGCGGAATGAGTTCGCGCGCGACGAAGGGCAGCGTCACCAGGACGGTGGCAAGCACGATCCCGGTGACCGAGAATATGACTTGGATGCCGAGATCTTCCAGTGCAGGTCCGAACCAGCCGCGTGCGCCGTAAAGCAGCACGAAGACGAGGCCCGAAATCACCGGGGAGATCGAGAACGGCAGATCGATCAGCGTCAGCAGCGTGCTGCGGCCCCAGAACTGGAACTTGGTGATGGCCCACGCCGCGGCGAGGCCGAACACCGTGTTGAGCGGCACGGCGATCGCCGCCACCAGCAGTGTCAGCCGGATCGCCGCCTGTGCATCGGGCTCGCGCAGCGCTGTGAAGTACTCGGGGAGCCCGCGCCGCAGCGCTTCAGCGAACACGGTGATCAGCGGCAGCAGCAGCACGAGCATGAAATAGATGAGCGCCATCACGATCAGCGCGCCGGCGAGCAGGGGCGGATCGCGGCGCGATTGAGAGCGCGGCGCGTCCATCACCGGCCCCGCTTGGCGATGTGCGATTGGATCGCGTTCAGCACCAGCAGCAGCAGGAACGAGATCGCCAGCATGACGAGGCCGACGGCCGCGGCGCCGGCATAGTCGAATTCTTCAAGCCGGATGACGATCAGCAGCGGCGCAATTTCCGAAACCATCGGAATATTGCCGGCGATGAAGATGACCGAGCCGTACTCGCCGACGGCGCGCGCAAACGCGAGCGAAAAGCCCGCGAGCATGGCCGGCGCAATCGCAGGGAAAATCACTTTGCGAATGGTCTCAAGGCGCGAGGCGCCCAGCGTGGCCGCGGCTTCTTCCGCTTCGGCCTCGAAATCTTCCAGCACCGGTTGGATCGAGCGCACCACGAACGGAAAGCCGACGAAGATGAGCGCGATCATGACGCCGAGTGGCGTGTAGGCGATGCGGATATCGTGCGGCTCGAACAGCGTGCCGATCAAGCCGTTGGGCGCATAGATCGCCGCGAGCGAAATGCCGGCGACGGCGGTGGGCAGTGCAAACGGCAGATCGATGAAGGCATCGAGCAGCCGTCGGCCCGGAAAATCGTAGCGCACCAGCACCCAGGCGACGATCGTGCCGAACACCGCGTTGATGCAAGCGGCGGCGAACGCTGCCCCGAAGCTCAAGCGCAGCGCGGCAAGCGTGCGCGGGTTCGTCAGCACATCGCGCACATGGTCGACGCCAAGCTCCCACGGACGCAGCGCCAGCGCCGTCAGCGGCAGCAGCACGAAGAAGCCGAGATAGAGAAGGGTGAAGCCGAGCGCTGGCCCCAAGCCGGGCAGGGCGCTCGGCTCCACGAGCCGCCATGGACGAGTGGTGGCGGTCATTCTCGTCGTGTACCCGCCGTGATCTGGTCGAACACGGCGCCGTCGGCGAAGTGCGTGCTGTGCACGTTGGCCCAGCTGCCGAACGTCTCATCGACGGTGATCAGCGGAATGGCGCGGAAGCGATCGGCGTGGCGCGCGAGCACTTGCGGGTCGCTCGGACGGAAGAAGTGCCGCGCGGCCAGCGCCTGCGCTTCGGGCGTATAGAGGAAGTTCAAGTACGCTTCCGCCGCCGCACGCGTGCCGCGCGCATCGACGTTCTGATCGACCAGCGCAACGGAAGGCTCGGCCAGAATGCTGATGGACGGTACGACCATTTCGAACTGACCTTGCCCGAACTCCTGCAGCGCCAGGAACGCTTCGTTTTCCCACGTGATCAGCACATCGCCAATGCCACGTTGTGCAAACGTCGTGGTCGAACCGCGCGCTCCGGTGTCGAGCACTGGCACGTTGGCGTAGAGCCGGCGCACGAACTCGCGTGCGTTTGCCTCAGTGCCGCCGGGCTGACGCAGGGCGTAGCCCCAGGCCGCGAGATAATTCCAGCGTGCGCCGCCGGAGGTCTTCGGATTTGGGGTGATGACATCGACATCGGCGCGCACCAGATCATTCCAGTCGCGTATGTTCTTCGGATTCCCCTGGCGCACCAGAAACACCATCGTCGAGGTGTAAGGCGCGCTGTTGTGCGGCAGACGCGAGCGCCAGTCGGTCGCGATCAAGCCGGCCGCGGCGATCTGATCGATGTCGTAGGGTACGGCGAGCGTCACCACATCGGCGCGCAAGCCATCGAGCACCGCGCGCGCCTGGCGCCCAGAGCCGCCGTGCGACATCTCAATTTCGACGCTCGCTTCGCCCGGATGTTCGCTGGCCCAGCGCTCGACGAAGACTTCGTTGGCTTCGCGATAGAACTCGCGCGTGGGATCGTAGCTGACATTCAGCAGCCGCAGCGGCGCGGTGTGCTTTGCTTCTTCCTGCGCACCGCAGGCGCCGAGCATCAGCGCGAGCGTGGCGGCAGCCCAGGTACGGCGGGTTAGCCCATGCATGGCAAGACTCCTTGAATTTTAGAAAGCGACTTGGCTGCGCAGCGAGACGGCCTCGAAATCCTGGCCGATCTGCGCGCCGACGCCGGGCACGGGCGTGACGATGGCGCTGGTCTCCGGATCGAGCCTGTCGATCTCGACCCATTGGTAGTCGAGCAAGAAGCGCACGACGTTGTTGGGATACCAGTTGAGGCCGATCGTAGTGATGATCTGCTCGCCGCCGCGCACGCCGCCGACAGGTGTGGCCAAGCCGAGGCCGCCTTCGTTGTCATTGAGATCCAGCACGCTGTAGCGGGCCGCGATCTCCCACGCGCCCCAATCGCCCTCGGAGAGACTGAAGGGCGCATTTGGACGAATGCCTTGGAAGCCGCCGTTCGCCGCGTTCCAGCGCCGACGCTCGCCCGTCAGCGTGTACGCGCCTTGCGCATACCAGCCGCCGAAGCTCGGATCGGGCACGCCGTCGCTGCGCGACAGATCGATCTGAAAGACTTCGCCGGCGAGATAAAGGCTGTCCCAATAACCGCCCAGTTCAAAACCATACGCCGTTAGTCCGTCCGAAGGGATCGACCCGGTGTCGACGAAACGTTGCGCATCGACGCGCAATTCGGGCCGCTCGCGCAAGCGCAAGGCCTGCGATGTTGCGCTGCTTGGATCGGTGTCGGCGGGATCGATGACGCCCGTGGCGGAGGCGCCGATATGCACGCCGTAATTTTCGCCGCTGAGCGGCAAGAAGGCGAGGCGCCCGAGATAGCCGCTCTGCTCGTCATATTCGCCGCTGTTGCCGACGACCGCGCCTGTCAGCGCGAGCGATGAATACCAGCGCTCGCCGTTCGCGAAGATGCCGGCGCCGGTGCGACCGTCGCCGCCGGCAAGCCCACGCACCAGTTCAGCGACCGCGGCGCGTTCGAGGAACAGCGACTCCGTGTTGGACGTAGCGTCCTCAAGACCCGCGGGCGTCGCCCACGCGCCTACGCGGAAGCGCAGCGACACATCATCCCAAGGTTTCCAGCCTGCGTACTCGACATACGCCTGGGTGATCTGCGATCCTTCCGTGCCGGAGCCGCCGAGCTCGTAAATCAGCGCATAATTCCAATCGCTGAACGCTGTGCCTTCAAAGCCGAAACGCGCGCGGCGGAAGTTTGCGCCCGAGCTCAAATCCGCAGGATTGGCCGCATCGGAGCGGCGATTGTCGGAGAGTGGATCGTCCTGCAGGTAGTGCGCGGCATCGTATTGCACCGTGCCGCGCAGCGCGAAGCTGAAGCGTTCATCGGCGGAGCGGATCGTGGGCCGGCCATTCGCGAGCGTGATCTGCGGCGCTGTGTTCGCTGCTTGTGCGTGCGGCGCTGGCGTCGGCGCGGTTTGCGCAGCGTCCTCTGCGGCCTGCTCGCGCAGCGCGGCGATCTCGGCCTGCATTTGCGCCAGTTGCGCTTCGAGCGCTGCGATGCGCGCGGCCGTTTCGTCGGCCGTCTGACCCCAAGCTGGACTGGCCAGCGCAAGCCATGATGCGCCCAACACGGCGGCTTCGCGAATGCGCATTCATCCCTCCTCGTGCGCTGCTCAACGTTGGAGGAGCTAAGTTCTCATACTCGATCAAGTCAATGTAGATTAATGGATAGCTTCGAGTCAGATTTGCTAAACCGTGCCGCTGCGGCGGTCCTGCGCCAGCTCGATCTCGCCGGCGCTGACGTTCGCCGCCTGCGCCAAGGTCGTGCCTTCGAGGATGATTGCATTGGCGTCGCGCACTTTCAGCATGGTCTTGCGGATCGCGCACATCGCTTCGTCGCGACAATCCTCGCAGCGTTGGTAGGCGGTCCGACTGGTGCACGGCGTCAGCGCCAGCGGACCGTCGATGGCGCGAATAATATCAGCAAAAGTAATGAGATCGGGTGTGCGCGCCAGGGCATAGCCGCCCGCCTTGCCGCGATGGCTGACCACCAGCCCATGCTTCCGGAGCTCGAGCAGGATGTTCTCCAGGAACCGCCGCGGGATGTCTTGACGCGTGGCGATATCGGCAATGAACACTGGATTGCGGGGCCCCGCGCCCGCCTGGGCCGCAAGATCGATCATCGCGCGCAGCGCGTACTTCGCTTTGCTCGTTAGCATTGGAACAATGTCGACCACGAACATCGAGAATACAAGCCGGAAAGGGCGCCAGGGGCTAGTCAGGCGCCGTAGTCGGACGTTCGTAGCGATCGGCGCAACGATCGACTTCGGCGAGCTTAGGTCGCTTCAAAGGACAGGTGTCAGCGGCAGGATCGGAGCGAGTAGGCCAATCGCCCGAAATAGTCGCTACGGCTTAGGGTGGCCCAAACAGACACCGCCAGATGGCCGTCGATCCGAGGCCGGGTGATTAGCAGAATGTGACGTCTGGCCTCGTGGTCGCCTATCCGTCACCAGCTCGCTCCGTCGCACTTCTTAACCGGTGTCTCAGCCCACGCGCCCAACGGAAGCATGCGGGCGTTCACGCCCATACGATCGTAGCTTTTGTCCACGGGCAGCCACCACATCAGGCAGCGGCAGGTTTTGCAGTGGTGCATTTCCAACATCTGATCGCCGCGCATATAAATATCCGTTGGGCCGGTCATCGTCACTTTCGCAGGCGAGTAGTAGGCCCACAGTCCCCCGGAGCGACGGCAGATGCCGCAGTTGCACTCTGTCACTTCGTCGAGCGCGCCATCCACCATGTAGCGAACCGCGCCGCAATCGCACGAGCCCTCGAGCATTAGATTGACCCCTCATCGAACAACGTCGGATGCTATAGCGAATTCATCGCTGAGGAACATCGGGCCATAGGGGTTTGTCACGCATGCCGCCAGTGGCCGAGTTCGGCGAGATCGCGTCATTGCCTACGTAATCGGCGAAGTGGCTGGTTTGGAGCACGCCGGCCACTTGCCAGAGCCTCGCGGTGATGGCTCTGCTGGCACATGAGTTTTGGCTTAGAGGACCGCGAAGAGCTGGAGACGGCGGGCCGGGTGTGGCGGCGGAAGCTGCTCTCAGTGGCCGAAGCGCGGGCGTTGGCTCGACATTGCGATGTGGGCAATCGACCCGGCATTCGTTTGCTCCTTACGCCTGATCTGGTCCCATATGTGGGAGTAACCAGCACGGTGTCGCGCGAAGTCGCGGCTTTCGATGCTGCGGCGCGGCCGGTCCGACTCGTGGCCTTCAACAAGTCCGCCGAGTCGAATTGGGGCGTGCCTTGGCATCAAGACCGCGTCATTGCTGTGGCGCAAAAATTCGATGTGAAGGGGTATTCAAACTGGGTCGCAAAGAGCGACTATTGGCATTGCGAACCGCCGACCGAGTTGCTCGAGAATATGCTTTTTGTACGCATTCACTTGGATCACTGCGAGCAGAAGCATGGTGCGATGGAGATCGCGCTAGGCAGCCACAAGCACGGTTTTGTCGAGGCGCGTAGGGCGGGGAGCGTGGCAGGGGGCTCGGCGACAGAGATTTGTGAAGCTGAACCGGGGGATGTTCTCATCCTTAAGGCTCTCACACTCCACAGATCTCGCGCCGCCACCGAGCTCAGTGGCAGGCGCGCGCTCCGAGTGGATTTTGCAAGACGGGGCGATCTAGACCGAGGGCTAGAATGGTCATTTGTTGGGTAGCGCTATGGCTGCTCTCGGCGAAGGCGCGCCGGTTGGAAGCGCGTAGCGAACGACCGCATGTTAGCGCTTCAGCCTAGAGCGCCAGTTATGCGGAACCCGCTTCGGCATCGACCCTGTTACCAGGCGGTTGACCGAACCGATTGGCGCCACGCGTACCAGGCCAGAATAGCAGCACGATCAACAGCGATGTACCGACCGTGAATGACAGCGGGTTCGCGAGTGCTTGCGCGGTGACCGCACTCCAAAGCCGATTGCGAAGCCATATGCGAAGTCCAATGGATATTGGAGGACTGCGCTCCACTCGAAATCTGCTGGAAGAGTTTGAGCGGGAGCCACTGCTCCGCTAACCGCGGTGCCATGTCTCTTGCCGCGGCTCGCATCCAACCGCGTACGAATCCTTCAATGAAGCCCGCTCCCGCTGGGGCGAGCGCCCACCACCATTTGGCGTTGATATCGTGCAGTCGTTTGGTCGCGATCCAAATCCAGGGGGCGAACAACAAGAAGGCCGCGGCAGGTCCGTGACTCATGATCGAGAGTACAGTGTTCGCGGCGGCCAACAGGAAGTAGTAGCCCCAGAAAAATCTTCGACCCATGCGGCCGGCCATCAAGGCCATAAGCGCTACCCCAAGAGGCTTTAATAACGCCAAGGGAGCTTGTGACCAACGTCAACCTTCGGCGAGCGTAGGCCACTGAACCGGGTAGGGTACGACCGGCACGTTTAGAGCGGGCTGGCCGCTCGCCGCTACTGGCGCTCTGGCCAACGATGCGGGTTGTGGCCGTTCGATTGGCCATTCTGGGCCGCTTCGCTGCGCTCGCGACTGCGGCTGAAGTGGATCCAACCGACGGCGCCTGGGTCGGCGATTGTCCATGCGCTTGCGGGGTTTGCAGCAGCGCATCCACCATGTATACATAATACATGAGCCGAACCATCACGCCCCAACGCATGCGGGACGAAGCCCGCGCTTTGCTCCGCTCGATGATCGTTGAGGGCGGACTAGCGCCGGCGACGCACATCGAGGAAGTGAAACTGTCGCAGCAGATTGGCGCCAGCCGCACGCCGGTGCGGGAGGCGCTGATCGCGTTGGAAGGCGAGGGCTTGGTGCAATCTGCGCCGCGCAAGGGTTTCGTCGTCGTCGAGCCCAACGCGGCGCTGGTGCGCGAGAGCTTTCCCATTCTTTCCGCGCTTGAAGGGATGGCCGTTCGCATTTCGGGTGCGGCGCTCAAAACAGCCGCTCCACAACTCCGCCGCATTAACGAAGCGCTCGCTCGCGAGCGCAAAAAGGCGCGCCAATACGATCTCGACCGCGCTTTTCATGTCGCGCTGACGAAGCATTGCGGCAATCCGCGTTTGTTGATGCTGCTCGAAGCCGAGCGCGCGCGTGCGCAGCTGATTGACGGCGCACACCAGAAGGGCATGGCGAACCTCAAAGGCTCTGTTGAGGAGCACAACGAAATCATCGCCGCGCTCGAACGCGGCAACGCAGACGGCGCGGCGCTCGTGCTGGCGCGCCATTGGGACAATGGCATCAACGTGGTGGTGAAATGGCTCTCGGAAAAAAGCTGATCGCGATGGCGGCCGCAGCCGCGCTCGTCTTGGTAAACGGCGCCGCGCCAGCAGCACGCGCGCAGGACAGCGAAATCGTCGCTTGGCGAGCGCTGCACGAAGAGCTCGCCATCGCCGGCGTCCTGGAGCGGTTGCGCGCGGCGCCGGCGCCCGAGATTGTCATTCTGCGCAATGTGGGCGTGGTCGATCCGATGGAGCGCACTGTTCGCGAGGGCCAAAGCATCGTCGCAAGCCTTGGCCGCATCTATCAGGTCCTGCCGGTACCCGAAGAGCCGCAGATCGAAGGGGCGCTCATCATCGACGGCGGCGGCCGTTACGCGGCGCCTGGCCTCACGGACATGCACATCCACTCCACCTCGGCCTCCTCCTATCTGCTCAACATAGCCAACGGCGTGACCACCGTCCGTGAAATGGACGGGTTTCCGTGGATGCTAGCCGCGCGCGATGCAGTGAACAACGACCGCATGCTCGGCCCGACCTCGTATGTGGCCAGCACAATACTCAATTACGTCCCGATGGGCGGCTACGCCGTCGTGGTGCAAGACGCTCCCACCGCGCGGCGCGTCGTCCGCCAGCAAGCGGCGTGCGGCTACGATTTCATCAAGATCCACAACCTCATGCCGCAGCGCGTGTTCGACACGATTGCCGAAGAAGCGCGCCGCGCGGGGCTCGATCCGGTCGGACACGTTCCGCATTTCATGAGCGTGCGGCACGCCGCCGAGCAGGGCATGCGCACGATGGAGCACCTCAAAGGCTGGCTCAACGATCGCACGCTGACGCCCGGCGATACCGACTTCGCCGCCGGCGCCGTGCCCGACGTGTGGGTGACGCCGACCGGATACGCATATCGCAATTACGCCGAAGCGGAGGCGATGGAGGCCATGCGCACGGGCCCCGCCTCGCGCTATGTTCCTGCCCGCACGCGTGCGCAATGGTCGGCGTTCGTGGAAACGGCCTCGACGCCTGGTTTTGCGCTGAACCTCAACGCGCGCCTGCATCGGCGGGAAATCATGCGTCAGCTGGTAAGTCAGGGCGCGCGTTTCCTCGCCGGCACGGACGCGGCCAATTACCCGTTCCAGACGATGGGCTTTGCACTCGTTGAGGAGCTGCGCTTGCTCCGCGAAGCAGGCGTGCCCGAAGAGCAGGTGTTCCGCGCCGCCACCACCGAGCCCGCCGCCGCCATGCGCGCGGAGCGGGATTTCGGCCGCATCGCGCCCGGCATGCGCGCCGACATCGTTCTCACCACGCGCAATCCGCTCGAAGGAGCACACGCGGCCTACAGCGAGAACCAAGGCGTCATGCTGCGCGGCCGCTGGCTTGAGCGCGCCGCCATCGATCGTGCGCTTGCCGAGCTTGCAGATCTTTACACCGACGACCAACCCGCACCGCGCCTCACCCGCGCCAGCGCAGACGCCGCGGCCCGCGCCGCCGAGGCGCTTGTCGCAAGCGGTTTCGTCTTCAATCCGGGCACCTTGCGTGAAGCCGCCACCGTGCTCCGGCGCGCAGGGCACAACGCCGCCGCCGGACGCCTCGTGGCGCTCGCCATCGCGCCCACAAGCGGGCCCTGCGCGGCGATCACGCCGTAGGTTCAGTTCTGATTTGGGAGTCTCGAAGCGTCGCGGCAGCGCGAACGCCGCGCGATCAGTTTTAGCAGCCAATCAGTCACTCAGCCTAATCAGTCACTCAGCCTAACACCGAGAATGACCGGTTGCGGCGAGTTCCAGCCGAGCGAATTTGAACGACGAATGTCCGCTTCCGGGTAGCATCCTGCCGGTCAAAGCGAACGTCTCCTGTTGGGATAATCCGACGCAACGTGGTGAGACACGCATCGGATCTTCCAGGAGCGCGTAAGTTGCCGAGCGCGTCTCACAAGCGGACACGATGCTTGCTAGTGTGGCGCAGTCTTTCCGTTTGCGCGTCGTGCTCGGAACGTGACTTACATTGGGTTTTGACGAAGCTATCCGACGGTCCCCGAGATCGTGCCATTGTTGGTGACGTTCACTGTCTTGCCGTTCTTGCGGACTGCCCACCCGGCGGCGCCTGCGTTGCCAGGATTCGTTTTCTGAAAGTTCGACGAAGTCGTTCCGGTTGCTACTGAGCCGCCGGCGCCTGCCGCCGCTGCGCCGCCGCCATTCCCACCGGCG
>NZ_DASPLU010000034.1:0-4603 GCF_035627415.1 Vitreimonas sp. | reverse complement strand
AGTGCCCCAAAGTGCGGAAGGGGTGGGCGTCGTGCGCGCCATCGATGCGCGCAACAATCGCATCACGATCGCGCACGAGCCCATTCCGGCGCTTGGCTGGCCGTCCATGGTGATGGCCTTTCAGGTGCACTCGGCCGACCTTTTGACCGGCGTCGCCGTCGGCAATCGCGTCAACTTCACCTTGGTCAATCACAACGGCCAACCGATGGTGTCGGCGCTGCAAGTGCAGCGCTAGCAAGCGGGGCGGAGGGGCGCGATGGCGCGTTTTGCATTCTGGCTGCGCCGATTTGCCGCCTTGGCGGCGGTCCTAGCGATCGTCGCCTTTGCGCCAGTGGCCGCGTACGCGCACGCACACGAGCGGCATCCGCCCGAACAGCAACAAACCGAGACGCCGCCCGCTGCGCATGGCGACGAGCCGGTTATGACGATGCCGTGGCCGACCGCGCCGGTCGCCACTGAGCACGACGAACGACCAACAACGTTTTCCGGCCGCTTGCTGCGTTGGCTGGGCGGCTGGCACCCCGCCGCCGTGCACTTTCCCATCGCGCTTTTGCTGACGGTGGCGTTTCTCGAATTGATGGCGACCTTGCGCCGCAAGCCCATCTACACGGCAAGCAACAAGCTCTTGCTTGGGATCGCCGTCATTGGCGCCTTTGTCGCCGCGCCCCTCGGCTGGATCAATGCAGGTTTGCCGGCGGCTGACGATGCGGGCGCCCTTGTCCTGCACCGCTGGATCGGCACGGCGCTGCCATTCCTCATGCTGTTTGTGTGGTGGCTGAAGCCCAATGCGGAAGCCGCCGCCGCCGGCCGTAATGGTCCTCTTTACGCAATTGCGCTTAGCGTCGTCGCGGCGGCGATTTTGGCGCAGGCTTATCTCGGCGCCGAAGTGACCCACGGCGCTGGCCACATGGCGTTCTAAATCGGGCGGGAGACGCGATGTTTTCGCGACGCAGATTATTGCATGGCGCAGGCGCGCTCAGCGCGGGGCTCGTGGCCGCGCGCGCCTTTCCGGCCTGGGCGCAAACGCACGCGCACGGCCTTCAATCCACATTGTCCACGCTGAGCGGCGAAGACATCGCGCTCACCGTCGCGCGCCTGCACTTGAATGTCGAAGGCCGTGCGGGCCACGCCATTGGCCTTAACGGCACCGTGCCCGGTCCGCTCATTCGTCTGCGCGAAGGTCAGAACGTACGCTTGCGGGTCGACAACCAGCTCGATGAAGAGACATCGATCCACTGGCACGGGCTCATCTTGCCGTTCCAAATGGACGGCGTGCCGGGCGTCAGCTTTCCCGGCATTCGCGCGGGCCAGAGCTTCACCTACGAATTCCCGGTCCGTCAGTATGGCACTTATTGGTATCACAGCCATTCGGGCCTGCAGGAGCAGGAGGGCCATTATGGGCCGATCGTCATCGATCCCGCGCACCACGACCCGATCGCCTACGACCGCGAACATGTGATCGTACTCTCGGACTACAGCTTCCTTCACCCGCATACGATCTTCGCGCGCCTGAAGCAGGAGCCGGGCCATTTCAACATGCAGCGCGAAACCATTCTGGGCGCGCTCACCGGACGCGATCCGCCGCTCTCCGACCAGATGGAGTGGGCAGAGATGCGGATGGATCCGACCGACATCTCCGATGTCACCGGATCGACCTACACATTCCTGATCAACGGGCATGGTCCTGCGGACAATTGGACAGGGCTCTTCCAACCGGGCGAACGGGTGCGGCTTCGTTTCGTCAACGCCGCGGCGATGACGATCTTCAACGTCCGCATTCCTGGGCTGCCGCTCACGGTCGTGCAAGCGGACGGCCAGAACGTGAAGCCAGTTACGGTGGACGAGTTTCAGATCTCGGTCGCCGAGACCTATGACGTCATCATCGAACCGCGCGAGGATCGCGCCTTAACGCTTGTCGCTGAAGCCGTCGACCGTTCAGGCATGGGCCACGCGACGCTGGCGCCAAGGCCGGGCATGAGCGCGGACATTCCGCCGCTGCGCGCGCGTCCGCGCTCCACCATGCGCGACATGGGCATGGATATGTCCAGTATGACCATGGCCTGGCCAGGTTCGCCGGAAGCGGCCGCTCAAGGCGGCATGGACCATGGCGACATGTCGATGCGAGACGGCGCCAACGCGCCGCAGGTGCGGATGGGTCCTGGGGTGCAATCGATCGCGCCGATGCCGGTCGAGCGGCTTGGCGACCGGGGGCAGGGCCTCGAAGACGTTGATCACCGCGTGCTCGTCTACACTGATCTCGAAGCGCTTGAAGCCAATCCCGATACGCGTACGCCGACGCGCTCGCTCGAGCTTCACCTCACTGGAAACATGGAACGCTTCATGTGGTCGTTCGACGGCGAGCGCTTCAGTGAGGTGACCGAACCCATTCCGTTCCGGCGCGACGAGCGCGTACGGGTTACGCTCGTGAACGATTCCATGATGGCGCACCCGATTCACCTGCACGGGCACTTTTTCGAGCTGCTGACGGGACCGGATGGAAAACGCCCGCGCAAGCACACGGTGAACGTGTTGCCCGGCGGCAAGGTGACCTTCGATCTAACCGCCGATGCGCCCGGCGACTGGGCGTTTCACTGCCATCTCTTGTATCACATGCACGCCGGCATGTTCCGCGTCGTTACGGTGCGTCCGCTTGACGAGACGCGCCCATGAGATGGGCTCTGATCATCGCCGCGGCAGCGCCCGTGGCGCTTGCGACGCCAGTGCTCGCGCAAACCGATCCGCCGGCCATGCAGATGCCGTGGCCGACGTCGCCGCCGCAAACCCAACCTCCCGCCGAGCCTGGCGACCAGGATGACGCCGACCACTCGCAGATGGACCACGGCGCTATGGATCATTCGCAGATGGGCCACGGCGCGGGCGCCGATTCAGAGGTTGGCAACGTGCCCGCGCCGGAACCACCGGCTGACCATGCGGCTGAGCGCTTCTACAGCGCCGATGAAATGGAGGCGGCGCGCGCCCAGCTTCGGCGCGAGCATGGCGGCGCAATCGTCTCCTCGATCATGCTCGACACCGCCGAACTAGAATTTGGCGATGACGAAACATCGTTCCACTGGGAAGGCGAGGGCTGGATCGGCGGCGACATCAACCGCTTCGTCTTCAAGACGGAAGGCGAAGCCCATGAGGACGATGTCGAGAGCGCCGAAGTGCAGGCGCTCTACTCGCGTGCGATAGGACCGTATTTCGATTTTCAGGCAGGCGTGCGTTACGACATCGAGCCTCGCTCAAACCGGGCTTACGCCGTCCTGGGCTTCGAAGGCGTCGCGCCATATTGGTTCGAAACAACGGGCGCTCTTTTCGTGTCCGACGAAGGCGAGCTGAGCGCGCGCTTCGAAAGTTCTTATGATGCACGCCTGACGCAGCGCTGGATTCTGCAGCCTCGCGTGGAGATCAATCTCTCCGCCGACGACATTCCAGAACTTGGCGTAGGCGCCGGTTTCACCGAAGCCGAACTCGGCTTACGCCTGCGCTATGACATCACCCGCACGTTCTCGCCTTACGTTGGAGTCAGCTATGAGACGACATTGGGCGATACCGCCGACTACGTGCGCGCCGACAGCGAAGACGTCGCCGCCACCCGCTTTGTCGTCGGCGTAAGGACCTGGTTCTAGGCTAGAGCGTTCGGCAAATTGTTTCCAGCCACGGACCTTCCGGCTAAGTTGTGCTGCGACCTCAGCGAAATTGCGCCTCAAGAAGTAGCGCCGCGCTGGCGACGTAGGTTTCCGCTGTCCATACACCCTGATTGGAAGTGGTGAAGCCGCGTTTGCGTACTTCGAATACACGCACGACGCGCTCAATCGCGTCGATCAGGTTCGGCTCAACGGCTCCGCTTCCGGCCTTAGTCTCATCGCCGATTACGCCTACGATCCCATGTACTCGACCTAAAGCGCGAAGGCGTTCGGCATGTTGGCTATGGCGGCGGCATGCACCTTTGCCTCGGCATGCATCTCGCCAAGTCGAGACCGAAGTCGTGCTCGAACGCCTGCTAGCGCGGTGGCCCGCCATGTCCCTCGCCATTCCTGCAGACGAAGTGCGTTGGCTGCCCCGTCCCGGCATGCGGGGTCCGACAAGCTTGCCGCTGACGATCGCCGGCGCGCGCGAACGCTTCCGAGCGGCGTACTGAACCTGCTGAAACCGCTCACGTCGCCTTTCGGCGAGTTCCAGCCGAGCGAATTTGAACGACGAATGTCCGCTTCCGGGTAGCATCCTGCCGGTCAAAGCGAACGTCTCCTGTTAGGATAATCCGACGCAACCGCGGTGAGACGCGCATCGGACCTTCCAAGAGCGCGTAAGTTGCCGAGCGCGTCCCACAAGCGGACACGATGCTTGCTTGTGTGGCGCAGTCTTTCCGTTTCGGCGTCGTGCTCGGAACGCGCCTTACACTGGGTTTTGACGAAGCTATCCGACGGTCCCCGAGATCGCGCCATTGTTGGTGACGTTCACGGTCTTGCCGTTCTTGCGGACTGCCCACCCGGCGGCGCCTGCGTTGCCAGGATTCGTTTTCTGAAAGTTCGACGAAGTCGTTCCGGTTGCTACTGAGCCGCCGGCGCCTGCCGCCGCTGCGCCGCCGCCATTCCCACCGGCG
>NZ_DASPLU010000033.1:0-111554 GCF_035627415.1 Vitreimonas sp. | reverse complement strand
CTCAGCGAAATTGCGCTTCAAGAAGTATCGCCGCGCTGGCGACGTAGGTTTCCGCTGTCCATACACCCTGATTGGAAGTGGTGAAGCCGCGTTTGCGTACTTCGAATACACGCACGACGCGCTCAATCGCGTCGATCAGGTTCGGCTCAACGGCTCCGCTTTCCGGCCTTAGTCTCATCGCCGATTACGCCTACGATCCCATGTGCTCGACCTAAAGCGCGAAGGCGTTCGGCATGTTGGCTATGGCGGCGGCATGCACCTTTGCCTCGGCATGCATCTCGCCAAGTCGAGACCGAAGTCCTGCTCGAACGCCTGCTAGCACGGTGGCCCGCCATGTCCCTCGCCATTCCTGCAGACGAAGTGCATTGGCTGCCCCGTCCCGGCATACGGGGTCCGACAAGCTTGCCGCTGACGAGCGCCGGCGCGCGCGAACGCTTCCGAGCGGCGTACTGAACCAGCTGAAACCGCGCACGTCGCCTTTCGGCGAGTTCCTGCCGGTCGACTTGCGTAAGTCCGGCGTCCCTTTGCGACGCGATCCTGCCGTCGTTTCTCAACTGCCGAAAGAGACGCCGCGTCAGGCGGCCGTGACTCGCACAGCCGCGTGTTCGCACGAAACGGTGATCGCTGACTGGCGTGGCCGCAACTTGCTCCGCGATTGTCCACAGAAACTTGAGCCCTCGCGTGCCCTACATAACCCTCGCAAGCCCTCCAACATGGAACGGGACACGAATGGGATGTGGAATGGGTCCATTCGAAAGTAATTGAGTTTACGTCGGAAATTCGAGCGATCCTCGCACACGTTGAACGGATCCCAGCCGCCGATCGCCTTCAGCACGTCGGTGCGGAAATGGTTGCTCGTGCCGCCGAGCGGCAATGGCAGTTTGAGCCGCGCCAGCAGCGGTAGAATTTCGCGGAACTGGATCGCGTATTCGGCCGCGAACTGGCGCGCGATCCAGGAGACGCCTGCGTTGTCGATCTCCAGCGGCGCCTGCACGCAAGCGAGATCGTCCCCACCACGTTCGAACGCGCCGAGCGCGGCCAGCAATTGCAGCGAGTGCGGGCGGTCCTCGGCGTCGTAGACCACGACATAATCGCCGCGCGCGAGGGCCAGGCCCACGTTCAACGCCTTCGGCTTGGTGCGTGGCGCCGAGGCGGGCACGATGACGACATCGATGTGCGAAGCAGAAGCGGCCGCGAGCGCCGCCTCCACGGTGTCGGAATCATCCGCTTCGACGAGGAGCTTTATGTCGAGCGCGTGCGCCGGATATGCGAGCCGCTCGAGCGCGCCGACCAGATCGGCGACGACGTTGGCTTCTCGATAGAGCGGACACAGAATGGTGTAGATCGGATAGCGCGCCGGCGCGGCCAGGGGCGTCAGAATCCGGCCGACATAAGCGGCGGCGGCGAAGCGCAGCAGGACGGCGCTGGCGAACAGCGTCATCGCCGCGACGTAGAGCGCAGCGGAAGTCGCCGCCGGCCAAGTGCTGAAGCACCAGGTCGCGGCCGCGCCGAGGCAGGCCAATGAGAGCAGCTGAGTCGCGTAGAAGGTGCGCCTGGCGGAGCGATGCTTGTGGGCGCGGTGAAAGCCAAGGCGCGCGGCGTCCAATTCGTCCGCAGCGACTGTCGCCGCTGCGGGGCGGAGTTCGTCGGCCCGCCGGATCGCCCCATCCATCCGCCGGGGAAATGTTACGGCAGCGAGTTACCCACAACATACCGGAGGTTGTATTCCAAATCCTTGCGGGCGCGTGAGTGCGAATTCTGGATGCCGGACGCCCGCACGCTTATGTCCTGGCGATCGGGGGAGAGCCCAATGACGGATCAGGACTGGCGTGCGGTGCTGGCGGACGTGGTCGAGCACGCCGTTTCGTATCGGGAGGGCGCGCCGCGGCGCCGCCACAACCCGCAGCAGAGCTACGCCGAGGCGCGCGCGGCGTTCGACGCGCCGACGCCGGAGCGGGCCCAGGACGGCGCCTCGATCGTGGCGGAGTTGGCGCGCCTCGCTGAACCTGGGCTCGCGAACATCATAGGTCCGCGATTCTTCGGCTGGGTGATGGGGCAGAGCCACCCGACGGGCGTCGCCGCCGATTGGCTCGTCAGCGCCTGGGGCCAGAACGTCGGCAACGCGCACGCAACGCCAACGGCCTCCGCATGCGAGGAGGTGGTGGCGCGCTGGCTGCTCGACCTGCTCGATTTGCCGCCGGAGTCTTCCGTCGGCTTCGTAAGCGGCGCGACCATGGCGAACTTCACCTGCCTCGCGGCCGCGCGCGGGGAAGCGCTGCGCCGCGTGGGCTGGGACGTGGAGGCGGATGGCCTCGTCGGTGCGCCGCCGATCCATGTCGTCGTCGGTGAGGAAGCGCACTCCACGATTTTCTCGGCCCTGCGCTATCTGGGCCTGGGCGCGAAGCGCATCGTCAGCGTGCCGGTCGACCAACAGGGACGCATGCGCGCCGGGGCGTTGGCGCAAGCGATCGCGCCGCTGAACGGGCCGATGATTGTCATCGCGCAAGCGGGACACATCAATTCGGGTGGGTTCGATCCGTTCTCGCATGTCGCCGAAGCGGCGCATGCGAAAGGCGCCTGGGTTCACGTCGACGGCGCCTTCGGCTTGTGGGCGCGCGCGTGCAAGGATCGCGCGCACCTGGGACAGGGCCTCGAGCTCTGCGACTCCTGGGGCGTGGACGGACACAAATGGCTGCAGACCCCGTACGACAGCGCCTACGCCATCGTTCGCGACGCCAGCGCGCACCGGCGCGCGATGGGCATCTCCGCAAGCTATCTGCCGGAAGGCGAGGAGCGTCATCCGGCTGACTTCACGCCGGAACTCTCCCGGCGCGCCCGCGGCTTCGCCACCTGGGCGACGATCAAGGCGTTCGGCCGCGAAGGCATCGACGACCTCGTCCAGCGCGATTGTGCGCTGGCGCGGCGGATGGCCGAACGGCTCGGCGTCGCGCCCGACGTCGAAATTTTGAACGACGTCGTGCTGAATCAGGTCGCGCTGCGCCTGGGATCGGATTTGGAGGGCGAGGCGTCGGACGCGCTGACCGTGCGCACCATCGCCCGCATCCAGCGCGAGGGCGTCTGCTTCGTCGGCGGCGCGCATTGGCGCGGCCGCCAGATCATCCGCATCTCCGTTTGCGGCATGAACACGACGGAGGCCGATGCGGATGCGAGCGCGGACGCGATCCTCGACGCCTGGCGTGCGGAGCGCGCCGCCGGCGCCGAGCGCATCGACATCAGTGGGGCGCTGCCCCGTTCACCTTGAGCACGGTGAGCCGATGCACCGCGCGCTGATCGCCGGGCCACCACATCGTCTGGCCCTCGGCGAGGCCGATCAACGCCGCGCCGACCGGAGTCAGTACGGAGATGCGTCCGTTCGCGAAATCGGCGCAGTTCGGATAGACGAGATGGTAGTCCTCGTAGCGGCGCCCATCGTATTCGAAGTCGACAGCGCCGTTCATGCCCAGCACGTTCGGCGGCACGTCGCTCACGACCTTGGCGCGCTCCATTTCTTGCAGCAGCAGCGCCGCGCCCGGCGACCGGCCAATCGCCTTGAGCGCAAGCTCGATCAGCTCTTCATGGTCGTCCTGGTTGATGAGAATGTCGGGTTTGCTCTGCGTAGACATTGGCGTAGCCTCATGGGCGCCGGGCAAAACGCCCGCACACCGACTTCCTTTCGAGTTTTCAGATTGTGAGCGTCCCCTAGCTCGGACGCGTGCGAGCTAGGGGCTAAGCGCAGCCGGCCGTGCGGTCCGCACGGAGAAAGATCGACAGAAGGGGCGCGCTCGTACGCATGCCTTTAACGTCGGGCTTGTTCGCGGAAAGTCAAGCGGTGAGCTGGGCGTGATGCTTAATCCTTATGCATCACGATCGCCGGAATCATGCCGTGCTTGCCGCACAAACGCGGCGCCATCGCTTGGCACGCATAGAGCCCGCTGAGGAAGAGCCGCCCGCGCCAATCGTTGCTGACCGACCGGCGCAGCGCGCCGTTATCGATGACGCGAAAGACATCGTACTGATAACGGAAGGGCCAATCCTGACTTTCGAACCAGGCGCGCGATTGCGGCGCATGCAGCAAATGCGGATCGTCCGTCTCGCGGGCGCGCTCCCGCGGCTGGCTTCCGCAAATGCGTTTCGCCAAGAGCTCTGTCCGCCAGCCGAGGGGCGCATTCGGCCACCAGTAGACAATGACAGCCACACCGCCGGGCCTCAGCACGCGCCAAAGTTCGAGAAAGGCCGATCGCTGATGCTCCGGAGGAATCTGATAGATCACGTGATTGCACGTAATCGCGTCCATTGAATTGTCGGCGACCGGAATATTGGTGATGTCGCCTTGCAGATAGATGCCGCGGTCGCCCAGCTTGCGTCTCGCGGCGCGGAGGGCATGAAAAGAGAGATCGACGCAGACACGTTTGTCGAATGCGTCGCCGTATTCGATCAGCTCGTTGTGGGGAAGCGCGCCGCTGCCTGCATCTAGCAGATATCGGCCGCCACGACGAAAATACGCGCCGAGCCGGCGAATGCACCTGCGCGTGAAGGCGAGGGAGACCGGTCGCGTGTCCACGAACTTGCGCGTATCGGCGTAAAGGCCGATCCCGTCCTGCTCCCAGCCGTCGCCTTCGTAGAAATCGACGATGCTGGTTTCGTCGGCGCCTGGAGCCCGGGGCAGGAGCCGAGCGATGCCGTCTTCGATCCTGTACGACCGGCCGTCCTCGGCTGTCAGTTGGTCCGGGCCGGTCTGGACAAGCGTCGCGCCGGTCTCGGGACACCTGGCGATGCGCGGAAAATCCACGGACTCCCTCCTGCCGCGAACGCGGCTGGAAGCTCCAAAGTTCCCGATCGGGTGAGGTTTTCGTAATGCCGCCTACGCAGCCTTCAACAACTCTCCGGCCAAGCCCTTGCGCAGCAGCGCGCTGGTTTCGCGCACGCCGAAGATCGCGGCGAACTGGCCGAAGCGGGGGCCGCTTTCGACGCCGAACAGCACTTCGTAGAGCGCCTTGAACCAGTCGCGCAGCGGCTCGAAACCGTGCTCCTTGCCGACGGCGTAGACCTCGTTCTGAATCGCTTCGCCGTCCGTGATGTCCGCCGGCAGCGCATCGAAGCGGCGGATCAAGTCTTCGAACGCGGCGCGCTCTTTCTCGGTGGCGGCGCGGAACACCTTGGTCGGCTTTACGAAGTCGTTGAAGTAGCGCAGCGCGTAGCCGGTGAGCTTGTCGAGGAACGGATGCGTCTCCGGCGATGCGCCCGGCGCGTACTTGCGGATGAAGGCCCAGAGCTGCTCCTTCGTCTCCGCATTGGACGCCGAAGCGAGATTCATCAGCAGCGCGAACGAGATCGGCGTCACATTCGACGGCGGGTTGCCGGAATGAATATGCCAGACCGCGTTCTCCAGCCGCTCCGCTTCGTTTTGCTTCTGATAGGCGTCGATGAACGAGATGTATTCGTCCACCGCCTTCGGGATCACGTCGAAGTAGAGCTTCTTGGCCGTCTTCGGCTTGCCGTAAATGTAATAGGCAAGGCTCTCGGGCGGCGCGTAGGTGAGCCATTCGTCGATGGTGAGGCCGTTGCCCTTCGACTTCGAGATTTTCTGCCCGTGCTCGTCGAGGAAGAGCTCGTAATTGAAGCCTTCCGGCGGGTTGCCGCCAAGCGCGCGGCAGATCTTCGAGCTCTGCTGCACGCTGTCGATCAAATCTTTGCCGGCCATTTCGTAATCGACGCCGAGTGCGGTCCAGCGCAGCGCCCAATCCGGCTTCCACTGGATCTTCACGTGGCCGCCGGTGACCGGCACTTCGGTCTTCGCGCCGTCCTCGTCCTCGAACGTGATCGTGCCGCGCTCGAAATTGCGCGCGAGCGTCGGCACTTGCAGCACGCGGCCCGTCTTCGGGCTGATCGGCAAGAACGGCGAATAGGTTGCGCGACGCTCTTCGCCCAGCGTCGGCAGCATGATCGCCATCACCTGATCGTAGCGGTCGAGCATGGTCAGCAGCGTCTGGTCGAACGCGCCCGACTTGTATTGCTCGGTCGACGACATGAACTCGTACTCGAAGCCGAAGCCGTCGAGGAATTCGCGCAGCTTGGCGTTGTTGTGGTGCGCAAAGCTCTCGCAGCAGCCGAACGGATCCGGCACTTTGGTCAGCGGCAGATGCAGGTGCTCTGCCAGCATCTCCTGGTTCGGCAGATTGCTCGGCACCTTGCGGAAGCCGTCCATGTCGTCGCTGAACGCGATCAGCCGCGTCTTGATCTGGTCGCCGGTGAGGCAGCGGAAGGCGTGGCGCACCATGGTCGTGCGCGCCACTTCCTGGAACGTGCCGATGTGCGGCAGCCCGCTCGGCCCATAGCCGGTCTCGAAGATCACCGTGTCCTTCGGCGCTTTTTTCAGCCGCTCGACCACCATGCGCGCTTGTTCGAACGGCCAAGCCTTGGCGGCGGTGCAAAGCGTTTGAAGATCTGACATCGGCGAATCCAACATGGGCGTTCTGCTTAGACCGCCCAAGCGCGCGATGCCAAATCGCCTAGGCCGCCGGCGGCGTCGGCGCGTTCCGTTTGCCGAACAGGCGGTCGCGGAGGCGGCCGAGGGCGGCGCGGCGCTTGGCGAGGAAACCCCAGCCGAACACGCCCGCGGCGACCCAGAAGAAGCCCTCGAGGCTGAGCGCGGCGGCGGTGACGATCGCCGCCCAAACCGGCAGGCTCGGCCGATTGAAGTACGCCACCGCCAACGTGCCCCAGGCGGCGGCGACGATCGCGGCCGCGACCGCCAGGATGATCCAACGCACCTTCATCGCGAACTCCTCATGTTCCCGGCGCTATGTGGCCGCCGCCCAGGCGATCGGATGCGCGGGCGTTGCGCTTTTCGGCGGGCGGGGCAGAGTCCGACTCGATGCGCATTCTGATCCTGATGCGGCACGCCAAGGCCGTCCGTCCGCACGAAGCCGACAGCGACAAGGCGCGCGGTCTCACCGGTCGCGGCCGCCGCGACAGCGCAGCCGCCGGCGCGGCGATGGAGGACGCAGGGCTGAAGCCGGCGCTCGCGCTCGTCTCCACCGCGCAGCGCACGCGCGAAACCGCCGAGCACGGCCTGCAGAACTTCGCGCTGGAGACGCGGTACGAAGAGGCGCTCTACCACGCTGCGCCGGAAGGCATCTGGGACGCCTTCAGCGCCAGCGATGCGGAGAGCGTCGTCATCGTCGGCCACAATCCCGGCATTGGCGAGTTGGTGACGATGCTGGTGCACCAGGCGCATGACGGCTCCAAGCTCGCGCGCGAGTTCAGCGGTCACTTCCCGACCGCCGCCTTCGCCGCTTTCGAAGTCAAAGGCGATCTGATGCGCGCCGCCGGCCCAAGACTGATCGCGGCGTGGAAGCCGGTGCGGGATCGCGATGATTAAGAACGTGATTGCAGAGGGTCCTCGCTAGCGTCCTAGCGATATCTGCCCTCGCACCTGATCCGCTGTCAGTCCCCTCGATGGCTCAGCTTCGAGTTTGTCTGCCCTATCGCGGATAACGTCCCGAAGCCATGCAACGAGCGAAGAGCTGCGCTCGTGCTCGGGCGTGAGGGGTTGCTGGTTCTGACTACTGGCTCGCCCACACGATCCGCGCGATCCAGTCGACCTCCGTCGTCGCCAGTTCGCGCGGCTTGTGCGCGCTGTTGAGCGAAATGAGTTCGATCGTCTGATCGTTGCGGCGGCCAAGCATCTTAGCCATCACTTCGCCGGCGCGCGTGCGCACCACGACACGATCGCCGCGCCGCACCGCCGCGCCGGGCTGGACGATGACGATGTCGCCGGCGCGGTAGGTCGGCTCCATGGAATCGCCGGCGATCTCGAGCGCATAGACCGGCGCCTCGCCGAGATCGGGGAAGCGCACGGTTTCGTCGGCCCCGACCGGAAAGCCATTCTCGTCGAAGAAGCCGTCCGCGCCGGCGCGCGCCATGCCGACGACCGGGATGGCCCGGCCGGCGCCGCCCGGCTTGCCTGCGAGCAGCGCCGCGAACTCGTCCCAGTTCGTCTCCGCCGCGGCGAGCGCGCGGGCGACACTTTCGGTCGAAGGCCAGCGCGGCTTGCCGTCCGCGGCTTGGCGCTTGGACTTGTTGAAGGTGGTCGCGTCCAGCCCGGCGGCGCGCGCCAAGCCGGAAGGGGACATACCCTTGCGCTCCGCCAGCGCGTCGATCGCCCGCCAGATTTGGCTGTGCTGCATCATGGTATGCTAACGTCGCTGGCGCGGACTTTCAACCCATATCTAGGATGAAAGTCCTCGTGCATCACAGGTTGTAGTGCGCCGGTGCGAGCCCGCGCGATCTGGCGCGACTTTTGGTTCAGAATCGGCGAAGCGCCTCTCCGTGAGCACAATCCACGATCTTGCGACGCGGGCGCTGCGCCTGATCGATCCGGAGACGGCGCATCACTTCGCCCTTCTGGGCCTTCGCGCCGGGCTCGGTCCGCGGGCGCGCGCCGACAAGTATCCGCGCCTCAGGACTACGCTCGCCGGCCTCGACTTGCCCAATCCGATCGGCATGGCCGCGGGCTTCGACAAGAATTGCGAGGCGCCGGATGCGCTGTTCGCGGCCGGTTTCGGCTTCGTCGAATGCGGCACCGTGACCCCGCGCGCCCAGGCCGGCAACCCGAAGCCGCGCATCTTTCGCCTCTCCGAAGACCGCTCCGTGATCAACCGGCTCGGCTTCAACAACAAAGGCCTCGATGGCTTCGTCGACTGCCTGTCGGCACGCGCGGGCAAGTCCGGCGTGCTCGGCGCCAATGTCGGCGCGAACAAGGACAGCGAAGACCGCGCCGCCGATTATGTGCTCGGCATGGGCCGCGTGTGGAAGTGCGCGTCCTATGTGACGGCGAACATCTCGTCACCCAACACGCCGGGTCTGCGCGGCCTGCAGGAGCGCGGCGCGCTGGAAGACCTGCTCGGCCGCTTGCGCGAAGGGCGCGCGCAGCTCGAGGCCGCACATGGGCGCCGGCCGCTGTTTTTGAAAGTCGCGCCGGATCTCGACGAGACCGCCGTGCGTGACATCGCCGAACTCGCGCTGACCTACAGCCTCGATGCGCTGATCGTCTCCAACACCACGCTGCAGCGGCCGGATCATCTCACGTCAGACAATCGCGAAGAAGCGGGCGGGCTTTCCGGCCAAGCTTTGTTCCAGATTTCCACGCACACGCTGCGTCTCTTCGCGCAGGCGCTGGGCGGACGATTGCCGCTGATCGGCGTAGGCGGCGTGGCGAGCGGGCTCAACGCGTTCGCCAAGATTAAATCCGGAGCGAGCGCCGTGCAGCTTTATTCGGCCCTCGTGTATGAAGGCCCCGGACTCGTCGCCCGCATCTTGGATGATCTCGACGGATTGCTCGCAGCCGAAGGCTTCGACTCTGTCGCCGAAGCCGTCGGGGCCGAGTTGCGTTAGCTGTTGCGCGCCAGAATGCGCTGACGCATCGAGGCCGTGAGCTGGCGAAGGTTCGCCATCAGCGCGCGGATGTCGCCGTTGTTGCGGCCGAGCACGGCGAGAAATTCGTTCTGCTGCTGCTGGGCCAACCAGATCTGGTTGCCTTCCAGGATCAGCGAAACGTCGACCACTTTCCAGCCATTACCCGAGCGCAGCATGCGCCATTGCACCGGCAACGCGCGGCCGCCGCCGCGCGGCGTGATCTCGCTCGAAACGATGACGTCGCGGCCCGCCACGCGCTCGACGGAGTCGGTCACGCGGATTGCCGAGCCGCTGTAGCTCTCGAGCCGGTCTTCGTAGACGGCGATCGAATACTCGCGGAATGTCGCGTTCCATTCGTTGCGCAGGGCCGGATCGGCGCGCAATTGCGCGCCGTAGCGGCCGAGCACGAAGTTGGCGATGCGCGGCATGTCGGCGAACTGCGTCATGAGACGGTCGAACGTCTGCCGGCGCTGCGCCGACGAGACGCTGCGGTCGCCAAGCGTGCGCAACGCAGCGCTGGCGTTTTCCTGCACGTAGCGCTCGGCGTCTGCATTGCGCGCCGCGTGTGCGGGCGAAGCAATCGCAAGGACGCCGGCCCCCAGCATTCCAGCGATGAATGCGGCGCGGGTGGGACGAGCGGTCACGATGCTTCTCCTGTCACATAATCCAACGTGAAATACGTTGGACCGATCTCTTCTTCGATCGGGAGGTACCTTACGGCGGCGCCGCCCCCCGGCGGTGTGTCCTCGGTCTCAGGGATGTCGTCGAATTCAGGCAAGTCTTGGACATCCGCGCGACCGTTTTCGATCGCGCTTTGACGAAGCAATCCGTATGACGTGCGTATCGAGGCGTACGGATCGACTGAATTCGCGCGAATGTCGTCCACGGTTTCGAGCAATTGTTCGCGCGCCGAGAGCGCGCCGAGCACGCCGGTCGTGATGCGAACCGTATCGGCGTCTTCGCCTTCGGCCCAGTTCAAAGGGTTCAGAGCGAAATCGACGATACGGCCGCTCGCGTCTCGCACGGTGCTCGGTCCGACCAGCGGAATGAACACGTAAGGTCCGGATGGAACGCCCCAAACCGCAAGCGTCTGGCCGAAATCCTCGTCGTGACGCTCAAGACCCATGCTGGTTGCCGGATCGAACACGCCGACAATTCCCACGGTCGTGTTGACGCCGAAGCGCGCGGCGGTCGTGCCGGCGCGGCCGAATTCGCCCTGCAGCACGTCGTTGGCGAAAATGATCGGGCTGCGCAGATTGCGCAGGAAATTACGCACGCCGCCGCGCACCGGGCCGGGCGTGATCGCGCGATAGCCGCGTGCGACGGGCTCGACCACAGCTTGATCGACGCTCTCGTGCACCGCGAACAGATCGCGGTTCATGCCTTCCCACGGATCGCTGACCGCCTCTTGCGCAAAAGCAAGCGACGGCGCAGCCAAACAGGCCACGAGCGCTGTAATTGAAACCATACCCCGCATCGAACGAACCTCGGTCCGCGGCAGATAATAAGGCGTTACGGTTAATCAACTTTGTGGATCGCCGTCATCGAACGCAGCCGCGTTACCGCCCTTGCTGACGCGGCGGCGAAGTTATGTAAGAGGCTGTTTTCACAGTCGTTATTCCTCACGAGGCGCCGGCGCCACACCCGAAAATTACTTTTTGTGCAGCGCCGAACGAGCCGCAGCGGCAGGGCTTCCCCACGGGCGGAATCTCGTGCCATATAAAGATATGTTTATATCTCCAATCCAGCCGGCGCCGGAGCTGCGCGACGCCGAATCCGTCGTCGTCGCGCTGCGTGCGGCGGGGGAGACGACGCGTCTGCGCGTCCTGGCTCTGCTCACCGAAGGCGAGCTCGCCGTAGGCGAGTTGGCGCAGGCGCTCGGGCAGAGCCAGCCGCGCGTCAGCCGCCATCTCAAGCTGCTCACCGAAGCTGGCCTGGTGGAGCGCGCGCCGGAAGGAGCGTGGGTGTTCTACCGGCTCGCGCCGGCCCACTCGACTGAGCGCCATTTCGCCGAAGCCATGCTCGGCATGCTCGATCCGAGCGATCAGGTGCTGCAGCGCGACGCTGAGCGCCTGAACGAGATCCGTGCGGCGCGCGACGAAGCGGCGGCGGCGTATTTCGAGCGCAACGCCGCCGATTGGGACCGCGTGCGCGCACTGCATCTGCCCGAAGCGGATATCGATAGCGCCATCCTCGCTGCCGCGGGCAAGGGGCCCTTCGAGCTGATGGTCGATGTCGGCGTCGGCCAGGGCCGGATGATCCAACTATTCGCTGATCGCGTCCGCCGCGCCGAAGGGTTCGACACCTCGCGCCAGATGCTGGCGATCGCGCGCGCTTCGCTCGACGATTTGAAAGCGAAGGCTGCGGTGCGCTTCGGCGACGCTTACGCGCCGCCGATCGACTCCGGGACGGCCGATCTCGTCACCATCCACCAGGTGTTGCACTTCCTCTCCGATCCGGCCCGCGCGATCGCCGAGGCGGCGCGGCTGCTGAAATCGGGCGGACGGCTCGTGATCGTCGATTTCGCGCCGCACAGCCTGGAATTCCTGCGCGAAGAACACGCGCATCGCCGGCTCGGTTTCGCCGATGCGGAAATCGCCGATTGGTGCAGCGCCGCCGGCGTTGCGCGCTTGAAGACGACGACACTCGCGCCGAAGAAAAGCGGCGCGCTTACAGTGAAGATATGGGCGGGAGACAAGGCATGAGCGTAGCTCACGCACACAATCTGATTGCGGAAGCGGCCGAGCGCCTGAACGCGCCGCGCGTCTCGTTCGAGTTCTTCCCGCCAAAGACGGAAGCGCTCGAAGCCGCGCTGTGGGACTCGATCCGCAAGCTCGAACCGCTGAACCCGAGCTTCGTCTCGGTCACCTACGGCGCCGGCGGCTCGACCCGCGACCGCACCCACCGCACCGTCTCGCGCATCGTCAACGAGACGTCGCTGAAGCCTGCCGCGCACCTGACCTGCGTCGCCGCCAGCCGCGCCGACATCGATCAGGTGCTGCGCGAGTACTGGAGCGCCGGCGTTCGCCACATCGTCGCGCTGCGCGGCGATCCGCCCGGCGGCATCGGCACAGCCTACGTCCCGCATCCGGACGGCTACGCCAGCGCCGTCGATCTGGTCGCGGGCGCCAAGCGGATGGGCGATTTCGAAATTTCCGTCGCCGTGCACCCAGAAAAGCACCCGGCTAGCGCGACGTGGGCGCACGATGTTGAAAACTTCAAGCGCAAGCTCGAAGCTGGGGCGACGCGCGGCGTCTCGCAATTCTTCTTCGACGCCGACGTGTTCCTGCGCTTCCGCGATCGCCTCGCGAGCGCCGGCGTGACCGCGCCGATCGTGCCCGGCATCATGCCGGTGACGAATGTGAAGGGCTTGAAGAAGATGGCGGACGGCTGCGGCGCCACCTTACCCGGCTGGCTGGTGCGTCTGTTCGATGGTCTCGATGACGATCCCGACACGCGTCGCCTTGTCGCCGCCGCGACGACGGCGCAGCTTTGCGCGCACCTCGCCTCGGAGGGTGTGCAAGACTTCCACTTCTACACGCTGAACCGCGCCGACCTGACGCTGGCGATCTGCCGCATCATCGGCGTCCGCGCCAAGGAGCAGGCGGCATGACCCGGGCAGAACGTCTCAGCAAACTGAACGCCGAACTCGCCAAACGTATCCTGATCCTCGACGGATCGATGGGCGCCTATCTGCAGGGCTTCGGCCTCACCACAAACGACTTCCACGGCACCCGCTTCGTCGAGCACCCCATGTCGCTCAAAGGCGACACCGATCTGCTGACGCTGACCCAGCCGCACATCATCACCAAGGTGCACGAGGCCTACATCGAAGCCGGCGCCGACATCATCAGCACCAACACCTTCACGGCGACCAAGATCAGCCAGGGCGAATACGCGCTGGAGGACGTCGTCTACGAGATCAATGTCGACGCCGCGCGGCTCGCACGCGAGGCTTGTGACTGCGCCGAAGCCGCCGACGGCAAGCCGCGCGCCGTCGCCGGCTCGATCGGGCCGACGACGAAGCTTTTGTCGATGTCGCCCGACGTCGGCGATCCGGGCCGCCGCGACGCCGATTTCGACTCCATGGCCGAGGGCTACGAGGAGCAGATCCTCGGCCTTATCGAAGGCGGCGCCGACATCCTGCTGATCGAAACCATCACCGATACGCTGAACGCAAAGTCGGCGCTGTGGGGCGCGTGGGAGGCGTTCGACAAGACCGGCGTCGAGCTGCCGCTCTGGATCAGCGGCACCATCACCGACCGCTCCGGCCGCACGCTGTCCGGCCAAACGGTCGAGGCGTTCTACAATTCAGTGCGCCACGCCAATCCGTGGGCGGTTGGTTTGAACTGCGCGCTAGGACCGGCAGACATGCGCGCCTTCCTCGCCGATCTCGCCCGCGTCGCCGAATGCCTGGTGGCGGCGTATCCGAACGCCGGCTTGCCGAACGCGATGGGCGCCTACGACGAGACGCCGCATTCGATGGAAGCGCACTACGCCGAATGGGCGCGCGCGGGCCTCCTCAACATCGCCGGCGGCTGCTGCGGCACCACGCCCGACCACATCACGCACATGCTGCACGCCGTCGAAGGCGTCGCCCCGCGCAAAATCCCGGCGCGCGACACGCGGCTGAAACTGGCCGGCCTCGAACCGTTCACGGCGGCGGCATAGGAGGCGGTCATGGGAGCGTGGGGAAGTGGGCCATTCGACAATGACGACGCCGGCGATCTGCTCGGCAGTCTTGTTGATGCGGGAAATTGGACCATTGCGGAGCAATCATTCGATGCGGTGCTTTCGGTCGGTGAAGGCTATTTGGAGGCGCCAGAGTCGTCGGCCGCAATCGCCGCCGCGGCGATCGTTGCGCACAAGTTCGGAAATTTGGCCGTTGACATTGACCCTGAGGACGCGCCCGCAATTGCGGCGCTCCGTGCGCCCTCCGCTGAGTTGATTGAGAAGGCGCGTAGCGCTCTGGCGCGCATCAAGAAGCAATCGGAATTGGCCGACCTCTGGGACGACGCAGGCGCTAAGGACGAGTGGCTCGCCACGCTGACACCAATCGAGAATGCACTGTGACCAATCCCTTCGCAAACTTCGTCATCGTCGGCGAGCGCACCAACGTCACCGGCAGCGCGAAATTCCGTAAGCTGATCGAGGCCGACGACTATGCCGGCGCGCTCGTCGTCGCGCGCCAGCAAGTGGAGTCCGGCGCCAACGTGCTCGACGTCAATGTCGACGCCGCCATGATCGACGGCCCCGCTGCGATGCGCCGCTTCCTTAACCTCATCGCCTCCGAGCCGGACATCGCCAAGATTCCGCTGATGATCGACTCGTCCAAATGGGAGGTGATCGAAGCTGGCCTCAAATGCGCGCAAGGCAAGTCGATCGTGAACTCGATCAGCCTGAAGGAAGGCGAAGCGCAATTCCTCGAGCACGCCCGCAAAGTCCGCCGCTACGGCGCCGCCACCGTCGTCATGGCGTTCGACGAGCAGGGCCAGGCCGACACCGCCAAGCGCAAGATCGACATCTGCGCCCGCGCGTACAAACTGCTCACCGGCGCCGGCTTCCCGCCCGAAGACATCATCTTCGATCCCAACATCTTCGCCGTCGCCACCGGCATCGAGGAGCACGCCGATTACGCCAAGGCCTTCTTCGAAGCCACCGCCTACATCCGTTCAGAACTCCCGCACGCGCACGTCTCCGGCGGCGTCTCCAACGTCTCGTTTTCGTTCCGCGGCAACGAGCCGGTGCGCGAAGCCATGCACGCGGTCTTCCTCTATCACGCCATCCGCGCCGGCATGGACATGGGCATCGTCAACGCCGGCTCGCTGACGCTCTACGACGACGTCGAGCCCGAACTGCGTGAGCGCGTGGAAGACGTGCTGCTCAACCGCCGCGCTGACGCCACCGAGCGCCTGCTCGAAATCGCCGAGCAAGCGAAGGCCGGCGGCAAGAAGAAAAGCGAAGAGCGCGACCTCTCCTGGCGTCAGAAGCCGGTGAAAGAGCGCCTCGCCCACGCGCTCGTCCACGGCATCAACGAGTTCATCGTCGAAGACACCGAAGCAGCGCGGCTCGAAGCGGAGCGCCCGCTCCATGTCATCGAAGGCCCGCTGATGGACGGCATGTCCATCGTCGGCGACCTGTTCGGCGCCGGCAAGATGTTCCTGCCGCAAGTGGTGAAGTCCGCCCGCGTCATGAAGCAGGCGGTCGCGCACCTCATTCCGTACATGGAAGAGGAAAAGCAGCGCACCGGCATGGCTGGCAAATCCAACGGCAAGATCGTGATGGCGACTGTGAAGGGCGACGTGCACGATATCGGCAAGAACATCGTCGGCGTCGTGCTGCAGTGTAACGGCTACGAAATCGACGATCTCGGCGTCATGGTCCCGTGCGACAAGATTCTCGCCCGCGCCAAGGAGATCGGCGCCGACGCCATCGGCCTCTCCGGCCTCATCACGCCCAGCCTCGACGAAATGGTGTTCGTCGCCAGCGAGATGCAGCGGACCGGCCTGACCCTCCCGCTCTTGATCGGCGGCGCCACCACCTCGCGCACCCATACGGCGGTGAAGATCGCGCCCGTCTATCAAGGCGCCACCATCTACGTCCCCGACGCCTCGAAAGCCGTGCCAGTCGTGCAGAAGTTGCTCGGCGACGATCGCGACAAGCTGATCGCGGAAACCAAGAGCGACCAGGGCGCCGCCCGCGAGAGTTATTTCTCCGGCCAGGACAAGCGCCCGCGCCTGCCGCTCGCCAAAGCCCGCCAGCGCGCGCCGAAGCTCGACTACGCGCCGGTGAAGCCCTCGTTCCTCGGCGTCAAATCGTTCGAACATTATCCGCTCGAACAGCTCGTGCCGTACATCGACTGGACCCCGTTCTTCGCCTCGTGGGAGCTGATGGGGCGCTTTCCCGCCATCCTCGAAGACGAGATCGTCGGCGAAGCGGCGCGCAGCCTCTACAATGATGCGCGCCCGATGCTCGATCAGCTCGTCGCCGAGAAATGGGTGACCGCCTCCGGCGTGGTCGGCTTCTGGCCGGCCAATCGCGACGGCGACGACGTCGTCTTGTGGACCGACGAGAGCCGCACGCAGGAGCTGACGCGTCTGCACACGTTGCGCCAGCAGATGGACAAGGGCGAAGCGAAGGGAAATTTCGCGCTCGCCGATTTCGTCGCCCCCAACGGCACGCCGGATTATGTCGGCGCCTTCGCCGTCACCGCCGGCATCGGCGAAGAGGATGTCGCCATCCGCTTCAAGCGCGCCAACGACGATTATTCCGCCATCATCGCCCAAGCGCTCTGCGATCGCCTCGCCGAAGCTTTCGCCGAAGCCATGCACGCGAAAGTCCGGCGCGAACTTTGGGGCTACGCCAAGGACGAGGGCCTGAGCTACGACGACCTGATCGCCGAGAAATATCGCGGCATCCGCCCGGCGCCCGGCTATCCCGCCCAGCCCGATCACACCGAAAAGCGCACATTGTTCGATCTCTTGGACGCCACCCAACGCACCGGCATCGATCTCACCGAAGGCTACGCCATGACGCCGCCGTCCTCGGTCAGCGGCCTCTATTTCGCGCATCCGCAGGCGGAGTATTTCGGCGTCGGCAAAATCGGCGCCGACCAAGTCGAAGACTACGCCCGCCGCAAAGGCTGGGACGTGGCGACCGCCGAGCGCTGGCTGTCGCCAATCCTGAGCTACGACCCTATGCTGAAGAAGGCGGGCTAGGGAGACATCCTCTCTCGTCATTCCGGGGCGTCGCGCAGCGACGAACCCGGAACCCAGCGGCCAATGCCGTGCCGGTTGCTCCTGGATTCCGGATTGCGCTTCGCGCATCCGGAATGACGAAGAAGAGCAGGCGTGCGAGAACTGCGCGGCCGCAAACGAGGACGCACCCATGCCCGAAACCCCCACACAAAAAGAATACTGGAGCGGCAAAGTCGGCGGCGAGTGGGCGACGCACGCGGACCGCATCGACATCATGATGCAGTCCATGACTGGCCACGCGCTCGATCTCGCCGCGTTCGAACCGGGCGAGCACGTGCTCGACATCGGCTGCGGCGCCGGCGCGACCAGCTTGGAGATCGCGCGTCGCGTCGTCCCGGGCGGCTCGGTCACTGGCGTTGATCTCTCGCCGCAATTGCTCGACGTCGCGCGCGCCCGCGCCGCCGAAGCGGCGCTGCCCGCAAGCTTCATCGAAGCGGACGCCGGCGCGGCGCATTTCGACCAAACCTTCGACGCCGCTTTCTCGCGCTTCGGCGTGATGTTCTTCGAACAGCCAACCAAAGCCTTCGCGCACATCCGCGCCGCACTGCGCCCTGACGGCCGCCTCGTTTTCCTATGCTGGCGCCCGTTCGCCGAAAATCAGTGGAGCACCACCGCTATCGAAGCGATCAAACCGATGCTCAAAGAGCTGCTCGCGCCGCCCAATCCCGACGCGCCCGGCCCATTCGCGCTCGCCGATCGCGACAAGATCGTGCGCGTGCTCGGCGAAGCCGGCTGGCGCGATCTCGAGATCACGCGCTGGGACGGCGATATTCCCGTCGGCGGCGGCGGCTCGTTGCGCGAAACGGCCGACTTCCTCATCCGCATCGGCCCCACCGCGCGCGCCATCGCCGATCAAGACCTCGACAGCGCCGAAGCGCGCATACGTTTGATGGATGCGCTCGCGCCGTTCGAAACCAAAAGCGGCGTGATGCTGGGCGTAGCGTGCTGGGTGGTGCGGGCGCGGGCTTGATCGGGGGCGGCCGAGCACGCCGAACCGGCGGCCGCCGGCCCGGACCGCCGGCGCCCCCGCCGGCATCGCCACTAGGGCAGGCTGCCACACGTGGAGATTTGCACGAGGTCCGATGCCGGCGAGGGCGCCGGCGGTCCGGGCTTGTTCTGTCGCGCTCTTGCCGAAGCCAGCAACTGCGGTCCAAGCTGCCGTAATGTCCCACACAGGCTGGCGATCACGCGGGTATCTGCCGCACTGCGATGAACGCGGCCTCATTCAGCACATCGTCTTCGGCCTATTTGACGCGCTTCCGCGCGAAGCGCCGCAAAGCATGAGCAGGCCCGATGAGCGCGCAGCGTGGGCCGACGAAGCGCTCGACGCGGGACACGGCTGCCGGCTGCTGGCGAAGATGGCCAACGCCGAGATCGTGCAGAAGTCGCTCCTGCATGACGATGGCGAACACTACGCTCTTGCCGCCTGGTGCGTGATGCCTACGCACGTCCACGTTCTAATCGAGCAGCGCTTCGAGACGCCGTTGGCGGACATCGTTCAGACCTGGAAGTCTGCTACCGCTCACGTGATCAACAAGCGCGAGAACCGAAAAGGGCGCTTGTGGCGGCGCGAATATTTCGAGCGCTTCATGCGTTCAGAGGAGCAGCTCTCAAATACAGTGACCTACATCGAGAACAATCCCGTCGCCGCACGCTTGTGCGAGAGGCCTGAAGATTGGCGCTTCTCGTCCGCTAGTTGGCGGAGGATGGAGCGGTGAACACCGCGCAACACCAACAGGCAAACGCCGAACCGGCGCCGCTCGCTCGGACCGCCGGCGCCCTCGCCGGCAACACCGGCAGAGCCAACCGCTGCGCGTAGAGATTTGCACGACCGTCCGATGCCGGCGGGGGCGCCGGCGGTCCGGTCTAGCCCTGTGACGCCGCGCTCTGCGCCCAAATAACGGGGATAGTCGCGCGCTCTATCCATGCGCTTTTCTGCGCAACACGTTGAAAATCAACGCCTCGAAGAAAATCAATCCGACCGCGCCAAAGCGGGCGTATAATGCCCTCGCACTGACACGGGAGGATTTCGAGAGCTCCGAACCTTGAAATGTCAGAGCGGCGTTCGGTGTGAAGTTTGCTCGCTGGGGATGCAAACCGCGAGGTCCAGGATGTTTGGAGCATCCTGCACACGGAACCGGTAATGCCGGGTGGACCTAAGCTCCGGCCGGGACCAGCCAATCGCTTCGCAAGAGGCGAGGACTGCACTGGACCGGATCAGCATGGCCAAAGGCCCATCGAAAGTCCTGTAACCGGCATCCGGGAAAGAACGAACGCTAACGGGGCGCGTTCGACGCGCAGCGTTGTCTGGCGACAGCCAACGCACACTAGAGACTACCTCAGCGCGTCCGACGCGCCCCGCCTCTCGATCTCGGCTATCGGGTTTCGGGTATCGGTTATCGGGAGACGGCGTTTGTGATGACACAACGCCGCCAAACACGCGCGCCTGCCGCTCCCGATCCCCGAGACCCGATAACCGAGAACCGAACAGAGCCATTCGTCCCCGAACAACGCCGTCCCCGTCGCAATTTTCTGGCGCTGTGGGGCTCGGCTGCTAGAACGTCCCGAATCCGTTGGGGGTCTCATGAAACGCTTTTTCACCATGGTCGCGGCGTCGCTGGCGCTGGTCGCGTGCGCCACCTCGTCCGCGCCGCAGAGCGAACAAACCGCCGCGCTCGAAGTCGCGCCGCTGCGCTACACGATGCGGACGCTGCCGAACGGCTTGCGCGTCTATGCGATGCCGGACGCCAATACCGCAAACGTCTCGGTGCAGGTCTGGTACGATGTCGGCTCGGTCGACGACCCCGAAGGCCGCTCGGGCTTCGCGCACCTGTTCGAACACATCATGTTCAAATCGACCCGCAACATGCCGGAGCAATTCTTCGACCGCCTGACCGAAGATGTCGGCGGCTTCAACAACGCCTCCACCTATGACGACTTCACCAACTATTACGAAGTCGTGCCCGCCAACCACCTCGAGCGCGTGCTGTGGGCCGAAGCCGACCGCATGGGTTCGCTCGTCGTCAACGAAGAGAGTTTCGAGTCCGAACGCGACGTCGTGAAGGAAGAGCTGCGCCAGCGCGTGCTCGCCTCGCCGTACGGGCGCCTGTTCTATCTCTATCTCAACCAGACCAATTACACGGTTCACCCGTACGGCCGTCCCGGCATCGGTTCGATCGAAGACCTCGACGCGGCGACGGTCGAAGACGTCCGCGCCTTCCACGCCACTTATTATCGCCCGGACAACGCCGTGCTCGTCGTCGCCGGCAATTTCGATCAGGCTGAGCTCGACCGCTGGGTCGATCAATATTTCGGCGACATCGCCCGCCCGAACCGGCCGATCCCGCGCGATTACCCGACCGAGCCGGAACGCACCGCGGCACGCGAATACACCGTCTATGCGCCGAACGTGCCGCTGCCGGCGGTGATGATTTCTTACCCGCAGCCGGCCGCGACCGATCCGGATCTGCCGGTGCTGATGGTGCTCGACGCCATCATGTCGCGCGGCAACTCCTCGCGCCTTTATCAATCGCTGGTCTATGAACAGCAGATCGCCGCGCAGGTGTTCACCAACCTCGAAGCGACGCAGGATCCGGGCGCCTACGGCGTGTTCGCGATTCTTTCGGAAGGCCAAACCGCCGAAGCCGGCGTGACCGCGCTCGCGGCGCAGATCGCGCGCTTCCGTGACGAAGCCGTGACCCAGGCCGAGCTCGATGAAGCCAAGAACGAGATCGTCACCTCGACCATTGAGAGCCGCGAAACCGCCTACGGCCGCGCGTTCGAGCTCGCCGACGCGGTGATCCGCTACGGCGACGCCGACTACGCCGATCGCCTGCTCGCCGGCGTGCAGGCGACGACCGCGGCGGACATCCAACGCGTCGCGCGCCGCATTCTCAACGATCAGCGCCGCGTCGTCGTCCGCTATCTCCCCGAGCAGGAGGGCGCGACCGGCGACACGATCGAGACGTCGCCGACCATCCAGGCGCGCCGCCTCACCATCGCGCAATCGGAGATCCCGACGCATACGCTCGCCGCCGAAGGCCAGCGCGAAGCGCCGCCTGCGCCGGGCACGCCGGTCGACGCGCGCATTCCGCCCGCGTCGCAGCGCACGCTCGCCAACGGCCTCCGCGTCATCGTCGCGCCGAACCGGGCTCTGCCGCTGGTCAGCGCCGATCTTCGCGTCGCTTCCGGCGGCAGCGCCGATCCGGCCGAGCGCGCTGGCCTCGCCAGCATGACGGCTGATTTGTTGACGCGCGGCACCGCCACGCGCAGCGCAACCGAGATCGCCAGCCAGATCGAGTCGCTCGGGGCCGAGATCAGCTCGGGCGCCGGCGTCGATTCATCGGCTGTCGCGCTGATGACGCGCTCCGACCGCGCTGAAGAAGCCTTCACCGTCTTCGCCGACGTGACGCGCAATCCCGCTTTCGCGCAGGAGGAGCTGGAGCGCGCGCAACAGGAAGCGCTCGACGGTCTGCAGGTGGCGCTAAGCCAGCCCGGCTCGATCGGCCAGATGGCGATGACGCGAGCGATCTTCGGCGAAACGCCGTATGGCGCGGTGGTCTCGCCGCGCAGCATCGGCGCTATAACGCGCGAGGAGATGGGCGGCTTCCACCGCACCTTCTGGCGGCCCGACAACGCCGTGCTCGTCATCACCGGCGATGTCTCGGCGGAGGAGGGCTTCGCGCTCGCCGAACGCCACTTCGGCGATTGGGCCCGCCCGGCCGAAGCGCTGCCGGCGCGTCCCGATGCGTCGGCGTGGGCCGAAGCGCCGCGCACCATCGTCGTCGACCTGCCGCAGACCGGCCAGGCGGCGGTGCTGATGGGCCTCCGCGGCGTCTCGCGCACGGACGCGGATTACTTCCCGCTCTTGGTCGCGAACAACGTACTCGGCGGCGGCTACTCGGCGCGGCTCAACACCGAGATCCGCATCCGCCGCAGCCTCTCGTACGGCGCAGGCTCCAGCATGCAGGCGCGCATGGCGCCGGGCCCGATCGTCGCCTCGGCGCAGACGCGCAACGATGCGGCGGTGCAGGTCTACGAACTGATGCGCGCCGAGATCGACCGCATCGGCGATGCGCCGGCGGCCGAAGCCGAACTCACGGCGCGCAAGGCGGTGCTGATCGGCTCGTTCGGCCGCAGCGTCGAAACCACGGCCGGTCTCGCCGGCCAGATCTCGACGCTGGCGCTCTACGGCCTGCCGCCCGAGCGGCTGGGCACGTACGTCGCCGACATCACCGGCGTGACGCCCGCCCAGGCCCAGGCCGCGGCGCAGCGTTACTTCGATCCGGCCCGCGCCGATCTGGTCGTCGTCGGCGATGCGCAGCACTTCTACACCGGCCTCCGCCGTGTGCGCCGCAGCGCCGAGCGCATTCCGGTGTCGGAATTGAATCTCGACGACGAAGACCTCCGCTGAGCTGCGCGGCGGCGTCACGCCAGGTTGCGTGACGCCGCCCGCGACTCAGTTAATGTGCGGAGCCTTGTTCGGGAAAAGCTTCCTCCGAATCGCCGCCGCGGCGCTCGCGCTCTGCACCCTGTCGTTCGCGGCCGGGATCGCCGGAGACCTGGCCGAACCGCCGCGTACGGGCGTTCGGGTCGTCGTCCGCATCCCGCCCGAACTGCCGGAAGACACCGTCCGCGCCGGCCCGATCGCCAGCGTCATGACGCCAACCGCCGCGGCCGCCGTCGTCGCCCGCCCGCCGCGCCAGCTCCGGCCGGCCGCGCCTGTGATCCATGCCGAAGAGGTGATCACCCCGCTGGTGAAGCCGCGCACGATTTCGGCGCGCGCGGACGAGAAGCAGGACCCCGACCGCGCCCCGAAGGCGGCCGCCCTGTAGTTAAGTGCGGCTTCGCCGCCACAGGTGCGCAGAGGGTCTGCAACACGCCAAAAAAGCGCCTAGGTCGCAGCGCTCTCCTCCTCGCCCATGAGCCAATCCACCGGACCGAGTCTGAAGGGGCGAGGCGCTGCGGCCTTCGCCGCTGCGCTCGCCCTGGCCGCGCCCGGACTGGCCTTCGCCCAGCAGCAGCCGCGCCAGTCAGCGCCCCCGGTGCAAGGGCTCTACACCCACGCTTCCAACGCCACGCGCTATTCCACCCCCGACGGCGCCGTCCGCTTCGTGCTCGACCGCACCGGCGGCCGCGCCGCCCTGGTCCGGTTCGAGGGCGACCCCGAAGTCCACGTCCTCCGCCCCGCCATGGCCGCGGGCGGAGGGGAGATCTACCGCACCGAAGACGGCGACGTGATGCTCCGCATCACTCCCCACGGCGGCATCATCGTCTACACCCGCACCCTCCGCACCGGCGCCCCCGCCTCGGAGGAGGCCCGCGTCGCCCCCCTTACCCCCGAAGCCATCGCCTTCGCCGAAATGCAGGAGCGTTTCCGCCGTCTGCAGGCGGTCGCCCGCCGCAGTGTCGGCGCGCCGGTGACGTTCACCGTGCCGGCCCGCATGTCCGCCCCCGCCGCCGGGGTCGTGGTCGACGCCGCCGAACGCGCCGCCGAAGGCTTGGCCGCCGCGCCGATGACCACGGTGCGCCGCGTGATCATCACCTTCGGGCCGCAGCCGCGCGTCGTCATGCGCGGCGATCAGCTTCTCATCCAGGTGGCCCCCCAACTCGGCTATGCCGGCCGCCCGTCGTCGAACACGATCCGCAACGTCGTAACCGGCGAGATCCAAGGGCCCCAGCAATAATCCGCCGCCGCAGAGGCGGCGTTTTCGTCAGCCCTTGAACGCATCCTTGCGCCTGCGGACCTCCGCGAACGCCTCCCAGTCCGCGGCGCCTTCGAGCCCAAGCGACGGCTTCAGCGCCGGCGCGCGCAGGAACGGGTTGGTCGCTTTCTCGATGCGCAGCGTCATCGGCACGGTGGGCTTGCCCGCCGCCCGCAGCTGATCGATCTCCGCGGCGCGCGCGGCGAGCGCTGCGTTGCCGCTGTCGACGGTCACGGCGAAACGCGCGTTCGATTGTGTGTACTCGTGCGCGCAATAGAGCGTCGCCTCATCCGGCAGCGCGGCGATCTTTTGCAGGCTCGTCCACATCTGCTGCGGCGTGCCTTCGAAAAGACGCCCGCACCCAAGCGCGAACAGCGCATCGCCGACGAAGGCGACGTCCTCACTGTCGAACACGTAAGCTATATGACCCAGCGTGTGGCCGCCGACATCGAGCACGCGCGCTTCAGCCGCGCCGAGCTTGATCACATCGTTTTCGGCAACGACGCGGTCGGGCGCCGCGCCGATGCGTTCGACTTCCGCCGGCCCCGTCACCAGCGCGCCCGTCGCCGCCTTGATCGCGGCGTTGCCGCCGGCGTGATCCGGATGCCAGTGGGTGTTCCAGACATCGGTTATGCGCCAGCCTTTGACCGCGGCTTGGCGCAGGATTTCGTCAGCGTCGGGCGTGTCGATGGTCGCGGTCGCGCCGCTCGCCGGATCGTGGACGAGGAAGCCGTAATTGTCGCTAAGGCAGGGGAATTGGTGGATCTGAAGCATCGGCATTAGGGATTGGGGATTAGGGATTGGTCTCTAATATGGCGCTTTCACCCAGCGACCCAATCCCCAATCCCGAAACCCAATCCCAAAATGCGCGTCGACGTTCTTGCCCTGCAGCGCTTCTACGCTTCGCCGCTCGGCGAAGCCGCTCGCCGCGCCGCCTCGCGCCGGCTCACTGCGTTGTGGCCCGGCGTCGAGGGCTTGGACGTGCTGGGGCTTGGCTATCCCTCGCCGTATCTCGGCCGCTTCCGCGACGCGCGCCGGACCGTGGCGATGATGCCGGCCGCGCAAGGCGCCGAGCCCTGGAGCGCCGACAATGGCCGCATCCACACCACTCTAGCGGACGAGACGCGCCTCCCGTTCATGGATGCGGTGTTCGATCGCGTTCTGCTCGTGCACGCCTTGGAGGAGTGCGACGCCACACACGCGATGTTGCGCGAAGTCTGGCGCGTCATGGCGCCGGAAGGGCGGTTGGTCGTGATCGCCGCCAATCGCTGGAGTTTGTGGGCGCAATCGGGAGCGACGCCGTTCGGCCATGGGCGGCCATACTCGCGCACGCAGCTTGCGGCGCTGCTCGCCGATTCCATGTTCGAGCCGGTTGTCTCTGCCCGTGCGCTCTACACGCCGCCGCTGAGGTGGGGTTGGCTCGTGCGCGCCGCCGACGCCTTCGAAAGCGTCGGGGAGCTGTTGTGGCCGCCGCAGGGCGGCGTGGTGCTGATGGAGGCGGTCAAGCGCCTCTACGCCAACACGGCCCGCTCCGAGGGGCGTGTCCTTTTGGCCAAAGCGCCACGCCGAACGCCGCAGGAAGCGCCTGGCAACTTGCCCAAGCGTGACGCCTGACGCTTATATTGCAGGTGCGAAGGGGGCCTCGATGAAGCTGATCACCGCCATCATCAAGCCGAGCCGGCTCGATCCTGTGCTGGAGGCGCTGAAGGACGCCGGCGTCGGCGGGCTGACCGTCTCGGAAGTGCGCGGCTTCGGCCGCCAGAAGGGAAAAACCGAGGTTTATCGCGGCGCGGAATACGAAGTGAAACTGCTGCCGAAGGTCAAGGTCGAGATCGTCGCCCCGGAAGCGATCGTGGAACGGGCGGTCGAGGCCATCGCCGCGGCGGCGAAGACCGGCAAGATTGGCGACGGCAAGATCTGGGTCGCCGATCTCGACTCGATTCAGCGCATTCGCACGGGCGAAACCGGCCAAGCGGCTGTGGACGGCTGAGGAACGACAAAAGGCCATTCGTCGCAAGGGCTCGTGCGCTGCGGCCAAGTTCCGCTAAACTGCGGCCGGAACTTCTCCCCAAAATCGCAAGGGACAGACCACATGCAACTCTCAAGGCGTGCGCTGCTCGGCGCGACCGCGGCCAGCTTCGCGCTCGCCGCGTGCGGCCGTCAGGCCCAAAGCGGCGATCTCAACGGCATCCTCGACCGGCTCTCGACCGACATTCTCCGTGAGATTCCGGAATTCGCGACCAGTCTAGCGGTCTCCGAGGAGCAGGCAGGCGGGCGCTACATCAATCGCCTGAGCGATTATTCGAAGGAAGGCTCGATCCGTCTGCGCACGATCGGCGAGCGCGCGCTCGCGGAGCTGGAGGCGCTCAACGAGGATCGCCTCGAAGGTCAAGACAGCGTCACCTACGCGGTCGTGCACACGGCGCTGAAGGACAGCGTCGATTCCGCCCGTTTTGAGCACGGCGGTGGCGCTCAGGCGCCGTACGTCGTCACGCAGCTCACCGGCGCCTACACCAGCATTCCGGACTTCCTCGCCAGCCAACATCCGGTGACCAACCGCGAGCAAGCCGACGCCTATCTCGAGCGTCTCGCAGCTTACGCCCGCGTCCTTGACCAAGAGACGACGCGCATCGGCGAAGACGCCGCCGCTGGCGTCATCCAGCCGAACTTCACCATTGCCGGCGCGAACGGCCGCGGCGGCGCCGTCGGCCAGCTGCGCGCCTTCGCCGCGACGGCGCCGGCACAAACGGTGCTCGTCACCTCGCTGCAGGGCCGTCTCAACGAGGTCGCGGACATCCCGGCGGCGGACAAGACCGCACTGACGCAACGCGCGGAGCAGATCGTGCGCGACGAAGTGTTGCCCGCCTATCAGCGCCAGGTCGATGCGCTGAACGCGGTGCTGCCGCGCGCAACATCCGACGCCGGCGTGTGGCGCTTGCCGAACGGCGCGGAAATGTACGCGACCGCGCTGCGCGCCTACACGACGACGGACATGGCGCCGCAAGAGCTGCACCAGATGGGCGTCGATCTGATCGCGCAGTTCACCAGTGAAATGGATCAGATCCTCCGCGCGCAGGGGATGACGAACGGTACGGTGAACGAGCGCATCAACGCGCTTGGCCGCCGCCCCGATCAGATTTTCCCGAGCACGACCGAGGGGCGCGCCGCATTGCTCGCGATGCTGAACCAGCAGATGGCGGCAATCACCGCGCGCATGCCGGAAGTGTGCGGCGTGCAGGCGCGCGCCGCGCTCGAGATCAAGGCTGTGCCGGAATATATCCAAGCCGGCGCGCCGGGCGGCTATTACCAGGTCGCCGCGCTCGATGGTTCGCGTCCTGGCGCGTACTACATCAACCTGCGCGACCCGGCGACCGAATGGCCAAAGTTCACGCTGCCGACGCTGACTTATCACGAAGGCACGCCGGGCCATCACTGGCAGCTTTCGATCCAGCAGGAAGCGGGCGAGATGCCGTTCATCCGCCGCGCGCTGTTGGGCTTCAGCGGCTTCAGCGAAGGCTGGGGCCTCTATGCCGAGCAGCTCGCGGACGAAATGGGCATGTACCAGAACGATCCGTTCGGCCGCATCGGCTATCTGCAATCGATGACGTTCCGCGCCTCGCGTCTCGTCGTCGACACCGGAATCCATCACATGCGCTGGACCCGCGAGCAGGCGGTCCAGTCGATGATGCAAGCCACCGGCGATCAGGAAACGAACGTCACCACGGAAGTCGAGCGCTATTGCGTCTGGCCGGGGCAAGCCTGCAGCTACATGGCTGGCCGGCAAGCGCTCAACCGCATGCGCGACGGCGCCCGCCAGACGCTCGGCGATCGCTTCGACCTGCGCGCGTTCCATGATCGCGTGCTCACCAACGGCTCGACGCCGCTCACGGTGACCGAGGGCTTGGTGAACGACTGGGTCGCTGAAGTGCAGCGCGCCTAAAGCGCATTCGCAAGTCGTAGACAAGCGGCGGCGTGAGCGATCACGCCGCCGTCTTCGTTTGCGCCTCACGGTCGGGGCGAATATGAGCGCCTTGCCCGCGGCGGCCGAGGAAGCGCACGCCCTTCGCCAGCATCAGCAGCGCTTCCCAGTGAATTCCGGCGATGACCTTGAATGTCATCAGAGGATTGCCTGCCCAGGCGCGCAGCAGGTTCGCGTCGGTGAGGTCGCGCCGTGCGCCGGCGAAGGAGGCGGTCAGCGCGATTTCGCCGCCGCGCCTCACGCGCATGGCGACAACCGCCTGCTCGCCGGGCGGGGTTACGCTGAACTCGTAGCGCAGACCGCCTTCGAGGAAAGGCGAAACGAAGAAATCCTTGTCGCAGGCCTGAACGACACAGCCGCTCTCGGCGATGCGCGCCGGCAGCACGTAGAAGTGGCGCTCGCCGAACGTGTTCGAGACTTCGTGCGCCAACGCCGCGAGGACGCCGTCGCGCCGCCAGCAGAAATAGACGCTGAGCGGGTTGAACACGTAATTGAAGAGCCGCGGCATGGTCAGCAGCACGATCCGGCCGCCGTCCCAAGCGATGCCCGCGTCGCGCAGCTTCGCTTCGATTTGCGGCTTCGGCGGCGCGTCGATGCCGGCGCCATGATCTCGATCGCGCAACGAGAACAGCGCGACGCGATTGTGCTTCAGAAGCCCCAAGCGCAGCGATCCCAGCGTGTCCAAATCGAGCGCCAGCATGAACACGCTGTAGCGCAGCCGGTGCTTGCCCGGCCGGTTGTGCGCCACATGGCCGGTGTAGATCGCGTTCACGCCGCCTCCGTCTCGGCATTAGGTCTTAGATGGATGCGGTCCGATTCAGCCGCGACATTCCACGGCCGTTTCACACCGCCGAGTTGCTCGGCCACGGCGAGCCCCGCCTGTAGGCCGTCCTCGTGGAAGCCCGCGCCGAAATGCGCGCCGCAGAACCAGGTGTTGCGTACGCCTTGCAACGACCAAAGCCGCGCCTGGGCGCGGATCGCCGCCGCATCGAACAGGGGATGATCGTATTCGGTCTCGTAAAGGATCGTCTCATCGCGCGGCATCGTGCGTGGATTGAGAGTCAGGAACAGCTGCTCGCGGCTCTCGATGCCCTGCAGCTTGTTCATCCAGTAGCTGACGATGCAACCGCCGTCGGGATTGTCGCCGACATAGTTCCAGCTTGCCCACAATGAGGCGCGCTTCGGCATCAACGCCGCATCCGTATGCAGCACTGCGCGGTTCTTGGCGTAGCGAAATGCGCCGAGCAGCGTGCGCTCCTCGGCGCTCGCGTCCTCCAGCTGCGCCAACGCTTCGTCGCCGTGCGCCGCGATCACCACATGATCGAAGCGCTGCGCTTCACCGGAGGCATCCCGCACCCAAGCGCCGCCGCCGTCGCGACACACCGAAGTCGCGCCACAGTTCAGCCTCACGCGGTCGGCGTAGGCGGCCGTGAGCTTTTCGACATAGGCTCGGCTGCCGCCCTCGACCGTCCGCCACTTCGGCCGGCCCTGCAGCTTCAGCAAGCCATGGTTCTCGAAGAAGCGCACGAACGCGCACGCCGGGTAGTGCCTGATCTCGCCCATCGTGGCCGACCAGATGGCCGCCGCCTGGGGCAACAGATGGTCGCGTTGAAACGCTTCGCCGTATCCGCGCCGTTCGAGATAATCGCCGAGCGAGATCATGTCGTCGCGCGCCGCAAGCAGCTCGAGCGGCGCGCGGCGATAGAAGCGCAGCAGGTCGTACGTCATCGACCAGAAGCGCGGGCTCACCAGATTGCGCCCGCCGCAGAGGAACGCGGCCGCGCCGACAGAAGAATACTCCGTGCGACCCCCGTTCAGCGACACGCCGAACGACATGTCCGAACTCTTCGTGCCGACGTTCAAGTGATCGAACAGCGCCACCAGGTTGGGGTAGGTGATGTCGTTGAAGACGATGAATCCGGTGTCGACCGGCGTCTCGCCCAGGCTCGTCTTCACCATGACCGTGTTCGAATGTCCGCCGAGTCGGCCGTTCTTTTCGTAAACGGTGACGTCGTGGCGCTGGCTCAGCAGCCAGGCTGCCGACATTCCCGCTATGCCGGAGCCGATCACGGCGATACTTTGCCGGCGCGTCGAGGGTGTCGAAGTGAACGCCATGATGTCCGCCCGTTCCAGCGGGGTTCTCTCCGGCTGGTTCACGACTGCGATACGCGCCGCGGCGCGCCGCGGATCAGGTGATCCAACCGCCTGGATCGGCCGTACGAAGTCCGATGTGCGTCCTCGCTCTGACGAATCCGGTGATTTCGGCGCGTGCGCGGCGTTGTGCGAGGAAGCGCGCCATGCATGACGTGGTCGCCGACAGCGACGAGATCTTGCTTGCCCGCATCGCCGCCAGCGACCGTGCGGCGTTCGCCCTGTTCTTCGAGCGCTACGCCGCGCGTGTAAAAGCGTATCTGATCCGTCTCGGCGCGCGCGGCGCCATGGCGGAGGATCTGGCGCAGGACGCCATGGTGGCCGTGTGGCGGCGCGCCGCGTCCTTCGATCCGGCCAAAGCGAAAGCCTCGACCTGGATGTTCGTCATCGCCCGCAACGCCTGGATTGATCGGCTGCGGCGGGAGCGGGTGGAGTTGGCCTATGCGAGCGGTCTCGATGTGAGCGAAGAGAGCGATGCCGAACGGCCGGACGCGGCCCTAGCGCGGGTGCAGTCGGAACAGCAGGTGCAGGCCGCGCTGCGGCTGCTGTCCGACGAACAGCGTGAAGTCGTCCAGCTCTCGTTCTTCGAGGATCGGCCGCATTCCGAAATCGCCGAGCGGCTGTCGCTGCCGCTCGGCACGGTGAAATCAAGGCTGCGGCTCGCGCTCGCCAAGTTGCGCAGCCATTGGGAGCAGGTTTCGTGAATCCGCGGCATCATCCTTCGGCCGACGTTCTGGCTGCGTATGCGGCCGGCGCGCTCGCGCCAGGCTTCGGGCTGGTGGTCGGGGCGCATCTCGAGCGCTGCGCTCAATGCCGCAAGCAAGTCGACGCCTATGAAGCGGCGTCAGGCGAAGCGCTCGCTACGCTCCCGGCCGTGGACCTCTCCAGCGATGCGTTGACGGCGGTGATGGCGCGCCTTCAGGAGCCCGCGCCGCCGCCGCCGCAACAAGACGCGCGGCCATTTATCGAACGGCTGCCGCTGAAGCCGCGCCGCTGGGTGGCGCCGGGCGTATGGGTGGCGGCGGTGGATACCCCTCACGCGCCGCAGGATCGCGTCTATCTGCTGTCGGTCGCGCCCGGCATGCCGACGGCGCGGCACGAGCACGCCGGCGCGGAGTTCTGCACGGTGCTGACAGGCGCCTATCAGGATGAGCTGGGCGTCTTCAGCGCCGGCGATTTCGCGTCTGCCGAACGCGATCTGAACCACCAGCCGCGCGTCATCGGCAGCGAGCCGTGCGTTTGCCTCTTCGCCACCGAGGGACGGCTCAAGGCGCACGGCCTGATTGGCCGGCTGGCGTTCGCCTTCGCCGACGTGTGAGCCGTCGCAAAGCGCCTCGCGCGCCGGCGTGACCTGCGGCATAGTCCGGCCGCTTCGTTCGCGGCGGAGTAACGCCCATGACAGATACACTCGCAGCGCCGGCGATGCCGGCGGCTCCAGCCCAACGTTCGAGCATCGCAGCCGGCGTCCGCATCAGCGAAATCGACATGCTGCGCGGTCTCGTCATCGTGCTGATGGCGCTCGACCATGTGCGTGACTACTTCTTCATCGGCGGCGGGCTCGCCAGCAATCCGCTCGATCCCGCCACGACGACGCCGTGGCTCTACACCACGCGATGGATCACGCATCTTTGCGCGCCGACGTTCGTCTTTCTCTCCGGCGTTTCGGCCTATCTGCAGTTCGCCAAAGGCAAGGCGACGCCGAACCTCTCGGCCTTTCTCTTCACCCGCGGGCTCTGGCTCATCTTTCTCGAAGCCACGGTGCTGAGCTTCGGCTGGTCGTTCGCCATTCCGTATCCGTTCTTCCTGCAGGTGATCTGGGCCATCGGCTGGTCGATGATCGCACTCGCCGCGCTGGTGTGGCTGCCGCGGGTGGCCGTGCTGGCGATCGGCGTCGCTATCATTGGCGGGCACAATCTGCTCGATCCGATCAACGCGCGCGAACTTGGCTCGCTCTCACTGTTGTGGACGTTCCTACACGATGGCGGCCCGATCTTCGCCGACGGGCGGCCCATCGGTCTGTTCGCCTATCCGATCCTGCCTTGGATCGGAGTCATCGCGCTGGGCTATGGCATGGGCGCGCTGTTCCTCGAGCCGTCGGCCAAGCGGGACCGCACCGTCTTTCTTATTGGCGTCGCCATGCTCGTCGTGTTCGTTCTGTTGCGCTGGACCATGATCTATGGCGACCCGACGTTCGCCACCGGCCCGGAGGCGGTCGCCCGCGACTGGCGTGAACAGGCGACGCTGGGTGCGGCGATCATGGTGTTTCTCGATGTGCAGAAATACCCGCCGTCGCTGCAGTTCACGCTGGTTACGCTGGGCGTTATCTTCACGATCTGGCCGCTGCTGTCGCGTCTGCGCGGGCCGGTTGGCGGCGTGCTCAACACGTTCGGGGCGGTTCCGTTCTTCTTCTATCTGCTGCACGTCTACCTCGTGCACGTGCTTGCGATCGCCGCGAACGCCGCCGCCGGCAAGCCGACCGACGCTTATTTCGGCTACATGCTGAACGTTTTCACGGCCCCGCAGAAGTTCGAGGCCGTTGGGTTCTCGTTGCCGTGGGTTTACTGCGCCTGGATCGTCGTGCTGGCGCTGCTTTACCCGCTCTGTCGCTATTGGCAGGGCCTCAAGGCGCGGCGGCGCGATTGGTGGCTCTCGTATCTCTAAGCCGCTTCGCGCAAGGACTCGGCGATCTCGCGCGCGAACTGGAGCATCGGCTTCGGCCGGTAGTGGCGGTCCGCCATCCAGCGCAGGCGCGCGACTTCGTGCAAGTCGCCATAGTTCGAAAGCCCGGCGCGCCAGCGCCGACCGGCAAGATCGAGCATGGAGCGGCGCCTGTCGAGAAGGGCAGCATTCAGCGGATCGATCTCGGCCATCGCCGCCGAGATGATCGAGCCCGGCTCGCGCATCAGTGCGAGACCCACCTGTTCTGCGCCTTCCAGCACCCAGAGAAGGGCGCAGTTCGAGAGCCCGCGCGAATCGTCGTTGCCTCCGACCGCGCCATGATCGCCCGGAAACCATGACTGCATCACGCGCGGGCGTGCGCCGGGCGTGTTGAAGGCGTCGACATTGCTCCACAGCGTCGGCGCGAACGCCGCGCGCTGTTCGTCGATCGCCACCGCATGCCGCGCCGAGTGCACCGCGCGCGACAGCGTCGTGTCGTGGAAAAGGTAGCCCTGGTTGAGCCCGACCGAGATCGGCAGCACGCGCGGAATGCCGAGCGAACCCACCGTGTCCCAAACGCCGACATAGCGCAGGCGGAGATCGACCGGCGGCGTATCTATGGTCGCGCCGTCATTGCCGAGCCGAGGCCACGCGATCGCATGGGCGGCGCGGAAGCGGGCGGCGAGGAAGGTATCGGCGCTGACTTCGCGGTGCCGGTAAAGCTCCAGCGCGGCGCGCGCCTTGTCGACGTGCGCGCGCCGCAGCACGCCGCACTTGCGCAGTAGGCCGGCGAGGCTCCGCACCGTATAGGCGCCGCGCGAGAAGCCGAACAGGTAGATCTCGTCGCCGGGTTCGTAGTTCAGGTTGAGGAAGAGGTAGGCGTCGAGCAGATGATCGTCGAGATCGGCGCCGGTCATGCCCTGCCAGATGCTGACGCCGTACATCGAGGCGCCGACACCCGCCGAGTAATAGACGATCTGCGGAACGCCTCTCGCATCGCGCGGCGCCACAGCGCGCGCTGTCAGTGCGACATTGGTCAGGCTCGCATTGTAGAGCCGCTGCCAAGTGCCGTCGCAGCAGATGACGATGCGCTTCATGAGCTCAGCACGAACACCGCTTGTTCTGAGAACCAGTTCGCGCGCCAAAGCGTCTTGGCGAACGGCGCGCCGGCGTGGCCGCGCGAGAGCGGCACCGCGCGCTCTACTGTGAGGCGCAAGCTCCGCGCCATCTCGGCGAAGTCGCGCACCGTGCATGGGGCGTCGTCCGCCCAGGCCGCGAGGCGGCCGCTGAACATGTGCTTCGTGCGCGCGCGCCAGTGGCCCGCATTGTTGATCGAGACGATCACGCGCTCGCCCACGCGCGCCGCCGTTTTCAGCGCCGCTTGCGGGCGCTGCAGCTTCATCAGTGCGTGCGAGAAGATCACGTAGTCGAACGCGGCGGTCGGAAATGCGTCGAGATCGCGCTCTGCGTCGCCTTGCACGACCGAGAGCCCGCGCGAAACGCAGCCGTGCACCTTGCTCGGATCGAGCTCCAGCCCGCGCGCGCGGGCCGAGCATTCGCGCGTCAGCAGCCGCATCAGGGCGCCGTTGCCGCAACCCACGTCGAGCACGCGTGCGCCGTCGCTCACGAGCTGCGCGATGACGTCATGGTCGGCGCGCGGCTCGCTGTCGAGTTCGAGCGGCGCAGGGCGGACGAGTTCGAGTTGCGTCATCAGCCTGCGCCTCCTTGCAGCGCCAGCGCCCGAGCCGCCGCCGCCGCATCGATGAAGCCGGTCAGCGCCGCCTCGAAGGCCGGCTCGTCGCCGAGAAAGGCGTCGTGTCCATGTTCGCTCTTGATCTCGACAAACGAGGCTTCCGCGCCGGCGGCGATCAGGGCGCGCGCCACTTCGCGGCTCTCCTCTATCGGATACCGCCAGTCGCTCGAGAACGCGAACACGCCATGGCGCGTCTCCGCGCCCCTGAACGCATTGGACAGCTCGCCGCCGAAGTCGCGGCCCAGGTCGAAGCCGTCCATGGCGCGTGAGAGGTAGAGATAGGAATTCGCGTCGAAGCGATCGATGTAGCCGGCGCTGTTCGTACGGGCGCCGGCGGCGTCGCTGTCGACGGAAGCGAAGCCGAAGCGCTCCTTGGTGCGGGCGTTGTCGAAGCGCGCGCGCACGTCCCGCGCCGAGAGTCCCGCGATCGCCGCCGCCGTGCGCGCCACGGCGATGCCGCGCGTCGGCCGCACGCCGTGGGTGAGATAGGCGCCGTTGCGCCACTCGGGGTCGGCCATGATCGCCTGGCGGCCAAGCTCCGCGAGGGCGATGTTTTGCGCCGACTGCTTCGCCGCCGCGGCCACGGTGGCGCAGGCGAACACGCGCTTCGGGTAGGCGCTGGCCCAATTTAGAGCCTGCATGCCGCCCATGCCGGCGCCGATGACCAAAAAGAGGTTCTGGATGCCGAGCGCTTCGATCAGCATGGCCTGGGCGCGGACCGTATCGCCGATCGTGATCGGCGGCAGGCGTAAACCATAGGGCTGCCCGTCCGGCGCGATCGTGCCGGGGCCGGTGGAGCCCATCGAGCCGCCTAGTGTGTTCGCGCAAATGACGAAGTACCTGTTGGTGTCGATCGGCCGCCCGGGACCCACGATCCGCGGCCACCAGGCCGGCCGGCCGGTCACGGGATTGGGGCTCGCTACGAACTGGTCGCCGCCCAGCGCGTGGCACACCAGCACCGCGTTGGTGCGCTCGTGGTTGAGGGCGCCGTAGGTCTCGAACGCTACCGTTAGCGGCGCGAGCGTCTCGCCGCTCTGCAACTGCAGCGGGGAGGACGCGTCGAACGAGAGGGACCGAACGCCTCCCGCCGCCTGCAGTTTCGCCGCCGCTCCGCCAGCATGAATCATGTGCGCATGCATAAACTGCTTCGCTGCTTAAGCATCCCCCGAAGCGGCGCGGCGCTGTTGATGACGCGCATCTGGCGCGGACGTTGGCGGTACCGGCGAAAGGCGTCTATGGTCGCCGGCCTATGGACGACGCCCGTTCCCCGCCCGACGATTCGAACGATCCGATTGGATCGGTTCGGCGCCAAATCGACGAGATCGATTCCAAGCTGCTTGCGCTGGTCGCCGAGCGGCTCCAGCTGGCGGACCAAGTCACCGAGCTGAAGACGCCGCAAGCCGGACTGCCGATCCGGCCGGGCCGGGAGGTCGCGTTGCTGCGCCGCCTCGTCAAGGACGCGCAAGCGCCGCTCGAGCGGGAACTGGTGGTCGAACTCTGGCGCGCGTTGATCGCCGCGTCGTTGCGCCGCCAGCGCGTGATCGACGTGGTCGTGGGCGGCGGCCGCGATCCGACGCGGCTGTTCGATATCGCCCGACGTCATTTCGGCGCCCGAACGCGGATCAAGGACGTCGGCGAACCGCAGACGGCTTTGGCCAAGGTGGTCGAGAATCCGGAGACCACCGTCGCCGTCACCTGGTGGCCGGCGGCGCCCAATGTCGGCGCCTGGTGGCCGGCGCTGAGCGAGCGGCGCTATCACGCGCTCAACATCATTGCCGGTCTGCCGCTGCTGCAGACGACGGAGGAGCCGGAGGCCGCCGTGTTCGCCGCCAGCCCGCACGAGCAAGCGGGCAACGATGTGACCATGCTGTTCGTGTTCGACCGGCATCATCGGCTGCAGCGCGCGCTGAAGGACGCCGGCCTCGCCGGCGCCGAGGTTTCGCGGGCCGAGCCGCGGGCGCTGGTGCGGATCGATGGATTCGTCGCTGCGGACGATTCGCGCCTTGCCGTGATGGCGCGCACGCTCGCCGACGATGTGCGCGTGTTGGGCTCCTACGCGCGCATCTGATGCCCATGGTGTTCGACCGCATCGCCATTATCGGCGTCGGCTTGATCGGCGCATCGATCGCGCGCGCCGCGCGGCAACATGGCGCCGCGAATACGATCGCGCTTTATGACGCTAACGCCGAGGTCCGCGAGCGCGCGCGCGCGCTTGCGTTGGGCGAAGTGTTCGATGATCCGGAGAAGGCGGTCGCGAAGGCCGAACTCGTTGTGCTCGCGACGCCGGTCGGCGCGATGGGCGCCGCCGCCGCGGCGTGTGCGCGCGGGCTGAAGATCGGCGCGATCGTCACCGACGTGGGCTCGGTGAAGCAGGCTGTGATCAGCGCCGTCGCCGCTGTGTTGCCGACATACGTCTATTTTGTCCCCGGTCACCCGTTGGCTGGCACCGAGCATTCCGGCCCGGACGCCGGTTTCGCGACGCTCTTCCACAATCGCTGGCAGATTCTGACGCCGCTGCCGGACCAGGGTCCGTCCTATCCCGCTGCGGTGGATCAGCTGGAAGAATTCTGGCGCGCGCTCGGCGCCAATGTCGAGCGCATGGATGCGGAGCGCCACGATGTGGTGCTCGCCGTCACCAGCCACCTGCCGCACCTGATCGCGTTCAATATCGTCGCGATGGCGGAAGATCTGGAGAGCGTCACCGAGAGCGAAGTGGTGAAGTATTCCGCCTCGGGTTTCCGCGACTTCACCCGCATCGCCGCATCAGATCCGACGATGTGGCGCGACGTGTTCCTGAACAACCGCGAAGCCGTGCTCGAAGTGCTGGGTCGCTTCTCGGAGGACTTGGCGGCGCTGCAGCGGGCGATCCGCTGGGGCGAAGGCGACACGCTATACGATCTGTTCGACCGCGCCCGCCGCATGCGCCGCGAGGTCATCGAAGCCGGGCAGGACACGCCTGCGCCGAACTGGGGGCGGGAGAACTAGGCCATGCGCATTCTTCTGGACACCGACGTCGTCGTACGGGCGTTCAGAAGCCCGGAAAGCGCTTCGGCGGCCCTGATCAAGGCAGCCAGGACAGGGCGCGTGACGCTGATTGCGAGTTTAGCGACCGCTTTGGAATATGAGGCCGTGCTGGGGCGCGCCGAGATCGTCGCCGGAACCGCGTTCGCACCTGAGGAGGGGGCGCGTTTCGCGCGCGCAGTCGCATCACTTTGCGAACCCGTCATTATTCACCGAACGTGGCGGCCGAGGCTTCGCGATCCGAATGATGAGCACATGTTGGAGGCGGCTCTTAACGGTCGGGCTGAAGCTATCGTGACTTTCAACCGACGCGATCTCGCTCCCGCCGCTGAGTTCGGTTTGAGGCTCGTTCTGCCACGTGATATCCTCGCCGAACTGGAGACCAATGATGGCTGAAGATGGCGCCATCCATTTGCCGCGCGAGCTCAACGAGGCTTTGACTGCCGAAGCCGAACGAGCGGGCGTGAGCGTCGACACCTTGGCGGAGGAGGCGATCCTGCGCCACTTGGAAGCGCGAAAAACACTCGCGCATTTCGCTGCGCTTAAGGCAGAGGCGGATCTGGACTTTCTTGATCGCGTGCTCTCGCGTCAGGGGGGCGAGGCGCCGTCCGAAGACGATCGTCTGCCTCGGCGCTAGTACACCGCCGGCAACGTACGCACCCCGACTCCTTCCAGCCGCAGCACGCCGCCAGCCGCATCCACATCGAGCGTGATATCGTCGCCACTGAGCGCGAACGCGGTCGCGAGTAGGCCGATCGCCCGGCGCGCATCGTCATCGACGTTCGGGCCGTTGGCTATGGCGGTGAACACCGGCGCCGGCTCCTCGATCGGCAGCGCGAGCGAGCCTTGCAGGCGGCGCTGATCGTCGAGGCCGCCCCAGCCTTGTCCCGTCGTTTGCAGCGGGCCCCAATGCAGCGCGAGCGCTTCGAAGCGCAGACGCCCGTTCGCTTCGCGCCATGGCGCGAGCGGATCGCCGGGCGAGGGCGCCATCAAGGCGGTCGCTTGCTCGACGACGATGGCGGCGCGCAGCATAGGCACGTACTGTCCGAACGCTTCGAAGCTCCGCACCGGGCGCGGCAGCGTCAACCGCTGCGCATCGAACGAGACCTGGTACTCGCCCTCGGCGCGCGCGTCCGGCCGCACCGTGACGACCAGCTTGCCGATCCCCAGCACGCCGTCTTCGTTCGGATCGTCGAGCGCCAGATTGTCCGCCTCGATGCCGGCCGCGGCCACGCGTCGGCCATTCATGCGCAGCGTCGCGATCAGCGCCTCGGCGGTGATGTTGGTCACCGCGCCGCCGGCGCGCGCGAAGACGATCGGCGCTTCCGCTTCGAGCGTCGCGTGTTGCGGATTCAAGATGTTGAGATGGAGGTCGACGCGCTCTGTCGACGCTTCCCAGCCCCCGCGCGCTGGACCATAGACGGCGTTGCGCAACTCGAACCGCAGCATCACCGGAAAGCCGCGTCGCACGATGCGCTCGACCTCTACGTTCGCGCCGCGCGCCTGCTGATCGGCGATCGCGGCGCGGATGCGCTGCTCAGCCGCGTTCGCGACGATGTTCCAGTAAGCGAGCCAGCCGATCGCGAGCACGATGAACACCGCCCAAGGGGCGGCCAGCCAAACATACTTGCGTGTCATGCCGCGACGCTGCGCCGTTTCTCTGGCGGCAACAAGGCCTCGCTCTCGGACTCGATGACGCGTTCGAGCTCGCGCATGAACTCGTCGCGCGGCAGACCTGCCGGTATCGGCGGCAGCACCTTGAACGTGACGTGGCCCGGGCTGCGCATGAGACCCTTCGGCTTCCAGATGAGACCGGTGTTGAGCGCCACCGGCGTCACCGGCACGCCGAGATCCTTGTACATCGCCGCGATGCCCGGCTTGTAGTCCGGCGCGGCGCCCAAGGGCTGGCGGGTGCCTTCCGGGAAGATCAGCACTTGCCGGCCCTTGGCGACGGCCTCGCGCGCGCCGCGCACGACGCTCTTCAGCGCTTTGGCGTGGCCGCCGCGATCGACGGCGATCTGGTTCTTCTTCAGATACGCGCCCATCACCGGCGTTGCGCCGAGCTCGGCCTTGTAGACGTAGGTCGGCTTTTTCAGAAATAGCGACGGCACGATCGTGTCGAGCATCGACTGGTGCTTCATCGCCACCAACGCGCCGCCCTCTGGCACATTCTCCAAGCCTTCGAAGCTCACGCGCGCGCCGATGATCCAGCGCAGGCCCCAGAGCGTTGCGTGCGACCACCAGCGCAGCGCCGTGTAGACGTGCCTGTCGTCCATCAGCACGAATGGCCAGAGCACGAGGCCGACAAACGCCATAGAGGCGTAGAGCCAGACGGCGAAAATGAACGAACGCAGCAGCTTCATGCGCCGTCTTTAGCAGTCTCGCCGCCGCGGCCAAGATCGATCACCGCCTCGCGGCTGCGGATCACGAGATACTTCACGTATTCCGAAGCGAGCCTGCCGGCTGCGCCGAGATCGCTGCGCCACAGCGCCGGATCGGTCCAGCGCGTGCGCACCGGATAGGGGTGAATCTCCGCCTCGGGCATCGCCAGCGACAGTTCGGCGTGCGAGCGCGGCATGTGATAATCGTCGGTGACGAGGATGATTTTCGTGTAGCGGTGCTCGCGCGCCCAGGCCGCGGTTTCGGACGCGTTGCCGAGCGTGTCTTCCGCCGAGCGGCCGATATCGATGCAGCATTCGGCGAGATCGGGATCGACTTCGAGCGCCACCCGCAACAGCTCCTCATCGGTGACGACGCGGTTGACGCCAGAGATCAACAGCCGCTCGCCCCTGCGCTCTTCGAGCAGCCGCACGCCGGTGGACAGCCGCGTGAGCGAACCGCCGGTGAGCGCGACGATCGCATCCGCCTGCGGCGGCGGCGCGGGGGGCTGACGCACGCGCTCGGCGAAATTCCAAAGCCCGGCGACGAACAGCAGGACGAGGCCGATGCCGACCCATGTCAGCACCACCCGCATCAGCCGAGCCTCGCCGCCTTCGCGTGGAAGTAAGCTGCGGCGCTGCGCGCCCCCGCGCCGGCGGCGACGGCCGCGCCCAGCGGCGCGGCGACGATAGGCGCAAGATCGATCGGCAGAATCATCGCCGGCAAAGTCTCGGCGCTCGCGCCGGGAATGACCAGCAGCATCACCGCCAGCGCGCTCAATCCCGCGAGCACGCCGCCGATCAGACCTGCATACAAGCCCATCACCGCCGCCTCGTCGGCGATCCGGCCGGCGGCCTGGCTGCGCGTCGCGCCGAGATCGCACATCACGGTCACGAGTTCACGCCGACGCGCCGCCAAGCCCCGCGCCGACAGCGAAACGATGACGCCCATGATCAGACCGAACGCGACCGCGCCCCACAGCGCGGCCGTGCGCACGTGCGCGGCGACGCCGCCGCCGGCGGTCTCCGCGGGCGCGGCGATCACTTCGGCCGTGACCCCGCTCTGAGCGAGCGCCGCTGTAATGTCTCCGGCCGCATCCACGGCCGCCGGGACTGGCGTCATTTCGATCTCGATCAGCCGAAGGGCCGGGATGTCCGCCGGGCTGACCTCCGCGCCGCCCCATTCGGTCAGCAGCTCCGCAGCACGGACGGCCGTCATCCGTGCGGCGCTGACGACGTGCGGCGCCTGCGCAAGCGCGCTCTCGGCCGCCATCAGCCCGGCCGATCCCTCCGGCGCGAGCACGCGGACGATCGCGTAGGCGTTGCGCTGGTTCTCGTACTCGACGGCGAGGCGATCGACGGCCCGCGCCGCCAATCCGGCTGCCGCCGCGGCGAAGGCGGCGAACATCAGGGTCAAGAAGAGGGCGCGTTCGACGCCGGAGAGCGCGTTTTTCATTCCTGCGCCTCAGCTTCCAGCGGCGCTGCGGCCTTGGCCACGCGGCCGCGGTCAATCCGCCATACGTCCATCGGCGCGCACTCCGCCAGGCTCTCGTCTTGGCTCGCGATCACCACGCCGGCGCCCACGCGGCGCATTTCCGCCAGCAGTTTCACCACCCGTCGGCCATCGGCCGGCGACATGCCGGCGGTCGGATCGTCGGCGAGGATCAGGTGCGGCTTCGCCGCCAGCGCCCGTGCGATCGCCGCGCGCCGCCGCTCGGCGCCGGAGAGCTTCTCCATCGCCAAGTCCGCCGCTTCGCCGATGCCGACGAAATCCACAAGTTCGCGTACGTCCTCGGCGTAGTCCCGCGGCTTCTTGCCGAGCATGCGCAGCGGCATGGCGATGTTGTCGAACGCGCTCCAATGTTCGATGAACGTTGGAGTTTCAGCGACATAGCCGATCTTGCGCTTCACCTCGGCGAGCTGGCGGCCGTTTGCGCGGGCCACGTCCACGCCCATGATTAAAGCTCGTCCAGAACGCGACGGCAGCGCTAGGCGCAGCAAATGCGTTAACGTAGTCTTACCGGCAGCGGCGGGACCGGTGACGAGCGCGACTTCTCCAGCGCGCGCCTCGAAATCTACACCCAGAAGCACGGTAGCGGCGCCATAGCCGGCGTCCACGTTCGCGAGGCGGACCAAGACTCCGCGCTCGAACAGCTCGAGATCAGTGGGGTTTAACCGGGCCATAACTAGACAAGCTAAATAGAATCAAGGCACGACCGAAAGTTACTGGGGCAGCTGAACGTTTCATTACCATGATCCTAACATGCACGTCTTGCTCAACTCGCTATTACGCTGACGACGCGGCCATCGGCCCGGCGGGCCGTACCGTGCGTTGCGCCGCCTGCGGGTTCTCATGGTTCGCCGAACCGCAGCTCGAGCTGCGGACCGCAGCCGAAGCGCCGGAAGCCGTGCGGGCCGAGGCGCCGCCGGCGCAAGAGCCGCTGACCCGTGAGCGGGTCGAGCGCCTGCGCCGCGCCGCCGAGCAGCCCGGCCCGGCGCCGTCCGCCGCCGCCAAATTCCGCGCCCAGCAGGCCGAGCGGATGCGCAAGGAACGCGCCCGCGCCGCCGCCGTGGTCTGGACCGCGACCGCCGCTTCGCTGGCCGCGTCGGCGACGGGCATGGTCGCATTCCGGCAGGATGTCGCCGAGATCTGGCCGCGTTCGGCCAGCGCCTTCGCTGCGCTCGGGCTCGACGTGAACGTCTACGGGCTCGAATTCTACGACCTCGCAGTCGAGCGCGCCTTCGATGGTCCGACGCCGATCCTGCTGGTCAGCGGCGAAGTCCGCAACATCGGCCGCGACGACAAGCTCGTGCCGCCGGTGCGCGTCTCGCTGCGCGACACCAACTCGCAAGAAATCTTCGAGCTTGTGAACGCGATCACAGATCAGCCGATCGCCGCGGGCGCTTCGCTGCCGTTCCAGATTCGTGTCGAGAACCCGCCAGCCGACGCCGTCGATCTCGAAGCGACGTTCGCCAACTTCAACGAAGCGGCGTTCGCCGGCGGTCCGGCCGTCGTCTCGCCGAGCGCGCCTGCCGAAGAGCCGCTGCTGCTCGATCAGCCGGCCGAAGAAGCGCCGCACGAGACGGTGAGCGAGATCGGCCCGATCGAAGGCCTGCGCACCACCAACGGCTGAGACGCGCTTGCGCGTCCTGCTCGACGAAACCGAGATCGCCAAGCGCGTGGAGCAGCTAGCGGACACGCTCGCGCTGGTCGACGACGGCTGGACCGTCGTCGCGCTGCTGCAGGGCGCGATCCCCTTCACCGCCGACCTCATGCGCGCGTTCGAGCGGCGCGGGCGCCATCCGATCTACGATTCACTCTGGCTCGAAAGCTATCGCGATGCGCGCGAAAGCTCCGGCAAAGTGGTGGTGCGCGCCGACATCTCCCGCCCGATCGAAGGCCGGCCCGCGCTCATTGTCGACGACGTGTTCGACAGCGGCCGCACGATCGCTTACGCGCGGGCGCACCTGTTGGCGAAAGGCGCGACGCAGACGCTCGCCTGCGCGTTCGTGCGCAAGCCGCAGGCGCTGGGTGAACCGATCGACGCGATCGGCTGGGACGCGCCCGGCGATTTCCTCGTCGGCTACGGCATGGACGACAAAGGCCGCTATCGCGGCCTGCCGTATATCGCGGCGGTGGATTAGCGCCTACGCCGCGTCTTTCAGCTCCACGATCACGCGCGTGCCGTTTTCGCTGCTCTCGGTCGAGAGCGCGCCGTGCGCCTGACGCACAAACGCGTCCACCAGGCGTTGACCTAGTCCGCCTTGCGTCGGCTTGGCGGCGCCCGCGGCTTCAAGCCCAACGCCATCGTCCTCCACACGCAGCACCCAGCCGTCGGCGCTCCGGCGCAGGCTCACGTCCACGGTTCCGGTGTCGCGGCCGACGAACGCGTGCTTGGCCGCGTTGGTGACGAGCTCGTTGATCAAGAGCCCAATCGAAACCGCACGGTCACGGTCCATGCGCCCTTCGTCGGCGGAGCAGGAGAGCGTGATGGCGCCACGGAGCGTCAGCGCCTGGGCCAACGCATCGCACAAGCCTTCGATGTACTCGCGCATCGCGACCGAGCCCACGTTGCGCGGATCGTGATAGAGGTGCTGGTGCGCGCGGCCGAAGCTGTCGACGCGCGCCAGCACTTCGCTGAGCGCCGCCTTCACGGTCTCGTCGGCCGAGCGGCGCCGCTGCATATCAATGAGCCCCGTCACCATCGCGAAATTATTCTTGATGCGGTGGTCGACCTCGCGGAGCAGCAGCGCCTGCTCTTCGAGCTGCGCCTTACGCATGCGGTTGTTGTTCTGCGTCGCCTGGCGGAAAATCTCGGCAAGACCAATCACGAGCAGGCCCGTGAAGAAGATCACCGCCATGCGCGGCGCGTCGGCGGTATTGGCGAGCCGAAAGCTCATTTGCTCGGGAATGACGAAGTACCAGGCGGCAAGCTCCGATATTACGAGCACCAGCAGGCCCGATTGCCAGCCCGCGAACAATGTCGCCGCCAGCACGGCGGGATAAATCACGGCGAAGGGCGCCGAGCCCGGCGCTGCGGCGTTGATGCCGAGCCGCAGCAGCACCTCTACGCCGAGGCAGAAGATCGCGAATGCGATCTGACTGAGCCATGCCGGCAGCGGCGCCAAGCGTTCGCGAACGTCAAATTCGCCCAAATGTGATGCGACGCGATGCGGCATTCGCTCAATGCCAACAACGGGGCGCGCATGCCGTCAAGCTGAAACCCTGCGCGCCCCAACCGGGTTAACAGCTGATCCTCAGCGTTGCAGGAACGAAAGCAGCATTGCGCCATCCGCGCCGTCGGCCAAACGCAGTTCGAGCGCACGCTCGCCGGCAATGAAGTCGGCGTCCACTTCGCCGATACGGCCGCATGTGTAGGTGAGGCGTGTCTGCGGCGCTTCCGCGAGCGTTCCGGTCCAGCGGTCCATCAAGCTCGTCGGCGTGGTGCCGGCCCAGTTCAGCGTGACCGCGCCGGTTGCTGCATCTTCGGTGACTTCGAGCGCGATCGCCCGCGTGCCTGGCCAACCGGTGGCGCCGCCGATGCGCTGTGCGCTGGCGAGATCATAGAGTCCGGGCGTGATGCGGCCGCCGCGCAGGTCCATCGCGGCGGCGGCGGGCGCTTCGGTCACGCTGATCTGTTTGGCGACGTCTGGCGTCACCGTGTTGCAGGCGATCTCTTGCGGCTCCGGCCGCGCCGGCGTTTCGGCGCTTTGCTGCGCCGGCGGCGAACAGGATGCGGCGATGGCGAGCATGGCGGCGGCGAGTGAGCGTCTCAGCATCGGCAGTCTCCGCGCATAAGATTGGAGCGGCCGCCGCTCCTCGGCAAGCTCAGCTGTCGCCGAAGCGGTCGAGCAGGCGGCGAAGATACTCGCGTTCCGCCTCGGGCCGGTTCGGATCCTGAGCGCGGCGGCGAATTTCGTCAAAAATTTCTCTCGCGCGCGCCGGATCGGATTGGCTCGGCACCGATGTGCCTTCGCCGCTATCGGCGCCGCCTGTGGTGCGGCCGAGCGGATCACGGTTGCCGGCCGAGCCTTCCTCGCCTTGCCCGCCACGGCGTTCTTGCCCGCGCGCGCGCATCTCGGCCGCCAGCTCTTCGGCGCCTTCGCGCAAGCTGTCGAGCGCGGCCGATTGCGCGTTCTCGGCGGCTTCGAAGTCGCCGCGGCGCAGCGCCTCCTCCGCGCGGCGCATCGCTTCGCCCGCCGCGTTCAAATCCTCGCTCGGAGCGCCGCCGGCTTGTTCGGCCATACGCTGCGCCTCAGCAAGGCCTTGGCGGATTTCAGCCTGGCGTTGCGCCAGCTCTGCGCCGCCCATACCGCCCTGCTGATTGCCGCCGCTGCCGCCTTGGCTCTCCTGCTGTTGCTGTTGTCCTTGTTCCTGCGCCTGTTCGGTTTGATCGCGGAGCGCGCGCTGGTCGCCCATGGCTTCGGAGAGCTGGTCTATGCTCTCCTGCATCTGTTGCTCGCCTTCGCCTTCGCCTTGCTCGCCTTCGCCGCCTTGCGATTCCTCCAGCCGCACCTCGAGGTTCTGCAGGATGTTCGCCAGCATCTCGAGCATCTGCTGCGCTTCAGCGTGGCGGCCTTGTTCGGAGAGGCGCTGCACTTCGTTCAGCATCTCCTCAATGTCGCGGCCGCTCAGCATCGTTTGATCTTCCGTGTCCTCCATGTTTTGTCGGTCGCCATTGCGCAGCGCTTCCTGAACCAGGGCCTGCATGTAGTTTTCGGTGGCGCGCCGCAGCGCGTCCATCAGCTGACGGATGCGCTCGGGCGGGGCGTTTTGCGCCAGCGCTTCGGCGAGCTGTCGTTGCGCTTCCTCCAGCGCGCGCCGCGCGTCGGCCGCGCCGCCATACTCGGCCCGCAGCGCCGTGCGCCAGAGCGTATCGGCGGCGATCTCGGTGTCATCGATGTTGCGGGCGACGTCGAGTTCGGCCCGGGCGGTGCTGAAACCCAGATAGACGGCGAGGTCGCGGAAGTAGCCGTCCTGCGGCGTCATCGTCAGCGCATCGATCAGCCGCGCGGCGCGGCGAACGCCTTCGGGCGCCCGCTGCAACGCTGGACGGCGATCGTAGTCGCGCACTTCGATCCGCTGGTTGCCGAGCAGAATGTCGCCGGCTGGAATGGTGCGGCGACGCGCGGGCCGCTCTTCGCGATAGGGGCGGCGCTCGGCGAGGATGTGGCGGCGGATCTCGATCGCCGCGCGCGCGAGCGGTTGCAGAAACACCTTCTCCGGCAGGGTGAAGCGCATCGCTTCGCTGACGCCTTCCTGGCCCTGGGCGTCGAAAGCGACGATCTGCGCTTCCACTTCCATGCCGGCGTACGGGTGCGCGGCGAGGTCGATCTCGGTTTCGCTCTCCGCTTCGCGCGGATCGCCGGCGGGCGTCTCGAGTTCGGTGTCGATCGGATCGGCGTGCGCAAGGCCCGGCGGCGGGCGCACCGGCCGCACCCGTAGCGCGAGGCGGCGGACGCCATAATCGTCGCGCGCGCGCCAGCCGATCGTCACGTGCTCGTCCGCGAGCTGTGCGAGGGGAGCGGTGAACGCCGCGCTCGGGCGCGCGTCCCGTGCAGGGGCGATGCGCCAATGGCCGCGGGTGTGAAAGCGCACGATCTTCAGTCGGCCCGCGCCCGGCAGCTGCATCTTCGCTTCCCAGGCGCCGTCTGCGGCGCGCGTGAAGCGCACGCTCTGGCGCCGGGCGCCGCCTTCGAACACGAGCTGCGGCGCGCCGGTAGGGCCGGTCAGGCGCACCGTGACTTCAACCGACGGCGGGGTGGCAACCGTATCGCCGAGACGATCGCTCAGCGAGACGGGCGCTGCGTGCGTGTATTCCGCCGGCGCCGCCCAGGCTTCGATCGCCATCTCTTGATCGCCGAAGAAAGGGCCTGGATCGGGAAGGAAAGCGCGCGCGAGCCGATCGGGCGCGTTGAGATTGCCGATCACCAGCGCAAGCACCAAAGCGGCGCCGAGCACGTAGCGCAGCCAGAAAGGATCGCTCTTGCGCAGATCGACCGAGGTGTTTGCCCGGTCGGTTCTTTCGACCCGCTCCAAGGCGCGCTCGCGCTCGCGTTTCCAGAACGCCATCGCAAGAGGATCGAAACGTGTGGGCTGGTCGCGCAGCGCATCGAACGCGCCGGTGTCGAGCCGGCAGTCCGCGGCGAGCCGGGCGCGCGCTTCCTCCTCGCTTGGCGCGCGCCAGCGGCGGGCGATGCGCCAGGCGAAATAGACGAAGCCGGCCAGCGCCGCGGTTGCGGTCAGACTTTGCATCAGAAGCGGCAGCCGCTCGTGGACGCCGAGCATGGCGATCACGGCCCAGACGCCCGCCGCCGCCACAAACGGCAGCCACGCGCCGAACGCACGTTCGACCGTGAGCCGGCGCCGGGCGCGGGCCGTCTCGCGGGCGAGCTGGTCGAGGGCGTCCTGTAGTCTCATGCCGCAGGGCGACCCTAACAGGGCGCCTCTGGCCAAACCATGACTAAGGCCAGCCGCGAACAGCCGTTCGTCGCTAACCTCTGTTTAATGCGCGGGCGCGCCGACCGGCGCGACGCCCCAGGACGGCGGCGGCGTGGGGACCGGCCGGGTGAGATCGAACTCGAGGCGGAAATGCCGGTTCGGACGCCGGAGTTCGTAAGCGAACGTCCGGCCCGGATGAACCTCGACCGCCCACACATTGGCGACCGAAGCCGGGATGTTGTTGGCCGTGAAGAGCTGGCGCGAGTGTTCGTCCGCCGGGAATTCCTGGCGCACGGCCGCGCCCGCGCTCGCAGTGTCGCCGCCGTACTGCGTCAGCACATCCTCGGAGCCGTCTTCATGGCGGTGATCGTGCTTGAGCCGGAGGCCGCCCTCGGTGCGCGTGATCACCCAGGTGCGCGAACGGTTCTCGCCGACATTGAATGGAATACGCACTTCGTCGGCGCTGCAATCGCGCACGTGCATCACCAGCCGCTCCGACGCGAAGTTCGCATCGGCCGCATCCGTCGTGACGACGCGGCCTTCATAGCTCTGGCCGCAGAGCGCCGAGAGGTTGGCGAAGAAGGCGTCTTGCGGCGACTCTGGCGGCGCCGATGCGCACGCGCAGGCGGTCAGCACGGCGGCTGCGGCGAACAAAGCTTTCATGCCAAACTCCCTACAGCCAATCCGGCGTACGCTCGAGCGCGAGCTGATCCTCGAGCGTCCAGCGGCGGCGGACGATTTCGTATTCATCGCCGCGCACCAGCACTTCCGGAACGAGCGCGCGCGCGTTGTAGGTGGACGCCATCACCGCGCCATAGGCGCCCGCCGTCATGAAGGCGACGAGATCGCCCGGCTCGAGGCTGGGAAGCGCACGATTGCGGGTGAAGGTGTCGCCGGTTTCGCAGATCGGGCCGACGACGTCGTAGCTCTGCAGCGGCGCGCTCTGCGCTTGCTTCAGCGGCTTGATGTCGTGGTAGGCGTCGTAGATCGCCGGGCGGATGAGATCGTTCATGCCGGCGTCGAGCACCAGGATCGGCCGGCTCGGCCGCTCCTGCAGCCGGATCACGCGCGACAGCAGCACGCCGGCGTTGCCGGCGATCATGCGGCCGGGTTCGAACGCGAGCGAGATGTCCATGCCCTCGAACACGCGATTGACCATGGCCGCGTACGCGGCGGGCGAGGGCGGATCGGGCTCGTGGAAGTACGGCACGCCGAGGCCGCCGCCCAGGTCGAGCCGCTCGATGCCGACGTCCTCGCTGCGCAGCTGTTCGGCCATGCGCCGCAACGCTTTGAATGCGGCTTCGAGCGGCGCGAGGTCTTTGATCTGGCTGCCGATGTGCACCGCCAGCCCCTTGGCGGCGAGACGCGGATCGGCGTGCGCGCGCTTGTAGAGCGCGAGCGCCTGATCGATCGAGACGCCGAACTTCGCATCGCCTTTGCCAGTCGAAATTTTCTCGTGTCCGCCGGCGCCGACATCCGGGTTGACGCGGATGGCGATGGCGGGTTTCGCATTCAGCGCCGCGGCGCAGCGCGAAAGCGTTTCCAGCTCGGCGATGCTCTCGACATTGATCTGATGCACGCCGGTTCTGACGGCGAAAGCGAGTTCGTCTTCCGTCTTGCCGACGCCGGAGAAGATGATGCGCTCCGGCGGCACGCCGGCACGGAGCGCGCGCTCGATCTCGCCTGCGCTCACCGTATCAGCGCCGGCGCCGTTACGCGCGAGCGTCGCCAGCACGGCGATGTTGGCGTTCGCCTTGACCGCGAACGCGACCAGCACGTCAAGTGGCGCGAAGGCCGACTTAAAGACGTGGTAATGCCGCTCCAGCGTCGCTGTGGAATAGATGTAGACTGGCGTGCCGACCGCTTCCGCGATCTCGGCCAGCCGTACGTCTTCGCAGCAGAGTTCGCCGTCGCGATAGTCGAAATGGTTCACGGGCTCGTGGCGCCGCTCTGGTATTCCTGGCAGCGCGGGTCGAGCGGCTGGTTCTCTTCGATCTGGCGCTGGCACTCGCGGCGGATCGCTTCTTCGCTGTTCCAGAGCGGATCGGGGCGCGCGAGGTCGCCTTTGATGCCGCAGGCCGAAACCAGGGTGAGGGCGCCCAGCGCGAGAATGAAGCGGCTCATTTGAACAATTCCTTCCAGCGGTCGACCTGTTCGCGCACGCGCTGCGGCGCGGTTCCGCCGTAGCTATCCCGGCTCTCGACTGATTTTTCAACCGTCAACAGTGTGCGCGCGGCGTCGGTTATGCGCGGCTCGACGGCCTGGAAGGCGGCGATCGGCAGGTGCGCCAGGTCGACGATGCCAGCCTCCTCGGCGCGGCGGACGATTTTGCCGGTGATCTCGTGCGCTTCGCGGAACGGGACCTTGAGTTCGCGCACCAGCCAGTCGGCGAGGTCGGTGGCGGTGGAATAGCCCCTCGCCGCCGCCGCGCGCATCGCCTCGCGCTCGAAGCGGATGGTCTCGATCATGCCGACCATGGCCGTGAGCGAAAGTGCGAAAGCGTCGAACGCGCTGAAGGTCAGCGCCTTGTCCTCCTGCAGGTCCTTGGCGTAGGCGAGCGGCAGTTTCTGCACGATCGCGTTCAACGCCGCGAAGTCGGCGCCGATGCGGGCGGCCTTGGCGCGGATCAGTTCGGCCGCGTCCGGATTGCGCTTTTGCGGCATGATCGAGGAGCCGGTCGACCATTGGTCGCTCAGCCGCGCGAAGCCGAACTGCGGGCTCGTCCACAGTACGATCTCTTCGGCCAAACGCGAAAGGTGCGCGGCCGAGATCGAGAGATTTGCCAGGGCGGCGAGCGCGAAATCGCGCGAACCGACGGCGTCTAGCGAATTGTGCGCCGGTTCATGGAAGCCGAGCGCGGCGGCGGTGCGCTCGCGGTCGATCGGGTAGGACGTGCCGGCGAGCGCCGCCGCGCCCAGCGGGCATTCCCACTGCGCTTCGAGCGCGCCGCCGATCAGGCGCACCCGGTCGCGCTCGAACATCGAGACATAGGCGAGCAGGTGGTGGCCGAGCGTGATCGGCTGCGCCGTCTGCAGGTGGGTGAAACCAGGCATGATCCAGTCGGCGTGCGCTTCGGCTTGCGCCACCAGCGCCTTCTGCAGCGTGCGCAGGCCATCGCCCGCTTCGCGCGCCGCGCGCATGGTCCAGAGCTTGAAGTCGGTGGCGACCTGGTCATTGCGCGAGCGGCCGGTGTGGAGCCGTTTGCCGGCTTCGCCGATGCGCTCGGTCAGCCGCGCTTCGATGTTCAGATGAATGTCCTCGAGTTCGGCCGAAAACGCGAAGCGCCCGTCGAGGATCTCCGCGGCGATCTGATCCAGGCCGGCCTGTATCGCGGCATTGTCCTCTTGCGTAATGATCCCTTGCGCGGCCAGCATGTCGGCGTGAGCTTTCGAGCCTTCGATGTCTTCGCGCCAGAGGCGCTTGTCGACGTCGATCGAGGCGTTGATCGCCTGCATGGCGTCGGCGGGCTGGGCGGCGAAGCGGCCGCCCCACATCTTCTGGCCCCGAGCGGCGGCGTTGGACGAAGGATCGGACTTGGACACGAAAACGGGTACCTCTGAGTCGCAAAAGCCGTGGGCTTTGTGGGCGGCGCTGGCGATGTTGGCGTTTGGGGCGGCGGCCGTTCTTTACGTGGTTTTCGCCGCCGCTTCAAAGCCGGAGCAGAGCCAAGGTCTGATGCGATTCGCACGCGGCGAAATGCAGCGGCTGATCATTTTGCCGGATCCGCCGCCGCTCTCGTCGCGGACGCTGCGCGACGGCGCAGGGGCGGAAACCAACCTGACCGCGTTCCAGGGCGAAGTTCTGGTGGTGAACCTCTGGGCGACGTGGTGCGCGCCGTGCGTGGAGGAAATGCCGACCTTGGCGGCGCTGCAGCAGCGCTTCGAAGGCCGGCTGCGCGTGATCCCCGTCAGCGTCGACAGCGCAGGCGACTTGCAGAAGGCGCAAGCGCAATTGGCGGAGTTGAGCGGCGGTCGGCTGCCGTTTCTGATCGACATCACCCGCGGCGTTCTGTTCGACGCGCAGGCGCCGGGCATGCCGGTCACGATCATCTACGATGCAGATGGCAACGAACTGGCGCGGCTCGCCGGCGGCGCCGACTGGTCGAGCGAGGAAACGGCGGCCTTGTTGGAAGCTGTGTTGGCGGGAGAGGCGGCATGACGCCGATGATCGAAACGGAACGGGTGAGGCTGCGCGGACACAACCTCAACGACTTCGATTGCTCCGCCGCCATGTGGGCGGATGAGAACGTCACCCGCTTCATCGGCGGCAAGCCCTCTTCGCGCGAGGACAGCTGGCGCAGGTTCCAGACTTATGTCGGCCACTGGGCGCTGATGGGTCACGGTTTCTGGCTGATCGAAGAAAAGGCGAGCGGGCGCTTTCTCGGCGAAGGCGGCTTCGGCACGTTCAAGCGCGAAATCGAGCCGCCGTTCGAGGCGCCGGAACAGGGCTGGGTGTTGGCGCCGCACGCGCATGGCAAAGGCTACGCCCACGAAGCGATGCGCGCGGCGATCGCATGGGGCGAACAGCATTTCAAGCGTAGCGATTTCGTCTGCCTGATCGCCCCGGAGAACGCGGCGTCGCTGAAGCTGGCCGAAAAGCTCGGCTACCGCGAATTCGGGCGCGCGCCGTATCGCGGTGAGCCGTCCGTTCAGTTGCGCCGCACTTAGAGGAAAGGCGAGAGCGCGAGCCGCACGCGCGAGCTTTGCGCCAGCACCTGGCGATAGGACGTCGCGGTTTCCGGCGCGGTCGGTTGCGGCCAGAGCGCAACAAAACGATCGATCTCACGGCGCGCCTCGTTGTAGGCGCCCGCATTCTGCCGCCGCATTTCGCTTTCGCCGGCGCGCAACGCGGCTTGTGCGGCGAGGGCCGCGCCCATCGAGTGCTGGTACTCGATCGGATCGACGAAGTCGGCTTGCACGACATGCTGGTAAAGGCCGCTGGCGATGTCGACCATGCGCGCCGCGGTGACGGCGGGCTCGCCGTCGAGCGCACTGGCGGCGCGGTCGATTTCCGCTTCGGCGGCGTTCAGCCGCTGCACGCGGTCAGTCGCGGAGAGATCGGCGGCGGCGCGAACGATGTCGGCGTTGAGCGAGCCGAAGCGGTCGGCGGCGGGATCGTAGACTTCGAGCAGGCCCTGCTGGACCAGAACCGCGGCTTCGTCTGGGCTGTTCGCGGCGATGGCTTCGGCGGCCATCACGAAGCCTTTCAAGTGGTTGAGCCGCAGCACGGTAAGCTGGTCGCCGGTGAGGCCGGCATAAGCGCTGGCCACGCCCGCTTCGCCGTGCTCGCCGCCGGCTTCGCCGATGGCCGCTTCGCCGGCTTCGCCGGCGGGGGCCGTCGCAGCGCCGTCGCCTTCCCCAGCTTCACCGGCTTGTCCCGGTTCGCCGCCTTCGCCGCCTTCGCCGCACGCCGCCAGCGCCGTCAGCGCCACCGCCGCGCCGGCTGTCCGCCAAGCCTTGAACTTCCAAGCGATCATGCGCCCCTCCGACAAATCGAAGCGCCCCCTCTAGCACATGCGAACCGCTCGCAAGAAGCGCAAATTGCCGCGATCAGCCCGGACCGCTGTCGCCGCCTTCGCCGGACTCGCCGTTTTCACCCGACTCCCCGCCTTCGCCCCGTTCGCCGTCTTCTCCGGATTGAGCTGGCCTGTCGTCGTCAGTGGCCGTCCCGGCCGGTTGGCCGCAGGCCGCTAAGCCGGCGACCGCGGCGGCGAGACCGATGCTGCGCCAGGGCCTCAGCGTCCAATTGATCATGCGGCGTTCTCCTCGTTGGTCTCACATCAAAGCGCGGCCGACGAGAAGGTTGCTTCAGCCGCGCTCTCCGCGCTCACCGCGTTCGCCGTGCTCCCCATGCTCGCCGCGCTCGCCCCGTTCGCCGCGCTCGCCTCGTTCTCCACGCTCGCCGCGTTCGCCGCGCTCACCACGTTCGCCCCATTCGCCGCGTTCGCCGTAATAGCCGTAGCCGCCATGATAATAGCCGTCGGAGTGGGCGCAGGCGCCGAGACCGACGACCGCAACCGCGGCGCCGATCGTGCGCCAACGCTTGAGCTTCACTGAGACCATTGCTTTTCTCCTGACGTCGCCGGCGGCATCGTCATATTTCAAAGCCCTCGTCCTGACTAAGGTTGCACATGAGTCTGATCCTTCAAGAGGTCCTGGCGCCTGAAGATTTGAACCGGGTGCGCGCGGAACTTGCAGCCTTGACGTGGAACCCTGGCAAACGCACCGCCGGCGCGGCGGCGCGCGGTGTGAAAGAGAACCTGCAGGCGGACGGTTCAGACCCGCGCACGCAAGCTTTGGAGCAGTTCGTCGTCGATGCGCTGCGCCGTCATCCGCTGTTCGAGATCGCGGCGCGGCCGGCGAAGATCTCGCGGCTGCTGTTCTCCAAATACGAGCCGGGCATGACCTATGGCGCGCATACCGATGACGCGCTGATGGGCCCGCGCGAAGAGAAGCTGCGCACCGATCTCGCCTTCACGATCTTCCTTGCCGATCGCGCGAGCTATGAGGGCGGGGCTCTGGTGCTCACAAGCGCGCTCGGCGATCAGGAGATCGCGCTCGATGCGGGCGACGCGATTCTATACCCTGCGGGGTCGATCCACTATGTCGCGCCGGTGACGCGCGGCGCACGGCTGGCGGCGGTGGGTTGGATACAAAGCTTTGTTGCCGACGCCGCCCAGCGCGAGACGCTGTTCGATCTCAGCGTTGTGCGGGGGCGGCTGAGCGAAGCAGGCGTGGCGCGCGAGGAGCTGTTGCGGCTGGACAAGTCGATCTCCAACCTGCTGCGGATGTGGGCGCGCTAGAGCTAGAGCCAGATCATCGCCGCGGCGATCACAGCGAAGATGATCGCGGACCAGATGAAGATTTCGAGCTGGTGTTCGTCGATCCAGCGTTCCGCCCGGCGTCCGATCAGCAACACGAGCCCGGCGAGCGCGAAATAGCGCACGCCGCGAGAAACCACGACCGCAACGAGGAATAACGGAAAAGCGAACTGCGCCGCGCCCGCCGCGGCCATCGCCACCTGGAACGGGATCGGCGTGAGGTCAACCAGCAGCAGCGCAAGGAAGCCGCGTTGGCGTATGTTTTCCAGCGCGCTGGCGTAAGCCTCGTGCGCGCCGATTGCGGCGACCAGCGGCTCCACCGTCGCCGGCGCGAGGAGAGCGCCGAGCCAATAGAGCAGGGCCGCGGCGAGGAGATTGCCGGCGACCAGCAGCGCCGCGATCGACCAGACGCCCCGGCGGCGCCCGGCCATTACCGGGATCAGCAGCGGCTCCATCGGCACGAGCACGAACGAAGCTTCGAGAAAGCCGATCAACGCCGATGTCGGATAGACCCAAGGCCCGCGCGTCCACGCGCGCAAACGGTCGCGCAATCCCATGCGACAAGAAACGTCTGGGAACCGAGTTCGGTCCTTTAGCGCAGCACGCCCCGACGCGAGAGCCACCACGCGTAGGCCAGCAACAGAGCCGCAATCACGATGATGACGATGGTGAGCACCGAACTCGCGCCGACTTCGGCGGGCGGCGGATCGAACAACGTGAGCGCGTTCGATCCGACCGCGCCGAGCAGTGAAGCCGCGTAGGCCCAAACGGCGAGTTTGTTGCGCATGAGCAGAAGTGCGGAGCCGATGAAACCGCCCCAGGTGCCGATCGCCCACCCGACCCAATTCCACGCGGGCAGTGCGTAGATATAATCGCGCATCGCCGGCGAGAATTGCGATATCCACGGCTCGAAGCGCATGCAGGTGGCTGTGAAATCGAACGCGCCGAAGCCGTTCCATAAAAGCGCCAGCACGCCCACGAGCCACAGGTGCCAAGGCGTTTTCGTTGCAGTCGCAGCGGTCATTTTGAGTCCTCCCCAGGATTAGGGAGCTTAGGCTCTCGTTGCTGCGCTTGCTAGCCGCCGGGCTTGGCGCTCACAGCGGCTTCGTCGCCGCTTCCAGCCACGCCTTCGCTTCGCCGTCGAGCTGCGGGCCGATCTTCTCCCAAACCTTGGCGTGATACGCGTTCACCCAGTCCAGCTCGTCCTTGCTCAGCATCTTCTTGACGATCAGCTCGCGCGCGATCGGCGCCAGTGTCAGCGTTTCGAAACCCAGCATCGGGCGCTCGCCGCCTTCGATGTCGGAAGCGGGCGTCACGACTTGCAGGTTTTCAATGCGGATGCCGTAGGCGCCGGTCTTGTAATAGCCGGGCTCGTTCGAAACGATCATGCCGGGCTCTAGCGGCTGCGTGTTGACGAACTTGGCGATCCGATGCGGACCTTCGTGCACGCCGAGATAGACGCCGACGCCGTGCCCGGTGCCGTGATCGTAGTCCAAGCCGGCTTCCCACAAGCTCATCCGCGCCAGCGCGTCGAGCTGATGGCCGGTCGTGCCTTTCGGGAAGCGCACGCGCGAAAGCGCGATGTGGCCCTTGAGCACGCGCGTGAAGCGGTCCTTCATTTCCGGCGTGGCGCGGCCGATGGCGACGGTGCGGGTGATGTCGGTGGTGCCGTCGAGATACTGGCCGCCCGAGTCGATCAGGAACAGCGACCCGCGCGCCAGCCTGCGGTTGGTTTTCTTGGTGACGCGATAGTGGACGATCGCCCCGTTCGGGCCAGCGCCGGAGATGGAGTCGAACGAGAGATCCTGCAGCGCGCCGGTGTCTTGGCGGAAGCCTTCCAGCTTCTGGCAGGCCTCGATCTCCTGCACTTTGCCGCTCTGCCCGTCCGTCGCGAGCCAGTGCAGATAGCGCGACACCGCCGCGCCGTCGCGGATGTGCGCCTTGCGCGAGCCCTCGATTTCCGCGGCATTCTTGCAGGCCCGCGGCAGAACCACCGGGTCTTGGCCGCGCACGATCTCGGCGCCGGAATCCTTCAGTTGCTCGAAGTACCAGGCGCTCGCCGTCGCCGGATCGAGCTTTACGCGTTTGCCGCCGAGCGAAGCCAAAGTCGGCTGCAGCTCCGCGCTCGGCTTCACCGCGACTTCGTTGCCGAGCCATTGCTTCAGTTCGGGCGAAACCTTCTCGTCGGCCAGGAAGAGATCGGCCGTGCCATCCGCGTGCAGCAGCGCTTCGCCGAGCGGCAGTGGCGTCCGCGCGACATCGCCGCCGCGGACGTTGAACAGCCAGGCGATCGAGGCTGGCGATGTGATGACCACCGCATCCGCGCCGTCGGCGCCCAGCCCTTCGCCAAGGCGATGGCGCTTCGACGCCGCGCTTTCGCCGGTGAACGTCTCCGGCTGCGGCACCACTTTCGCCGCCGGGATCGGCGGCCGGTCGTCCCAAATCTGATCGATCGGATTGCGCTCGACTGGCACGAGCGTCGCGCCTGCGGCCTCCGCCGCGCTGCGCAGACGCTCCAAGTTGTCGGGGCTGTGCAGCTTCGGGTCGTAACCGATCCTGGCGCCCTTGGCCGCGCGCTCACGCAAATACGCCGGCACGCCGCCGTCGATCAGATCGCGATACTGGAACAGCTCGCCGTCCACTTGCGCGCGCACCTGCAGCGTGTAGCGGCCGTCGACGAACACCGCGGCTTCGTCCGCCAGCACGACGGCGGCGCCGGCCGAACCGGTGAAGCCCGTCGCCCACGCCAGCCGGTCGTATGCCGGCGGCACGTATTCGTTCTGCCATTCATCCTCGTGCGGCACGATGAAGCCGTCGAGGCCCGCTGCTTGCAGCGCTTTCCTCAGGCGCGGCAGATGTTTACGGCCGAGGGCGGGACCGCCCGGATCGTCATAGGTCTGGAACACGTGCTTAGCGTCCTTTAGGGCCCGGTTCAGGGCGGGTTCAGTGGTTTGAGTTTAAGGGTTCGGACGAGGAGGTTTAAGAGGCGTTCGCCTCTGAACAGCGCCCCGCCCGGAGAAAACATGAGGTCTTGGGTCAAAATGGCGCTCGCGGCCGCGGCCGCGCTTACGCTCGCGGCGCAACCCGCCGCGGCGCAGGTGCCGGACCCATACGCCCGCGAACTGGCGCAGCGACTGTCCCGGGCTGAAACGGTGCTTGTGGAGAACGGCTACGCCCGCGCCGCCGGGCCGTTCGCCGCCGGCCTCGGCGAACGCGAAGGCCGCCGTTTCAGCCTGATGATGCGGGCCGGGCAGGACTATCGCGTCGTCGGCGTCTGCGAGAGCCGCTGCCGCGACTTCAACCTGCGCCTGTTCGACGCCAGCGGGCGGCTGATCGGCCAGGACGTGCTCGAAGACAACGTGCCCGTCGTCCACGTGCGCCCACGCACCACCGGCCGCCATACAGTCGAAGTCGAGATGGTCCGCTGCGTCAGCGAACCCTGCTGGTTTGCGTTCAACGTCTACAGCCGCTGAGCGGCTGTAGACGCAGAAATCAGAAGCCAGAAATCAGAAATCAGAAGTCACACGGGCGCATCTGATTTCTGATTTCTGATTTCTGAATTCTGGTTTCTCACTCCGCCTTCCTCCACACCAACGTCATCCACGCCTCCTTCGGAATCTGCCGCTCCAGCAGCAGTCCGCGCGAGGCGTAGGCTTCGCGCACCAGCGGCGCTTGTGAGCGCAGCAGGCCGGAGAGGATCAGCGCGCCGCCGGGCGCGACAGCGGGCGCGAGCCTCGGCGCGAGCTTGATCAGCGGCCGCATCAGGATGTTGGCGAACACCAAGTCGAACTGCTTGCCGGCGATATGGCGCGCGCCGTCGCCGGCGATCACCTGCATGCGCTGGGCGACCTTGTTCTGGCGCGCATTGATCTCGGCGATCGCCGCCGCGCGCGGATCGATCTCGATCGCCAGCGCCTCGGCCCCGTGCTTCGCCGCCGCGATCGCCAGCACGCCCGAGCCCGCGCCGACGTCGAGCACGCGCTTGACCTTGCGCTGGCGCAGGACGCCTTCGAGCGCCATCAGGCAGCCCCAGGTCGTGCCGTGATGGCCGGTGCCGAACGCTTCGCTGGCCTCGATCCAAACCTTGGTGCGGCCGTTGTTCTCACCCATCAGCGCGTGCGCGCCGGCGACGACGAAGCGGCCCGCACGCACCGCCGGCAAGCCTTCGAGCGACATCGCCACCCAATCTGCGGCCTTCACCTTCTTCTGCTTCAGATGCAGTTCCGGCGCAGCCGCGCCGACGATCGCTTCGGCGCTGGCGGCGTCTTGCTTCGTCGGCACGTAGATTTCGATCCGGAACTTGCCCGGCGTCTCCTCGAACCAGCTCACCGCGTCCGCGGGCGAGGGATCGTGGCGATCGAGTTCATCGGCGGCGGCGCGGACTTGGGTCAGCGTGCCGAGAGCGGTGAGGACGAGCATGGCGGCTTGGCATAGAGGGCCAGCGCGGCTAACGCCAGTCGGCGCTGTATTTCTCGATGTCGGCCTCGAGCGCCGGACGGTTCATGTCGGCGCGCGGGGTGAACAGCGCCATGCGGCCGCAGCGGCGGCGCAGTTCGAGGTGGCGTTCGACGGCGCGGTAGTGTTCGCGTTCGGTGTAGTCGTCGATCAGAATCTGCGTTTGCGCCGCGTCCAGGTTCTTCGCCGCGGCCAGCGCGCAGGCGACGCGGAAGCGCCCGTCAACCAGCACCAGGTAGGGCCCCGGCTTGTCCTTCATCGCCGCCCAGGGCGCGTCAATGTAGCGCCGCCAACGCTGCACGCGAGCCGGCGTGGCGCGATGCAGCACCGGTGTGCCCCAGGCTTCGGTGGGGCCCACGTCACCGTGGATGAAGCTCTGCCGCTCGGGATCGTCATGGCCGTTGTCTTTGATCTTCTTCCGCACCGCGCGCATGAAATACGGATCGGAATCCACAGACACGAAACGCACGCCGTGCATGGCCGCGAGTACGGTCGAGCCGCCCATGCCGAACTCGAGATAAGTGCCGACCGAGGTCAGCAGCTCCAGAAAGAACGGAACCGCCTGCGCTTCGAACTCGGGCTGGCCTGAGACGCTGAATCCGGTGACGCGCTGGACGTAGAGGAACTGCGCGTACTCCACGATCCGGTCCAGCTTGTTGCTGAACCAGTGCCGGATGCCCTCCAAACCGGCCTCCATGAATGTCACTGACGTAAGCGCCATAGTCGTTCTGCGCTACGCTTCCGCGCAAACGACGTCCAGACCACAATCGTTTCAGCCGAAGTTCCGCGGCGATTAAGGTTAAGGCGCAGCGGCGCTCTCGAAGGTTCCGTAACTGAGTTCGCGCAGGAGCAGAAGCAACTCAGCGCCGCTCTTTTCCTTTCCGCGGCAGCGCCAGCATGCACGCCGCGCCCAATGCCGAGGCGATAGCGGCCGCGATCATGCTTGCCGCAAACCCCGGCGTCAGCGGCGCCAGTCCGGCTGCGAGCGCCACGCCGATCAGCTGCGCGGCGCGCGCCGCCGCGTTGTTGACGCCGGAGGCGAGGCCCTCGTCCTCGTCGCCGACGGCAGAGAGAACCGACGCCGTCAGCGGCGCCACCAGCACGGCAAAGCCCAAGCCGAGCAGCGTCATCGGCGCGATCACGGCGAGCCACAGATTCATTTCACGCAATGCTGCAAACAGCAGGTAAGCGCCCGCCGCCGCCAGCGGGCCGATGATGAGCAGCGGCCGCGCGCCGATCTTGTCAGCCAAGCCGCCGAACATTTGCGAGAGCGCGCCGAGCGCGATCGTCATCGGCAGCATCGCCATGCCCGCTTCCGTCGCGGTGAGGCCGCGCCGGTCGACGAGTTCGAACGGCAGCGCGAAGAACATGATCGCCATGGCGCCATAGATGAGCAGGGTGGCGATGTTGAGCGCCGTGAACGGGCGATTGGCCCAAAGCCGCGGCGGCGTCAGCGGCGCGCGCGCACGCGTCTCCCAGACGCCGTAGGCAATGAGGCCGACGACCGCCGCGCCGAAGGCGAGCCAAACGGTTTGGCCGATCTCGACGCCCGCGCCCTCGGCCGGCGCGATGCTGCTCAATGCGAACGCGAATGCGCCGAGCGCGCCGGCGATCAGCGCCGCGCCCAGCCAATCGAAGCCGCGCTCGGTCTTCGGCACACGTTGCGCGAAGAACAAGAGGAGGATCACCGTCGCCGCGGCGATCGGCGGATTGATCCAGAAGATCGCTTGCCAGCCGAACGTCTCGGTAAGCCAGCCGCCGAGGATCGGCCCGCCCGCCGTGGTGACGGCCGAGGCCGCCGCCCAGACGCCGACCGCCGCCCCGCGCTCCTCGCGCGGATAGGTGGCGCCGATCAACGCCAGGCTGGAAGGGGCGACGATGGCGGCGGCGACGCCCTGCAGCACGCGCGCGCCGGTGAGCCACGTCACGCCCGGCGCGAGCGCGCACCCGATCGAGAAGAGCCCGAACGCCGCCGCGCCGATCGTCAGCATGCGCGCCTTGCCGTATACGTCCGCCAGCGCGCCGCCGATCAAAGTGAGCGAGGCCAGCGCCAGCATGTAGCCGTTGATCACCCACTGCACCGTCGCATAGTCGGCGACGAGTTCGGACCGCAGCCGCGGCAACGCGACGGTGAGCGCCGAGCCGTCGATGAACGCCATGGAGGAAGCGAGAACGCAGGCGGCGAGAATCCAACGCTTCCGCGCGGAGGAGAGCTCGCGCCCTTGCGCGCGCGGACAAGGCTCGGCGCGGATCGTCCCACGCTCGCAGGCGGCGTAACTCTGCGTCACAGGCGGTGATGTAGCGCGCGCGGGCGCGGGGACGACTTTCGGAGTCGCGCGCGGTTGCTGGCGGCGGAGGAAGGAAACGTGTATATTGGCCGCTATGACCAAACTCGATCTGGTACTCGCGCGCCTAAAGGAGCTCCCGCCGGACCGGCAGGACATGATCGCTGTCGAGATCGAGTTTATGCTCGATCACCCGGAGCCGCTGCTGACGGATGAACAACGGGCGGAGCTGCGCCGCCGCGCCGAAGAAGAACAAGGGGACCCGATCCCCCACGAGGATATCGTGGCGGAATTTCTGCCTGCTCAGTCGAAGTGAATGTCGTTTGGTCGCCGCGCGCACGCGACGACCTACGGGACATCCGTAAGTATCTGCAGCAACATAGTCCACGAGCTGCACGGCGCATAATGGCGCGCATCATTGGCCGAGTGGCGGATCAGCGGGATATGCCGTATGCGGCGCCGTTTGAGCGCGGCGGTCCGGAGCGATGCCTGGTGGTTTCGAAGACGCCATATCTCGTACTTTACAGTGTGAGCGGAGACACTCTCACTGTGAATGCGGTCTTCCACTCCATGCGCAATTGTTAAGCCGCGCTCGCGGGGCGGACGAAGCTGTCGATCACGCGCTTCTCACCGGCCTTGTCGAAATCCACCGTGAGCTTGTTGCCTTCGACTTGGCGGATGCGGCCGTAGCCGAACTTCTCGTGGAAGATGCGGTCGCCGCGTGAATAGTGACTGTCGGCGTCGCCGCTGCGCGCGACAAGGCGCGCTCCGCCGTCGATCGTCGGCGGTTTTGACGTGAACGCGCCGCGTTCCTGCGCGCGCCGCCAGCCTGGCGATTGATAGCCGGAGGAGAACGGGGCGACGGCCATCTCGCGCACGCCCGGCGCCTGCATGCCGTAGCCGGTCTCGCTGACGGCGTCGACGCTCTTGGCGGGAAGTTCGTCGATGAAGCGGGAGGGCAGCACGGTCTGCCAGCGGCCGTAGATCTGGCGATTGGCGGCGAACGAAATGCGCGCACTCTCCCGCGCCCGCGTGATGCCGACATAAGCGAGCCGGCGCTCTTCTTCCAAACCCTTCTCGCCATTCTCGTCGATCGAACGCTGTGAGGGAAACACTTGCTCCTCCCAGCCGGGCAGGAAGACGAGTGGAAATTCCAGGCCCTTCGCCGCGTGCAGTGTCGAAAGCTGCACGTTCTCGCCTTCGCTCTCCGCTTCGATGTCGAGCACCAGCGCGACATGTTCGAGATAGGCTTCGAGCGTGTCGTACTGGCTCATCGACTGGACCAGTTCCTTCAAGTTCTCTAGGCGCGTTTGCGCTTGCGGCGACTTGTCGTTGCGCAGCATTTCCGTGTAGCCGCTCTCGTCGAGCACGATCTCGGCCAACTCGACATGGCTCATCGTGCGCGCCTGCTCGCGCCAGCGGTCGAGATCGTTCAGGAACGCGCGCAGCGCCGTGCGCGCCTTGAGTGGGAGATCGTCGGTGCGGATCAGGTCGCGCGCCGCGCCGACCAAGGTGCGAAAGCGCGTCGCCCCGCCCGGCGCTGCCGGCTGCTCGGTGACCACTTCGCCAGTGTTCGCATCGAACAGCGGCCCCGCATCGGTGACGAACCGCACCGGCGGCTTGCCGGCATAGGCGTGCAGCTTCTGCACCGTGCTTTCGCCGACGCCGCGCTTGGGCTGATTGACGATGCGTTCGAAGGCGAGATCGTCGTCTTCCGAGCGGATCAGGCGCAGGTAGGCGTGCACGTCGCGGATTTCCGCCCGCTCGAAGAAGCGCGGGCCGCCGATCACCTTGTAGGGGATGCGCAGCATCAGGAAACGTTCTTCGAACGCCCGCATCTGCCAGGCCGCCCGCACCAGCACCGCGCATTCGCCATAGGAGCGGTTCGACTGCACCCAGTGCTCGATATCGTCGGCGATCAGCCGCGCCTCAGCCTCGCCGTCCCAGACGCCCCGCACCTTGACCCGGTTTCCTTCCTCGTCGTCGGTGAACAGCGTCTTGCCGAGCCGGCCGCGATTGTGCGCGATCAGATGCGACGCCGCGGCGAGGATGTGCCCCGTCGAGCGATAATTGCGCTCCAGCCGCACCACCACGGCGCCGGGAAAGTCCTTCTCGAAGCGCAGAATGTTGTCCACTTCGGCGCCGCGCCAGCCATAGATCGACTGATCGTCGTCACCCACTACGCACAAATTCTTCTGCGCCTGCGCCAGCAAGCGCAGCCACAGATACTGCGCGACGTTGGTGTCTTGGTATTCGTCCACCATCAGGTGGCTGATCTTGCGATGATACGTCTCCAGCACGTCCGGATGGCGCTGGAAGACGTCGATCATGTGCATCAGCAGATCGCCGAAGTCGCACGCGTTCAAAATCTTCAGCCGCGCCTGGTAGATCGCGTAGAGCTTCACGCCTGCGCCATCGGCGAACGAGAACGCTTCGCCTTTCGGCACGCGCTCCGGCGTCAGCGCTCGGTTCTTCCAGCTGTCGAGCAGGCCCGCGAGCTGGCGCGCCGGCCAGCGTTTTTCGTCGATGCCTTCGGCTTCTATGATCTGTTTCAGCAAACGGATCTGATCGTCCGTATCGAGGATCGAGAAATTGTTCTTGAGGCCCACCAGTTCGGCGTGCGTGCGCAGCATGCGCGCGCTGATCGAGTGAAACGTGCCGAGCCACGGCAGCCCGCCGCCGCCCGGGCCGAGCAGTTTCTCGACCCGCTCGCGCATCTCGCGCGCGGCTTTGTTCGTGAACGTCACCGCCAGCACGCCCCACGGCTTGGCGCGTCCGCTGGCCAACAGATGCGCCAGACGCGTCGTCAGCACGCGCGTCTTGCCGGTCCCGGCGCCGGCCAGCACCAGCACCGGCCCGTCGAGCGCTTCCACTGCCGCGCGCTGCTCAGGGTTCAGCGCCGCGAGAAACGGCGGCGCAGCCATCGCGCGCTGCGAGATCGGCAGGTCAGGCAGGTCTTGGGACATCGAATCTAATCTAGCGCGTCAGCTCTAGCACGAAACAGGAACAGAATCATCGCGCTCGCCGCAGCTGTTGACTCGCTGTAAGTGTAGGATTACGGTTAGCCATGGCTTACGGAAATGCCCTCGCCGTGCTCGCCGATCCGACCCGCCGGGCGGTGTTCGAGCAATTGCGCGCCGGCCCCCGCACGGTCGGGGAGATCGCCGCGCAACTGCCGGTCAGCCGCCCGGCCGTGTCGCAGCACTTGAAGGCGTTGAAGCAGGCCGACCTCGTCCGCGACGAACCGCGCGGCGCGGCGCGCCTCTATCGCATCCACGCCGAGGGCCTGCGCGAACTGCGCGATTGGCTCGACGGCTTCTGGGACGAGGCGCTCGCCAATTTCAAAGACTATGCGGAGAAAGATCAATGACCGTCGTTGAAGTCTCGCCGATCGTGAAGAGCATCGACGTGCGCCGTTCCGCGCGCGAGGCGTTCCGCGTCTTCACCGAGGAGATCAGCGCCTGGTGGCCGATGCACACGCACAATCGCGGCGTCGCGGCCAAAGGCGAGATCGCCGTGCGCGTGACGGTCGAGCCGCGCGTCGGCGGGCGCATCTACGAGACGCTGCAGGACGGGCGCGATCTCGAGTGGGGCGTGGTAAAGGCGTTCGAGCCGGGCGCGTTGTTCGCCATGGAATGGAGCCTCGGCCGGCCGCAATCGACCGATGTCTCCGTCCGCTTCGAGCCGCTCGACGCCGACAGCTGCCGCGTCACGCTTACGCACGAGAACTGGGAGCGCATGGGCGAAGAAGCCGACAAACTCCGCAACGCCTACAACAATGGTTGGGTCGCCGTGTTCGAGAACGGCTTCGGCGCTTATGCCGGTCTGAAGCAATAGAGGGAGACGATGAAATGAAACTGCACGTGTTTCCGCACAGCCCGCGCGCGTTCAAGGTGCTCGCCGTCGCGCATCATCTCGGGCTCGACTACGAGTTTTGTTTCTGCGATCTGACCAAAGGCGCCACGCGCGCGCCCGAGTTTGCCGCGCTCAATCCAAACCAGAAAATGCCCGTGCTCGAAGAAGGCGCGTTCAAGCTCTGGGAATCCAATGCGATCATCCAGTATCTGGCCGAGAAGAATCCCGAAGCCGGCTTGATCCCGGCCGACGCGAAGGCGCGCGCCGACATGGCGCAATGGATGTTCTGGGAATCCACCACCTGGGATCGGGCCTGCGCCATTCTCGCCTTCGAGCGCGGTGTGAAGCGCGTTCTCGGTCTCGGCGAACCCGACGCCGCCGAAGTGGAGCGCGGCCTCAGCGCTTTCCACGCCGCCGCTTCGATCCTCGACGCGCATCTCAAGGGCCGCCGCTTCGTCTCCGGCGATCGGCTCACGCTGGCGGATTTCGCCGTCGCCGCCGATCTTATCCTCGAGCCGTTCGTGCAATTGCCGCTCGAACCTTACGCCGAAATCCGGCGCTGGGGCGCGGCGATGGCGCAGCTGCCCGGCTGGCAGGCGGCGCTCGCTCTGCAGAACGGCCGCTTGGCGTCTGCCGAAGCGGCCGCCTGACGTTCCTTCGGAACCGGCGCGACGGCAGCAGGTTGTGCGTCCATGCGGATGAAACTTGCCGCCTGCGCGCTGGCGCTGGCCGTGTTCGGGTGCAGCCAGCCGGTCGAGCCGCCGCCTGATCCCGAGGCCGCGGCTGAGGTCGGCCAAGCCGAGCCGCTGCCGCGCGCGCTGCCGCCGCCGACGGAACAGCAGCCCCGCTATGTCGGCCAATGGGCGACGAGCGCAGAGGGTTGTGCCGAGCCGGCATGGCGTTTCGAAGAGCGCGGCGTGACCACGCGCGGCGAAGTCGCCTGCACCTTCGACACTGTGACTTTGACGCCGACGGGCTACGACATCGCCGCCACATGCACCGCCGAAGCGCCGCCGGCGCCGTATCAGATTCAGCTCTCGTTCGCTGAATCTGCACGGGCAATGATGATCGCGGGCGGGCCGTGGTCGGCGCCGACAAGTCTGGTTTACTGCGGCGCCTAGGACACGCCTTAGCAGGAACTTCCGCGCTTCTTTGCGGTTATCTCCGCGGATGGAGCTGAACAATGGCGGATGAGCACGAATCTCGCGCCGGCGCATTTTCCGGCGTTGTAGCCGGCATTATGGTGATCGCGCTGACCGCGATGGTGTTCACCGCGTTCGGGCCTGAGCAGCCGGCGCGCACGTTCGCCGCCGCCGAGGCCGAGACACAAGCGCCTTCAGCGCCGGCAGACTCCAGCCGCTGATCCTTGCCAAAGCGACACGTAAAACCGCTCCGCGTGCGGCCTGCGCGGCGTTAGCCTACGCCCGCGAATCGGAAGAGCGGGGCGATCATGGCCGACGTATTCATTTCCTACGCACGCGAAGACCGCGAGCACGCGCAGCGCATCGCGCACGGGCTCGCCTCCATCGGTCTCGACCCGTTTTGGGACAACGAAATTCCGCCCGGCCAGACCTGGGCCGATTACATTGAAGGCAAGCTCTCCGGCTGCAAAGCGGCGATTGTGCTCTGGAGCGCGCATTCGACGCGCTCGCAGTCCGTGCGCGAAGAGGCGCGCATCGCGCGCGACAAGTCGCGGCTAATCCCGGTTCTGATCGAGAACGTGCAGCTGCCGTTCGGGTTCGGCGAAGTGCAGTGCGCGGACCTCACGCAATGGCGCGGAGACTACGCTGATCCGGCGTGGACGAAATTCGCGCAAGCTGTTTACGCCGCCGCCCGCGGCGAAACGGCGCCGCGCACGAGCGCATGGACGCCGCCGCAGCCGGCGCTGCAAACCGCCGCCTTCGCCGGCGCGACCGCTTCGGCGCACGTCGCCGTCGCCGCCGAGCCTTCGCCGATCCACTACGTGCAGAAGTGCCTGCGCCTCTACGCCAACGGCAAGGGACGCGCTGGCCGCGCCGAATATTGGTGGTGGGCGCTGTTCGCGGTGCTGGCGCTGATCGTCGCCGGCGCCATCGACCTGCAGTTCGGCGTCGACTTCACCGGCGCGCCGATCAATCCCTATTTCACCGGCGCGGTTTGGCTCGGCTTGCTGGCGCCGGGGATCAGCGTCACGGCGCGGCGGCTGCACGATATTGGCCATAGCGGCTGGCTTGCCGCCGCCGTCGTCGGCCTGACGCTCCTCGGCATGGCGCTGTCGGGCGATCCGAGCCCGATCGGGCCGTTGATCTCCTTGGCCGCGGTCGGCGCGGCGATCGTGGTGGGCGTCATTTCCTCGGCGCCGGGGATGAACCAGTACGGTCCGCACCCAAAAGGACTATGACGCGCGATTGAACCGGCCTGCGCTCCTGCTAGGACTAGTGCAGGAGGGGACCATGGCCGACGTTTTCCTGTCGTACGCCCGCGAGGACGCCGCCCGCGCGCGGCAAGTGGCGGAGGGACTGGAGCGCGCCGGCCTCGATGTCTTCTGGGACAACGAAATACCGCCCGGCACCACCTGGGCCGATTACATCGAACTGAAGCTCAGCCAGTGCAAAGCGCTGATCGTGCTGTGGAGCGCGCAGTCGACGAAATCGCAGTCGGTGCGCGAAGAAGCGCGGCTCGGCCGCGACAAGGGCGTGCTGATCCCGGTGCTGCTCGACGGCACCCAGCCGCCGTTCGGGTTCGGCGAAGTGCAGGCGGCGGATCTCACCGCCTGGCACGGCGACCAGAACGATGTGAACTGGCGTCGCGTCGTCGACGCCGTCTCGCGCGTTGCGACCGGCCAGCCCGTGCCGAGGCCGTTCACGATGCAGCCGCCCCAGGCGCCGCCGCCGGTCGCCCACGCCCCGATGCCCGCCGCGCAGACGAAGAGCGGGCCGCCGGCCTGGGTCTGGATCGTCGGGGTAGTCGCCGGCGTGTTCGTGCTCGGCGCCGGCGCGTTCATGATGCAGCCCGCCCCGTTGCCGCCGCAGCAGATCGCCGAAACGATGCCGATCCAGCCGGTGGCGGCGACGCCGTCTCAGGCGCCGGCGGTCACCGACTATCAGCAGCAAATCCTCGGCCGGTTGGCGCAGGTGGAGCAGGCGTTCGTGGCCCAGGGCTATCAACAGCTGGCGCCGCCGGTCAGCGGACAGCTGCCGCAGGGCCAGTACGCAAACGTCCCGGCGACGCTGCAAGTGGGGATGGAGTACCGCATTATCGGCGTCTGCGACAATGATTGCGGCGATTTCGACCTGATCCTCTACGACGAGAACAACAACGCCGTTTCTCAGGACAATCTGCAGGACGCGACGCCCGTCGTCGCCGTGGCGCCGCAATGGTCGGGGCCGTTCACCGTGCAGGCGGTGATGCACAACTGCACCGTCTCGCCATGCTACTACGCGCTCGTGCTGTACGGACGCCCGATGCAATAGCCGCTCAGACGCGGTTCTCCAGCACGAAGACGCGCACAGCCGAAGCCAGCGACGCCTCTGGCGTGTTCTTCGCGCGCCGTTCGTCGATCGATGCGATCAGCATCGGCAGACTTGTCGAACGCGACCGCGCGATCTTCTCGAGGCCCGACCAGAATTCTTGTTCCAGGGCCAGCGACGTCCTGTGGCCGGCGATGCGCATCGAGCGCTTCTGCAGGCCGCCGCTAGATGTCGGTGTCATTGTCATGTCTCTTGTGCCCGTCGAGTTTGCGGTCGGCAGCCTCCCGCTCCGCCTTGGCCAGTTGCTTCTCTGTCTTGGTTCGTCCGAACGCCATGCGGTTGTTCGCGGCTGTGATCTCCTCTGCCGCGCGCGCTTTCGCTTTGCGAACGCGCTTCAGGTTTACGATCTCGTTCATCAACGCTCACATAAGCCCGCGTTACCGCGTGGCCAAGCGTTATCGCTGGGGCAGACAGATTCGTTCCAGATTTTCGAAGACTTCTCAGTGATCACGCGCATCACGCGCACGTGAGGCCATTTAACTCATGTTAGGGGCGAACTCCTCGGGAAGTTCCCCTTACATCACCCCGGCCCGATCATCTTCTCCGGACGCACGATGGCGTCGAAATCTTCCGCCGGAATGCCGTCCTTGATTGCTTCCTCGCGCAGCGTGGTTCCGTTCTTGTGCGCGGTCTTGGCGATCTTGGCGGCGCGGTCGTAGCCGTATTTCGGCGCCAGCGCCGTCACCAGCATGAGCGAGCGTTCGACGCCCGCCTGGATGTTGTCGAGCCTAGGTTCGATGCCGACGACGCAATTGTCGGTGAAGCTCACCGCCGCGTCCGCGAGCAGGCGCACGCTCTGCAGGAAATTGTACGCCATCACCGGATTGAACACGTTCAGCTCGAAATGGCCGCTGGCGCCAGCGAACGTCAGCGCCGCGTGATTGCCGAAAATGTGCGCGCACACCTGCGTCAGCGCCTCGCTCTGCGTCGGGTTCACCTTGCCCGGCATGATCGAGGAGCCCGGCTCGTTCTCCGGCAGCGCCAGTTCGCCAAGCCCCGCGCGCGGGCCCGAGCCGAGGAAGCGGATGTCGTTGGCGATCTTGAACAGCGAAGCCGCCGCCGTGTTGATCGCGCCATGGCTCATCACCATCGCGTCGTGCGCCGCGAGCGCTTCGAACTTGTTCGGCGCGCTGGTGAACTTCATCTGCGTGATTGCGGCGATCTTCTCCGCCACTTTTTCGGCGAAACCCACCGGCGCGTTGAGCCCGGTGCCCACCGCCGTGCCGCCCTGCGCCAGCTGCATCAGCATCGGCATCGTCGATTGGATCCGGGCTATGCCGTTCTCGACCTGCTGCGCGTAGCCGGAGAATTCCTGGCCCAAGGTCACCGGCGTCGCATCCTGGGTGTGGGTGCGGCCGATCTTTATGATGTCCTTCCAGGCCTGCGCCTTGTCGTTCAGCGCATTGCGCAGCTTTTGCAGAGCCGGGATCAGCCGATGCTCGATCTCTTCGGCGCAGGCGATGTGCATCGCCGTCGGGAACGTGTCGTTCGACGACTGGCTCATATTGACGTGGTCGTTGGGATGGACCGGCTTCTTCGAGCCCATCTCGCCGCCCAGCATCTCGATCGCCCGGTTCGAGATCACCTCGTTGGCGTTCATGTTCGACTGCGTACCTGAGCCCGTCTGCCAGACTGCGAGCGGGAAGTGGGCGTTGAGCTTGCCCTCGATCACTTCCTGCGCCGCCTTGACGACCGTCTCGCCGATCTCCGGCTTCAGCACGCCAAGCTCCATGTTGGCTTCCGCCGCCGCGCGTTTGACGATCCCGAGCGCCCGCACGATCGGCGCCGGCATCTTCTCTTCGCCGATGCGGAAGTTCTGCAGCGACCGCTGCGCCTGGGCGCCCCAGTACTTGTCCGCTTCGACCTGGATCGGTCCGAACGTGTCGGTTTCGGTACGCGTTTTCATGGAGAATGCCTTGGAGGAAATGACGCCTTGTCTCCTGCACGGGATATGAGGATGAAATCGGCCGATCAAGCGCAAGGACGGGGCGGAGGCAGCGGCGTGCAGGCGCAGGACATGCGGACGGTGAGCGCGCTCCGCGCGCCGGAGCCGGCGCGCGAGGCGGTGGAGCGCCTATCGGACCGCGCGCTGAGGGCCGCCGCGGCCAATCCGGACCACAGCGAAGCGGCGCGCCGGGCGATCGCCGAGGCGATGCGCGCGCGGCGGATATCGTCCGGCCCGTGGCGCGTCAGCGTCGCGGGCCATATTGGCGCGGCCGATCTGGAGAAGGGAACGCGGCTCTTCTTCGATTGGCGCCGGCGCGCGCGTTTGGCGTTCCGCGCATTGGCCCAGCTCAGCGCCTTCGCGCTGTTCGCCGCGCTCGCGGCCGCCTCGCTCGGCCGCGTCACGGACGAGCGGACGCTCTGGGCGATCGGCGCCGTCCTGGCCGCCGCGTCGGCGGCCTGGCTGACGCTTTCAGCACTGCGGCGCAAACCGGCGCGGCTGCTGCTCGTCGGCGCCGGCGCCGAGCGCGCCAGCGCGGCGATGGCGCGGCGCGAGCTCGGCGTCTTCGGTCATGTCGCCCGCATGGATGCGCCCGAAGGCCCGACCATCGCGAACGCCGCCGATTATCGCGCGCTGGCGCGGCGTCTGCGCCGGCGCGTGCGCCTCAATCTGGCGACCGCCGTGTCACCCGAGGAAGCGCTGCCGGTGCGCGCCGCGCCGCACTGGCGCCTGCTGACGCTGCAGCTGCTCGCCAATTCCTGCGACGCCGTCATTGTCGATCTCACCGAAGGCGCCGCCGTGCTGGAGGACGTGCGCGAAGCCGCGCAGGACGGCCGCTGTGTCTTCGTCACCTTGTGGGGCCGCATCGACGCCGCCGAAGCGACGCTTGCCGCCGCTGGTCTCGATGCGCCGTGCTTCTTCTACGCGCCCGACGGCGAGATGCAGCGCCGCGGCCAGTTCCACGCCGCTCTGATCGCCGCCATGCGCGCGACGCATCGCGTGCGGGCGTGAACGCCTGGACCGGCCGCGGCAAGGTGCGCGCCCGCGAGATCGCGGGCGGCGCCGAGTTCGCCATCGACGGCATCACCACGCAGGCGCGCTACTACAAGCCGCTCGTCTACGAGTTCTTCCGCAAGGAGTTTCAGATCCGCCCGCGCTGGGGCGAGTTCGAGGTCGAACTCACGATGGAATATGTCGGCGAGGTCCCTTCGCTCGATCTCGACAATCTCGCCAAGGCGCTGCTCGACGCGCTGAAAGGCCACGTCTTCTTCGACGACAGCCAGATCGCACGGCTGCTGTGCGAACGCAAAAGCGGCGAACGCGACCGCATCACCGTGCGCGCAGTGCGCAGGGACTGAGCCGCGCTTACTTCTTCCGGAATGCGTCGAGGCTGACGACGGCGCTGTCGCTCTGCGCCGGCGGCGGCGCTTCCGCTTGCACTTCGCGCGGCGCCGGCGCGATCGCATCATCGCCGGAGGCCATGCGCGCTTCGTCCAGCGGCTGATGTTCGAACTGCAGTCCGAACTTCACGCTCGGATCGAAGAAGCGCGTGATCGCTTTCAGCGGGATCGTGATCGGCTGCGGCTGGCCGGAGAATTTCAGGATGACGCGGAAGCGATCGGCGTAGACTTCGAGATCCCAGAACTGGTGCTCGAGCACGATCGTCATTTCATCGGGATAACGCGCGCGCAAATGATCCGGGATCACGACACCGGGCGCATGCGTGCGGAAGGTGATGTAGAAATGGTGCTTGCCAGGAAGGCCGCGCGGGCTTGCGGCTTCCTGCAACGCTGCGCGCACGACGCTGCGCAGCGCGTCCTGCATCAAGCTTTCATACCCGATCAAATCGTCGGCCACGGCCGCCCCTCCTTGGCTCCGGGGTCACCCTTACTGCCTCGTTCCGGGCAGTCAATTGTTCATCCACAGAGCGCGAAATCGCGAGTGTTTCCAACGTCGAGAGGCGAAACGTCTGCGCCGCGCAACAGTTCGCACATGCGTGTGAAACGTGACAGCGAAGCAAGCTCCGCTTCGCGCAGAGCGCGAACGCGCCTGTGAGCAACTCGCCAAATGTTTGCGCGGCAACGGAAATTCGCACGCGTCTGTGCGCAGCGCCGGCGCGCGCGCGCACGCCAAGGGCGAGCAGGTGCTGTGGATAAGTGATGAAAAGGAGTCCCCGGCTTCTGTTGCCGGGCGCCGGGGGGCCCCGCCTAGCGATGCTACTCGGTAGGACTTAGGTCGAGATCACTCGCACTGCTTACGCAGCGAGGGCGAACTCTTCAGCGTTGTTGTCATTCGCAACTATGCTGTTTGGCCTGTAACGGGACCAACCCGAGCAAAAGCAACGGCCTTCAACGTCCGTCGATCCTATTTCGGCCCCAGCAACAGAAGTCAGAAACAACTCAGAAAATCAGATCAGAACGGCTTTTGACTTCTGATTTCTGGCTTCTGACCCCTCTTGGTGGAGCCGCCGGGCATCGCACCCGGGTCCGATCCGCCTATCTCCGCGCGTTTATCGCCATAGTCCGGGCAAGCCCGAACGCGACCAATATAGGGAGCGTCGCGGCCGCACACAAATGCCGTGCGGCTCCAAGACTCAGCTTACCAACAAGCCGCGGGAAGAGGCGGCGCTTATGATCAAGAAGCTGGCGGCTGAGTTCATCGGCACGATGACGTTGGTGCTGTTCGGGTGCGGCGCGGCGGTGCTGGCCGGGTTCGGCGTCGTCGGCCAGGAGGGGATCGCCTGGGCCTTCGGGCTTGCAGTCGTCGCCATGGCCTACGGCCTCGGCGGCGTCTCCGGCGCCCACATCAACCCGGCGGTCAGCCTCGGCGTCTGGGCCGCCGGACGCATGCGCACCGTGGAGATGACCGGCTACTGGATCGCCCAGTGCCTCGGCGCCGTCGTCGGCGCCGGCATCTTGCTGATGATCGCCTCCGGCTCGCCCGATTTCGTGCTCAGCGAAAACGGCCTCGGCCAGAACGGCTACGGCGTGCGCCTGCCCTCCGGCCAAGGCTCGCCGGCGGATTATTCGCTCATCGCCTGCGCCATCTTCGAGATCGTCGCCGGCTTCATCTTCGTCACCGTGGTGCTCGGCGCGACCCAGAAGGGCTCCGAATTCGGCGGTCTCGCCATCGGCCTCACGCTTGCGGCCATTCACATCGTCGGGATTCAGGTTACTGGTGTGTCGGTCAATCCGGCCCGCTCCTTGGGGCCTGCGGTGTGGGTGTTGGGCGACGCGTTGAGCCAGCTCTGGCTCTTTATCGCGGCGCCCATGGCGGGGGCTTTGCTGGCGGGATGGGCGTTCCGGGCGAAACTGTTGACGAGCGACGACGCGCCCTGAGCCGGCGTCCGATCGCCGCGAGCGTGCTGCTCGCCGGCGTTGCGCTGTTCGTCTGGCTCTACATGCCGCTGCCCGCGCCAAACGTCGCGCCCGCGACGCCCGAAAATTGCGTCGAGCTTCGCCTCTATTCGAACGGCTATCACAGCGACATCGGCGCGCCGGCGGCGATCTTTCCCGCAGATCATCCGCTGCGCCGGCTCTATCCCGAGGCCGAAAGCTTCCTGATCGGCTGGGGCGACGAAGCGTTCTACCGCTCCGACGGCGCGGATCTGCTGATGGGCCTCGACGCGCTGATCCCGCCGAGCCCCAGCGTGCTCCACGTCGCCTACAACGCCGGCCCCAGCTCCGCCTATCTCGGCCCCAACGCCGACGCCGCCATCGGCGTCAGCCGCGAAGGCGCCCAGCGCTTCGTCGCCTACGTCGACCGCGCGCTCGTGCTCGACGAAACCGGCGCGCCGATCCGCACCAGCGATGGCAAAGTCGTCGGCCGCTCGTCTTTCCTGCGCACGCGCGGCTCGTTCCATCTGTTCAACGTCTGCAACCAATGGATGGCCCGCGCCCTCCGCGCGGCGGGTGTCAACGTCAACGCCCGCGCCGCCTGGCTCGCCGGCCCGCTGATCCAACAGGTGCGGGAGACGGGGCGGGCCGGGTGCGCCGTTATCCCGCCTTCGACAGGCTCGGGCTGACGCCGGAGGAGGCCTCGATCACTCTCAATCGCGTCACCCCTGAGCGTGTCGAAGGGCGACGCGAGGCGCCGGCCGTGGTGAGCTTTGCCGAGTCGGCCCATATTGAACTTGAAATGAACGCCCAACCCGCCCCCGCGCCAGAAGGCGCCCCCAGCCAAGCCGACATCGCCTATCTCGGCCTGCTGGACGACATCCTCCAAAACGGCGTCGACCGCGGCGATCGCACCGGCACCGGCACGCGCGGCGTCTTCGGCCGCCAGCTCCGCTTCGATCTCTCTCAAGGCTTCCCGCTGCTCACCACCAAGAAGCTGCACCTGAAAAGCATCATCCTCGAACTGCTCTGGTTCCTGCGCGGCGATAGCAACGTGCGCTGGCTGCAGGAGCAGGGCGTCACGATCTGGGACGAATGGGCCAATGAGGAGGGCGAGCTCGGCCCCGTCTACGGCAAGCAATGGCGTTCGTGGGAAAGCAAAGACGGCCGCGTCATCGATCAGATCGCCAACGTGGTTCAGTCGATCAAGACCAATCCGAACTCACGCCGCCACATCGTCAGCGCCTGGAATCCGGCCGAAGTGGACCAGATGGCGCTGCCGCCGTGCCACTGCCTGTTCCAGTTCTTCGTCGCCGACGACAAACTGAGCTGCCAACTCTACCAGCGCAGCGCCGACGTCTTCCTCGGCGTCCCGTTCAACATCGCGTCTTATGCATTGCTGACGCAAATGATGGCGCAAGTGACGGGCCTCCAGCCCGGCGACTTCGTCCACACCTTCGGCGACGCGCATTTGTACCACAACCACTTCGACCAAGCGCGCCTACAACTCACCCGCACGCCCTACGCCCCGCCGCAAATGCTGATCAACCCCGAACGCAAAGACATCTTCGCGTTCGAGTACGGCGACTTCACGCTGCAGAACTACGTCGCGCACCCGACGATCAGGGCGCCGATCGCGGTTTAGCAAACCCTCTCCCCCGAGAGGGGGAGAGGGCAGGGTGAGGGGGCGGCGCAATCGCCTGAAGACTAGCGCGCGACAATTGCAAACACCGGCGCTCCACCCTCACCCCAACCCTCTCCCTCCCATAGGAGGGAGAGGGAGCGTAAGAGCATCGCCATGATCCCCCGCGAACTCCTCGCCACAGCGCAAATCCCCGGCGGCGAGGAGCTGCGTCTCTTCCGCCGCGGCGGCGATTTCATCATCGCTCTCGGCGGCAACGAACTCATGTCGAGCCGCCTCAGCGGCTCGGAAGAAGCGCTCGCGACCATGACCTGCGATCGCCTGCACAACACCGACGCGCCGCATCTCCTCCTCGGCGGCTACGGCATGGGCTTCACGCTCCGCGCCGCGCTCGCGCGCCTTGGCCCCAAAGCGCGCATCACAATCGCCGAACTCGTGCCCGAAATCATCGACTGGGCGCGCGGTCCGATGGCGGCGCTCACCGCCGGCTGCCTCGACGATCCGCGCGTCGATCTCGTCATGCGGGACGTCGCCAGAGCCATCGCCGGCGCCAACCGCCGCTACGACGCGATCTTGCTCGATGTCGACAACGGTCCCGACGGGCTCACCCGTGCCGACAACGATCAGATCTATTCCATGCACGGGCTGACGGCGGCGAAAGCGGCGCTGAAGCCGGGCGGCGTGCTGGCGATCTGGTCCGCCGGGCCGGACGAAAAGTTCGCGCGCCGCTTAAAGCACGCCGGTTTCGATGTCGAGGAAACCATGGTCCGCGCCGGCCGCGGCGGCAAAGGCGCGCGCCACATCATCTGGTTCGCGAGAGCGCCGTAGAACGGCAGAACGGCGCCTAGGCGCGCCATGTTTGGAGCGCGTCGCCTTCGAATTTTGCACGCAAAGGCGCACCGCGGCTGGACGGCGTCCATCCGGCTCCAAGCGCCAACCGAATTCCGCGCGCGACGATCGAGGGTGTGATTTCCGTCGGCGGAGAGTTTAGAGGGTCGAAATTGATGACGAGTTTCTGGCCGGCCCCACTGGCCTGCTGGATCGTGACGTTCCAGACGTCGAGATTATCAGCGAAGGTCCAACGGTAGTGTTCACCGTCGACGGTGATCGAGCGTGAGGATGATCGTCTAAGCGCCACGCGAGCTAAATCTCGGCCACGTCCGGCGTCACCATCCGCGCGATCTTCCCCACATCCGCGCGCGCGGCGTCCAGCGCCAACGGCGTGAACTTCACCGTGACGCCGACCATTTGCGCCTCCACTTCGCACTTCATCACCAGCACGTCCCCGGCGTTCGCCGTGAACGCCAGGCCTTCGCCGTCCTCCGGTCTCTTGTTCGTGCCCGTGTAACCCGCGATCCGGTGCGCGCCCGGCGCGAGCAGAATGCGCGTGAAGCGCGGGCTCTTCAGCTGCGCGACTTCGCGCCCGTCGATCAGCACGTTCACGCCCACGGCGCGGCCGACGAACTGATTGCGGAACAGGTAGAGCGCCGCTTTACCAACGTCGGGCGTGAACGCCAGCGCCTGCGTCCGTTGCTCCGGCGTCGCCTCCGCGACTTTGCGGTTGGTCCGCAAATTCCGAAACATGATCACGCCGACCACGACGAGGCCGATCAGCCCCACGAGCAGCATGAGCTCGCCGCCCAGCAGCCCACGCAGAACGAAATAGCCCATCACCCCAGCGAGAGCTGCAAGTCCATAGACGATAAAATTGCGCGGCATGGCCCCTATGCTTACGGATGACGCGCCGCGGCGCCAAGACTAGAAAGATCGCGTGAGTCCCAAACTGACCTTCGTCGTCGCCGTCGCCAGGAACGGCGTCATCGGCCGCGGCGGCGATCTGCCGTGGCGGCTCTCGTCCGACATGAAGCGCTTCAAGGCCGCCACCATGGGCAAGCCGGTTCTGATGGGGCGCAAGACCTGGGAGTCGCTGCACGTGAAGCCGCTGCCCGGCCGGCAAAACCTCGTGCTGACGCGCGCCGCGGACTACGTCGCCGAAGGCGCGTGGGTCTACACCGATCTTGCCGCCATGCTCGCCGCCGGGCGCGCGATGGCGGAGGCTTCCGGCGCCGATGAAGTCTGCGTCATCGGCGGCGCCCAGCTGTTCGAAGCGACGCTCGCCCAAGCCGACCGCATGGTGCTGACCGAAGTCGACCTCGAACCCGAAGGCGACGCATTCCTCTCGTTCGACCGCACACACTGGCGCGAAGTCGCCGCCGAACACGTCCCGCGCGGCCCCAAAGACGACGCCGATTTCACCGTCCGCGTGCTGGAGCGAAATTAGGCCACCCATTCCCGGATTGGCGCGCAGCGCCAAGTCCGGGACCCATAAACACGATGCGGGTGAGGACGCCGTCCGGCGCGAATGGGTGAGTCTACCCGCCGCTCTCCGTCATCCTGGGGCGCGCGTGAGCGCGAGCCCAGGATCCAGGGGCGACCACTGCGGCGTTGGCCCCTGGATCCTGGGTTCTCAGCTTCGCTGAGCCCCAGGATGACGGGGATAGATGCGCGCTCTATCCCCCATGTTTCCGAGCAAAATTCTCGCAACTTCAACGCCCGCGCAAAAATCAATCCGACAGCGCCAGACCTGACGTATAATGCCCTTGCTCTCACACGAGAGGATTTCGAAGAGCTCCGAAGCTTTGAAATGTGAGCGCATCGACCGGCGCGGCAGACGTCGCTTCGATGGAAGGGAGAAGAGCGTGAAAGCGAACGACTCTCGTCCATCGTTGAGGAAGTGCGCGGGCTTGGGACGCTTCAAGGAGGTCCCGATCCTGGCGGCGAAGCGAACGGCGTCTGCATTGCCTGCGGGGCATGAAACCGCAGGGTCCAGCGGCTTTCGGAAGCTGCTGACGCGTTGAACCGGCTCGTGGTCATAAGGAGCTAAGACCTCTGCGTGCGAAACCATGCAGATGAGTCAAAAACTCCTGGCTCGCCAATCCGGGACAAACGGCCGATCCGGGGCGCGTTCGACGCGCAGCGTTGCGTAGAGATATGCAACGCACACTAGGCACTACCCCAGCGCGTCCGACGCGCCCCGCCTCTCGCTTTGCGAGCGAATGGCGAATAGTGAGTAGCGAATGGGGAGCGGGTTGCGCCGCTCGCGAACCATGCGCCATTCCCGTTCCCAATTCGCTACTCGCTATTCGCTTCTAGCCACTCGCCATTCGCTTACTCTCCGCTTACCGTCGCCCCATGAGCAACATCGAAATCATCGCCGAAAATCTCGAATTTCCCGAAGGCCCGATCGCGATGCCGGACGGCAGCGTCATTCTGGTCGAGATCAAGCGCCAAACGCTGACGCGGGTCTGGAACGGCAAGCGCGAAACCATCGCTGAGATCGGCGGCGGTCCGAACGGCGCCGCGATCGGTCCGGACGGCGCGGTTTACGTTTGCAACAATGGCGGCTTCGCCTGGCACGACGCCGGCGGCCTCACCATTCCGGGCCACGCCGCGAAGGATTACGAAACCGGCCGCATCGAACGCGTCGATCTCGCCACCGGCAAGGTCGAGCGCATCTATGAAGCGGTCGGCGAACACAAGCTGCGCGGCCCGAACGATCTCGTCTTCGATAAAAGCGGCGGCTTCTGGTTCACCGACCTCGGCAAAGGCTATCTGCGCAGCCGCGATCGCGGCGGGCTCTATTACGCCAAGCCCGACGGGTCGCTGATCAAGGAAGCGGCGTACGGCCATGTCGGCCTGAACGGCGTCGGCCTCGCGCCGGACGAGAACGTCGTCTATTGCGCCGAAACCGAAACCGGCAAGCTCTGGGCCTTCGACATCACCGGCGAAGGCGAAGTCGCGCCCGGCGCGCTCGGCGGCGTCGGCCGCGTCGTCGCGGTGCAGCCCTATCACTGCTATTTTGACAGCCTGGCCGTGCAGGCGAACGGCGATGTCTGCGTCGCCACGATCCTCAATGGCGGCGTCACCACCATCACGCCGGCCGGCGCCTCGACGCACACGCCGCTGCCCGATCCGCTCGTCACCAACATCGCCTTCGGCGGCGCCGACATGCGCGACGCCTACGTGACGCTGTCAGGAACCGGCAAGCTGGCGAAAATGCGTTGGCCGGAGCCGGGGCTGAAACTGAATTTTGGAGCGTATTGATCTTCCCCCGCGCGCGGGGGAAGTGTCGGCGCGCGTAGCGGGCCGACGAAGGGGGAAGTTGTGGCGACGTCCCCCTCCGTCGCCTTCGGCGACACCTCCCCCGCTTTGCGGAGGAGGATAGGAGCACCGAGCATGAGCATCATCGTCCACCATCTCGAAGAATCCCGCTCGCAGCGCATCCTCTGGCTGCTCGAAGAACTCGGTCTCGGCTACGAAGTCCGCCGCTACGCCCGCAATCCGCAGACGCGCCTCGCGCCGCCGGAGCTGAAGCAGATTCATCCGCTCGGCAAGTCACCCGTGATCGAAGCGAACGGCAAAGTCTTCGCCGAGTCCGCCGCCATCGTCGAATATCTAGCCGAGACCCAAGCGTCCGGCGCGCTTTCCGTCCCAGCCGGCGGTCCGGCGCGTTTCGATTATCTCTACTGGCTCCACTTCGCCGAAGGCTCGGCCATGTTGCCGCTGCTGCTGAAACTCTATGTCGGCCTGCTCGGCGAATACGGCGCGCCTTTGATGCAGATGCGCGTCGAGCCGGAGATCGACAACCATTTCAGCTTCATCAACGCCCACCTCGAAGGCCGCGACTATTTCGCCGCCGATCGTTTCACCGCGGCCGACATTCAGATGAGCTTCGTCCTCGACGCCGGAAACAATCGCGGCGGTCTCGACCGCTATCCCAACATGGTTCGCGTCAGGAAACAGCAACAAACCCGCCCCGCCTATCAACGCGCGCTGGAGAAGGGCGGACCCTATAAGATGGGGCAATAGGCAATGGGCAGGTAGGCAGTAGGGGCGCAGTTGCCCCTGTCGCACCGAGTCCCTATTGCCTACCTGCCCACTGTCTACTGCCTTGCGGAGCAACAATGCGCACTCGCGATTGTAAGATCGTCGCCACGATGGGGCCGGCCAGCGATCCGCCGGAACGGCTCGCCATGCTGATCGAAGCCGGCGTCGATTGCTTCCGGCTCAATTTCAGCCACGGTGCGCGCGAGGATCACGCCCGCCGCATGCAGGCGATCCGCGCGGCGGAACAGAAGGCCGGCGCGCCGGTCGCCGTGTTCGCCGACCTGCAAGGGCCGAAGATCCGCGTCGGCTCGTTCGAGCGCGGCGAGACCAAGCTCCGCTACAACGACATCGTCACGCTGGAAGCGTCGGAAGAACTAGGCTCAGGCCACCTGATCCGCCTGCCGCACGCCGAACTCGTCAACGCGCTCGAGGTCGGCGATATCCTGAAGCTCGACGACGGCAAGATGCAGCTCACCGTGATCGAGCGCGGGCGCAATCAGGTGAAGGCGCGTGTCGATTTCGGCGGCGTGTTGAAGAACCAGAAGGGGGTCAACGTTCCGACCCGCCGCATCCCGATCTCAGCGCTGACGCCGAAGGACCGCGAGGACCTGGTCTACGCGCTCGATCTCGGCGTCGACTATGTCGCGCTCTCGTTCGTGCAGCACCCGGAGGACGTCCGCGAAGCCCGCGCGCTGATCGGCGAGCGCGCCGGCATCATCTCCAAGATCGAAAAACCCAGCGCGCTCGAGAAGATCGATGAAATCGTCGACCTCTCCGACGCGGTGATGGTCGCCCGCGGCGATCTCGGCGTCGAGCTGCCGCCCGAGCAGGTGCCGATCGCTCAGCGCCAGATCATCCGCGCCGCCCGCGCCGCCGGCCGCCCGGTGATCGTCGCCACCCACATGCTCGAAAGCATGGTCGAAGCCGCCACGCCGACGCGCGCCGAAGCCTCCGACGTCGCCACCGCCGTTTATCAAGGCGCCGACGCCGTTATGCTCTCCGCCGAAAGCGCCGTCGGGCGCCATCCGCAATCGGCCGTCGCCATCATGGACCGCATCATCCGCGCCGTCGAAGCCGACGACGCCTACTGGTCCTCGCTGCCGCGCGACATGACCCCGCCCCAGGCCACCACCGCCGACGCCATCGCGCTCTCCGCCCGCCACATCGCCGACGTCATCGGCTGTTCCGCCGTCGTCGCCTTCACCGCGACCGGTTCGACTGCGCTCCGCGTCGCGCGCGAGCGGCCGCGCTGCGGCGTCGTCGGTCTGACGCCGGTCACCGCGACGGCGCGGCGCCTCGCTTTGGTTTGGGGCGTCAGAAGCCGCGTGACGGAAGACGTCACCAGCGTCGAAGACATGGTCGACAAAGCCGACGCCGCCGTGCGCGCGCTTGGCGTCGCGGGTCCAGACGATCGCGTCGCCATCATCGCCGGCATCCCGTTTGGCCGCGCCGGCAAGACCAACACCATCCGCGTGCTGAGGCTGGAGTAGGGCGCAAATCGGAACATCAGCGCGCGAACTACCGTTGTGAGTAATCCACAACGCAAGGAGTCCGCCCATGCCCCGCGGAGACAAGTCGAGCTACACCAGCAAGCAGAAGCGCCAAGCTGAGCACATCGAGGAGGGCTACGAAGAGCGCGGCGTGTCCGACGACGAAGCCGAGCGTCGCGCTTGGGCGACCGTGAACGCGATGAGCGGCGGCGGCAAGAAAAGCGGCTCGGGTCGCGGCAAGAAAACCAACAAGGCGCCGGCGAAGAAGGGCGGCCGCAAGGGCGGCGCCGCCTCAGCGAAGCGCTCGAAGGCGGCGAAGTCGAAGTCCGCGAAAAAGGCGGCGGCGACGCGCAAGCGCAAGTCCGCTGGCGGCGCGCGCAAAAGCACGGCGCGCAAGGCCGCGCGCAAGAGCGCCGGCCGCAAAACTGCCGGCGCGCGCAAGACAGCCGCCCGCAAGAGCACGGCGCGGAAATCCGCCCGCAAGCGCGGCGCTCGCAAGAGCACGGCTCGCAAGAGTTCGGCCCGCAAAAGCGCGCGCAAGGCGCGGTGAGGCTGCTATTTCACCTGAATGCGCGGCGCGGCTTTGTTGAGCCGCGCCACATTCGCCAGCGCCGCCTGGGCCATATCGAGGATGCGGCGCGAAACGGGATGATCGGGTTGGGCCGCGACCAGTGGAACACCAGCATCGCAGCTCTCGCGCAAGGCGACGTCGATCGGAATTTCGCCGAGGAACGGCGCGCCGGCCGCTTCCGCCGTGCGCCGTGCGCCGCCTTCGCCGAAAATGTGCGTGCGCTTGCCGTCCGCGGTTTCGAAATAGGCCATGTTCTCGATCACGCCGAGGATCGGCGCGCGCGTCTTCTCGAACATGGCGAGCCCGCGCCGTACGTCCGCGAGCGCCATCTCCTGCGGCGTCGAGACGATGATCGCGCCCGCCAGCGGCACGCGCTGCACCAGCGTCACCTGCACATCGCCCGTGCCCGGCGGCATGTCGAGCACGAGCACGTCGAGTTCGCCCCAGGCGACTTCGTCGATCATCTGCCTGACCGCGCTCGTCGCCATCGCGCCGCGCCAGATCATCGGCGAAGCCGGATCGACGAGATAGCCGATCGACATGGTCTTGAGCCCATGCGCATCGAGCGGATCGAGGACCTTCTCACGGCTCATCTGCGGGCGCCGCTCGCCCGTGCCGAGCAGAGTCGGCGCGGACGGACCGTAGACGTCGAGATCGAGCAGACCGGTCCCGTGCCCCAGCGCAGCGAACGAGCAGGCGAGATTGACCGCGACCGTCGACTTGCCGACGCCCCCCTTGGCGCTCGCCACGGCGATCACGTGCTTGACCCGGCCAATGCCGCCGGCGCTCTGCGGTTTCGGCCCATGCGCCGTCAGCACCGCGGTAACGCCTCTGACGCCTTCGATCTTGCGCACTTCGGCGTCGGCCCGGTCGCGCACTGCGACATAATGTTCGGCCACTTCAGGCGGCGCTTCGAGTGTGAACGAGACCTTTCCGTCCCAGCGCACCTCGAGCCCGGAAATGCGGCCGGACGTGAACAAACCCTTGCCGGTGGAAGGGTCGCGGATCGCATCGAGACGCTGTTCGACGCTCTCTCGTAGCAGCGCCAACCGGTTGTTCATGCTTGATCCTTCACAACATGGGTCACATATCGGCGCGCACGGGAGCGCTGCAAGCTCCACGCATGCGGCCAGAACAGGCGCGCAGGTAGGGCGGGAAAGAACTTCTGATGCCTTGGAACGACCAGTCGGGCGGCGGCCAGCAGGGCGGCGGCCAAGGACCCTGGGGCGGTGGCCCCCGCCGGCCATGGGGCCAACCGCCAAAATCGCCCCAACGCCCCCAAGGCGGCGACCTCGAAGATTGGCTTCGCCAGATGCGCGAGCGCTTCAACATGCGCGGCGGCAATGGCGGCGGCGAGCGCCCATCTGGCGGACGTGGGCTTTCCTGGCGCTTGATTGTCGGCATCGTGATCGTGGGCTGGCTGCTGAGCGGCGTCTATCAGGTGGACGAAGGCGAGCAGGCGGTGATCACCCGTCTCGGCGACTACAACCGCACCTCCGGTCCCGGCATCCACTGGCATCTGCCCGCGCCGATCGAAGCGCAGCGCACCATCAACGTCACTGGCCAGCGCACAGAGACGATTGGCTTTGAAGAAGGAAACAATCGCGAGATCCGCGACATTCCGGACGAGAGCCTGATGATCACCGGCGATCGCAACATCGTCCAGATCCAGTTCCGCATCTATTACAATATCAAGGACGCCGTCGCGTACGCATTCAACGTGCGCGAACCGGACCTCGCCGTACGGCAAGTGGCCGAGAGCGCCATGCGCGAAGTGATCGGCCGCCGTCTGCTCGAGCCGATCATCACCACCGAGCGCGGCGCCGTCGAACAGGGCGTCGAAGAACTAATGCAGGCGACGCTCGACGAGTACGAGTCCGGCGTGCAGGTGCTTCAGGTTGAATTGTTGCCGGCCGCCGCGCCGCCGGCGGTGATCGAGGCGTTCAACGACGTCGTCATTGCGGGCCAGGAAGCTTCGACCCGCGTCAACGAGGCCGAGCGCGACACGGCCCGGATCGTCAACGAGGCGCAGGCCTATCGTGAGCGCGTTGTGCGCGAAGCGACTGGTGAGGCGGGGCGCTTCATCGCCGTTCACGCCGAATATCGCCGTGCGCCGCAGGTGACCCGCGATCGTCTGTACCTCGAAACAATGGAGCGAGTGTACCAGCGCGGCAATCTCGTCATCCTCGATCAGCGCGGCGGCGCGGTGCCGTATCTTCCGCTAGACGGGATGGTGCGCCGGCCGGCCACGACCGCTCAGCCGCAAGGAGACCGCTGATGCCGCGCAGTCTGCCCGTCATAGCGATCGTTGCGTTCGCGCTGCTGATCCTCGTGCTGAACTCGATGTTCATCGTCCGCCAGGATCGGCAAGCGATCGTGCTGCGGTTCGGTGAGTACACCCGCGTCATCAATGCGCCAAACCGCGAGGAGCCGGGCCTCTATTTCAAGCTGCCGTTCGTCGAGAACGTGGTGATCTACGATCGCCGCAATCTGGGCACCGAAATTGAAGGCGAAGCGTTCGTCGCGTCCGACCAGGAGCGTTTGATTGTCGACGCCATTGTCCGTTGGCAGATCCTCGACGCTCGCCGCTTCTATCAGAGCGCCATCTCCGAGGAGGGCGGCGCAAGCCGGCTCAACACCTTCACCGAGGCGGCGATGCGTCGTGCTTTGGGCGGCGCCACCTCGAACGACATCATTTCGGGCCGCCGGGCGCAGCTGATGCAGGCGATCGAGGCCGACCTCAACAACTCGGCCGCGCCGGAGCTCGGCGTGCGCGTCATCGACGTGCGAATCCGCCAGGCCGATCTGCCGAACGAAACGCGCGAGGGCGTCTATGCGCGCATGCGCTCCGAACGCCAGCAGGTGGCCGGCCGTATCCGTGCCGAGGGCGCGCGCGACGCGGAGATCATCCGCGCCACCGCGAACCAGGAAGCGCAGCGGCTGATGGGCGAGGGCGACGCCGAGCGTTCGCGCATCTACGCGAGCGCCTATGGCCGCGACCCCGAGTTCGCCGCCTTCTACCGCTCGATGCGCGCCTACGAGCAGGCGATCGAGGCCGGCACGCCGATCGTGGTGCCGCCTGACAGCGATTTCTTCCGCTACATGCAGCGCCGCCGGGGCGGGTAAGGGGCGCGGGTCCGCGCTTTTTGCCTGACGGCGGCGATTGCGCCTTGCGCACGCTCGGCTAGTCTCGCGCCATGTTCCGCCTGCGTCCGATCGTTTCGGCTTTGGTCTTGTTCGCCGCCGCGCCTGCTTTCGCGCAGACGCAGCTGCCGCGCGAAGGCTACGCCGATCTGGTCGAGCGCTTGTCGCCCGCGGTCGTGAACATCGCCACCAGCCAGCGTGTGGAGGGCGTGGAGGACTTGCCGCGGTTCCCGCCGGGCTCGCCCATGGAGCGGTTCAACGAAGGCTTGGACGAAGGCGGCGCGCAGATCACGTCTCTCGGCTCGGGCTTCATCATCTCCGCCGACGGCGTCGTCGTCACGAACAACCATGTCATCGAAGCGGCCGACGCGATCGAGGTGATCTTGCAGAACGGCCAACGCTTCGAAGCGACCGTCGTCGGCCGGGATCCGGCGACGGATATCGCCGTGCTGCGCATGCACGCGCGCGCGCCGCTGCCTTACGTCGACATGGGCGACAGCGACACCGCGCGCGTCGGCGACGTGGTGCTGGCGATCGGCAATCCGTTCGGTCTTGGCGGCTCCCTCAGCGTAGGCGTGGTCAGCGCCCGCAACCGCAACATCGACGCCGGGCGTTATGACGATTTCATCCAGACTGACGCCGCCATCAATCGCGGCAATTCAGGCGGGCCGTTGTTCAACACGGACGGCGAGGTGATCGGCGTCAACACTGCGATCCTGACGCCGACCGGCGCGAGCGTAGGCGTCGGCTTTGCGACGCCGACCTCGATCGTACGCCCCGTCGTCGATCAGCTCGTGCGCTACGGCGAGACGCGCCGGGGTTGGCTCGGCGTCCGGCTCGCCAACCTCAACCGCGCGATGGCCGAGCGGGCGGGCTATGACGGCGCCGCCGGCGCGGTGATTACGCGCATCACGCCTGGCGGCCCGGCGGCGGCGGCGGGATTGAGGCCAGGCGATATCGTGCTCCGGTTCGCCGGACGCGATGTGACCGACAGCCGCTCGCTCACGCGCATGGTCGGCGAAGCCGCCGTGGGATCGCAGGCGCAGATCGAGATTCTCCGTGACGGACGGCGCCTGACCATCGTCGCGTCGATCGAGCGGCTGCAGGAGAGCGACGGCGCGCGAATTGCCCGCGACGATGGTTCGCTGGCGCCGCGGCGCGACGGGGGCCCGCGCGGCGGGCGCATTTTCGGCGTGGCGTTGAGCGAACTGGACGCGAGTCTGCGTGAGGAGTTCCAGATCGAACCTGACGTGCGTGGCCTTGTCGTGCTGGCGGTGGATGTGGGCGGCGAAAATGAAGGCGTGGTGCGCCCCGGCGACGTGATCGAGGCGATCGGGGCCGAAGACGTGGATTCGCTCGCAGCGGCGCGCGCGATCGCGGGCAGGGCGGCCACCGGCGAGCATCCGGTGGTCGTGCGCATCAACCGCGAGGGCGGCGTAACCTATCGCCGGCTCGCGGCGCGGACTTAGCGCAACAGCGCCAACACGTCGTGCAGCGAGCCGACAACGCGCGCCTTGCTGCGCATTTCCTCGTCCGGCGCGAGCAGGTCAGGGACCATCACCGTCATGCAGCCGGCCGCGTGTGCGGAGCGGACGCCTGCGTGTGAGTCTTCGAGCGCAAGCACGCTAAAGGGCGGCGCGCCGAGCAGGCGCGATGCGTTGAGATAGGGTTCGGGATGCGGCTTGCCGTCGACGCAATCTTGACGCGTGATAATGGCCTGGAAGCGTTCGGTAAGGCCATGCGCGGTGAAGTGGCGTTCGACCCAGGGCCGGCGCGACGAGGTGGCGAGGCCGTAAGGAAGCGCGAGTTCGTCCAGCGCGTTCATGAGTTCGACCGCACCGGGTTTCAGCGGCGCGACGCGTTCGCCGACATGCGCGCGGGTTGCGGCGATGAAGTCCTCGAGCGGGAAGTCGTCGCCGTAATAGAGCTTGAGCTGCGCGTCGTTGGCCTCGCGGTGCATGCCGACGAGCGCCAAGAATTGCGCCTCGGTCATGACGAACCCCAGCTTCGCGCAGGCGGCGAAGTGGGCGTCTTTCACGAGCGCTTCGGAATCGATCAGCGTGCCGTCGAGATCGAACACGACGGCCCGAGGCTTGCGCGGCAGGCTCAATCAGGGCTCCAGGTAGTCGGCGCACGCTGGCAGCGGCGCGTCCCACACATAAGCGCCGCTCGCCTCGCTCGCCACCCGGCGGTAACTGCACGTTTCGTCGCGGACCCGTTGCAGGTCTGTGTCTTGCAGCGGCGTTTCTTGCGTGGAGTCGCTGGAGCGGCTGCGCCGGCCCGGATAGCTCGTCGCCTCCGTGGTGAGCACGAGGCGCGGCGCGCCACTGGCGACGGCGGTGTCGAGCGTGAGGGCGCCGGCGAACTTGTATTCGTCGTGGCACGCCTCGCGCCGGGCGCGCATGTCGTCTTCGTCGAAGCAGGCGCGAATTGTGATTTCGCCCGAGAGCGGCGCGGTGAGGATCGGCGCGACGGCCGCGCCGGAGATGCCATAAAGTGTTACGTGCGTGGCTTGGCCGCCGCCGCCGGAATACATTTGCGACGCCGTGTTGGTGACGCCGACGATAATACGTTCGTCATTGCGGCCTTGACGGATAATCGCCGGCCAAATCCCTTGTTCGCGATCCGCGTCCGCCGTGATGGCGATGCGCGCGCGTTCCTGGCCGCCATTGGTGACGACGCCGTCGCGCGCGACGCACCAGACGCCGTCGCCAGTGCAGAAGCGTCCCGAGCCGTCCTCGATCAACGCTTCCATGCGATTGCCTGCGCCGTCCGCTATGGGCAGCATGGTCGCTGTTTGTGTCGGCGCTTCGTTCTGCGCAGCAGGCGGATTGCAGGCGGCGGCGAGCGCCGCGAGCGCGAAGACCAGCTTCTTCATGATACGAATTCCCCCCTGCGATAGCCTTGGAAGAACAAAGCGGCTTCCAGGCTCATGTGATCTATCTTGGCGTCCGCTTCCGCGGCCACCAGCGGCTTGGCGTGATAAGCGATGCCGAAGCCGGCCGCCTTGATCATGTCGAGGTCATTGGCCCCGTCGCCGATGGCCAACGCATCCTGTTCCGAAACGCCGAGCGCCCGCGCTTCGCTGCGCAGCGCGTCGAGCTTGGCGGCGCGGCCTAGAATGGGTTCTTGCACGAGGCCCGTGAGCGCCGTCGCATCCTCGAGCAGCGTGTTGGCGCGGCTGGCGTGAAAGCCCGCTGCCTCCGCCACGCGTTCGGTGAAGAAGGTGAAGCCGCCGGATACGAGCACGCAGCGCGCGCCGTTAGCGGCCATCGTCTTCACCAGAGTGGCGGCGCCGGGATTGAGTCGGACGCGCTCATCGTAGGTCTTCTGCAGCGCCTCGGTTGCGAGGCCCTTCAGCTTGGCGACGCGCTCGCGCAAGGCCGGTTCGAATTCCAGGTCGCCGCGCATGGCCCGTTCGGTAATGGCCGCGATCTCCGCCTTGATGCCGGCGAAGTCCGCCAGCTCGTCGAGGCATTCTACGTTGATGATTGTCGAATCCATGTCGGCGACGAGCAGTTTTTTCTTACGTCCCGCGACCGGCGTGAGCGCCCAGTCCACCGGCAGTTCGGCCACGGCGGCGGCCGCCTCTTGGCGCAGCTCGCCGTCGACGCTGTCGTAGATCCACTGCGCGCTTTCCCAGCCCGAGAGCACGTCGGGCGGCGGCAGCTTGCGCGACAGCGCCACGCGCCCGAGCATCAGCAGCGCTTCGCGGTAGGCGGGCTTGTCGTCGGGTGAGGCGACGAAGACGAGGGCGTGTTTCATCGGGTTTGGGGCTTGGGGATTGGATACTGGGGATTCGGAGCTGAAGCTGGCATTCTGCGCCAAACAATCCCTTCTTCACAGATCGCTGTGCTGTAGCAAGGTTGCATCTGATAGCGTCGCGCCCCAATCCCCAACCCCGAGTCCCCAAAAATGCGCGCGCTCCTGATCATGGGTCCTACCGCCAGCGGCAAGTCGGCGCTGGCGCTCGCCCTGGCGGAGCGTATCGGCGGCGAAATCGTAAATGCGGACTCGATGCAGGTGTACCGCGACTTTCGAGTGTTGACGGCGCGGCCAACGGCCGAGGAAGAGGACCAGGCGCCGCACCATCTTTACGGTCACGTCGATGCCGCTGAGCCTTACTCGACCGGGCGCTGGCTGAGCGACGCGCTGGCGGCGATCGCGGCGATCCGCGCGCGTGGGGCGGCGCCGATCCTGGTCGGCGGCACCGGACTTTACTTCAAAGCGCTGACGCAAGGGTTGGCGGACATCCCTGCGCCCGATCCGGAGGTGCGTGCGGCGTTGCGCGCCCGCGCCGAAACGGAAGGCGCGCCCGCCCTGCATGCGGAATTGACGGCGCGCGACGCGCAAACGGCGGCGCGGCTCGAGCCCAACGATGCGCCGCGCATCCTGCGCGCGCTCGAAGTGCTGGAGACGACCGGCGAAAGCATCAGCACGCTACAGGCCAACACCAAGCCGGCCTTGCCGCGCGAGGAATGGGCGGGCCTCGCGCTCACGCCGGAGCGCGCCTCCCTCTACCAAGCCATCGATGCGCGTTTCGAGAAGATGCTGGAAGAGGGCGCGCTTGAGGAGGTGCGCGCGTTTGCGGCGCGCGGGCTCGATCCTGCGCTGCCGGCCATGAAGGCGCACGGCGCGCCGGCTTTGATGGCGCATGTGCGCGGCGAGCTGACGCTCGGGGAAGCCGCCAAGATCGGCCAGCGCGATACGCGACGCTACGCCAAGCGCCAGTTTACCTGGATCGCCGGGCAGATGCTGGACTGGCCACGCATCGCGGCGCCAGACGTGAACGAGCGCGTTGCGGCGGCGCTGGCTCTGCTCTCCTAGCGGCCCAGCGCCGCGCGGAGCGTCGCTTCGTTGAAGTAAGTGCGGTGTTCGCGCCGCGCGATCCGCGCCACGGCGGCGTCAAACCGGGCCCGCCAGCCAGGCGCGGCGACCGCCAACGCCTCCGGGCCGCCATTGCGCATCGCTGTGAGTTCGCGAGAGAGCGCAGCGATCCTCTGCCGTTCGCGCTGAAACGCCTGCGGCGGAAGCCGCTCGGCGATGCGCCCGAGGCCATCCTGTGCGGCCGCCAGGATAAGGCTCGATGTGGGCCAATCCTCCACGCTCTGAGCGGCGGCGAAGCCCCGCCGCACATCGTCGGCGGCAGTGGCGAGCGTGACGGGTGCTGCGGTCGAACTGCAGGCGGTTTGATCCAGAGTGCGCAGATACGCGAGCACCAGCGGCAGCGACGCCGTGGGCGCTTCGCCCTGAAACTCGTCAACGATCACGCCGCGCACGAAGATTTCGAGCGACGGCTCGCGCGCATGGCCGAACGCAGTGCGCTGGGCGACGCCGGCCAGGTCGGGAATCGCCACCGGATTCATGACGCCGTCGCCGCGCACGCGGCTCGACCACTCGGACGTCACGTCGGCGGCGCCGGCGCGGTCCGTCAGCTCGGGCAATAGAAACTGTGCGTTGACGCGGCCATTGCTGTGACAGGCGTTGCACGACAACCCCGCGCGCGCGGCCGGTCCGCCTAGGAGCACCGGGCTGCGAAAGAGGGCCCGCCCGGCGAGCGCCGCGTCGGACATGGTCTCGGGCGCGGCGCACTCGGAAGGCGCATGCGTCAGCGCATGCGCGAGATCGGCGCTTTCAGTCCAGCTCTGGTCCCGCAGCAGCAACGGCGGCTCGGCCGCCGCGCTCACCAGTAGCAACAGCGGCGCCAGCAAAAGGCGCGGCGCCCTCACTCCGCCCGTTCGATCCAGCGCGCCAGCTCTTCGCGCTGGGCGCAGCCATAGGTGCAGAGGTCGTCGAGCCGCGCCAATTGCGTGCGCGCGCGGTCGAGCTCGCCCATCTGGATGTAGAGTTCGCCCAGATACTCGGTTGCGCCGAGATGCGCCGGATCGAGCCGCAGCGCTTCGCGGTAATAGCCGAGCGCCTCATCCAGACGTCCGAGCTTGCGGCTGGCGAAGCCCATATAGTTCAGCACGTCGGCGCTGGGGCCGATCGCCGCCTGCGTGCGCGCCAGCGCGTCGAGCGCTTCCGGGAAGCGCTCGGCGTTGATGAGACCGACCGCCTCGGCGTAGGCGGCCCGGCCTTCCTCGACATTCGGAAAAATCCAGCCCGTCACGGCGGGATCGGCCTGCGGCGCATCGGCGGGCGCGGCGAGCGCGCGCGTCAGCTGATCGTGCGCGGCTTGCAGCTGCGCGCGGCGCGCATCGCCGCAGGCGCCGTCGCAGGCTGAGATCATTTGCGCCAGCGCCGTTTGCTGCGCCACAGCTTCATCGCGATTGCCTTGGGCGATGTGAATGAGGCCGAGCTGCAGCCGCGTCGCCGCCGGCGCGTCGTCGGCCCGCGCCGCGCGTTCGAAGGATTCGCGCGCATCATCGGTTTCGCCGGCGCCGTTATAGGCGACGCCGAGCGCGTAATTGATTGCGCCGCTATCGGGCAAAGCGCGCCGCGCGCTACGGAACTGGCGGATGGCTTCGCGATAGTTCTGCGCATTGAGTGCGGCCACGCCGGCTTGGTAGGCCGCTTGCGGATCTTCGCGTGGGCTCACCGACGGCGCGGGTCCCGCGCCGCCGCCTCCGCCTGGCGCCGCGAGCGCTGCGCCCGCGAACCCGAGCGCGACGACGGCTGCCGCCGTCGTCAGTCTGACTGACATGGTCATGGCTGGCCTCCCTTTGCCTCATTCTAGCCCGAAGCTTGGGTGCTGTAATGCGCACAATCGTGTGACATGCCGGCCGCCGTTGGGGCGGGCGGCGCGCCTGGAGTGACGAACATGAACATGGCCCAAGCCACCCGTGCTGTGTTCGCGGCGATCGTGCTGGTCGCCTGCGCTCCGGTGGAGGCGCCGGCTGAGGAGCGGCCCATGGAAATTACGCTGCAGCGCACCGTCTGTTTCGGCTTCTGTCCGGAGTACACGGTCAGCATTAGTGACGACGGCCAAGTGCGCTACGAAGGGCGGAGATTCGTCAACGTCGTCGGCGAGCGGACGTCGACGATCCCGGTCGCGGATGTCGAGCGGCTGCTGCAGCGCTTCGACGAGGTCGGCTTCGACCAGTTGCGCGACGAGTATCGCGGCCAGATGACCGATCTTCCGACCACCACGATTACGCTGACCCGCAACGGCCGCACCAAACGGCTTGTGGATTACGGCGGCACGAGCGTCGGCATGCCGCGCGCGGTGCGCGATCTGCAGGCGGAGATCGACCGCGTCGCCGGCACCGCGCAATGGGTGTTGCGCGATGGACAGCCTGTGCGCGAGCCGCCGCAGCACTGACGCTGACGGGTTCCGGTCGGGAGCGGAGCGGTCTAGGGTCCGGTCGCTTGAACGACTGGCGAGGGGTTGGAATGAGGAATTTGGTCCGCGCAGCCGCGCTTTGCGGGGCGGTGATCGCGCTGGCTGCGACGGCCGCGGCGCAGAACCTCTCGCTGCGCGCGCCGCAATGGGCGCAGGCGCTGCTTTCGGCTGACGTAATCCCCACGACGGGCGGACGCGCGCTGATCATGGCCGAAGGCGTGCCGGTGGCGGTGCGGGTGACGATCGCGCCGAGCCGCGGCGGCGTCGCACGGGTGATCCGTTACGATCTCGTTGGCGAGGAAGCGAAACTCTACGTCCGCCGCTTCACCGGCCATCCTTCCACCGGCTGGTGGCTCTGGGGCGGCGACGCGCCGCGCGTGACAACGCTGAGCGCCGCGCAACGCAACGAGATCGTGGCGCTGGTGCGCGCGGCGGCGGGTATTGGCGGACAAGTCGGCGGCGCGACCGAAGTCTGCCCCGCCGGCGAGCAGGCCTATGTCGAACTCGCTTTCGAAGGGCGCGCCACCTCGCTGGCGCGTCCGTGCGTCGCCAACTCCGACGCGGGCGGGCGCCTGGTGCTGCGCTTGAGCGAACTCGCCGGCTCGCGGACCGAAGAGGAACTCGCGGCCGCGGCGGTGGCGGAGCTGATGCAGGCGGATCGCGACTTCGCCGCCATGGCGCAGAATGAGGGCGTGCCGGCGGCGTTCCAGCATTTCGCAGCGGAAGACGCGATGATCGTCACCGGCGAAGAGATCGCCAGCGGCCGCGCCGGCATCGCCCACACCTATACCGCCTGGCCTGAAGGCGCCCGGCTCGAATGGGCGCCGGAAACGGGCCGCGTCTCGGCGCGCGGCGATATGGGTTGGACCTGGGGCAATTCGGTGATGATCCTGCCGGACGGAACGCGCCGCGAAGGCCGCTACGTCTCGGTGTGGACACGCGATTATCAGGGCAATTGGCGCTACGCCTTCGACGCGCCTATCCGCTAACCCGCAAATCCGCCCTCCGCCAAGAACTGCAGCTCTTCCGGCGTCGACTTGCGGCCGAGGATGACGTTGCGGTGCGGGAAGCGGCCGAAGCGGGCGATGATGTCGCGGTGGAGCACGGCATACTTCGTGAACTCCGGATCGCGCATCGCTTCGGTGAGCACGACGCCGCGCTCCTGCAGCGCGAGGTCCTCGGCGTGTTCGAGCGGCAGATAGAAGAATACGCGCAGATCGGTGTCGGTCGCGGCGTCGAAGCGCCGGTCGATGGCGCGCAGCGCAATGGCTTGCGCCATCGTGTCGGTGGCGTAGGCGTGCGGCGAGTTGCGGTAGATGTTGCGCGGAAACTGATCGAGCAGGATGAGCAACGCGAGCGCGCCTTCGGCGTCCATCTCCCAATGCGCGAGTTCGCGGCGCGCGGCGGCGTGATGCTCGGCCTCGAAGCCGCGGCAGCGCCCATCAAAGGTCTCGTCCTTCACGAACCAGAACTTCGGACCGGCGTCGCGCCAGAACCGGACGATCTCACCTGCGCTCGCCATCGCGGCCTCCTCTTGCGAAGCTAAGCGCTCGGCCGCGCTTCGCAAGAGGACGCAAATCAGACCGCCAAGCGTGCTTTGCGGACGAACATGATCATGAACGCGGCCGTCGCCGCAAAAACGCCGAGCGCTGCGACGATCGCGACGATCGGGTTCTGCGTCAGCATCGCGTACGCGATCCCGGAGGGCATCGCCACCGATGAGAGGACCGCCAGCGCACATTGTGGGCCAGCGAGGCGCGAGGCGCCGAGCGCGGGATAAGCGCGGTGCATCAGCCCGTAGGCGGCGAGCGTCACCCAGCCCAGCAGGTTCAAGTGCGCGTGGACCGGCGCGAATGTGAAGTCGTGTGCGACGCCCATCCAGATGCCGAGCGACTCGCCGACAAGCAGGCACAGCAAGGCCGTAGTGATGAAGATGAGGTCGTAGCGCATGTCGTCTCCAAATGTGGCGCGAGGCCGGGGCATCGGTTAGAGACGGAACTTGCCAGCGGGGCCGTAACCCGCGTCACGAGGAATTCGATGCAGGTTTTCTACGAGCGCGACGCCGATCCGGCGCTGATCAAGGCCAAGCGCGTCGCGGTGATCGGCTATGGCGCGCAGGGTCACGCGCACGCGCTGAACTTGCGCGACGCCGGCGTCGATGTCGCCGTGGCGCTGCATGCTGCGGCGCGGCGGATGGCGCAGGCGCGCGCGGACGGTTTCGCTCCGATCACGGTCGCGGACGCCGCGCGCACTTGCGACGTGTTGGCGATGTGCGCGCCGGACGAGGCGATGCCGGATCTCTACGCGGCGGAGATCGCGCCGCATTTGCGCGCCGGGCAGACGCTGATGTTCGTGCACGGCTTCGCCTACCATTACGGCTTCATCGCGCCGCCCGCGGAGGTGAACGTCGCCATGGTCGCGCCGAAAGGCCCGGGCAAGGCGCTGCGCGACGCGTACGTCAAAGGCGGCGGGCTGCCGTGCATCGTCGCGGTGGCCCAAGACAATGGCGGCGCAGAGGCGCTGGCGTACTCGTACGCCGCGGCGATCGGCTGCGGCCGCGCCGGCATGATCGCCTCGACGTTCAAAATCGAAACCGAGGGCGATCTCTATGGCGAGCAAGTCGTGCTTTGCGGAGGCCTCACGCACCTCATCCGCACCGCGTGGGAAGTGCAAGTGGAAGCCGGGACGCCGCCGGAGCTCGCCTATTTCGATTGCCTGCACGAGGTTAAGCTGCTCTCGGATTTGATCCACGAACGCGGCATCGCCGGCATGCACCTCGCCATTTCCAACACCGCCGAGTGGGGCGAATACGTCACCGGCCCGCGTATCATCGATGAACGCGTGAAGGAGGCGATGCGCGCGGCGATGGCGGACGTCCAATCCGGCAAGTTCGCGCGCGAATGGATGGCGGAGCACCGCAGCGGCGGGCTGAATTTGGCGAAGAAGCGCGAAGAGGCGGCGGCGCATCCGATTGAGGAAGCGGGGCGGACTGTGCGGGCGCTACTTCGTCGCCAAAGCCACTAAAGCAACGAGAATGCGACCTCAGACGCGCAAAGCGGCGACACGACACCGCCCGCCGCGACGTCCTGCACGTCGGACCAGCCGCTGGCGCTCGGACCACGATGCACCCGGATCACCTTGTGCTCTGCATCTATGGCCCAATATTCCGGCACGCCATGTTCGGCGTAGCGCTGCGCCTTCTCGGTGGTGTCGTACTCCCACGAGGAATGGGCCACCTCGATAGCAAGCGCCACCTTGCTCGGAGCTAGCTCTTCGATCGGCAAGTCCGCGGGAAAGATCACGTAGTCCGGCTCGAGAAACGAACTTTCATCCAGATAAAGCGTGGTCTCCGCCAGTACGTCAAATCGCTTCGGCCATGTCGCCAGCCAGCGGTTGATCAGGACGCGAATGCCCTCATGCAGCGGACCCTTTGGCGACACCGGCCTGATCTCCCCGTCCAGCAGTTCGAACTTTGCCTCATGATTGATAATGCCGCGCTCGATCAGGCCCCAAATCTGGGCCACCGAGTAGCGGGCCTTTGGCCATTGGGACGCGAGGATCGGCGCATTCATGGAAGACAATCTAGCATGACAAACCCAGCAGGGGGAGGGTAGGAGGGCGCCTCATGACCATGACCCGCATCGGCACGCCGCTTTCCCCCAACGCGCTCCGCGTCATGCTGCTCGGCGCCGGCGAACTCGGCAAGGAAGTCGTCATCGAGCTGCAGCGGCTCGGCGTCGAGACCATCGCCGTCGATCGTTACGCCGACGCGCCGGCGCAGCAAGTCGCGCATCGCGCGCACGTGATCGACATGACGGACGCCCAAGCGCTGCGCGCTCTGGTCAAGCGCGAGCGGCCGCACATCATCGTGCCCGAGATCGAGGCGATCGCCACCGACGAACTGGTGCGGATCGAGGCGGACGGCCTCGCGCGCGTGATCCCCACCGCCAACGCCGCCCATGTCACCATGAATCGCGAGCGCATCCGCGTGCTCGCCGCCGAACAGCTGAAGCTCCCGTGCTCGCCTTATGCGTTCGCGTCTTCGCTGGAGGAGATGCAGGCCGCGATCGATCGGATCGGCTTTCCCTGCTTCGTGAAGCCGGTGATGTCCTCCTCCGGCAAGGGCCAGAGCCGGCTGAAGTCGCAAGCCGATGTCGCGAAGGCCTGGGACTACGCGATGAGCGGCGGGCGCGTGCAGCAGCCGCGCGTGATCGTCGAAGGGCAGGTCGCGTTCGATTTCGAGATCACTTTGCTCACCGTGCGCGCTGCGAGCGGCACGCATTTTTGCGAACCGATCGGCCACGAGCAAGTCGATGGCGACTACGTCGAAAGCTGGCAGCCGCAAGCCATGAGCGCGCGCGCTCTCGATCGAGCGCGCAAGATCGCCGGCGAAGTCACCGCCGCGCTCGGCGGCCATGGCGTGTTCGGCGTCGAGCTGTTCGTCCAAGGCGACGAGGTCTGGTTCTCCGAAGTCAGTCCGCGGCCGCACGACACCGGCCTCGTCACGCTCGCCAGCCAGCATCAAAGCGAGTTCGCGCTGCACGCGCGCGCCATCCTCGGCCTGCCGGTCGACGCCAGTCTCCGCGCGCCGGGCGCAAGCGCGGTCATCTATGGCGGCATGGACGCCAAGGGCGTCGCCTTCGAAGGCGTCGCCGAAGCGCTCGCCGCGCCCGAGAGCGATCTGCGCCTGTTCGGCAAGCCGGAGAGCTTCAAAAAGAGGCGCATGGGCGTGGCGCTCGCCCGCGGGGCGAACACGGACGAAGCCCGTGCGCGCGCGAAACGAGCCGCGGCGGCGGTGAAGCCTGTCGCCTGATCGACCCGTACCGATTTGTAAGCGGCGGCTGCCGCCGTATCGGGTTACGCCTTCTGTAAGCGGATCAGGAGCGGGTTCGATGCAGAGAACGATTTTGGCCGCGGCGATCATGTTCGCCGTGAGTGCGGGCGCAGCCGACGCGGAGCAATTCTCCGCCCCGGTGGTCGCGCAGCAGGCGCATATCAGCAGCGCCTTCGGCCCACGCGAGGCGGGATCGTTTCATAGCGGCGTCGATATCGCCGCCGCAGCTGGATCGGAGGTGCGCTCACCGGCCGGCGGGGAAGTGATCGCCGTGCACGCGCCGGGCGCGCTCGCCGGCTATCGCGGCCAGGTGGTCGAGATCGATCACAGCGCCGAAGGGCGCACGCGCTTCTCCAACTTGGAGGCCGTGACGCTCGCGGCCGGCGCGCGCATCGAAGCGGGCGACGTGATCGGCCGCATCGCCGCCAACGATGCGCCGCACGTGCACGTCGAACTCTGGCGCGGCGGACGCCTGTTCGATCCGGCGCAGGCGATCATGTTGATCGCCGCACGCTGAGCGCTGCCCTCGGCCACTTGTCGACCTAATGGACGTCCCTGGCGCACAGGATGTGCGCGACGCTAGCGTTCGCGCTCAGGCAGGAGGGCGGCCATGCGCACACCACAAGCGCCGATCAATTCAGGCTACGGCCTGCGCACCGAGGCGCGCGAGGCGCTGGGCGGGCGCGATCTCGCCGGCAAGGTCGCGATCGTCACCGGCGGCTATTCCGGGATCGGGCTCGAGACGACCAAGGCGCTCGCCGGCGCCGGCGCGATCGTCATCGCGCCTGCGCGCAGCGCCGAGAAGGCGCAGAAGGCGTTGGTGAACATCGCAAATGTCGAGCAGGCGGCGCTCGATCTCGCCGATTGCGCCAGCATCGACGCCTTCGCCGGCGGCTTTCTCTCGCGCACCAAGAAGCTCGACATCCTGATCAACAACGCCGCGATCATGGCCTCGCCCTTGATGCGCGATGCGCGCGGCTACGAGGCGCAATTCGCCACCAACCATCTCGGCCACTTCCAGCTCACGGCGCGGCTCTGGCCGGCGCTGAAGGCGGCCGGCGGCGCCCGCGTCGTCTCGCTCTCCTCGATCGGCCACCGCATCGCGCCGCCCGATCTCGACGACCCGAACTTCGAGCGCACCGAGTACAACAAGTGGCTCGCCTATGGCCGCGCCAAATCGGCGAACGCGCTGTTCGCGATCGGCCTCGACGCGCGCGGCGCGGCGCATGGCGTGCGCGCCTTCGCCGTCCATCCGGGCGGCATCATGACCGATCTACAGCGTTACATGCCGCGCGAAGAGCAGCAGGCGATGGGCTGGATCGACGAGCATGGCAACGTCAACGAACGCTTCAAGACGCCGAGCCAAGGCGCCGCCACGAGCGTCTGGTGCGCGGCGAACGCCCAACTCGACGGCAAGGGCGGCGTCTATTGCGAAGATTGCGACATCGCCGTCGCCGTCCCGCCCGACGACAAGGGCTTCAGCGGCGTCCGGCCCTGGGCGATCGACGCGGAGCTGGCGGACCGGCTTTGGGCGTTGAGTGAAAGGATGACCGGCGTGCGGTTCGCCGCCGCGTGATCAAGCCAACCTGATCTCGCGCAAGCGTTCGAACAAGAAATCCTGTGCCGTGATCGGCTGCCGATAGCGGTTCGGATTGTCCGGCGTGACGCAGCCGGGCAGCGTTTCGATCAGATAGTCCGGCGCGAAGTGCAGAAAGAACGGGATCGAAAAGCGCGGCAGGTGCGCGCGCTCGGGCGCCGGGTTGACGACGCGGTGCGAGGTCGACGGCAGCTGGTGGTTGGTCAGCCGCTGCAGCATGTCGCCGACATTGACGACGAGCGCGCCTTCGGGCGGATTCACATCGAGCCACTTGCCTTCGCGCGTCAGCAGCTGCAGGCCGGCTTCCTCGGCGCCGAGCAGCAGCGTGATGACGTTGATGTCCTCGTGCGCTTCGGCGCGCACGCCCTCGGGGTTCGGCGGCGTCGGTGGGTAGTGCAGCAGGCGCAGCACCGAATTGCCGTCGCGCGTCGCGCTGACGAAGAAGTCCGGCTTCAGCTGCAAGAACAGCGCTATCGATTGCAGCAGCTCGCCGCCCAGCGCATCGAGCGCTGCATAGAGCGCGTAGACGTCCTCACGAAACGACGCGATTTCGCTCGGCCACACATTGTGCGGCATGAAAGCGCGATAACGATGCCCCTCCGGCAGTTCGCGGCCGACGTGCCAGAATTCCTTGAGATCGACTTTGGCCGCGCCTTTCGCCGCCTCGACCCCGAACGGCACGTAGCCGCGTTGGCCCGCGCCGCCGGCGACGTGATAGCGGCGCTTCACCTCGTCCGGCAGCGCGAAGAAAGTCTTGGTCGAATCGAGCGCGCGCGCGATCGTTGCGCTGTCGAGACCATGGTCGCGGACGATGGCGAAGCCGAAGCGCGTGTAGCTCTCGCCCATGGCGCGCGCGAAACCGTGCGGATCGGCGCGGCGTTCGCGCATCGAGAGGGCGGGCAAAGCGTCGAGGACCATCAGGCGGCGATTTACGCCGCGCCTCGAACCCGACGCAATGTCTTAACGGCGCATTTACGATTCGCCGCCGAGCCTGCGCGCCAAGTTGAAGGAGCTTTGCTCATGTTCTTTTTCGGGGCGCATTCCTGGCGCGGCGAAAGTGGCCGGCGTTATCGGTTCAAGTGTGTCCTGACCAAGGGCGGTCTGCCGCCGGGCGGCCAGGGCGGCATCTACATCTTCGTGCGCCGGCGCTGGGCGTTTTTTCTGGAAGTGCTCTATGTCGGCAAAGCGCACGATTTGCGCTCGCGGCTCCTGGGGCACGAGAAGTGGGGCCGCGCCTACTGGTATTACGGCGCCACCGAGCGCTACGTGCTCGGCCCGATCCGCGACGAGGCCGACAGGCGGCGGATCGAGACCGACCTGATCCATAGCCTCAAGCCGCGCATGAACGACGTCGAGATTCCGCAGGCGAAAGCGGCGGCGTCGAAGCGGAAGGCCGCGGCCAGCCATGCTTTCGACATGAGCGCGCTGCTCGGACGGCGGACGCAGCGGGCGGCGTGACCGCTTGACCCCCGCGGCGGGGCGGGCGAGAGCCAAGGCCGATGAACGAAACCGCCGAGCCTCAGCAGCCCAGACCCGGCCTGTTCGCGAAGCTCGCGGACTTCGCCAACAACATGGATGCGCGCGCCTGGCGCGCTGTGGCGATCTCGGTCGCCATGGTGGTCGTGGTCGGCGCGATGCTGGTGGTCGGGCGCCTGTTCTATGGCGCCGAGATCGAGGCGTTCATCGATTCCACGCTGGGTGAGGCGCGGCGCGGCCACTGGGGGCTTCTGGCCACCATCCTCGTCTTCACGGTGACCGCCTATGTCGGCGCGCCGCAAATCGTTCTGATCGGCGCGTGCGTCGTCGCGTTCGGGCCGGAAGCGGGGTTCTGGTACGCCTGGATCGCCACCATCGTCTCCGGCGCGGCCACCTATTTCACCGGCCGGCTCTCGAGCGCCGAGACGCAGAAGCGCTTCGGCGGCGCGACCGGCGGCCGCTTCACGCGCTTCATGGGCAAAAACGCCTTTCTCGCCAGCCTGATCGTGCGCTTCGTGCCGACGGCGCCGTTCATCGTCGTCAACATGGCGTTCGGCGCGGCGCGGGTGAATTTCTGGCCGTTTCTCGCCGGCCTCTCGCTCGGCGTCTTGCCGAAGACCGCGATCATCGCGTTTGCCGGCGACGGCATCATGGACGCTTTGGAGGGCGACCTCGGCGCCGCGGCGCTGATGGGCGTGCTTGCGATCGCGCTTTGGATCGTCGTCGCCGTGATCGTGCGCAAATGGGTGCGGCGCCAATCCGGCGGCTAGAAAATCGGCGCGTGTGGCGGACGGGGCCGCGCAGCTGCGCTATACTGAATCGTCATGAAGAAGCTTGTGATCACTGTTGCGCTGGCGCTTGCCGCGTGTGCGGAGAGTTCGCCGCCGCCGGACCTCGGTTATGGCGCCAATCCGCAGCTGCCGCCGCCGAAGGAAGACGGCGCCATTCCAACGCTGAATCCGGCCACCGCAGTCGGTTGGCCGGATGACGCCGCGCCCGTGGCGCCGGCTGGCTTCGTGGTCACGCGCTACGCCGAAAATCTGACTCACCCGCGCTGGCTCTACGTGCTGCCGAACGGCGATGTGCTGGTTGCGGAGAGCTCGACCACGCCGTCCGAAGGCGGCGGCATCGTGGGTTGGATTCGTAATCTGGTGCAGCGGCGGGCCGGCGCGATCGCCGAGAACGCCAATCGCATAACGCTGCTGCGCGACAGTGACCGGGACGGCGACGTCGATGAACGGCACGTCTTCGCCGAAGGACTGAATCAGCCGTTCGGCATGGTTCTCGTCGGCGACAAAATCTACGTCGGCAACACCGACGCAGTGGTGCGCTTCACCTACAGGACCGGCGCTATCCGCGTGACCGGCGCGGGCGAGACCGTGCTCCAGCTTCCCTACAACGAAGGCTCGAACGGCCACTGGACGCGCAATCTGATCGCCAACGCCGATGGCTCGAAGATTTACGTCGCCGTCGGTTCGGTTTCCAACGCCGGCGATGACGGCATGGAGGTCGAGCAGGGCCGCGCGGCGATCTGGGAGTTCAATCCCGATGGCTCCGATGCGCGGATCTATGCGTCCGGCTTGCGCAATCCTGTCGGCATGGGCTGGGCGCCTGGCGCGAACACGCTGTGGGTCGCGGTGAACGAGCGCGACATGCTCGGCGACAATCTCGTGCCCGATTACATGACCAGCGTCCGCGAGGGCGGTTTCTATGGCTGGCCCTACTACTATTTCGGCGACCATCGCGATGAGCGGATCGACATCCCGGCGAACGTGCGATTGCCGTCGCCGATAGCGCCGGATTATGCGCTTGGTTCGCACACCGCCTCGCTGGGGCTCACGTTCTACACCGCGTCGGCATTCCCCGCGCAGTATCGCGGCGGCGCGTTTATCGGTCAGCACGGCTCCTGGAACCGCAATGAACCGAGCGGCTACAAGGTGATCTTTGTGCCGTTCTCGAACGGCGTTCCGAACGGTCCCCCGCAGGACTTTCTCACCGGCTTCCTCGACGGCCGCGGCGGCGCGCGCGGGCGCCCGGTCGGCGTCGCGACCGATCAGACCGGCGCATTGCTGGTGGCGGACGACGCCGGCGACATCGTCTGGCGCGTCGCGCCCGCTGCGGCGGCGACGCAGTAGAGCGGGGCGGCTAGCGTTTCTCGCAGCGCCAGACGAGGCGTTGCGACGGGTTGCCTTGCGCAAAGCGCATCAGCGTTTCGTTGCGGCGCGCGACGGCTTCGCTGGCCCCGTCACCTACGCAGCCGCGGCCGGCGCTGGAGGTGGCGACCGCTTCGTTGGCGTCGGCGAAGGCGCTGTCGTCGAGCGGATAGCGTTCGCGGCGGAATTCGCCGCTGGCCGGATCGATCGTCAGCACATCGAGCGCGCGCGCTTCGCCGAGCACGATGGCGCGGCGGAAGCGGGCGCCGCCGTCGATCGGCGCATAGAGGGTGCGTTCGTTGACGCAGAGCGCGCCGGACGCGTTGAAGCTCATGTCCGCCACGCCTTGCGCGCCGCTCGAGGCCTCCCGGTCCAGCGTGCAGGTGATCGCGCCGCTGAAGTCAGAGGCGTCCGCGGTCTGCTCGGTCTGTTCGCTCTGGGCGCGCATCAAGGCGATGCCGGCGGCGACGATCAGGATCGCGGCGATCGCCGCCCCGCCGACGATCGTCATCACCCCCATGCGTTTGCGCGGCGCTTCGAACGGCTCCGGCTCACGCTGCTGCACGTGGGGCTGATGCGGCACGGCGACGTGCCCGTTGCCGTTTTCGCGCTTGCGCGACAGCACGATGGCGCCGAGCACGCAGACCGCCACGAACAGCGCCAGCGTGCCGCCGATCAGGATGACGACGGCGATGCGCGTCAGCCGGTCCGCGGTTTGGAGTTTCGCCTCCAGCTCCTGGTTCTGCGCCTGCAGCGCATCGATCGTCTGCGTGCGTTCGGCCTGGATGCGTTCGGCGAAGGAAAGGCAGCGCTCGTCGCTCAGCGTCGGCGTGACGCCGGCTTCGTCGAGGAATTGCAGCAGCTGGGCGGCGCGGGTGGAGACGCCGCGGGTCTCGCGCGTGTCGGCGCCGGAAACGTGCCAGGAGTTCACGCCGATGACGCGGCCGCACTCGTCCAGCAGCGGCCCGCCGGAAGAGCCCGAGGAAATAACCGCCTGGTGGTTGATGGTGGGGATCGGGTCCCCCGTCGGCGCCTGATCGCGCAGGGAGGCGATCTGACCCGAGGTTCGCGAGGGCGGCGCAGGGCGCAGCAGGTCCGCGCCGGACGCACCCTGATAGTCCACATCCGGATAGCCGAGCGCGACGACCCCGTCGCCAGTATGCGGCTCTACTGTGGAAATCGTCAGCGGCGTCAGGTCCGGTTCGCCGCGGAACTCGAGCAGCGCGAGTTCCGTCAGCGGCGAGTAGCGGATGATGTTGGCGGGCAACAGCCCGTCGCCCTGCGGCGGCACGATGGCCACACCGTACTCCGCCCCCTGGCGGGCCGGGGCCACCACGTGCGCGTTGGTTACGACGAGGTTCGGCGCGACGACGAAGCCGGAACCGGAGCCGTAGAGCATCCGGCCTTCGCTGGTCTGCAGGATCACGACGACCCGCACGATGCCGCGCTCAGCCTCGTCGACGCTCGTCTGCGCCGCGGCCGAGGTTACGAAGGCGAGCGTAAAGACGGCCGCCAGGAACCTTAACGCTTTGATGACCAAGCTTTTCCCCAACCGGACCTTGGGTTGCCCCACCGGAATAATCGGGCGCCCTCGCTGCTGCCGCAAGCGCGCGCGCCAGTCTCGCCGCAGGTGTGTCTTTGCGGACAAATGCGGCGTTGCTGCGGCCGGACGCGGCCCGCCCCTTGCATCGGCCGTAACATCGCGGCAAGTGCAATCCGTCGGCGACGGGGGCGGTCGGCGGCGGAACAGCGCGAGGCGGTGGGCCTCCAGCGCATTACGCCCCATCGCCCTCATTTCGGCCCAGAGAGCGTGTTCTTGGCCGGCTCCGTCTCAGGATTGTTAAGCTTGCCGCGTTAAGCCCAGGGCAAGGGCTGATTCGGCCGCTCTTATTCGGCGAGGGTTTTCAACGCATGCTCGGCAACATGTTCGGTCTCGTGGCGCCAGACTTGGCGATCGATCTCGGGACCGCGAACACGCTGATCCACGTGAAGGGGCGCGGCATCGTTCTCGATGAGCCGTCGGTGGTCGCCTATGTCAACGAAGGCGGCCGCAAGGTGGTGTACGCCGTGGGCGCCGAAGCCAAGACCATGCTCGGCAAGACCCACCGCAACATGGAAGTCATCCGCCCGCTGCGCGACGGCGTCATCGCCGACTTCGACGTGGCCGAGGAGATGATCAAGCAATTCATCCGCAAGGTGCTGCCGCGCCCGGCGCTGATCTCGCCGCAGATCGTCATCTGCGTGCCGACGGGCGCGACACCGGTCGAACGCCGCACGATCCTGGAGAGCGCGCAAGCCTCGGGCGCGCGCCGCGTCAAGCTGATCGAAGAACCGGTAGCGGCCGCGCTCGGCGCGGGCCTCCAGATCGACGATCCGTCGGGCTGCATGGTGGTTGATATCGGCGGCGGCACAACCGAAATCGCAGTGCTTTCGCTGGGCGGCCTCGTCTGGTCGCGCTCTCTCCGCGAAGCCGGCGACAAGATGGACGAGGCGATCATCCAATACCTGCGCCGTCAGGAAAACCTGATGATCGGCGATAGCACCGCCGAGCGCATCAAGAAGGAAATCGGCACCGCCAAGGCGCCGGACGTCGGCCAGGGCATGAGCCTGCCGATCAAGGGTCGGGACAATCTCTCGGGCGTGCCGAAGGAAATCGTCGTCACCGAAGCCATGGTCGCCGATGCGCTGGCCGAGCCGGTGACGCGCATCGTCGACGCCGTCCGCCAGGCCTTCGAGCAGATGCCGCCGGAACTTGCGGCGGACATTTACGACCACGGCCTGATGATGACGGGCGGCGGCGCGCTGCTGCGCAACCTCGATACGGTGCTGCAGGAACGCATCTCGATCCGCGTCTCGGTCGCCGACGACCCGCTGCGCTGCGTGGTCAAGGGCTGCGGCATCGCTCTCGATACGATCAACTCGTCCGAGGCGCGCCGTTTGCTGACGGAAGAGGTCTGAAGCTGCGGGGCGCACGTGCGGAATCACGGCTGACGCGGTAGTCACGTGTTCGCGCGCGCCCGTTGGGGCGCGCCGGTTGGAAGAGGCGGCGTAGGTGGCCAGACGCAGGAGCGTTGTGCGGCGTGCGGGCGCGGGACGGCAGGTGCCGGCCGGCGTGCTCTTGGGCATCGTCCTCGTGATCGGCGCCGTCGTGTTGATCGTCTCGCGCTTCGGCACGGCGCCGGGTACGGACGCGGTGATGCAGACGGGCGACGACACCGCCGCCGCCGCCGGGCGCGTCGCGACAGGTCCGGTGCGGACCGGCGAGAACTTCTTCCAGCGCATCGGCGGCATGTGGGGCGCGACCGAGCGGGTCGAGCAGCTCGAGCGCGAGAACCATGAACTCGAGCAATGGCGCGAGCTGGCGCAGCGCCTGGCCGAGCGCAATGCGCGCTACGAGGCGCTGCTGCGCATGCCGGCGGACGCGTTCGGCGAAGGCGCCGACATCGAAAACTCGATCGCCGCTCAGCTGGTGCTCGATAGCGGCGGCCCGTTCACGCGGACGCTCGTCGCCAATGCGGGCGCCGATCATGGCGTGCGCACCGGCTACATCGCCGTCAATGAGAATGGTCTGATCGGCCGCGTCGTCTCGGTCGGCCGCCGCTCGTCGCGCGTCCTGATGCTGGACGACTACAATTCGCGCATCCCGGTGATGGGCGAGGCCTCGCGCGTGCGCGCGGTGCTGGCCGGGCAGGCGACGCGCCCGCCCGAGCTCATCACCCATCCCTATCAGCTGCAGGCGCCGCGGATGGATTTCATCGTCGGCGCGCAGAGCCTTCGTGAAGGCGAGCGCGTCATCACCTCCGGCGACGGCGGCCTGTTTCCACGCGGCATCCCGGTCGGGGTGGCGCGCCGCCAGAACGACGGCTCGTGGCGCGTTGCGCTGGCGGCCGCGCAGCAGCCGATCGATTTCGTGCGGCTCATTCCGTTCGTGGGCGTGATCGCGCCGGAGTCGGAGCCGGTGGAAACCGAGGGTCCGCCGCTCGCCGCAGGATCTGCGGTCGCGGTCGTCGGCCGTCAGACGATGGCGCCGCCGCCGACCGCGCCGAGCATGGCGCCGCCGCCCGCGGTAGAGCGTCCGCGACCGCAACAGCAGCCGCAGGCCCAGCCCGCCAACGCCGCGCCGCCGCCGACGCAACAGCAGCCGCCGCAACGGCGTCAGCCGCAACCGCAGCCGCAAGTGCAACCGCAGCAGCAGGAAGAGCCCGCTGAAGCCGATGAGCCGGCGCGGGAGCGCGAAGAGTGAGCGTGTTCGGCCTGCGTGCGCCGAGCCGGCGCGCGTTGCGCGCGTGGGGCCTAGTGCTGGCGATCGCCAGCGTCATCCTGCCGGCGCTGCCGCTCGGACCGCTGTTCGCACAACCGCCGCTGCCGCTCGCAGTGCTGTGGGCGGCCTATGGCTGGGCCGCGGAAGATGAGAGCGGCTGGCGCGCGCCGCTGACGCTCGCGCTGCTTGGCCTGGTGCACGATCAGCTCGCCGGCGGCCCGTACGGCTTGTTCGTGCTGATCTACCTCTCCGCCTATCTGATCGGCCGCGTCGCGGCGGTGGCGATGTCGGCGCCGAACCTCGTTTCGCTGTGGGGCGGCTTCATCGTCACGGCGCTGCTGACGATCCTGATCGTCGCCGGCGTCGAACGTGTGCTCGCGCCGATCGCGGTCACCCCGTACGCCGAAGCCGCGCTGATCACGGCGATCCTGTTTCCGCTGGTGCGGCCGCTCTATATGAGCGGCTCCGCCGGCCTTCGTCAGGGAGCGCGCAGATGAAGGGCAAGCGCGTAGGATCGACGCTGCCGAAGCGCGACGCGAACGTCATCTTCAATCGGCGTGCGGCGCTGCTCTCGTTCGCGGGCGCAGGAGTCCTGGGCGCGATCCTGTTCCGGATGGGCCAGCTGCAAGCCACCAACGCGTTCACTGAAGAATATTCCAACGCCGCCGACGAGAACCGCTTCGATACGCGCATCGTGCCCCCGCCGCGCGGCGTGATTTACGATCGCTTCGGCACGATCCTGGCGCAGACGAGCAAGGATTATCAGGTCGCGGTGCTGCGGGCCGAGGTCGAGGACCTCGAGGGCATCGTCGGCCGCGTCGCGCAAATTCTCGGCCATGACGCCGAATGGGCGCGGCGCGCAGCCATCAAGGTGCGCGGCGGGCAGCGTTACGAGCCCGTGCCGATCAAGGAAGGGCTGACCTGGGAAGAGTTCAACGCCATCAACGTGCGCTTACCTGAGCTACGCGGCGTGGTCGCACAACCCGTCGATGTGCGCGCCTATCCGTACGACGTCGTCTACGGCCACCCGATCGGCTACGTGCAGAAGCCGACGCAGCGCGACATCGATCGGGCGCTCGAGAACCCGGAAGAAGGCGAAGCGCGCGCCGTCTATCTGCGCAACCCGCACGTTCGCGTCGGCAAGGCCGGCTTGGAAGCGTCGATGGAGGGCGTCCTGCACGGCGAAGCGGGCTGGCGCAAAGTCATCGTCAATGCGCGCGGCGTGGAGCAGGGCGAGGACGAGAGCGAGCGCCGCGAGCCAAAGCGCGGTTCGGGCCTGGTGCTGACGCTCGACCACGAACTGCAGCGCACCGCGATGCAGAATTTCGGCGAGCAGTCGGGCTCGGCCGTCGTCATGGACATTCACACCGGCGATCTCTTGGTGATGGCGTCGGCGCCGGGCTTCGATCCGAACCTCTTCGTCAACGGCATCGGCCAAGCCGACTTCGACGCCTACAATCTCAACGAACGCAAGCCCCTCTACCACAAGTCCGTCACCGGCGTTTACCCGCCGGGCTCGACGTTCAAGATGATCGTCGGCATCGCCGCTAAGCAGGCGGGGCTCGAAGACAATTGGCGCACCTCGTGCGGCGGCGGCTTCTATTACGGCGGGCGCACGTGGCACTGCTGGAGCCGCCACGGCAGCGTCGATCTGCACGGCGCCATCAAGCACTCGTGCGACGTGTATTTCTATCAAGCCGCCTTGCGCGCCGGTCCCGAGCGCATCGCCGCGGTCGCGCGCCAGTTCGGCCTCGGTCAGCACTTCGATATCAACGTGCCCAACATTCGCGACGGACTCATCCCCGATCCGACCTGGTGGCGCGCCAACCGCAACGAAGGCTGGACCGGCGGCCTCACCGTCAATTACGGCATCGGCCAGGGCGCGATGGGCGTGACGCCGCTGCAGCTTGCAGTCATGGCCGCGCGGCTCGGCAACAACGGCTACGCCGTCAATCCGCGGCTCGTCCGTGAGGCGCCGGGCGTCGGCGAGCCGCCCCGGCCGCCGCACATGAGCGGCATCGAATCCGAACACCTCGCGCGCGTGCGCGATGGCATGTACGGCGTCTGCAACGAACCTGGCGGCACCGCCAACAGCGCCGGGCGGCTTGAACTCGTGCGCCACCCCGAGACGGGCGCGGCGACGCCGGCGACGCCGGAGACGCGCGGCTGGCAACCGGTGCAGATCGCCGGCAAGACCGGCACCGCGCAGGTGCGCGCGCTCGGCGGCAACCGCGGGCGCCACTACTCCACTATCGAATGGAAGTACCGCGATCACGCGCTCTTCTGCTGCTTCGGCCCCTGGCATGAGCCGCGCTACGCTTGCGCCGTCATCGTCGAGCACGGCGGCGCCGGCTCGTCGGTTGCAGGCCCGATCGCGCGCGAGATCATGAAGGCGACGCTCGTGCGCGATCCTTCGCAGCGCGCGCCGGCCCAGCTGGCGCAGCTCGAACAGAACATGGGGCGCAGCGCATGACCATCGCCGCCACGCACGGCCCGAACACGTTGTTCGACCGGTTCGCCAAGCTGAACTGGGGCATCATCACGATCCTGATCGCGCTCGCCTTCGTCGGCGTGCTGATGCACTTCTCGGTGTCCTCGGGCGCCTGGACTGACATGCCGCTCACCCACGGCATCCGCTTCGCGGCGATGATGAGCGTCGTCATCATCGCGGCGATGTTCCTCGACGCGCGCTTCTGGCTTGCGATCGCCTATCCGCTCTACGGCTTGGCGCTGCTGCTGTTGGTCGGCGTCGAACTCGTCGGCGAGACGCGCATGGGCGCCCAACGCTGGCTCGATCTGGGGCCGGTGTCGCTGCAGCCGTCGGAGATCATGAAGGTCGGCATCGTGCTGGCGCTGGCGCGCTATTATCACCAGCTCGACGCCCGCCGCACCGGCACCGTGCTCTGGATCGTGCCGCCGTTCCTGATGATCGTCGCGCCCGTCGCGCTCGTCATGCACCAGCCCGACCTCGGCACCGCGCTGATGATCCTGTTCGCCGGCGTCTGCATCATGTTCCTGGGCGGGCTGCTTTGGCGCATCATCGCCGCGGGCGCGATCGTTGCCGTGGGCGGCGCCATCTTCGCCTATACGAGCGTGCTGCACGATTATCAGCGCGACCGTGTCAACGTCTTCCTCGGCATCACCGACGATCCGCTCGGCGCGGGTTATCACGTGCTGCAATCGAAGATCGCCATCGGCTCGGCCGGTCTGTTCGGCCGCGGCTACTTGCAGGGCACGCAGAGCCAGCTCGACTTCCTGCCGGAAAAGCACACCGACTTCATCTTCACGATGATCGTCGAAGAGTTTGGCTTGCTCGGCGGTGTGCTCGTGCTGGGCCTGTTCGGCGCGCTCATGGGCCTCACCATGCAGGTCGCGCTGCGCGCGCGTTCCATGTTCGGCAAGCTCGCCGCCGGCGGCGTTGCGGCGACGCTCGCGTGCTACGTCTTCATCAACACGGCGATGGTGATCGGCCTTGTGCCGGTCGTCGGCATCCCGCTGCCGATGATCTCCTTCGGCGGCACCGCCATGTTCACGCTGCTCGCCTGCTACGCCATCGTGCTCAGCATAGACCTCCACCGCGACCAGCACGGGGCTAGAGGGTGGCTGTGGTGAGGCGGCGCTCGCGTTGAAGCGTCAGATCATTTCGTCATTCCGGGGCAATGCGAAGCATTGAACCCGGAACCTAGGGGCAAACGACGTGCGGGTGGCCCCTGGGTTCCGGATCGCGCTTCGCGCGTCCGGAATGACGAGTGTGAAGGCTCTCAGGTCAGTTTGCGCCGGAGGGAAGTCACCAAGTGGCTCTCTCCGCCATCCAATCGGTCGCGCGCACCAGAGAGTCGATAATTCCCGGCTCCAAGCTCGAGTGCCCCGCATCGTGCACGATCTCGAGCTCCGCTTCCGGCCAGGCTTGCTTCAGATCCCAGGCGCTCTTCATCGGCGTGCACATGTCGTAGCGGCCTTGGGCGATGCGGCAGGGGATGTCACGTAGCCGCGGCGCCTGTTCGAGCAGCCAGCCATCGCGCTCGAAGAAGCCGCCATTGACGAAGTAATGGCTCTCGATGCGAGCGAACGCTTCGACGAAGCGGTCCTCATTGAACCGCGCCGGCAAGGCGCTGGGGCCGGCGATCGAGATGGTTTCGCCTTCCCAGCGCGCCCACGCCCGCGCCGCGCGCAGACGCGTCTCCCACTCAGGCGATGTCAGGCGACGGTGAAACGCACCGACAAGATCGCCGCGCTCGTCTTCCGGGATC
>NZ_DASPLU010000032.1:0-29377 GCF_035627415.1 Vitreimonas sp. | reverse complement strand
GCAAAGCAGAGGTGAAGCCCGCCGAACATGAAAAGGCGGGAAGACGCACCGGAACGTCGTCGAACGCGACATCCGCACGCCGTCGGCCGAGCCGCCTCCCAGGGTGAAACATCCCTGGCGACGGCGCCGGCGAATAACGATCACGGGACGCGGCGCGCCGCGTTCACTCCGCGCTCCTTCGCGGGAGCGCACGTCAGAACGTGACGCGCCGCGTCCCGCTCTCCGTTTTTCCGATCGCAAGATCACCAAGCATGACGCGCGCCTGAAGCCATGCTGCCGGCAGCAGCGGCGAATGCCCGCCGCGCAGGCAAGGCGTGACGCGGCCGCCGCCGGCCGCTAAGCATCGCGCAAAAGAGGATTCCGTCTCATGCGCATCATCGCACCGCTGTTCGCTCTCGCACTCGCCGCCGCGCCCACGCTGGCGCTGGCGCAGACCGAACCGACCCGCGCCGAACAGCAGCGCATCGACCGCATCCTGCGCCGCACGCCTTTGATCGACGGCCACAACGATCTCCCGTGGGCGATCCGCGACGATCACGGCGGCGATCTCGCCGCCATCGATCTCGACCGCGACACCCGCCGCCTCACGCCGCCCTTGCATACCGACATCCCGCGGCTGCGGCGCGGCCGCGTCGGCGCCCAATTCTGGTCGGTCTATGTTCCGGCGACGTTCAAGGATCTCGACGCGACGCAAGCGACGTTCGAGCAGATCGATCTCGCCCGCCGCATCATTGCCCGCTATCCGCGCGCGTTCGAGTTCGCCGACAGCGCCGACGATATCGTCCGCATCCATCGCGCCGGTCGCATCGCCTCGATGTTCGGCATGGAGGGCGGCGAGGCGATCAACAACAATCTCGCTTTGCTGCGCGAATTCCGCGCCGCCGGAATCCTCTACATGACGCTCACCCACGCCCAGAACACCGATTGGGTCGACAGCGCCACCGACGCGCCGGCGCATGGCGGGCTCACCGACTTCGGCGAAGAGGTCGTGCGCGAGATGAACCGCGTCGGCATGCTGGTCGATCTCTCCCACGTCTCGGCCGAAGCGATGCGCGATGCGCTCCGCGTCAGCGCAGCGCCGGTGATCTTCTCGCATTCGTCGGCCTTCGCGCTGACGCCGCATCCGCGCAACGTGCCCGACGACGTGTTGCGCCTCGTGCGCGAAAACGGCGGCGTGGTGATGGTGAACTTCAATGCGCCGTTCATCTCCGAACCGATGCGCCAATGGAGCGCCACGCGCTCGGGCGAAGAGCGCCGACTGCAGGCGCTTCATCCCGGCGATCCCGACGCCGCGCGCGCCGCGCTCGAGCAATGGACAACCGCCAATCCGCCGCCGCCGGTGACGATTGACGATCTCGCCAACCACATCGAGCACATCGCCCGCATCGCCGGGCGCGATCATGTCGGCATCGGCTCCGATTATGACGGCGTCAGCTATCTGCCGCAGGGCATGGGCGGGGTGGAGACCTATCCGAACCTATTCGCCGAACTGATCCGCCGCGGCTGGAGCGATTCAGATCTCGCCAAGCTCGCCGGCGGCAACCTCTTGCGCGTGCTGCGCGCCGCCGAACGCGTCGCCGCGCGGTCCTAAGCCGCCGCGCGCGCGGCGCCGGTCCTGCGGACGACGCCGTTTTCGAGCGTCAGGCCCTCGCAGCCCTCGGGCAGCGTTTCGCCGGCGCCGAGAAGAACGACGCCCTCGGGCGCCAGCACGTCGAGCACGCGCTCGAGCACCGCAAGCCGCGTCGGCTGATCGAAACTGATCAGCACATGCGCAAGGAGGACGATGTCGAACTGGCCGAGCTGGCCCGGATGATGCAGCAGATTGTGCCGCTCGAATTTCACCGCCGCGCGCAGCCGGTCGGAGATGCGCCAAAGATCGCCCGCCTTCTCGAAGTGCGCGATCAACTTGCGGATCGGCAGCCCGCGCTGCACCTCGAACTGCGTGTAGAGCCCAGACCGCGCCTTATCGAGCAGCCGCTCGGAAAGATCGCTGGCGAGAATCTCCGCCGCCGGATTGAGCCCCTCGTTGCGCATGTCCTCCAGGATCATCGCAACGGAGTAGGCTTCCTGTCCGGTCGAACACCCCGCGCACCAGATCCGCGCCCGCTCGTGCCCGCGCCGCGCCAGCGCTTCGGGCAGGAGCTTCGCGCGCAGCTGTTCGAACTGCGCCCGGTCGCGGAAGAAGCGCGTCTCGCTCTGCGCCAGATTGTCGGCGATCGCGTTCCACAGCGCCCCGTCCGGCTTGATCCGCGCCGACGCGATCATCTCGGAGACGCTGGCATAGCCCTCGCGCCGCGCCAGCGGCTGCAGCCGCACCGCCGCGGAGGCCGACATCTCGCGCGTGATCAGCGCGCCGGTGCGCGCCTTCACCTCCCGCGCGATCAGCACGAACTCCGCTTCCGTCAGCATCAGATCAGGCCCGCTTCAGCGAACTTGGAATGGAGAATGTCGCCATCGAACGGCTTCATCATGTACTCGTCGGCCCCGGCCTTCAGCGCTTCGGCGATCCGTTCGACGTCGTTCTCGGTGGTGCAGAACACCACCGTCGGCTTGTCGCCGCCGGGCTCCTTGCGCAGCTGCTTCAGGAAGTCGATGCCGCTCATTACCGGCATGGTCCAGTCGAGCAGGATGGCGTCGGGCATCTGCCGGCGGCAGGCCTGCAGCGCCTCCAGGCCGTCGCCGGCTTCCTCGATCTCGAAGCGCATGTCCTCGAGGATGCGGCGCGCGACTTTGCGGATCACGCGGCTGTCGTCGACGACCAGGCAGCGTCTCATGAAAATGCTCCGTCGGAATCAATCCAACAGTGCGGCGGCGCGGTTATTGTGGAGTTAATGTGTATTTACGGCCTACAGCCTGAACGCCGCCGAGCGGGCGATGAACTCGACCTTCTCTTCGCTCTCGCGCGTGCTGAGCTCGACACCGCCCTGGCGGGCGAGCAGGCTGGTCAGCGTCGGCTGGATGGTGTGTCCGGAAAGCTCGCCGCTGTCGCCGCGCAGCGCCGCCGCGGTCGGCTCGCGCAGCTTGGCGCGCGGCCCGGTCGCGGTCACGATCACTTCGCCGCCGTCGCCACGCTTTTCCGCCGTGATCTCGACCTTGCCGCCGCGCGGCAGGCATTCGTTGGCGATCAGCAACAAATTGACGATCACCCGCACCGCCGGGCGCGGCATCTGCACCGCTGGCGCCGACCAAACCAGTTCCGGTTTCAGAACGCCGTAGAGCTTCAGCGCCACCGCCCGGCCTTCCTCCAGTTCGGACTCGCCTTCGGCCGTGGCGCCCGCCATGGCGAAACGGAAGAATTCGAGCTTGGCCCAGGCCTTGCCGACGCCGTGGTCGAGCAGCGAAAGCGCGTCCGGATCGGTTTTCCCGTCGCCGGCCTTGATCATCTCCAGGCCCTGGATGATCGCCGACATCGGCTCGACCATGTCGTGGCAGATGCGCGAGGCGACAAGCGCAGTCAGCTTCGTATTCTCGATCATCGCGCGCTCCGTGACGGGGAAGGGCCGAACATAGACGATTCGCGCGCGGGAAAGGGTTCAATCCCGTGCGCCGCGCCGCCACATGCGGTACCTGCGCAGGAGAAGGAGCGTTGATGGCTGTGGAAACAGGAGCTGGGCTGGGTCTGGAGCACGCGGTCGCGCTGTTGGCGACGGCGGTCGTGGCCGCGCCGCTATTTCGCCGGCTGGGGCTCGGCTCGGTGCTGGGCTACCTCGCGGCGGGCCTGGCGATCGGCCCGTTCGGGCTTGGTCTCTTCCGCGATCCCGAGAGCATCCTCCACGTCGCCGAGTTCGGCGTCGTCATGTTCCTGTTCCTAATCGGTCTCGAAATGCGCCCGGCCAAGCTCTGGTCGCTGCGAAAGGAAATCTTCGGCCTCGGCGCCGCGCAGGTGGTCGCGTGCGCGGCGCTCTTGTCGCTGATCGGCGTCGCCGCGGGTCTGCCCTGGCCGGCGGCGCTGATCGGCGCCAGCGGTTTCGTGTTGTCGTCGACCGCCGTCATCATGAAAATGATGGACGACAGCGGCGAAACCGCCAGCGAAGCGGGGCAACGCAACGTTTCGATCCTGCTGTTCGAAGACCTGATGATCGTGCCTTTGCTCGCCATTGTGGCGACGCTCGGCGCGGCCATGGGCGGCGTCGAAGAGAACGCGCGCCCGCTCTGGATCAGCATTGGCGTCGGCCTCGCCGCGATCGGCGTCGTCTTCATCGCCGGCCGCTGGCTGCTCAATCCGTTCTTCGCGCTGCTCGCCCGCTCTGGCGCGCGCGAAGTCATGACGGCGGCGGCGCTGCTCGTTGTCTTGGGCGCCGCGCTGTTCATGCAATGGGGCGGCCTCTCCATGGCGATGGGCGCCTTCCTCGCCGGCGTGCTGCTCTCGGACTCGGTCTTCCGCCATCAGCTCGAAGCCGACATCGAGCCGTTCCGCGGCATCCTGCTCGCGCTGTTCTTCATCAGCGTCGGCATGTCGCTGAACCTCGCCGTCGTGCTGACGCAGTGGCAGTGGATCGCCGTCGGCGTCGTCGCCTTCATGGCCGTCAAGGCGTTCGGCATCTACGCTGTCGCCCGCCTGTTCGGCAGTCCCAACCGCGAAGCAGGGCAACGCGCGGCGCTGTTCGCGCAAGGCGGCGAGTTCGCCTTCGTGCTCTACGGCGCGGCTCTCGCGGTCGGCGTCATGGATGCCCGCATTGCCGCGATGATGACCGCGATCGTCATTCTGTCGATGGTGCTGACGCCGCTTGTGGTTTTGCTCATGAACCGCTTCACCCCGGCGCCGGAGGTCTCGCGCGAGGGCGTGGAGGACGCCGCCGGCCTGCACGGCCGTGTGCTGTTCATCGGCTTCGGCCGCTTCGGTCAGGTCGTCAGCCAATCGCTGTTGGCCCGCGGCGTCGACATTTCGCTGATCGAGCTGGATGTCGAAATGATCCAGGCGGCCGCCAATTTCGGATTCAAAGTGTATTACGGCGACGGCACGCGGCTCGACGTGCTGCACGCCTCCGGCGCAGCCGAGGCGGAAGCTATCCTGGTCTGCGTCGACAAGCCCGACGCTGCCGACCGCATCGTCGCGCTGGTGAAGGCCGAGTTTCCGCACGCCAAACTGTTCGTCCGCGCGTTCGACCGCGGTCATTCCATGCGGCTGGTGAAGGCGGGCGTCGACTATCAGATCCGCGAACTGTTCGAGTCGGCGCTCACCTTCAGCAGCGCGGTGATGCGCGAACTCGGCTTCAACGACATCGAGATCGAAGAGACGATCGAGGACGTGCGCGACCGCGACGCCGCGCGGTTCGAGCTGCAGTTGGCCGGCGGCATCGAGGCTGGGCGCCAGCTCATCCGCAACAATCAGACAACGCCGCAGCCGACGCCGTTCACCGTGCCGCGCCGCGAGAGCAGGGCGCTCAACGAGGACGCCGCCGACGTCCTCGGTGAAAAAGAAAAGGCCGATTGAACCGGCGGGCGCCGCAACGGCACGGGGGCGCCGCCCGTCATATTCGGGTGCTAGGCTGAGGGGGGAGAGCGCAATGCGGAAATGGATCGGAATGATGCTGGCCCTCGCGCTGGCGGCGTGCGCGCCGCGGCCGGCGGCGCCTGACCTTAATCCGCTGGCCGAACGCTACGTGCGGCTCGCGCTCGAAATCGGCGCGCATGAGGAAGGCTATATCGACGCCTATTACGGTCCGCCCGAGTGGAAGACGGAAGCCGAGTCCAGCCCACGCTCGACCGCGGAACTGAAGCAGCTTGCTGACGGTCTGCTTGCCGAAATCAACGGCGCGCTCGAACAGGCGCGCGACGCGGCCGTGCAGCGTCGCGCCCGAACGCTTGCGGCGTATGTTTCAAGCGCGCGCTTTCGGCTCGACATGATCGACGGCGCGCGCGCGCCGTTCGTTGAAGAGGCCGAGCGCCTGTTCGCGCTTCGCCCCGAACTGCGGCCGCTCGAGAGCTACGATCCGGTGCTCGCGCGCATTGAGCGCGTTGTGCCCGGCTCGGGCCCGCTCGCTGCGCGCGTGCAGGCGTTCCGCGATCGCTACATCGTCCCGGAGGATCGCTTGCGGGCGGTGATGGATGCGGCGATCGCCGAATGCCGCCGCCGCACCGCCGAACACATCAGGCTGCCGGAAAACGAGCGCTTTACGCTAGAGTTCGTCACCGGCAAGAGCTGGTCCGGCTACAATTATTATCAGGGCGGCAATCAGAGCCTTATTCAGGTCAACACCGATCTGCCGGTGACGATTGATCGCGCCGTCGATCTCGGCTGTCACGAGGGTTATCCGGGCCACCACCTGCAGGGCATCAGCGCCGAGCGGCTCTACCGCGAGCGCGGCTGGGTCGAGTTCTCGGTGATGCCGCTCTACTCGCCACAAGGACCGCTCAATGAAGGCGGCGGCAATTACGGCGTCGACCTCGCGTTCCCAGGCGAGGAGCGGCTGCAGTTCGAAAAGGCGACGCTTTATCCGCTCGCCGGCCTCGATCCGGCCACCGCCGACGCGCGCGATGCGCTCGCAGAGGCGATGAGCGATCTTGCCGGCGCGCGACTGACGATCGTGCAGATGTATCTGGACGGTCAGATCGACCGCGAACGCGCGCTGGAGCTGGCGCAGCGTTATCAGCTCGTCTCGCGCGAACGCGCCGAGCAGAGTCTCGATTTCGCGGACGAGTACCGCTCGTACGTGATCAATTATGCGACCGGGGAGGACGTCGTCCGCGCCTTCGTCGAGCGCGCCGGCGCAGACAACGCGGCGCGCTGGCGCGCCTACGAGAGCATCCTGACGCAGCCAAGCCTACCGGAGCACCTGCAATGACGCCTGAATTCCGCATGATCGAAACCAACGGCGTCAAGATCCGTGCGGCCGTGCAAGGCGCGGGCCCGCTGGTCGTCATGGTGCATGGCTTTCCCGAGAGCTGGTATTCCTGGCGCCACCAGATGCAGCCGATCGCCGACGCCGGCTTCACCGCCTGCGCGATCGATGTGCGAGGCTATGGCGGCTCGGACAAACCGCGGCCGGTCGAGGCCTATGCGATGAAGGAGATCGCAGCCGATGTCGCCGGCGTCATCGAAGCGCTGTCGCCCGGCCAGCCCGCAGTGTTGATCGGTCACGACTGGGGCGCGCCGATCGTCTGGCACACGGCCGTACTGCATCCCGACAAGGTGCGTGCGGTGGCTGGGCTCTCGGTCCCATATTTCGGTCACCCGCCTGTGCCGGTCAGCCAGATCATCAAGGCGATGTACACCGACCAGGGCAAGTTCTTCTATCAAGCTTATTTCCAGGACGAAGGCGTCGCCGAAGCGGCTTTCGAGAAGGATGTGCGCGGCGGTTTGCGCAAGCTCTACTACGCTGGCGGCGGCGAGTCCGAAGCGTACTGGGGCGGGATTGACAAGAAGCACGGCGATGCGCTGCTCGACGGCTTGCCCGATCCGCAGCCGTTCCCGGCTTGGCTCTCGGAAGCCGACATCGACTATTTCGCCGGCGAGTTCACGCGCTCAGGTTTCCGCGGCCCGCTCAATCGCTATCGCAATTTCGAGCGCGACTGGGCCGACATGAACACGATCGAAGATCGCGTTGTGCATCAGCCGTCGCTCTTTATCGTGGGTGAGCGCGACCTGGTGCTGAAAATGTTCGGCGGCAGCGCCGATGCCGCGGTGGCGCGGATGCGGGAGAACGCGTCCGATTTCCGCGGCGCGCACCTCATTCCGAAGATCGGTCACTGGACCCAGCAGGAAGCGCCGGCCGAAACCAACCGGGTGCTGCTGGATTGGCTCAGGTCGCTTTGATCATAGGCAACGTCGATCCTTCGGCGGAGGGTAATCTATACTTCAGCGCACTTGCTCATGGCGCGGGCAGAACCACATTTGAGCGGAGGTTGAAGGACGAGAGCGATGTACAGGAGTCGAATTGATCTGCCAGACAACACGCGCAAGGCGATGATCTCGGCGCTGAATGCCCGGCTCGCCGATGCGCTGGCGCTGCGCATGATGCTGAAGCAGGCGCACTGGAACGTGAAGGGAGCGAACTTCATCGCGCTCCACGAAATGTTCGATCAGATGCACACGCGCGTCAGCGGTTTCGTCGACGAGATCGCCGAACGCGCGGTCACCTTAGGCGGCGTCGTCGATGGCACGCCGGCGGCGGCGAACAATTCGAAGCTCGAAGCCTATCCGCCCACGATCACGGCGCAGGAGGAGCATCTGAAGGCTCTTGCCGATCGCGTCGCCGCGTTCGGCAAGCTCGTCCGCGAAGGCATCGACGCCGCCGATGAAGCCGGCGACAAGGATACGGCCGACCTCTTCACCGCGGTGTCGCGGCAGATGGACATGGACCTCTGGTTCCTGGAAGCGCACCTGCAATAGAGAGCGCCGCGCTGCCTCAGGCGCGCGCCTGCTCCTTCACCGAGTCCGTTTCGCCTGCAAGAAGCGCGCGCGCTTTGCGTTCGAACTCCGCGAGGTCCAGGGGCTTGGCGATGTAGTCGTCGGCGCCGCAGGCCATGTAAATGTCGCGCTGGCCCTTCATGGCGCTCGCGGTGACGACGATGATCGGCACCCTGGCGTAGGGCGCCTTTGAAGCCCGGATGTTGCGGATGGCCACATCGCCGGGCATCACCGGCATGTGGATGTCCATCAGCACTAGATCGTAGTACGCCGCCTCCAGGCACTCGATCGCCTCGGCGCCGTTCTCGGCTTCGGTGAGCTGCACGACGCCGGCCTCATGCAGCACTTCGCGCATCAGCAAGCGGTTGGTCTCGTTGTCTTCCACCAGCAAGATGCGCGCGCCGGCCAGCCCGCCGCTACGCTGCGTAGCAGCGGGTTCGTTGGTCTTGGCGTAGGCGGCGGCTAGCTTCGACTCGAGCGGCAGCACGAACCAAAAGGTAGAGCCATGGCCGGGGATGCTCTCGACATCGATGGTCCCCTTCATGATCTGCACCAGTTCGCTGCAGATGGCGAGGCCAAGGCCGGTGCCGCCGTGCTTGCGCGTGCTGGAGCCGTCGACCTGGCGGAAGCGCTCGAAAATCTTCGCCTGCTGATCGGGTGGAATGCCGGGACCGTTATCGGTGACCGAGAATTTCCAGCCGGAGCGTCCGGCATGCTCGATGGAGAGCCGTACTGCGCCGTCGTCGCTGAATTTCAGCGCGTTGCCGAGCAGGTTCACCAACACTTGGCGGACGCGATCGGCGTCGCAGAACAGCAACGTCTCGTCAGCTTGCGGCGGCAGGTCGAAGTCGAGGGTGACGCCCTTCTGCAGCGCGACGCCTTCGACGGTCTCGAGCGCCGAGCGGGCAAGCTCAGCGATCGTGGTCCAGTCGGCGTCGAGTCGCAGCATCCCGGATTCGATCTTCGACAGATCGAGAATGTCGTTGATGATCGAGAGCAGGCTGCGCGCCGAGCTCAGGATCGTGTCGGCGTAGCGGCGTTGCTTTGGATTGAGTTCGCTCCGCTGCAGCAGCTGGGCCATGCCGACGACGCCGTTCATCGGTGTGCGCAGCTCGTGGCTCATATTGGCGAGAAACTGCGACTTGAGGCTGCTGGCCTGATTGGCCGACTCCATCGAGCGGACCAGATCGTCGATGTCCTGCGTCGCGACGATGCGCCGGGCGGGCTGGCCAGAAGTGTCGACGACGCCGCTGACGAACACGCGATGCCAGCGATAGGCGTCGTGCTCGACGTCCTTGATGCGCGCCATGACGGTAGCGGAATCGCCGCGCTTGGCCATGTCGACGGCGACCTCCACTTCGGGGAGGTCTTCGGCGTGGATGGCGGCGGCCAGAACCGCTGAGGCGTTCGCCAATGTCTGCCCGATCGGCAGGCCAAGCAGCGAGCACATGACCGGGGAAGCGTGGGCTTCATCGGTTGCGAGATCGATGTCGCACAGTGATATCTGGGCGGCGGTTTTGATCGCCTCGGCGCGCTCTTCAATCACCTTCAGCTGCCGCACCATCTCCTTGAGCCGAAGATTCTCTTCGCGAAGCCTGCGGCCCAGCAGGTGATCCATCATCGTGGTTATGACTTGCTGCATATGCCGCGGTCCGCCTGGCGCTGTCTCGCGTAGGACGCTATGGGCGCGCTGGTTTCTCAGTTGTTCACGACGTTCGGCGAATTGCAGCTCAAACGCAGCGCCTTATCGAGCGTTTAACTTCCGCGGCGGCACTGTCGACGCGGAGACGAAGAGCCGATGCAGCCCAACGTGCTTGTGGTGGACGATAATCCCGTCAATCAGCAGCTCATCCAATGGGCGCTCGAGGATGTCGCGCAGGTGTACGTCACCGCGGATGGCCGCGAAACCGTCGCCCAGGCGCTTTCGCTGAAGCCCGAGATGATTTTTCTCGATCTGATGATGCCGGGTTTCTCCGGCTTCGATGTGATCGAGCAGATGCGCAGCCAACAGCCGGAACTGCTGCAGCGCACGATCGTGATCAGCGCGCAGGACGACCGCGAAACGCGAAATCGCGTGACCACGGCCGGCGTCGCCGGATTCCAGAAGAAGCCGCTCGAGATCGACGACGTGCTGCGCCTGTTCAACTCGACCGTAATTCGCTAGCGCACGGTTGGGGCTTTGCTTCAGGTCCGACACAGCTGGTTTTACGGCGTGTTTAGAGGCGAGCCTGCACGCTCGACGGGAGTGTTTACATCGCCCGAGTGGATGAAGACCAAAGTCGCATGTTTACGCTGAACGGCTCCGACAAAGCCCGTCTCAAGCAGATCATCGCCGCCGGCGGGCTGCGCGATCTCAGCGACGTGCTGCGGATCTCGATCGAGCCGGTGCGTATCGAGGACTCGCCTCGCTGGCTCGATTACCTGCAGCGCAGCAAGGACGCGGTCGTCGAGTGGGCGCGCAATCTCTGCGGTGACGAGAACATCGTGCTGCTTGAGCAGGGCGTGCTGACCGTGATCCGCCATCCCGCGACAGCGCTGGAAGCGGCGGACCTGCGGCTCTTGCTCATGACCTATCTGACCGATCGGCTGAGCGGCAACGAAGTGCTGCCTATTGAGAAGCTCGTTATGCGCGACTTGCCGCCCGAAGCGGCGGCAAAATGGCTGGCGTCGGCGGCCGTCAGTCCAGAGCCAGCCGCCGCCTCGGTCGCGTGCGCGCCGCCGCAACCGCCGGTGCAGGAGCGTGCGCGCGTCAAGTACGAAGAGATGGAAGACGAACTCGCGGGCGCGCTCTCCTTCCGCTTTGACGCCGTCGTGCGCGACGCGGGAGAGGTGGCCTGGTTCGTCAGGGCCCTGGGCGCGCATGCGGCGTTCCTGGAGCTGCGTGACTATTGCACGCCCAGCAACGAAGCAGCCGACGTCGATCTTGCGGCGATCCAGGAGGCGGCGAACCTCGCGTTCCGTGGCCTGAAGCAGAAGGGCAAGCCGCCCGCCTGCGTGCTCTTCCCGGTCAACATCAACAATCTCAGGCTCTCGCATCTGCGTGCGAAGATATTGTTTGAACTGCGGCAGGTGCCCAAGCCGGTATCGCGTCTGATGGAGCCGGTGCTGGTGCGCTGCACGCCGGGCGTGCCGCAGGCGGCGTACTTCGACGCTTCGCTCTATCTGCGGCCGTTCTTTCAGACGATCTGGACCTACGCGCCGGCCGATCGCGATCCGAAGGCGTTCGTCTGGCCGCAAATTCAGCTGGGCGTGCTGGTCGATCTCGCTTCCAGCGACGACCAGCGCGCGCGTTCGCGCTTAGCGGACAGCTGGCGCAACGAAGCGTCGCGGCGGCGGCTGCCGCTGTCGGTGCTGTCGCAAGGAAGCTGCGAAACGTCAGCTCTGGCGCCCGCGCGCGCGTGAGCAGCGTCGGCCGCCGGCGAGACGCCGCAGATCACGGATTGTCGTGCACCTCGACGTCCGGCCGGTCGTCGCCGTGGGAGATTTCGTCGTGCCAGCGTCCGCGCGCGTCCTCCCAGGAGATACCGACCGTCTCGCCCGGCCGCATCTGTTCCAGCGCCGCGCGCTTGGCGGCGTTGTAGGCGGCCTCATGCGTCAGGAACGATTGCGAGATCGTATCGCCCAATCGGAACGCCCAGCCGTGGTCGTGCTCGATGATTTCATAGACGATCTTGGTCATGCGAATGCGTCTCCTTCTTGAAAGGTGGAACGCGCCAAGCCGGTGGCAAGTGCCGCTTCTACGCTTATCATCGCCGCGTGCAGAGTCGACATCACACGGAGCGTCACCGCCTTGCCCGCGCCGGCTGGCTGCGCGCGGCTGTGCTGGGCGCCAATGACGGCATCGTCTCGACTGCGAGCCTCGTCATTGGTGTTGCGGCCGCCGCTGCGGCGAAGGACGCGGTGCTGGTCGCCGGTGTGGCCGGCCTGGTCGCGGGCGCGATGTCGATGGCGGCGGGCGAGTACGTTTCGGTGAGTTCGCAGGCCGATGCGCAGAAGGCCGACCTCGCACGCGAGCGCGCGGAGCTGCGCGAGCAGCCGGAATTCGAACTGCAGGAGCTGAGTGAAATCTATATCGCCCGCGGACTCGCGCCCGAGCTCGCGCGCGAGGTCGCGCAACAGCTGACGGCGAAGGACGCGCTGGCCGCCCACGCCCGCGACGAGCTCGGCATTTCCGATCTGGCGAAGGCGCGGCCGGTGCAAGCGGCGCTCGCCTCGGCGGCTGCATTCGCGACAGGCGCTGCGCTGCCGCTGGCGGTGGCGCTGCTCTCGCCGGCGGCGATGCTCGGGCCTTACGTCGCCGCTTCGGCGCTGGTCTTTCTCGCCTTGCTCGGCGCCACCGCCGCGCGCGCCGGCGGCGCGAAAATGGTTCGTCCGGTCATGCGCGTCGTCTTCTGGGGCGCGCTGGCGATGGCGATCACCGCCGCCATCGGCACGGCGTTGGGCGTCGCGGTTTAATTTTTGTAGCATCGCGCCATCTATTGCGGCCGCGCAGCAATCGTAGTTGCATGGGACAAATTTCTCGGGGTGGAAAATGGGGCCGAGAGCAACGATCACCGCGGCAATAGGCATGCTCGCGATCCTGGCGGCAAGCGGTTTCGTGTTCTGGCAGGCTGGTCTCGGCTTCCACGCGTGTCGGGTCGATGACGATATCTCCCTCGGAGACCGAACAGCCGTTGCCCAGGCAAGTGTCGAGTTTATTGAACTCGTCCGCGCGGGCGAAACAAGCGCCGTGTTCGAGCGAATGTCGAGAGCCGGACTGGAGAGCACCGAAAGAGCCGCTCTGCTCAACATCGTTGAAATGACGATCTCTGCTCCGGGCGGTGAGTTGGAGACTCGACGCACGTACAGTCTTCATTCGATTGGCGCTGCGCGCGGTTATGCCCCGTGCAGGGAAGACGGAGGCATGGCCTTCGTTGCTCGAGGCGGCGGGTTTCACACGATGTTTGCTGTCGTCGCCGAGCCAATCGACGGCGCGGAGCGCTCGTGGAGTTTCTGGTTCGAGCGCGAACGGGGCGTCTGGCGTGTGCGCGGCGTGCATGTCGGAGTAAGCGAGGTCGCCGGTCGAGATGGCGCGGAGCTGTGGGCGCTGGCCGAGGAGCAGCGGCGGCAAAATCAGGTGTTCAACTCAACTCTCCTTTACGACATCGCCAGCACGGCGCTCTTTCGCGGCCAATTTCTGCATCCGGCCGAAGCCGAAGGCTTTGCCCGAGCAAGACAAATGTGGCGTCGCCATCAGGATGTTATTCAAGCGCGGTTTCATGTTGGCGGTCAGGTGTTTCCGATCGCCAACATGAGCGCCGTAGGTACAGGCGATGGGTCGCTCGTGCTTGTGCTCGACCAGGCGCTCGATTTGCCGGTGACGGCGGCGGAGGCCGATGAGAAGAACCGGGCGCTGATCGACGGCATGAATGCCGACCGACCGGAGTGGCGCGCGGTTTTCGACGCGATCGCAGTCGGCTCGCCCACTGGGCCTAACCGGGTGTGGCGCACAGTGTATGACGGCGCACAAGGTTATTTGCCGCCGCCCGACGAGATCATTAGGCTCTAGAACTGCGGCTGTTCGATCTGCTTCTTCAGCTCTTTCTTGACGATCTTGCCGTTGGCGTTGCGCGGCAGCGTCGTCGGCCAGAAGATCACTTCGACCGGCACTTTGAAGGCGGCGAGCTTCTGCGCCACGTGGTGGCGCAGCGCTTCGCTGCTCACGTTCATGCCCGGCTTCAGGTGCACGACCGCGATCGGCTCTTCGCCGAGCGTCTGGTGCGGCTTGCCGATCACGGCGGCGTCCATGATCGCCGGGTGTTCGTAGATCGCGTTCTCGACTTCGACGCAGTAGATGTTCTCGCCGCCGCGGATCAGCATGTCCTTGGCGCGGTCGACGATGTAGATGAAGCCTTCCTCGTCCATCTTGGCGAGGTCGCCGGTCTTGATCCAGCCGTCGATGAATGTTTCCGCCGTCGCTTCCGGCTTATTCCAATAGCCGCGCACGACGATCGGACCCTTGTACCAAAGCTCGCCCACTTCACCGCGGGCCAGCTCCTGGCCGTTCTCGCCGATGATCTTCGCTTCGCCCGTCGGCGCCGGCACGCCGGTGGAGGAGGGCTTGCGCTCGTAGTCTTCGGCGACGTTGGAGACCGCGGTGGCCGCGGTCTCGGTCATGCCCCAGCCTTGGCTCGGCGACGACCCAGGCCAACGCGCCTTGATGCGCTTGACCAGTTCCGGCGCCGCCGGCGCGCCGCCATAAGCGACGCCCTCGATCGAAGAGAGATCGTATTTGTCCACGTCAGGGTGTTCGAGCACTTGCCAGGCGATCGTGGGCACGCCGCCGAAATGGGTGACGCGCTCCTTCTCGAACAGCTGCAGCGCCTGGCCGGCGTCGAACTTGCGCTGCATCACCAGTTTGTCGCCGCGCATCAGCGACGGGATCATCACCGCAAAGCAGCCGGTGGCGTGGAAGAACGGCACCGAGATCAGGAACGACTTCTGCGGCAGCGACGGATCGGGCTGCGGCGGCGCTTCGCCGCGGCGCAAGAACGCGCGCGCTTGCGCCGAAGCGCCGTTCCAGATGTTGGAGATGATGTTGCGGTGGGAAATCACCGCCCCCTTCGGGTGGCCGGTCGTCCCTGACGTATAGAAGATCGTGACGTCGTCATCCGGACCGCGCTGCGGGAAGTCTTCGAGCCCGGCCGGCGGCGTGAGGCCGGCCCAATCGTTTGTGCCGCCGATCACGCTTTCGAGCCGCGCGAGCGCCGGATCGGCGCTCTCTTCCGGCATGCGCGAGACGTAGATTTTCTTGACCGAAGGGCAGTTCGGCAGGTGCTCGCGGATGCGCTCATAGCGTTCATGATCGACGATCAGCACCGAAGAGCCGGAATCGCAGATGCCGTATTCGAGCTCGGCGCCGGTCCACCAGGCGTTGAGCGGCGTCACGATCGCGCCGGCCAACACGCCGGCCCAGAACGCAACCGGCCATTCCGGCACGTTGCGCATGATGATGGCGACCCGGTCGCCCGGCTTCACGCCGTCGGCGATCAGCTGACGGGCGAGCGCCGCCGCAGCGGCCCGGAGACCGTTGATCGTCGCCCGCTCGTCCTCGAACACGAGGTGGTCGCGCGGGCCGAACGCTGCGGAAAGAGCGAAGATCGCGTGCAAGGTCGGCGGCGCCGCCTTCCAGACCTTCATCTTGACGCCGCGCACCTCCGCTTCGCCGGTTTCGAGGAGCGTGCCCGGCTGCGTCAGCAGCGCGTGGGCCTGCTCGATCGACATGGCTGGAAAAGCGGGCTTGGCGGCCGCGTCGGTCATCAAAGTCCTCCCGCACGTCGCGGCAAAGGCGCCGCGCGCGTCATTTTTGGATTTTGCTGTTGAAACACGTTGCGCGTCCGGCATCAACAGGCGGTACGGACAGAACTTTGCCGAAATTTAATGGTGCTTGTTCCGTGCGCGCGCCTGGGTAAGCATGTGCTGGTCCTAGGCGGGACGGGAGGACGCGCTGATGGCGTTCAATTGGAAAGCGCTCGCAGAGCGCCTGGATCCACGCAAGCTCAACTGGGGGTGGGTGGCGCCGGCGCGCGATTGGGTGGTCGCGAACAAGACCACCGTTCTCTCGACCTCGATCGCTTTGCTCATCGGCCTCTGGGGCGGCGCCGTGCTCGGGCGCGTTTCGACCGGCGCGCCCGCGTTCGATTTCGCCCAGCTCGGCTCGATCGGCGCCGGCGAAACCGCGCGCAACGCCAACGCGCCGCGCGCGGGCCTGCCCGCTGTCGAAGGCATGGCGTTCGTGCGTCTGCGCACCGAGATGAACGCCGCCGAGCCGCGCGCGTGTCTCGAATTCTCGCAAAACCTCTCGACCGATGCGAGCATCAACTACGCCGACTACATCGTCATGGATCCGGCCGTCCCGTACCAGACCGATGTCTCGGGCAATCTCCTCTGCCTCGGCGGCTTGCCGTTCGAGCCGGAGCGTCAGATCACCATTCGCGAAGGCCTGCCGTCCGCGTCGGGCGAGCGCACCGAATTCGACGAAACCTTCATGCTCACGTTCGGCGATCGGCCCGCTTATGTCGGCTTCGCCGGCGGCGGCGTGATCCTGCCGCGTTCGGAAGCCGACGGCATCGCCATCGAAACCGTCAACGTCTCGCGCATCGGCGTCGAGGTGCTGCGCGTGCCGGACCGCATTCTGTCGCAGTACACGGTCGATCCGGGCGAGATCAACGAAGAGGGCGGCTGGGGCTATTGGGGCTTCAACAGCGCTGGCGAGGACGTCGGCGTTCAGGTCTATGAAGGCGAAATCGACGTCGATACCTCTGTGCGCAACAGCGCGGTGACGACCGTGTTCGCGCTCGGCGCGGCGCTCAATGAACTGCGGCCTGGGGCGTACGTGGTGAAAGTGCGCGATGCTTCGCCGAGCGCCGGCCAGCGCGGCGAGAGCGAGAACGAAAGCGTCGCCTCCGCCTATCGCTGGATTCTTTACACCGACATGGCGCTGCAGAGCTTCTCCGGCGCCACCGGCCTCGACGTCGTCGTGCGTTCGCTGCGCACCGCGCGGCCGATGGGCAACATCACCGTCACGCTGATCGCGCAGAACAACGAAGAGCTCGCGCGCACCCGCACCGATGCCGACGGTCGGGTCCATTTCGCCGACGCGCTGGTGAACGGCGACGGCCCGGCGCGCGCTCGTTACGTGATGGCCTACGGCGCCGAAGGCGACTTCGCGGCGCTCGACTTGCAACGTCCGGGGCTCGATCTCTCCGATCGCGGCGTCGACGGCCGTTACGCGCCGGGCGATGTCGATGCGTATCTCTACACCGAGCGCGGCATCTATCGCCCCGGCGAGCGCGTGCGCTTGATGGGCCTTATCCGCGACCAAGTCGGCCGCGCCATCTCGAACCGGCAATCGACCCTCGTCGTCTATCGTCCGAACGGCACCGAATGGCGGCGCATCCGCATGACGGAGGCGGAAGCTGCCGGCGCCGTCGCCAAGAACATCGACCTCGACCGCGGCGCGCCGCGCGGGGTTTGGCGCGCGAGCTTGCTGGTGGACGGCCAAGAGCAGGCGGCCGGCGAAGTCAGCTGGTCGGTTGAAGATTTCGTGCCGCAGCGTCTTCGCGTGCAGATCGAGGCGAACGAGCAGGTGCTGCGCCGCGGCCAGTCGCGGCCGATCAACGTGCAGGCGGATTTCCTCTACGGCGCGCCGGGCTCCGGCTTACCCGTCGAAGCGGAAGGCCGGCTGATGGTCGACCCGACGCCGTTCCCCGACTTCGACGAATACAGCTTCGGCCGCAGCGACGAGAGTTTCGACGAACGCATGTTCCAGCTGCCGGGCACCGTCACCGACGGCCAAGGCGCCGCCCAGCTGTCGCTGCAGCTGCCGGACGAGCCGGAAACGACGCTGCCGCTGCGCGCGCGCGTGATCGCCTCCGTCGCCGATCCGGGCGGGCGTCTCGTGCGCGAGAGCTTCACCGTGCCGGTGCGGCTCAGCAATCTCTATCTCGGCCTTGCGCCGCAGTTCGAGAACCGCCGCGCCGGCGCCGGCGAGCGCGTCGCCTATGACGTCATCGCGCTCAACGCCGATGGCCGGCGCGTCGCCGCACGCGGCGTGCAATGGCAGCTGGTGCGCGAGGATTGGAGCTACGACTGGTATCTCGATAATGGCGCGTGGCGTTGGCGGCGCACCGGGCGCGACATCCCGGTCGACGGAGCGACCGTCGATGTGCCCGCGAACCAGCCGCTGCGCATCGCCAAGGACGGGCTGCGCTCGGGCTCGTATCGCCTGATCGTGCGCGTCAATGGCGCAGAAAGCTCGGCCCGCTTCGGCGTCGGCTGGGGCGGCCCGGCCGACGATGATGCGACGCCCGACATGGTCAGCGTCGTGCCGCCGGAAAATCCGACACGGCCCGGCGCGCGTGCGCGGGTGCAAATCCGTCCGCCCTATGCCGGCGAAGCGCAGATTGTCGTCGCCACCGATCGCGTGATCGAAAGCCGCACCGTGCGCGTCTCCAGCGAGGGCACGACGATCGATCTGCCGGTCAGCACCGAGTGGGGCTCCGGCGCCTACGTGCTCGTCACGGTGATGACCCCGCGCGATCCGGTGAACCTGCCGGTGCCGCGCCGCGCCATCGGCGTGGCGTACGTGCCGGTCGACATGGGCAACCGCACGCTCGAGGTCTCCGCCGGCGAGGGGCTGCAGAACGTGCGTCCGCGCACTACGGTGAACATACCGATTCAGGTGCGCAACGCGCCGGCGGGCGAACGCGTGCGCGTCGCCATCGCCATGGTCGACGAGGGCATCCTCAACATCACCAAATACGAGAGCCCGAATCCGGTCGATTATTTCTTCGGCCGCCGCGCGCTCGGCGTCGAGATACGTGACGACTACGGGCGCTTGCTCAACCCGAACCTCGGCGCGCCGGCGACGCCGCGGCAAGGCGGCGACAGTCTGGGCGGGGAGGGGCTGACAGTCGTGCCCACGCGCACCGTGTCGCTCTTCTCGGACATCGTCGAGGTCCGCGGCGGCCGCGCCACGATTCCGCTGACCATCCCCGACTTCAACGGCACGCTGCGGCTGATGGCCGTCGCGTGGAGCGAAAGCGCGGTCGGCCAGGACGCCGAGCAGATCATCGTCCGCGATCCGGTGGTCGCCGAGCTGATCCTGCCGCGTTTCCTCGCGCCGGGAGACCAGGCTCAAGGCACGCTCAACATCGATAACGTCGAAGGCCCGAACGGCGCCTACACTGTCACCATCGGAGGCAACACCGCTGCGCGCATCGCCCAACAGCCGCGGCGCTTCCAGCTCAATCGCGGTCAACGCCAGACGGCTTTGATCCCGATCAGCGGTGGCCCGCTCGGCGTCGGCGAGATCACGCTTCGGCTCGAAGGTCCGCAAGGCTTCACGCAGGTGGAGCGCACCTACGACATCCAGTCGCGCGCGCCATTCATGCCGATCACGATCACAAGCACCGAACCGCAGGCGACGGGCGTCTCATGGCGCGCGCCGGCTGATGCGCTGGCGTCGTTCCAGCCGTCTGGCTCGCAAGCGCTCATCTCGTTCAGCAATCTCGCCGGCCTCGATCCGGCGCCGATTCTGGATGAGCTCTACCGCTATCCATACGGCTGCTCCGAACAGCTCGTCTCGATTGCGATGCCGCTGCTCTACTACAACACGCTGGCGCAGGAGGCGGAGCGCGCGCGCGATCCGCGCATCACGCGCCGGCTGCAGGAGACGGTGACGCAATTGCTCGATCGTCAGGCGCCCGATGGCTCCTTCGGCCTCTGGCACGCGGGCGACGGCTATGCGAGCCCATGGCTCGGCGTTTACGTCACCGACTTCCTCTGGCGCGCGCGCCAGCAGGGCTACGCCGTGCCGCGCTCGTCGATGCAGCAGGCCTACAACGCGCTGCGCCGCATCGCTCGGCTCAACGACTTCGGCTCGGTGAACTACCAATTCGAAGTCTATCGCTGGCCGGGGTCGAACGACTCGACCGAGCTGTTGCGCTCGCGTTCGGCGGCGTACGCGCTCTACGTCCTGGCGAAAGCCGGCGAGGCCGATATCGGCCAGCTGCGCTACTTCCACGACAACCGCCTGCGCAACGAACCTTCGCCGTTGGCGCGGGCGCAGATCGCGGCGGCGCTGGCGCACATGGGCGACCGCGCCCGTTCGCGCAACGCGTTCCGGATGGCGGAGCAGGCGCTCGGCTATCGCAATGTCGGCGATTGGTACCAGACGCCGCTTCGCGACACCGCAGGCGTGCTCGCGCTTGCCGCCGAGGCGGGCGAGACCGAGTTGGTCGATCGCCTGCGCCGCCGCATCGAACGCGACGCGCCGGATGCGGACCAGCTGATGACGCAGGAGCAGGCGCAGCTGCTGCTCGCCGCCAACGCGCTGCTGCAACGGGCGGGACCAGTGAACGTCTCGCTCAACGGCGAAGAGCTGCGGGAGCGGCGCGTCATCGTGAATGCGCAGCGCCTCGCGGCGGGGCTCGTGTTCCGCAACAACGCGCGCGGCACGGTGTGGCGCACGCTGCAGCTCTCCGGCGTTCCGCGTGAGGCGCCGCCGGCGATGCAGGCGGGCTACACGATCGACAAGACCATCTTCCGCATGGATGGCACGGTGGCCGATCTCAATTCGATCCGCCAAGGCGATCGGGTGGTGATCGTGATCTCCGGCCAGCCGGAAGGCGCGCGCAATTATCCGACCGTGCTGGTCGATCTGCTGCCCGCAGGGCTCGAGATCGAAACGGTGCTCAGGCCGGAAGACGGCGCGGGCGGTACGAGTTGGGACGGCACGACGCGCAACGGCCCGTTCGCGTGGGTCGGCGCCATCAGCTACGCCAACGTCGCCGAGGCGCGCGACGATCGCTTCGTCGCATCGTCCGACCTGCGCGGCTCCTATCGCTACGCCTACATCGCCCGCGCCGTCTCGCCCGGCCGCTACACGATGCCGGCGGCGCAAGTAGAGGACATGTACCGCCCCGGCGTGATGGCCCGCACCAGCACCGGCAGCATCACCATCGCGCCGAGAGGTGGGTGAGCACAGTGACCAAGCGCGGACCGTCGTGGTTTTGCGCACCCTCCCCCCTTGCGGGGGAGGGCAGGGTGGGGGGGCGTTCCGACGAGCAGACGCCTGAGCGTTTGCATCGCCCCCCGCCCCCCGGCCCCCTCCGCACAAGGGGGAGGGGGAGATGAAACGCGGCCCGCGTCTCGCGTTGCCGCTAACATCACGCGGCAAACGCATCGCCAGCGTGCTGCTCGCGTGCATGCTGACGCTGTTCGCGCTCGATCAGATATTCCCGCCGCCGCTCGCGCGCGTGCGCGATGTTTCGCCCGTCGTGCTCGACCGCAACGGCGAGTGGCTGATGGCGTTCACGACCCGTCAGGGCGCGTGGCGCCTGGAAGCGCGGCTCGATGAGATCGATCCGGAATTCCAACGGCGTCTCATTGCGATTGAGGACGAGCGCTTCTGGTTTCACCCCGGCGTCGATCCGATCGCGCTGGCGCGGGCGAGCGTCTCCTACGCGCGCCAAGGCCGCGTCACCCAGGGCGGCTCGACCATCACCATGCAGCTGGCGCGCCTGCTCGAACCGCGCCCGCGCACGATCCAGTCGAAGCTGATCGAAATCGTCCGCGCGCTGCAGATCGAGCGACGCTGGTCGAAGCGCGAGATTCTCGCCGCCTACCTGACCATGGCGCCTTACGGCGGCAATCTCGAAGGCGTGCGCGCGGCCTCCCGCGCCTACTTCCAACGCGATCCGCAATGGCTCGACGACGCCGAGATGGCGCTTCTGATCGCGCTGCCGCAAGCGCCGGAGGCGCGCCGGCCGGATCGTCACCCCGTGGCCGCCCGCGCCGCCCGCGACCGCGTGCTCGACATGTTCGTTGGCGCGGGGCTCATCTCGCAGCGCCGCGCCGCCGAAGGCCGGCAGAGCGCGATCCCAGCGCGCGCGCCGTTCCCGTATTCGGCGCCGCATGCGGCCGAAGCGCTGGTCGCGGCGCATCCGGGCGAGGGCGTCATCCGCTCCTCGCTCGACGCCACGCTGCAGCGCAATCTCGAAGCGCTGGCGCGCCGCCGCGTCGCCGGCTTCGACCGCGACACTCAGATCGCCATCATGGCGGTAGAGCTCGACGGCCGCGCCGTGCGCGCGCGCATCGGCGGCGCCGGCCGCGAGCGCGCCGGCGGCTATATCGACATGACGCGGGCGATCCGCTCGCCCGGCTCGGCGCTGAAGCCGTTCCTCTACGCCATCGCCTTCGACGAAGGCATCGCCGCGCCGGAAACACTCGTGCGCGATGCGCCGCGCCGCTTCGGCGGCTATCTGCCGGAGAATTTCGATCGCCGCTTCCACGGCGACGTCTCGCTCGAGGACGCGCTGCGCCATTCGCTGAACCTGCCGGCCGTCGCTACGCTCGAGCGCATTGGCGCGAACCGCTTCCACGCGGCGCTCCGCCGCGCCGGCGCCGACGTGCGCTTGCCGCGGCGCGCCATCTCCGAACCGGGCCTCGCGCTCGCGCTCGGCGGCGTCGGCATGCGGCTCGAAGACTTGGTGCAGCTCTATGCGGCATTGGGCGACGGCGGGCGCGCACGACCGCTGGTGACAGACGCCGTCGGCGAGTTCGCCTTCACCCGCCGCTTCGTGCGCGACGAAACCGCCGCCCGCGTGCTGGAAATCCTTGCGACCTCGCCGCATCCTGCCGGCCGCATCCCGGCGCAGGTCGCGCAAGGCGCGCCGCAGGTCGCGTTCAAGACCGGCACCTCGTACGGCTTCCGCGACGCCTGGGCGCTCGGCGTCTCGAACGGCTACGCCATCGGCGTCTGGGTCGGCCGTCCCGACGGCGCGCCGCGCCCCGGCGCCACCGGCCGCAGCGAAGCGCTGCCGATCCTGTTCGAAGCCTTCGATCTGCTCGGCGCCCCCAGCCAACCGCACCGCGCGCCGGAAGAGCGCGAAGCGGTCGCGCCGGCTCTGGTGCGGTTCGAGCGTGAAGAGCGTGAAGGCCTTGCGATCCTTTTCCCGCCCGCGGGCGCGGAAGTGCTGGTGCTGGATTACAGCGAAGACTCGCGTGGCTTGTCGCTCTCCGCCCGCGGCGGCCGCGCGCCGCTCACCTGGTACGCCGAAGGCGAGCGCGTCGAGACGGAGTCCACCAGCGGCCGCGCTATCTGGCGCCCGCGCGCGCCGGGCTTCTACGACGTCACCGTCGTCGACGCCGACGGCCAAAGCGCGCGCACGCGCGTGCGCATCCGCAACTCCGGATAGGAGGGCAGTTTGCAACTCGTAGACGTGCGCAACGCAATCAACACTCTTCTCACCTCGCGGGGGAGGCATCTTGAATCAACGCTGGCGCAGGTTGCCACAGATCATCCGACTAGAGGGACCGAGCGACTTTTGGTCGACGAGTTGAAGCGACATCTACCTCACGGCTCGGGTCAGTCTCTACGGAAGGTCAAAGGCAATTACCTCACACCGGGTCGCACGCGAGGCAGCCTGGATTATGTTTGCGCGCATGGAGACGATCTTGTTGGTTTTGAGTTCAAAGTCGTTCGCCTGCCCAGGAAAAAGCCGGGCGCCCTGTTCGATATTGGCCAATTGGGCGCAGATGCTGCTCGCTTGAGAAATTCGAAGTCGCTGACTGCCAGATACTTGGTGGCGTTTGTTTATGGTCCCTTGGTAGCGGACGCCTCGTCGCCGCGCTCTTTGTATCGAGCCTTTCACAACCACATGTTCGTCGACCATCAAACGGCCCTTGCGCGAGGAGAGATCAACGCGAAGTTCCGACATCACAGAGAATTTCGATCTCTCGGCTGGCATAAGGTTTGTGAATCATCTGCACGAACGCCCGCCCACGCGTGCGTGGTAAAATCAGGCGCAATCGGAGCAGTTGCAATTCGCCTGTAGACGCAAGGAGAAAGGCGCGGACCCGGGGGAGGAGTCCGCGCCTTGGCGCTGTCGTCGCAGCATGGGAGGGGTTAAGCGACGATCAGAGCAGCTTGTTGCAGATGCGCGTAGGCGACGGGCGCGAACAGCGCGGCGGCGGCGAGAACGGCGAGAAACTTTTTCATGGCGGCGTCTCCGAAAGTGTGTGTGGCCTCTTGCTTATGAGATGCCGCCGCCCATCGCCGCGGATGCAAATGATCGTAAAATTTCCCGCAGCGCGCGCACGCGTCCGACGCAAAAGAAGAGGCGCGGACTCTGGGGAGTCCGCGCCTTTGAAATGATCGTCGCGCTCTTAGGGGGCAGGCGAGACTTAAGCGACGATCTGGGCGGCTTGAAAAAGAACCGCGGCGGCGAGCGGGGCAAACAGAACGAACGCGGCGGTGAGAGAGCTCAGCTTGGTCATCTGGTAATGCTCCAAAGGTGTTTCGTGGGCGTTTGATTATGAGATGCCGCGCTGCGCTGTCTCGGATGCGGCCGTGGTGAAGAATTTCGTCGACGCGCAGCGTTCTCTTGTCGCGCAAAAACAAAGACGCGGACCTTGCGGGTCCGCGTCTTCTCCACGTCGTCGCGCGCGAGGGTGTTTTACGCGACGATCTGCGCGGCCTGCATCAGCAGGGCGGCAGCGCCCAGCGAGAGCAGAGTGAAAGCGGCGGCGAAGCTGATCATTTTGGTCATCTCTGTCTCTCCTCTGGTGTTTCAGCCCTATGCTTATGAGATGCCGCCGCTGCGGAGATTGGACGCGCGCCGATGCGATTTCTTCGCGGCGCCCCGCAGCGCGCATGCGCGCAAAACAAAAGCGCGGACCGGCGAAGGTCCGCGCTCTCGTCAGATCGTGGCGAGCTTGGGAGGATCAGGCGACGATCTGCGAAGCTTGCATCAGCGTGGCCATCGCGACGGGCGCGAACAGCACGAAGGCGGCGGCGATGGCGGCGGCTTTGGAAGCGAAGGTCTTGGTCATCTCGTATCTCCGAACTGGCGTTTGCGTCGTTTGATTATGAGATGCCGCCGGCCGCGGCGTTGGATGCGCGCGGTGGAGAATTTTTCCTGCGCGCGCTGCATGACTCGCCTGCAATTCTGCGCGGGCGTTCACGCGCGCAAAATGAAAAGGCGCGGATCCTGTTGGGATCCGCGCCTTCCATTAAGACCGTCGCAGGCGGGTTGGGGGATCAGGCGACGATCAAAGCGGCTTGGTTCATGGCGGCGAGCGCGGCCGGGGCGAAGAGAGCCAAAGCGGCGGCGATCGAGAAGAACTTGGTCATTTGCTTGCTCCCTTGCTGGCGTTGCGGCCTGTCTGAACTCTTGATGCAGCTAACCTAGCGATTGGATGCACGGGCTGCTGTGACGCGGGTCACGCCCCGAAATGGGACCCCGCTTGGGTGCGGGCGGGGTCCCAGGCGAGCCCGAATCTCAGCGGCGACGCGGAGGCTCGGGTGGAGCGGGGGGCGCCGGCGCGCGGGGCGGCGCGGGCGGGCGTTCGAAGCGGATGCGGCCGTCGCCATTGGCGTCGCTGGCGTCGAAGAAGCGCAAATGCTGAGCGCGGAATTCCTCGCGCGAAAGCGCGTCGTCGCCGTTGAGGTCCGCCTCTTCGGAATTGGCCATCAGCATCATGAACATCGGCGGACGCGGCGGCAGCGGCGCGACGGCGGCGGCCGGCGGCGTCGGCGGCGTCGGCGCCAGCGGCGCGAGCGCATGATGATCGTCGCCATCGGCGCGGATGATCACCACCTCGCGCGAACTGTAGCGTTCGGCTTCGTGGGCGGCGCGATGCGCCCGGCGCTCGGCCTCGCGGGCGGCGCGTTCGGCTTGGCGCGCTTGCCGTTCGGCGTGGCGCGAGGCGCGTTCGGCCGCCTCCTCGGCGCGTTCCATCGCTTCTTCGGCCCCCTCCATCGCGCGTTCGATCTCGCGCTCGATCTCTTCGCGCTCTTCCTCCGTGAGGTCTTCGCCGCGACGGACGATCACGCGGCGGTTGCCGTGCTCATCCTCGAACTCGAACCGGTGCACGCCCGGGCCGTCGAAATCGAAGTCCACATCCGGCACGTCCACATCGACGTCGATGTCCGGCATGTCGACACGCACATGGATGTCCTCAAACGCCCGGCGATCGGCGCTGGTGAGGCGGCCGTCATCGTCGCTGTCCAGCTGCTCGAACACGCGGTCGGCCGCGGCGCTGGCTTCGGCGCGCGTCAGCCAGCCGTCGCTGTCGGCGTCGAAATTGATGTCCACACCGCCGTGGCGGATCACCGTGCGGGAGTGGCTCGTGTGGGCCGAGGCGGCCAGCGTCACCGCCGCCAGCGCCACGCCCAAGGTCAGCGCGAACTTCATGGTTACTCATCCCTCAAATTGGCCCGTTCGGGCTGATTGCGGGCTGGACCATGGGGCTGCAGCGTTTCCCCCGTACGTCAGCGCTGAAACATTGCCGAAATAGAGCGCGCGTATCTCTCCGGGCGAAATGACTGCGAAATCCGCTGCTTCCCGCCGCGCCTGGCCGGCGCAGGCTCTAGGGGCCGGCCCTGGGCTCGAATAACATGCTGGCCATGACCGACTCCGCCCAGCCGCCGCGCGTGCTGATCTGCGACGACGACGCCGCCATTCGCGAAGGCCTCGTTGAGGTGTTCGAGCGCGCCGGCTTCACCGCCTACTCCGCCGGCGACGTGGCCGCGATGGAGCGCCAGCTCGCCGCCAAGGGCGCCGACCTGATCGTGCTCGATCTGATGATGCCGGGGGAGGACGGGCTTTCGGCCTGCAAGCGGCTCTCGGGCAAGGGCCGCCCGCCGATCATCATGCTGTCTGCGCTCGGCGACGACGCCGACCGCATCGTCGGCCTCGAGATCGGCGCTGACGATTATCTCGCCAAGCCATGCAATCCGCGCGAACTGGTGGCGCGCGCCCGCGCCGTGTTGCGCCGCGGCCGCGACGCCGACACGAGCGCCGCCGAGGCCGTGCGCTTCGCCGGCTTCCGGCTCGATATCGCCCGGCGTGAGCTGCACGATCCGGATGGCGTCGTCATCCCGTTGTCGGCCGGCGAGTTCCGGCTGCTGCGCGCCTTCGTCGAGCGGCCGCAGCGCGTGCTCTCGCGCGAGCAATTGCTCGACTACGCCTTCGACAACGACAGCGACGTGTTCGACCGCGCCGTCGACGTGCAGGTCAGCCGTTTGCGCAAGAAACTGGAGCGCCGCGGTTCGCCCGAGATCATCCGAACCGTGCGCGGCGAGGGCTATCTCTTCGCTGTGAAGCCGACCGCCTGATGAACACGCGCCCCGGCCTTCCGATCGCGGCCTATCTGGGCGTGCTTGTGGCGCTCGCGCTGGCGGCGGCGTTCGTGGCGACGCTGGCGATCGTCATCTTCCTGCCGCCGCGTCCGCCCGACGTGCTGCGCGCCGACAAGGTCGCCGAGCACTTCCAGGAAGGCTACGACCACATGACGGCGCTCGGCCGGACGATGAACGAGCGCGGCGTCGTCTGGGAGGTGCGTCAGCAGCCGCCGGAGGAAGAAGAGTCGCACGAGCTGCGCATGACGCAGGTCGAATTGGCGCGCACGCTCGACCTGGAGTCGGATCAGGTCATCGCCTCGGCGGCGCATATCAAGATGGACGATTCCTTCGTCTTCCGCGTCGCCGACGTCGAGGGCCTCGCCGCCGGCGTGATCTCCGCGGAAGAAGCGGCGCGGATCGCCGAGGAAGTGCAGCGCGCCTACGAAGAAGCCGCGGATCGGGCCGAGGAAGCCCGCGAGCGCGCGCACGAAGCCGCCGAAGCGCGCCGCGAAGCGGAAATGGCCGCCGCCGAGGAGCGACTTGCGGAAACGCAGCACCGCCTGCACGCCCAGCGCGAACATCTGGAGGCGCTGAACGAAGCGCGCATCGAAGCGGCGGCGGCGCGGCAGGCGGCGATAGCTGAGGCGCGTGCGGCCGCGACTGCAGCGCGCCAGGCGCGCGCGGCCGAACGCCTCGCTGCGCGCATCGAACGGCGCGTGCGGGTGGAGAACGGCCAGGTCATCATCACCGAGCACCCCAATCCGGACGTCGATGTGGACGTCGATGTCGATTTCGATCCGGACGAGATCGAGATCCCCGAGATTCCGGACTTCGAATTTGAAATGGCGGAAGCGCCCGCGGCGCCGGCTGCGCCCGCGCCGCCCGCACGTGTCGCTCCGACGACGCCGGTCGCGCCGGTGCCGGCCCCACGCGTCGGCCGCGCAGCCCCTGCCGCGCCGACGCCGCCGGCGGCGCCGCCGGCCGCGCCCATGTATGCGCCGGCGCCGGCGGGCGTCTTGCTGATCTCCGGCTTCGAGTTCGGCGCGCAGCTGCCGGACGGGCGTTGGCTGGTGATGCGGCAAGGCCGCAACTGGGCTGAGATCGGCTGGATTCTGCGCGCCGCTGGCATCATCGGCGGCACGCTCTTAGTGCTCTCGGTGCTTGCGCTGTTGTTTGCGCGGCGCCTGACGCGGCCGATCCGCAGCTTCGCCGATGCGGTGCAGGCGGTCGGTGTGAATCCGCAGAGCGAACCGGTGCGCGAAGAAGGGCCGGAAGAGCTGCGCGGCGCCGCGCGCGCGGTCAACACGATGCAGGCGCGCCTGCGCGCGCTGATCGCCGACCGCACCAAGACGCTCGCCGCCGTCGCGCACGATATGCGCACGCCGCTGATGCGCCTTCGCCTCACCGCCGAGCACGCGCCGCCCGAGCAGCGCGAGAAGATGGCGCGCGAGATCGCCGAAGTGGAAGCTTTGGTGGCGAGCTTCATCGCCTTCGCCCGCGACGATCCGGCCGAAGAGGCGCGCGTGCGGCTCGATCTCACGGCGCTGCTGCAAAGCATCGCCGACGACAATCACGAAGCCGGCCGCAATGTGAGCTATGAGGGCGAAGAGCGCTTCGTCATCACCGGCCAATCGCTCGGCTTGAAGCGGCTGTTCACCAACCTCGTCGAAAACGCGTTGAAATACGGCGCCGCCGCACACATCAGTTCGCGCCGCGAGGACGGCGTCGTAGTCGTCGACGTCGCCGATGATGGCCCGGGCATTCCGCCCGATCAGCGCGAGAAGGTGTTCGAACCGTTCGTGCGCCTGAACGAGGAGGGCACGCGCGGCGCCGGCCTCGGCCTCGCCGCCGCCCGCTCGATCGCCCGCGCCCACGGCGGCGACATCGTCATCCTCGACGGCGAAAGCGGCGCGCTGCTGCGCGTGACGCTGCCGGGCTGAGCCGAAGCGCGATCGCCAAACAACGTGGATAGACGCGCGCTCTATCCCCCAATCTGAGTCGGGAATCGGAGCGCGCGGCTCCTGCCGCGCCCACGCGCCGAAGGCGCGTTTTGTCATTGCGCTACAAGGAAAAAAGCGCGGCTGCGCCACGCGGGCGCGGCAGGAGCCGCGCGCTCCGAGGCGCAAATCTTGTGCGATTCTATCCGACCGCTCCCAACCCGCCGTACAATGCTCCTCGTCTCGCACACGGGAGCTTTCGAAGACGTCCGAAACTTTGAGAGGTGCAAGACACGGTCGGTGGGAGTTGCCGGCGGGGAGTGAAACCGTCGGGTCCAGGTGAACGGAACGCCTGCCCACAGCACCGGCGAATTGGGAATGGAGCTAAGCCCCGAGACGCCATCCGTCGATGGCGGGTTG
>NZ_DASPLU010000031.1:0-309842 GCF_035627415.1 Vitreimonas sp. | reverse complement strand
GCAAAGCAGAGGTGAAGCCCGCCGAACATGAAAAGGCGGGAAGACGCACCGGAACGTCGTCGAACGCGACATCCGCACGCCGTCGGCCGAGCCGCCTCCCAGGGTGAAACATCCCTGGCGACGGCGCCGGCGAATAACGATTACGGGACGCGGCGCGCCGCGTTCACTCCGCGCTCCTTCGCCGGAGCGCACGTCAGAACGTGACGCGCCGCGTCCCGCTCTCCGTTTTTCCGATCGCAAGATCAACAAGCATGGCGCGCGCCCGCGCAACGGCGCGAAAGGAGATGCTTGCGCCAATCACCGCTTGAGCAACATCAAGTCGAACATTGATGCGTTGCAAGTTCTGCGGTGCGTTGTCGCTTACGAACGCAATTTACCTCTCCGTTACGCACGACTCATGGAGAGTGGCGCGCGATCAAAACGAACACCATATGGAGTGAGTAATGCCGTTCGACGCCACCATCTCTGGGGAAATCTGGAATACGAAATATCGCTTCCAGCATGACGGCGGCGGCGACGACAGCGTCGAACAGACTTGGGCGCGCGTGGCCGACGCCGTCGCCGCCGCCGAGCCCGCGCGCATGCGCTCACGCTGGCGCACGCGCTTCGAAGACGCGCTCACCGACTTCAAATTCCTGCCCGCCGGCCGCATCCTCGCCGGCGCCGGCACCGGCCGCTCCGTCACCTTGTTCAACTGCTTCGTCATGGGGACGATCCCGGACAATCTGAACGGCATCTTCGAACATCTGCGCGAAGCGGCGCTGACGATGCAGCAAGGCGGCGGCGTCGGCATGGACTTCTCGACCATCCGCCCCGTCGGCGCGCCCGTCCGCGGCGTCGGCGCGCAGGCCTCGGGCCCGCTCTCGTTCATGGATGCATGGGATTCGATGTGCCGCACCGTGATGTCCGCGGGCCAGCGCCGCGGCGCCATGATGGCGTGTCTGCGCATCGACCATCCGGACATCGAAGCCTTCATCGACGCCAAGCGCGATCCCGCGCGCCTGCGCAACTTCAACGTCTCGGCGTTGGTAACCGACGCGTTCATGGCCGCGCTCGCGGCCGATCAAGACTGGCCGCTGCAATTCGGCGGCGTCGTCTATCGCACCGTGAAGGCGCGCGATCTTTGGGCCAAGCTCATGCGCGCGACCTATGACGTCGCCGAGCCCGGCGTGCTCTTCATCGACCGCATCAACTCGGCCAACAATCTTGCGTATTGCGAAACGCTCTCGGCCACCAATCCGTGCGGTGAGCAACCCCTTCCGCCCTATGGCGCCTGCCTACTCGGCTCGATCAATCTCTCCCGTCTCGTCGAACGGCCCTTCGAGGACGGCGCGGCGATCAACGAAGACTCGCTCACGCGGCTGACCGCCACGGCCGTCCGCCTGCTCGACAACGTCGTCGACATTTCGCGTTATCCGTTGCCCGAGCAGGAGGCGGAGGCCAAAGCGAAGCGGCGCATCGGCCTCGGCGTCACCGGCCTTGCCGATGCGCTCATCTTCTGCGGCGCGCGCTACGGCGCGGAAGACGGCCTCGCCCTGACCCGCAAGTGGCTGCGCACGATCCGCGACGCCGCCTACCGCGCCTCTGCCGAGCTCGCGGCCGAGAAAGGCGCCTTCCCGGCCTACGATCGCGCCATGCTCGATCGGCCGATGCTGGCCTCGCTCGATCCTGATCTGCGCGCGCTCATCGAGACGCACGGGCTTCGCAACGGCTGCCTCACCACCATCGCGCCCACCGGCACGATTTCGCTGCTCGCCGGCAACACCTCTTCCGGCATCGAGCCGGTGTTCGCGTTCAGCTACAAGCGCAAGCGCCGCCAGCCGGACAATTCCTACCTCGAGGAGCCGGTGGAGGATTACGCCTACGCCCTCTGGCGGCGCATGAAGGGCGAAGCGCCCGTTCCCGAGCACAGCTTCGTCAGCGCTCAGACGCTGACGCCGGCGCACCATTTGGCGATGCAGGCGGCGGCGCAGGAATTCATCGACAGCTCGATCTCGAAGACGATCAACTGCCCGGAGGGGATCACCTTCGAAGACTTCGCGGACATCTACGTCCACGCATTCGACATGGGCTGCAAAGGCTGCACCACCTATCGCCCGAACAGCGTCACCGGCTCCATCTTGTCGGTCGGCGAAAGCGCCCCGGCCGAGCCGCCCAAGCCGAAGGAGCCCACTTTGACCGCACGGCCTGAGACGCTCATCGGCAGCACTTACAAAGTGAAATGGCCGGAGAGCGAACACGCCCTCTACGTCACCATCAATGACATCGAAGAGGACGGCCGCCTGCGTCCATTCGAGATCTTCATCAACTCCAAGAATATGGAGCACTACGCCTGGACGCTGGCGCTGACGCGGATGATCTCGGCGGTCTTCCGCCGCGGCGGCGACGTCGCCTTTGTGGCCGAGGAGCTGAAAGCGGTGTTCGACCCACGCGGCGGCGCTTGGCTCGGCGGGCGCTACGTGCCTTCATTGCTGGCGGCGATCGGCGACGTCATCCAGCGCCATATGGATCGCGACGCCGTCGGCGCCGTCGTGGCCGCGCATGAATCCAAGCCTACGCAAACCAAACCACGCGCCTGCCCCAAATGCGGCGCGGCGGCTCTCGTTCGCTCTGAGGGCTGCGACAAGTGCCTGGAGTGCGGCCACTCCAAGTGCGGCTGAGCGGGCTACTCGTCAGGCGCCGTCAAACGGCGGCGCCTGGCGAGAAAGCGCTGGCTCAGATTCTCCAGGTCTCCGGCATTCAATCGCCGCCGCGCCAAGGGTACGATGACCGCGTTTTCCAAAGTCAGGTGCCGACGCTCGTTCTCGGCGAAAGCGATCAATGCCGCCGCGCCGCCTTCGATCGCGGCAGGCGGCTTGCGCAGGATGAGGCACGCGTTGAGCATGTCGCGCACGTTCGCCGACAAGACTTTGTCTTCCGCGTGTTCCGCGGAGAGCCGCGCCAAGACATCTTCGACGTCATCCTCCGCGTGGCACCGCTTGCGCAGCAACGGAAAGAAATCTTCCTCCTCGTCGATCACATGCAGCGTAAGATCGAACCGGATATAATCGAGCAAAGAGGTGATCCGCGCCGCGTCGAATTCATCGTCCTCGGCGAGGCGCTCCAGCGCCTTGCACATGCGTCTGTGGTTGAGGTGCTCCGCGAGGATGAACTCGATCGGATCGTGCGGCGTGACGGCCCGCGCCGCATCCGAACGTTCCGTTGCGCGCGCGGTCATGCGACTGCCTCCAAGCGAATGCGGAACGCCGTCATCTTGCCCACACAGGCCGCGCCCGGATCTGCCGCGTCGCGCGCCGCCGACAGCATGTCGGCCCAGGATTCCTCGTCGGCTTCAGCCAGGAAATCCGCCACTGCGATGCGCAGAAACTGCGCCGCGCTCTCGCCGCGCCGCGCCGATTCCGTGCGGACGCGCTCCGCGAGCTTTGCATCCGCGGCGTCGAGCCAAAGCTGCAATTCGGCGCTGGACGTGCGCCCAAGCTGCAGAATGTCGCCAAGCACGAAGCTCCGGGTCACGACTCGCCTCCAAAGCTCAGCGACAAGCCCTCGATCTCCGCGTTCGCAGCCAGATCGGCCACATAGCGCGCCGCCGCCGCAGCCCAAGCGCGCTGGGCGAGCATAGCGCGAATGTGGCCAATGACAGCGTCGAACGGGAGCAATTGCTCCGGAACCAGCCGATCGAGACGAACCACGTGCCAACCGTGACGCGTGCGCACCGGGACCGGTCCAATCTGGTCGGGCTGCAACGAGAGCAGTGCGTCTTCGATCTCGGGCGCGAGGTCGCCGCGCTGCAGCTGGCCCAACGAGCCGCCCTGTCCGGCCGTCGGGCACGCCGAATGCGCGCGCGCCAGATCGGCGAAGCGGCTGTCGGCGCTCAACGCAGCAATGGCGGCGACGGCTTCATCGTGCGCCCTGGCCCACGCCGCATCGTCGCCGCCCTTCGGCGCGAACAGGATGTGCGAAGCCTCGTAGAGAGCGGCCGCGGTGAAGCGGCCCGGCGCACTCTCATAGACACGGCGGCATTCCGCCTCGCTCGGTTGGGCCGGGCGAACCTCCGCTTCGAACACGCCTCGGATCAGGGCCTCCGTATCCGTCTCAGTGCGCCCCCTCTCATCGGTCGCGGCCGCCGGCGCGAGGCCGAGTTCGCGCGCCCGCAGCAGCAGCAGTTCGCGGATGACGAGCGCACGCGCCGCCGCGGCGCGTGCTTCCGGACCGGACGCGGCCTTGTGGTTCTGCGCCTCCCGCGCGATCTCCGCCTCGGCGATTTCGGCGCCGTTGACGAAAATCGGCGGCGCATTGTGCGTGCGACGCGCCGCCGGGATCGGCCCGTGGCCGCAGCCGGAGAACGCTTCCGCTTGCGGCTCGTCCGGGATGGTGCGGATCAGCGTGTGCTTCATTGCGCGCTCCTTGCGGCGAGCTTCTTCGACCGCACGATCTGCCAGCCGCGGCGATTGAGATACCAGACGGGCGCCGAGAGAATGTGCACCAGCCGGGTGAACGGGAAGACGAGCAAAATCGTCAGCCCGAGCGTCAGGTGCGCTTTGAAGATCCAGTGCACGTCAGCCACGTGGTCCGCCACACCGGCGCGGAAGGTGAAGATGCCCTGCGCCCAGTTCATGAATTTCACCATCTCTTCGCCGTCACGATGTTCGAGCGAGATCGGAATGGTGGCGAGGCCGAGACAAAGCTGCGCCATCAGCAGAATGAGGATCGCTGTGTCGCCGAAGCTGGATGTCGCGCGAATGCGCGCGTCGAACAGCCTGCGGTGCAACAGCAAGCAGCCGCCGACCAGGCACATCGCCCCGGCCGCGCCGCCGGCGACGATCGCCAGCATCTGCTTGGCGCCGTGCGACACACCCAGCGTGTCCCACACTACGATCGGCGTCAGCAGGCCGACGAAATGCCCGGCGAAGATCGCCAGCACGCCGAGGTGGAACAGCACCGAGCCGAGCACGAGCTGCTTGCGGCGCAGCAGCTGCGACGAACCGGTGCGCCACGTGTACTGCTCGCGATCGAACCGAAGCACGGAGCCGATCACCAACACGGCAAGCGCGACGTACGGGTAGAAGCCGAACAGAGCTTGATTGAGCCAGTCCATGATCACGCCACCTCTTGCTTCATCCGCGACAGGACCGCCGCCTTGGGGCAGTCGACCTTGTCCGGCCCGAACGTCACTTGCTCCTCCGCCCAGGCGCGATCGAGCGCTTCCAGGTCGTCGGGATTGTCTTCCGGCTCCTGCAGCAGCGCCTTCAGCGCTTCCGGGTTGCGGTACGCTTCCACGATCGCGACGAGCGCATCGAATACGCGCGCATAGATCGACTCGCGCTTGTTCAAGCGCTCGCGCAGCGCTTCGAGCACATGCGCGGCTTGCCCCAGCAGCGCCGCCGCTTCGTCCGCCGGCCGCTGCGAGAGAAACTCCAGGAACACCGGCAGGTGATCCGGCAGCTCCTTGGCCGTCAGCTCGAGCCCATGCGACGAATAGAGCTTCAGCAACTCCACCATGGCCTGGCCGCGGTCGCGGCTTTCGCCATGCACGTGCTCGTACAGCTGCAGCGAGAGCGAACGCGTGCGGTCGAACAAGTCGACGTAACGCGCTTGCGTCTCATAGAGGTCGCCGGACTCCAAATCTTCCGCCAACGACCGCAGCCTGGAAACGATCGGCGCCGGCACGAGCAGCTCGCTCGACAGCGCCTCCATCACCGCCGGCATCAAGGCTGCGGTCTCTTCGGTCGGATAGCTCAGCAGGACGGCGAGCGCACGATAAGTCTGGGCCATCTTCAAGCCTCCATCGGGTTCTTGGCGGTGCGCTTCTTGACCGGGCCGAACAGCCCAAGCTCGGTGCGGCCGCCGGACGCCTCATTGCCGAAGCTGAAGCCGCACGAGCCGCGCAGGCCGTAGGCGTCTTCTGCGCCCTCGCGGTGCGAGGTCGGAATGACGAAACGGTCTTCGTAATTGGCGATCGCCATCACCTGGTACATTTCCTCGATCGCTTCGGCCGTGAGGTCGACGCGCGAGGCGACGCCGTGATCGATGACGCCGTCGATGGTCTTGGCCCGCATGTAGGCGCGCATCGCCAGCATGCGTTCGAGCGCGGCGACGACCGGCGCCTCTTCGCCGGCCGTCAGCATGTTGGCGAGGTACTGCACCGGAATGCGCAGGCTCTTCACGTCCGGCATGACGCCGTCATGCTCGATGGCGCCGAGTTCGGCCGCCGATTGGATCGGCGACAGCGGCGGCACGTACCAGACCATCGGCAGAGTGCGATATTCCGGGTGCAGCGGGAACGCGACACGCCAGTCGATCGCCATTTTATAAACTGGACTGCGCTTGGCCGCCTCGATCCAGGCGTCCGGCACGCCGTCGGCGCGCGCCTGCGCGACCACGGCCGGGTCGTTCGGATCGAGAAAGATTTCGAGCTGCTTCTCGTAGAGGTCCTTCTCGTCGGCCGTCGCCACTTCTTCGATTCGATCCGCGTCGTAGAGAATGACGCCCAGATAGCGGATGCGGCCGACGCAGGTCTCCGAACACACGGTCGGCTGACCGGACTCGATGCGCGGGTAGCAGAAGGTGCACTTCTCGGATTTGCCGCTCGACCAGTTGTAATAGATCTTCTTATAGGGGCAGGCCGAGACGCACATGCGCCAGCCGCGGCACTTGTCCTGGTCAATCAGGACGATGCCATCTTCCTCGCGCTTGTAGATGGCGCCGGACGGACACGCCGAAACGCACGCCGGATTGAGGCAGTGCTCGCACAGGCGCGGCAGATACATGAGGAAGGTGTTCTCGAACTGGCCGTAGATCTCCTTCTGCACGTTCTCGAAGTTCGCATCCTTCGAGCGCTTGTCGAACTCGCCGCCCAGGATTTCTTCCCAATTCGGACCCCATTCGATTTTCTGCATGCGCTCGCCGCTGATCTTGGAGCGCGGACGCGCGGTCGGAAACGCCTGCATCTCCGGCGCCGTCTGCAGATGCGCGTAGTCGAAATCGAACGGCTCATAATAGTCGTCGATCTCGGGCAGGTCCGGGTTGGCGAAGATCTTCGCCAGGATCCGCCACTTCGGCCCCATGCGCGGCTCGAGCTTGCCGCTCTTGGTGCGCACCCAGCCGCCATTCCAGCGCTTCTGGTTTTCCCAGTCGCGCGGATAGCCTACGCCGGGTTTCGACTCGACGTTGTTGAACCAGGCGTATTCGACGCCTTCTCGGTTCGTCCAAACGTTCTTGCAGGTGACCGAACAGGTGTGACACCCGATGCATTTGTCGAGGTTCAGCACCATGCCGATTTGAGCACGGACTTTCATCAGCGGCCCTCCGTCTCGGTGAGCGGCTTGTCCAGCCAATCGACCTTCTTCATTTTTCTCATGATCACGAACTCGTCGCGGTTGGAGCCCACCGTGCCGTAATAGTTGAAGCCATACGCCAGCTGGACGTAGCCGCCGATCATGTGCGTGGGCTTCAGCACGGTGCGGGTGACTGAATTGTGGATGCCGCCACGGAGCTTGGTTGTCTCCGCGCCCGGCACGTTCACGATCTTCTCTTGCGCGTGATACATGAGAGCCATGCCCTCACGCACGCGCTGCGAGACGACCGCACGGGCGGTCAAAGCGCCGTTCGAGTTGAAGCACTCGATCCAGTCGTTGTCCTCGATCCCGGCGCGCTTGGCGTCCTTCTCCGACACCCAAACTACAGGACCGCCACGGTTCAGCGTCAGCATCAGGAGGTTGTCCGAATAGGTGGAGTGTATGCCCCATTTCTGGTGCGGCGTGATCCAATTGAGAACGATCTCCTTCTCGCCGTTGGACCTCACGTTGTGCAGCGGCTCGATCGTTTTCAGATCGACTGGCGGCTTGTAGACGCACAGGCCCTCGCCGAACGCGCGCATCCAGAGGTGATCCTGGTAGAGCTGCTGACGGCCGGTCAGCGTCCGCCACGGGATCAGCTCGTGCACGTTGGTGTAGCCGGCGTTGTAGCAGACCTTCTCACTCTCGATGCCGGACCAAATCGGAGACGAGATGATCTTGCGCGGTTGCGAGACGATGTCGCGGAAGCGGATCTTCTCGTCTTCCTTCGGCAGCGCGAGGTGCGCGTGTTCACGCCCCGTCTGCTTCGTCAGCGACTCCCAAGACTTCACGGCGACCTCGCCGTTGGTTTCGGGCGCCAGCATCAGGATGGTCTCGCAGGCGTCGATCTCGGTTTCGATCTTCGGCAAGCCCTTGGTCGGGCCATCCGCGACCGCGCCGTTGAGCTGCTTCAGCGCTTCGATCTCGTGGTCCGTGTTCCACGCGAGACCCTTGCCGCCGTTGCCGACCTTGCTCATCAACGGGCCAAGCGAGGTGAACCGGCGATAGAGGTTCGGATAATCGCGCTCGACAACGCTGATCTGCGGGCCGGTCTTGCCGGGGATCAGATCGCACTCGCCCTTCCACCAATCCTGCACATCGAACGGCTGCGCCATTTCGCCGGCGCTGTCGTGCTGGATCGGGGTGAGCACCACGTCCTTTTCGACGCCCAGCACTTCCGGGCAGACGTTGGAGAACGCCTTGGCGATCGCCTTGAAGATGTCCCAATCCGACTTGCACTCCCAAACCGGGTCCACCGCCGCGGTGAGCGGGTGGATGAAGGGGTGCATGTCAGACGTGTTGAGGTCGTTCTTCTCGTACCAGGTCGCCGTCGGCAGAACGATGTCGGAGTAGACCGCCGTCGTCGACATGCGGAAGTCGATAGTGACGAGCAGGTCGAGCTTGCCTTCCGGTCCTTCTTCGCGCCACGTGACGTCCACCGGCTTGCGCCGCCCGGTTTCGCCGAGGTCCTTGCCCATCACGCCGTTCTGCGTGCCGAGGAAGTGCTTCAGAAAATACTCGTGGCCCTTGCCGGACGAGCCCAAGATGTTCGAGCGCCACACGAACATGTTGCGCGGCCAGTTGTCCGGATGGTCCGGGTCCATGCAGCTCATCTCGAGCCGCTTCGACTCCAATTGCTCAACCACATATTCGCGCGGATCGAGACCGGCCTTCGACGCCTCCGCGGCGAGGTCAAGCGAGTTGCGCTTCAGCGCCGGCGCCGACGGCAGCCAGCCCATGCGCTCGGCCTTGGCGTTGTAGTCGATGAAGGTCGCGCCCCAATCGCCTTCCGGCGCAGTCGGCGAGAGGATTTCCTTCACGTCCAGCGTTTCGTAGCGCCACTGATCGGTGTGAGCGTAGAAAAAGCTGGTCGAGTTCTGCTGCCGCGGCGGACGCGACCAATCGAGCGCGAACGCGAGCGGCGCCCAGCCGGTTTGCGGACGCAGCTTCTCCTGGCCCACATAGTGCGACCAGCCGCCGCCGGATTGGCCGATGCAGCCGCACATCGCGAGGAGATTGATCACCCCGCGATAATTCATGTCCATGTGATACCAGTGGTTCATCGCGGCGCCGATGATCACCATCGACTTGCCGTTGGTCTTCTCGGCGTTGGCGGCGAAGCCGCGCGCGACGGCGATGGTTTGCTCGCGCGGGACCGATGTCACCATCTCCGCCCAGGCCGGCGTGTAGGGCTCGAGATCGTCATAGCTCGACGGCATGTGCTCGCCGCCGAAACCCTGGTCGACGCCGTAATTGGCGAGAAAGAGATCGTAGACCGAGGCGACGAGGGTCTCGCCGTCCTTCAGCGCGAGGCGCTTTACCGGAATGCGCCGCATCAGCGTGTCCGGGTGATCGGTGGACGCAAAGCCGTTCGAGGCGGTGTTGGCGAAGTACGGGAACAGCACTTCCGCGACGTCGTCATGCGCGCCTTTGAGGCCGACGCGCAGCTTCACTTCGGCGCCGTCCGCGGTCTTCTCTTCCAGATTCCACTTGCCTTGCTCGCCCCAGCGGAAACCGATCGAGCCGGTCGGCACCACCGGATTGCCGGTGGCCTCGTCGATGCCGATCGTTTTCCACTCGGGATTGTTGTCCTGCGCCAGCTTGTCGTCGAAGTCGGACGCACGCAGCAGCCGCTCCGGCACGTAGCGGTCGCCTTGCTTCACCAGCCGCACCAGCAGCGGCATGTCGGTGTACCGGCGGACGTAGTCCTTGAAGTACGGCACCTCGCGATCGCGATGGAATTCGGTGAGCACGACGTGACCCATCGCCATCGCCAGCGCAGCGTCCGTGCCCTGCTTCACCGAGATCCAGAGGTCGGCGAACTTCGACGCTTCCGAATAGTCCGGGCAGATGACGACGGACTTCGCGCCCTTGTAGCGGACTTCGGTATAGAAGTGCGCGTCGGGCGTGCGGGTCTGCGGCACGTTCGAGCCCCAGACCAGGATGAAGCCGGAATTGTACCAATCGGCCGATTCCGGCACGTCGGTCTGCTCACCCCAGGTCTGAGGCGAAGCCGGCGGCAGGTCGCAGTACCAATCGTAGAACGAGCCGCACACGCCGCCGAGCAGCTGCAGATAGCGCGCGCCGGCCGCGTACGAGATCATCGACATGGCCGGGATCGGCGAAAAGCCGAATACGCGGTCGGGGCCGTGCTCTTTCACGGTGTAGGCGTTGGCCGCGCCGATCAGCTCCGTGACTTCATCCCAGGTCGAGCGCACCAAGCCGCCGCCGCCGCGCTTGGCGGTGTACGACTTGCGCTTCTGCGGGTTCTGAACGATCGACGCCCACGCTTGCACCGGCGTCATGGTCTTGCGCGCTTGGCGCCACAGCTTCAGCAACCGGCCGCGGACCATCGGGTACTTCACCCGGTTGCCTGAGTAGAGATACCACGAATACGACGCTCCACGCGCGCAGCCGCGCGGCTCGTGGTTCGGCAGATCGGGCCGGGTGCGCGGATAATCGGTCTGCTGCGTCTCCCAGGTTACGATCCCGCCCTTGACGTAAATCTTCCAGGAGCAAGAGCCGGTGCAGTTCACGCCGTGCGTGGAGCGCACGATCTTGTCGTGCTGCCAACGGCGCCGGTACGCTTCTTCCCAGGAGCGATCCTCGTCGTTCATCACGCCGTGACCGTTGGAATAGAGTTCGGTCTTGCGGGTGAAGAAGGCGAGACGGTCGAGTGTGTGACTCATTTGCTTTGCATTCCCTATTGCGCTGCGACGTTGGCGGCGTCCGCCGGTGCGGCGCGCTTGTTTTCGACATCGAAGAGGAGCCCGCCGGGCCGCACGTAGACGAACCACGTGATGGCGAGGCAGGACACGTAGAAGAGTAGGAAGCCGATCAAGGCGCCGGCCGCGCTGCCGCTGGCTTCGATCGAGAAGCCGAAGCTCTTCGGAATGAAGAAGGCGCCGAACGCCGCGATCGCCGAGGTGAAGCCGGTGATCGCCGCCGATTCTTTTTCGGCTTGCTTCAGCTGATCCGGCGCAGGCAGATCGGGCGCCAACCGCGCGATCTCCTTGCGCATGATCGCCGGGATCATCTGGAAGGTCGACGCATTGCCCACGCCACTGGCGAAGAAAAGCAGCATGAAGCAGGCGAAGAAGCCGGTGAAAGCCCCGGGCGCGGTCTTGTTCGCCAGGAAGTAGATGACGCCGATCGTGCCCAGCATCATCAGCAGGAACACGGCGATCGTCACCCGGCCGCCGCCGAAGCGATCGGCGATCCAGCCGGTGAGCGAGCGCGACAGCGCGCCGACCAGTGGGCCGAGGAACGCCACCTGCAGCACATTCACGTCCGGGAAGACGGTGCTGGTGAGCAGCGGGAACGCAGCCGAGAAGCCGATGAACGAACCGAACGTGCCGGTGTAAAGCCAGCACATGATCCAGTTGTGGGTGCGACTGAAGATGACCGATTGCTCGGCGAATGAGGCCTTCGCCGTCGAGAGGTCGTTCATGCCGAACCAAGCCATGAAGGCCGAAGCGACGATGAACGGGACCCAGATGAAGCCAGCGTTCTGCATGAACAGCGTCTCGCCCGCCGCTGTGACCTGGCCTTCACCGCCGAGCGCGCCGAACACGCCGGCCGTGATCACGAGCGGCACCAGGAATTGCATCGCGCTGACGCCCAGATTGCCGAGGCCGGCGTTGAGCGCGAGCGCGTTGCCCTTCTCCGAACGCGGGAAGAAGAAGCCGATGTTCGACATCGAGCTGGCGAAATTACCGCCGCCCAAGCCGCAGAGCAGCGCCAGCGCCAGCATGATCCAATACGGCGTCTCGGGATTCTGCACCGCGAAGCCAATGCCGAGCGCTGGGATCATCAGCGACCACGTTGTCAGCGTGGTCCACAGCCGGCCGCCGAACACCGGCACCATGAACGAGTAGAAGATGCGGAATGTGGCGCCCGAGAGCCCGGGCAATGCGGCCAGCCAGAACAGCTGGTCCGTCGTGTAGGCGAAGCCGACCTGCGGCAGCTTCGCGACCACCACCGACCAGATCATCCAGACCGCAAACGAGAGGAAAAGCGCCGGCACCGAGAGCCACAGGTTGCGCGAGGCGACAGCTTTGCCGGCCTCGTTCCAGAATACCGGATCCTCCGGCCGCCACTCGGTGATGAGCCCAGCCATGGCCGGCTTGTGCTTGGCCGGATTGTGGATCGGCTGCATTTCCGGGAATTGCGGCAACGCATCCAGCGTCTTGCCGGCCGCATCGCGCTCCATCTGCCGGATCGCAAAGTGCATCCAGACGAGCGAGGCGGCGACGATCAGGAAGAGCAGCATGAAGCAGCTCGTCCAGATGCCGGTCAGATCGTTGAGCATGCCGAACGCGATCGGCAGCACGAAGCCGCCGAGGCCGCCGATCATGCCGACCAGGCCGCCGACGGCGCCGACATCTTTCGGATAGTAGACCGGGATGTGCTTGAACACCGCGGCCTTGCCGAGACTCATGAAGAAGCCCAGCACGAACACGAGGACGGTGAAGGCGATCAGCCCCGTCTCGAGGCGGAAGGCGATCGGGCCTTCAATGCCCTCGATCACATAGCTGGTCGGCGGATAGGAGAGCAGGAAGGTCGTGGCGATGCCGACCAGGAAGGTCCAATACATCACCTGGCGGGCGCCGACCTTGTCGGAGAGATGACCGCCATAGATGCGGAACAGAGAGGCCGGCACCGAGAAGAACGCCGCCATCATCCCCGCGGTCTTCAGATCGAGACCGTAAACGCCGACGAGATAGCTCGGCAGCCACAGCGCCAGCGCCACGAACGCGCCGAAGACGAAGAAATAATAGAGCGAGAAGCGCCAGACCTGGACGTTCTTGAGCGGCGCGAACTGCTCGCGCATCGACCGCGGGCGAACGCCGTTCTTGCGGCGCTCGAGCAGGTCCGGATCGTCCTTCGTGAACAGGAAGAAGAGAACGGCGATGGCGACGAGGCCGATCGCCCAGTATTGCGCCACCGCTTCCCAGCCGAACGCCAGCAGCACGAATGGGGCGAGGAACTTGGTCACCGCCGAGCCGACATTGCCGGCGCCGAAGATGCCGAGCGCCGTGCCCTGCTTTCCCGCCGGATAGAATTTCGAAACGTACGCGACCCCTACCGCGAAGGAGCCGCCGGCGATGCCGACGCCGAGCGCGGCGATCAGGAATTGCTCGTAGGTCTGCGCATATGAAAGCAGGAACGTCGCCGCGGCCGCCGCGAGCATCACCAAGAGATTGACGAGCCGGCCGCCGAACTGCTCGGTCCAGACGCCAAGCACGAGACGAATCAAGGAGCCGGTAAGGATCGGCGTGCCGATCAGCAGGCCGAACTGGGTCTCGGTCAGTCCGAGATCCTGTTTGATCTTGACGCCGATGATCGAGAAGATCGTCCACACCGCAAAACATGCGGTGAAAGCTATCGTGCTGAGCCAAAGCGCGGCGTCTGCGCCGCTCTTCTTGGCTGGTTGGTCACTGGGTGACATCTGGAGCCCCGCTTCCGGCGCAGCGCCCAAGGAGACGGCTGCGTGGGACCCAAAAGCCGGAAGTCGCGGGCGTCGTGTTTGATGCGGATCAAGACCCTGCCGCTGTCATGGAAAAATATGCAGCCGCAAGGCGCGCCCGGGCGCCCCGATTGACCTATGTCGGCCGTAGCGCTTGCGGAATATCAAGCTCGCCCGGGGTTTGCCGCGAGCTGAGCCTTCGCTTTGACCTGCATCAATTCCTTGCCGGGCGGATGGCGCCAGAAGCGACGCACGAATTCAGGAGTGTGGCGTGCGCGCGGGCGACATCGACAGGGTCAAGGGGCTGCCGCTGTTTGCGGATGTGGCGCCGGAGACGTTCCGCATCGCCACGGCGGGCGCTCATCTGCAGCGCTTCCCGGCGGGCACAATGCTGCTGCTGGAAGGCGATCCGGTCGACTTTCTTTACGTGTTGCTGGACGGCCAGGTGGAACTGCACGGCACTTGGAACGACCGTGAGACGGTGCTTGCGATCCTTCGCCCGGTCTCCACCTTCATTTTGGCCGCCGTCGTGCTCGACGCCGACGCGCTGATGTCAGCGCGGACACTGGAGCGCTGCGAAATCCTCATGATCCCCGGCGACGCCATCCGCACCGCCATGCGTCTCGACTCGCGCTTCGCCATGGCGGTCTCGCGCGACTTGGCCGGCTGCTATCGCGGCCTCGTGCGCAACATCAAGAACAACAAGCTGCGCAACAGCACCGAGCGCCTCGCCAACTACCTGCTCGCCCTGCGCGCCGCCGACAACGCCGGCGCCGTCGTGCGGTTGCACCACGAGAAGCGCATTCTGGCATCCCTGCTCGGCATGACGCCGGAAAACCTCTCCCGCTCGTTCGCGGCGCTGCAGAAACACGGCGTCAATGTTCAGGGCGCCGTCGTCACTCTGGGCAACATCGCCGCGCTCGAACAACTCGCCAAGCCCGATCCGTTGATTGACAACCATGCGCCGCGCGGCGGTGAGATCGTCGCCGAGGCGGACGCGGAGATTTGGTCGTCTGAGTGGAACCGGGCGAGTTCCCGATGAGCGCCCGCAACATCGTTGACCTCGTCCGCACCGCGGGCTTCAGTCGGCCGCCAAGATGAGAGGTGGCCATGCCAAAAAATCTACGTACCGAGGATCTCCCGGGCGCGGCGGGGCGCGTCGCGCAGGAGCGTCCGGACCTTTGGGCTGCGCTGCAGGCGCTCGGCGAAGCGGCGGGCGATGCGGGCCCTCTCGACGCCAAAACGCGTCGGCTGGTCAATCTCGCCCTCGCCATCGGCGCCGATTCGGAAGGCGCCACGCACTCGCACACGCGACGCGGCTTGGCGGACGGCCTCACGGCCGACGAACTGCATCACGTGGCCTATCTCGCCATCACGACGCTCGGCTGGCCGCACGCGATCCGCGCGCTCACCTGGATTCAGGACTACACCAGGCCGAACGCGTGACAGCCGCGCTTCAGAAAGTGGCGGGTCTTCTGCTTGCGGGCGGCCGCTCTTCCCGCTTTGGCTCGGAGAAGGCGATGGCGCGCTACGCCAGCGAGTTGATGATCGACCGCACGGCGCGGCTGTTCGAACCGCTCGGCCGTGTCGCCGTGAGCGCGCGCGCCGGCTCCGGCGCCGAACGGCGCGCGCGGGAGCTGGGACTTACGGTGCTTTACGATGATCCATCGGCCGAGCCGGGCCCGCTCGCCGGCGTCCTTGCCGGACTCGAATGGGCTCAACGCGAGGGCTTCGGCCTGCTCGCAACCGCGCCGTGCGATGCGCCGTTGCTGCCGCTCGATCTGGCGGAGCGCCTGATCTCCGCGCTTGGGGACGCGCCCGCCGTCTACGCCGTCACCGACAAGGGTGAGCATCCGCTTTGCGGGGTGTGGAGCACCGCACTCGCCGACACGCTGGCGCGGCGGCTGCGGCGCGGCGAACATCCCGCCGTTCGGGCGCATCTCGCCGAAGCCGGCGCCGTAACCGTACACTTCGCCGACACCGGCGCCTTCGCCAACGCCAACACGATCGCGGATCTGGCTGCGCTGGAGCAACACGCATGACGCCGCTGGTCGATCCGTTCGGACGCGCCATTACCTATCTTCGCGTCTCGGTGACCGACCGCTGCGACTTGCGCTGCGTCTATTGCATGAGCGAGCGCATGCGCTTCCTGCCGCGGCCCGAACTGCTGAGCATCGAAGAACTCGACCGCCTGTGCGCGGCGTTCGTCGCCCGCGGCGTGCGCCGGCTGCGTTTCACCGGCGGCGAGCCCCTGGTGCGCCGCGGCTTCATCGACCTGCTGAAGGGCGTCGGCCGCCGCCTCGGCCGAGGCCTCGACGAGATCACGGTCACCACCAATGGCGTCCAACTCGCCGAATTCGCCGAGGATCTGTTCCGGGCCGGCGTCAGGCGCGTGAACGTCTCCGTCGACTCGCTCGACCGCGAAACCTTCAAGCGCATCGCCCGCCGCGATCGGCTCCCGCAGGTGCTCGAAGGCATCGACGCGGCCGAGCGCGCGGGCCTGAAGATCAAGATCAACACCGTCGCCCTGAAGCACGACAACGCCCATGAACTGCCGGACCTGGTCAGGTGGGCGCACGGCCGCGGCTTCGACATCACCTTCATCGAAACCATGCCGCTCGGCGAGATCGACGAAGACCGAACGGACCAGTTCCTGTCGCTCACCAGCGTACGCGAAGACATGGCGAGCTATTGGCGTCTCACCGACCTTCCCGACCGAACCGGCGGTCCGGCGCGTTATGTGCGCGTGGAGGAAACCGGCGGCCGTCTCGGCTTCATCACGCCGATGACGCACAATTTCTGCGAAGGCTGCTCGCGTGTGCGGCTGACCTGCACCGGCAAGCTCTATCTTTGCTTGGGCCACGAGGCGGCCATGGACCTCCGTGAGCCCTTGCGCGCAAGCGCCGACGACGCCTTGCTGCACGAGACCATCGACGCGGCGATCCTGCTCCGCCCGAAGGGACACGATTTCCAGATCGAGCGCATGTCGAAACCGGCGACAGCGCGGCACATGTCGGTGACGGGCGGATGACCAGAATCCTGTTCTTCGGTTCGCTGCGCGACCGCGCCGGGTGCGCGCAGATGGAGATCGACCTGCCGGCTCATGTCGATACGCTGCAGGCGCTGCGGGTTTGGCTGACCGACCGCAATCCAGATTTAGGCGAGGCGCTTGAGGCGCGCTCCATTCGAGTTGCGGTCGATCACGCTTTCGTCTCTCATGACGCGCCGATCCGAGCAGGCGCGGAGATCGCCTTCATGTCGCCGCTGAGCGGGGGTTGAGGTGAGCGAGACGTTTGTGTTTCTGGCTCTCGCGATCGCCGCGGCGGCGGCGCTCTACTCGTCTGTCGGCCACGGCGGCGCGTCCGCTTACATCGCGTTGATGGCGCTCGCAGGGCTTGCGCCTGAGGAGATCCGCCCGGCGGCGCTCGTCCTGAACATCCTAGTCGCGGGGCTTGGCGCTTTTCGCTATCTCCGCGCCGGCCGCTTCGACTGGAAGGTCTTCTGGCCGTTCGCCGTCACCGCGATCCCCGCGGCCTTTCTCACCGGCGGCATCGACGTTCCTCCTCACATCTATCGCCCGCTGCTCGCCTTTGCGCTCGCCGCTGCGGCTTTGCGCTATCTCCTCTGGCCGCAGATCGACGCCGTGAAGCCCTCGGCCGCGCCACGGAAGGTCGTCGCGCTGCCGGCGGGCGCGGCGCTCGGCGCGCTTGCAGGCCTCACCGGCATAGGCGGCGGCGTCTATCTCTCGCCGCTCCTCGTCTTCGCCGGGTGGGCGGACCCGCAGCGCGCCACCGGGATCGCCGCCTGCTTCATCGTCGTCAACTCGCTCGCCGGCCTTGCGGGACGCGCTTCGTCACTGCTCGCCCTGCCGGCCTTCCTACCGTGGTTCGCGATTGCCGCATGCGTGGGCGCGCTCATCGGCACGAGTCTCAGCCTGAAGGCTTTGAACAAGGCCGGCGTGCTGCGAGTCCTGGGCGTCGTTCTCGGCGTCGCCGCTGTTGCATTGGTGAGCTGATGCGCATTGCCGTTCTCCCGCACGCCTTCTCCCCGGAAGCGGACATCGCGCGCTTTTGCCATCGGCGCGGGGCCGACGCCGGCGCGCTGGCGACCTTCGTCGGCTATTGCCGGGCGCAATCCGGCGGCGCTGACGTCACGCAGCTCGAACTCCAGCACTATCCGGGCTTCACCGAAGCGGAAGTACGCCGGCTCGCGGAAGCCGTGGCGGGACGCCACGATCTAATCGACCTTCTCGTCGTTCACCGTGTCGGCGTCATTCCCGCCGGAGAGCCCATCGTGCTGGTCGCTGCGCTGAGCGCCCACCGCGCGGCCGCGTTCAAAGCAGTGGAAGAGCTGATGGACTATCTCAAAACGGACGCGCCGATCTGGAAGCGCGAGAGCGGCCCCGCCGGCGCACGCTGGATCGAGCCGACTGAACGCGATCGCGCCCGCCGCGCATCGCATGGAGAAACTGAATGACCGCAACCCCTCCGGGCGGACGCATCGACGAAACGTTGCCGTTCAAGCCCGTCCATATCGCCGTGCTGACGATCTCCGACACGCGCGATGAGGAAAGCGACACGTCCGGCGCCATCCTGGCCGAGCGGCTTGCCCGCGACGGCCACGTACTGGTCGCAAAAGCGCTCGTGCGTGACGACGTCGAGCAGATTCGCAGCCAAACGCGGCGCTGGGTCGACGATCCGAGCATCGACGTCGTCATCACCACCGGCGGCACCGGCCTCACCGGGCGCGACGTCACGCCCGAAGCGCTGCGACCGCTGTTCGACAAGGAGATCGAAGGCTTCGCCACGGTCTGGCACATGGTCAGTTACCAGAGCATCGGTCTCTCGACGCTGCAGTCGCGCGCCTGCGCCGGCGTTTGCGGCGCCACCTTCGTGTTCTGCCTGCCTGGCTCCAACGGCGCCTGCCGCGACGGCTGGGACAAGGTGATCCGCTGGCAGCTCGACAGCCGGCACATGCCCTGCAACCTGGTCGAGATCATGCCGCGTCTCATGGAGCGCTGACGATGGCTGATCGGCCCACCCATCTCGACGAAAGCGGCCGCGCGCGCATGGTCGACGTGAGCGAAAAGCCTGAGACCATGCGTGAGGCGATCGCCGGCGGCCGCGTGCGGATGTCGCGCGACGCTTTCGCCGCAGCGCGCGAAGGCGGCGGCCCCAAAGGCGACATCCGCGCGGTCGCAGAGATCGCCGGCGTCATGGCGGGCAAGCGCACGTCGGACCTGATCCCGCTCTGTCATCCCTTGGCGTTGTCCAGCCTGAAGGTCGAAGTCGCGCCGCGTGAAGAGGATGCGTCGTTCGTCGTCACCGCACGCGCAAAGACGACTGGCCCGACGGGCGTCGAAATGGAAGCGCTGACCGCGGTCGCTGTAGCGTGCCTCACAATTTACGACATGCTGAAGGCGATCGACCGCGAAATGATCATCGAAGACGTCAAGCTGCTGGCCAAGAGCGGCGGCGCCAGCGGCGATTTCACTCGGGGCGCGCCATGATCTCCGTAGCTGAAGCCCGCGAGATCATCCTCGATCGTGCCCGCCGCAGCGCCGGCGAACGCGTCGCGATCACCGACGCGCTCGGCCGCGTGCTGGCCGAGCCCATCATCGCGACCCGTGCGCAGCCGCCGTTTCGCGCCTCCGCCATGGACGGCTATGCGCTCCGCAGCGCCGACACGCCGGGCGCGCTCCGCCTGATCGGCGAAGCCGGCGCCGGCCACGCGCTCCATTCTGAGCTGAGAGCGGGCGAATGCGCCCGCATCTTCACCGGCGCGCCGTTGCCGGACGGCGCCGACGCGGTGCTTATGCAGGAGGATGCAGAACGCGATGGCGACATCGTGCAAACGCTCCTCGTCGCCGCTGGCAAGCATGTCCGCGCGGCCGGCGTCGATTTCATCGCAGGCGCGGAATTGGTGGAAGCTGGCGGCGTATTGGATGCGGCCGCGATCGCCCTCGCGGCGGCGGCAGGGCTGGCGGACGTGATCGTCGCGCGCAAGCCGCGCATCGCCGTGCTGGGCGGGGGCGATGAACTCGCGCCGCCGGGGACGACGCCGGGCCCGGCGCAAATTTTCGACAGCGCCAGCTACGGCGTCTCAGCGCTTGCCTCATCGTGGGGCGCGGCCAGTTGGCCGCAGCCGCCGTTCGCCGACAGCCAGAGCAGCATCGCTGCGTCGCTCGAGTCGGCCCTCGCACAAGCCGATCTCGCGATCGTCATTGGCGGCGCCTCCGTCGGCGATCACGATCACGCACGCGGCGCCGTCAGCTCCATCGGCGCTGAGCTTCTGTTCGAGAAAGTGTCCCTACGGCCCGGCAAGCCGACTTGGTTCGCGGCTCGAGACGGCAAGCTGGTCCTGGGGCTGCCCGGCAATCCCGCTTCGGCGTTCGTGTGCGCGCGGCTGTTTCTGCGTCCATTGATCGCGCACCTCCTCGGGCGGAGCGTGCAGGCCGCGGTAGCGACGACGCGCGGGCGCGTCCGTCAGCCGCTCGGCGAGAACGGCGCGCGCGAGACCTACCTGCGCGCCAAGGGCAGCAGCGACGAGAACGGTCAGCTTTGGCTCGATGTCGCCGCCAATCAGGACTCTTCGCTCATCACCGTGATCGCCGCTTCCGACGCGCTCGTTGTCCGCGCGCCGGGCGCTCCGGCTCTGCCCGCGGGAGCGCTCGTCGAGACGCTCGCCTTCTAGCGCGCGCAACTGCCGCAACGGGAACTTGATCCATATCAAGCACAGGCAACACGCGCGGATGCACTCTCGGCGCATGGACCCGCGACTTCTCGCCCATGCCGAGCGGCAAGCGCCGCGTTACACCAGCTATCCGACGGCGCCCCACTTCGCCGCCTCGGTCGACGGTGCGGTTCATGCCGGCTGGCTTCGCCAGTTGGACGCAGACGCGCCCATCGGGTTCTACCTTCATGTCCCGTACTGCCGCGAGCTTTGCTGGTATTGCGGCTGCAACACCTACGCCGCACGCCGCGAAGAGCCGCTTGCCGACTACGTGCAAACGCTTCTGCGCGAGATCGACCTCGTGGGGGAACAGATCGCCACCCATCGCGTGGTCGACATCCACTGGGGCGGCGGCACGCCCAACATCCTCTCGCCGGAGCAGTTCACGCGGATCTGCCATCACCTCGCGTTCTGGTTCGACATCGCCCCGCAGGCGCGGCATTCGATCGAGATCGATCCGCGCCACCTCACGCCCGCCCTGGCGGCGGCCTATCGCGAAGCCGGCGTGACACGCGCATCCATCGGCGCCCAGGACTTCAACCCGCATGTGCAGCGCGCCATGGGCCGCATTCAGCCTGCTGAGCTGGTGCAAGGCGCGATGACTATGCTGCGCGAGGCTGGCATCGCTCAGATCAACATAGATCTCATGTACGGGCTGCCGGCGCAGAGCAGCGATGACGTCCTTCGCTCCGTGCAGACGGCCACGGCGATGCGGCCTAGCCGCGTCGCCCTGTTCGGCTACGCGCATGTGCCCTGGTTCAAGAAGCGGCAGCGGTTGATCGACGAGACACAATTGGCGAACGCCGCCGAGCGCCTCGAGCATGCGGAGATTGCGCGACTCGAACTGGCCCGCCTCGGCTACGTTGCGATCGGCCTCGATCATTTCGCGTTGCCGGACGATGAGCTCACGGTCGCTGCGCGGAACGACACCCTGCGCCGCTCGTTCCAGGGCTATGACACGAGCACCACGGCCGCGACCATTGGGCTCGGCCCTTCGGCGATCTCCACACTGCCCCAGGGCTACGCCCAGAACGCCTCCGAAGTCGGCGCATGGAGCCGCGTCGTGGCGGACGAGCGGCTGCCGATCGCGCGCGGCCATGCCCTCGACGACGAGGATCGCCGCCGCGGTGCCTTGATCGAACAAATCATGTGCGACTTCACCGGCGACCTCGGCCCTTTGGGCGGCGCCTCAGCCTGCGTGCGGGAGTTGGCGACGCTGGCGCCGATGACGCGCGACGGGCTCGTCGTTGTCTCCGGCGACATAATCACACTCCCTGCGCACGCGCGGCCCTTGTGCCGCATCGTCGCGCAGGCTTTCGATTCTTACGCAGAGAAAGGCGCCGCGCGACACTCGGCGGCGGTTTAGCGGCATGACAACGACGGCCGAGCGCTATCGCGCTCACAAAGGCATCGCCCTGTTCGGCATGGGCTTCAGGCCATTCTTCCTGTTCGGCAGCTTGTGGGCGGCGCTGTCGGTTCCTTTATGGGTCGCGAGCGTGCTCGGCTGGGCCCCCGAGTTCACGCGCGACTGGCATGTGCACGAGATGCTGTTCGGCTATCTCGCCGCTATCGTCGCTGGCTTCCTGCTGACGGCGATTCCGAACTGGACGGGCCGCTTGCCCGTGTCGGGCGCGCCGCTCGCCGCGCTATTCGCACTCTGGGTCGCAGGCCGTCTGGCTATGCTGGCCGTAGCGGAGCTCGGCGTATGGGCAAGCGCCATCGACTCGCTCTTCCTCGTCGCGTTCGCGCTGATCGCCTGGCGCGAGGTGCTCGCGGGAAAAAACACGCGCAACATTCCGGTCTGCGTGATGGTGACGCTGCTCGCGGCCGCCAACATCGCCTTCCATCTGCGCGTGCCGGCGCCTGACGCAGTTTGGATCGGCGAGCGCATTGCGCTTGCGGTCGCGGCGTTGCTGATCGCACTGATCGGCGGGCGTATCACGCCGAGCTTCACCCGCAACTGGATGGCCAAGCGCGCCATGACCCCGGAGCCCGCGCCGCAGGACAAGTTCGACCTGTTCACGCTCGCGCTCACGGGCGCAGCGCTCCTGCTGTGGCTGCTCGCGCCTTTATCGCCATTCGCCGGCGTCGCCCTGCTCGCGAGCGGCGCGGCGACATTGCTGCGACTGGCGCGCTGGCGCGGCATGCGCACGGCCGCGGAGCCGCTCGTGCTTATCCTCCATGTCGGCTATTTCTGGCTCGCCGCCGGCCTCCTGCTCTTGGGCTTCGCCGCAATAGTTCCATCGATCGTGCCGGCGAGTGCGGGCATCCATGCGCTCGCCGCCGGCGCCATCGGGGTGATGACCCTTGCGGTGATGACCCGCGCCACGCGCGGCCACACCGGCCGCGAGCTCACGGCGCCGCGAGGAACGCAATTCATCTACGCCGCGGCGAATCTGGCGGCGCTCACGCGCGTCGCTGCAGCTTTGATCCCAGCCGCGTACACGCCGCTGCTGATCGCGTCGGCGCTCTTGTGGAGCATCGCCTTCGGCGCATTCTGCATCATCTACGGGCGGATGCTCACGAACCCTCGACCCGCTCGCGCGTGAAGACGAGATGGATTCCACTACCACTTGCCCAGGCATAACCGCGAACCAACTCATCGAGCCGAAGGAGCCGGCGCGCCCGACGGCGTAAGGCATGGAAGAGTTCTATCTACAAATCCGAAATGTCCACATCGGCTCCGTACTGGCGAGCGGCGGGCTATTTCTGCTGCGCGGCCTCGGCGTCAACCTATTCAACGCCAGTTGGCCGATGTGGGCGCCGGTCCGCTATCTGAGCTACACGATCGACACCGTGCTGCTGACCGCGGCGCTGATGCTGATGACGATCGTGCATCAGTATCCGTTCGTGCATCATTGGCTCACAGTGAAGGTGCTGCTACTGGTCGTCTACATCGTGCTCGGCAGTTTCGCTCTGAAGCGCGGCAAGACACGCAACGCCCGGCTCGGCTTCTTCCTCTCCGCACTCGCGGTGTTCGCCTTCATTTTCAGCGTCGCCAGAGCGCACAATCCGCTCGGTGTTTTCAGCTTTCTGTAGCACGCCATCGAGGCGCTGCTGCCGGCCTGTCGCGTTCCGAAGCGCTGTTTTTCCGCGCCTTGTGAAACTCCCTGCCTGCCTCGTCCATTGTAGGGACGAGCGCCTGCGCCGACGCGGAACTCGCTGCCTCTGGATAGGGCGCCCACCGGATAGCCATGCAAGGAGGCCGGCATCATGAGCGCGAACGGACTACCGGTATTCGACAAGACGCTGCAGACGACGCACGTCTGGCTCGACGAGATCATGGAGGAGATCGGGCCCGATCGCCATTTGGCCTGGAAGTGCCTTGCAGTGGTGCTTCACGGCTTGCGCGATCGGCTCCAGATCGGCCTCTCGGCGCATTTCGCGGCGGAACTGCCGTTGCTGGTGCGCGGCGTTTACTATCACGATTACAGCCCTGCGCGGCAGCCGGACGATTGCGATCTCGAGGAATTCCTCGAGGACGTCGACGATCGCCTGTTCAACAACCGCCCGACCGATCCGCGCGCGGCGACCGCCGCAGTGTTCGCGACCTTGTCGCGCCACATCCCGCCGCCTCTGATCCGCAAGGTGCAGCAAGCCCTGCCGAAAAGGCTTCGGACCTTCTGGTTGGACGCGGCAGACGGCGTCGAGCCGCCGCCGCCGCCGCGCTTCGGCCGCCTGATGCGCGCGCGGCGCCCCGACGAGGCGCGCGTGTTCTGGTGATCGAGCGGAAGAGGAGACAGGCCATGGCTTTGGAATTGAGTAGCCCGGCTTTTCGGCATTGGGAGCCCATACCGAAAAAATACGTGCGCGACGGCGACAACATCTCGCCGCCTCTGAACTGGCGCGGCGCGCCGCCGGAAACCAAAAGCTTCGCCCTGATCGTCGAGGATCCAGACGCGCCGTCGGGCACGTTCGGTCACTGGGCGATCTACGACCTGCCGGCGGAGCGCATGGAATTGGCCGAAAATGCCGGGCGTCAGGACGCCACAACTTTCCGCGAAGCCGTCAACGACTTCGGCTCGTCGGCATATGACGGGCCGCAGCCGCCCCCGGGGCACGGCGTGCACCACTATCACTTCCGCTTGGCGGCGCTCGACATCGACAGCCTCGACGTTCCCGTCGATGCGCATGTGAGGGACATTCTCAAAGCTGCAGCGCCGCACGTGCTCGACGAGACGGAGCTTGTCGGCACCTTCCAACGCTGACTGTCGTAGAGGGTCCGTTTGCGGGACCCCCTACTTCAGTTCAGCGCATCACTGCATCTTCTCGTTCCTGTCGTCGCCGGCGCTCCTGCCTTGCTTGCTGGTGGCGCGGGGGCTGCTCTCGCTTCGCTGCACGCGCAAATTGTTCTGCACGTCGCGCACGCCCGAGACGGCTTCTGCGCAATCTTCCGCGCGGCGCTTTTCGTCACGGCTGTCGACGGTCCCGGCGAGCGTCACCTGGCCGTTCGAGACTTTCACGTCTATTTCCGAGGCATCGACGTCCGGATCGTCGGTGAGCCGGTCATTGACGTCCTCACGGATGCGATCGTCGGAACGGGTGTAGTTCTTCGGACCGCGACCGGCGTGGCCGCCCCACTGCCGCCGGCTGCCGCGCGTGAGATAGCCGCCTTGGCCGAAGCTGCCTTCGTAGCCGCCAAAGTCTTGCAAGTTCAAACCCTGACGGCCCTGGCCCAAGGTGCCGCCTACGTTCCACCCAGTCTGATTGCCGAAGCCGCCGGTCTCGATCTCGGGCTCACCATAGCCGCCATAGCCTTGCTGCGTGCTGCGATAGCCTTGACCCTGACCATACTCGCGGCCGAAATCGCCGCTGAGTCCGCCGCCCTGGCCCCAATTGCCCTGAGCCGAGTAGCCAATGCCGCCTTGGCCGTACCCTTGCGCGTATTGCTCCTCGCTGGCGCCGTAATAGCCAGGGCCGTAACTGCTGCGCTGACCATACCCTTGGCCTGTCTCCGCATAACCGCCATATCCGCCGCCATGCCGAGGATGGGCGAAGCTCGGCCCCTGCGCGCCATAGCTCGAGCCGTACTCGCGGTCCCGGTCTTCGCGGCTGCGATATTCGCCGCGTCCGAAGCGCTCGTCTCTTTCGTAACCGCGACCATAGTCGTCATCGCGAGAGAATCGATACTCGTCGTCGATGTCCTCATCGCGCCAAGCGCCGCCGATCCGCGCCCCTTCGCGATTGCTCACATCCATGTCGCGCTCACGGCCGTAGCGGCCGGCGCGGCGACCATATGTTCCTTGCTCGGAATACCGATCTGCCATCGTTTGTCTCTCCTCGCGAAAATCCCGCCAATCAAGCGGAACGCGATTCGCGAAACCCGAGTTCCGGCGCATCCGCGGGCGCACGCGCGGCGACGCGCTACGATTGCGGGAGGCGCGAAGCGAGCAGATCGGCGATGTGCAACGTCTCGCGCCCGGTCTCCTGCTCGATCTGCTCTCGGCAGCTGAATCCGTCGGCGAGGATCTCGACCTCCTCTGACGCTTCACGCACCGCAGGCGTCAAGATGCGGCCGGCAATCTGACGCGACAGATCGGCGGTATGGCGCGAAAATCCGAACGCCCCCGCCATGCCGCAGCATCCAGCGGGCGGGCGGCGCACGTCGAGCTGCATAGCTTTCAGCAGCCGCGTCTCGCCTTCGGCGCCGATGATCGCATGATGGTTGCAGTGCACTTGCAGCAGGGCTTCGCCCCCCTGGGCGAACGCGGGAAAGCGATCCTGATGCGCTTCGACGAAATCGGCGAAGTACACCGCGTTTTCGGAGAGCCGCCGCGCGAGCGCGTTATCCGGAAACAGGTTCGGCAACTCGTCCTTGAACGCCGCGAGGCACGACGGCTCTAACCCGATCAGCGGCGTGCCGGCTTCGATCTCCGCACGCAGCGTGTTCAGCGTCTTGCGCCACAGACGCTTCGCGGTGCGGAGAAAGCCCCAGTCGTAAAGCGGCCTGCCGCAGCAGAGCGAGCGCGCCGGCAGCACCACCTCGTATCCGGCGCGCTGCAGCACTTCGACTGCGTTGAGCGCCGTTTGCGGGCGGAAGAAGTTGTTGAACGTGTCCGGCCAGAGCACGACGCGCTCCCCGACCGTGCTCGGCCGCGGCAATCTCTTGAACGCGTCGCGGAAAGAGCGGTTTGCATAGCGCGGCAGCCGGCGATCCTGCGCCAGCCCCGCGGCCCGCTTAATCAGCTGGGCGACGCCCGGCGCAGTGAGCATCGCATTCGCCGCCTGCGGCGCGATGGCGGCGGCGCGCGACCACCAATAGATGAAGCCCATTGAATAGGCCTCCGGCGGGCGCAGCTTCCTCGCGTAATAGCGCGCGCGAAACTCCGCCTTCAGCGTGGCCATGTCGACTTCGACCGGGCAATCCTTCTTGCAGCCCTTGCACGCAAGACACAGCGACAGCGCCTCCTCGACCGCATCGCTCTCCCACTGCTCCGGCAGAGTCTCTCCGCGCAGCATCTCGAACAGCAGGTGGGCGCGCCCGCGGGTGCTGTGCTTCTCGTCGCGCGTGACGAGAAACGACGGACACATGACCTCGTCCTTCACGTCCAGGCGCCGGCACTTGCCGACGCCGACGCAGCGCATCGTCGCCCGCGCAAAGGAGCCGTCGTCGTCGGGATAGCGAAAATGGGTTTCGACCTGGGGCGGTTCATAGCTCGGCCCGACGCGAAGATTGCTCGTCACCGGAAACGGATCGACCACCTTGCCCGGATTCATGCGATTGCGCGGGTCCCAGATGGTCTTGAACTCGCGGAAGCATTCGATCAGCTCGGGGCCGTACATGCGCTCGAGCAACTCGCCGCGCGCTTGTCCATCGCCATGCTCGCCCGACAGCGAGCCGTCGTAGCGAACCGCAAGGTCGGCGGCCTCGCGCATGAACCTCGACCAGTTGGCGATGCCCTGCTCCGAGCCGAGATCGAAGTTGACGCGACAGTGCAGCAGCCCGTCGCCGAAATGCCCGTAGAAGGCGGCCTCGTAGCCATGGCGATGCATCAGCGCCTTCAAATCGCGCAGATAGGCGCCGAGATTCTCGCGGTGAACGGCGCTGTCCTCCCAGCCCTCCCACGTGTCCGGCCGGTCCGGCACGAACGCGGTCGCGCCGAGCGCAGCTTCCCGCACGGCCCAGATCTCTTCCTGCTCGTGCTCGTCGCGCACCAGCCGGCCGCGCCCGCCGAACGCCGCGATCGCGCGCCGGGCCTTTTCCGCCGCCTCGTCTAGACTGTCGCCGCCGAATTCGACCAACAGCCAACCGCGGCCTTCCGGAAAACTCTGCAGTCCCCGTTCATGCAGGTGTTTGGTCTTAACGAAGCCGTAGAGCAGATCGTCCATGCCCTCACAGGCAATAGGGCCGAACTCCAGCACTCTCGGCACGGCGTCGGCGGCGGAGAAAATATCGTCGAACGCGAGCACCGCGAGCGCGCGGCGCGGCGGACTAGGCACGAGCTGCAGCGTCGCGCCAAGAACGGCGACGCACGTCCCCTCGGTGCCGACGAGTGCGCGGGCGACGTTGAAGTCGCTCTCCGGCAGCAGCGCATCGAGATTCTCGAAGCCCGAAACTCGGCGCGGGATCTTGGGGAACCGTTTGCGGACGAGTTCGCCGTACTTGTCCCGCAGCGCCGCCAGCTTGCGGTAAATCTCGCCGCGCCGGCCCCCGGCGGCGATGATCGCGCGGAGCTCGGCGTCACTGGTCGGACCGACGTCCAAGCGCAACCCGTCATACGTCAGCACGTCCATGCGATGGACGTTGTCGGAGGTGCGGCCCGACATGATCGAATGCGCGCCGCAGCTATTGTTGCCGAGCATGCCGCCGAGCGTGTTGTGGTCGTGCGTGGCGGGATCGGGCGCGAAGGTGAGGCCGTGCGTCTCCGCTTGGTCTCGCAACGTGTCCAGCACGCAGCCAGGCTGGACCCGCGCCGTTCGGCGCTTGGGATCGAGATCGAGCACGCGATCGAGCCAGCGCGAACAATCGATCACGACGGCGACATTGCAGCTCTGTCCTGCGAGCGCGGTGCCGCCGCCGCGCAGCAGCACCGGCGCGTCATGAGCGCAGCACGCCGCAACGGCCGCGACCAGATCGGCCTCGTCCCGCGGCGTCACAACCCCGATCGGCACTTGCCGATAGTTCGAAGCATCGGTCGCGAACAGCGCGCGCGCGCCGCCGCTGAAATCAACCTCGCCTCGGACGCCCGCCTTCAGCGCGCGTTCGAGACCGGCGACGGCGTTGGGCGGATAAGCCTGGTACGCCGCCGTAACGCGTCCACTCGACGCCACGCGCTCACGCTCGCGGTGGGCCTGCTCGCTCATAGGCGCCACTCGCCGCGCAGGGAGCGACCGGACTGCTCGGAGAGGCGCATCGCGTCTTGCCGCTTCAGCGCGAGCCCCAGACCTGGGCGCGACAGGTCCGGCGCGATGCGGCCATTGCGCGGTTCGGGCGCGCCGTCGAACAACATGCGCTCGATCCGGGCGTGATCGAAGAACCACTCGACGTGGGCCATCGGCGTCGCGGCGCTCAGATGGCAATGCAAAGTCGGCGCGCAGTGCGAGGACAGCGGTGTGTGAAACGCAGCCGCGAGCGCCGCCGCCTGCATGAAGCCGGTGACGCCGAGGCAGCGCGTCGCGTCCGCCTGCAGCGCATCGACAGCGCCGGCCTCAAGCAAAGTGCGCAGCGCCCAGACATCCCAGGCATATTCTCCCGCCGCTATGGCGACCGGCGCCGGCGCATGCGCCCTCAGCCAAGCGAGACCGGCGACATCGTCGCTCGAAAGCGGCTCTTCGAACCAGACGACGCCGTGCTCGGCGCACACGTGCGCTAGAGCGAGCGCCTGCTTCCGTTCGAGCGCGCCATTGGCGTCGACCATCAGCGCGGCCTCGCCGATCACCTCGCGCGCAAACGCGATCCGCGCGGGATCGGCGGCCGGATCGGCGCCAATCTTCATCTTCACAAACTTGCAGCCGAGCTCCCGCACAAACCCATCCAGCTGACGCTCGAGCTGCCGGCGCGTGTAATTGGTGAAGCCGCCGGAGCCGTAAATGGGCGCATGCGTGCGCAGCCGACCCAGCAGATTGCACAAAGGCTGACCGCACAGCTTGGCGCGCAAATCCCATAGCGCGGTGTCGACGGCGGCAATGGCGCAGGCGCTGATCCCCTGCCGACCGATATTGCGAACCTGCCGCAGCATATCGGCGGCGACGGCCGCCCCCGCAAAAGCGTCGCGGCCCAATACGCATGGCGCAAGCACGTCCTCGATCACCGCGAAAGCGGCGCGGCTTGCGTACGTGTAGCCGAGCCCCGCGTCGCCGCCCGCTTCCGTCTCCACCAGCACGATCGTGGTGCTGTCCCATTCGAGTGTGCCGTCGGCTTCCGGCGTCTCGGTCGGGATGTCTATCGTCCACGCCGCCAGGCGCGTGACCGGCGCATCGGCCGCGGCCGCTGGGCCGCGCGCGCTCATATCATTTCGCGCACGACGTCGCGGGCGATGGTCGCGGCGATCTTGCCGCGGTCGGGCGTGCCGCGGGCGAGCGATTCCGCCAGATGCAGCGCCTGCTTCATCTCCACCTTCGGCGGCATCGGCGGCTCGTGCGTGTCGACGACCGCCTCGACGAGGCATGCGCCGCGCGCGCCGATCGCATCGCGTAGCGCCTCGCCGCAGCGCTCGGGATCTTCCACGGTCATTCCGCGTAGGCCGCACGCCTCGGCCACTTTCGCGAAATCGATCGGCTCGAGTTCGCAGACATATTCCGGATTGCCCAGGAACACCATCTGCTCCCATTTGATCTGGCCGAGCGAGTCGTTCTTCACGACGATGATCTTCACGTCGAGATCGTACTTCTTGATCGTCGCCAATTCGCCCATCAGCATCGCCATCGCGCCGTCGCCGACGACCGCCACGACCTGCCGGCCCGGATACGCGATCGCCGCGGCGATCGCGTACGGCACGCCGCAGGCCATCGTCGCGAGCGTGCCGGAGCACGAAAACATCCGCTGATTACGCATGGTGATCTGGCGCGCCACCCAGGTGGTGACCGTCCCCGAATCGGTCGTGACGATCGCGTCTTCGGCAAGCAGCTTGTCGAGTTCATGCGTCACGACCTGCGGCTTCATCGGCTTGTCGCGCCGCTCGCCCCGCTCCTGCATCAGCTCGCGCCAGTGCTCGACCTTCTTCTGCGTCGCTTCGAGGAAACTGCGGTCCGCCTTCCGCTGCAGATGCGGCAGCAAGGCGCGAAGCACCCGCGCGCTGTCGCCGACAAGGCCGGCTTCGACCGGATAACGCAAGCCGATGCGGATCGGATCGATATCGATCTGCACCGCGCGCGCATCTCCCGGCTTGGGGTAGAATTCGATATAAGGAAAGCTCGAGCCGACAATCAGCAGCGTGTCGCAGTCCTCCAGCGCCTCCTGCGAGGCGCGCGTACCGAGCAGTCCGACGCCGCCGGTCGCGTACGGATGATCGTCGGCGATGGCGCCCTTGCCGAGCAGCGCGGTCCCGACCGGCGCGCCGAGCGCCTCCGCCACCGCCTCCAATTCCGCACGAGCGCGCAGCGCGCCACGGCCGGCGAGGATGAACGGCTTCTGCGCCGCGTTGAGGACGTGCGCCGCACGCCGCAGCTGCGCGTCGTCCGGCAACTGGCCGCCGCGCGCCATCATGTCGGAAACGTGCCCCGCGATGTTGCGCTCTGAGCGCACGCCCTTCTTCACCGGCATGGATTGGATATCCACCGGCACGGTGACGTGTGCGACCGTGCGATACGCAAGCGCCGTCCGGCAGGCGAGCTCGACCACATTCTCCACGTGCGTCGGTCCCATCACCCGCTCGGTGTAAGCGGCCACGTCCATAAACACCCGGTCCAGCGGCACGTCCTGCTGGGTCAGCGTGCCGACGAGGTCGTGAAACTGGAGCCCGGTGATCGCCAGCACCGGCGCGCCGTCGAGCTTGGCGTCGTAAAGACCGTTGAGCAGGTGAATGCCGCCGGGTCCGGACGTGGCGATGCAAACACCTAGCTTACCCGTGAACTTCGCGTAGCCCACGGCCATAAATGCCGCCGACTCCTCGTGCCGAGTCTGGATGAAGCGAATCTCGTCCTGCCGCCGGCGCAAGGACTCGATGATGCCGTTGATGCCGTCTCCCGGCATGCCGAACACGACATCGACATCCCAGTCGATGAGCGATTGAACGAGGACGTCAGCCGCCGTTTGCGCCATGGGTTCTCTCCGCGTGCATGGGACGGCAAGTCAACCGAACCCGACGCGGCGGGTTCCCTGTTGCGCAAGTTCAGCCGTCGCGCGCGCCGCGCTCCACCGCCGGGCCGCGCGCTTCCGCCAAATTGTACGCTGTGTCGACCAGGCTGAGGTGCGAGAGCGCCTGGGGAAAGTTCCCGAGGAAAGCGCCGGTGCGCGGATCGATCTCCTCGGGCAGCAGACCGACGTCGTTCTGACAGGCGAGCAGACGCTCGAACAGCGCCTCTGCGTCTTCGATCCGCCCTTGCATGATGTAGGTGTCGGCCAGCCAGAAGCTGGCCGCCATGAACGCGCCCTCGCCGGGCGGCAGACCGTCGTCCGATTGCCGCGTGTCATAGCGGCGCAGCAAGCCGTCCTGCAGCAATCGCAGTTCGATCGCGCGAACGGTGCCGATCATGCGCGGATCGCGCGCATCGATGAAACCGACCTGCGGCAGCAGCAGCAGACTTGCGTCGACATCGCCGGATCCATACGCGCGTGTGAACGATCCGAGTTCGGCGTCGAAGCCCTTGGTCAACACTTCGTGGCGATTTTCCTCGCACATGCGCCGCCAGCGATCGAGATCGCCCTCGAGCCCGAACCGCTCGATCGCCTGCACGGCGCGGTCGAACGCGACCCACGCCATCGCTTTCGAATGCGTGAAGTGGAGCGGCTCGCTGCGCACCTCCCAGATTCCGCAATCCGGCTCGCGCCAATGCTCTGTGAGGTGGTCCACGATGGCGCGCTGCAGGCTCCAGCTCGCCTCGTGATGGCCGCGGTCGTGTCGCCGCGCCTGGTGCAGCGCGTCGAGCACTTCGCCGTAGACGTCGAGTTGGCGCTGGCGATAGGCGGCGTTGCCGATGCGAACCGGCGCCGAATCCAGATAACCTCGCAGATCGGGCGTTACCCATTCGAGCAGATGCTGCTCGCCGGCGATGCCGTAGATCGGCTGCATGTCGCGCGGGTCGCCCGCCACGGCGCGCACCAGCCAGTCGCGCCAAGCGAACGCTTCCTCCTCGAAACCGGAATGCAGGAAAGCCAGCAGCATGAAGGTCGCATCGCGCAGCCAGCAATATCGATAGTCCCAATTGCGCTCGCCGCCGATGCGCTCGGGCAAGGACGTCGTCGCCGCCGCCACCATCCCGCCGGTCGGCCGATAAGTGAGCGCCTTCATCACCATCAGCGCTCGCCACACCGGTTTGCCGTACGGCCCGTCATAGGCGCAACGCGACAGCCAACGGCGCCAGCGCTCCAGCGTCTCGTTCAGCGCCGCTTCGGCTTCCACCGCATCGGGCGTCGGGTGATGCGAGGCGAAATAGGTCAGCACGAATGCGACGCGCTCGCCAGCGCCGAGGTCGAATTCGCTGAGACAATCGCCGTGCTGCGTCGTCTGCGGCGTGCCGGCGCGCAGGACCACGGCGTGCGGGCCGCCAATCGCCTTGATCTCGCCGTCATGCGCCCGCTCGATCCACGGGCTCGCCCGCCCATAACCGAAGCGCAAACGCAGCGCCGAACGCATGGGGACGCGCCCGGCTCTGCCGGTGACGATGCGCACTAAATCCGACGCCGCGCCGCGCACGGGCATGAAGTCGGTCACCGTCACGACGCCGTCCGCCGTTTCGAACGTCGTCTCCAGCACCGGCGCATCGCCGAGATAGCGCCGCGTCGAGCGTCCTCGCTCCGCCACCGGGGCAATCCGCCAGGCGCCGTTCTCCTCCTCGCCGAGCAGCGCCGCAAAGCACGCCTCGGAATCGAAACGCGGCCAGCACAGCCAATCGATCGAGCCGTTGCGCCCCACCAGCGCAGCGGTCTCGCAATCGCCGATCAGCGCGTAATCTCTGATGGGTAGAGGCATGCGAGAATGTCTCGCTCAACGACTTGCCGAGAACGACGGTTCCGAGACGCCGCCCCGCTTGTCGTCGCTGTCATTCCCACCTCCCCTTTCGACCGCCGCAGTTTGCCAGCTCACCTAAAATTCCATGCGCCGCTCCCGCTGAAGGACCGGTCCTCGCACCCGCTGCCGGCTCTCTGCTCGTACTCGACGCGCACTCCGCCTCTGGCGTAAAGCCCATCGGCTCCGCCGCCCACGAGGTTGGTCGGCCGACGGCTTGAAACGAGAGGGAGCGACTTCGGGCCGCTCGGCTAAAGGCCTTTGAGATAAACGTAAGCTCAGGCGGGCGCCTCATAGCTCAACCTGCCGGCGCCGGGGGTGAGCGCGAACTCGCGCGGATGAACGAACTCCTCGCCGAACCAGGGATGAAGGCTCGAAGAAAAGATCTCCTTCAGCCAATCGAGCACGGCGCGGGCGCGGGCGATCCTGGCGACGTTCGGGTCGTAGACGAGATAGAGTCTGGGCGAGGCGGCCGGCTGCTCGCCCAGCATGACGATGCCTGGAATGAACGCGGCCGCGCATGTCGGCAGGAAGGCGATGCCGCTGCCGGCGAGCAGCGCCATCATCAGCGTCGCACTGCAATTGGTCTCGACATTGTAAGCGGAGAGCGTGCGCACCGCCTCGGCCTTGGGGTCCCAGGTCTCTTTCTGCAGCTGCACCGCCGAGTGATGGATGGTTCGGTGCGCGACGAGTTCGGCCTGGCTCTTGGGGACGCCATAGGTTCGTAAATAGGATTCGGCCGCGAACGGGGCATAATGGATCGTCGCCAGGGGCTCGACCACGTGCTCGCCGAACTTGCGCGCATCGTACTGGATCGAGATGTCGATTTCGTCGGTCACCGGATTGTCCGGCCAAAAGCCGCCGTCGAGCGATAGCGTGATGCCCGGATTGGTGCGCAGGAAGTCGCCGATCCGCGGAGCGATCCAGAACGAGCCGATTCCGTCGGGTGCGGCGATCTTTACCCGGCCTTCCGGCCGCTCGTCATATTCGCGCAACAGGCGATCGATCTGCGCCGCCGATCTCTGCATTGCCGCGACATGGTCGCGGATGCGCGCGCCGGCTTCGGTGACGACCACCCCTTGGGGCCCCCGCGCCACCAGCTGCGTGTTCAGCCGCAGCTCGAGATCGCGCAATCTTTGGCTGACGGTCGGCTGCGACATCTGCAACGTCTTGGCGGCGGCGCTGATGCTGCCGCCCTCCGCCACGTGCAGGAAAACCCGCAAGTCCGCCCAATCCGCGCGCGCGCTCGCCGGCAGCATCGGCGCGGTATCGGCTTTCTTGTCGGCCCCCATCGAAACTCCGCTCAAGCTGGCCAGCTCCTTGCTCGTTACGACTAGGCCGCGAGATGGAGGGCGGGCAAGATGTTAACACGTCAGAGCGGGCGCATGGGCGCGCCCGGCAGAAATCGCGACCCTGATCGCGTGGCGGCGGCGGCCGCCGAATTCTCCCTCATGCCGCTCGATCAAGCCGGCATCGCCGAGGCGCGCGCCTTGGCGGCCGCACTCATCGGACAAGGCATCGCCGAAACGGCCGATTTCGTCGCGGTCCAGCGCGTCTTTCCGGCCTCCGTGTTCGGCATCCGCGAGAACGGACGGCTCACCGGCGTGCTCGCCGCCTTTCCATTGAACAGGATGGGGCTCAAGACGGTCGAGCAGGACTGCTTCGACGCCGTGCGGCTTGACTCTCGCCTCGTCGCTGCGGCTGGAGAGGACCCCGCGGCCTATTATGGCTGGGGCTTCGCCGCGACCAGCAAGGACGGGGCGCGCGCGGTCATGAAAACCTGCGTCGCGATCCATCGTAATCTCTATTTCGCGACGCCGACCTTCGCGCGCGCGGTAACCAGCGACGGCGTGCGGGCGCTGCAGTCGATCGGATTCCGGCTGCTGGAAGGTCGCGAAGACCTGTTCGCGATCGCGCCCGCCCCAGCCGCGCCTGAGCTGACCCGCCCATGACCGCTCCACGCAAACGCGCCCCCGTGAGGGTCGATATTGTAAGGCGCATCGATGAGCTGCTCGAGGTCTGGAGCGTCCGCTCGCTGGTCTACATGGCCGAGCAGAACTGTCCCTACGAGGAGGAATTCGACGGCAACGATCTCGCCGCGGCGACCCACCTCATAGCCCGGCTCGGCAAGGAGCCCGTCGCGACCATGCGCATCCGCTGGTTCGCCGCCTTCGCCAAGATCGAACGCGTGGCGGTGCGCCCCGGCCACCGCAGCGGCGAAATCTCCGCGGCGCTCGTGAAAGCCGCCTTGGAGCACGCCGCACGCAAAGGCTACACCAAGGTGATCGGCCACGTCCAAAAACGGCTTCTGCGCTATTGGCGCCGCGCCGCCGACGTTCGCGTCCGCGAAGGCCGTCCGGAGTTTCGCTTCTCCGCTTACGATTATGTCGAGATCGAGAAGGATCTCGCCCCGCGCGCCGACGCGATCGGGCTCGATACGCCCGCCATGATCGTGCTGCGCCCCGAAGGCGCCTGGGACCGGCCGGGCGTGCTCGAACGATCGGCCAAGCGTGGCGGATCAACCAAGGGACCGGTGAGGTGAGCCTGGTCGAACGCTACGCCGCGCCGATGCTGGTGTGCCTCAATCTCCAGCTCGCTTATCTCGACTCCGGCGATCGCCGCGTCGCGCCGGGCGCGCTCTCGGCGCTGGCGCACGCCCAGGCCTGCCTCTCGTGGGCGCGCGGCCAAGACATCCGCATCGTCCACGTCCACTCCGCGCATGCCTCAAGGGAAGACGCCGCGCCCATACCTGGCTTCGAGCCCAAGCCAAGCGAGCCGCTGGTGCGCAAATGCTCGGACTCACTGTTCGACAGCGCCGAACTCACCCGTATGAGGCCGCCGCTTCAGCACGGCCTGGTGCTCGGCTTCACCGGCGTCAGGGATTGTCTCGCCGCCGCGGTGGACGCGCGTAGAAGCGGCTCCAAGCTCATCTTTATCACCGACGCGATCGCATCCCCGGGTTTGCCGACGGATCGAAACGACTCCGTCGACGGCGCGGTCAACGCGGTGCTGGGCGCCTGGGCGCCGCTGATCACCACGGCCGAGCTGCTCGGCCGCGACACACGATTGCGTGGCCTTGGGGGGCCGATATGAGCGAACTCAAACTTTCCGTTGAACAGCGCTCCGCCGCGCTCGCGCTCGAGCATCTCTTGAGGCTCGTCAAGCTGTGCCGCAGCACCGCCGACGAGATCGGAACCGACGACGCCGAGACGCTGGACGAATTGGTTCGAACGCTCGACATCGCGGAGATCTGCCTGCTCCGGCTGCAGGCGGGCCGCATGGATATCGAGGCGGACGAGGCGCCCCCTCCAGGAAGCGCCATCGGCGGCTGACTCAGTCTTCTCCAATGGCGTGGACCAGCTCGAGAATCTGGCGCCTCAGTCGCGGACTCTTGAGCGCCGCGTAGCGGCGGAGCAGCTCGCGCGCGCCGGGAAGGTCGAGAGCGGCGCTCATTTCCTCGGCGCCTCCGCGCGGTTCACTGCCCTTCAATCCGCTGAAGAAACTCGCGACCGGAACGTCGAGGGCGGCGGAGATATCCAGCAGCCGGCTTGAGGCGATCCGATTGACGCCTTTTTCGTATTTCTGCACTTGCTGGAACGTCACGCCCAGCAGCTCAGCCAGGCGCTCCTGGCTCATGCCGATCTCGATCCGGCGCACGCGCACCCGATCGCCGATGATCTTGTCGACAGCGCCCGCCGATCGTTCGTCACTCACGGCTCCACCCCCCGCGCGACTGCAACCCGCCGTTTAGCCCCACGGGCGCAAAGTGCAAGCGGCGCGCATGGGTTTACGCTTATCCTTTCCCCGCCTCCGGTCCCGCCGTTCGCACCCGCAGCGAACTGGCGCCGGCCGATTTCCGCGGCGCGCCTCGGCGCGCATGACGACTTCGAGATTGGCGCCGCTCTCGGCCTCCAACGATCTGATTGCGCGAGGACAGACGCGAGGTCTCGGCTCTGCCGGGCTTCGATCCCCATCCCGATTGCTCAGCACAGAAGCGGCCATGGGCGCCAGACCGGAGAAGCAGCCAAGGAGTCCGAGCGAGAACCCGCGTTCGAACGGCTCGCGCTCGTCCGAAGCCAGCGCCACATGCCCCTCGCACAACCCGTCTATGCTTGGCAAACATAGACTCATGTCATGGGCCCTGTTGCCCGTCGCTATACGGTCACAGACCATAGGCGCACAAAGCGGAGGACGACTTGACCCAGTACGGGGATTACCAACTCGCGATCTATTTCGCCGGCCTCAGTGGTCAACTCCCGAAGTACCCGGTGGACTTCGCTTCCTGGAAGGCTCGCGCCGAGGCTGCGATGTCGCCCGCGGTTCTGAACTATGTGCAAGGCGGCTGTGGGGATGAGCACACGCAGGACGAGAACGCACGCGCCTTCCAGAAGTGGGGCATGGTGCCCCGCATGCTTGTGGATGCGAGCAAGCGGGATCTGTCCATCGAGCTGTTCGGCTGCAAATTGCCTTCCCCGCTCTTCATGAGCCCGATTGGCGTGACGGGTCTATGCACCCAGGACGAGCACGGCGATCTGGCTGCCGCGCGCGCATCCGCTGAAACGGGCGTGCCGTTGGCCGTTTCCACGCTCACGAACGATCCTATGGAAGAGATTGTTAAAGCGGCTGGCGACACGCCGGCCTTTTTCCAGCTCTACACGCCGAAGAACAATGATCTGGCCGCCAGTTTGGTGCATCGCGCCGAGAATGCCGGCTATAAAGCCATCATCGTTACGCTCGACACTTGGGTGACCGGCTGGCGGCCGCGCGATCTCAACAGCTCCAACTTTCCGCAATTGCGCGGCCATGTGCTGCAGAACTATTTCACCGATCCCGTCTTTCTGAAATTGCTCGGCGGCAAGCCGCAAGACGACCTACGCGCCGCAGTCGGATTGTGGGCGAGCCTGTTCGGCAAAGTCCTGACGTGGGACGATCTTGCCTGGTTGCGCAGCCTGACCAAGCTGCCAATAGCGCTGAAAGGCATCTGTCATCCCGATGACGCGCGGCGTGCTGCAGATGCGGGCGTCGACGCGATCTATTGCTCCAATCACGGCGGGCGCCAGGCCAATGGCGGCATCGCCGCCATCGACATGCTTCCCGACGTTGTCGCAGCCGCTGGCAAGCTGCCGGTGCTGTTCGACTCCGGCGTGCGTTCCGGCTCGGACGTCATCAAGGCGCTTGCGCTCGGCGCGAGCGCTGTGGGGATCGGACGCCCTTACGCCTATGGGCTCGCCATTGGCGGAGCCGATGGGGCGGCTCATGTGCTGCGCTCAATCCTCGCCGAAGCCGATCTGATGATGGCGGTGAACGGCTATCCCACACTGGCCGATGTCCGACGCGAAGGCGCGAGGCGCACATAAGAGCAGACGCTCTTTCGAACTTGAGGCTCATTGAATGCTTGCTCTCCTCGGCTTCGCGATGATCGCGACGTTCATGATTTTGATCATGACGCGCGTGCTTGCGGCCGCCGTCGCCCTCGTTCTCATTCCCATTGTTTTCGGGCTGCTGGCCGGCCATGGCGCGGACATGGCGGGCATGGCGATCGAGGGGCTTTCTGAGCTCGCGCCCATCGCCGTCGCACTCGCGTTCGCGGTTCTCTACTTCGCCATCATGATCGACGCCGGCTTGTTCGACCCGCTCGTGCGAGCCGCCGTACGCTTCTCCAAGGGCGATCCGCTGCGCGTCACCATGGCCACGGCCACCGTCGCTACGCTCGTTGCGCTCGATGGCGACGGCGCGACCGTGGCGCTCGTCACCATCGGCGCCTTTCTTCCGCTCTACCAGCGTCTAGGCATGAACCCGCTTATCATTGCGGTGCTGCTCTCGCCCGCCGCCCTGAGCGGATTCACCCCTTGGGGCGGCCCACTGGCGCGCGCTTCGGCTGCGCTCAACGTTAAAATGTCCGATGTGTTCATTCCACTCATCCCGACATTGCTTGCAGGTATCGCCACCGTCTTCGTTATCGCTTGGTGGCTTGGTGTGTCCGAACGCAAACGGCTCGGCGTGGCAAACCTCGAAACGGACACGACCGATCAGCTTTTCGACCGCCCGCCTGGAATCGCGCGGCCCCGCTTGCTCTGGGTGAATCTGGCGCTGACGCTGGCGCTCATCGCCGCCATCATCGCTCAGTTCATGCCCTTGCCCATCGCGTTCATGATCGGTTTCTCGCTGGCGCTGGTCATCAATTACCCGAAAGTCTCTCAACAGCGCGATCGCATCGCCGCGCACGCGGCCAACGCTCTGCCGATTGTCATCCTGATTTTCTCCGCAGCGATCTTCACCGGCATTCTTGAAGGCACAGGAATGGTGGAGGCGATGGCTCAGGGATTGGTGAACGTGCTGCCTGAGCAGATGGGCCCTTACTTCGCTCCAATCATTGCGTTGGCCGGCGGGCCGCTGACGTTCATCATGTCGAACGACGCGTATTATTTTGGCATCGTCCCCGTGCTCGCCGAAACGGCGGGGCACTATGGCGTGACCCCCGTCGAAGTGGCGCGAGCGTCCTTGCTTGGTCTGACGATCCACTCTTTGAGCCCACTGATCGCGGCGATCTACCTCGTGGCCGGTCTGCTCAAAGTCGAGGTGGGCGATCTGCAACGCTTTGGCTTGCCGTTCGCCGTGCTGATCTTCTTCGTCCTGATCGCAACCGCGCTTCTCACTGGCGCCGTGCCGATCGTCGCGACGAGATAGTTCACGCAACCCTTCAATCTCGCGGACGCTGGAGACGATGCGTCTGCAACGGGCGCAATCGGCGTGGCCCGCTTTGCAGCGAAAAGATCGGGTCGATCCGAGCGTCCGGACCCGGGAGAAAGGCGGGCGCTACCGGCGTCCGTCGACCACTACGCAAGCCTTTGGCGGCGCTTTGCCGTCCAGCACCGCCACAACGCACTCCGAGGCGATCATGTTGGTGCGGTCGAGGCCCTCGCGCGTGGACGCGCCGGCGTGCGGCGCCGCTACGACATTGTGCAACGCCAGCAATTCGTCGGTGACCGGCTTCATGGCGGGATCGCTCTCGCTTTCGAACACATCGAGGCCGGCGCCCCCTAAACGGCCATCCTTCAGCGCAGCCAGCAAGTCCGCATCATTGACCAGCCCGCCGCGGGCGCAATTGAAGACGAATGCTCCCGGCTTCATTTGTTCGATCGCCGCCGCGTTTATGATGTGGCGCGTCTGCGGCGTCAGCGGCGTGTGCAAGCTGATGTAGTCGGACTCCCTAAGGATCGTCTCCACATCGACGAACTTCACCCCGGTCTTGGCGGCATACCCGGGGTCAGGATTGACTTCAGACACCTGAATGTTGGCTTCGAACCCCTGCAAGCGCTGAACAAGGCTGCGTCCGATGCGGCCGAGCCCGATAATACCAACTGTTTTCCGGTAAAGATCCGCGCCCAGCAAAATCTTCCACGGCCCCGTTTGCATCTGTGCGTGCGCCTCGCGGAAACGGCGACCCACAGCGATCATCATTCCGATCACCTGATCGGCGACGGTGGCGTCGTTGCCGCCTGCCGCGATCGTCACGACCCGCCCCAAATCGCGCGCAGCTTCGGTATCCACGCGCTCGTAACCGACACCGCGCCGCGACACGATCTGCAGCTCCGGCAACGCTTCCAAGACCTCACGCGTGATCCGCGCATGGCCGACGATCCAGCCAGAAGCGTCGCCGATCAGGCTTTTGATGGCAGGAACGTCGAGCGTGGCTTCAGTATAGCCTTCCGGCATCCTCGCGATCACGACGTCACAATCATGCGCCCGCAAGTACGCGATCGAAGCCTCGTCGAAGAAGTTCTGGGTGACGACAACGCGCCGCAATTTCGATGTCATCACCTGGTCCTTAAGATCGAAGCCATGGACTGGCGGCGAAATGGGCCGCCTCGAACCGCGCAATCGCCTCGCGCCCCTGCCACGTCACGCCAATCGCATCGAGCCCACGCAGCAAGGCGTCCTTCCGTGGCGCATCAATGTGGAACGAGAACTGGATGCCTTGGCCAGTCACCGTTTGATCGAGCAGATTAACCGTGACCTGACGACGTTCGGGAGCGCTCACCGCCTCCGAAAGCAAAGCGACATGTTCTGCCGACGCCTCGATCGCCAAGAGCCCGTTACGGGAGCAATTGTCAAAGAAGATACCGGCAAATGTCGTTCCGATCAGAGCGCGAATGCCGGCTTGACGCAAACCCCAGACGGCATGCTCACGGCTCGATCCGCAGCCGAAATTCGGACCAACGACAAGAAAGCGCGCATCGCGCCACGGCGCTTGGTTCAGTATGAAGTCCGGGTTGGGCACGCCATCCGCGCCAAAACGCACGCCGTAGAACAAGCCAGCGTCGAGACCTGCGCGGTCGATGCCCTTCAGAAACTGCTTGGGCATGATCACATCAGTATCGATATTGGCTGCCGGCATCGGCGCAGCGACGCCCGTGCAGACCGTGAACGGCTCAGCGCCCATGGGACACGTCCGTCGCACGCACGTCGGCAATTCGTCCGGCGATGGCGGCGGCCGCCACCATCGCCGGACTCATCAGATGCGTCCGCCCCCGAGCGCCCTGACGACCTTCAAAATTGCGATTCGTACTCGAGGCGCAGCGCTCCTCCGGCGCCAGCACGTCGTCATTCATGGCAAGGCACATCGAGCAGCCTGATTGGCGCCATTCGAAGCCTGCGTTCTTGAACACTGCATCCAGCCCCTCGGCCTCAGCCTGGCGCCGTACAGAGCTTGAACCGGGAACGATCATGGCGCGAACATTTGGCGCCACGCGCTTGCCGCGCAGCACCGCCGCCGCCTCGCGCAAATCCTCGATGCGCGCATTGGTGCAAGAACCAATAAAAGCGCGGTCGATCTTGATCGATGCAAGCGGCTGGCCGGGCGACAGGCCCATATAAGCCAACGCCCGCTCACAATCGCGCCGCTTGTTCGCGTCGCCAATTTCTTTCGGGTCGGGCACGAGCGCTGAAACCGGCCCCGCTTGATCTGGACTGGTGCCCCACGTCACCATCGGCTCGATGTCGCGCAAGGGCAGATCGATTTCCGCATCGAACACCGCGCCGGGATCTGACCTCAACGCACGCCACGCCTCGAGGGCGCAAGCCCACAGCTGGCCCTTGGGCGCCCGCGGCTTGCCTGCAATGTAGTCGAACACGGCTGTATCGGGCGCTGACAACGCGCCGCGCGCGCCGCACTCGACCGCCATGTTGCACATCGTCATCCGCCCCTCGACACTGAGACTGGAGAGCCCGTCGCCTGAGAATTCGATAGCGTAGCCTGTGGCCCCGGCAGCGCCGATCTTGCGGATCAGCGCCATCACAATGTCCTTCGCTGTGACACCCGGCGGCCTTGGACCGTTCAAGTTCACGCGCATATTCTTCAGCCGCCGGTAGACCACTGTCTGCGTCGCCAGATAATGTTCGATATCCGACGTGCCGATGCCGAAGCCGAGTGCGCCGAAGGCGCCATACGTTGTCGTGTGGCTGTCCCCTGCGGCCACCGTCATCCCGGGGAGGATTGCGCCCAGCTCCGGCATCACGACATGTTCGATGCCCTGCATCGGATGCAGCACGTCGAAAAGCTCAATGCCAAAGTCGGAGCAGTTCTGCGCAAAGTAATCGGCTTGCAGCTGGCCGCCGGCGTCCGGCATAGCGCGCGTCCGTCCCGCCGCAGTTGGATTGACGTGATCCACAACGCCAAGCGCCGCGTCTGGACGCCACACCTTGCGCTTTGCGTGACGCAAACCGGAGAACGCTTGCGGGCTCGTATACTCGTTTAAGACGGTCCGATCGATGTAGAGCAGCACCAGGCCCACATCTGCATCCAACGCGCGCACGCAATGAGCATCTACGACCTTGTCGTATAGCGTTCGGTGAGCCCGCTCTGCCGTCATCCTCCTTGGTGCTATCAGATCGTCCGAGCGGGGTGGGATGCGAACTTGGCATGATATCATGCCCGCCGCTTATTGGCGTATCCGCTTCAATCTCGATAGCCTTTTGAGGTCCAAACGGCGCCTGACTGGCGCACGCACGGCGCCCGCGCACCGGGCCAGACCGTCCACCAAAATGAAGAGAGAGCCGCCTATGAGCGACGGATCGAAGAAGCCACGGCGCTCGCAATTGTCGTTTGGCGGCGCGCTCAACGGCTTTACGCCGCGCTCCTGGATGCGCGCGAGCGGCCTGCCTGAAGATCAGTTCGATGGCCGGCCCGTCATTGGAATTTGCAACACCTGGTCCGATCTCAATCCGTGCAACATCCACTTCCGTGAAATCGCAGAGCATGTCCGCGCTGGCGTTCTCGAAGCCGGAGGGTTTCCAGTGGAATTCCCCTCCATGTCGCTGGGCGAGAACCTGATGCAGCCCACGACAATGCTGTACCGCAACCTCGCCTCCATGGAAGTCGAGGAATCGATCCGCGGCAACCCCCTCGACGGCGTCGTGCTGCTCATGGGCTGCGATAAGACCACGCCCGCGCTGATGATGGGTGCGGCGAGCGTCAATCTGCCGACGATCGGCGTTTCGGGCGGGCCAAAGCTCAACGGCAAGATGCGCGGCAAGGAACTCGGCGTCGCTGACTTGTGGAAAGCTGCCGACGATCTGCGCGGCGGCAAAATCGGACTCGCCGACGTCGCGGAGATGGAGTCCTGCGTCAACCGCTCCAACGGCCACTGCAACATCATGGGCACCGCCTCGACCATGGCGTGCATGGTCGAGGCCTTGGGCGTCGGCCTTCCCGGCAACGCTGCCATCCCCGCCGTCGACGCGCGCCGCACCGTGCTTGCGCGCCTCGCCGGCCGCCGCATCGTGGAAATGGTGCGCGAAGATGTGAAGCTGAGCGACCTTCTCACCCGCGCTGCGTTTGAAAACGCCATTCGCGTCAACGCCGCCATAGGCGGTTCGACCAACGCCATCATCCACGTTACCGCTATCGCGCGCCGGATGGGCGTGGAGCTCACTGTCGACGACTGGGATTCGCTCGCGCGCCCAGTACCCACTTTAGTGTCGCTGCAGCCCAACGGCCCGCACATGATGGAGGACTTCTTCGAGGCCGGCGGCTTGCCGCCCGTGCTGCGCATGCTCGGCGAGAACGGCATGCTCCATAAGGACTGCATCACCGCGAACGGCCGTACGATCTGGGAGAACGTCGAGAACGCGCCGTCTTACCGGCCTGAAGTCATCAGCACCTACGAAGAGCCGTTCAAGCGCAACGCCGCGCTCGCCGTGCTCAGAGGCAATCTCTGCCCGCACGGCGCCGTGATCAAACCGTCCGCGGCTGATCCGCAATTGCTGAAACACAAAGGCCGCGCCGTCGTCTTCGAGAGCTTCGAAGATCTCCAAGCGCGCATCGATGACGAGAACCTCGAGGTCGACGCTTCCTCTGTGCTCGTGCTCAAGAACTGCGGTCCGCGCGGATTTCCAGGCATGCCGGAGGTCGGCAACTTCAAACTGCCGAAAAGGCTTCTGCAGCAAGGCGTGCGCGACATGGTGCGCATCTCCGACGCGCGCATGAGCGGAACCGCCTTCGGCACGATCGTTCTGCACGCGTCACCGGAAGCCGCTGTTGGCGGCGCCCTCGGCCTCGTCCGCGACGGCGACATCATCGAGCTCGATCTCGACGCGCGCAGCCTGACACTCCACGTCAGCGATGAGGAATTGGCAAAGCGCCGCGAAACCTGGCAGCCGACGCAGCACCAAGCGTCACGCGGCTACACCAAGCTCTATGTCGACACCGTCAACCAAGCCAGCGACGGCGTCGATCTCGATTTTCTCGTCGGCTCGAGCGGGCCGAACGTAAAATACGTGCCGGACGCACACTAAGAGCAGAACGATGGCGCCGCCAAGCGAGGCGGCGCTCCTAGAGCACCTTGCCGCGATTGAGAAGCCCATGCGGGTCGAGCAGCGCCTTCAGCTGCTTCATCAGCGCAATCTCTTCTGCGCTGCGCGAGACATGAAGCCACTCTCGCTTCTCCGTGCCGACGCCGTGCTCCGCTGACATCGAGCCGCCAAAGCCGCCAAGCTGGGTATAGACGATTTCTTCAACCCGCTTCTTCGCCGCATCGCTCCACGGCCGCGGCGAGACGATGAGGTGCAGATTGCTGTCGCCAATATGGCCATAGACCAGCGAGCGCACGTCATCACCCCACTCCGCCGCTAGCGCCGCCCGCATACCGGTGACAAATTCCTGCATCCGCGGCAACGGCAAGCTCACGTCGAACATCACGCCCGGCGCCAGCGCCTTGATCAGCACCTCGGATTCCTCGCGGATCGCCCAGATCGCATTCCTTTGGCTCTTCGACGCCGCCAGAACCGCATCCTCCGCAAAGCCCCGCTCGAAGCACTCCGCCAAAAGCGCCTCGACCATGGCGGCGTCGCGCACGTCGTCGGTGCCAGTGGCCTCCAGGATCACATAAAAGCCGTGGCCTCCCGGCAGTGGCGCTTGATGCTTGCGGCTCTCGACTGCGACAAGCTCGTAGAATTCGCGCCACATGACTTCAAATGAACTCAGCAACGATCCGAGACGCTTGCTCGCGAGGCCAAACACGCGCTTGACGTTCTCAAAGTCCTTAATTGCGAGAATGGCGGTCGCCTCGCTGGTGGGGGCCGGCCGCAGGCGCAATACGGCGCGCGTCACCAGGCCGAGCGTTCCTTCGCTGCCGATGAACAATTGCTTCAAATCGTACGCCGCGTTGTTCTTGAGCATCGCATTCATTGATGAAACGATCGTGCCGTCCGCTAACACCGCCTCTACGCCCAGAACGTTCTCGCGTGTCATCCCGTAACGGATCACGCTGTTGCCGCCCGCATTGGTGGCGATATTGCCGCCGATGGTGCAAGAGCCCCGCGCGCCGAGATCGACGGCATAGATCAAGCCTTGCTCGGCCGCCGCCTCATGCACGGCTTGCAGCGGCACGCCGGCCTCGACGGTCATGGTCATCGCCACAGGGTCGATAGCCTCGATCGCGCGCATGCGCTCGAACGAGATCATGACGTCCGCCTCGTTAGCATCCGCGCCGTGCGCAAGTCCGGTCAAGCCGCCGGCTGGCACCACTGGCTGACGGGCGGCGGTGCAAAGCTTCATGACCTCAGCGAGTTCGGCTGCATCGCGCGGGCGCACAACGGCCTTGGCGCCGCACGACGTGCGCCCAGACCAATCGCCTGGGCGCGCTCTTACGGCCTCGCCGGTGATTAACCCCGCATCACCGACGACGGCGCGGATGGCCTCAAGTGGGTCAGGCACGCAGCGCCCGCTCTTCAGCCGTGAAGCCGGTCGCGCCGTCCTCCAGTTGAACGCCCAGCGTGTTCGCCAAGGTCGACATGTAGACGTAAAGCGCATGAACGCCGATCACGTCCAAAGGCGCTTCTTCACCGTACTTCAGAACGCCGACCCAAGTGGCGTCGGTCAGCCAGCCGCCGGTGTGCATCTCATCAACCGCAGTGACCATGAGCTGGTCGGCGGCCTCGAGTTTGGCGCTGGACGAGCCGATCGCCACCTCTCGAATGTCGGCGTCGCTCAAACCCAGCGCGCGGCAGGCCTCGCGCTCCTGCGCCCAGAGGTTTTCGCAGCCATAAAGCCACGCTGTGCGCAAGCCGCCCACATGCACCAGCCGCTGCGGCAATAGACAATCCTTCTGGCGGAGGATGAACGACGCGATCGTGCTCACGAAACTCGGGAAATGCGCGAACGAACGCATCAGCTTCGTCTCTACGATCTTGTCGCCCTTCAACGGCTTCAGCGCCGTGATCTGCGCTTGATTATAGTCGGCCGGGCGCACCGGCTGAAGGCGCACAGGATATCCGCCGGCCGGCGGCGTCGTTAGCGTGCGCGGCCGCTGCGGAGTCTCGCGCGGCCCCAGCAGTTCCGGCCGATATCCCGGCACGTCGGCTTCGAGTTGAGCGCCGACCGAGTTGGCGAACGCCGCCATTAGCACATAAACGCCATACGTCCCCGCGGCATCGGCAACGGCTTCCGGATGGTAAGCGCGCATCGCGGCCCAAGTCTCATCCGACAGGCGGTGATCGTAATAGAACTCGTCGGCGGCGTTGGCGAAGATGCGATCAAGCCCCTTCAGCCGCGTATTGGCGGGCCCTTGAGCGACAGCAAGCAGGTCCTCGTCGTTGATCCCATCCTTCTGGGCCGAGAGGCGATGGCGCGACCACAGATATTCGCAATCATAGAGCCACAGCGTCCTCTGGCAGATGAACTGGAACAGGCGCATCGTCAGGACGTGGTGGTCCTGGCGAACATCGAGCCCTTCATTGATCGACGCGGCGTGCGCGAACTTGATCATCACGCGCATGACGTTTGAGGCGTCAGGCTTTCCCTTTCGCCCCATCATCTGGCTGCGGTGGCGCTCAGCGTCGGACAGCTTCGAAAAATCGACGATCGGCTCGATGCGTTGCGGGTAGATCATCGCCGCCCTCCATTGACGCGCTTGGGCGTCGGCAAGCTTAGGACACGGCCTGCTCACGCCGCCAATACTTCGTAACGAAACCAACAATGCGTCGTGCGATCAGTCGAGCTCGAGATCGAGCAAATAGACGTATTGCTGTCCTGAATGCAGATCGCGCTCTTCAATGCTGCCCTGCGGCGTCTTCCGCGGATACGATATCTTCAACACCTTCAGACTTGGCACCGGATAATGGGAAACGCCCTTTGGATCGATGCCATAGATTCTTGCGATCGAACTTGCGCTCAGGGCCGGGCTTTGCACGTAGCGGTCGTAATTCTCCTGGCTGTCGAACATGAGATCGATCGTCACCCAGAACGGGCCCGCCACCTTTGACCGGATGTTGCGGCACACTTCTTTGAGCTTAGGCATCGATCAGCTCCATGCGCACGAGTTCCATCGGATCATCGACGCTTACAACGTGGTTCAACACGAACTGGTAGACCGGGCCGCGATCGACGTCGCCGGGCGTAAACGGCCAGCCGTAGCTCGGCAGCTCCATGCCCATCCGCACCGGCATATGGAAGAAGTAGGGATTGCACGCCTTGGCGATATGACTCGCCAATTCCTGCGTCTTCGCGGTGAAGATGCCCATGAGCCCGATTTCAAGCGGCTTCGAACCCGGCGGCGGCTTGACGCCACTCACGCCGTTATAGCCGTACATGCGCAGCGAGATATGAAACTCGCTTTCGTCAAGGCCGGTCGCTGACTTTGCGCGCTCAGTCAGGCGCAACAGCATATGATCATGAAACACGTCCGGCTCCGCCAGAACGTTCGGATCGGCGATGCCGACGATCATGATCGTTTGAAACAAGCTGCCCGAAGCGCCTTCGAGCTTCATCGTGTAGGGCTTTGGATCCCAGACCGAGCCCGTCACGCGAACTTTTGAGTCTGTCAGCGCGACATACTCGCAGCGGGTCACATCAAGCTCGCCGCCCGGTTCGGTCAGCCGCCAAGGGCTCTTATTCTCATAGAGCAGATGCGCCGAGATGCTCTCAGGAGTGGCTTTGAACTTCGGCGACGCCGGTTCGACATCGAAGCCGTCTTCGTGGATTTCGATCAACACGCCGCGCTGACCGGTATTGGCCGAGGTCGACTGGCCGCCGCACTCGGCGATCTTGCCCGCGTGCCAGCTGGGCCCTGCGGGTGCGCCCTTCCACAACGCGAAGGCGGCGATTACGGCGGGATCGGACGTGCGCCCGCCAATGATGATGTCCGCACCCGCGTCCAGCGCCTTGTGGTAAGGCTCCGGCCCCATCAGCGCGACGATGTGCAAGCAGCTGTCGATCGCCGCGTCATCCAGATCGCCGAGCGGCGGCAGATTGGCGATCTTTCCCTCGGCAAGCTTGCGCTTGATGACATCGTGCTGTTGCTCGGAATAGAGCAGCGCGATTTTCGGCGAATAGCCCTTCTCGCGCGCGATCTCCAGGACGATGTCGCGCGTCCAGTGCACGTTCATGTCGCCGCCGGCTTGGGCGGCCGTACCGATCAGGATCGGGATCTTCGCCTTCTGCTGCGCCGCCATCATGATGGCGAGGTCTTTTTTGACCGAACCGCGATCGTTCTTGGAAATGCCTTTGGCCAGATAGGCGGCGCCGGCGTCCGTTGAGCCCGCGTCCATGGCCATCGCCTGCGCGCCCCATTCGATCGCGTAGTCGACTTCCTCGGCGAACAGGCCGACGCCGAGCGAACCCTGCGGCACGTAAATCTTCACCGGTTTGAACGGGTCCGCCATCTGCTTCCTCACCTGAACTTCCCTCACGCCTAAGAGCCTCGGTGCGCCGTCGCCAATAGAAAAGCCGACACATATCATGCGAGCGCAGCAAATCGGGCGCGATGCGGAGAACGCAACGTAGCATGCAAAACAAGCAGCGGAGCGGCGCTTCAAAGTGATCTAGCAAAGGTCAAAGACTGCGGCGGATGGCGCCCGTCCCGTGAGGTGAGACCAGATGCGCTTCATCAGCTATTCCACCGCCGCAGGCGAAGGCGTCGGCATCCGCAGCTATGACGGTTATCGCGGGCTTCCGGTCGCTGAACTGGGCTCAGACCTGGCCGGCTTCATCGGCCATGGCCACGGCCCGATGCGCACGCTGGGCGTGCGGCTTGGCAGCGCGCCCTTGCTTACCGCCGGCGCGTTCAAACTGCTGCCGCCGATCCCGAAGCCGGACAAGATCTTCTGCATCGGCCTCAACTATCGCCGCCACGCCGAAGAATCCGGCCAACCGATCCCCGAATACCCGGTTGTCTTATCCGACCAGCGTCGTGCCGCACGACGCGCCTCTGGTGCGGCCCAACGCATCGACCTGGTTCGACTATGAGGCCGAACTCGCGGTCGTGATTGGCGCAGGCGGCCGCCACATCAAGAAGGAAAGTGCGCTCGAACACGTCGCGGGCTATGCGGCCTTCAATGACGGCAGTGTTCGCGACTACCAGATCAAAACGCCCCAATGGGGCATGGGCAAGAATTTCGACGCTTCGGGATCGTGGGGCCCTGAACTGGTCACGCCGGACGAGCTGCCGCCGGGCGCCAAAGGCCTGCGCATTGCCGCCCGCCTCAATGGCGAGACGGTTCAGGATTCAAATACGGACGACATGATCTTCGACGTGCCAACGCTGATTGAAGTGCTCTCCGAAGCGATCACGCTGGCGCCCGGCGACGTCATCGTCACCGGCACGCCGGAAGGCGTCGGCGCGGCGCGCAAACCGCCGCTCTGGATGAAACCCGGCGACACCTGCGAGATCGAGATCGGCGAGATCGGGGTGCTCACCAACACGGTGGTGCAGGAGCGCGGCCAAGCTGGCGACGCTATGAAGATTCTCCCCGACTGGCGTCCGCAGGCTCGTTCATCGCCTTGACGATGGACCAGAATTGCTCCGCCACCGGGCTCTGGCGCGCACGGGCGCGGTAGAGCCGAACATCGATCGGCACGTCCCACTCTTCGCCGCCGGCGCGCACCAAGCTTCCCGCTTCCAGATCGCGGCCGACGACGCTCATCGGCAGCCAAGCAACACCGCGCCCGGTTCGCGCCATCGCCGCCAGCACGGTGGCGACGTGCGCGGTGAAGGCGGGCGCCAACCAGGCCGGCGGGCCGTCGCGCGACAACGTCGCCGCAAGGATGCGGCCCATGCCGGAGACATCGCTGTAGGCCAGATGAGGCACCGGCGCGTCCATCGATCCGGGCAAAGCGAACAGGGGCGATGCTCCGTCTGCCGCCGGCGCACACACCGGCGTCAGCGTGTCATTGCCGATCACCACCGAGACAAAATAATTCGGCATGAACGGGATCGGCGTCGAAGGATGGTGATGGCAGAGCAGGAACTGCGCCTGCCCCTGCAGCATGATTTCTTCGCAGCCGGCCATGTTGTCGGTGACCAAGCTGACGGACGCGGCGAAATTCTTCTCCGTCTCGATCCGCTCCAGCCAGTCTGGGAAGAAAGTGATCGAGAGCGCGTGCGTCGACGCGAACTTCAGCGCCGAGGTGCCTCCCGCAGCCGCCTCACGCACTTGATCGCGGCCGTTGAGCAAGCGCCGCAACACGTCTTCTGCGATCGGGCGAAACTGCTCGCCCGCCTGCGTAAGCTCGATGCGATGGGTCGCCCGGTCAAACAAGGGCGCGCCGAGCCAAGTTTCCAGCATTCTGATCCGACGGCTAAACGCGGGCTGCGAGACATTCTGCTTCTCAGCGGCGCGCGAGAAGCTTCCGGTCTCAACCAAGGCTAGAAAGTCTTCCAGCCAATCGAACTCCATGGTCGGACCCCTTCTCCGCAGCGCCCAGCATACCCCCTCCGGGCTGCCGGGCGACAGGCCGCGCCGGCGTAATCGCAGTCATTACCGCCACAGAGCGACTGTTGTTCGTCGAGCGTTCCGGTCAAGCCGGGTCGCGGCTAGGCGTCGCACGCGGCGCGGGTCCCTCGATGCCAGCCTCAACCGCGATCTCACGCGCATACTGTGCATCACGTTTGTCCAGCGCGAGTCTGATCTCGGCATGCTGCTTGGGCCCAAGCCGATAGCCCACCATAGTCAGCGCGCCGAGAGCACAGAACAGGAGCGGACCGGCCAGATAGACAATCTGCAGGTTGTTGATGGCATCGGGCGTGTTCACCGCCCCTTCCTGTGCGTTGTAGCCCATCCATGCCAGCACGGTGAACGTCACGCCAACGGAGATCGCGCTCGACACCTTGTTCGTCATCGTCGTGACCGCGTAGAGCAACGCGGACCGCTCACGGTTCTGCTGCAAGCGAATTTCATCCGCAGCGTCGGCCGTCATGGCCTTGGTCAGCACGTTGAACCCGGACGCGAACGACCCGACGATAAACATCGCCACAAGGCCGATCACCAAGTTTCCCTGAGGAATAAGCGGCAGCGAAAGCAAACCGAGGCCATAGCCGACCACAGAGAAGATCGTGGTGCGGTGCTTCGAGAAGATGGTCGCAAGCTTGCCCATCAAGGGTGCGCCGAAGATGCCGGCAAGAATATACGTCACCAAGAGGACGCTCGCCTGCCCGGTCGTGAAGCCCCGGCTCTCCGTGAAGTAGAAGAGGTAAATGGCGCTCGTCCAACCGGTGCCGAACGTGAGAGCAAGGTCGCAAGCTGCAATGCGCAGAAAGGTCGGCCGCCTGAGCACGGAAATGTAGTCGGCGAAGCGGACGCCATGATCCGACGGCGCCGGAACGATGCGTTCGGGCGTGCTGAACACCAATATCGCCGTGGAGACCGGCGCCAGCACCAGAACCCACCAGCCCATGATCGACACATTGGCGGCGTCGTTGACGCCGAGCGCCTCGCTGATGATCGGGATCAAGATGACCGAAGCCCCGCCGCAAAGGCCGACCGCGGTGAGCGCACCGAAGACCCGCGAGCGGTCGTTGTAGGTCGGCGCCAGCGTCACCGCCCATGCCCGGTGCGACAGATCCAGCATTGATTGGCCCAGATAGACAATCAGCAAGCCCATCACGAGATACGCTAACCCGACGCTCGCGGGCGCGAAGAACATTGCCGCCACGCCCGCCATCAGGAACGGGCAACCCACGATGGTCCACAGCCGGTAGCGTCCCCAACTGGTCTTGGTCTTATCCATCAACAGGCCGAGCAGCCCGTCGAACGGAATGTCGATCATGCGCACAATAAAGAACGCCATACCGACAAGCGCCAACTCGAGTCCGACGTGACTCGCAAAGTGGCGCGGCAGATAGACCGACATTGAGATGTTGATCGCCGAGATCGGCAGGCTAGTCGCCGAAAACGCGAGAATGCGCGCCAGCGACAGCTGCACCCCGCGAGCGGGTGTGTCGTTCATGGACAACTACCTGACCAAAGAGTGAATCCGCGCTGCACGTTCTGCCTCCCAAGCCGCTGGTCGGTCGGCGGCGCGAGGCGGTGGCGGCCGGCCACCTGCCTGTTCGCGATCCTCAGCCGCCACTTGCTGTTGTAGCGAAGCCACGTCCCGCGCCTCGCCGTCCGGAGCCCCGAATGACTGGGCCGACCCTCGCAGCCGAGCCTCCCGCATCCAAGCCCAACGACAGCGATCATTTCATTCGGGATTTGCATAACGAGGGGCCGAAACACGGTGTTAGCGTCTCTGCTAACCTCGAGACAAATCGGGGATGGGGAGGACGTGTATGCTGAAATTTACCGGTCGGGCGAGTCTCCTCGTCGGGGCGTCGCTGGCGACGTTCCTCTGCGCGCCTACGATTGCGGTCGCACAGGAGACCGCAGTGGAGGAATCTGACGAGCTGATCGTCACCGCGCGCCGACGCGAACAGAGCGTGCAGGACGTACCGGATGCGATTTCGGTGTTCTCCGAGGCCGTGATCGAAGCCGGCGGTCTGGATGAGGTCGACGAATTTGTAGAACTCACGCCAAACGCAAAGCTCACAACCGATTCCGAGACCTCGAGCGAAATCTCCGTTCGTGGCAGCGGCCGCAACACGCAGGACGAAGATCCAGGCGTCGGCGTCTATCGCGACGGCGTTTATATCGGCGGCCGCCTCTTCTCGACAGCGACGTTCTACGACTTGCAACGCGTCGAAGTGCTGCGCGGACCGCAGGCTGGCCTCTACGGTCGCAACGCCGTCGGCGGCGCGCTCAACGTGATTACACAACGTCCTGAGCTCGACGACCTGAGCGGCTACGGCGAATTGCGCGCCGGCAATTTGGAGCGGCAAGAATTCCGCGGCGCCGTCAACATTCCCGTGGGCGACCAAGCCGCGCTGCGTCTCTCTGGCTTGATGATCAATCAGGATGAAGGCTTCGACTACATCGTCAACCAGGACCACTACACGGACGCCGGTGAAACGGGCTCAATCCGCGCGCGTTTCCTGCTCGCGCCGACGTCGAACCTCGAATTCCTCACCAGCTTCGAAACCATCGAAACCGAAGGCTTCCAGCGGCTGATTATGGATTCGCCGAACGGAACAGGCGGCTTCCTGGACAATGAAGATGTGCTGCCGATCCCGGGCAATCCGGGCTACAGCGCCGACGACACCGACAATCAGTTCCGCGACTGGCCGACGTTCCAGAACTTCGACCAGTGGCAGTTTACGCAGGAGGCGAACTGGACCGTCGACGCGGGCACTGCCACGGCGATCGTAAGCTACCGCGATGCGGCCTACGATCTCAGCCGTGACGATGATTATACCGAGTTCGAGATCAGCGGCCGCCAATATAATGCGGCGCAACAATCGACATTCGCCGAGCTCCGGTTTGCCGCGGACCCCGTCAACGGCTTCAGCTATATTGTCGGCGCGAACTACCTCAAAGAGGATGTCGATCTCACATACAACTCTCTGAACGGGGGCGATTTCGCGGGCGCGCTCTTCGGCCTCAATCTGGCCGACATGTACGCCACCGGCGTGACCCCGCCAGGGTCAGAGCCGATTTGGGATGCGCTCTTCGGCGTGCCGATCCCGGACGGCACCTCCATCGCGGCGATCGGCCTGACGCCTGGCCTGACGGGTCTCACCGGCTTCCTGGGCGACTCCGCCTACATCCGCTTCGACAACGTTCAGAGCTTGAACTCCGTCGCCGTGTTCGCTGAGGCCAACTACGAGATCAACCCGCAATGGGAGATCTGGGCCAACGGACGCTGGACCCGTGACGAGAAGGACATCACCTTCGGTCAGACCTTTGTCGGCGGTTGCGACGCCTGCGTAGAAGTGATCGGCGCGTTCACGGGCGCGACCTTCGAAGTATCGGGGGAGAATAGCGCCTCGTTCGAAAACGTCAGTTTCGGCGGCGGCGTCAACTGGCGCCCAAGCGCGGACATTCTCGCCTACTTCAAAGCGGTCCAAGGTTTCAAAGCCGGCGGCTTCAATCCAATCTCGGCCACGCCGGAACTGCAGGCCTTCGATTCGGAAACCACCATCGGCTACGAGGCCGGCCTTAAATGGGAGCTGTTCGAAGGCCGCGCGATCTTGAACCTCGCGGCGTTCTTGCAGGATCGCTCTGACGCCCTCGTTCAGATCGACGATCCCAACCTCGATCTCAACACTCTTGGCGTCAACGCGGGCGAAATCCGCAACCAAGGCTTTGAAGTCCAGTTGAGCCTACTGCCGACGGAAGGTCTCCGGTTCGATCTCGTCTACGGATATCTCGACGCGAAGTTCGAAGATTTCGTCGCCGGCGGCGATGATTACACCGGCAACCGCGTGCCGCGGACCTACGAGCACTCGTTCTCCGCCATCGTGAGCTACGACACGCCGCTCACCGCGAACCTCGATCTCTACTCGTTCGCCTCTTACAACAACGCCTGGAACGGCTTCACCGACAACGACAACCTGGCCGAGCTCGACAATCCCGAAACGATCGACCTCGCGGCCGGCGTTGAAACGGATCAGTGGCGCATCGGCGTGTTCGTCAACAACGCCGCCGATAATCGCTACGTCGCGTGGGAGCGGGCGACCGACCTCGTAAACCGTCGCGGCACCTTCGCCGCGGGACGCACTTACGGGGTGCAGATCAAGCACTCCTTCTAGCGATGGAATTTCCGCGTACTCGTCCCTCCTCCCGGAAGAGAGTTTCGCCAGCGGTCCTTTGGACCGCTGGCCCTTTTTTCTGTGCAGGCGCGTTTTGAACCTTCGTGGACTCGTAAGCAGCGCCGCACGGAGCTTTGCGGAGTGGCGTGCGCTGACATTCACGCCGCTTGGCGATCGACTGTTCCGAACGCTCTGGGTTTCGGCGTTTGTCTTCAATTTCGGCGCAGTGATCCAATCGCTTGGCGCCGCCTGGATGATGACGACGCTGCACGGGTCCGAGTTCATCGTGTCGCTGGTGCAGACGGCGACGCTGGCGCCGTTTCTGCTCCTGTCCCTCCCTGCAGGCGCGCTGGCGGACAGCTCCGATCGTCGCGTCATCATGCTGATCGCGCAGATTGGCGGCTGCGTGATTGCCGGCGCGCTCGCGGTGCTCGCCTATTTCGACGCGGTGACTCCTGCGCTGCTGCTCGTCGCGACGGCCATGATCGGAGCGGTGATCGCAATCCAGCAACCGGCATGGCACGCCTCCGTCGGCGATCTCGTGGCGCGCGAGAACCTGCCTGCCGCGATCGGCCTCAACTCGCTCGCCTTCAATATGGCGCGGTCAACCGGTCCGGCGCTCGGCGGTCTGATCATCGCGCTAAGCGGGCCGTTTCTGGCCTTTGCGCTGAACGCGCTCGCCTTGTTCGGCGCCGCGATGGTGATGGCCGTGAACAAGCTGCCTCAGACGCCTCGCGCCGCGCCGCCAGAACCATTGCACGCGGCCATCTCCTCCGGCTTGCGCTACGTCATCATGGCGCCCGCGCTTCGGAGCACGCTGCTTCGCAGCGCTTTGCTCGGCCTCGGCGGCGGCGCCATTTGGGCGTTGACGCCCGTCGTCGCTCAGCAGCGCCTCGACGCCGGACCGATAGGCTACGGCCTTCTTCTCACCGGTTTCGGCGCTGGCTCGGTGTTGGGCGCGCTGCTCAGTTCGACACTTCAGATTCGCCTTGGCGCCCAACGCCACCTCCAAATGGCCATCGCGCTCGTTGCTGTCGCCACCGCAGGCCTGGCCTTCAGCACAATCACACTGCTTTCCGTGGTCTTCATGGCGGCGGGCGGCTTCGGCTGGAACGCCGCCATGACGACGCTCACCAGCGCCATCCAATTCGGCAGTCCGAAATGGGTCGTTGGCCGCGCCGTCGCGCTCAGCCGCCTGGCCACCTTTGGAGCGCTCGCACTGGGCTCGGCGCTTTGTGGTCTCGCCGCGGAGGCGGCGAACCTCGCCATCGCCTGCTCGGGCGCCGCGCTTTTCCTCATCGGCAGCTTGCTTGTACCCGGCATCGAACGCGTACCCGACCGGAGCTCGCCCGATCTCAGCGCAAGCAGCCGGGATGCGCGCTCGGCTCGCGCTACGCTGACGCCGAGCAGCGGCCCGCTCACGATCCTCATTGAATACCAAAGCGCTCCCGGCGACACGGCCGCGTTGATGGAAGCCATCTTCGCGCTTGGCCACATTCGCCGTCGCGACGGCGCCACCAACTGGAGCGTTTCGCAAGACATCGACGATCCTTCGCTATGGGTCGAGCGCTTCGATGTCGCGACGTGGAACGACTACATACGCGGTCTTGCCCGCGGCACGGTTGCAGACGAACCGCTGCACGAGCGCGCGCGCCGTTTCCGCGTCGATCGCCCTGTGCGCCGGCTCCTCAGGCGCCCCCCTGGCGCGACGCCCATCAAAGTTGACGAACCCAAGTGAGTTGGAGGCGAGAATGTCGTCACGAGCGATTGCCCTTGTGATATCCGGGTGCCTACTGGCGGCGTGCGCCGGCGCGACGCCGCAAGACGCTGCGCTTGCCTTTTCACACACCGCCGACCCGGCTCGGCCGTTTCGCGGCCCGATCCGGCCCGACCTGCCATTGGCGCGCGGTTACAACGATGCGGCAAGAGCGCTGGCGTACGCCGATGACAATCCGCTCATCCGTTGGGCATATCGCGTGTGGTGCGAAACCGGATATCGCAGCCCCGAGGACGCCGGCGCTGGGCAGGAAGTCGACGAACTCATCGATCCGGCGCAAGATCTCGTCTCCCCGCAGGGCTTCTTCCACTCCCGCTTCGCACGCACGCCGATGCCCTCGGGCGGCGCACGCTTTCTCGACAACGCCTGGTATTTCGGCGCCGATGGTCTCGGCGTCATCGTCGTGCGCACACCGGACGGGCTGTTGATGGTGGACACGATGACGACGCCAGAAGAGTTCGAGCAGGTGGTTTTGAGCGAGATGCCAGCGGCTGGGCTCAACCCTGCCGACATCCGTTACGTCTTTCTCGGTCACATGCACGCCGACCACACCGGCGGCGCGAATGTCGTTCAGCGACTGGCGCCGGAGGCCAAAGTCGTCATGGGCGCACCGGACGCGGCTATCGTCGATCAAGCGCGTGAAGCGCTGCGGAACGGCGAAACGCCGCCGCCCGGCGCCACCGTGCGCTGGCGCTCGCGTCCCACTGATGCGGCAGAGGCGGCCGCGCTGCACCAAACGCGGCTGCGCTCTGTCCCAAACCGGATCGACATGCGCATCGAACCGGAGCCTGGCCAGACCACGGGCTCTGCTCGCATTCGCATTGGCCCAAGCACGGAAGTGGTGGCGGTGCTCAATCCGGGTCATACGCCGGGACAGATGTCGGTGATCATCCCCGTGCAGCATCAGGGCGAGACGCGTCAGCTCCTGGTCCTCAGCGGCAACGACAACCCCGACGAGGCCGCGCAATACGCCCGCTCGATGGACTACCTGCGCTCTGTCGCCGCCCAGGTCGGCGCTGACACGCTGATCAATACGCACGGCTACCAGAGCGCGATGTTCTACCACTTGCGTCGGCTGCAGGCCGATCCGTCGGCCTCCAATCCGTTTGCGATGGGCCGCAGCGGCGTCGACCGGTTCCTCGGCGTCTTCGCCGAGTGTCAACGCGCAACACACCAGCGCCTCGAAGACGGGACCTGGCTCGCGTTCTGACGAACGCAAAGCGCCCGGCGAACGGCGGCGAGTTTTCGCCGATGTTTCGGCGGCTCTTCAGAGCGTCGGATCGGGAGCGCCGACTTTGGCGATAGGTCCCGAAGCGCCCTGAATCATTCCCACTCGATCGTGCCCGGCGGCTTCGACGTCACGTCGTACACCACCCGGTTCACGCCGCGCACTTCGTTGATGATGCGCGTGGCGGCGCGGCCGAGGAAGTCCATCGAGAACGGGAAGAAGTCCGCCGTCATCCCGTCCGTCGACGTCACCGCGCGCAGTGCGCAGACATATTCGTACGTGCGCCCATCGCCCATCACGCCCACCGTCTTCACCGGCAGCAGCACCGCGAACGCCTGCCAGATCGTATCGTACAAGCCCGCCTTGCGGATTTCGTCGAGATAGATCGCGTCGGCCTCGCGCAGGATGTCGAGCTTCTCGCGCGTGATCTCGCCCGGCACGCGGATCGCGAGGCCCGGCCCCGGGAACGGATGGCGGCCGACGAACGTCTCCGGCAGCCCAAGCTCACGCCCCAAAGCGCGCACTTCGTCCTTGAAGAGATCGCGCAGCGGTTCGACCAGCTTCATGTTCATGCGCTCAGGGAGCCCGCCGACATTATGGTGCGACTTGATCGTCACCGACGGCCCGCCGATGGCGCTGACGCTCTCGATCACATCCGGATAGAGCGTGCCCTGCGCCAGGAATTGCGCGCCGCCGACTTCGTGCGCGTGCTGCTCGAACACGTCGATGAAGAGCTTGCCGATCGTCTTGCGCTTCGCTTCCGGATCGGACACGCCCGCCAGCGCGCCCAAGAAACGCGCGCTCTCGTCGGCGTGGATCAGCGGAATGTTGTAATGATCGCGGAACAGCGAGACCACCTGTTGCGCCTCGTCCTTCCGCATCAGCCCGTGGTCGACGAACACGCAATGCAGCCGGTCGCCGATCGCTTCGTGGATCAGCACCGCCGCCACCGAAGAATCGACGCCGCCGGACAATCCGCAGATCACCGTGCCGTCGCCCACCTGCGCGCGGATGCGGGCGATCGCTTCGTCCTTGAACGCCGCCATCGTCCAATCGCCTTTCAAACCGGCGATCTTGTGCGTGAAGTTCTTGAGCAGCTTGCCGCCGTCCGGCGTGTGCACGACTTCCGGGTGAAACATCGTTGTATAGAAGCGCCGCGTCTCATCGACCGCGATTGCGAACGGGGCGTTCTCGCTGGTGGCGATCACTTCGAAGCCCTCCGCCAGCTCCGTCACCCGGTCGCCGTGGCTCATCCACACCGGATATTTGCCGCCGACAGTCCAGCAGCCCTCGAACAGCGGCGACGCTTTCCGGATCTCGACATCGGCGCGGCCGAACTCGCGCGCGTGCCCGCCCTCGACCTTGCCGCCGAGCTGCACCTGCATCGTCTGCTGGCCGTAGCAGATGGCGAGGATCGGCACGCCCAACTTGAACGCCTCGTCCGGCGCCCGCGGGCTCGGCTCGTCCAGCACGCTCGAGGGCCCGCCCGAAAAAATGATCGCCTTCGGCGCGTAGCTTTTGAGGAACGCGGCGTCGACCCTGTTGTACGGATGGATCTCGCAATAGACGCCGTTCTCGCGCACGCGCCGCGCGATCAGCTGCGTCACCTGTGATCCGAAATCGATGATGAGAACGCGCTCATGGACCTGAGCGCTTTGAGCGGGGTGGGCCATGGCCTGAAATGGAGCGCGTCGCGAACCCCGTCAATTGCGCCGCCTGCGCAGCTGCTGCGCGGAAAACAAGAGCCGCCAAGAGTGAGCCCGTCATCCCGGCCGGAGGCGCGAAGCGCCGTAGAGCCGGGACCCAGGGGCAATAGCTCGGACCTCTCCAAGCTGGACCGCGGGCCTTCAGGCCCGCATGTCTCACCCCCCACGGCAGACGCCCCTTGCACCCCCACCCAGAACCGCCTACATGCGAATCGTTCTCAATAGCGACTGACCCATGCGCCTCGCCCTCAAGACCGGCTCCTATTCGCTGATGCATTTCCTGGTGGCGATTGCCGTCACCTTCGCCATCACCCAAGACTGGCGCGCCGCCCTAGCGGTCGGCGTCATCGAACCCGCCGTCCAAACCCTCGCCTACTTCCTCCACGACCGCTTCTGGAGCCGGATCGAGCAACGCGAGCTGGCTCTGTCGCATGCCCTCGCTCCCCCGCAGGAATAGTCTACGCCCGCCCCGGTTGCATCGACTTATCCCCAATGGTTAAGTTCCGTTAACCAACTCGGGGGAGGCGGAAATGGACATCGTGCAGTCGTTGGCGGGCGTGGGGTTACCGACGACGTGGGAGGCGTTCGTCGGACTTTGCATCGCGATTTGGTACTCGATGCCTTTCCGACTGTTCTGCCTTCTGTTGTTCGTTCTCTGCACGATTTGGGTCATCGCAAAAATATACAGCGGCGATTTACAAAACGCCGAGCGCGGTCCTGTCGCCATCCGGCGTCACAGCGCAACTTCCATCCCGAGCGATACAATCATTGTCCCTCGCACCTTGGTGCCGTTGTCGATGGATGGTGTGCAGGCGCGCGTAACGTTCATGTACGTGTATGATGGTCACCGCGGAAAGCGCCAGCACGCCAAGCTGTTCACTCGCAACATGCAACTTAGCGTTTCGGCGAGTAACCTGCGTGCCCTTGTCGACATGGCTAAAGGAAACGAGGTGCCGGACGTGGGCACCGAAGAGGTATTTTGGCCAATCCTCGATATCGAAACAGATACACCCACCCAAGGCTATCCGACGTGCGATCGCGCTCAGGAACACGCGCGCGTTTGCCGAATTCTGGAACGTTGGTCTGGCGACGACGCGCTACAGCTCATTTCTTTGAGCGAGCCGGTCATGGACGATGTGCGCCAAGCACGCGAAGATTTCATCGAGCAGCGTGTCTCGAATCTCCGAGCTTCGAAGTCGAAGAACTTGCTCGACCGAATCCGCCATTCCGGCGCTGCCGCCAAGAGACCAGGCGCGGTCGGCAACTACTATCTCAAGTTCCAGTTCTCAAACGATCCTGCGTTCGTCCTCATGAAGCATCCTGATCGCGATGTTCGGATGACGGCGTGGCTGACTGTTCTCACCAGCGTCTTCGCGCTGGCGATGGAGTTGTTGCCCTTGGAAGCAACGCCTCCCGCCGGAGTCGCTGGAGCGGCGGCCGCACCGATCGATCGCGCGACGCAAGACGCAACTGCGCGTAGTTCTCCTCGGGTTCGTCCTCCAGTCAGACCGTAAAGGGCTACGCGAGAAGCGCGACCGCTCGAAGCACGATGGATGCACCCAAAGCGCTCCAAGCCAGCGAACGAAGAGACGCGGTTGCTCGAGCATTTCGTCGCCGGCACGTCAGCGCCGACAACCGCCGATCTCGTCGGCATCAACAAGAAGTCTTCGCTTTCAACCCCCTGGCCGCCGAGCGGCGCCTCGCCACGCCAGTCGATCAAGGCCATCCAAGAGTCTGGACGCGCCGTGCTGCACTGCGACCTCTATCATGACGCCCAAGCGGGGATACGCCTCCTGCTTATCCACGCGCATTCGCCGCTAATCCCCTGAATCTAAACGGACGAGAAGAATCTTATCCGACAGGCGAGAAGCAGCCGTATAATAGCTTCGTCCTGATCGAGAGGAATTCGAAGACGTCCGAAGCTTCTGAATGTCAGGACAGCGGCTGGCGCGGCAAGCGTCGCTTCGATGAAACGGAGAAATCCAAATCATCGTTGAGGAAGTCGAGTGGGACCTACACTCCACCAGGCGAAGCGAACGATGCTTGCGTTGCCTGCGGGGCCTGAAACCGCAGGGTCCAGAGTTGTTTCGGATGACTCTGACGCGCTGAACCGGCTCGTGGTCATAAGGAGCTAAGACCTCTGCGTGCGCAACCATGCAGATGAGTCAAAAACTCCTGGCTCGCCAATCCGGGACAAACGGCCGTTACGGGGCGCGTTCGACGCGCGGCGCCGCTCAGCGATGATCGGCGCGACTTAGGCACTATCCCAGCGCGTCCGACGCGCCCCGCCTCTCGCTTTGGAGGCAGTACGAAACGAAACTCGCGCAGCGGCGAGCGCTCGCGCGCGTCCCTCGCCCCGCGCTGAAGGCGCGGGGGAGGGATCGAGGGAGGGGGACAGTGAAACCGCACAAAAGGCTGAGCGAAATCGACATTTCCCCTCCCTCTATCCCTCCCCCGCTCGCGTACGCTCGCGGGGCGAGGGAAGGCCAATCGCCGACACCGGCGCGCCCCATTCTCCCGCGACCAACGCCGCCAACATCTGCGGCGCCGGCGGAATGCGCGACAACGGCGAGAGAAGAAAATCCCGCAGCCAGGCAATCATCGCGCTGTCGCTCTGATAGGCCGGCGTGAACAGATAGGAGACCGCCTGATACAATCGAATGTGCCAAAGCCGCGTCCGCGCGTACTCGCCGAGCGCCGCATCGAGATTGCTCTGCGTCTCCAACGCGCGCGCCAACGCGAACGCATCCAAGAGCGCCATGTTCGCGCCCTGCCCGAGCTGCGGGCTGGCGCAATGCCAGCTGTCGCCCACATGCGCACAATGACGCGACACCGGCGCACGCAACGTGCGGTGCGCGTAGGACGCAAACACCAGATCGTCGTGCGATCGGATCTGCTGCAGCAACGGCGCCGTCGCCGGCCACAGCGCCAGCACTTCGTCTTTCCACGCCGCAAGCGGCGTTGCGCGCCAGGCGGCGTGATCGGCGTGCTTCAAGCTCCAGAAGAACGCCGTCTGCTGCCGCTCTTCGCCTTGCAGGCGCCCGATCGGCAGCACGCCCGCCATCTTGCGCGCGGCGACATAACGCTGCTCCAGCGCCGCCGGATCGAACGGCCCGGCCCAGTCCAAGCTCGCCCACAACGCGCCGAACGGCAGCGGCGCATCAGGCGGTCGCGACAACGGCGAACGCATGCCGAGCGCATCGACAACAAGATCGAACGTCGCGCTTTGCTTGCCGCCGGCGAAGGCGAGCCGTCCATCGCTCGCCCCGACAATCTCATGCCCGCTGACGATCTCCGCCCCGCTCGCCAGCGCCGCATCGTAGAGCGCCTGAAACAGCGCGCCGCGATGCACGCCCAAGCCGCAGGCCGCTTGCCTGCCGCGCGCCCGATAACGCACGTCGAGTACGATGCGTTCGCCGCTCAAGCCATAGAGCCGCTCGATCGGCGAGCCGAGCTCACGGACCGCACGTCCGGCGCCGATCGCGTCGAGCACATGCAAACCCACCGGCTGCACGATGATGCCCGAGCCGAGCGGACGCGGCGTTTGCAAACGGTCGTAAACCACAACCCGCGCGCCCTGCTGGCGCAGCAGCGTCGCGAGCGCGAGTCCCGCGACGCCGCAACCGGCAATGGCGATGTCGAGCGGCGCGCGAGTCATATCCCGATATGCTTATCAGAAATTATCAACACTTCTGAACGGAACGCTAACCGACGCGGCGCATGCTTCGTCCATGGCCGCGATTTCAGGCATCGCGCCGGCAGCTCCACCCCAAGCTCCGCCGGCGCACGATCAGAAAGGAGGCCGCGCGGCCGTCGAATTCGGCGCAGCGGTGACGCACCAGGACCTCGTTCGCGAGAAGCTCCGCGTCGATCCCGCCGCGCTCGCCGACAAGATGCGCAAGGCTCAGCGCGCCAAGCTCGCCGATCCGCGCGAGCAGCGCATGGCGCAAGACAAGGCCGAGTACGAGGAGTCGCTTCGCAAAGGCCAGTACGTCGATATCGAAGCCTAAGCGCCGGCAAACTGCTCCCCCGCTCGCGGGGGAGCTGTCAGCGTGCGAAGCACGATGACTGAGGGGGCGCTGGCACGGACACTCGCCGCATTTCCCCAGTTAACCGCGCCGCTCCAGCGCGGCGATGAAGAAGCCGTCGCAGCCCGTCAGCAGCGGCGTCATCTGCGCCGCCAGCCCGCGCGGATACATCGGCGCAATCACGGTTCCCAATCCTACAGGCGCGAAGCTGTCGTAAGATGCGAGGAATGCAGCCACCGCATCCTCGTTCTCTTCCGGCAGCACCGAACAGGTCACATAAACCAGCCGCCCCCCCGGCTTCACCAAAGGCGCCGCCAGCCTCAGCGCCTCCTGCTGCTCCTCGCGCCGCTTCGCCAAAGCGTTCGGCCTGAGCCGCCACTTCGAATCCGGATTGCGCCGCCAGGTGCCCGAGCCCGTGCACGGCGCATCGACGAACACCATGTCCATCCGCCCGCGCAAATCCTCCAACACATCGCGTGTGCGCGCCGGCGCGCGGATCTGCAGATTGCGCACGCCCGCGCGTTCAGCGCGCTCACGCAGCGGCGCAAGCCGGCGGCCATCGACATCGTGCGCGAAAATCTGCCCCTTGTTTTCCATCAGCGCCGCCAGCGCCAATGTTTTGCCGCCGCCGCCCGCACACACGTCGGCGACTTGCATCCCAGGCGCGGCGCCCGACAAGAGCGCCGTCAGCTGGCTGCCCTCGTCCTGCACCTCGAACCAGCCTTTCAAAAAGGCTTGCTCGCTGGCCCAAGGAAACGTCCGCCCCTGCGCCCAGGGAATCCGCACGCCGTCGGGCGCACGCGGCGCCGCCAGCGGCGCCTCCTTCAGCTTCGGACTTTCGGAGAGCGCCGCGATCAGCTTCTCGCGCGAAGTCTTCAAAGTGTTCGCACGCAAATCCAACGGCGCCGGCGCCGCCAGCGCCGCGCCTTCATCCCCGCGCGCCGCCCCAAACGCGCGCTCGAAACTGGAGTCCAGCCATTCCGGATAATCCCCCCGCACCCAGGCCGGCGCGCCCTCCAGCGTCGCATCCGCCAGCGCCGTCCGCTCCGCCTCCGTCGGCGGCGTGGGCGCATGCGGATCGCCGTAACAGCTCTGCTCGATTTGCTCCGCGCTCCAGCCGAACCCCCACCGCAACGCCCCCCACACCCAAGCCCGCGGCGTATCCGCCCCCATCCGAAACGCGCTCGATTGCTTCCACCGCAGCGCCCCGAACACGAGATCGCCGATCTCGGCGCGGTCCTTCGAGCCGGCGAAGCGATGCGACAGCATCCAGTCCTTCACCGCATCGGCAGCTGGCCGACGCTGACTCTCGAGCGTGGAAAGAATCTCTATCGCGGCCTGCTGCCGCGCGCCTGGACGCATGGGAGGAACCCCGAAGAAGCGCGAACCCAAACGGCTCGCAAAAAGAAGTTAGGCGATCAGTCCGCGTCGTCGAGCGGCGTTTGCGGATCGAGATCGGCGACGCGCAGCACGAAATCCGCAATCCGTGTCGGCCTCAGCTCGTCCTCGAACGGCACGCGCTTCGGCTCGCCATAAGCGCCATCGCGAGGGTTGAGATGCACATGCGTGCGCCGATTTCTGACATCGACGACCCAATATTCCTCGACCCCGTGGCGCGCATAGCGCGAGGCGCTGTCGCGCAAATCGTCCGCCAGCGTCGTGTCCGCCACTTCCGCCACCAGCAGAATGCGCTCGCTCGGCGTTTCCTTCACCAAGGGCCCCGCCGACAGAACATACACATCCGGCGAGGGTCCATTGTAGCGCGACAGATGAAGCGTCGTCTGAAGACCCACAACGAAACCCTTCGGCTCCAGCGCCTGGAACACACGCGCGCCAATCTTCATCACGTAATGAATGTGGCGCAGCCCATCCGCCGGCATTTTGTGGATCTCCCCGTCCAGCAATTGCGTGCGCTTATATGGGACCTTGCCCGCCGCTTGGAGCGCGAGGACTTCGTCCATCGTGAACGGAAGGCGGGTCGCCTCACGGGCGATCGGGCGGGGAAGAACGGCGGTATCGCTCATAGTGGCAATATAGCACTTGCGGACCCGCCGGTCATCCCGAGGCGCTCAGCCCCCCAGCGGGTAGTTCGGCGCCTCACGCGTGATGGAGACATCGTGCACGTGGCTTTCGCGCAGGCCCGCGCTCGTGATCTTCACGAACTTCGCCTTCTCGCGCATCTCTTTCAAATTCGCCGCGCCGACATAGCCCATCGAGGCGCGCAGGCCGCCGATCAGCTGGTGGATGATGTTCGCCACCGGGCCCTTGAACGGCACGCGCCCTTCGATGCCCTCCGGCACGAACTTCATCTGATCGGTGACTTCCTTCTGGAAGTAGCGATCGGCCGAGCCGCGCGCCATCGCGCCGAGCGAGCCCATGCCGCGATAGCTCTTATAGGAGCGGCCCTGATAGAGAATGATGTCTCCCGGCGCTTCTTCCGAGCCCGCCAGCAACGAGCCGATCATCGCCACTTCCGCGCCGCCCGCGAGCGCCTTGGCGAGATCGCCCGAGAACTTGATGCCGCCGTCGGCGATCACCGGCACGTCGGCCTTCGCCGCCGCCTTCGCCGCATCCATCACCGCCGTCAACTGTGGCACGCCGACCCCGGCGACGATGCGCGTGGTGCAGATCGAACCCGGGCCGATGCCCACCTTCACGCCGTCCGCGCCCGCATCGATCAGCGCCTTCGCGCCATCGGCGGTCGCGACATTGCCGGCGACGATCTGCGTCTTGTTCGACTCGCGCTTGATCCGATTCACCGCCGCCAGCACCGCACTCGAATGGCCGTGCGCCGTATCGATCACGACGACATCGACGCCCGCTTCGATCAGAGCCAGCGAGCGCTCATAGCCTGCGTCGCCGATGGTCGAGGCGGCGCCCACGAGCAAGCGGCCGCGCTCGTCCTTGGCCCGGTTCGGAAACGCCTGCGCTTTCTCGAAATCCTTCACCGTGATGAGACCGGTCACGCGGTTCGCTTCGTCGGTGACGATCACGCGCTCGATGCGGTGCTTGTGCAGCAGCTTCTTGGCTTCGCCCTCGTTCACCCCGTCGCGCACCGTGATGAGATCGTCCTTCGTCATCAAGTCGGCGACGCGCTCCTTCATGTCGGCGAAGCGCATGTCGCGGTTGGTGAGGATGCCGACCAGTTTGCCGCTCTCGCGGTCGACCACCGGGAAGCCGGAAATCCGCCGCGCCTCCTTGATCATGACGATCTCGCCAATGGTCATATCCGGATGGATGGTGATCGGATCGATCACCATGCCGCTCTCGAACTTCTTGACCATCTTGACCTGATCGGCCTGCTCGGCCGGCGTCATGTTGCGGTGGATGATCCCCATCCCGCCCGCCTGCGCCATCGCAATGGCGAGCCGCGCCTCGGTCACCGTATCCATCGCCGCCGAAATGAGCGGGATATTGAGGGAGATCGAGCGCGTCAGCCGCGTGGCGGTGCCGACATCCGCCGGCAGCACTTCGGACGCGCTCGGTTCGAGGAGCACGTCGTCAAAGGTCAAAGCTTCACGGATTTCCATGGACGGCTGGTAGAGATTCTGGGGCCGGTTGTCCAGTCTTCGCAGCTGCGCGCGCGGCTACCTGATATCCACGTCTGGAAACGGATAGGCCTGCCTCTCGCCGAACCGCGTCACCTGGAAGTCCCAAAGCCGTTGCGCCAGGGCCGGCCACCGCGCCGCAATCTCGGGGTGAGCGCGCCACGGCTCGGCGCCCGGAATCCATTGCTCGCCCAGTTGAGTTCTCTGAATGGCGCGGATCAGATGACGCGCGTCTTCGTCCGACGCCGTGGACAGCGCGTCCAGCGCCTGGGTTTCGATGAGCCCATAGGCTGTTGGATAGTCCCCATGCTTGGCGATAAATCTGATCGCCATGCCAAGCTGCCAAGGGTTGGGCTCGTTGGCGAGAATGCGCTCGAACAGCGGCGCGGCCTCCGGGTGGTCGCCGCTGATGAGCGCGTTCAGCACAAACCACATCTGGTCATTGGTAGAGATGGCCGGCACTGCTCGATCGGCAAATACCAAAGACGCCAATGCTTGCGCGGCAGACTGCTCCTGATCGGCGGCGCGCGAACGAAATGCGTATCGGGGTGTCTCGCCACGCTCCAAGCCTTCGTAACTCTCGATCAGATACTGTGTTGGCTTCCATTCGGAGCGCGACATGAGATGGCTCAGTATGTCGCGCGCGCGCTCGCGCTCCTCTTCTGTTTGCGGGTTGGCCAACTCGCCCTCGAGCAGGCGCTCCAGGGCTGCCAATTCCTGCATGGGTTCATATTCCGACTGAATGGCAAGATACTGACGCACGGTGCGCGGCCAGAGCGCGTCGGGGCCGAAATAGTCTTCATTGACCCGCGCGAACGGAAAGCCGAGCTGACGCCACTGCCCTTGTGCATCGCGCGCCAGGAACAAGAGCACAGGCTGGCCTCTGCGAAACGTCTGCCGAATGCACATCCCGGCGTGGGCGTCCGGATGCGCTCCGATCAGCCTATTTGCATCGCCCAATTCGACCTGCCCGATTGTAGTGCCCGGCAACGTCAGATCGCGCGGCGTCTCGCCCTTCAGCGCCTGCTGGACACGAAAGCGGACACTGGGCCCGTCATCATCATTCCAGCTTACACTCCGCCGCTGCGGCGTTGCGACGACGATCGCGTCGGCAATCTGGACAAGCTCGAAATTGGACGGGGCAACATAATCGGCAGTGACCGAACAAGCCTGTGCGGCGTGAGAACAAAGCGCAGCCGCTGCGGCGGCAAATCCAAAGAGCGTTCGAAACATCAAAGTCCCCTTACCAGCCTCGGTTCACGCCTTCCGTCCCATCGCCACGACATATACTTCCGAGCTTTCCGCGCGGCTCGCAGGCGGCTTGGCGTGACGCACCGTGGCAAAGCCCTGCTTCAGCCGCGTGAGCAGCTCCGTATCGAGCCCGCCCTGGAACGCCTTGGTCACGAACGCGCCGCCCGGCGCGAGATGCGCCAGCGCGAACTCGGCCGCCGCTTCCGCCAGCGCGCCGGTGCGGACTTGGTCGGTCTTGGCGTGACCGGTGGTGTTGGCGGCCATGTCGGAGAGCACGAGATCGGGCGGACCGCCGAGCGCTTCGAGCAGCACCGGCGGCGTCGCCGGATCGGTCAAGTCCATCTGGAAGAACGTCGCGCCCTCGAGTGGATCGATCGGCAACAGGTCCACGCCAACCACTTTGCAGCCGCGCTTGACGCACACCTGCGCCCAGCCGCCGGGCGCGGCGCCGAGGTCGATGACGCGCAGGCCGCGCTTCAGGAACTGAAACTGCTCGTCGAGTTCGATCAGCTTGTAGGCCGCGCGGGCGCGATAGCCGTCGGCGCGGGCGCGGGCGACGTAGGGATCGTTCAGATGCCGCTTCACCCAATTGCGCGAGCTTTCGTCGAGCTTCTTGTTCTTCACGCGCGTCTGCAGCTGGCGTTCGCCGCCGCCGGCGGCCTTCGGCGGCTTCGCTTTCCAGCGCCGCTTCGGAGGCTCTTCGTCGCTCATGCCGCGCCTTTCGCATGCGCCGCCATCAGCCGCATCAGCACGCCTTCGCGCAAGCCGCGATCGGCGACGCGCACGCGCTGGGCGGGCCACACCCGCAGCACCGCATCCAGGATCGCTCCGCCCATGACGACGAGATCGGCGCGGTCCTTGCCGATGCACGGATTGTCGGCGCGTTCTTCGCGCGACTGCGAGAGCAGCGTCGCGATGGTGCGGCGGCAATCGTCGACATCGAACCACATGCCGTCAACGCGGGCGCGGTTGTATCGCGGCAGATCGAGAAAGACGCCGGCCAGGCTCGTCACCGTGCCCGACGTGCCGATGATGTCGGCGCGCCCTTCCGCGAACGCACGACGCAGGTGCTGCGCCGCGCCGACCGGGGCAATCATATCGGCGAGCCGTCCAACTAGCGCCTGGTACCAGGCGCGCTTGTCGCCGCCCTCCGGCTCCGGCTCGTCCTCCGCCAAAGTGACGACGCCGAGCGGACACGTGCCCCACGAGACGATCGGCGGATCGAGTTTGCCGCCGAGCACATCGGCAGGCGCCACCCACGACATCTCGGTGGAGCCGCCGCCGATATCGACGATCATCGCGTGCTCCGCGCGCGGCTCGAGCAAGCTGGCGCACCCGAGCACCGAAAGCCGCGCTTCCTCCTCCGGCGAAATCACGTCGAACTTGAGCCCCAGATCCTTCTCGACGCGGCTGAGAAAAACCTGCCCGTTGGACGCGCCGCGGCACGCCTGCGTCGCCACGCAGCCCACCGCGACCGGGGATCGCGCTTCGATGCGCTGTGCGCAGGCGGCGAGCGCCTGGTACGCGCGCGCCATCGCGCCTTCGCTCAAGCGGCCGGTGTGCGCGAGCCCTTCGCCCAAGCGGACGATACGCGAGAATCCGTCGACGACGCGCAAGCTGCCGTCGGCGTTCTGCGTCGCCATCAAGAGGCGACAATTGTTGGTGCCCAGATCGAGCGCGGCGAAGACGGGTGCGCGCGATCGCGGGCCATGGCGCGCGTCGCTCCGCGACGTCTGCGCCCGCCCATCACTGACCATGGTTAATCATTCCAGCGGAGCGCGAACCCCGCAAACTGCTGTTTCGCCGGAGATGGTAGCGAATTCGCGGTCGCGCGACACCCCGCTTTTCGCCCACTTTTCGCCCCGATCGCGCAGCCTGGCGCTTGGACAACACACTTATTCGTGTGCCGGGCTCCAATCCTTGTGGCGGGCGTTCCCCGTACATACGTTACCTGAGCGAAGGATAAGGAGGTAACGAAGGAGGAGAAGATGCAAGAAGCGAAATTCTCCATCGGCCAAGTGGTGCGACACAAGCTTTTCCCGTTCCGCGGCGTCGTCTTTGACGTGGATCCGGAATTTTCGAACTCCGAAGAATGGCTGGAAGCTATTCCGGAGCCCGTGCGCCCCGACCGTAAGCAACCCTTCTACCACCTCTTCGCCGAGAATTCCGACAGCCACTACGTGGCCTACGTCTCCGAACAGAACCTCGTCCCGGACGACAGCGGCGAGCCGATCGACCACCCCTCGATCGATCTCCTGTTCGATGAGACGGACGATGGCGAATACAAGCTGCGGCCGGAGGCGTTGAACTAACGCTCGGGCTCCTCGCAAAAACTGGGTCGGCAGCCGCAGCGATGCGGCTGCCGATTTTGTTTGCGCGAACCCACCCCGCACCTCCGGCGTTTCCCAAGGAACGAAGCCGAAAGAGGCCGTCTGCATGTCGACCGCAGCCGAGAACAAGCGCCGCTATGAGCGCTTCGTCGATCGTGTCGTCAACGCCAAGGACTACGATGTCGCCGACGAGATCATCGCGGCTGATGTCGTTTCGCACGATCCGTTTCCAGGCCAGAAGCCCGGTCCAGCCGGAGTCAAGGACACGTTCCGCCAATTCCACGCCGCCTTCCCGGACCTGCGCGCAGAGATCGCGAACCTGATCGCCGAGGACGACAACGTCGCATGCCACTTGGTCGTGACCGGCACGCACACAGGCGAGTTCATGGGCCACGAGCCGACCGGAAATCCGATCCGCTTCGAGGAAGTCCTGGTGCTGCGCTTCGAAGACGGCAAAGTCGTCGAGCATTGGGCGGTCGCCGACGTGCTCGGGCTGATGCAGGCGATCGGCGCCGTGCGTATGAACTAGAGCCGCCTAACCGCGCTGGAACGGATAGAAGTCCCCGCCGAGCGGCAGGATGCGCGTCAGCTCATCGAGCGCCGTTTGTGTTTCCGCCACCAGCGCTGGATCGGCGAGATCGGCGGGGGCGAGTTCTTCGCGGTAGTGCGTCTTGATCCAAGCTCCGAGCCTTCCCGCCAGCGCATCGTCCAGGAAAAACCCCTGCGCAGCCGCTGCGCGCTCGCGCGCCGTCATGACGATGCGCAAGCGCAAGCACGCGGGCCCACCGCCATTTCGCATGCTTTCGCGCACTTCGACATACTCCACCTGCCCGATCGCCGCGTTCGGCTGCGCGATCATCTCGGCGACGAACGCCGCCGTCTTGTTGTTCTCGCGCACTTCGGTCGGCGCGATCAGCGTCAGCGCGCGCGCGCCGGGCAAGCGCAGCAGCTGCGAGTTGAAGAGATAGGATGTGACCGCATCGTCGAGCCCCACACGCGCGCGCGGGACTTCGATGAACACCGGCGCGAAGTCCTTGACCGCCGATCGCACTTGGGCGTAGAGCGCGGCCTTGTCGGCGAACGCGTCCTGGTGATGGAAGAGCACGTGCTCGTGCGCGACGCCGACGACATCGTTATGAAAGGCGCCTGCGTCGATCGCTTCGCTGGCTTGGCGGGCGAAGATGGTGCGGGCGGGATCCAGCTCATGCCGGCGCGCCAGCGCATGGCAGGCTTCGAGCGTCTGCCGCGCCGGAAAGCCGGTGCGGATCTCGGCCGCGGTGCGGCCGTAGACGAAGATCTCGACGCCCGTTGCGCCCGGGTTCGCGGCCATGCGCATGTGATTGGCCGCGCCTTCGTCGGAAAGGACGCTGTGCGGCATGAGCGCCGGGTGAACGGCAAAGCGCGCTTCGTCCGGCATCAGCCGGCGCAGCGTGCGCTCGGTCTGCTCGGCTTCGAGGATGCGGTGGAGCATCGTCTGCAGATTCGCGACGGAAGCGTGCAGGCGCCCATCGGCGCAATCGGCGCTCGGCGAGATCGTCGCCGCGTTCGCCGCCCACATCGCCGACGAAGCGAGCGCGGCGCGCCCGATCGTAGGTTCGCTCTTCCAGGCCTTCTCCCACACTTGCCCATCGCTGCCGCTGAAGCCAAGCGAGCGCAGCCAGGCGATGTTCGGCCGCTCGTGCGGCGGCAACACGCCTTGCGCGAGGCCGAGCGCGCGCAAGCGCTGCATCTTCGCCAGCCCCTGCAGCGCTGCATCGCGTGGGCGCGCGATCGTATTTGCATTGCGCGCCGAAGCGAGATTGCCGACCGAGAGCCCCGCATAATTATGCGTCGGACCGACGATGCCGTCGAAATTGATCTCCTCGGCGGTCGCGTCGGTCGTCATTTCGGCAGCCCGGGGGCCGCGATCGGCGCCGCCTTCTCCGCCAACTGCGTCGCCACCGGATACGCGACATAGTCCGCCGCATAATACGCGCTCGGCCGCAGCGAACCGGAGAGTCCTGGGCCGCCGAACGGCATCGCGCCCGAGGCGCCCGTGGTCGGCCGATTCCAGTTCAGCACGCCGGCGCGCATTTCGTTCTTCACCCGCGCCCACAGCGTCGGATCGTCGCTGATCAACCCGCCGGCGAGCCCGTAGCGCGTGGCGTTGGCGACATCGAGCGCGTGGTCGAAATCGCTGACGCGATAGACTTGCAGCAGCGGGCCGAACAGCTCTTCGTCCGGCGGCGTCAAGCCGGTGACGTCGATGATCGCCGGATGCACGGTCGCGCCCTCACGCTTCACCGGCACGATCGGCTTTGCGCCCATCGCCATGAGTCCCTGCTCGAACTTCACCGCGCGTTCGGCGCTTTCGGCGTTGACGAGCGGGCCGAGGAACGGTTCGGGCGTCTGCGTCGCCGGGCCGACTTTGATGTTCGGCGTCAGCGCCGCCAGCGCTGCGATGATAGTGTCGCCGTCCGGGCCTTGCGGCACGATCAGACGGCGCGCGCACGAGCAGCGCTGGCCGCTGGTGGCGAAGGCAGAGTGGACGATCAGGTTCGCTGCCGCTTGCGCATCGACGGGCGGCCAGACGATCAGCGGATTGTTGCCGCCAAGTTCGAGCGCGAGCACGACGTCAGGCCGGCCGGCGAACTTCTTGTGAATGAGCGCGCCGGTGTGCGCCGAGCCGGTGAACAACACGCCGTTGAGGCCCTGGGCGTCGAGCAGCGCAGCGCCGGTGTCGCGGCCGCCTTGCAGCAGGTTGAGCACGCCCGCCGGCAGTCCCGCTTCTTCCCACGCTTCCGCCATCAGCGCGCCGACGCCTGGCGTCAGCTCACTCGGCTTGAACAGCACGACATTGCCCGCGAGCAAAGCCGGCACGATGTGGCCGTTCGGCAGATGACCCGGAAAATTGAATGGCCCGAACACGGCGAGCACGCCGTGTGCGTGGTGCGAGAGCGTCATTGCGCCGAAGGCGGCTTTCTCTTCGCGGAAGCCGGCGCGTTCGGATTGGGCGCGGATCGAAAGCTCGATCTTGCCGATCATCGCCTGCACTTCGCCCTTGGCGTCCCAAAGCGCCTTGCCCATCTCGCGGCTGATCGTCTGCGCAATCGTCTCGGCGCGTGTCTCGATCGCCTTGCCGAACGCGCGCACAACGGCGATGCGCTCCTCGACCGGCCGGCGCGACCAGGACGGGAACGCGAGCCGCGCGGCGGCCATCGCCTCGGCGACATCGTCGGCGGTGGCGGCGCGGCCTTCCCAGACTCTGTCGCCGCTTGCGGGGTCGTGCGAGGCGAAGCGTTCGCCGCCGCCGGCGCGCCAAGCGCCGTCGATGTAAAGTTCAGTGCGCATCTTCCAACCAGACCAGAGCTTCTTCCCCCGCTTCCAGCTTCAGCGCCGCGAGCACGGCGGCGTCGACTTTGGCGACGCCATCGCCAAGCGAGGCGCGCGTCGACACGCAGCGGAAGTCGCGGATCCGCGCCGTCGCCGCCAAGGCCCGCGTTGCGCGCTCGCCCGGTTCTCCCGGTTCCAGCTTCAGCCTGCGCGCTTCGCGGCGCGTGCGGATGGCGTCACGCGGCGCGCTCATCAGGGGGCCGGCGTCGAAAATGTCGACCACGTTGGAGAAGCTGAAGCCCTCCCATTCCAGCAGCCGCCGCGCGCCCTCGCCGTCCTTGTGGCATTGGCCGATGACGGCGCGCGCCTCCTCTCCCAGCAACTCCACGTAGATCGGATGTTGCGGCATGAGGTCGAGAATGAACTGGTTGTCAGTGGTGGCGCTCAGCTTGTCGGCTTCGCTGAAGTCCATGCGGAAGAAATGCCGGCCCACCGCCTCCCAGAACGGCGACACGCCTTCGGGCGAGACGACGCCGCGCAGCTCGGAGACGACGCGGCTGCGGAAACGCTCGGGCTGCGCCGCCATCAGCATGTAGCGCGATTGCGCCAGCGCCCGGCCGACACCGCCGGCGCGGTGCTCGGGACGCACGAATAGCGAGCCCACTTCGGAGCAGCCGGTGAAATCGTTGACGCCGATCAGCACGCCCAGGTCGAAGCGCCGGTTCACCACCGCGGAAGACTGCGCCTCGGTGATCAGCCGAAAATTGAAGAAGGGCGGCGTCTCGCCGATCGTCGCCTTGACGCCGGCGCAACCAGCGAGCGCGCCGGTCTCGATGTGTTCGAGCGCGATGAAGTAGCGCTCGGCCCCCGCGCTCTGCACATCCGAGCCGTAGCTGCGTTCGGAAAGCGCGAGCTTGTCGGCCATCGCCTTATCGTCGAGCATCAGGCTGGTGAAGCCGGCGCCGGCGATTTCGCGGAGCTGTTTGAAGCCGGCGAGGTCCGCCGGCCCAGCCGCGCGCATGACGTAGACGGGCGCGCTCATTTGCCGAGGCTCCGCACGTCGAAGGCGCCGCTGTTGAGGCCGGCGAGCATCAGAAACGAAAGCTTGGCGCGTTCGCTGAAGGAAGAAAGCAGGGCGAACTCCTGATCGCTGTGCAGACCGCCGCCGCAGGGGCCGAGCGTGTCGATGTTGGGGCAGCCGGCGGCGGCGAGATTGTTGCCCTCGCAGACGCCGCCGGAAGATTGAAACTTGAGATCAAGGCCGAGCGCTTCGCCGGCGGCGCGCGTCCAGCTTACGATCGTGCGCTGCTGCACGTTGAGCGGCTTCGGCGGCCGGGTGATGCCGCCGTGCAGATGCGCGCTGATGCCGTCGCGCGCGTGGGCGGCCTCGGCGATGCGGCGCGCTTGCGCTTCGCCCCAGGCGGCGCCTTCGGCGTCGGGGCTGCGGATGTTGAAGCGCAGCACCGCGCGGTCGGGCACAACATTGACGGCGCTGCCGCCGTCGATCGCGCCGACATTGAAGGTGACGCCCTCGCGCTGGGCGTTGAGCGCATTGAGCGCCAGCGCCGCCTCGGCGGCGGCGATCACAGCGCTGCGGCCGTCACTGAATGCGCGGCCGACATGGGCGGCGCGGCCTTTGACGATCAGGCTGAAATTGCCCGAACCCTTGCGCGCATCGACCAATGCGCCGTCGGCGAGCGCCGGTTCGTAGGTCATGCCGACCTGCGCGCGCGCGCCGAGCTCGGCCAGCAGCGGCGCGCTCGCCATCGAGCCGACCTCTTCGTCGGGGCTCAGCAGCACTTCGTAGCCGACGAGCTTGTCGCCCGGCGCCGCTTCGAACGCTTCGAGCGCCGCCAGCATGACGGCGATGCCGCCCTTCATGTCGGCCGTGCCGGGCCCGCGCAGCATCGCCCCATCGCGCCACGGCTTCTGGAACGGATGCGCGGCGGGAAACACCGTGTCGTAATGGCCAGTGAGCGCCACCTGCACCGGCGCGTGCGGCCGCACGCGCACGCGGATCGAGGCGCCGTGCTCGATATCGATCACCTCTCCGTCCGGCCGCACGCGCTGCGAGGGCTGGAGCTCGACTTCGGCAACCTCTCCCGGCAGCGCCGCAACCGCGTCCAGCAACGGAGCGCGCATGCGCGTTAGACCGGCCAGTTCGTAGGAGCCCGAATTGATCGCCGACCAGGCTTCGGTGCGCGCCGCCAGCGCTTCGCCTTGGGCGTCGAGACGTTCCAGAAACGGCTCGAGGCCGGCGCCCAGGCTGCGCGCCGGTGGTGTCGTTACGTCGGCTGACATGGGGGCGGAAACTGCCCGCCCGGCGGGCTCAAGTCCAGCGCGGCGACGCAAAACGGGCCCGGCGTTCAGCCGGGCCCGCCTCGCTGGGTCTATCGGAAGCTGATCGTCACTGCGGTGCGGCGGTTGAGCGGCTCGCGCACGCCGTCCGCCGTGGCGCGGGCGAGTTCGGTTTCGCCGCGGGCTTGCGTCGTGATCGAGCCGGCGGCGATGCCGCGGGCGACCAGCGCATCACGGACCACCGAAGCGCGACGCTCCGACAGGCCTTGGTTGTAGGTCGGCGAACCCGAGGTGTCGGTGTGGCCGACGACGACGACGCCGCCGACATCGCACTGACGCGCACGGTTCACGGCCGCATCGATGGTTTCGAGCGCGGCCTGGTTCAGGTTCGAACGATCCCACTCGAAATACACGACGAACTCAGACGTCGGGCACGTCGTTACGGGTGGCGGCGGCGGCGGCGGCTGCACCGGCGGCGGTGGCGGAGGCGGCGGTGGCGGCGGAGGTGCGGCGGCGGCGAAGCGATAGTTCACGCCGATGCGTACGCTGTCCGTCTCAGGCGTGATCCCTTCGTCGTAGCCATCCGCTGGAAACGAAAACCGCGTCTGGTCCATTTCGTCGTGGCGATATTCGATGAAGCCACTCCAATTCGAAGCGAAGCGGTGTTCTGCGCCAATGCCGTAGGTCCAGCCGTCGACGTCCTCATTCACCGACCCCGTTGTCGGCGCCGTCGCATCGACGTCCATGCGCACCCAGCCGGCTGTCAGGTAAGCGAGCGTATTCGGCGTCAACAGGTATCCGCCGCGTGCTCGAACGGAATATTCCGAGTTGATCTCGACGCCGTTGACATCGCCGCCCGTGCCGCCGTCGTCGCCTTCGCGGTCGCCCCACGTGCCCTGCGCTTCGAGCCCGAGCACCCAGTTGCCGCCCAGTTGGAAATCATAGCCGGCTTGGACGCCATAGATCCAACCGCTGACGTCAGGCGCGTCCTGGTCGCTGAAGATATATGGCCCACCCACGTTGCCGTACGGCTGGTCGGCTTCGCCCTCCGTGTAGCCGGTGTGAGCGCCGACATAAAAACCCTGCCAATCCTGCGCGGAAGCCGCGCCGGCCGTCAGCGCAGCCATCGCGGCTGCGATCGTCGAGATGCGCTTGAGCATGTGTTCCCCTCCCGTCGAAAAAAGGATCGCCCCGTCGATCCCGCCCGCCCGAAGGGATCAAAGGTGAGCCAAGTCTCGCTCCGGCCTCGCGGCGCGACCAGGGTTTCCTGGTTACAAATTCTTCAGACGCGAACAAAAGGGCCCGGCTTTTGACCGGGCCCTTCGCCGTTTCAGTCAAGCCTCGCGGATCAGCCGAAGCTGATCGTCACCGCCGTGCGGCGGTTCAGCGGCTCGCGCACGCCGTCCGCAGTCGGCCGTGCGAGATCGGTTTCGCCGCGGGCTTGCGTGGTGATCGAGCCGGCGTCGATGCCGCGCGCGACCAGCGCGTCACGCACCACCGAGGCGCGGCGTTCCGACAGGCCCTCGTTGTATTGCGGCGAGCCCGACGTGTCGGTGTGGCCGACGACGACGACGTTGCTCACGTTGCACTGACGCGCGCGGTTCACGGCCGCATCGATGGTTTCGAGCGCAGCTTGGTTGAGGTTCGAACGATCCCACTCGAAGTAGACGACGAAGTCAGATGTCGGGCAGGCGACGATTTGCGGCGGCGGCGGCGTCGTCACCGGCGGCGGCGGAGTCGTGGTGACCGGCGGCGGCGGCGCTTCTTGCGCGCCGAAGCCCCAGCGAATACCGACCATCACCGCTTGCTGCTCGTAATCGGCGTCGAAGGTGTCGAAGTCGATTTCCGGCGCCATGAAGTAGCGATAGCCGATATCGAGCACGGCGTTTTCGCTCATCGCATAACCGACGCCGGCCATGCCCTGATAGGCCCAGCCGTCGGCGTCGTCGAACGCGTCGGTCTCGGCGTTGACGTAGCCCACGCCCAAGCCGAGGTACGGCTGGAAGCGGCCGCCGCGGTTGAAGTCGTAGTAGACGTTGGCCATCGCCGACCAGACCTTCACTTCGTCGGCGAGCGTATCGATGTCGTTGTTGCGATAGTCGATCGCGCCCTCGGCGCGGAAGCCGCCGGCGAAGCCGTAGCCTGCGCCGACCGAAGCGACGAAGTCGTCTTCGAGATCGTAGCTCGTGACGCTATCGTCGATTTCGCCGTCAATGCTGGTGCCGACGTCGAGACGTCCGTACCAACCTTCTTGCGCGTTCGCGACGGTGGCCGCGCTCGCCATCAGTATGGCGATCGCCAACGTGCGCATCAGTTTCGATTTCATCTGGCCATCCCCTGAATCTGTTCGGCCCCATAATGGGCCGCGTTTTGCGGCTGCGTTGAAGGGTGTGCTTCCAATACCCCGCGGCAATGGCCGTTAACCACTTTTCTCCCGTCTTGGCGCGAATTTTCTCAATGCGTGCGCGGCGGGCACGCGCAGTTCCCCGCACAGGTTAGCGCCGCGCGCGTCATACGTGCGCCAGGCGATTTCGAGCGCCGATCGACCCAAAGCAAAAGGGCCCGGCTTGCGGCCGGGCCCTTCGCAGTTCTGACTAAGCTGACGCTTAGCGGAACGTGATCGTCACCGCGGTGCGGCGGTTGAGCGGCTCGCGCACGCCGTCCGCCGTCGCACGGGCGAGTTCGGTTTCGCCGCGGGCTTGCGTCGTGATCGAGCCGGCGGCGATGCCGCGGGCGACCAGCGCATCACGGACCACCGAAGCGCGACGCTCCGACAGGCCTTGGTTGTAGGTCGGCGAGCCGGACGTGTCGGTGTGGCCGACGACGACAACGCCGCCGACATTGCACTGACGCGCGCGGTTCACGGCCGCATCGATGGTTTCGAGCGCGGCCTGGTTCAGGTTCGAACGATCCCACTCGAAGTACACGACGAACTCAGACGTCGGGCACGTCACCGGCGGCGGCGCAACCGGCGGCGCGGTCACGGGCGGCGCGACCGGCGGCGGCGCCACGACCGGAGCGGCCGGCGCGGCGAACTGGTAACGCAGGCCGACGGTGATGGCCTGGTGCTCGTAGTCGAACTCGCCGGTGACAGTGCCTTCGTCGAATTCGGCGCCTTCAGCGACGAAGTGACGGAAGCCGACATCCAGATCGAGTTGTTCGGTGATGCCGACGGCGACGCCAGCCATCAGCTGATAAGCGGTGACGGTGTCTTCGCCTTCGATGAAGACGATGCCGTCGGTCGCCGAGCCGTTCAGGCGCGCAGCGCCGACGCCCGCGCCGATGTAGGGCTCAAGCGCGCCGCCGCGGTTGAAGTCGTAGAACAGGTTGGCCATGGCCGACCAAGCGTGCAGGTCGCCGTCGAGCACGACGTCTTCGTCGAGCTGATTGAAGCGGTGGCCGAGTTCGCCTTCGAGGCGGAAGCCGCCGCCGAACGCGTAGCCGAGGCCGAGATGTTCGGTCCAGTCGTGCTCCAGCGTGACCTCGCCGCCGAGGTCGTCGGATTCGACCGTGCCGTCGAACGACCAGCCGATGTCAGCGCGGCCGTACCAGCCTTCCGTCGCGTTCGCGACGCCGGCGGTGCCCGCCATCAGAGCCGCAAGCGCGACCGTCTTCGTGATGCGCGATTTCATATTCACCCCTCTAAAGTGGTCCCCTACGCCGCCGATCGCTGCGACGCAGCGTTCGCGCCTAGCGCGCTTACGGCCTAGGCAGGAACGAAGCAGTAGGAGACGTTAATCTCCTGCCGCCGCTTACCGAACCGTTACTAACCGGCCCAGTTCCCGCCATAGTCCCTTAATGCCGGATACTGGCGCCCAAAAGCCACGAAGTCCATGCGATCTCCGCGACGAGTCACCGGATTTGCCCGCCGCCGGGGCCTTTTGCGGCCCGCCCGTGGCCTTGGCGCGACACAGGGCTGAAACGAAAAGGGCCGCGCCCCCTCCAGGCGCGGCCCCCGTCCCCTCATCGCCCCTGCGTTCGTCCTCAAAAGCGCTAGCTCGAGGACGTCCCCCGCCGAAAAATCGATGAGCGCCGGCACTCTGCTGTCCGAAGCCGCGGGCCGCCAGCGTAGAAGGCGCCATGCTGCGGCATTTCCTCTCTGTTGTTGCGGTCTCGACACACGATCGCGTGATGGAACGCCCAGTAGCGGCATTGGGTTGGGGCTCTGCTCCCAAACTCCTCCCAAACTCCCGTCAGTGAGGTTCCCCCGTGCCAAGAGCAGAACGCGATCCCTATGCCGCGCCGCATGCGCCCAGGTCCGTCAGCGGCCCTCTCCTGAGATACGCGATCATCGCCGGCCTGCTGGCGGCCGCCGGCGCAGGCTACGCGACTCTGAACGAGGGGCCGGGCCTGACGGATCGCGTCCCCGCGGTGCAGGTTGCCGAGCCGGAGCCGGAGCCGGCCGCCACGCTGGCGGACGCGAGCCAAGATCCGGCCTATCAGGCCGCGCAAGCCGCGCCGCCGCAAGCCGCGCCCACGCCGCCTGCGCCGCCGCGTCGCGCCGCCGCGCGCACCCCTCCGCGCCAGGCGCCGCCCGCCGCCGCCGAGTCGACGCCCCCTGCGGCGGCCGAACCTGAGCCGCCGCCGCTCGCCACCGCGCCTGCGGCCACGCCGCTGCCGCCGGAGGGCTGAGGTTGCGTGCGCGCCAGCATCGGCTTAAACGCCGCGCTTCGCGTGCGAGCCCGTAGCTCAGTCGGTAGAGCATCTGACTTTTAATCAGGGGGTCGCGGGTTCGAATCCCGCCGGGCTCACCATGCGGCGCTAGCGGCGCGCCGCGCAGAGCGCCGCATCCACCGCGGCCCGCCAGCCCGCGCGCAGCTTCTCCCGCTCCGCCGCGCCCATCCGCGGCGCCCAGCGCGCGCTCGTCGCCGCGCCAACGCCGTCCAAGGATTGGATCAACCCCGCGCCATAGGCGGCGAGCTTTGCCGCGCCCAAAGCCGTGACTTCCTGGAATTGCGGCCGCGCCACCTCGACCTCGCAGACGTCCGCGAGAAACTGCATCGCCCAACCGTTTGCGGTGAGGCCGCCGTCGATCAGCAGGCGCTCGATCCGCGGCGCGCCGTCAGCGCGCAGCGCGTCGAGCAGATCGGCGGTCTGATAGCCGACCGCTTCGAGCCCGGCGCGCACGATATGATCGAGCGTTGAATCGCGCGTCAGCCCCACGATCGTGCCGCGCGCCTCGGCGCTCCATTGCGGCGCGCCGAGCCCGGCGAACGCCGGCACCAGATAGACGCCGCCATTGTCGCGCAGCGAGGCGGCGATCGCTTCGGAGTCGGCGGACGTCTTGATCAGCTTCAGCCCGTCGCGCAGCCATTGCATCGTCGCGCCGGCGGAGAAGATCGAGCCTTCGAGCGCGTAAGCGAACACATCGCGCGTCTCATAGCCGATCGTGCCGAGCAGGCGGTTGGCAGAATGCGGCGCCGCTTCGCCCATGTTCATCACCAGGAACGCGCCGGTGCCGAACGTCGCCTTCGCCATGCCCGGCTTGAAGCAGCCGTGGCCGACCAGCGCAGCCTGCTGATCCCCAGCCATGCCATGGATCGGGATCGCTGCGCCGAAATGCGCCGCATTCGCCTCCCCGAAATGCGCGTCGCAGGCGCGCACGTCCGGCAGCAGACTGCGCGGCGCGTTGAACAGCGCGCACATCTCCTCGCTCCACTGACGTTTCGAGATATCGAACAGCAATGTGCGCGAAGCGTTGGTGATGTCGCTCGCATGGACCCGGCCTTGCGTCAGCCGCCAAACGAGAAACGTCTCGATCGTGCCGAACGCCAGTTCGCCGCGCTCCGCCCGCGCTCGCAGGCTGGGCTGATGATCGAGAATCCAGGCGATCTTAGTGGCGGAGAAATACGGATCGAGCAGCAGGCCGGTCGTCGCCTGCACGCGCTCTTCGTGGCCACCTTCCCGCAGCGCTGCGCAAAGCTCGGACGTGCGCCGGTCCTGCCAGACAATCGCCTTGTGCACGGGCGCGCCGGTGGCGCGATCCCACACCACCGTCGTCTCGCGCTGATTGGTGATGCCGATCGCCGCGATCTCGCCGACGCCGCCGATCTGCGCGACCGCCGCGCGGCACACTTGAAGCGTCGCCGCCCAGATCTCCTCCGCGTCGTGCTCGACCCAACCCGGCTGCGGATAGTGCTGCGTCAGCTCGACCTGCGCCGTCGCGCGCGGATTGAACTCCAGATCGAAGACGATGGCGCGCGTCGAGGTCGTGCCCTGGTCGATGGCGAGGATGTGCTTGCCCATGGCCCGACAAAAGAGCGCGCCGCGGCGAAGGTCAACCGGCGCCGCGCTCGGCCAGCGCTTCGCGGAAGCCGGCGGACGCCGCGCGCACACGCGCCAGCGCCGCGTCCATCTCCTCGGCGCTGACCGCCCGCCCCGCCGCCGCCATCGCTTCCACGTCGGCGCGCACCGCCGCAAGTTTCAGCGCGAGATCGTCGAGGTTCGTCGTCACGACGCCGCCGAACGCGAGCGCCCGCGCGGCCAAATCGAGAAGCTCCGCAGCCCGGCTGCGATGCTCCTCCGGCACGAGAGGCAGGAGCGCCGACAGCGCGGCGAGCAGGAGCTGCACCTGCAAGATCAGCTTGGACATGAGACGCTCCTATCGGTTTGAGCGGACCAGGGACTGAAGCTCGGCGACCGCAGGCGCCGCGGAGGCGACTGCGCGCTCCAGCCGCGACTGCGCTGCGCTCGTCCGGGCGGCGCGATAGGCGGCGAGCGCGCCGTGCAGCGCTTCCACAACCGGCGTCGCCGCCGCTTCGGCCCGCGCCAGCGCCGCGCGCGCTTCGGCCGGTGTCGCCGGATCGCGCACGATGTCGGCGGCTTCTTCCAGTATGGCGGCGTAGCTCTGCGTCAGCGCGTAGGCGCGCTGATCGAGCGTCCGCGCCGCGGCGACCGGGTTTTCGATCCGCGTCCCGCCGACCGGCAAGGACGCGCACGCGGGCGTCGCCGCGAGCACAAGGGCAAGCGCGAAGACGCGCATTGAACGATGCATGGCTGTTCTCCTCAAACGATGGGCGCGCGGGCCCGGGTGCGGCCGATGGCGACGCCGATCAGCCCGAGGGTGACGACGAGATCGATGAGCGCGGTGGCAAGTTCCTGCGCCGCGCCTTCGGGCAGCGCGACGCCGAGCCGCTCGGCGGCGGCGGCGATGGCGATCGCGGCGGCGCTGCGCAAGGTGAGCGAATGGATCGCCGGTTTTTCAGTCTGATGGTTGGTCATGAACTCCTCGCTTGATGAGCTGAGGAGTTTAAGGCTGCCGGAGCGCGGTCGGATTGAATCGCTTAAGCGCGCCGCGCTTCGGAGCCGCAACCGCTTGATAGGCTTTATGATGTGGGCGCAAGCCGCCGCGCAGAATGCGGGGATTAGCCGGCGCACGATCCCCGTTTCGCCGCATCATATTCGCGCTTCAAGCGCGCGACGAGATCGGCGGTGGAGACCACTTCATGCACGGCGCCGACGCCCTGGCCCGCGCCCCAAATTTCTTTCCAAGCTTTCGCCTTGGAGCCCTCGCCGCCGCCGAAGCTCATCTTGCTGGGATCGCTGGTGGGCAGATTGTCAGGATCCATCCCAGCTTTGATTATCGAGCCCTTCAGATAATTGCCGAGCACGCCGGTGAAGAGGTTGGAATAGACGATGTCGCCCGCGCTCGAGTCGACGATCATTTGCTTATAGGCTTCCGGCGCATTCGCTTCCTTGGTGGCGATGAAGGCTGAGCCGATATAGCCGAGGTCCGCGCCCATCACTTGCGCCGCCAGGATCGCTTTGCCGGTGGCGATGGCGCCGGACAAGAGCAGCGGACCGTCGAAGAATTCGCGAATCTCGTGGATCAGCGCAAACGGCGAGAGCCCGCCGGCGTGCCCACCGGCGCCGGCGCAGACCGCGATCAATCCGTCGGCGCCCTTCTCCAGCGCCTTCTTGGCGAACGTCACGTTGATGACGTCGTGCAGCACGATGCCGCCATAGGAATGGATCGCCTCGTTCACTTCCGGCCGCGCGCCGAGCGAGGTGATCACGATCGGCACTTTGTGCTTCACGCACATGGCGACGTCATGCTCGAGCCGCGCATTGGTCTTGTGGACGATCTGGTTGACCGCAAACGGCGCCGCTGGCGCATCTGGGTGCGCCTCGTCATAAGCGGCGAGATCGTCCTTGATGCGGTAAAGCCAGTCGTCGAGCAACGACTCGGGCCGCGCATTCAGCGCTGGAAACGAGCCAACGATGCCGGCCTTGCACTGTTCGGTCACCAGTTCGGGGTTGGCGATGATGAATTGGGGCGCGCCCACGGCCGGTAAGCGCAGCTTGTCGAACAAAGGCGGCAGGGCCATCATCGTCTCCTAAAGCGCCGGACTTGAAATGCGACCGAGAGGTTGGGTCGACCGCTTGTCGCATTTCAAGTCCAAAAAGGCGCTTTAGACTCAAGAGTCTCAGCGCAGCTTATGGATTTGAAATTCGCTCCACGCGTGCCACCACCCCCAGGCGAATTTCAAATCCGCTGCGCTGGTTGCGTAAGGCGTAGCTTGCGGCGAAAAGCGCGTCGATGCCTGACATGGCGTCAACTGGAGCGGAAATGACTGAGACCACCCTCTCCCTCGGCGAGCCGGCGGACGAAGCGGCTTGGCGTGCGCTGGTGGAGCAAGGCTTGAAGGGCGCGCAATGGGCGCGGCTCGTCGGCAAAACCGCCGACGGCATCGCCATCGAGCCGCTGTACCGCGAGCCGGATATTGCGACGGCCGACGATGTTTCCGGCGCGCCGGGCGCTGCGCCATTCATCCGCGGCGGCCGTGACGGCGCCTGGCTGATCCGGCAGGCGTACGATCACCCCGATCCCGCGCGCACGAACCAGGACATCCTGGCGGATCTGACAGGCGGCGTCGGCGCGATCGAACTCGTGATCGACCCGAGCGGCGCGCGCGGCGTTGCGATCCGCGATGCACGAGATTTGGACGTTGCGCTCGCCGGCGTCATTATCGAAGCCGCGCCCGTCTCGCTCGACGCGGGCGAACGCGGCTTGTGGGCGGCCGGCCTGCTTGAAGCGAAGCTCAAAGGTGTCGCCGCGCCGGGAACCGCATTCAATCTCGATCCCATCGGCTCGCTGATGCGCACCGGCGCGCAAGGCGCCGACTCAAAACACATTGCGGCATGGGTCCAGCGTCTGCGTTGGGCGCTGCCCGACGCCAGAGTGGTCCGCGCCGACGCCCGTCCCGTGCACGAAGCTGGCGGAAGCGAAGCGCAAGAGATCGCCGCGGCGCTTTGCAGCGGCATCGCGTATTTGAGGATGGTCGGTGATGAACACGCCCTCAGCGCGGGCGCTTGGATGCAGTTCGCCATCTCTGCCGGACCCGATGTGCTGGTAGAAGCGGCGAAGATGCGCGCACTGCGGCTCTGCTGGGCGCGCGTCATGGAAGCCATCGGCGCCCCGCCCGAAGGGCGCGCCGCGCACATTCACGCCTTCACCTCGCGCCGGATGCTGACGCGTTACGACGCCTGGACCAACATCCTGCGCATCACCACCGCCGCGTTCGCCGCCGGCGTCGGCGGCGCCGATATTGTCACGACCGGCAACTTCACCGATGCGCTGGGCCTGCCGACGCCGTTCGCCCGCCGCGTCGCCCGCAACACCCAACACGTGCTGCTCGAAGAATGCCGCCTCGGCCACGTCGCCGATCCCGCCGGCGGCGCCTGGTTCGTCGAAAAGCTCACGCGCGAGCTCGCCGCCAAGGCCTGGGAGATCATGCAGCTGATCGAGAGCAAGGGCGGCATCGTCGCATCGCTCGATCTGCTCGCCGATCTCGTCGCCGGCGCCCGCAGTGCGCGCCAGAAGCTCATCGCCACGCGCCGTGAAACAATCACCGGCGTCACGGATTTCCCCCTGCTCGATGCGGTGGCGCCGGAAACATCCTCCCCCGCGCGCGGGGGAGGTCGCGAGCGGAGCAAGCGGGAGGGGCGCGTCCCCAACAACTCCCCCCTCAGTCTCGCTGCGCTCGACAGCTCCCCCGCAAGCGGGGGAGCATTTCATCCCATCCGCTGGGCCGAACCGTTCGAAGCGCTGCGTGACCGCGCCGAAGCGATCCGCCCGCGCCCAGCGGTCTTCTTCGCCACACTCGGCCCCCTCGCCGCCTTCGGTCCGCGCGCGCAATTCGCGCGCAACCTGTTCGCCGCCGGCGGCGTCGCCTCCATCGGCGAAGAAGAGCACTATGCCTCGCGCGATCAGATGATCGACGCCTTCCGCAGCCAATCCGCCCGCGTCGCCGTTATCTGCGGCGCCGACTCCGCTTACGCCGAACACGCGGAAAACGCCGCCCAGCGCCTCAAAGCCGCCGGCGCCGACTGGGTCCTCCTCGCCGGCAAGCCCGGCGACAGCGAAACCAAACTCCGCGCCGCCGGCGTCGATCAGTTCATATACGCCGGCCAAGACGCCGCGGCCGAGCTGGAAACGCTGCAGACGGCTTTAGGGATCGGCGGATGAAGCGCATCGCGCTCATCGCCGGCGCGCTCGCCGTCCTTGCGGCGCTGGTCGCCATGCTCGGCGGCTGGTGGACGCCGTGGGCGAGCCGCTACATCCAGGGCGTCGACGTCTCCTGGCATCAGGGCCCGATCGATTGGCGCGCGCTCGCCGCCGACGATGTCGCCTTCGCCTACATCAAGGCGAGCGAAGGCGCCGATCACGTCGATCCGCGCTTCGCCGTCAACTGGCGCGAAGCCGATGCGGCGGGCCTGCGGCGCGGCGCCTACCACTTCTTCACCCTATGCCAGCCCGGCGCGCGCCAGGCCGCCAACTTCATCGCCGCCGTGCCGCGCGCCGACGGCGCTTTGCCGCCCGCGCTCGATCTCGAACACATGGGCCCTTGCCGCCGCGGGCCGACAATGCCCGACGTCATCGCCGAAGCGCGCATCTTCCTCGACCGCGTCGAAGCGCATTATGGCGTCAGACCCATCATCTACACCACGCGCGAATTCCACGACGCGCACCTGACCGCGCTCACTGGCGAGCGCTTCTGGCTCCGCTCGCTCGGCGTCGAACCGCGCTTCCGCCAACGCGACTGGATCATCTGGCAACACCACAATCGCGGCCACAAAGACGGCGTCAACGGCCCCATCGACCTCAACGCCTTCCGCGGCGACGCGGCGGCCTTGGCGGCTTTTGCGAGCGGAGCCACAAGTTGATGGGCCGCAAAAGTACGCGCCACCCTCTCCCTCCTTTGGGAGGGAGAGGGCAGGATGAGGGTGGAGCATCGCCGCTTGGAGCATTTGCGCGAGCGAGCGACTGGGCGCTCGAAACGTCAGCCGCCCGCGCTGCCCCCTCACCCTGCCCTCTCCCCCTCGCGGGGGAGAGGGTTCTCTTGGGAAATCGCTCATGACACTGCCCGACTTCAGCAAGCTCACACTCGACACCGATGTTGCATCTGCGACTACGTCGACGCACCAGCCCTGGCTCACGCCCGAAGGCATCGCCGTTCGCACCGCCTACGCCGCCGCCGATCGCGCGAACCTCGACTTCGTCGACGGCTTCCCCGGCCTCGCCCCGTTCGGCCGCGGGCCCTATCCCACCATGTACGTCCAGCAACCCTGGACCATCCGCCAATACGCCGGCTTCTCCACGGCCGAAGACTCGAACGCCTTCTACCGGCGCAATCTCGCGCACGGGCAAAAAGGCCTCTCCATAGCCTTCGATCTCGCCACCCACCGCGGCTACGATTCCGATCACCCGCGCGTCGTCGGCGATGTCGGCATGGCGGGCGTCGCCATCGATTCCATTCTCGACATGCGCACGCTCTTCAACGGCATCCCGCTCGACCAGATGAGCGTCTCCATGACCATGAACGGCGCGGTGCTGCCGATCATGGCGCTCTATATCGTCGCCGGCGAAGAGCAGAACGTGCCGCACGCCAAGCTCTCCGGCACGATCCAGAACGACATCCTCAAAGAATTCATGGTGCGGAACACGTTCATCTATCCGCCGAAGCCCTCGATGCGGATCGTTTCCGACATCTTCGCCTACACCGCCGCCGAGATGCCGAAGTTCAACTCGATCTCGATCAGCGGCTATCACATGCAGGAAGCCGGCGCGACCGCGGACCTCGAGCTCGGCTACACTTTGGCAGACGGCGTCGAATACATCCGCGCCGGTATAGCCGGCGGGCTCGACATCGACAAATTCGCGCCGCGGCTCTCGTTCTTCTGGGCCATCGGCATGAACCCGTTCATGGAGATCGCCAAACTGCGCGCCGCGCGCCTCCTCTGGTCGAAGCTCACGGCTGAGTTCAATCCGAAGGACGACAAATCCCGCGCGCTACGCACGCATTGCCAAACCAGCGGTTGGTCGCTCACCGCCCAGGACGTCTACAACAACGCCGTCCGCACCTGCGTCGAAGCCATGGCCGCCGCCTATGGCGGCACGCAATCTTTGCACACCAATTCGCTCGACGAAGCGCTCGCGCTCCCCACCGACTTCTCCGCCCGCATCGCCCGCAACACACAGATCCTGCTGCAGAGCGAAGCCGGCGTGACGCGCCCCGCCGATCCCTGGGGCGGCTCCTACTACATCGAACGCCTCACCGCCGACCTCGCCGCGAAAGCGTGGGCGCACATCGAGGAAGTGGAAAAACTCGGCGGCATGGCGCAGGCGATCGATCAAGGCTTGCCCAAGGCCCGCATCGAAGAAGCCGCCGCGCGCACCCAAGCGCGCATCGACACCGGCCATCAGACGATTGTCGGCGTCAACAAATACAAGCTCGACGAACCCGAAGACATTCCGGTTCTCAAAGTCGACAACGCCAAGGTCCGCGCGATGCAGCTGGAAAAGCTCGAGCGCCTGAAGCGCGAACGCAAACAGGTGGAAGTCGACGCTGCGCTCGAAGCGTTGGAAAGCGGCGCCCGCGGCAAAGGCAACCTGTTAGACCTCGCCGTCAAAGCCGCCCGCGCGAAAGCCACAGTCGGCGAAATGAGCGCAGCCCTCGAGCGCGCCTTCGCCCGCCACCAGCCGCCGATCCGGCTCGTCACCGGCGTCTTCTCGCGCGAAGCCGGCGACGACGCCGCCGTCGAACGCGCGCGCCAAAGCGTCCACGCCTTCGAGGACGCCGAAGGCAAGCGCCCGAAAATCCTCGTCGCCAAGATGGGCCAAGACGGCCACGACCGCGGCCAGAAAGTCGTCGCCAGCGCCTTCTCCGATCTCGGCTTCGACGTCGAAATCGGCCCCCTGTTTGCGACACCGGAGGAAGTCGCCGACCAGGCCATCGCCAGCGGCGTCCACGTCGTCGGCGTCTCCTCGCTCGCGGCCGGCCACCTCACGCTAACTCCCGCGCTGCGCGCTGCATTGGTCGAACGCAACCGCCCCGACATCATGATCGTCATCGGCGGCGTCATCCCGCCGGAGGATGTCGAAACGCTAAAAGAGATGGGCGCCGCGGCGGTGTACCCGCCCGGCGGCGTGATCGCCGACATCGCGCAGAACCTACTGACCGCGCTGAACGAGAAGCTCGGTTACGCGCAGCCGGCGCGGCGGGATTGAGCCATGTGGACGTTGGCCGTCATCTTCGCCTTCGTCTATGCGCTTCCGGAGCTGACGCTGCTAATCGCTTACTCCACTCTGGAAGCCCTGGGCTATTCAGCGTTGTTCGGCATCGCAATGACACTTGTTGTCCAGCGCCTGGATGGGCCGCCACGCGCGCTCGCATTGATCATTGGCGGCGTGACCTTTGGATTTCCCGTTCCCATGATGCTGTCCGCTGGCTACCCAGTGGACGTCTCAGGCATCTGGGTCGGGCGCGCGATATGGTTCTCAATCGCCACGGTGTTGCTATTGATCGCCAACACCCACCTCAAACGGCAGCAAGCGCAGGATCGCGGTGCGCGGCGCTAGCGCGGCTACCGGCAGGCTAGCTGCTTGTCTCTGGCACATCGAACCAGCATGACGCTGCTCATGAAGTGGTTCTTGCTCGCACTCTCCGCCCTCCTCGCCCTCGCCTACGGCGCGTTCGGCGCGAGCCTCTACGTCGGCGAACCGCCTTACGTGCTGCCGGCGCTGCGCAAATCGTCCGGCATCATCGTGCTAGTGCTGATTGCACTATGGAGCGCGGATGGCGGCAGGTTGGACCGCGCGGCTCCTGCCGCGCATGCGGCGCGGAGCGCCGCGCTCCAACCTGCAAACGCCAGCGCGGCCCATAACAAGGTCCTCGCCGCCGCGCTCCTCTTCGGCGCGCTCGGCGACGCGCTGCTCGCCTGGAGCCCAGACACGTTCCTCTACGGCGCGTTCGCGTTCCTGATCGGCCACCTCTTCTACATCGCGCTTTTCCTGCGCTCCGGCCTCGGCCTCGCCGCGCTGAAGCAGCCGCCGCGCGCACTCGCCGCGCTCGCGCTGATCGCCGCCGCCCTAATCATGACTTCGCTGCTCGTGCCGCGCGACAGCGCCATGTTCATCCCGCTCAGCGTCTACACCGGCGTGCTCACGCTGATGGCGATCATCTCTTTCACGCTCCCCGCCGCGCGTTGGCTCGCTATGGCCGGCGCAGTGCTCTTCTTCATCAGCGACGGCTTCGTCGCCTGGAACATGTTTCATCCCGACCCCGACCCAACGCTCGCCCACTGGCGCAGCTTCGCCGGCTGGATGATCTACTGGGCCGGACAGGCTGCGCTCTGCTTCGGCGCGCTGGGTTTGCACAAGCGCTGACTGGCGAGCGCAGAGCTACCGACTCCCCGCCCCCTTGCGGGGCGGGGTTGGGGGTGGGGGTGACGGCGGTGCACCCCGCAGAACGAAACGCACGATGACAATTGCAAGTAGTCGCAATAGTCTCGTGCAAATGAGCGACAGAACGAAAGGATGACTCACACCGCCGGGCGTCGCAGCGCGGCAGAAATCCGATCGCGCCGTGCCGATGGCAAGGCGATCGCGCAAGCAGATGACGCCTGCGGAGAAAGAACTGTGGAGCGCACTGCGCCGCATTGCGCCGGAGCAGGCGCACTTTCGCAAACAAGCGCCGCTCGGCCCGTTCATTGTCGACTTCGCAAGCCACGCAGCAAAGCTCGTCGTCGAACTCGAAGGCGGCGCCCATAATGCACCGGACGTTGCACGGAGCGACGCAAGACGTCGCTCCTGGATCGAGGGCCGAGGCTACCGTGTGCTGCGCTTTCGGAATGAAGAAGTCATCAAACACGCCGTCACAGTCGCCAGGTACATAGCCGCCGAAGCGACAGCGCGAATGACGTGAACCGCAGCGCGCCAGCATTTGCACGGGCGCCGCCGTTACCCCTACCCCCAACCCCGCCCCGCAAGGGGGCGGGGAGTCGCTTGGTTGGGCGACCCATTCCGTGTAGCTCAACGCATGTGACTCACCCCGATCTCACCGCCGCCCGCGACATCCTGCGCCGCGTGTTCGGCCATGACGACTTCCGCGGCCTGCAGGCCGACGTCATCGCCGAAGTGCTCGAAGGCCGCGACGTGATGGCAGTCCTCCCCACCGGCGGCGGCAAGAGCTTCACCTACCAGATCCCGGCGATGCTGCGCCCCGGCGTCGGCCTCGTCGTCTCGCCGCTCATCGCTTTGATGCAGGATCAAGTCGCCGCGCTCCGCGCCGCCGGCGTCGCCGCCGCTCGGCTCGATTCAACGCTCGACCGCGAGGCGCGCCACAATTGGCTCTCCGCCGCGCGCGAAGGCCAACTCGACCTCCTCTACGTTTCGCCGGAAGGGCTGATGGCGGGCGGCATGCTCGACTTTCTGCAGCAATGCCCGATCGCTTTGATCGCCATCGACGAAGCGCACTGCGTCAGCCAATGGGGTCACGACTTCCGGCCCGACTACCGCGCCCTCGGCGCGCTTGCGGACCGTTTCCCCAATACGCCGCGCATGGCGGTGACCGCGACGGCGGACCTCAAAACCCAAGCCGACATCCGCACCCAGCTGCGACTTGAACACGCCAAGAGCTTCATCGCTTCGTTCGACCGCCCGAATCTCGTGCTCGCCGCGGAGCGCAAGCCGGCGAAGACGCAAGATCGCATTCTCGACCTGGTCCGGGCGCGGCGCGGCAAGTCCGGCATCGTCTATGCGGCGACGCGCGACAATGTCGAGAAGACGGCCGAGAACCTGCAGCGCGCGAACATCCCCGCGCTCGCCTACCACGCCGGCCTCGACGCATCGCTTCGCGCCGAACGCCAGCACCGCTTTCAGGAAGAAGACGACGTCGTCATGGTCGCCACCATCGCCTTCGGCATGGGCGTCGACAAACCCGACGTGCGCTACGTCATCCACGCGGATTCGCCGAAGAGCATCGAAGCCTATTGGCAGGAAGTGGGCCGCGGCGGCCGCGACGGCGAAACCGCCGAAGGCTTCTGCATCTACAGCGCCGCCGATCTGCGGCGCGCCATCATGTTCGCCAACCAGTCGAACGCCGGCGAGCAAGTGCGCGCCGTGCAGATCAAGAAGGCGCGCCAGCTCTTCGCCTATCTCGACGGCCTCACCTGCCGCCGCGCCGGCGTGCGGCGCTATTTCGGCGAAGAGAACGCAGAACCGTGCGGCGTCTGCGACATCTGCACCGATCCGCCGGTCTCGATCGACGCCACCGAAATGGCGGCGAAAGCTATCTCGGCCGTGATGCGGATGGATCAGCGCTTCGGGCGTGGACGCGTGGTGAACCATTTGCTCGGCAAGGCGGCCGATCAGCTCGACGAGCAATATTCATCACGCACCACATTCGGCATCGGCGCCGATCAGCACGAGAGCGTCTGGCGCAACGTGATCGAGCATTTGTTGTTCGAAGGCGTGCTGAGCGAGGGCGACGGTGAGCGGCCGACGCTCTCCGTCGGCGACGACGAGGCGGTGCGCGCGATCTTCCGCAAGGAGCGCGTGATCCGCATGCGCGAAGCAGCGAAATCGACGCGCCGCAGCAAGGAAGAGCGGCGCGCCTCACGCGACGCGAAGAGCGCCGCCAAGCGGGATTTCCAAGGCGAAGAGGCCAAATTGTTCGAGGCGCTCCGCGCCTGGCGGCGCGAAACCGCGCACGCGAACGGCGTGCCGCCCTACGTCATCTTCCACGACGCCACCCTCGCCGCCATCGTCCGCGCCAAACCCGCCGACATGCCCGCGCTCGCCCGCGTCCCCGGCATCGGCGAAGCCAAACTGAAACGCCACGGCGCCGAACTGCTCGCGGTCGTGATCGCGGGGTGTTGACTGGACGCGCGCACCGGTAACGCGAGTTAGAGGCTTCGTCATTCCGGGGCTCAGCGCAGCTGAGAACGAACCCAGGGGCAACCAGCACAGCTCGTAGCCGTTGATTCCGGATCGCGCTCCGTGCGTCCGGAATCACGTACGTGCAGCGCCAACGCGTGCGGATGCGCTCCCAAGAGGAGGATAACACTCTCCTCTATCCATGCGTTTTCTCGCGCAAGCGCTTGAATTCAAACGAGCGGCGCAAAATCAATCCGACCGCGCCCTGGGCGCCGTATAATGGCGCCCATGCACATGTCCAAACGCCATCTCTCGCTTCATCGCCGCGCCAGGCTCATTGCCTGGGCGCTGGCGATGCTGACGTGGATGGCGCAAGTGCTGTTCGCCGACGCGCCGTTCACGCAGCGCCACGCGCGTCGGCGCGGCCCGCGCATGTCGCTCGCCGGGCTCACCCACATGGTCCGGCAGCTGATCATCGTGCGCGCCGCCGATCTCGCGCGCCAGAGGCCCAAGAGCCGTTTCAACTTTCACTATCGCGGCTACGACCGCACGCCTCGCGCCGTCATCCGCGCCGTGATCGGGGCGCGCGTGCGGCGGATGCTGAAGCGCGATGATCTTGCCGCCCGCATCGGCGTGCTGATCCATGCGCTAAATCACCTCGACCAGTACGCGTCGATCGTCGCCAGGCGCCTGCGCCGGCGCCTTACCCGGCTTTGGCCGATCCTCGCCGCGCCGGCGGCGTTCGCGGTTCAACTTATCGAACCCGCGTGCGCCGTCGCCGCCTTCGACGACAGCTCCTGATCTTGCGGTACGCACGTCCGCAAAACTCACCCTCAACGCCGCGCCGAACCCGTTCGTCCGCGGGCGCCGGCGCATGCCTGACGCAAACCGTAAGTTGACGCCGCCCTCGCCGCCCTCAACTCTCTCGCCAGGAGGAACCGCATGAGCCAAACGAGCCAGACCGTGAACGCCCTGCGCGAACGCGCCGAGCGCGAGATCGCGCTCGCCAAGGCGACGGGATCGAAGGCGACCGCCAGTCCCGATTACAGCAAAGTCTTCATTACCCGCCGCGACGGCACGCGCGAGACCGTGCGCATCACCCCGCCCGCTTTGCACTGAGCGCGGTTCAGGCTTCTTCGCTTTCGAACATGCGCCGCGCCGCGGCCGGGCCATCGCGGGCGAGATCGTCCGCCTGCTCGCGCCACTCTTCCCGCTCGATCCGTCCTTGCAAACGCAGATACTGATCGATCCAAGCGACGTGCTCGGCGGTCCAGGCCGCGATCTGATCGTAGTGATAGACGCCGAGCGCATAGAGCGTCGTCTGCTGCATCAGGCTGATGCTGTCGATCAGCGTCAGATCGTCCGGCGCGCCATTGCGCGCTGACGCGAGCACCGGCGGTTTCACGCGCCGCTGCGGCGCCGGCGCCGGCGCCGCAGGCGGGGGCGGTTCTGGCGCCGGTTCGGCTAGGGCTTCTGGCGCTTCGACCGGCGCCGCGATCATCTCCGCCGCCGGCGCGGCGGCGGCGCGTTCTTCGAGATGGCGCACGCGCGCTTCGAGATAACGCGCGCGCCATTTCCACAGGTCGGGATCGGGTCCCGCTTCTCGCGCCGGCGCCGACACTGGTTCGGCCTGCGCCGCCTGGGTTTGAAGATGCGCCACGCGCCGCTCGAGATAAAGCAGCCGCCAACGCAACAGCACGTCGACATCGACATCCGAAGCGAACGGCTCCGCTTCCGGTTCGGCCGCCGCTGCAGCCGGCGCAGCGCGCGCGCGCAACTCCTGCTCCAGATAAGCCGCCCGCGCCGCCGCTTCCCGCGCCCGCCACTCCGGCAGCGGCGAAGGCGCCAGCGGTTCAGCGACAGGCGCCTGGACGATAGGCGCCGGCGCGACATGGTTCGGCTGCGCTTCGAGATAACGCACGCGCTGTTCGAAATAGCGGAGGCGCCAGGCGAGCAGCGCGCCATCCTCCTCCTCCACCGGCTCGGCGTCCGCCTCGATCGCCGCGGCGCGCTCCGCCTCGTGCGCGGCCGCGAGTTCGCGCAGACGCGCCAACTCCTCGGCGTCCGCCTCGCGCCGCTCCGCCAGCCGCCGCAGTTCGGCCGCCTCGCCGCTGACTTCGTCGACCCGCGCCCGCGCGTTCTCGAGCGCGTGTTCGAGTTCGGCGATGCGGCTTTCGCGGATGCGGGCGAGACTGTCGGCCGCTTCGGCGCGCGCGCGCTCGGCCTCCAGATCGGCGGCCGCACTGTCGTCGCCCGCGGCGAGGCGCCCGAGATCGCGCACCAGCCGATCCCGTTCGCGCCGCAGCGCCAGCCGTTCCGGCGCGCCCCGCTGCGCGGCATAAATCCAGCCGGCCACGCCGGCCGAGAGCGCTGTCAGGAACAGCCAGATCGACAATTGCCCGATCAGATAGATCATGTCGGCGCTCCGCTGACGTAGAACTCGATCCGCCGGTTGATCGCCTGCCCGGTCGGCGTCGCATTGCTGACCCGCGGATTGTCCGGCCCATAGCCGCGCGCCGAGAGCCGCGCCTCCGCCACGCCCTGCGAGGCGAGATAATTGGCGACCGCGTCGGCGCGCGCGCGCGATAGCTCCATGTTCATCTCGCGCGCGCCCTGGTTGTCGGTGTGTCCCGCAACCTCGATCGCAAAGCGATCGCAGCGCAGCGCCACCGAGGCGAGCGAATCGAGCACGCGCCGGCTCGACGGATCGATGGTCGCCGAATTTGGTGCGAAATTGATGACGTTGCGCTCCATCAAGCGGTCAAACGCTCGCTCGCACGTTTCCGCATCGCCCGTGGCAAGATTGAGTCCTTGCAATTCCGGGTGTTCGACATCGAGCCCATCGATCGTCACGGCAAGCCGCGAACGGAACGGCGCCGGCGGCTCTTCGAACGCCGCGCGCAGCGCTTCGACGCTTTGCGGGTCGCCGTCGCCGATAAAGGCGATCTGTGTGTCGACGATGCGCACTTCGCCGGCGCTGAGCCGCGCGAGCATGCGCACGGAATCGCGCGCAACTTGCGCGAACGTGTGCGACGGCGCCCCGCCGGCGACGCGCATCTCGTTCACCGGATCGGCGTTAGTGAATACCGCGCGCGCGACCTGAACGAGATCGGCGCGCACGTTCTCGCTCGGCACGGCGCCCGAGAGCACGATACGGTTTCCATCGCGCCGCGCCGACCAGACATAAGGCCGCTCGATCGGCCCGACCGCCACGCCCGACGCATCGACGCTGGTGACCCCGCCCGCCCAAGCGCCGCCCGCGCCGGCCGCCGTCAGCGCCGCGCGCCGCGCCGCTTCGATGTCAGCTTCGCTCTCGACCATGCCGCGCAGGATCGCGCGCTGGCCGTCCATCTCGATGTCGAGCCCTGGAAAACCCGCATTCGTCAACGCGGCCGCCACGCGCTCTTCCAGCACGTGCGGCATGCGCCAGACCGAGCCGTCATGCGGCGCGGCCAAGCCCAGCACCATCGCAATGAAAGCGCAGCTGCCCGCGATCAGCAGGGCGATCGGCAGCCGTTCGTCGGTTTCAGGTTCCGGATAGTCCATCATGGGCCGCGGGCGCGCCGCACCTGAGCGTCGGTCAACAGATGGCGCAGTTCGTCGTTCTCGCGCTCCTCGGCCTTGGCGCGGGCGCCGGAAATCATGGCGAACGCGCGCCAGCCGACGGCGAAGCCGATCAGGCCGGCCGCGATGAACAGGATCACCTCCGACAAGAACAGGCCGATCATCTTTCCCGCGCCGCGTGCGCCCCTCAACCGCTTTAACGCCCTTCTAATGGCTCAAGAACTAGGCGAAAACCCGAAACACCCGCCAAGGCGAACGCGCGAAAGAGACGAATGGCGCACCAGATCACCAGCGCGTCCAATCCGCTGATCAAGACGCTGAAGAGCCTGCACATGAAGAAAGGCCGCGCCGAGAGCGGGCTCTTTCTGGCCGAAGGCGCGCGCCTTGCCGTCGAGGCGGCCGATCTCGGCGTCTGGCCGGAGATCCTGCTGTTCTCCCCAGCGGCGATGGCGCGCGAGCAGGTTCGCGCATTGATCGACGAGGCTGAGCGGCGGCGGGTGCGGACGATCGAGACCAACGAGACGCTGCTCGCCCAGATCAGCAAACGCGACAATCCGCAGACGGTGATCGGCGCCTACAAGCCGCACCTCGCGCCGCTGGAGTCGATCGAAGGCGAGACCGTCGTCGCTCTCGAGGGCGTCCGCGATCCCGGCAATCTCGGGACCATCCTGCGCACGGCCGATTCCACCGGCGCGGCCGGCGTCGTGCTGGTCGGCGAAGGCTGCGACCCGTTTTCGGTCGAAGCCGTGCGCGCCAGCATGGGCTCGCTATTTGCCGTCAAGCTCGCGCGCGCCTCCTTCGACGAGTTGGTGCGGCACAAGAAAGCCCGTGGCGCGGAGATGTTCGGCCTCTCGCTGAAAGGCGGGCCGCTCGACCCCGGAACGCCGGCGCCGGCGAAAGCGGTCGTGCTGATGGGCAACGAGCAATCCGGCTTGCCGGACTATATGGAAGCGGCCTGCGATCAATTGGTGAAGCTGCCGATGCGCGGGCGCGCCGACAGTTTGAATTTGGCGATCGCGACGGGCGTGATGCTTTACGATCTATGGCGGAGACGCGGATATGACGGCGCGCGCGCCTGAGATTTTGATCGCCGACGATTGGCGCGACTACACGCTGCTCGACAGCGGCAATGGCGGCAAGCTCGAGCAAGTTGGCCCCTATCGTTTCGTGCGTCCAGAGCCGCAAGCGCTGTGGGCGCCGGCCTTGCCCGCGCGCGCGTGGGACAGCGCCGATGCGATCTTCACCGGCTCGGGCGGCGAAGACGATGAAGGCGGCCGCTGGCGCTTCAATCGCGAGCTGCCGCAAAGCTGGACGCTGCAATGGGACGATCTGTCGTTCCTCTCGCGCCCGACGCCGTTTCGGCACCTCGCCTTCTTTCCCGAGCACTCGGTGCATTGGCGCTATGCGCGCGATTGCTTGAAGGCGCATCGCGGCGGCCAGCCTGAAGTGCTGAACCTGTTCGGCTACACCGGGCTTGCTTCGCTCGCCTGCGCCAAGGCCGGTGCGAAGGTGACGCACGTCGACGCGTCGAAGAAAGCGATCGGCTTGGCGCGCGACAACCAGCGCGAGGCCGACTTGGAGACCGCGCCGATCCGCTGGATCGCCGACGATGCGTTGGCCTTCGTCAAACGCGAAATCCGCCGCGGCCGGCGCTATGACGGCGTCATCCTCGATCCGCCAAAATTCGGCCGCGGCCCGAATGGCGAGACGTGGCGGCTGGAGGAGAACCTCCCCGAACTGCTCGACGCCTGCCAGACCTTGCTGCGCACCGATCCCAACGATCGCGCCAGCGCTAAAGGCTTCATGATCGCAACGGTCTACGCGGTGCGCCTCTCCTACCTCGCACTCGCGCAAACGGCGCAGCAGATGTTTAGCGACGGCGAATGGCAGACCGGCGAAATGGCGCTGCCGCACGCGGGACGTGATCTGCTGCTGCCGACGGCGATTTTCGCGCGCTGGCGCGGCTAGCGTTCGTGCCGAGTAGGATGTCCGATTTTTTGCCGGAGCGGAGACGAGGCCACTTGCTCACTGCCCGCATGTGGATATCGTTAGCGCCATGAATAGAGTAGCGATTATCGCGCTGAGCACACTCGCGTTGTCCACTCCCGCTTTCGCTGAGAAGACCACGAGCGCTTCGGACAGCGTGTGTTACCTGCGCTCGTCCTTTACTCCCTCGGACGATCCATCCTCGCTGAGTATCGATATCATGCGAGCCAGCGCAGGTGACCAAAGATCAATGCAAGGTCTCGTTTACTCAGCGCTAGGCGACATGTTGCGGCAAGGTACGATTTCGCCCGAAGCAATTGCCCTTCAGGTCAATGGCCCGTGCAGCGTAGCACTTCCCAGAGTTCGCGAGCGTCTGTCTGCACTGGCGTTGGAACACGCCAACACGGTGGGCGGCCATCAGCTTGTCGAAGCCAACGCAAATTGGTTGGAAATTTCCCGCCCCGAATTCGATCGAATAAATCCGACGCCTGTGCCCGCGCCTCGATAGGAATGTCCGCTTCGGGCCGACAGCAAACCTCTCCTCAATGAAAATTCCGCCCCTTCGGCATCACGTTCGCGGCGGCTGATGAGACATCCAAATTGATCCGCACATTGCGCGGGTGACGCTGGCGCGCATCCTCGGCGCCGCCGCGGCGCGGTTCGTCGGTAGGCCCCGCGGGGTCGATTCCCGCGCCGGATGCTGAAAGATTGGCCAGCAGCGGCGTCCAGTCGTGCACGCGCTCGGCGACGATGTGGATCACGTCGCCCTCCTTTTGCACGGGGCCGTCGACCGCCACCAAACGCCCGCCCAGAACTTCGCGGCGATATTGCTCGAACAATTTTGGCCAGACGATAATGTTGGAAATCCAGCTCTCGTCCTCCAGCGTCATGAAAATGACGCCGGACGCCGTGCCGGGCCGCTGACGCACAAGCACAAGTCCAGCCACACGCACGCGATCTCCGCTGCGCACATGTTTCAGATCCTCCGCCTTGATAGCGCCGCGCGCGGTCAGTTCGTCGCGGATCAAGGCGGCCGGGTGGGTTTTCAAAGACAAGCCAAGCGTTCGATAATCTTCCACGATGTGTTCGCCCAACAGCATCGGCGGAAGATCGAAATCCGGCTCGGTCGCTCTGGAGTCCTGAACCGCAAAAAGCGGCAAATCCTCTTGCCCGCCCGTACGATTGAGTGCGCGCACAATCCAAAGCGCCTCACGCCGATCGAGCCCCAGCGACCGGAACGCATCGAGATCGGCGAGACGTTCGATCGTGGAAACCGGGAGATCGCTACGCAGCCAGACATCTCGGATGGAGTCGTAGCCGGGACCACGTCGCGCCACGAGTTGCTTCAGCTCCTCCTCCCTCAGTCCCCGCGCTTGCCGAAAGCCGAGGCGCATTGCCATGACGCTACGAATGTCGCGCTGCATTTCCGCATGACGAAAATGCAGCCGCTCCGATGCTGCGGGCCCCGGCTCGAGCACATTGTCCCAATCCGAGTGGTTGATATCGATCGGACGAACCTCGACGCCGTGCTCGACAGCATCGCGCACGATCTGCGCCGGCGCGTAAAATCCCATTGGTTGGGCGTTGAGCAGCGCGGCCGCGAAGACGTCCGGGTAATAACACTTCAGCCAGGACGAAGCATAGACGAGGATCGCAAAGCTCGCCGCGTGGCTTTCCGGAAAGCCGTATTCGCCAAAGCCTTCGATTTGCGCGAACGAGGCTTCGGCGAACTCGCGCTCGTAGCCATTGGCGATCATGCCATCGATGCACTTGGCCTTGAGTGTGCCGATCGTCCCCACCCGCTTGAACGTCGCCATCGCGCGGCGGAGCTTGTCCGCCTCCGGCGGAGTAAAGCCGGCGGCCACGATTGCAATTTGCATGGCTTGCTCTTGGAAAAGCGGGACGCCGAGCGTGCGTTTCAGCACCTCCCAAAGCTCCGGCTTCGGCGCCGCAGCTTTCTCCAGCCCTTGTCTGCGCTTGAGATAAGGATGCACCATGCCGCCCTGGATCGGCCCCGGACGCACGATCGCGACTTCAATCACCAAATCGTAGAAATCTTTCGGCTTGAGCCTCGGCAGCATCGACATTTGCGCGCGGCTCTCGACCTGGAACACGCCGATAGAATCGGCGCGATGCAGCATCGCATAGACGCGTTCATCGTTGGTTTCGGTTGAATCGAGCGCGATGATCCTGTCGTCCGGATAGTGCTTTTTGCACAGATCGAACGCCTTCTTCAGGCAAGTCAGCATGCCTAATCCGAGCAGATCGACTTTGAGAATGCCGAGATCCTCCAGGTCGTCCTTATTCCATTCGACGACGGTGCGGTCGTCCATGGCTGCATTCTGGATCGGCACGACATCATGAAGTTTCTCGCGCGTGATCACGAAGCCGCCGACATGCTGCGAGAGGTGGCGCGGAAATCCTTGCAGCTGATTGGAAAGCTCGATGCATTGAACGAGGCGCTTATCGCTGAGGTCGAAACCATGCTCGCGCAGATCGCGCGCTTCCACGCCGCGCGACCACCAATGCAGCATCTTGGCCATGCCGCCGATGCTGTCTTCCGAATAGCCGAACGCTTTGGCGACTTCGCGCACGGCGCTGCGGCCGCGATAGCAGATCAGCGTCGCCGCGAGGCCCGCGCGATCGCGGCCGTACTTCTTGTAAACGTACTGGATCACCTCTTCGCGGCGCTCGTGTTCGAAATCGACGTCGATATCCGGCGGCTCGCCCCGTTCCTCCGAGACGAAACGATCGAAGAGAAGATCATTGTTGGCGGGATTGACCGCCGTGACGCCAAGACAATAGCAAATCGCGGAGTTCGCCGCCGAACCGCGCCCTTGGCAGAGGATCGGCTCCTTCGGATTGCCGTCTTTGTCGAATGGAGAGCGGGCGAAATCGACGATATCGGCCACCGTCAAAAAGTAAGGGGCGTAACGCATGCGGCCGACAATGCCGAGTTCGCGCTCGAGCGAGGCGCGCACCTTTTCCGGTATGCCGTCCGGATACCGCTTCCGCGCCCCCGCCCAGGCGCGCGCCACTAAAGCCTGCTGCGGATCGGCAAAGCCTTCGGAGGTTTCCTCCGGATATTCGTAGCGCAGCTGATCCATCGAAAACGTAACGCCATCTAGAAAGCGGATGCTCTCGGCCACTGCTTCCGGCGCATCTTGGTAAAGCCGCTCGATCTCTTGCGGCGGCTTCAGCTGGCGTTCGGCGTTTTTTGCGAGCAGATCGCCGGCGTCGTCGAGCTTCTTCTTTTCGCGGATGCAGGTGACGACGTCGAGCAAGGGACGGCGGTCGCCGTGGTGCATCAACGGTTGGGTGGTGGCGAGGAGACGCGCGCCGGCTTCGCCTGCAAGCGCTTTGAGCTGACGGATGCGGCGGCGATCTTCACCGTCGAATTGGAACGGCGCGGCGAGCCACGCTTCGCCCGTCGCGTTACGGATGTCTCGGAGATAGGGCCTTATTGCGTCCGGTTCGTCACCGAGCGCGAATTTCGGGACGAGGATCGTCTGCAATCCTTCTGCATGCGCGAGATAATCGGCGAAATCGAGCCAGCATTCGCCTTTCGGCGCGCGACGGTTGCCGATCGTGAGCAACCGCGTGAGATTGGAATAGGCGGCGCGATCTTTGGGATATACGATCAGATCAGGCGCGCCATCGCGGAATGCGAGCCGCGCGCCAACGATCACGCGGATCGCCGCGCCCCTCTCTTCGCGGATCGATTTCGCTTTCACGTGCGCGCGCACCACGCCCGCGAGCGTGTTGCGATCTGCAACGCCGATCCCGGCAAGCCCGATCGCCGCCGCCTGCTCCACCATCTCCTCCGGATGCGAGCCGCTGCGGAGGAAGGAGAAGTTCGTGGTGACGCAGAGTTCGGCGAAGCTCATGCGCGCGCTCCTTCGGAGCGCGCGCATGAGCGGAAGCCAGAAATCAGAAGACAGAAGTCAGAAGCGGGCATTGCTTACTTCCAACTATCCGACAGCGCTCGGAGCATTTTGGCGATTTCTACGTACTCACGCTTCCATTTCACGCCCTCCTGCTCGGTGAGACAGCCAAGATCCCACGCGTAGTGGGCCCATACCTGCATTTCGTCACATGAGCCGACTGCCATTCTGAGAAAGCGCCTGAATTCCGCACCTGAACCGCGCTGACGGCCGAAGCCTTCGGCAATATTGGCGCAGACGGATTTGCTTGCTCTGCGCACTTGATCCGCGAGTGCGAATTGCTCCATCTGTGGCCAACCCAGCGATGCTCGATGGACATCGAGCGATATTGCGTAGGCACGCTGGAACACGCGCAAGTCTTCGAAGGATTTGACGGGCGCGCCGTCTGACTTCTGATTTCTGTCGTCTGATTTCTGAATCATGCAAACAACCCGTGCACGAACCAGCGCGGCGTTTCTTCGCTCTCGCCGTAGAAGCCTTCGCGATAGAGCCAGTAGCGGCGGCCTTCCTTGTCTTCGACGCGGTAGTAATCGCGCGTCGGCAGACCGCCGAGCCAATCGCCGCTGATGCGCTCCGGTCCTTCCGCGCGCGCCACTTCGCGCAGCACGCGCCGCCAGCGGAAGCGGATCGGCGGGCCGTCCGGGACGGTGGCTAGCGTTTCGATCGGCTGCGGGCGCGTGAACAAGGTGAGCGGCCGGCGCATGACGCCGTCGCGCGGAGCGCGTGCTCCCCCGCTCCCCCTCGCGGGAGGATTGGAAAGCGCCGCGCACCAGGCGCCGGCTTTGTCCGGCTGATGCGTGTCGTTGAATTTCGGGCGCAGCACGCGGTGGGCGCCTAGACGCACGCTCAGCACGTCGACAAGCGAAGCGATCTTGTCTTCGTCCGCCTCCGCATCCTCCACGGCCGCCAGCGTGCGCGCCGCGCCTTCGATGCGTTCGAGTTGAACCACATCGAGCCGCGCCGCTTCGATGCCGAATTCGGCGTCGAGGTTCTCCGCCGCCCGATCGAGCTTCTCACGGAAGAGCCGGAGGAGCGGCTTCATTTCGCGCTCGGGCCGGCTGACGCCGATCTCGATCACACGGTCGCGGCCGTCGACGCCGAACAGATGCAAAGCCGCGCGCCGCGCGCCGGCGCCGCGACGGTCTAGCTTCGCGATCACGTCGCCGCAGAGGTGTTCAGTCGCGATCAGAATGGTCTCGACATTGAACAGCGGCTCCAGGAAACGCCGCAGCGCAAACACCGGCGGCGCCGGCCGACGCGGGCTCAAAGCTTCCGGCGCGCGGCCGAGCGCCTGGTCGAGCCGCAGCATCGCCCGTTCGCCGGCGCGCGCGGTGAAAGAAGAACGCGGCGCGGATAGGAGCGAGCCGATCGTCTTCAGCCCAAGCCGGCGCAGCAGTGCGGCGGACTCCTCTTGCAGACGCAACGCCTCCACAGGCAGCGGCGCCAACGTCTGCACGAGATCCGCCGACGCGCGAGCGACCCGGCTGTGGCGCGCCAGCGCCCAGGCGGCGCCCGGCGTCGGCGCGAGTGCGGCGCGGGCGGCGAAGCCTTGGGCGGCGAGACGGGTGACGATCTGGTCACGCAACGCCGCTTCGCTGCCGAACAGATGCGCGCAGCCGGTGATGTCGAGAAACAAACCGTCAGGCGCATCGACGACGACGATCGGGGTGAAGCGCTCGCACCAAGCGGCGATGTTGTCGAGCGTGCGCGCGTCTTCTTCGGGCTCGGCTTCGATCGCCGCCAAATGCGGCTGCATCGCCCGCGCATCGGCAAGCGACATCGCGAGCTTCAGCCCCAGCGCGGACGCGCGCGCGTCGACGCCCGTCAGCAGAAAGGCGTTCGCCTCCTTGGCATAGACCGCGAGCGGCTTGTTATCGGGCGCGCGCCCGGATCGGATCAGCCGGTCCGTCGAAAGACGCGGCAGAACGATCGCGAGCCACGTCGCGCTCTCTGAAAGCGCGGGCATGAGCGTTCCATTCGATGGTGAAGCGGGCCCCCGCCGGCCCCGCGCGGTTGCGTATGAGTTCGAGCTTATAGGCCGGTGGCCCGAGTTCGCGCTCTTCCGCTTCGCTCGGCGCCGGCGAAACGCGCCAGCGCGTCCAGGCCGCGCTCGCGTCCGCAAGCGGGCGCACCAGCAGGCATTTCGAGCCGTTGCGTTCGGCGAACAGCAAGAGCCGGCGCGTGGCTTTGAGATCGAGCGGCTTGCCGCGCGCCCCGAGCGCGCAGACGACGACGGCGCCGCGGGCCGAGAGCGCCTGCTCGGCCGCCCACAGACATTCCTCGCGCTTGCCGGCGCGGACGACGATGAGCCCGGCCGGATCGAGCCCGAATTGCGCAAGGCCGGGCGGGTAAGGCGCGCCGTCCTCGGCGAACACGCCCTCTTCGCCGGCCCAGATCGTGCCCGACTTGCCGGCCCAGGCGGCGGCGAGGCAGAGCGCAAAGCCGATCGCAGCCGGCTCGGCCCCTGGGTCCGCCGGCCCCAGCTCATGCAACGGCTGGCTGGCCATGGCGGCGAGATGAGCGGAAAACAGAGCCGCGCCAGCCGCTTGCCAACCTGTCTCCGGGGCGGCGCCGAAGTTGCCGGTAACGACTTGCGCCGGCGGAAGCGGAGGGACTAGACGCGGAGTCATGTTCTCTTTATGTTCTAGTCACTAGAGTCGGCCCGTTCAAGAGGCGCTATGCACGCTTACACCCTGTTCGACACCGCCATCGGCAGCTGCGGCATCGCCTGGGGGCCGCGCGGGGTGATCGGCGTGCAGCTGCCGGAGAAGAGCCAAAGCGCCACGCGCACGCGGCTGATGCGCCATTGCCCGAACGCCGACGAGGTCGAGCCGCCGAAAGCCATCGCCCGCGCGATCGAAGACATCGCGGCGCTGCTGCGCGGCGAAAAGAGATCGCTGCGCACCATTACGCTCGACATGAGCCGCACGCCCGCCTTTAACGCCCGCGTCTATGAAACCGCGCGCGCCATCGCCCCGGGCCGGACGCGCACCTATGGCGAGATCGCCCGCGCCATCGGCGACCCGAGCGCGGCGCGAGCCGTCGGCCAGGCGCTCGGGCGCAATCCGTTCGCGATCGTCGTGCCGTGCCATCGCGTCGTCGGCGCGAACATGAAGCTGGTCGGTTTTTCCGCCAATGGCGGCATCGCGACAAAGCTGAAGATGCTGGAGATCGAAGGCTGGCGCGCGGAAGAACAGATGCTGTTCGAGGAACTGATTTAGGGAGCGCCGGTCAACGGGCGCTCCCCTCCGCGTCATTGCCAGGTTGCGTACGTCAGCGCCAAGGTCCCGCCGCTGCCGAACGAGCCGGGCATGAGGCTGGTGATGCGCATTTCGCCGACGCGGCCGTCGCTGGTCAGATAGCATGCGTGCTGGCCCGCCGCGGGAACGGCGACAGCGGTCGCGACATAGTTCGCGGACAGGCGCTGCGCGTAACACGCCGCATAGCCGCGCGCGGCGCTGCCGCCGAGCCAAATTTTCGCGTTGCCGCGCGGCGCGAGCTGATACACTCCGCCGGTGCGCGCGAAGGCGAAATCGCCGCCGGTTGCAACGATCGAGCCGACGTCAAACTCGAACGCCTGGTTCAGCGCCGCAGTCAGCGCGCCGCTGCGATGGACGGGTTGATTGGCGCCATCCGGATCGGCGTCGAGCGCGGGACCTTCGCCGCCGTCATCGACGCGGGTGATGCGGAATGTGAACTCATAGGTGGTCAGACTATCGCGTGACTCCCGCGCTGTCTGCACGAGGCAGCGGCAGTTCGGATCGAGACGCTGTAGGATGTCCGAGACCTCGTATGCGAACTCATGACGAAACAGGATGTCGTTTTCGCCGGACTCGCCCTCGTCGGGACATCTCGCCAAATCTCCGCCCGTTCCATCGGCGTTTGAACCGCAAATGGTAAAACCGTGGGGAGGTAGCTCTGTGTCGTCGTCCCAAAGGGTGACCGAAAACCGCACCGGGCCCCGTGCGCCCTGGGGCGCGCAGACCCAACGGCCGTTCTCCTCGCCATCGGGATCGACGGCTGGCCAGATGCAGCTCTGATGAGCATCGAATTCCCTGAGATCGCCGGTGTTTACGTCCTCAAAATTGCGCGTCATCAGACGGCGATCGCTGGTCACGAAGGTCGCGAAGACCTCGTCGGACGTGCCCGGAATGTCGCGCCCGCTTTCGTCCACCGCTTTGAAACTCATCGCCTCAACGATGAAGCGCGGATAGCGGATCACGTCCTGTTCGCGGCCGACATTGGTGACCCCCTCGCGCAATGGCCGCGTTCTTGGTCGCGGGCGCGCCGGCGGTTCCGTTTGATATTCGCGTACGACGGGCGCCTGGTTGGCTTGCGCAAGCGCGGCGCCGCTGAGGGAAAAAGCGGTGGTGCTTAGCAGCGCGGCGAAAATCGTCGATGCAGTGCTGTGAAGACGGGCCATTGCGACCTCCAGGTTCGCGGACAAACCGGACGAAACCGAATTTTCAGAATACGCCCGGCCGGCCCCCAGCGCGATGACGCCAGTCACGCCCGCCGCGCGCCGAAAGATGCCGGGAACATTCTCACGCCAAGCGGCATTGCTCCCGCGCCCTGAAAAAACACGCGCAAGAGCCATGACCGGCTTCGTCGACAAGTATTGAAATGCTGGCCACCCAGAACTCCGATTTCCGCCGCGTGCTCTCCACTGGAGCCAGGTCAAGACATCGGGTCGGAAGTGCACGAGGACCACGACCAATTCTTCCCAAAGCGGCCGCAGCGCGGGTCGTCATTGACGGCGAGCGCACCGAGGTAAAGGATGATGACGGGATCATCGTTCCGCCCAGCGCGGAACACTACACAACCGCTCAGGCTCCACACGCCTTACGGCCCGCCCGAGTACGAAGACGGCGTCGTCGCCGCAGACAAGGACGCTGTCGAGCAAGAGCATTTCGACGGCCGCACGACAGAATAATTTCCGGGAGCAGCGCCGATGTTCGAGGGTCTCAGCAAATATTCCAACAACGCGCTCGGCGTTCTGCGCATCGTCAGCGGCCTCATCTTTGCCGAACACGGCACGCAAAAATTTCTGAGCTTCCCCGCCGGGGACGCCGCCGGCGCTGGATTGGCGCTGGCGAGTCCCGGCCACTATGCCGGGATCGTCGAACTCCTCGCTGGTTTCTTGATCACGATCGGACTGTTCACGCGACCAGCCGCCTTCCTCGCTTCCGGAACAATGGCTGTCGCCTACTGGATGGTCCACGCGCCGCAAAACTTCTTCCCCGTGAACAACGGCGGCGACGCGGCCATTCTCTACTGCTTCGTCTTCCTGCTGTTCGTCTTCACCGGCCCAGGCGCATGGAGTCTGGATGCCGCGATCAGCAAGCGCAAAGGAGCGCCAGCTTAACCCTCAGCTCCCTGTTGGCAGATCCTTGAACGCCACACCTTTATCCACCCGCACGTCTTGCGGCAGGCCGAGCACGCGTTCGGCGATGATGTTCTTCAGGATCTCGTCGGTGCCGCCGGCGATCCTGAGGCCCGGGGCGAACATGTAGCTCTGGTGGAAGGCGCCTTCGAGCGGGGCGAGATCGGGGTCATTGATGACGCCGTAATGATCCTGCGCCTCGATCGCGGTGTTGGCGATGTCCATCATCTGGTTGGCGTTGATCACCTTGCCGATCGAGCTTTCCGGACCGGGCGTCTGGCCCTTCGACAGCGCTGTCATGGTGCGAAATTTCGCCAGCTTGTAGCCTTCGGCGCGCACGATCCAATCCGCCAGCTTCTGGCGGAAGGCTTCGTCCTTGATCAGCGCCCCCTCGCCAGTTGGCGCATTGATGCTGCGCGCGAAGTCGAAGATCTCCTTGTAGTCGGGCCCGTAGGAGCCGCCGACGGCGAGGCGCTCATTCATCAGCGTCACCAGCGCGACGTTCCAGCCCATGCCCGGCTCGCCCAGCCGGCTTTTGTCGGGGATGCGCACGTCGGTGAAGTAGACTTCGTTGAACTCGCGCCCGCCATTGGCCTGGTGGATCGGGCGCACGTCGACGCCCTTGGCCTTCATGTCGACGATGAACATGGTGAGGCCCTTATGCTTCTCCACGTCCGGGTTCGTGCGCACGAGCAGGATGCCGAAGTCGGAGAATTGCGCCCCCGTCGTCCAGACCTTCTGCCCGTTGACGATCCAGTCGTCGCCGTCGCGCACGGCTTTCGTTTTCGAAGCCGCGACGTCCGAGCCGGCGCTTGGTTCGGAGAAGAGCTGGCACCATAGCTCTTCGCCGCGCAGCGCCTTGGCGACGTAGCGGTCCTTGGTGGCCTCATCGCTGAAGGCGATCACCGTCGGCACGCACATGCCGAGCCCGATCGAAAACGGGGCCGATGGCGCATCGAACTTCGCTTCCTCCTGGTTGAAGATGACGGCGTAGATCGGCGGCAAGCCGCGCCCGCCCTGCTCCTGGGCCCAGGTAATGCCGGCGAAACCGGCTTCCGCCTTCTTGCGCTGATACTCTTTCGCTGCCTTCAGATATTCGGCCGGCGACAGCTTGCGCGACATCCGCTCGCTCTCGGCGCTCTTCGGCTTCACGTTAGCTTCGAGAAACGCGCGCGCTTCAGCGCGGAATTTGGCTTCCTCCGGCGTATCGTTGAAATCCATCGTCATTTCCTCAATGCGTGTTTTTGAACGGCAGCGTCACGCTGCCGACGAAGCCTGCGATCGCGACAAGCAGCGTCAGACCGACGAATACGTTGAGCCGATTGAACGCTGCGCCGGGTCCCATCAAAACGGGTCCGACCACCTTGTCGAAAAAGCTGATATAGATGACGCCGACGCTGAAGCCCCAGGCGCCGGCGAACAGCGCTCGCCGAGCAAACGTCTCGTTCGTCAGCAACGCGCCAGTGGCGATGAGCGCAAGGCCGACGAGAATGTCGTCGATCCACCACGCCCAGGCGCGCTCGCCCCACGAGCGGAAGAGTTCGCCGCCGATGATGACGACGCCCAACACAATTGCGAGCGCGCGCAACGCTTTCACGCCGCGTTCCTCTGCTCCAGCCGCTTCACCAACTTTTCCTTCCACACCGCGGGGGCGCCCGCTTGCAGCGCGAGCAGCTTGGCGCGGCGGAAGAAGAGGTGGCAGTCGACTTCCCAAGTGAAGCCCATGCCGCCGTGCGTCTGGATGTTTTCCTTGGCGCAGAAATAATAGGCGTCGCTCGCCGCCGCGCGCGCGGCGGCGGCGGCGAACGGCAGCTCCGCCGCCTCGGTCGAAAGCGCCCAGGCGCCGTAATAGGCGTTCGAACGCGCCACCTCGATGTTCACGTACATATCGGCGAGCTTGTGCTTGATCGCCTGGAACGAGCCGATCGGACGCGAGAAGGCGTAGCGGCTCTTGGCGTACTCGGTCGCCATTTCGAGGCACGCCTGGCTGCCGCCGACTTGCTCGAACGCGAGCAGCACCGCGGCGCGGTCGAGCACGGCTTCCGCCAGATCCCAACCTTGGCCTGAGGCGCCGAGGCGTTCGGCCTTGGCGTTCTTAAACTCGAGCTTCGCATGGCCGCGCGAGGGATCGAGCGTCTTCAGCGTCGTGCGCATGACGCCGGGCTGATTGAGATCGACCAACGCCAGCGAGACGCCCGCGCCCTCCTTCGCGACGACAACTGCCCAGTCGGCGCAGTCGCCGTCCGTCACGGGAATCTTGGCGCCGTTCAGGGACGCGCCGTCGAACTTCGTCTGGATCGACGCCGCCGTCGGCGCGCCCGGACCCTCCGACAAAGCGAAGCAGCCGATCGTCTCGCCACCTGCGACTTTCGATAGGTGCGCCGCCTTCTGCGCGCCGTTACCAGCGAGCATCAAAGCTTCGGCGAAGAAGTAAACCGTGGATGAAAACGGGATCGGCGCGACGGCGCGGCCGACCTCTTCCGCCAAAACGCAGAGCTCCAGCCGGCCGAGCCCCAATCCGCCGTGCTCCTCTGGGATCGCCGCGCCCAGCCAGCCCATTTCGGCGACGGCGCGCCACAAATCCCTATCGTGGGATTTCGCCGCGTCATCCAGCACGCCGCGCGTCGCCTTCGTTCCCGCCTTCTCGGAGAGAAACTTGCGCGCCTGATCCTTCAGGCTCTTCTGGTCATCGGAAAAATCGAAATTCAACGCCGTCCTCCCGGCTTATGGTTGGCGCCACCTTAACGCGGCGGGCGGAGGACGCGAAAGACTGTCTTGGCGTCAACGCCTCTTCACGAAGGCTAAAGCGAGATGCGGTAGCCTCGCCGCTCGAAATTCGGGGTGCAAGTCCATGGCGAAGGCGGTCTTCCATAAGGGCCAGCGCGTCTACGTGAAGCCGGTGGCGACGTGGGCGGTGATCGAAAGCGTGAACCCGCAATGGGTCAAGGGCGTCGAGGAGCCGCTGCGCATCACCTATGACACCGGCCTCGGCCGCGACTTCCAGGCCCACGAACTGGCCGCCGAAGACCGCGAGCCGGAAAAGCCGGATCTGATCGAGATCGAGAATTGGCGCGTGTTGCGCGCAGTGAACCGCCTCTCCGCCGATGCGCGCGATCCGCGCCACCCGCATCCGGGCACGTTTCCGGTCGTCGTGACCGACGAGAAGGATTGGGGCGGCTGGCGCGTGCCGATGGCCGAGTACGACCGCGACCCGAACCGCGTGGAACACCAGGCGCGCGTCATCGCCAATGCGCTGCGCCTGATGCGCGTCGCGCGTGAGCTGATCGAGTTCGCGCAGGACAATCCGCACGAAACGCCGGGCCAGATGCTCGATCTCGCGAAACAGGCCGAAATGGTGCTGGCGGCGATCTACCACCAAGGCGCGCCGCGCGGCGAGACGGCGTTCGTCGCAGCTGAATAACGCGCATTGATTTTGCGCGGCTCGCGGCGCATGTCAGGGCTTCAGCCGGAGCCCAAAGTATGCGCGACGCCGAAACCGTCACTGTCCGTCTCGCCGACTATCAGCCGCCCGCTTATCTGATTGACGAGATCGCGCTCGTCTTCTCGCTCGAGCCGGAACAGACGCTGGTCGCCGCGAGCAGCCATGTTCGGCGTACGAGCGATGCGAGCGCGCCGCTCGAACTGAACGGCGAACGGCTCGAACTGCAGAGCGTCGCTATCGATGGCGAGCTGCTCGACCAGTCGCGCTACAGTGTCGAACCCGGCAAGCTCGTCATCCTCGATCCGCCAGCGTCGTTCAGGCTCGATATCGTCACCCGCATCTCGCCGGCGACGAACACGCACCTCGAAGGGCTCTATATGTCGGGCGGCCGCTTCTGCACGCAGTGCGAGGCGGAGGGCTTCCGCGCCATCACCTATTATCTCGACCGCCCGGACGTGCTGGCGCGTTTCGCCGTGCGCATCGAAGCCGACAAGACCGCCTACCCGACCCTGCTCGCTAACGGCAATCTGGTCGAAAGCGGCGATATGGAGGGCGGGCGCCACTTCGCCGTCTGGGTCGATCCCCACCCGAAGCCGGCTTATCTCTTCGCGCTCTGCGCCGGCAAATACGAGTCGATCCACGACAGCTTCAGCACCAGAAGCGGCCGCAATGTGGCGCTCGGCATCTATGTCGATCCGGGCGATTCAGCGCGTGCGCGCTACGCCATGGATGCGCTGAAGCGGGCGATGAAGTGGGACGAGGAAGCGTTCCAACGCGAGTACGATCTCGACGTCTTCAACATCGTCGCCGTGCGCGATTTCAATTTCGGCGCGATGGAGAACAAGGGCCTCAACATCTTCAATTCGTCGCTGATCCTGGCCGACGCCGAAACCGCGACCGACGCCGACTTCGAAGCGATCGAGGCGGTGGTCGGCCACGAATATTTCCACAACTGGACCGGCAACCGCATCACCTGCCGCGATTGGTTCCAGCTCTGCCTGAAGGAAGGCCTCACCGTCTATCGCGAGCAGGAATTCAGCGCCGATCAGCGTTCGCGTCCGGTACAGCGGATCAAGGACGTGAAACGCCTGCGCGGACGCCAGTTCGGCGAAGACGCCGGCCCGCTCGCGCACCCGGTGCGGCCGTCGAGCTATCAGAAAATCGACAATTTCTACACCGCCACCGTCTACGAAAAAGGCGGCGAAGTGATCCGCATGCTGAAGCGCATCATCGGCGCGGACGCATTCGACCGCGGCATGCAGCTCTATTTCGAGCGCCGCGACGGCACGGCTTCGACAGTGGAAGATTTCGTCGGCTGCTTCGAGGAAGCCGCCGGCCGCAAGCTCGACGACTTCATGCGCTGGTACGAACAGGCCGGCACGCCGGCGCTCCAAGTGCGCGGCGTCTATGACGCGAAAGCGAAAGCGTACGAGCTGAGCGTCAGCCAGCGCACGCCGCCGACGCCCGGACAGAGCGTGAAACAGCCCGCGCCGATCCCGCTCGAGATCGGCTTCATCGCTCCGGACGGCGCGATCATCGCGTCGAAACTCGAGGGCGACACGATCTCGCGCATCAAGCATCACGTCGTACTCGACGAAGCCGACACGAAGCTGCGCTTCAGCGACGTCACCGAAGAACCGATCCCCTCGGTGCTGCGCGGCTTCTCCGCGCCGGTGACGCTGGACGACGGACTCAGTGTGGATCAGCGCCTCGCGCAAATGGCGCACGATCCGGACGCCTTCACGCGCTGGGAAGCCGGCCAAAGCATCGCCCGCGCCATCCTGCTGGGCGAAGCCAAGGACGCCGCGCCCGCGCTGGCGAGGGCGCTCGGCCGCGAACTGGACCGCGCGCAGGAGGATCCCGCCTTCGCCGCGTTGGCGCTGCGGCTGCCCGACTTGAACGAATTGATCCTCGCCTCGCCGGCGCCGGATCCCGAGCAGCTCTACGCCGCGCGCGAAAAGCTTCGCAGCACTGTCGCGGAAACGTTGCGCGAACGGCTCGAGCCCATCGCCCGCGCGCCGAGCGAAACGCCGTTTTCACCGGGCGCCGAGGCCGCCGGCCGCCGCGCGCTCAAAGCTGCGGCGCTCGATCTGCTCGCGTCGCTTGGGCCCCAACAGACTGAGACGTTCACCGCGGCCTTCGACCAGGCCCACAGCATGACCGAGACGATTGCTGCATTGGAGGCGCTCGGCGCCTCGGGGAGCCAAAGCTTCGACGATGCGCTGAGCCGCTTCTACGACCGCTGGAAAGAGAACCCGCTCGTCATCGACAAGTGGTTCGCGGTGCAGGCCTCCTCGCCGCGCGGCGATGCGCTCGCGCGCGCGGAGCGGCTACGGCAGCATCCCGACTTCAATCTCAAAAACCCGAACCGGGTCCGTTCGCTCGCCGCGGCGTTCGCGATGCGCAACCCGCGCGCCTTCCACGCCGCCGACGGCGGCGGCTATCGCTTCCTTGCCGCGCTGGCCGAACAGATCGATCCGCTGAACCCGGCGCTCGCGGCGCGGTTACTCACACCTTTCGAATCGTGGAAACGATTCGACGCCGGTCGTCAAGCGCACGCGAAAGCGGCGCTGGAACAACTCGCGAGGCTGCCGAACCTGTCGAAGAACACACGCGAAATGGTCGAACGCACGCTCGCCTGAGTCTTTTCGGCGACACTTCGCAGCCGTGCGCGGGCATAAGTCGTGCGCGCGGCTCGACAGGGCGTTTACTCCCTCGTTACGATTTAGCTCATTCGAGATTCCGAACGGCGATTCGGGGCGGCCGGGGAAATCGTGTCGAACACTGCTGCATACGACGAACCCGGCGCCGCCGGGCCTGCGTCGCAGGATAAATCCGGCCGGCCGTTCATGGCTTTGGTCGCCGTGTTCGTGCTCGCCTTCGCCGCCGCGACCGGCGCGCAGATCAAGTCGCACATCGACGATGCGGCGGGCACGACCGCCGCGGCGCAAGCTTCGACCGCGGGGCTGATCGCCGAGCGGGTGAACGCCAATCTCGCGATCGCGGTCGGCGCGACATCCGGCGCGGCCGAACTTGCGCGCGCCGGCGGCAGCGATCTCGCGTCGCTCGCCAACGCCGCCGCGCATGCCTCGCCCGCGACCGCGGCGGCGGTGATTGGGCCAAGCGGCGCCATCGAAGCCATCACCAATCCGGAACTGTCCGCCGTTGCGACCGCGGCCGCCAACGCCGCGGGCGATGAGCCGCTTTGGGCCGGCGCCCCCGACATGGGCGAACTGGCGACCGCGCCGACGATCGTGCGCCGCCTCGGCGACCGGCGTATCGTCACAATCATCGATTCGGCGCGGCTGCTGCCGGAGCTCAACGCCAACGCCCGCGTGCTGATCGCCTCGCCGTCGGGCGAGATCTTCTACGCTTCGCCGGCGCTGCAGTCGGCCGGCGTGCGGGCGCAGCAGCAGGTGCTCGCCGCCACGCGGAGCAATCGCGCCGGCGCGCTGATCGACGACGGCGCCGGCTCGACCTGGGTGGCGGCCGAAGCGACCGCGCAGATCGGCGGCTTCCGCATCATGGCCGCTTCGCCGGCGCCAAGCTCGCTGGCGCTGCTGCTCGGCGCGCTGCTGCAATATGCGCTGGTGGCGGCGACGCCGCTGGCGGCGATGGGCGTGCTCTATCTGCTCATGCGTCAGAACGCGCAACGCGCGCGGCTCGCCGAAGCCGAAGCGGTGCGCGCCGAAGCGCATTTCCGCATCGCCGCCGATGGGGCGAAAGTCGGCGTGCTCGAATGGCGTCCGGGCGCGGACGAAGTGCAGCTCTCCGAACAGGCCGCCCGTCTGCTCGGCGCGCCGCGCGACACCATCAGCCTGCGCGACTTGCTGGAACTGGTCGTCAACGAGGACCGCTTCGGCGTCGACGAGGAATTCCGCCGCGCCCGCATGTCCGGCCTGCTCGACGCCCGTTTCCGCGTGACGCGGAGCGGCGGTCTTGCCTGGATCGAAGCGCGCGGCGCTGCGGTCGAGGACGCGAGCGGCCGCGCCGAGACGCGGCTTTTCGCGACCGTCATCGACGCCACCCAGCGCCACGAGGCCGAAGCGCGCGTGACGCGCCTCGAGCGCCAGCTGCGCGCGGCGATCGAGAACTTCTCCGGCCCGTTCGCGCTCTGGGATGCGAGGAAGCGTCTGCTGCTCTGGAACCAGAGCTTCGCCCGGGCCTTCAAGCTCGGCCCGGAAATCCTGCGCCCGCGCGCGTCCTACGAAGCGATCGCGGCGGCGGCGACGGCGGCGATTCGGCGCGAAAAGCACGACCCGACCAATCCGGACGTGCGCGTAATCGAACTCACGACGGGCGACTGGCTGCACATCGTCGAGCGCCGCGCCGCCGATGGCGGCGTCATCACAGTCGGCGTCGACATCACGCCGCTGAAGCGTAAGGAAGAAGAGCTGGCCCGCAACGAGCGGCGCCTCTCCGACGCGCTGACGCGCGCCGAAAGCCAGGAATACCGGATCAAGGCGCTGGCGCGCGAAGCGCACGAGGAGCGGCAAAAGGCCGAAGAAGCCAGCCGCGCCAAGTCGACTTTCCTCGCCAATATGAGCCACGAACTCCGGACGCCGCTCAACGCGGTGATCGGTTTCTCCGAGATCATGGCGAAGGAACTATTCGGCGCCATAGGCAACGATCAATACAAGCAATACGCCACCGACATTTTCGACAGTGGCAATCACCTGCTCGAACTGATCAACGACATTCTCGACATGGCCAAGATCGAGGCCGGCAAGCTGACGCTCAGCCCGCGCCCGCTCGATCCCAGCGTCGCCATCGAGCAGGCAGTGCGCCTCACCAAGCGCAAGGCGGAGGAGAAGGGTCTCTCCGTCGTCGTCGACGCCGAGGATCTGCCGGAGATCGAGGCCGACCATCGCGCGGTGAAGCAGATCTTGCTGAACCTCCTCTCCAACGCGGTGAAGTTCACCGATCAGGGCGCCATCATGGTGCACGCCCGCGCCAATGCGCAGACGCTGACGCTGCGCGTTGTCGACACCGGCTGCGGCATCCCGCCCGAACACCTGCCGCGCCTCGCGCGCCCGTTCGAGCAGGTCGAAGCCGAACTCACGCGCAACAATCACGGCACCGGCCTTGGCCTTGCGCTCACCAAGTCGCTGGCGGAGATGCACGGCGGCAAGCTCTCGATTCAGTCGGAAGTCGGCCGCGGCACCATCGTCACCATCACGCTGCCGCGCACGTTCGGCGGCCAGCGCGAACTGGCGCCGGAAGCCACCGCCGCAGAGTAGATCAGGGCGTCTGCCGCTCTTGCCGGCGCTGCTCGCGACGTTCGCGCCAACGCTCCCGCCGTTCCTCGCGCCGCTCGCGGATCGTCTCGCGGTCGACAGCCGGCGCGTCCGCGGGTCGTGCGCCGTCTTCAGCCGGCGCAAGGGATCGACGCGACGCCGCCGGCGCGCGGCGGAGCGCGGCCAAAGCGTGACGACGTTGCTCGGGGGAAAGCTCGCCGAAGGCGCGCGCCATGTTGTCGTGAAAGACGCCGACAGCCTGCTGATCCGCCGCGCGCAGCCGCGCGAACGCCGCCCGCACGCGCTCCACGTCATACGGCTCCTCGGCCGCCGCCGCGAACGCGTCCCGCCGCGCCTGCATCGCCGCGCGGCGGGCGGCGCGCGAGTCGTCCCAGCTTTCCGCCAACTCGGCACGCACCTTCGCGCGCGCGTCCTCCGGCAACGCCGCGACGAACGCGCGCGGCCCGGGCATCCGGTCGACAACAGCGCCCGGCGCTTGCCGCTCGAGCCGCACGCCTGCCGCGAGACCGCCCGCGACGGCGCCGATCACCAACAGGTTCGCCGCCACCGAAAGGAACAGCAGCGTGCGCCAGGGAAATCGCCGTTCGCTCATCCCTCTTCTCCGGACAGATCGACCGGCGCTTCGAACGCCATGGCGAAATACGCCTCGTCCGCGTCGGTCGCGACCGGCGCGAACCGACCGCCGCCATAGCCGATCACCACGCCGAGCAACGCACAAGCGGCGAGCGCCCAGCTAGCGCGGGCGCCGAAGCCCTGCGCCGGCCGGGGCGCCTGCGCGAGCACCCGCGCCGACAAGTCGGCAAGATCGCCTCTGGCGGCTGGCGCCGAAGACAGCGCCGCGTCCAGCGCGCCGGCGTCGCGCAGCCCAGCGGCGAGCGCGGCGGCGTGCTCTTCGGCGAACCGTTCACCAGCGACGCGCTCGGTGGCCGGCCAGCGCGCGAAATCCGCGCCGTACGCCTCCAGCAATTGTTCGAACCGAGCCCGGTCCATTGCCTATCCTTCCACTTCACCCGCGCGGCGCGCCGCCGGCTTCTCCGATCAAATCCTGGACGACGTCGGCAAGCGCCGCCTTCAGAGCGCGCCTGCCGCGCGCGAGAAGGGACTCGAGCGCTTCAACGCTGATTTCCAGCATTTCCGCCGCCGCTATGTTGCTGAGTTCCTGATAGTGCACCAGCACGATGGCCGCCCGCTGCCGCTCCGGCAGCTGCGACAACGCCGCCTCGACCTTCGCCGCGCGCTGTTGCGCCAGCCACGCTTCGCTCGCCAGGGGCGCAGGATCGGCGACCATCAAGCCGGCGTCGGGATCGGCCCTCTCGCGCCGGCGGCGCAAACGATCGTAGCAAAGATTGAGCGCGACCCGATGCATCCAGGTCTCGAACTTGGCCGCCCCGGGCTTCCAGCGAGGCGCCTCGCGCCAGACGCGCAGAAACACCTCCTGCGCCACGTCCTCGGCCTCCGCCGCATCGCTGAGCATGCGGCGCGCCAGCGCCACCATGCGCGGCAGGTGCCGGCGCACGAGCGCTTCGGCGGCGCGGCTGTCGCCCGCCCCGGCTTTCCGGACGTACTCTGCGTCCGGGTCGAACATGCGCCCCTCGGCCTCCTCGTCTCGCCGAGACTTGCTTAGCCTCCATTCGCCCGCGCGCGAACACTTTCCAGCTCGGCCGCGCTCACGACGCCGTCCCGATCCCGGTCGAGCCACGCAAAAGCGCGGTAAGGCTGCGCCATGACTTCCGCCCGGCTCGCCTGTCCGTCGCGATTGGCGTCCGCCCAAAACAGACCGCGCTCGATTCGCGCCGGCGCGGCGATGCGTTCGGCGCGGCTGAGAAGACCGTTTCCATCGTCATCGAGACGCGTGAAATACGCCGCCCGTGCGGCTTCCGCCTCGGCGCGGCTGATGGCGCCGTCGCCATTTGCGTCCATCCGCCGCCATCGGTCCTGCGCCCATGCGGGCGTGGCGGTCAGCAGGACCGCCGCTGCAACGAGAATTGCACGTTTTGGCACGTCGATTGCTCCGCTTTTGGAGCTTCAACGGCGCAGCGGCTGCGATCCGTCGCCAAGCGGGCCGATAATCTGCACGAAGGCGGCCCGCACGTCCGCCTGCACCTTTCGCACCTTGGCCTCCAGCGCCTCGAAGTCAGCGGCGCCGGCCAAAGCCGCCAGCCGCGGCGGCAGCGGCGGCGGCGCGTCGGCAGCATCGAACTCGCCGCCAATGCAAATGCGCAGCAGGTGCTGCAGATCGCTCCACAGCTTCCAAGCCGCGCCGAGGCGATCGGCGAGCGCCGGGTCGATCTTGCCTGCGGCCGACAGGCGCTGCAGCGCTTCGCCGGTGTTCGGCGACAAGGCGCCGGGCGCTTCGGCGGCATGAGCCAGTTGCAACGCCTGGGCGATGAACTCGATGTCGACGAAGCCGCCGGGCGCGAGCTTCAGATCCCAGATCGAGCGCGCGCTGCGTTCGCGCTCCATGCGCGCGCGCATGTCGGCGACTTCGGCGAGGACTGTCGCACCATCGCGCGGCTTGGCGAGCGTCGCGCCGGCGATCTCCGCGACTTTTCGCCCAAGCGCCGGATCGCCGGCGACGGCGCGGAGCCGCGTCAACGCCTGCAGCTCCCAGGTCCAGGCCTCTTCGTCGTAATAGCGCGCGAAGGAGGACAGTCGCACGGCCACGGGGCCCTTCGAGCCCGAAGGCCGAAGCTTGGTGTCGATCTCGTACAGCTCGCCTTCTTCTGTCGGCGCCGAGAGCGCGCTGATCAGGCGCTGGGTCACGCGCGCATAGAATTCCCCCGCGGTCGCATGCTCGGCCGCCGCCTCGTAGACCAGCATCAGATCGAGATCGGAGCCTTCGGCCAGTTCACGGCCGCCGAACTTGCCGAGCGCGAGCACGGTGAACGCGCCCGGCTGGGCGCCGTCGCGCCGCTCCACTTCCGCCAGCGCCGCATCCGCCATCGCGGCGACACAGGCTTCAGCGAGGTCCGCGTGCGCGGCGCCGGCTTCGGCCGCATTGGCTTGTCCCTCCAGCACCTGCACGTCGATGCGGAACGCTTCTTCACGCTGAAAACGCCGCGCCGCGTTCAAACGCTGTTCGAACGTTTCGGCGATGGAGAGCCGTTCCGCGAGTTCGGCGCGATATGCGCCCGGCGCATCCTGCGCCAGCGGCGCGGCGAAACGCGGCTCGATCAGCGCGTCGAGCAAGGCGGGGCGGCGCGCCAGATTGTCGGCAAGGCGCGGCGCCACGCTGAGGATGCGCGCGAGCAGATCGAGCAGCGCCGGCCGCGCGTCGAGCAGCGCCAACACCTGCACGCCGGCGGAAAGACCGGCGAAGAACGATGCGAAACGCACGAAGGCCTGGTCTGCGTCGCCTGCGCCGGCGAGGGCGCGCAGCAGCCTCGGCGTCAGCCGCGTCAACAATTCGCGCGCCCGTTCGGACCGCATCGCGCGGATGCGGCCGTGGTGCCAGCCGCGAACGGTCTGGCTCACGAACGCCGCCTGCTTGAAGCCGAGCTGCTCGATCGTGCGCAGCGTTTCCGGATGATCCTCGACGCCGGTGAAGATCAAGCTGCCGAGCGGATCGGCGAGGCTCTCGCCGCGACCGAACAATTGGTGATCGATGTCGGACACGATTTTGCGGCGCTCGACCAGAGCGGCGTCGAACGCGGCGAGATCGGGAAAGCCCGCGAGCGCTGCGACGCGCGCACGTGTCTCCGGATCGGGGGGCACGCGATGGGTCTGCGCGTCCTCCAGCATCTGGATGCGGTGTTCGATCTCGCGGAAGAAGATGTACGCCTCGCACAACGCCGAGCGCGCGTTCTCCGAGATCGCGCCGGCCGCGGCGAGCGCGTCGAGCGCGGCCAACGTGCGCTGCTCCCGCAGACGCCTGTTGCGGCCGCCCAGGATGAGCTGCTGCGTCTGCGCGAACAGTTCGATGTCGCGGATGCCGCCGCGCCCGAGCTTCACGTCGAACACAGGATCGCCGAGTTCGGCGCTCTTGTGCGCCGAGAGGATCTGCCGCTTGATCGAGTGCACGTCCTCGACCGCGGCGAAGTCCAGATGCTTGCGCCAGATGAACGGTTCGAGCGAGGCCAGAAACGCGCCGCCGCACACGCGATCACCGGCCGCTGCGCGCGCCTTGATGAACGCGGCTCGCTCCCAATTCTGGCCGAGCGTCTGATAATAGTGCTCCGCCGAGGCGATCGATACGGCGACGGGGGTCGAGCCCGGATCTGGCCTGAGGCGCAGATCGGTGCGGAAGACGTAGCCGTCGACCGTCACCTCTTCGAGTGCACGCACGATCGGCGCAACGAGGCGCACGGCCGCGACGCGCGGCTCGCGCGCGTTAGCTTCCGCCAAGCGTGCGGAGTCGAAGAACACCGAAAAATCGATGTCGCTCGAATAATTGAGTTCGCCAGCGCCCATCTTGCCCATGGCGATCAGCGTGAAGCCGGGGATCGGGCCTTCTTCGGCGGTTGCTGCAGCGGGCTCAATGTCGCCGCGCCTGACGCTCTCGCGCACGCCGAGCGAGAGCGCGGCGCGCAACGCGGCGTCGGCGAAATCGGTCAGAGCGCCGGTGACGCGCGGCAGCGGCCACTGGCGCGAAAGATCAGCAAGCGCAGTCGCCAAATGCACCGCATCCTTTGTCCGGCGCAGCGTGCGCATCGCCTCTTCGAGCGGCGGCGGATCGGCGGCGATGGCGTCAGCCGTTCGCAGCGCGTCGCCGAACAGGCGCTCGGCCCAATCGGCGCCCGCGTTTTCGAGAAGATCGGGTCGACGCTCGGTCAGCCGCTTCAGGTAAGGTGCGTTCTCGACCGCAGACGCTGCAGCGTCAGACCACGGACTGCCCGTGAACGCCGCCGGCGCGGCGCGGCGCGCGAGGGCGGGGCCGACGTCTTGCATCTCAAGCCGCCGCCGGCAGCACGAGCGCAGCGCCGAGGCCCTTGCCTTCGCCATTGCTCAAGCCGTCGCGCAGGTGAAGCCCGCCTTTGTGCAGACGCGCCACCGCGGCGACCAAGCTGAGGCCCAGGCCCGCACCGGGCGAAGAGCGCGCGCTTTCGAGACGCACGAAACGTTCCAACACGCGGTCGCGATCCGCCGGCGGGATGCCCGGGCCGTCGTCGAGCACGGCAATCTCGATGCGGCCATCGGCGCGGCGCACGGCGGAGAGATCGATATGTCCGCCTTCGGGCGTGTATTTCAGCGCGTTCTCGACCAGGTTCGACACCGCCTGCGTGAAGAGGCCCGGTTCGCCGTTCACAACGAGACCGGGCGCGACTTCGCCGCGCAAGGTGCGGCCCTGCTCTTCGGCGGCGGGCTCGTAGAACTCGACCAGCTCCTGCAGCACCTCGCTTGCGTCGATGCGCTCGAACCGCCAGTTCGGATTGCTCTCCACGCGCGCGAGCTTCAGCACCGCCGCGAACATGTCGAGCAGATTGTCGGCTTCCTCGAGCGCCTTGCGCAACGCTTCGCGGTCGTTGCGGCTGTCCTCCGGCGCTTCGAGCGCAGCTTCGAGCTTCTGCCGGAACCGCGTCAGCGGCGAGCGCAGATCGTGTGCGATCGCATCGCCCGCCGTGCGCGAGACGATCATCAGCCGCTCCAGCCGGTCGAGCATGGCGTTGATGGCTTCGGCCAGCTCGTCGAACTCGTCGCCCTCGCCGCGCACCGGCGCGCGGCGTTTGAGATCGCCGCCCATCACGTCGCGCGCGGTGTTGGCGAGCGCTTCGACGCGACGCGAGGCGAACCACGAGGCGGTGAGCCCGCTAGCGACGGAGAGGATCACGCCGAGGATCGCCACGGTCCACAAAACGCGGGTGATGCGGCCGGTGATGACGGCGCTGTCGCCAAGGTCGCGCGCGACCAAGAGGATCGGACCGTTGAGCAGGCGGCCGACTTGGCCGCGCGCGCGCGAACGCTGCGGCGAGCCTTCGCTGTTCGTGGTCTCGAAACTGAAATCGACCCGCTGCACCGCCTCGCCAGGCAGCGCCGGCAGTTGCGGAAAATCACCGGTGATGACGGCGCCGTTCGCTTCCGCCAACACGTAGAGCAGCGGCCCTTGGCTGGCCGAGCGCTCCACCACTTCCTGGTTCAGCCGGCGGATGCCGCCTTCAGCATAGGCGCGTTCGAGCGCGGCGTATTCTTGGTCCGCCAGAATGTCGGAATCCGCCACCAGCTGGCCGATGGTGGCGAAATAGACGTAGACGAGCAGCGCCACGACGAACAGCAACACGACGCCGGCCTGCGCCAGCGCAAGCCGGAACGTCGTGGTGCGAAGGAGCGCGAGGCTTGGCCTCATGCCTCCAGTCGATAACCCGATCCTCGGACCGTGTGCAGCAGGGATTGTGCAAAATCGCGGTCGATCTTCGAACGCAGGCGCGAGATGTGCACGTCGATCACGTTCGTTTGCGGATCGAAATGATAATCCCAGACGTTCTCGAGCAGCATCTTGCGCGTCACCGTCTGACCGGAATTGCGCATCAGATACTCCAGCAGCCGGAACTCACGCGGCTGCAGGTCGAGCTTTTTGCCGTTCCGCTTCACGGTGCGGGCGAGCAGATCCATTTCGAGATCGCCGACCTGAAGCCGCGTCTGCACGTCGCGGTCGCGCCCGTGCCAAAGCGCGCGCACGCGCGCGAGCAGCTCGCGCGTCGAGAACGGCTTGCCGAGATAGTCGTTGGCGCCGGCGTTGAGTCCTTCGACGCGGTGATCCTCGTCGTGCAGCGCCGAAAGGATCAGCACCGGCGTCGACACGCCTTGCTCGCGCAATTCCCGCACGACCGAGACGCCGAGCTTCTTCGGCAGCATCCGGTCGAGCACGATCACATCGTAGCCGCCGTTCGCCGCCATCGAATGGCCCTGCTCTCCGTCGCGCGCGATCTCGACTTCATGTTCATCCGCCGCCAACGAGGCGCGCAGGTTCTCCGCCATGTCGGCGTCGTCCTCCACCAAGAGCACGCGCATGCCGTCCCTCCTCAACGTTCTGCGACATCCACCGCAACGAAGCCCCGCCCGCCCCGAGTTGCAACCTGCAGCAGAATCGGCCGGTCGGCGCGCTGCGCCGCCTGAGCCGCATTGCTCAATTCCTGCACCGTGCGCAGCGCGCGCTGATCCGCTTGCAGGATCGCGTCGCCGACGCCGATGCCCTTTTGCGCCGCATCGCTGGTCGGCTCGACCGCGGTGACGACCAGACCCGCATCGTTCGCGGCAAGGCCGAGCCGCGTGCGGTCTTCCGCCGTCATCGGCCGCACTGAAAGCCCGAGCGAGCTCTGCGCCACGCCCGCGCCGCCGCTTTCGGGCGGCGTTTCTGGCGTTGCGCTCGGCGGCGGATTGGCGGCCGCGAGTTGCTGTTCGCTCGGACGCTCCTGCAGACGCATATTCAACGTGCGGCGCTGGCCATTACGCAGCACTTCTATGCGCGAATTGTTGCCGATCGGCGTCGCGCCCACGCGCTGGGTGAGATCGCGGCTGTCTTCGATGCGCTCACCGTTGAAAGTCAGGATGACATCGCCCTGCTGAATGCCGGCGCGCGCCGCGGGGCCGTCCGGAACCACCGTCGCGACGAGGGCGCCGCGCGGCTCATCGAGGCCGAGGCTGCGGGCGATGTCTCGATCGAGCGGTTGGATCGAGACGCCGATCCAGCCACGCGTCACACGGCCGCTTTCCAGCAGCTGCTGCACGATCTGGTTTGCGGTGTTGGCCGGAATGGCGAAGCCGATGCCGACATTGCCGCCGGTGGGCGAGAAGATCAGCGTGTTCACGCCGATCACGTTGCCATTGATATCGAAGGTCGGGCCGCCCGAGTTGCCGCGATTGATCGGCGCGTCGATCTGCATGTAGTCGACATAGGCCGACGTGCCGGCGTCGCGGCGCCCGATCGCCGAAACGATGCCCGCCGTCGCGGTGCCTTCAAGGCCGAACGGGTTGCCGACGGCGACGACCCAATCGCCGACGCGCACGTGGCGCGCATCGTCGAAGCGCACGAACGGGAAGCGGCCGGTGCGTTCGGTCACGCGGATCACGGCGATGTCGGTGGCTTCATCCGAGCCGACCAGTTCCGCCTGTAGCTCCCGGCCGTCGCTGGTGCGCACGGTGATTTCCTCGGCGCCTTCGATCACGTGGTGGTTGGTGACGATGGTGCCGTTCTGATCGATGAAGAAGCCGGAGCCGAGCGAGGTCGGCGCGGGGCCGGGACGGCCGGGCTGGCCGCGGAAGAATTCCTCGAAGCCGGGCGGCAGCCCTTCGGGCAGCTGCTGTTGCACCGAGCCCGGACGCTGGCGCACCGAGATCGAGACTACCGCCGGGCTCACCCGCTCGATCAGGTTGGCGAAGCTCATCGGCGCGCCGGATGGCGGCGCGACGGCGCCCGGATTGATTTCCTGGGCGCTCGTCATCGGCGCCAGAGCGAAACCGGTGAACAGAGCCAGCGCGGCGCCGCTGGCGATGGCGGTGCGGCGGAGGTACTTCATCGAAACTGCGTCAGTCATTGAGACCCTCGGAGACCCTGTGATTGGAAGCTGAGCCCGGCTGCGTTGCAAGCCCTTAAGATAATGAGCGCTGGGGGCCGGTTAAGGACCGTTTGGGGCGAAGTTGCGATTAATTGGGCCGGCGGCGGACGGCTTTTTTGCGGCGGTTCCCTGTCGGTTCCGACCAAACGACAGCGCGGCGCGACGGGTCCTAGCGTTCGCTCTCTTCCGGCTGAAGTCCGGCGCCGGCGCGGGTGCGGTCCCGAGCGGCGAAAATAGTCAGAAGTCCAATCAGCAACAGCGCCAGCGGTGCGAGCCAGAGCGCCCAGGTGCGGGCGTCCCACGGCGGACGGAACAAGACGAAGTCGCCATACCGTTGGCGGAAGTAGTCACGGATCTCGGCGTCGCTGTCGCCAGCCACGATCCGCTCGCGGACCAGCCGTCGCATATCCACAGCAATATCGGCGGTCGATTGCGCGATCGGCTCGTTCTCGCACTGGACGCAGCGGATCTCGGCGTCGAGCGCGCGGGCGCGCGCCTCCTGCGCCGGGTCGCCAAGAACGGCGGGCGCGGCGGCGGCGACCAGCATGGCGAGCAGGCTCATGGCCCCACCTTTCGCCGCCGCGCCAGCGCGATCAAGCTCAGCACGCCGCCGAGCGCCATCATGATGCCGCCGAGGAAGATCAGGTAGACGAGCGGATTGTGATAAAGCCGGACCGACCAGGCGCCCGGCGTATCGCGCACGGCTTCGCCGAGCGCGACGTAGAGATCGCCGTCGATGCGGCCGAGAATGCCGACTTCCGTCGTCGGCATCGGCGAGGTCGGAAAGAAGCGCCTTTCGGCCGAGAGCAGCTGCGAAGCCCCCCGGCGGTCGACGCGGAAGCTGGCGCGATTGGCCGAATAGTTGGGGCCTTCGATCTGGCCGACTTCGAGCAGCGTCACGCGCCCGCCCGCGAACGCGACGCCCTCGCCGGGCCGCAGCGCGACCGCGCGCTCGCTGCGAAACGAAGTTTCAGCGATCGCCCCGATGGTAAGCACGCCAGCGCCGATATGCGCCAAGCTCATCGACCACACCGCGAGCGGCAACAGCGCGAGTTTCGCGCTCACGTGTCCCTCGCCGCGCTGCAGCCGCGTCCAAAGATAGATGAGGCCGCCGGCGACCAGCCAAACGCCGAGCGCCAGTCCGATCGCCGGCGCTGCACGCCAGTTCGAGAGCGCAAGCGCGGCGATGAGCGTGACTGCTGCAAGGATCGCCGCCGGCGCGAGCTTCATCAAAGCCGCGCGCATGTCGCCGACGCGCCAAGTCAGCATTGGCCCTAGCGGGAGCAGCAAGAAGAGGACGCCGATCAGCGGCGCGACCGTCGCGTTGAAGAACGGGGGGCCGACTGAAATGAGACCGCCGCCCGCGGCTTCGACGATGAGCGGATAGAGCGTGCCGATCAGCACGACGCCCGCGGCAACGGCAAGCCCGAAATTATTCCAGACCAGCATGCTCTCGCGGCTGACGGCGGCGAAGCCCGAAGGCTGCCGCAGCTTCGGCGCGCGCCAAGCGTACATGCCAAAGCCTATGCCGAGCGCGATGAACAGCAGCACCAGCATGGCGATGCCGCGCGTCGGATCGACCGCGAAGGCGTGCACCGACGTGAGCACGCCCGAGCGCACCAGGAACGTGCCGAGAATGGCGAGGCCGAAGCCCATGATCGCGAGCAGAATGGTCCAACTCGCCAGCGAGCCGCGCCGCTCGGTGACGATGGCCGAGTGCACGAGCGCGGCGGCGACCAGCCACGGCATGAAGCTCGCGTTCTCGACTGGATCCCAGAACCACCAGCCGCCCCAACCGAGTTCGTAATAGGCCCAGTACGAACCGACGGCGATGCCGGTGGTCAGGAACGTCCACGCCGCGAGTGTCCAGGGCCGGAGCGCACGGGCCCAGGCTTGATCGGCGCGACCGCTGATCAACGCCGCGATCGCCAGCGAAAACGGCACGCTCAAGCCGACATAACCGAGATAAAGCAGCGGCGGATGCGCCACGAGCGCGGGATCCTGCAGCAGCGGGTTCAGCCCGGAGCCGATCATGGGCGCGGGATCGAGCCGCGCGAATGGGGGCGAGAGGAACAGCGTGTAGATCAGCGCGCCCGCCGTCACGAGCCCCTGCACGCCGACAGCGCGCGACCAGAGCGCCAAGCTCTGACGCCCCCGCGTCGAGGCCAAAATGGCGCCGAACAGCGCCGACACCGTGCACCACAGCAGCATCGAGCCTTCGTGGTTTCCCCACGCGCCGGCGATCTTATAGATCAGCGGTTTGTCGATGTGCGAGTTCGCCGAAACCACGGCGACCGAGAAGTCCGACTGCACGAAAAGCGCGATGAGGCATGCGAACGCGAAGGCGCAGAGCGCCGCCGCCGCTTGCGCGATTGCCGCCGTCGCCTCCGCGCGCGAGTCGCGTCGCGAGGCCATCAACCCCATCACGCCCTGCGCCAGGCTGAGCGCCAACGCCAGCGACGCCGCGAACGCGCCGATCTCTGCGATCATGGCGCGCAAGCGCCATGATCGGAAACCAGAAGCCAGAAGTCAGAAGGCAGAAGGCTTACGCGCGGCTCGGCCGCGCGATTCTGATTTCTGATTTCTGATTTCCGACTTCTCATTGCCCTTTCCATTCGCCGCGCTCCTTCAGCGCCTCGGCGACTTCGCGCGGCATGTAGGTTTCGTCGTGCTTGGCGAGCACGCGCTCGGCCTCGAACGCCGCGCCCGGCGCCCATGTGCCTTCGGCGACCACGCCTTGGCCTTCGCGGAAGAGGTCGGGCAGAAGCCCGTCATAGCGCACTTCGACCTGCGTCACGCCGTCGGTGACGGCGAAGCGATTGGCGCCGGTATCGTCGCGCCGCAATGTGCCCTCGACCACGAGCCCGCCCAGGCGCACGCGCTGGTTCGGCTCCGCCTTCTCCGCCAGCTCGGACGGCGCGACGAAATACACAACGGAATCGCGCAGGCCCGCGAACGTCAGCGTGGCGGCAAGCACCAGCACGGCGCCTGCGGCGCCGATCATCATCAGGCGTTGATCCCGGCGCCGCACGTCAGCCTCCCTGGCTCATTTGCCGCGCCATTTCGCGGCGCGGATCGTCCGGCGCCATGCGCTGAAGCGCCTCACCCCAGAGCCGGCGCGCGTCGGTTTCGCGGTTCTGCTCCATCGCCGCCATCGCCTGATAGATCCATGGCACGGGATCGTCGCTGATCTCGCCGGCCTGCACGAAATACGCCTGCGCCTCCGGCGTGACGCGTCCCTCGATCGCGACCAAAGCCCGGCCCATGCCGAGCAACGCTTCGACCGATTGCGGTTCGAGGCGAAGCGCGCGATCGAACTCGAGCGCCGCCTCGCGCCCGCGTCCCATCGACAGCAGCACTTTCGCAGCCTCGACATGAGGCACGGCGTCCTGCGGGTTCTCGCGCGAAAGATGCAGCCAGACAGCGAGATATTCCTCGCGCGTGATCGGCGGCGGCGTCGGGCTCTGTAGCCCGGCCAGCAGGGTTTCGAGCCGCTGCGCATACGCTGCGCCCGGCAGCTCGGGCCGGCCGATGGCGAGATAGACGCCAAGGCCTGCGATCGTCACCGCAAAGCAGGCCAACAGCGCCGGCCGCGCCGAACTCGCGCCGCCGCCCGCGCGGCGGTAGGCGCGCAGCACCCAGAACGCCGCGCCGGCCGCAAGCGCGGCGCCCGTGAGCAGCACTATAACAGCGGTCCACACCGTGAGGTCCCTAGCCTCGTTTGCAGCGCGGCGAAATCCGTTCGGACGCCGCAGGAGGCGCTAGTCGGTAGCAGGTAGGCGAAGCCGCGCTTTGAGCCCGCCCAATTCCCCGCGCTCGAACAGCAGTTCCCCCGCATAAAGATCGACCGTCTCTTTCAGGATCGAGAGGCCCAGCCCCTGTCCGGGCGCCGCCTCGTCGAGCCGCGCGCCGCGGGCCATGGCGCGGGCGATGTCGGCCTCGGACAGGCCCGGGCCATCGTCTTCGACAACGATCTCGAACAACCCGTTGCTTTCGAACGACGGCAACAGCCGCACCACCACCTGGCTCATGCCGTACTTGCAGGCATTGTCGATCAGATTGGCGGCCATTTCGAGCAGGTCTTCGCGCTCGCCGCGGAAGGTGACATCGGCTTCGGCCTCGATGGAAATGTCGATCGGCTTCTGCGCGTCGTACTTCTGCTCCATCATGAAGACGAGATCTTCGAGGTTCTGTAGCACCGGCGTCCGGTGCGCGATGGTCGCGTCCTGCGCATCGGCGCGGGCGGCGACGCGGGCGCGGCGGAGCTGGCGCTCGACGAAGCTTTCCATTTCGTCGATGGAGGCCTTCATCACCGCGTCCTGCTCGCCGGCGTGGGCGGCGTTCTTGAGCACCGCGATCGGCGTTTTCAAAGCATGCGCCAGATTGCCGACATGGCGGCGCGCCCGCTCGACCACTTCGCGGTTGTGATCCACCAGCGCATTCAGCTCCTGCGTCACCGGCAACAGTTCGGCCGGATATTCCCCGGCCAGACGTTCGGCGTCGCCGCGACGCACGCTGGCGATGTCGCGCCGCAATTCGCTGAGCGGCTCGAGGCCGATCCTGATCTGCAGCAGCGTCACCGCCGCCACCATCAGCGCGCAGAACGCGACGAACACGGCGAAGGCGAGCCCGACGAGGTTCGCCGCCGGCGCCAGAATGGAACGCGGCTCGACGCCGACGAGGAAGAGATAACGCCCCTCCAGTTCGGGAATCTCCACCACTTGCGCGATCACGCGCAGCGGCTCGTCGTCAGGGCCGTTGATGGTGAGGAAGCGGGGTTCAGGCGCCGCATTCGGCGCTGTGACGGATGCGAGCGTGCGCGGATCGAGTTCGATGCCGACATCGAACAGCGAGGGCGAGATCACCTGCACCAAAGCGGTGCCGTCGTCGTTGATGCGCGCGATCTGATAATAGCGGCCGCTCAGCGGCTGCAGATAGCGCGGATCGTACGGCAGATCGCGCAACACCAGCTCGCCGGTGAGCCCCGGCCCCGCATTGCCGATGAGATTGGTGGAGACCGACTGGATTTCCGGATCGATCAGCAGGCGCAGCATCTGCCGGTTGAACTGCTCGTGCGCGATGATGCCAACGGCGACGAGCCCGAACACGCTGACGGCGGCGATCGTCACCAGCCGCGCCGCGAGCGAGCGGCGGATCAGCTGCCGAAAGCGATCGAAGACGCCAACTGCTCCTCCGCTTGCGGGGGAGCTGTCAGCACGCGCAGCGTGATGACTGAGGGGGGCAGCGCTGCCATCGGCCGGACTTTCCCCCACCCCTCGCTCCGCTCGGACCTCCCCCGCGAGCGGGGGAGGAGTTGGGGCTCTGCTCACTGCTGGTCCGCGGGATCGACCAGCCGGTAGCCCAAGCCCTTTTCGGTGATGATGCGGTCCGAGCCGATCTTGCGACGCAGGATGCCGATGAACACTTCGATCGTGTTCGAATCCCGCTCGTGGTCCTGGCTGTAGATCTTCTCGGTCAGCTCCGCGCGCGAGACGATGCGGCCGGCGTGGTGCATCAGATAGTCGAGCACCTTGTATTGATAGGCCGTCAGCTTCACCGGCACGCCGTTCACCGTGACCTGCCCGGTCGCCGAGTTCAGCGAGAGATCGCCGACCTCCAGCACCGAGGATTGGTGTTCCGTCTGCCGCCGCACATTGGCGCGGACGCGCGCCAGCAGCTCGGCCATGTGGAACGGCTTGGTCACGTAATCATTGGCGCCGAGATCGAGGCCTTCGACCTTTTCGCTCCAGCGGTCGCGCGCCGAAAGGATCAGCACAGGCATCGACCGGCCTTCCTTGCGCCAAGCCTTCAGCACGGAGAGCCCGTCGACCTTGGGCAGGCCGAGATCAAGGATGGCCAGATCGTACGGCTCGGTCTCGCCAAGGAACTGGCCGTCCTCGCCGTTGTCGGCCGTGTCGACCGTGTAACCCGCATCGGCGAGCGCCCCGGAGAGCTGCTCGCGCAGGTTCTTATCGTCTTCGACCACCAAAACCCGCATGCGCGACCTTCCTTAACGTGCCGCGTCCACACGGAAATCCCGTACCTGGCCATCCGGCATACGCCAGCGGATCAGATAGACAGGGCGGCCCCCGTCCTCAAGGCGGGCCGAAATCAGGTCGCCGCCAAAGCGGGACCGAAGTTCCTCGACCACCTCGCGCAGCGGGCGGATGTCCGCGTTGCCGCGCTGCTGGGCCGGCATGATGAAATTGGGCTGGATCGTGAAGGCGTGCGCGCGCGGGTTCGCCTGCGCCGCTTCCGCGGCGGCGGCGGAACCGGCGAGCAGCACCGCAGAGAGGAGGAGAGACTTCGCCCACATCACGCGGAGGGGTTTACCTAGGCGCCACTGAACGTGCCCTGAATGTAACAGTCGCTTCGGCTTAACCACCCGGACGCGGCGGCGTGTAGTCCCGCTTCGGCCATTTCTTCACGAACTTCTTCAAGTCTTCGTCCGGCGTCTCCGGCAGCACCACCTGCAGCCGCACGAACTGATCGCCGTGGCCGGCGACGCCTTTACCCTTGAGCCGCAGCGTCTTGCCCGTGTTCGAGCCGGCTGGAATGGTCAGCGTCACCGGCCCCGTCGGCGTCGGCGCTTGGACCTTGCCGCCCTCGACCGCCTCCGTCAGCGAGACGTTGAGGTCCATGTGGATGTCCTGGCCTTCGCGCCGGAAGAAGGCGTGCGGCTTCACGTTGAGTTCGACCAGCGCATCGCCCGCCGGCCCGCCTTGCACGCCCGGCCCGCCCTGATTCTTCAGCCGCAGCACTTGGCCGGTCTCCACGCCCGCCGGAATGGCGACATCGAGCGTGCGGCCTTCGGCCAGCGAGATGCGTTTGCGCGCGCCGTTCACCGCGTCGAGAAATTCCACCTCCAATGTGAAGCGGATGTCGCGCCCGCGCATGCGGGTGTAGCCGCGGCTCGAGCCGAAGCCCGGCCCGAATAGGTCGGAGAAGATGTCGCCGAGATCGAACGGATCGGCGCCAGCGCCGCCGCCGCCTGGCCCGGCGCCCGCGCCGGCATGCGCGCGCGCGCCTTGCCTCGGCCGCGAGCCGTACGCCATCCGCTCATTGCCGTCGGCGTCGATCTCGCCGCGGTCAAAGCGCGTTTTGGTGGTGGGATCGGAGAGCAGGTTGAACGCCGCCGTCGCCTTCTTGAAGCGCTCTTCCGCCGCCTTGTCGCCGGGGCGCACGTCCGGGTGCAGCTCCTTGGCGAGCTGGCGATAGGCGCGGCGGATGTCGTCGGCGGTGGCCGAGCGGCTGACGCCGAGGGTCGCGTAAGGGTCCCAACTCACGATGTCAGACTGGCTCCGGCCTTTTGCGGATTTGCGGCAGCGTCGACCCGGTCCCGCGATGGAATCAGATCGGCACGGCCATTCTGGCCCGCCCGACTATAATGTTATGGTTAACTCGCTGTTCAACCCTATGGCGCCGCCATCGCCGATTTGCGCGACCCGGAAGCGCAACGAACTGGGCAAACCGCCGAAATCGGCGGTCTGATCGGCGGCGGAATAGACATAAGCCGGCGCGCCGACCGTGACCGTCCGCACCACCTCATCGCCATCGAGCAGCTCGAGGCGATAGGATTCGGCGCCCGCGCCCAGCGGCGGCTCGGCCGCGCCCCAGCTGTCGCCGCCGACCCGGGCGCAGCGGACCCAAGCGATCTCGACATCGCCGCCGCCCGTGCGTCGCGCCCGCAGATGCGCCGGCGCCCACGCCCGCGCGGCGGCGTTTGGGAGCGTCACGCTCGCCGTCGCCGCACGCGGATCGGCGGCGAGCTTTCCCGCCGGCGGCGCGGCGACGGCAAGCTCCTCGTTCCACTCGTGCGCGCCGATCTCCATCCGCGCGAGCCGCTGATCGAGCGCGACGATGCGCGCGCCGGCCGGATGCGGCGTCCTCATCGCGTGCGCCGAGCCTAGCCTACCGCGCAACATCCCGGAGAGTTCGTATTCGTTCGGCGCAACCAGCACGCAACTGCGGGCCTGCACGATCTCCCACTTCTCACGTTTTTCTCCTCTAAGCGGCGCGAGCCAAGTCTCGCGCAAAGTTGAGCCGCGCCAGCGGCTGCATCGGATGCGCCACGATGGACACTTCCAGAAGTTCGATCTCGCTCAGCACGCGCACGCCGCCGGCGCGATGCGCGACCAGCGGCACGAAGCCGATCGAGAGGCCGTCGACGCCGCGCGCCAACGCCTGCTTCGTTCGCGCTGCGCCCGGCAGATCGTCGCGGACCTCGCCGCGCAGCCAGAGCCCGCGGCCGTCCTCGCGGACATCGCTCCAAGAGCCGGCGAGCAGCCGCGGCTCGTGCTCCAGCAGCAGCGGCAGCGGCTCGGATCGGCGCTGCAAGCTCGCCGCGAACGCGCCGGCGCGGACGATGTCGCGCATCTGATCTTCGACGCCGAACAGAGCGGCGTAGCCTTCGACGATCACTGCTGGTCCAGCCGCTCTTCGATGCGCGCCAAGGCGCGCCGCGCTTCCGCCAGTTGTTCTTCCAGCCGCGCCAGGCGCACGGCCACTTCGGGCTGCGTCGCCACCGCGCGCTCGACCTCCTCCAAGCGCGCGGCGGCGCGGCCGGCCCAGATCAAGCCGCCCGCCGTCTGCAGGAAGAGCGCCAGAATGAGCGCGAAGGTGATGCGGGGATCGATGTTCAGCTTCATGTGCGCTCGGGCTCCTCCACGCCGGCGAGGCGGCGCTTCTCGTTCGTGTCCAGAAAATCCGCCGCGCCGATGCGCGCCCACAGCGCCTCGCGCTCGATCGCGAGCGCCGGCACGGCGTCGAGATCGACGCCCACCGCCGCTGGCCCAGCTTCCGGCCAGCGCTCGGCGAGCCAGGCTTCGACGCCGCGCGCCGCCTTCAGCGCCAGCGGCAAAGCCGTCTGCCGCCAGAAGGCGAGATTGGCTTCGCGATAGTTCGAGTAGGTGTTGTCGCCCGGAATGCCGAGCAGCATCGGCGGCACGCCGAACGCGAGCGCGATCTCACGCGCCGCCGCAAAGCGCGCTTCGATGAAATCCATGTCGGTGGGCGACAGCGACATCGGCCGCCATTCGAGCCCGCCTTCCAGCAGCATCGGCCGGCCCGCGTTCACGGCGCCCGCGTGCATCTCCATCAGCTCGGCCTTCAGCCGTCTGAACTGCTCCTCGTTCAAACGGTCGGCGCCGCCGAAGCCGCTGAACACGAGCGCGCCGCTCGGCCGCGCCGCATTGTCGATCAGCGCCTTGTTCCAGGCGCCGCCGGCGTTGTGGATGTCGATGGCGTAGCCCGCCGCCTCCATCGGCGAGAGCCCGTACCAATCGTCGCTCGGATTGAAGAGCTTGAGGTGCAGGATCGGGGCTTCGCCCGTCACCGGATCGCGCTCGAACCGGCGCACCTGCGCGCCGACGCGATGCTCCCAGCCCACGGGCCAGCCGTCCGCGCCCGGCACGACGCTCATGCGATCCGGCCGCAGCACGTAAATTTCGGAGGGCGCCGCTTCGCCGATGCTGGCCGCCTCCAGGTACGCGTTTCCGCTCACCTGCAGATGACCGTAGAACGCCTCCAGCAATTCGACGCCGCTCTGCTCCGGATTGGGCCGCGCGAGCAGCCGCGCCAACGGGTGATCGCCGGGGCCGACCTTGAGCGGCGCGCTCGCCGCCGCTTCGGCGATCATCCGTACGCAGCGATAGGCGACGGCATTGCGCCCGTAACCCTCGCGCGCGAACGCGCTCGGATCGCGCATCGGCCACGCTGGTCGGCTCGGCGTGTGCCAGGCCATGAGTTTTCGCTCCGCGCCGAAGCTGCGGAGTTTGCGTATCCAGTCGAACATGATCCCTTCCGCTAAAGCGCGCGAATGCGCGGACCTTCTCTGCCGAGCAGCAAGTCCGTCAGCGCCCACACCAAGGCGTCGACCCGGTCTGGGCTGGTCCTGCACTCGCCCGCGCCGAACGCGCACATCTCGTCTTCCAACTCCGGAAAAGCGGCTGCGTGCGTCACCTTTCCCTGCGCATAGAATGCAGCGATCGGCTCGGCCCGCGCGCTCTTGCCGACGCTCGCGTGCACCAGCTTCACCGCGCAGTGAGGCGCGGCCGTCTGCAGCACCGCGCGCACCATCTCGCCGCCATTGTTCGCTTCGGCGACGATCGCATTGGCGCCCAAACTCTCCGCCAGCGCGATCGCCTTCGCCGCCCATTCGTGCGGCTGCGCGCCGCGCACGGTTGCGTCGGCAAGCACCACGGCGCGGCGATTGAACCCCTCGCCCCCGCACCCCGCGGCGACGATCCCGCACGCGGCGTTGCCGACCCCGCCCATGGCCGGCGGATCGACCGCGACGACGATACGATCCAGCCGGATGTCGACCGGCCGTCGCGCCGCTTCGATCACCGCGCGCTCCACAACGCGCCGTCCAAATCCTCGATCAACTCGCCCAACAATTCCTGCCGATGCTGCGCCGTGCCGCCCCATCTCTGGTTCAGCGCGGCGATAAAATCCTGCGCAACATTGTGCGCGTTCTCCCAGGTCGACGAGCATGTGATCAACGTGTCCGGCGCCGCGATCAGCCGCTTCAGCGCCCTGATCGGCCGCGGCGTCGTCGTCACCATCATGCGCGGCCGCTCGCCCAGGCGCAGCCCGTGCTCAAGCGTCGCAAGCGTCTCCTCCGAATGCGCCCAGAAGCACAACTCGTCGCACCAGGCCGTATCGAACTGCGGCCCGCGCAAGCTCTCGGGGTCCTCCGCCGACAAGGCGAACGCCTGCGCCCCGTTCGGCCAGAGGACCCGCCTGCGGCTGGCTTCGTAGCGCGGCCGATCGCGCCCCAGCGCCCGCAAGCCAGACTGGCCCTCGATCATCACCTCGCGCACGTCATGGAAGGTCGGCCCCACCAGCGCGATGCGGCCGGAGCTTCCTTCCCGCGCCCGCGCCGCCACCCATTCGGCGCCGGCGCGCGTCTTGCCCGCGCCGCGCCCGCCCATGAACAGCCACGTGCGCCAATCCCCCGGCGGCGGAAGCTGCTGCTCTCTTCCCCAGAACGACCACTCAGTCTTGAGTTCGGTCCGCTGCGATTTGCTCGAGGACCTCAAGAGGCGCTCCTGCACTGTCGGCGGCAGCGAGGCGACGAATCCGGCCAAGGAGTTCGGCGATCTGACTTTCCTCATCTTCCTCCGGACGTTGCGCCTGGTTGGCGGCGTACTCCGCCACGTCCCGCTCTGCGCGGAGGATGGCGCTCACGGCCTTGGCGTAACGCTCCGCCTCCGCCGCCTCGCCTAGTCTCAACCGCTCTTGCGCCTCGGCCAGCAGGCCGCGCAGGGTCTCGGCGGCGCTCATCGCCCCGGCCTCCTTTTCGATCTGATTTTCCGACGATGCCTGAACACTACCACGAGTCCGGCGCGGTCGGATTGATTTTTCGGAAGTCGCTCGAATCCCTACATGTTTTGCTGGAAAAGCAGGGATACGCGGGCGCTCTATCCGCGTTCTCCGGCCAGAATTCGGCCATACGCCTGTTCCAGATACCCGTTCGGAGACCCCTTTGTCCGAAAAGAACGATTTTCAGCGTCACGTCGACTGGGCGCGCCTGCGCGCCGCGGCGGCGCAAAAGCAGCTGGACGACCTGCTGCGCGACCGCTCGCGCTGGAATTGGCGCACCGCCGCCAGCCTCGCCGCGGGCGGGGCGCTCTTCATGGTGCTCGCGGTGTGGGTATGGATCTACTGGGGCCTGCCCCGGGTGCCGGACGCGGACGCGCTCTGGGCGCTCAACCGCCAAGAGTCGGTGATGTTCGTCGACAGCGAAGGCGACATCCTCGGCAATCGCGGCGCCTATTACGGCCGCCGCGCCAATCTCGCCGATCTGCCCGACTACGTGCCGCAGGCTTTCCTCGCGATCGAGGACCGGCGCTTCTACGAGCATGGCGGCGTCGACCGCATGGCGGTGCTGCGCGCCGTGTTCGCCAACTTGCGCGCAGGCGAAACGGTGCAGGGCGGCTCCACCATCTCGCAGCAGCTCGCGCGCAACCTCTTCCTCACGCGCCGCCAGACCATCAACCGCAAGCTGCGCGAGATGGTGCTGGCCTCGCGCATCGAACGGCGCCTCACCAAGGACGAGATTCTCGAACTCTACCTCAACCGCGTTTATCTCGGCGAACAGGCTTACGGCATCGACGCGGCCGCGCGCCGCTATTTCGGCAAGCCCGCATCCGAGCTGACATTGGCCGAAGCAGCGATGCTGGCGGGCCTTCCCAAGGCGCCGTCCGATCTTTCGCCGTCTTCGCACTTCGAGGCCGCGACCGCGCGTCAGCACGTCGTGCTGGAGGCGATGGTCGCCGCCGGCTTCATCACGCCGGAGCAGCGCGATGAAGCGCGCGCCGAGGAGATCGAGGTGGCCGACCGCCCCGCGGTCGAGCGTTCGCTCGGCTACGCCTTCGATCTCGCCGTCGAACAGGCGCGCGCGCAGATCGGCGAGAACGCGCCAGACCTCGTCATCCAGCTCACCATCGACCGCGACGTGCAGCGCTCGGCGTCGGAGTCGATCCGCCGCCGGCTCGGCAACCGCGCCTTCGGCCGCCGGCCGCTGCAGGCCTCCTACATGGCCGTCGACCGCGAAGGCCGCATCGTCGCCCTCGTCGGCGGCACCGACTACAACACCTCGAAATTCAACCGCGTCACCCAAGCCGAACGTCAGCCCGGCTCCACGTTCAAGACCTTCGTCTACACCGCGGCGCTGGAATCCGGTCTCGACACCGAAGACGTGCGCTACGACGAGCCGATCGTCATCGACGGCTGGCGTCCGCGCAATTACGACGAGGGCCATCGCGGCGCGGTGACGCTGCGCACCGCCTTCGCGCTCTCGATCAACACCGTCGCCGCCGACGTCGCCAACCAGATCGGGCCCGAACGCGTCGCCGGCGTGGCCCGACGTCTCGGTGTGCGCAACATGCCTGAGCGCGGCGAGTTCGTGCCGCCCTCGATCGCGCTCGGTTCGATCGAAACGACGCTGTGGGACATGACGACCGGCTTCGCCACGTTCATGAACAACGGTTACCGCATCGAGCCCTACATCGTCGCCCGCGTCACCAATTCAGCCGGCCAGGAGCTCTACGTCCGCCCGCCCTATCAGGGCCAACGCGTGCTGAACGAAGACATCGTCGCGCGCATGAACTCGATGATGGGCGCGGTGGTGCTGCGCGGCACCGGCACGGGCGCGCGTTTGGGCGACCGCGACGTCGCCGGCAAGACCGGCACCAGCTCCGATTGGCGCGACGCCTGGTTCGTCGGCTACACCGCCGACTACACCGCCGGCGTCTGGGTCGGCCACGACGACTTCACTTCGATGGGCCGCACCACCGGCGGCACGCTGCCGGCGCAGATCTGGGCCGACACCATGCGCGTCGCCCACCAGGGCGTGGAGAGCCACCCGCTGCCCGGATACGAGCAGCCGGTGAAGTCGCCGGAAGAAGTCGAGATGGCGTCCTTCTTCGACAGCCTCGCCGAAGCATTTGGCGAGTCGCCGATCGAAGAACTCACCGAGATCTTCCAGTAGGCGCAACGCACCATGGCGGGACCAGCGCTGGCGCACGTCCAGGGGCTGAGGCTCAGCCTCGGCGCCGCGCCTTTGTTCGACGGCGCGGAATTCGTCCTGCACAAGGGCGAACGCTGCGCCTTCGTCGGCGCCAACGGCGCCGGCAAGTCGACCTTGATGCGCATGCTCGCGGGCTTCGTCGAACCTGACGCAGGCGACATCGCCTTCGCGTCCGGCGCCCGGGTGGCCTGGGCGCCGCAGGAAGACAGTTTCGAAGGCTTCGAGACGCTGCGCGATTATGCGAGCGCGCCTTCCGTCGCGCTGCCTGCAAGCGCCGCGCCGACGCCCGCTTACGCGGCCGAGGCGACGCTCGAAGCGTTCGGACTCGATCCCGATCGCGCGCCCGGCCGCATGTCCGGCGGCCAGATGCGGCGCGCCACGCTGGCGCGCGCCTTCGCCGCCGAGGCCGACATCCTGTTGCTCGACGAGCCCACCAACCATCTCGACATCACCGCCATCGAGGATCTCGAGCGGCGCCTCCAGAGCTTCCGCGGCGCCGCCCTCATCATCAGCCACGACCGCCGCTTCCTCGAACGCGTCTCCACCGCGACGCTGTGGCTGCGCCAGCGCCGGTTGGCGAAGCTCGATCGCGGTTTCGCGCAGTTCGAACAATGGGCCGAGGCGCTCGAACTGGAGGAGGCGCGCGCCTTCGCCCGTCTCGAGACCCAGCTGAAGACCGAAGAGCATTGGCTGCAGCGCGGCGTCACCGCGCGCCGCTCGCGCAACGAAGGCCGGCGCCGGAAACTGATGGCGATGCGCGCCGAACGCCGCGACCGCAAGGCGCTCTCCTCGCAACAGACCGCAGCGCTCCAGGCCGAGCGCGGCGGCGAGTCCGGCCGCCTCGTGATCGAGGCGAAGAACATCTCGAAAAGCTATGGTGGTAAGCCGCTCATCGCAAATCTTTCGCTCCGCATCATGCGCGGCGATCGCGTCGGCGTGGTCGGCGCCAACGGCGCCGGTAAGACGACGCTGCTGGAAATCCTGTTGCAGCGCCGCGATCCCGATCAAGGCGCGGTGCGCATGGGTGAGAACCTCGAGATCGCTTACGTCGATCAGTCGCGCGCCATCATCGACGAGAACGAGACGCTCTGGCGGACGCTCGCGCCGCAGGGCGGCGACCAGATCATCGTGCGCGGCAAACCGCGCCACGTCGCCGCCTACGCCAAGGACTTCCTGTTCGGCCCCGAGCAATTGCGCCAGCCGGTGTCGGCGCTCTCCGGCGGCGAGCGCAATCGTCTGGCCCTCGCCGTAGCGCTCGCCAAGCCCGCCAACCTACTCGTGCTAGACGAGCCCACCAACGATCTCGACATGGACACGCTCGATGCGCTCGAAGAGATGCTCGCGGCCTATGACGGCACCGTCATCCTCGTCAGCCACGACCGCGCCTTTCTCGATGGCGTCGCAACGCAAGTGATCGGCCCAGTCGGCGCCGGCAAATGGGTGGAGACGCCCGGCGGCTGGGCCGACTTCGAACGCGAGTACGGCGGCGTCTCAGCGTTGAAGCGCCAGCAGCCGCAGAAGCCGCCGCCCGCGGCGCCGCCGCCAAAGAAACAGAGCAAGCTCAGCTACAAAGATGAGCGCCGCAGCCTCGAACTCGACGCGCTGATGCCGAAGCTGGCGCAGGAAATCGAGACGCTCGAACACCAGCTCGCCGATCCCGGCATCTTCGCCCGTGACGCCGCCGCGTTCGACAAGATCGCCCGCCGCCTCGAAGCCGCCCGCGCCGAGCATGCCGCGGCCGAGGCCGAATGGCTGGACATCGAATTGAAGCGCGAGGCGCTTTCGGCCGAGGAGTGAATCCTCTGTTAACCGGATCGCACGACGATCCCGCGCCATGCGCATCCTCCTCGCAACGCTTCTGCTCAGTATCGCCGCCGCCCCCGCACACGCCGCCGGCGCTTACGCCTCCCGCGCCGCGGCGGACGCCGCCGCCTGCGCCCGCCTGTGCGCGGAGGACGGCCTCTGCATGCTCTGGAGCTACACGCCGCAGAACCAGTGCGAACTGCGCGCGACCGCGCCGGCCGCGCCGCCCGCGGGCGTCGTCGGCTTCAGCACGCGCGCGCCCCAGGCGCTGCGTCAATCTTTCGTCAACCCATCGCCAACGCCAGCAAGTGCGGCGCCTCTTGCTTCGGTCGCGACGCCGGAAACGCCGGCGCTTCCCGAAACCACGGCGCGCACCCAAGAAGAGGCCGACTCCGACCTCCTCGGCGGCCCCGAGCCGCAGTCGGCTGCGCTTCGTCCGCGCCTGGACCTGCGAAATTGAGGCGGCGGCAAGGTTTGTTTACGGGCGGCGCATAAGCTCCCGCGCCAGATTAAGGAGCCGCCAGGCCATGTCCCACGGCCGTTTCGCGAAACTGGTTGAACTTGCAAAGCTCTCCGACAGCGAGCGCCGGCGCGATCTCTTGCGCGAAGTCACCGACCTCTTCTTCGAGACCTCGAAAACACGCAACGCGCGCGAGTCCGCACTGTTCGACGAGGTCCTGCAGATGGTCGCCGCCGAGATGCAGGACGAAGTGCTGGCCGAACTCTCGGCCACATTCTGCGACGCCGCCGACGCGCCAGTCGGTCTGCTGCGCGACCTCGCCAATCACTCCTTCGAGATCGCCGGGCCGATCCTGCGCCGCAGCAAGGTCCTCGACGAGCAGACCCTGGTGCAGGTCGTCAACTACCAGAGCCAGGCTCACATCAAGGCCGTCGCCCAGCGCGAGGACGTCAGCGAGACGCTCTCCGACGCGATCGTGAAATTCGGCGACGACCACGCGCTCGACGCGCTGCTCCGCAACGACGGCGCAAAAATGAGCCGGGCCGGCATGGAAACCGCCGTCGACCGCGCCCGCCGCAACGCCATGCTGCACGAAGGCGTCGTCACCCGCGCCGACATGCCGCTCGATCTTCTGAACGAAATGTATTTCGTGGTCGAAACCCGGCTGCGCAACCAGATCATGGAGCGCAACGCCGGCGTCGATCCGGCGACGCTCGACGCCGCCTTGAACAAGGCGCGCGACCGCATGAAGAAGTCCGCCGTCGACCTCAGCGCCGAAGCCAAAAACGCGATGGCGTTCATCCAATCGAAGAAGAACGCCGGCGAACTCAGCGCGCGTCTCCTGGTTTCGCTCTGGCGCGAAGCCAAGCAGGCCTACTTCCTCTACGGCCTCGCCGAGCTCACCCATGTCGACCACCAGACCGTCGCCGCGCTCTTAGAGCGAGGCGACATCGAGGGGCTCGCCATGATCTGCCGCGCCGCCAACATCGAGCGCCCGCTCTTCGTCACCATGGCCGTGCTGATCGGCGGCGGCGACGCCGCGATGGCCCGGGCCGAAGAGTTCGGCAAAATGTACAACGCCGTCCCCGTCGAAGCCGCCCAACGCGCCGTCCGCTTCTTCAAAGTGCGCAAGAACGCCGAAGACACACGCGCGGCTTAGAAGAACCGCGGGCCTTCAGGCCCGCATTCAGATAGGCCGTGCGCAGCGACGGTGCATCCTAAGCCGCCCGCTCCTTCACGGCGCTGAACCGCACTTTCGGGTTCTTGTCCTGCACATAGCCGATCTCCCAGGCGCTCTTGCCCAGGAACACCGGCGCGTTGTCGACATCTTCCGCCATCTGCGCGGCCGATTTCTCGACGAACGCCTCCAAATCGGCGCGGCTCTCTGCGCTCACCCAGCGCGCCGCTTGGTACGGCGAGGTTTCGAAGATCACTTCGAGCCCGTATTCGGCCTTCATCCGTTCGTCCAAAACGTCGAACTGCAGCGCGCCCACCGCGCCCACGACGAGATCGCCGCCATGCACCGGCTTGAACACTTGCGTCACGCCCTCTTCGCCGAGCGACTCCAGCGCCTTGCGCAAATGCTTCTGCTTCAGCGGGTCCTTCACCCGCACCCGCTTCAGAATTTCCGGCGCAAAATTCGGAATGCCCTGAAACACGACATCGCCGCTCTGCGACAGCGAATCCCCGACGCGCAAGCCGCCATGGCTCGGAATGCCGATCACGTCGCCCGGAAACGCTTCGTCAGCGATCTCGCGCTCCTGGGCCATGAACATCATCGGATTGTGGACGTTGAAGCCCTTTCCCGCCGCCGTCTTCAGCGTCATGCCGCGCTGGAAGCGCCCGGACGAGATGCGGAAGAAGCCGACGCGGTCGCGGTGCTTGGGATCCATATTCGCCTGGATCTTGAATACAAAGCCGGTCACCTCGTTGCGAGACGGCGCGACTTCGGTCTCCGCGCCCTTCACCACAGCCTTCTGCGCGTGCGGCGATGGCGCGTGCGCCCGCAAGCCCGCCAGCAGTTCGAGCACGCCGAAGCGGCGCAACGCCGAGCCGAAATAGACCGGCGTCAAATGTCCTTCGCGGAACGCGGCGAGATCGAACTTCGGCAGCCCTTCGCGCGCCAGTTCCGCCGTTTCCTCCAGCTCCGCGCGCACGTCGTCGGCGACGCCGAGCAGAAAATCGTTGCCGCTGCGCTTTTGCCGTTCTTCGCTGGCGAAGCCCTGCTCGCCCGCTTCCAAGCGCCGGAACGGCACGAACTCGTCCGTCGTCAGATCGAGCATGCCGGCAAAACGCTGCCCCGAAGCGGCGGGCCAATACATCGGCGCCGTATCCATCGCGAGCTTCGAATGAATTTCGTCCAGCAACGCGAACGGGTCCTGCGCTTCGCGGTCCATTTTGTTGATGAAGGTGGTGATCGGAATGTCGCGCAGACGGCAGACTTCGAACAGCTTCAATGTCTGCGGCTCGATGCCCTTGGCCGCATCGAGCACCATGATTGCCGAATCCGCCGCCGTCAGCGTCCGATAAGTGTCTTCCGAGAAGTCTTCGTGCCCTGGCGTGTCGAGCAGATTGAACACGCACCCCGCGTGCTCGAACATCATCACCGAGGACGACACCGAGATGCCGCGCTCGCGCTCGATCTTCATCCAGTCGGACTTCGTCCGCCGCGCCTGCCCCCGCGCCGCCACCGCGCCCGCCAAGTGGATCGCGCCGCCCGCAAGCAGCAGACTCTCCGTCAAGGTCGTCTTGCCCGCATCCGGGTGCGAGATAATCGCGAACGTTCTGCGGCGCGCGGCCTCGGTAGCGGGGTCGGACATTTCAGGTGTCGGGTTCAGACTTGAGGTGTCAGGGACGGATCGGTCCGGCGTGTTAGCAGGCCGCAAGCGCAGGTGGCGAGGGAGATAGGTGCGACATCTGCCCCTGACACCTGAAACCTGGCGCCTCAACCCACATCCACCGGCTCCAGCAAAAAATGCCGCCCACGCCGGTCCTCCACCTCTATGACCCACAAATCCGGGTCTTTCTCCGTCCGTCTACGGATCGCGGCATCCACCTCCGCCTCGTCATCGCCCAGCGTCCCGGCCGAGAGATCGAGCCAAATCCGTTCCCCCTCGCCGTTCCGCGCCGGCGCATAGAGCCGCGCGCGCCGATCCAGCGTCGCTACCTTGACCAACACCGCCCCCGCGTCCGCGTCGCCCTTCTTCACCACCGCTGCGAACGCGCCGGCGATCTGAGCGCGGCGGATCAGCGCGCTGGCCCAGAAATCCGTCTTCAATTCGTCCACCGGCGCGGCCTCCATTCACCGGAACGCAACCACGTTCTCTTAACCTGTTAGGCGCGCATGCGCTTGCTTCTTCTCACCGTCGCGCTTTTGGCCGTTCCGGCCTCCGCCGCCGCCCAAAGCGGCCCGAACGCGCGCGAAGCCTATGTCGAGCGCCGCGGCCTGCTCGAAGCCGACGCGCAATGCCGCCTGCTCTCACCCTCCATCCGCGACGCGCTTCAGGTCAGCGCCGCGCAGACCCGCGGCGCCTTGTTGCGCGCCGGCTGGTCGAACGCACAGATGCGAGAGTTGGAAAACGCCGTCGTCACCGCAGCGCGCCAGCGTGCTTGCAACGATCAGCGGACCGCCGCTTCGGTCGGCTCCGTCAGCCGCATTGTCGCGCAATGGGTGAACGCGGGCTCAATGGAGTTTCCCGGCTGGGAGCGGCTCTGGATCGCCCGCCGCATCAGCGAGGGCTGGCGCCTGAGCCAAGCCATCGAGGGGCCGACGCCGGCGATCTTCGGCGTGCGCCAAGCCGGCGGCGCTCAACGCCTCACCCTCGCCGTGCCGATCTCGGGCAACGCCGCGGCGCCTGCGTCCGCCCGGCTCATCCTGCGCGATCGCGCCCAGCCCCGTTCGGAAGTGAGCCTCAATCAGCGGGTGGCGCGCGGCCTCGAAGCCGGCGCGCCGCCGCCCGGCGTTTCGGTAATGGCGCCCTCGACCCGAAGTATCGAGCGCCTCGGCGGCGGCCGCAGCCAAGCGCTGTTCATCTTCCCCGACAGCGCCTTCCGCGATCTGATAGCGCTCGATCCGCGTGAAACCGTCGTCATCGAACTGCAGACCGGCCGCGCCACCCAGCGCCTTCTGGTCGAAGTCGGCGACGTCGACGCCGCCCGCGCCTTCCTCACGATCCGCCGCTGACCAGCACCGGCAACGTCACGCGCACCAAAGCGCCGCCGCCCGGCGCATCATGAAAGCTCAAACTCCCGCCATGCAGCGCCGCCAGCGCGCGCACCAGCGACAAGCCCAGTCCCGTCCCCTCCGCGCGCGCGCCGCCTGAGCCGCGCTCATAGGCCTGCCCGAGCGTTGCGCGCTCCGCTTCCGGTATGCCGGGGCCGCTGTCGATCGTCTCCAGCACGATGACGCCGTCGCGCACCGCCGCGGCCACCATCACGCGGCCGTCTTCGGGCGTGAACTTGATCGCATTGCTGACGGTGTTGATCAGGATTCGCTTCAGCGCCCGCGCATCCGCATGCGCCAGCAGCGGCGCCTCCGGCGTCACCATACTCAGCGCGATGCGCTTCTTCTCGGCGCTGTCTGCCGAGAGCCGCACCACCTCCTCAACCACGCCGCGCACGTCGAAGGTCTCGAGCTCGAGGTCGAACCGCCCCGCCTCGATCTTGGAGAGATCGAGCAGGTCGTTCACCAGCCCGAGCAGATGCGTGCCGCTGCGCCGGATCAGCCCCGCATACTCGACATAGCGCGCGCCGACTTCGCCGAAGATCTGGCGTTCGATCATTTCCGCAAAGCCCAGAATGTGCGTCAGCGGTGTCCGCAATTCGTGCGAGACTTCGGCGACCCGCCGCTCCATCGCGCCTTCGCGCGCCGCCGCCGGCATCGCTTGCGCAATCGCCATCAGCCCCGCCGCAAAGGCGATCGACACCGCCGCCAGCGCTTCGGCGAATCCGCCGAGCGCGGCCTCCTCCTCCACCAGCGCCAGCGCCGCGGCGAGCGCATATCCCAAAGCGGCCGCAGCGCCGGCTTCCGGCGCCCAGCGCCGGCCGAGCGCCAACGCCATCGCCGGCGCGAGGATCAGCATCGCCGCGAGCGGCGATCCGGCGCCGCCGGAACCTGCCGCGAGTCCCACGCCGGAGATTAACCAGACGGCAACCATTGCCGTATCGACGGGTTTTCTCCCGAGGTAAGGCAGCATGATGAAGCCAGCCAAAGCCGGCGCCAAAGCGAGCGCCACTGCGCCGCCGAGCAGCCTCATTTCGGCGCCGGTTATCCACGACAAAGCTGCAGCGACCGTGACGCCCGCCAGCCAAAACCAAAACGCCAACGCCAAACGCAAGCGTGGCGCTGCTTTTGCAGGCTTCGTTACTGCTGATTTCGTTGACACCGTCACTCGGCCCGCGAGTAAAAGAGTTCTTAACGCGCTGGGGGACACGATGCCCGCTTCGAGTCGCGGTCGAAAGCGGACTCACCATTCTAGTTCAGAGGGAGTAGAGCCGATGCGGACCCTTGCGGCCTGGACAACCACTGCGGCAGTCGCCCTTCTCGGCGGCGCAGCCCACGCGCAAACCCCGTCGCAGAACACCGATCTGCAGACGGCCATCACTGCTTACGCGGCCTATCACAGCGATGTCTCCGAGCTGCGCGCCAACACGCCCAGCAACGCCAATGCGCTGGAGACCGCGCTCGATCGCGTCGGTCGTCACAACCGCGATGCGCTGACCCGCGGCTGGATCGCCTACGGCGCCCAAACCGCCGCGCAATCGCCGGCCTTCGTGCAAGGCGTACGCGACGCCGCCGCCTATTACGGCCGCGACGCCGTCATCTGGGCCGTCACGGTCGATCCGTCCTACGCGCGCGGTCTGCGCGGCGGCCAGGAAGCGACCCGCATGCTGCTCGAATCCGCGCAAGCGGACTCGCAGCGCATCATCAGCGTCGCCGACCGCTATCAAGAACTCGCCTATTCGATCCAGCGTCAGCGTTGGGCCAACGCCGTCGCGCCGGGTCAGAACGCGCGTGTGCAGCGCATCCGCAGTCTCGGCCGCGAAGGCGCGCCGGCGGAAGCGCTGCCCTCCAGCGTCGCCCCGCGCCTCACCGTGGCGACGCTCAGCGTGCAACCCGCCAACGATCCGACCGCCTATGGCGGGCGCCGCTTCTGGGACTCGGTGCGCGGCGGCGACCAGGTCGTCGAAGTCGCCTCGACGCCGGCGGTGGCGACTCGCGCCAACGTCACCCGCGCCGAAGCGCTCGACCGCATGGCCGCGGTCGCCGCGCTGCAAGCGCTCGACGCGATCGACACCAACCAGAGCGCCGTCACGCGCCTCATCAGCGATCCGCGCTCGCGCGATTGCATCGAGATGGCGCAGCTGCAGCTCTATCAATGCATGTCGGCGGCGCGCTTCCGTTATGAGAACGCGTTCTGCCTCGGCCAGCACGGCCTGCGCGACATCGGCACCTGCATCGGCGCCGTCGGCCAGCCCGACGCGCAAGCGATGACGCCGATCCCCGCCGCAGCGCGCGGCGGCGGCCGCGACTAAAGCGTCTTGGACCGCCGGCGAGCAACATCGGCGGTCCAAGCCTTGCTCTCGCGCCTTCAAAGGCGCATCTCCGGCCCATGGCCGCGATAGACGACACCATCGCCGAAATCGCCGACGACTTCGCGCTCCTGCCCGACTGGGAGGAGCGCATCGCGCATGTGATCGAACTCGCGCGCGAACTCGAGCCGCTGCCCGAGCATGCGCGCGTCGAAGCCAACAAGGTCCGCGGTTGCGCCAGTCAGGTCTGGCTCGTTTCCGAGCGCCGCCCCGAAGCGCCGGAAAAGCTCTATTTCCGCGGCGATTCCGACGCCCATCTCGTGCGCGGCGAAGTCGCCATGCTGATGCGCATCTTCTCCGGCCGCACGCCGCAAGAAATCCTCTCGGTCGATCCGCGCGCCGTGTTCGAACGCCTCGGCCTCCAGGACGCCCTCACCCAGCAACGCTCCAACGGTCTCTTCGCCATGATGAAGCGCATGCAGGACGAGGCGAAGAAGGCAGTAGGTGAGTAGGGCAGTAAGGGAGTAGGGGAATAGAAACGGCGTGTGCGATACGCGCTCCCCCCTACTGCCCTACTCCCTTACTCCCCTAACCCCCGCGCCATCTGCGCCAGCCCGATCTTAAGCACCAATTTCCCCGACCGCGCCGGCCAGCCCTCGGCGCGCTCCAGCGCTTCGAGCCCGTCCTCGTGCAGACACACGCGCTCGACCACGCGCCGCAGCGGCGCCGCCAGCGCGTCCAGCGCTTCGCCGACGCGCCGCCGCGCATCGCAGCGCGCCGCCATCGCCCGCTCCTGCGCGTTGCTGACGCCGCGCGCGCCCGCGCCCATCGGCGGCGCCGACCAGTCGGAGCCGCGCACCAGTCCCGCTTGGCTCGCGTCCCAGTCGGCGCGCAAGCGCCGCGCCGCCTCGAGTTCGGCCTCGCTCAGCCACGGCAGATCTTGCGCATCGCGCAAAGCCGCGAGCCTGCGCAGCACGTCGCCGCGCCTGACGCCCCGCACCTTGCGCTCGTCGCCGTCGCGATCGATCACCGTGCGCGGTTCGATTGGCGCGTGCTGGATCAGATACGCCTCGTCCTCGCGCGCCAGCGAGCGGGCGACGCGCGCCTTGCCGGCTTCGCTCAACACATAAGCGCCGTCGCCGCGCTGCTCGATCGCGCCGCACGCTTCGAGATCGCGCACCTCAACCGGCGCAAGCCGCACGATCGGACGGCGCCTGCGATCGCCGCCCGGATAAACGCCATAGTTCTCGCCCGCCGGCGCCAGCACCGCCGCCGATGACGCGAGCCGCGCCAGCGCCTCGTCGACCGCCGCCGTCATAGCGTCCTCGCTGTCGGCTGCGGCGCGCGCCGCATCATCGCTTCGAGCCCGCTGATCCAGCGGTCGAAGCGCGGCTCTTCGCGGCGGTCTTCGATGATGTGGCACGCATGCGCCACGGTCGAACGGTCGCGGTCGAACGCGTTAGCGACACGGGTCAGGCTGATCTCGAACCCGACATAGCAGAGGTACATCGCCACCTGCCGCGCGAACGACGCCCGGGCCGAACCCCGCTTCGGCCGCAAGATCTCTTCAGCCGGCACCCCGCAGCCATAGCTCGCGACATGCGCCGCCAGCTCCGCGCCGGCCATGTCGGCCAGACGCCTTTCCGAAACTTCCATCCTTCAGCACTCCAACGCAGCGATCCCATGCCGATCCAGAGGATACGGCCGCCGCAGCGCTGTAGGATAGATTTTTTCCTAATTTGCGGATTTTTTTCCTATTTATATACTTGACGCCACAAGCTTGAATAGCTAGATTACCGCCATGAAGTTCGACGCCCCCCAGTTCCGCTCCGAAGCCGAAGCCCGCAAGTATATCGAAGCCCTGCGTTGGCCGGGCGGTCGGGTTTGCCCGAAGTGCGGCTCGATCGGCTCTGAATACGAGACGAAGCGTGAGGGCCGCTACCGCTGCGGCGCGAAGGAATGCCGCAAGGACTTCACCGTCATGACCGGCACGGTGATGGAAGCCAGCCACGTCAAACTGACGGTGTGGCTGATGGCCTTCTACCTGATGGCGTCGAGCAAGAAAGGCATGTCCGCCCATCAGCTCCACCGCACGTTGGACGTGACCTACAAAACCGCGTGGTTTCTTGCGCATCGCATCCGCGCCGCGATGGCGAACGGCGGTCTGACCGGCCCGCTGGGCGGCCCCGGCCAAATCGTTGAAGCCGACGAAACCTACTTCGGCAAAGTCGAAAACCCGCGCACCGTCAGCACGACCGGCCGCGCGTTCGTGAAGCGCGGTTCTGGCCCGGCCAACAAGCGCGCCGTTGTGGCCTTGATCGAACGTGGCGGCCAAGCCCGCGTCTTTCACGTTGCCGAAGCCAACCGCGAAACGGTCGAAAAGATCGTCCGCGAAAACGTCCATCCCAAATCCCGTCTCCACTCTGACGAAAGCCGCCTCTACACGAAGGTCGGTGCCGAACTCGGATCACACGAAACGGTCAAGCACAGCGCCGGCGAATACGCGCGCGGCGACGTTCACACGAACTCGGCCGAAGGCTTCTTCGGCGTGTTCAAGAAGGGCATGACCGGCGTTTATCAGCATTGCGCCGAGAAGCACCTGCACCGCTATGTTGGCGAATACGAGTTTCGCCACAACACCCGCACGAAGCTTGGCTTCACCGACGCCATGCGCGCGCAACGCGCCGTTGAAGGCATCGAAGGCAAGCGCCTGACCTATCGGCGGACTAACGGGGCCGCCGTCGCCTGAATACACGCTGGCGCGCATTAAGCGCGCAGCGCGCGGGCGCAAGGCGCTCATGCGTAGGCTTCGTGCAAAAGCGAAGCGCCTCAAGGGCGCGACGGAGCGTTCGGCGAACCTCGACTTATTCGAGGATTAGGGGCGTTGCTCTCTTGCGACATCACCGACTTTTGACAGACGGTAACCATAGAAAGGATTTGGAAAGGAGAAACCTTTGGGGTATATACAATGTTATTACGGCCTAGCGTTGCGGGGAATCGGGCCGTAGGAGGTGTATATGCAGACCTTCGTTTTCCGGTCAGGCAACAGTCTAGCTGTTCGCCTGCCGAAGCACGTTGTCGAAGCTGTGCGGCTTAGCGAAGGAGCATCGGTCAATCTCTTTGTGGAGGATGAAACTCTCTGTATTCGCCCAGCGCGAAAGAAGTTCAAGTTGGCCGACCTGCTCGCATCGCATAACCCGACAGACGGCAATCACGCCGAAACAGACTGGGGCGAGCCGGTAGGCAAAGAAGAGTGGTGAACACTTGCCAGCCTACCAGCCCGACCGTGGTCATTTCGTCTTTGTGAACTTCACCCCTCAGGCGGGGACGGAGCAGGCCGGTCAACGGCCTGCTCTGGTGCTTTCACCAAAGGACTTCAACATCAGGACAGGCCTATGCATGGTCTGCCCCGTGACCAGTAAGGGCAAAGGAAGTGCGTTTGAGGTTGCCGTCCCGGCAACAGCAAAAGTGACTGGCTTCATCCTTAGTGACCAATTGCGCTCGGTCGACTGGATCGCGCGTGACATGAGGTACCACAGTGACTGCCCCCAAGACACGATGTGGGAAGTCCTGGGGAGGATCGAAGCAATTCTCGCAATTGATTGCAGCTGATTTCCGAACACTACTGAGTCGATCGGATCGTCTGATCGAGTTCTGGAACGGCAAACGATGGCATTCTTTCTCGTTTCTTATGACGCACACAAGGTGCGTGATTATAGCCGCTTCTACGAAGCGGCAGAAAAGAACAACGGCGTTGCGCTGCTCGAAAGCCTATGGGGTTTCGAGTTTAACAGCACAGCTGCACAAGTCCGCGATTGGGCGAAGTCGCTCTTCGACGCAGACGATTCAGTCGTAGTGATTGAACTAAAGCCTGGATCAGGCTGGGGCACGTCCAAAGCGGCGGAAGCCGCCGCGTGGCTGAAGGCGAAAATCTCCCCCTAGGTGGACTCGTCGGCGCCGTCTTCTTTACGTTGGGCCGGCGCCGGCGGCACCTTACGGCCCTGGATTGGCGGTGTTTTGAACGCGCCGCGCAACGCTTCCTCAGCGCGCCGCTTCGTTTCTTCTTCGCTGAATTGATCAGAGGACCTTTTGTCAGACGACATGCCGCAACCCTATCGCAAAAAAATTCTCACACTTGCAGGCATCGACATGGGCCCCATGGCCGTATTGAAACGGCATGAACCAGCGCTTGGAATTGCCGCGGTTGCCGCCGCGTGGGGCAATGTAGAGCGCTCCATGGAATTCTTGACGTTGGTGATGCTCGGAGTCGATGCAAAGATCGGCCACGCCATCTACAGCGCCCTGATAGGTAGCGCCGCCCAGAAGGCAGCGTTCAACGCCATCGCGAAACTCAAACTCACAGGAGATGAGCAAACGCACTTGGCCGAGCTGCTTGCTGAGTTCGCAGCGCGCGGCGGGGAGCGGAACCGCGTGGTTCATGGCGTTTGGGCCGCGCTTCCTGATGTGCCGGATGGTTTAGTGTTATTGGACATGGACGCGCACCTGCCGACCCTCGTTGCGTTTGAGGCCGGAGAAAGAACATCCGACGACGCCCAAGAGATGAAAGGCAAGCATCTCGTCTATAAGGCCCGAGATTTCCAAGACGTCTTGGATCGGATGCTGACGCTCCAAAATCGCTTATTCATTTTCGGCGTACTCATCAGAAACCGAGGGATCATCAAGCGTGCGAAGAATAATGAGGGCGATGGCGGCAGCGTCGATGGCACCTAGGTTTGCCTCATAGCCGTTACTGGTGGTGAACCAGTTTCGCAGGCAGGCCTCCACTGCGGTTTGCGCCCTCGCGCGCTTAGGGTCCGACCAGCTACACTTAGCCGAGTGTCAAGCGTTCGCTAGGAATAGCTACCTACCCTCGCACCACAAGCCGTATTAAATTTCGCGCAGGATTCCATAGCCTTGCGAATATGCTTACGGTGTGACCGGCGCTAAGTGTTTGATTTTAGGGTGTGTGGCGCGAAGTATATAAATATGATTTTTTTCCTAGCCACCCTTGCGCGACTGGCCCAAGCCCATGCGCTTGGCCAGGTTCGAGCGTTCCTTGGCGTAGTTCGGGGCGACCATCGGATAGTCGTGCGGCAGGCCCCACTTGGCCCGGTACTCGTCCGGATTCATGCCGTAGCGAGTGCGCAGGTGGCGCTTCAAGGATTTGAATTTCTTACCGTCTTCGAGACAGATGATGTAATCCGGGGTGATCGACTTCTTCACCGACACCGCCGGCTCCAGGGCCGGCTCGTGCGCCGTCCCCTTGGAATCCGAAATCTCGAGCAGGGCCGAATGCACCGTCCGGATCAGCGCTGGGATCTCCTGTGGGGCGACTTGGTTCGCCGACACGAAGGCCGAAACGATCTCCGCAGCCATTCCCACGAGGTCCTGCTGCTTTTCCATCGTACTCTCATCGGCTTCAAATACTAAAGCGCCACAGTATAGATGGCGGACTGGGTAATGCCAAGCCGGAGCCTAGACTAATAGTGGATTTGCCTTAGCCATATTTGTCTAAGGGCGAGCGATTACTAACACTATACCTGAAGGTGCGCTCACCTGAAGAGCAACATGAGCAACAGGAAGGCGCCGATGGCAAGGAACTGCGCCGCCGCGGCGCTGCGTGCGGGGGCGAAGGGGCGATCCCACAGCTGCGACAGCCGGTCGAACATGCGCATGGCGCCATAGCCCGCGCGCGCCGCCCCGGCCTGCCATGCGCCGTAGGCGCGCAACAACAGCACGCCCGCCCAGCGGCCGGCGCCCGCCACAGGCCCGCGATAGAAGGCGTCGACATCGAGTGTGCGCGACGGCAACGCCGCCGGCGCCAAGCCAACGCCGCGCGATGCGAGATAAGCGACGCCCGCCGCGCCGATCAGCGCGAGCTGCGGCGCGAGCCTCTCGATCTCGTACGGCTGAAACGCGAGTTCTGTCGGCATCAACGCGTAGAGCCATTGCGGCGCGACACCGATCGAGAAGCACAAGAACGTCGCCAGCGACGCGCCGAGCATCATCGGAAACGGCGACTCCCGGAACGGACGCGGCGCCGTCGCGCGATGCGCTTCGAGCGTCGGCCGCAGCGCAAGCACGACGAACAGCACCGCGGACGTTAGCGCGACCAGCAGCCAGAGCCAGCGCAGCTCCCACCGCGCCATCGCATCGAGCGCCACGGTTTGCGTCGCATAGAGCGCAAAGCCCGGAACCGCCGAACACGCAAGCGCCGCGGCAAGGTGCAGGAACGACGTGATCGGCATCGCCCGCGCAACGCCTTTCATTTCGCTCAGCCGCCGCACGCCGCCGCGCTCGAGCAGCGCGCCTAGAACCATCTGCAGCGCCGCGAAGCCGAGCAACGCCGCGAACGCATGTCCCTCGGCGGCGGCGAGGGAAAGCCGCGACCCTTCGCCGATCAGGGCGACGCAGACGCCCGTCTGCGCCGTCAGCGCGTAGGCCGCGGCGCGGCGCAAGTCGTCCGTGATCACCGCGAACACCAGCCCCACCACGATCATCGCCCCGCCGATCGGCGCCAGCAGCGGCTCGGCCGGAAACAGCCGCGCCAACGCGTAAACGCCGAGCATCGTGCTGAACGCGGTGAGCGCCGCCCCGCCCGCCGCCGACGCATGCGACACGACATCCTTCAGCCAGACATGTGCGAACGGCGCGCCAATGCGCAGCAACAGCGCCGCAAAGATGCAGGCGCCTGAAATGCTGCCGGCGTCGAGGCGCACGAACTTCGAGATGCCGGCGGTCGCGGTGAGATGCAGCGCCACGCCAATCAAGAAGAGCAATCCCTCGAGCCCGTGCCAGATCAGCAGCCTGACGCCGGCGAAGCGCGCGCCGTCCAGCGGCGAGGCGAACACGATCCACGCCGCCGCCAATCCGGAGAGCGCGACTGCGGCCACCAGAAACACCAGATCGCCGACGAACAGCGCCGACACCGCCCCGCCGGCCAGCATCAGGATCGCGGCGTCCTCGTAGCGGTTGCGCCGCGCGCCGGTGTAGATCGCGATCGCGATCAGCAGGATCAGCATGACGATGCCGAAGATGCGGTTGAGCGCGTCGAGGTCGAGTGGGACGGTCTCGACGCCCATTTGACGCATCGTCGCCGCCGCGCCGAATTCGTTGCCCAGCACCAGCCACAGGGCCGCCAGCGCCGCGAGCGCCATGATCGGCGCGCGCGCGATGCGCGGCGCGGCGAGCACGATGAGACCGGCCAGGATCGGCACGAAGCCCGGGTTGAGGGTGAACTCAAACATCGCCGTCCCGCTTGCCGAACACGAGGTGCGCGAGCCGGGCGACGAGCGCGCACGCGATCGCCGCGCCGGCGCCGATGATCGCCGAAGCGCCGGGCTGGGCGCCGATCCAGAAGCCGCCCGGCGCGCGCGCGCTAAAATCGAACGCGAGCCCCACGCCCAGAGCCGTCAGGCAAAACAACAGCGCAAGACCAGCGACGCCGCCGCGCGGAGGGGGCGCTTTGCTCATTGTCCGTCGCTCCAGATCGGCGCCAGGAACGACGACAACGGGTCCGCCAGCACCAGCAGCCACAGCGTCGCCGCGGCCGAGAGGATCACCGGCGCGGCAAGAAGTATCGAGGCGCCGTCGGGCCGCTTGAACGCGTCGGTCGGCGCCTTGCCCGCGAGCGTGTTGGCCGCGAGCGGCGCCAGGTGCGCGAACGTGAGCACCGCCGCCGCACCGACGAGCGCGGCCGCCCAGACAAGCCCCGCCCCCGCCGCGGCCGTGATCAGCCAGAGCTTGGCCCACGCGCCCGAAAACGGCGGCATGCCGATCATGCTCGCCGACGCGAGCGCGAAGCCCGCGAACGTCCACGGCATCACCCGGCCGAGGCCGGCATAGTCGGCGACTGTCCGCCGCGCCGTGATCGCTCCGGTCGTGCCGACCGCCATCGTCAGCGTCGCCGCCGAACAGGCGAACGCGACGATCTGCAGCGCCGCCGCAAACAGTCCCATCGGCAGCGCGACCAGCGCGCCCACCGCCACCGCGAGCGACTGCGCGATGCACGAATAAGCCAGCCGTTCGCGCACGTCCTGGCGCGACAGCGCAATCAGCGCCGCCACGCACATGCCAACGCCCGCAAGCAAGATCAGGCCGTAGGCGGCGAAGCGCGCGGTCGCGAGCGCCGGCCCGAACACGAAGGCGGCGATCTTGATCAGCCCCACGCCGCCAGCTGGCAGGATCGCCACGCCCTGGATCGTCACCAGCGCCGGATCTGGCGCGCGGCTCGAAGCCGGCAGCCATCGGTGCAGCGGCGGCATCGCCGCCATCGCCAGCCCCAGCACGAACAGCACCAAGAGGATGTTCGCCGTCAGCGCGTCGACACGGCCGGCCAGAACGCCGCCCGGCTGGAAATCGAGCGCGCCGGCGATCGCGTAGGTCCAGATCATCGCTGGCAGGAACAACCCCATCGACGCCGTCAGCAGCGTCGCGAGAAACGTGCGCCCTGCCCGCCGCGCTTCTTCGTCGCCCCGATGCGCCACCAGCGGAAACACGCACAATGTCAGCGCCTGGTAGGCGACGAAGAACGTGAACAGATTGGCGGAGAACGCCACCGCCATCGTCGCGCCTGACGCCAGCGCCATGAACGCCATCAGCCGCGCCGGCGCTTTCTCCTGCGTCGCGCGCACGACGCCGGCGGAGTGTGCGGCGTGCAGGAACCCCAATCCGCCGATCGTCGCCGCCACCAACGCCCCGAGCGGCTCCACCACGAAGGCGAGCGCGACGTTCGGCAAAGGCTGCGCCAGCGCGATGCGCACTGTCTCTCCATCGGCCGCCGCGCCGACGAGACGCGCCGCGCAGATCGCCGTCGCCAGCGCAAAGCCGATGTGCACGACGTCGCGAAGGCCGGGCGGCTTCTGCAGCGCGAGCACGAACAGCGCCTGCAGCACCGGCGCGACCAGCACGCCGAAGAGGGCGAACGACGCGCTCATGCGGCCGCGCCCAGAATCTGCGCCGCCGCCGCGTCGGCTGCATCGAGCAGAAGCCCGGGCGCGACGCCGAGCGCCGTCATCACGATAGCCGCGAGCAGCAGCGGCGCCGCGGCGAAGCGCCAGGCGCCGGCGCCGCCGAGATAGATTTCGCCGGCGCGCCGGAAATAGAGCCGCTCGATCAGGCGCCCGCCGTAGAACACGCCGGCGAGCGAAGCGAAGATCACCGCGCCCGCGGCCCACCACCAGCCGGCGCCGACGCCCGCTTCCACGAGACGCCAGCGGCCGAGGAAGCCCAGCGTCAACGGCGCGCCCATCAGGCTGATCGCGCCCGCCATCATCGCCGCGCCCGCGAGCGGCGCGCGTCGGCCCAATCCATCCAATCCCTCGAGCGTGCGCACGCCGCCGGCCGCCGCGCCGCCGAACAGCGCAAGCGCCGTCGCCGCCAAAGCCGTCAGCTGCACCAACGCCGCGGCGACGCCGGCCGGCGATCCCAGCGCCACGCAAAGCAGCACGCCGCCGGCTTGAGCCGCGCCCGCGTACGCAGCGAGCCGGCGCACATTGGTCGCGCCCACCGCTTGCAGCGAGCCGATGACGACGCTCGCCCCGCCGAGAACGGCGAGCGCGATGGAAACGCCCTCGCCGATCGCCGGCGCCTGAACGAAATACGCCGCGACCCGCACCAGCACCGTCAGCGCGCCGACGACAGCCGCAGCGCCGACGATCATGGCGGCGGCGCCGTTAGCGCGGCTGAAGCCGGCCCCGAGCCAATCGTGCAGCGGCGCAACGCCCGCTTTCAAAGCAAGGCTCAAGACGATCAGCCCGGCGCCCAACGCGGCGGCGTCCGCCGCCTCGATGTGCGCCTCCGCGATCGCGGGCAGATCAAGCGTGCCGGCGCTGCGATGGATCAGTGCTGCGCCGACGAGAAACAACGCCGCGCCGACGCCGCCGGCGCTCAGCATTCTCAGCGCGCCGTTGAGCGCGCCGCGCTCGGCGCTCAGCGCCAGCAGCGCCGCGGCCGCAAGCCAGGCGGTCTCCGCCGCGACGAAAACGCCGATCAAATCGCGCGCCGCGAGCGCGCCGATCCACGCCGTCTGCACCGCAAGCCCAAGCGCCGTCGCCACCGACGCTGTTCGCCGCTCGAAATCGCCGAGCTGCGCGCCGGCGGCCAAGAGAGCCAGCACGCCCGTCAAACTCACCAGCGCGGCGCCGAACACGCTGACGCCATCCGTCTCGAGCGCAACGCCTTCGAGCAGAAACGCGAACGCGCCGCCGCCTGCCAACAGCCTCCACGCCAGGTCGAACGCGAACACCGCGCTCACCAACGCGCCGGCGCAAGCGATGAACCAGCTCAGCCGCGGCGGCGACAACATCGCCAGCGCCGCCGCGCCGAACGCGACGCTCACCATCAGCAACGGCGCATGCGCGCGCGCCAGCTCCACATAGGCGCCGATCACGGCGTCGGCTCCGCAGTCTCGTCCGCGCTGTCGGCTCGATCGAGCTCCGGCGCCTCGACCGCGCCGTAGCTTTCCTGAAGCCGCACGGCAAGCGCCGCGCCGAACGCGACGTGCGCGAACAGCACCGCCGCGCCCGCGATCGAGAGCGCCGCTGGCGCCCCCAGCGCCGCCAACGCCGAGAGCGCGCCGAGCGCCGCGACGACACCGCCGGCGATACGCTTCAGCGCATTGTCGCTCACCCACGCCGCCGCCGCGCCGCCGATCAGCAGCGCCAGCGAGAGGCCGAACGCGATGCGCAGGATCAGGACGTCAGCCGCCATCACCCCTCCACATCGCCCAAAGCCGCGGCGCGTCCGAACAGCACCGCCACGATCAGCGACGCGCCCGCCGCGCTCGAAGCGAACAGCCCCGCCTCCATCGCCATCGGCGCATAAATCCATTCCGGCGCGCCCGCCGCCGCGAGAGTTGCGATGAGCCCGAGCGCGAGAATCCAGCGCATCACGAGCGGCGGAAACGCCGCCATGAACGCGGCTGCGCCGAACACGAGCGCGTGCAGCGCGAGCGCCAGCGCGAACGCGAGCGCCGCGATTAGCCCGACGCCCTCGCCGGGCGCGCGCGCTGTCACCAGCGTCAGCGCAAACAGCGCCAGCAGCGGCGTGAACGTGCGCGCCGCCCGTGCGACGACGATCTGCGCGCTGGGCCTCACAGCTCGCGCTCCTTGTTGGCGCGCAGCGCGCCGCGTTCGCCGAAGCCGAGCAAGCCCACGCACGCCGCCGCCGCCACGAACAGCAGCGGCGCGAGCCAGAACGCTGCGCCTTCGAGCCGCAGCGGAGCAGCCGGCGCAGCGGGGCCGAGATCCGGCGCCGCCATCGCCAGCATCGCCGCGGCGAACAAAGCCGCCAGCAGCGCCAGCCAAGGCGGCGCCTTGCGGAGCGTCTTCGCCGCCGGCGCGCTCAAAAGCATGGCGCTCAGCATCAACAGCGGCGCCCACACCGCGACGACGAGCGCAATCACAACCGCGCCATCGCCGCCGCCCAAGCTCAGCACCGCCGCAGCCGCCAGCGCGCCGGCTGCGGCCAAGTACATGCACGCCGCGATCAGCGCCCGCGCCGTCAACGCCGCGAGCGCCGCCGCCAATGCGCCGGCGAGCAGAACCAGAGCGAAGCCGTGCAGCGCCAGCTCAGTCATGCGTCCGCTCCGCACGCGCGCCCGGCCGCGGCGCCGCGTACTTGCCGGCGATGGGGGCAACGCCGCCCGCGTGCGCGGCGCTGCCGGCGAGGTGCGCGAACACCGGCCCCAGCGCGACGATCAAAAGCGCCAGCAAGACGAGCCGCCCCGCCATCGCGAGATCAGGCGCCATCACCGCCAAGCCGAACACGACCAACGCCGCGCCGGGCCCGTCCGACGCCGTCGCCGCATGCAGGCGCGTGTAGACGTCGGGAAACCGCAACAGCCCAAGCCCGCCGCCGAACACAAAAATAAGCCCGATGAACGCAATGACCGCGCCCGCCGCCTCGCGCACCAGCGTCAGCGTCTCCATCACGCGTCCTCCCCGGTCCGCGCCAGCGGCGCCTGGAACGTGCGCGCGCGAAACACCTTCATCACTGCCGTCGTCAGCACCAAGGCGGCGAACACGAGCGCAAACGCCGCGTCCAGCCACGCGCTCTCTCCCATCGCGACCGCGACCGCAGCGCAGATCAGCGCCACGCGGATCAGCACCATCCTCGCCGCCAAGGCGCGATCGTGCAGCGTCGGGCCGGAGAAAAGACGCGGCGCCGCCAGCGCCAGCGCAACGCCCGCGCCGATGGCGATCGCCAGCGCGCTCATCGCCCCTCCTGCGCGCCGACGATGCGTTCGAGCTCACCCAATGCGCTGGCGTCGACGCCCTCTTCATCGAGCACATGGACGAGAAAGCCGTCGCTGTCGGTCTCGACGACGACCATGCCCGGCGCCGAGCTCAACACGTTGGCGAACGCCGCGCGCGCGGCGCCGCCGCCGCGGCTTTTGATCCGCACCAGCGCAGGCCGCAAAGTGACGTCGGCCGAGATCGCCGCGCGCAACGTCGCCAGCGCGCCGCCGAACACCACCGGCAAACGCGACAGAGTCACAAGCGCCGCCCTGGGCGCGCGTGCGAAGCTCGCGCCGGCGCCGCCCGCGCGCGCCGCCAGTAAAGTGCACGCCAGCGCCGCGCCCGCGGCGGCCGCGATATCCACAAGGTTAGGCGCGCCCGCGGTCGCCACGAACCAGATCAGCGTGAGTCCCAGCAGCATGGCTGCGGCGTGAAGCATCCATCCGCCTCCCCGCGCCGTCGCGCGCGCGTTCAGCCTTAGCCTCGCGGCCCGGGATTCGCCAGCGCGGCGGCGCGCTTGCTCAGACGTTGCGGTTGAACAACAGCGCGGCGTTCCGCCGCGCGAGCGGCAGCTCCAGCGCGTCGTCGTCGAAACTCACGCGTTCGAGATTGGCCGCGTCGGCGGTGAACGACCAGTTCCAGTAACGCAGCACCGTCTGCGCCTTCGCTGTCGCCAAAGTGTCGAATACGTAAACCGCGCGTCCGAGCGGATTGTTGGTGGCGTCCGGATCGCCGGCGGGACGGCGCAGCGCACGCCAGAACGCCAACATCAGCGGCCGCTTCAAGCCGACCGCTTTACAGAACACGCCGATGGCCTCCCCGCCGGGATCGGCGAAGATCTGCGAGGCGGTGGTCGGCTTAATCCCGGCCAGATGCGCAATCTCGTGAACCAGCGCGCGGTCGACGCCTCGCTCGGCCGCCGCCAACGCGCCTTCGAGTGAGCCGTACGGGCTCTGCGCCGCCGCCGCGCGATTGCGCTGGCGCCGTTCGATCACCTGCAGCGTCTTGCGCGTATCGGCGTCGGACCAGCCTTCCGCCGCGGCCAGTTTGAACACGTCGCCAAGTTCCTGGATCAGCACGTTCCTGTCGACAGCGAAACGACGCAGAATTTGCAAGCGCGCCTCGAAGCTCGCCCACCAGAACAGCACCAGCGCCTGCGTCGGCCGAATCTCGGTGCGCGAGACCAGAAGCGACGGCAGCGACGCGGCCTGACGCGAGCGGGCGACGACGAGATCGACGCCCTGGGTCGACAGCCGCGTCCCCTGATTGCGCAGCACCGCTTCGATCGTCGGCGTGTCGCCGGTCTGGATCAGCGCGTCGGTCACCGTCTCGCTGAGATGGCGCCGGCGCGCGATCGCGATCCAGTGCGCGGACACGCCGGCGCGCACAGTCGCCACCAGATCGGAATCGTCGAAGCCGGCCCCTGCCTCCAGCAACGGCAGCGCGACGTTAATCTCGTCCCGCGCCAGGTACCGCAGCAGCCCCTTCGGCGCGTCGGTCACCCGGGCCAGCCCTTGGGCGCAGCGTCGGCGCAGCTCGATATTGCTCGTGCGCAACAGCCCGACCAGGATGTCCGCCGCCAGCTGGCGCTCGTAGGCGGGGAGCCGGCTTTCCGGCCACGAAACGATCTCGCAGAGCCGCGCCACCAGCGCGCCCCGCGCCTGCGGCGCATGCGGCTCGCTCAGCTCCAGCGGCGCCGGCGGATCGGCGGCGTCAAGCCGAGGTTGATTCGTGAGCGCCATATCGCCCAAGGTCAGCACGCGCCGCGTTAAGCTCTCGTCAACGGGAGCGCGTGTGAACGTGGCGGGGCTTCAAGGCGGGCGGATGAGTTCTGAGCAAAAGCCACAGCGCGGAAACCTGCTCGGCTTCGTGCCCGAGCTCAGCCTCTATTATCTGCTCGTCGCGCTCTACTTCTTCGCCTTCGGGATGCAGTTCGTGCTGTTCCCGTCGCTGGTGGCGTTCTTTCTCGATGCGACGCCCGAGGGCGTCGGCCTCGCCCAATCCGCGCTCTCGGCGCCGCTCTTTTGCTTGCTTCTCTTCGGCGGCCTGTTGGCGGAGCGCTCGCAAGCGGGGCCCACGCTCGCCAAGCTCCACCTCATCTTCGCCTTCGCCTCGATCGCGCTCGCTGGCGTCGTCGCCGCAGGCTACCTGACCTACGAGACGCTGATCGCCTACGCGATGCTGGTTGGCGCGTGCGCCGCCTTCATGATGCCGGTGCGCGACGCGGCGTTGAACGGCGTCGTCCTGCGCGAGACAGCGCGCGGCCGCTACACGCCGATCGCCACCGCCGCCGCCGCCACCACGGCCGTGCAAATCGGCGCGCAGATCGCCGGCATCCTCGTCGCGCGCCTCGCCGGCGCGACCCCGGCGCCTTACCTCGCGCTGCAGGCGATCGTCCTGAGCTTCGGCGCCGCCATATCGCTGGGCTTGCAAGATCCGAAGCCTACCGGCCACGAACGCACGCTCAAGGGCGCGATCCGTGACCTGCGCGAAGGCATCGCCTACTCCTTCCGCAACCCGATCATGTCGCCGATGCTGATCTCGGCGCTCTATGTCGGCGTGTTCGTCGTCGGCTCGTTCCAGGTGCTGTTTCCGCTGATCGTGCGCGATCATTACGGCGGCACGGATCAGGCGCAACAAGGGCAGCTCGGCGCGTTGTTCGCCGTGTTCTGGGGCGCGTCCTTCGTCTCGGCGGTGATCCTCAGCCGCCTCAAACCGCTGAAGCATCCCGGCCGGGCGTTGATCGTCTCGCACCTCGTCAGCGCCGTGATGCTGTTCACCTTCGCATTCGACAAGAGCTTCCCGGCGTTCATCGCCGTGGTGTCGCTGTGGGGGCTCGCCGCCGGCGTCGCCATTTCGATGAGCCGCACCATCACCCAGGGCGCGGCCGAGCCGCGCTATCTCGGGCGCGTGCTCGCCGTCTACTCGATGGGTTTCATGGGCGGGGCGCCGATCGGCTCGGCCATCATGGGCTTCGCCGCCAGCGAACTCGACCCGCGCACAGCAGCGCTAATCCCCGCCGGGGGATTAGCGCTGGCCGCTTTGGCTTTGGCTTTGACGACGCCGATCTGGCGCTATGCGCAAGACCACGCGCCGGAAGTCGCCCTCGGCGATTAGTCGTCGCGGCGGCTGACGCCGAGCGCCGAGCGGCGCTCGCGCGTGTCGGCGGTTTCGCCGCGGCCGTTGAACTCGGTGACTTCCGTATTCCACGCCGACAGCGTCTGCGACGCGCTCTGGGCCGATGCATTGTACGCCGCGACGGCCGCTTCGAGCTGCGCGCGCAGCGCCGCGATGTCGGTCTGGCAGGCGGCGCGCTTGGTCTCGATCGCGGCGCGCCAGGTTTCGACGCTCTGGCTCGTGGTGTTCATCTGCGCGCGCGTCGCGTTCGCGCCGTCCACCAACGTCGGCGCGGCGTCGAAATTGGCGCAGCTGGCCGGGATAGCCGGCGTCGCGGTTTGCGCCATCGCCGGCGTGGCGAGCAGCAGGGCCGCAGCGGCGGCGCCGATCATCAGCTTCATAAAGTCCATCTCCTGTCCCAGTGCCGGACGTATCCCCTCGCCCGGCATGTGCTTTTCAATCGCGGCCAAAATGCGGTTGGCCGGGGCGGCCTTATAGGGTCATTGCAGGCGGAAGGGGATCACCATCCGGTGACGAGCTGCAATTGCCGTCCCGTCGCGGGTGGCCGGAACCATCTGATAGTCGCGCGAGATGCGAAGCGCCGCCTGGGCGAATCCCCAATTGGCAGGCGTCTCGGACACGACGTCGCAATGGAGCGCCCCGCCCGTGTCGACGAGGCAGTTCAGCGTGACGCTGCCCTCGACGCCGCGCTCGAGCGCACGCGTCGGATAGTAGCGGGCTAGGTCGCGCGGCCTACGCACCCATTCGGGATCAATCACGGTCGGCGGCCCCGCGCCGGCGCCCTCGCCGACCGGAAAGACCGTCAGCTCCGGCAGCGTCTGCAGATCGCTGACCAAACGCTCGAACGAGAAATCGCCGAGTGGCGCAAGCGGCTGCACTTCCTCGAGCTGGCGCGGCGTATCGTCGACCGGCGGAGGCGGCGGCGGCACGAAGACCTCGAACGGCCCCGGCTCCGGCGGCAGCGTCACGATCTCCTGCCGCACCAATGTCATCGTAAACGCGGCGATCACCGCCGCGCCGAGCAATGCCGACGATGCGACGAACGACGTCGCGCGCACTCCAAGCGCTTGCGCCATGATGCTTCCTCCCTATCGCGCATCGATCGTTCGCCGATGCTTGAGAGAAGCGTGCGCGCGCGGCTCTCGTGCGGCAATTCACACGCGCGAGAGCGCCATCACGCTTGCGAGAGAAGAGTTTACGCGTTGCAAACGCAAGTTCACGCGGCGCTCTGCGCAAACACGCCGACTTTCGCGAAGCCTGCTTGTTTCAGCTCATCCAGCACCGCGACCACTGCGCCATACGCAACGCCCTGATCGCGCGCCCGCACCGCAACGTGCGCTTCGGCGAACACATCTTCTTCCGTCAGCACGGAATCGACCGCCAATCCGCGCGCCATCACCGTCGCCGACACGTCCGCCAAGGCGATCTCCTCCTCGCCAATGAAGATGCGATAGCCGTCTGCGGACGCATCGACATCGATGATCGTCGGCGGGATGATCACCTCGACCGGCACGGGCCGCGTCGGCAATTGCAGCTGCAGATCGACCGTCGGCTTCGGCGCCGTGACCATGAAGATGATCAACAGCACCAGCAGCACGTCGATGAACGGAATGACGTTCGGCTCCGCCGCCGGCGCCAGATCGCGCGCACGCTTGCGCAGCGCAAAAGCTGCAGCTGTCGTCATGATGAGCCTCCCTCGCGCGATCGTTCGCGTCTCGCGAAAGGCTGCGCCCGAAGCAGCCGCGCGATCCACTCACGTGCGCTTGAGCGCAATCACGTCTCCGGGAGTGGGCGAAGCCGGCAAATCGGCAAGTCGGCAAATCGGCAGGTCGGCAAGTAGGCAAGTCGGCAATCGGCAATGGCGATTGGCAGAGATCGTTTCGCCCCGCACGTCCCCTTGGCGATTTCACAGATTTACGACTTGCCGATCTGCCGATCTGCCGACTTGCCGACCTGCCGGCTTGCCGATTTGCCGAAACAAACAAAAACCGCGGGACGCTTTCGCATCCCGCGGCTTCTGTTGTTCAGGACCAGCCCGGATCAGCCGGCGGTGCGCCAGACGATCGTGCGGCGGATGCGGCCGCCCGACGTGGGCGCCCCATCGACCGTCGCCGGCGCGAGCCGGAAGTGACGCGCCACGCGGAGCGACGCTTCACCGAAGCCCCAGCCTTGCGGGTCTTCCGAAGTGACCGTGCAGTTGATCCGGCCGCTCGCGTCGACGATGCAGTCGAGCTGCACGCGCCCTTCCTGGCCGCGCTCGAGCGCGCGGGGCGGATAGTAGCGCTCGTAGTCGCGCGCGTTCGGCTGTTCGAGCCAACGGACGCCGGTGAGCACCGAAGGCGTCGGCGGCGCCGGCGGCGGATCGACGGCGACCGGGATCGGCGTCGGCGTCGGCGGAGCCGAAAGGTCCGGCGGCGGCACACGCTGTTCAGGCGGGGGCGGCGGCGGCGGACGATCCGGCGGCGGCGGCGGCGGTGGCGGCGGCTTTTCCTTCTGTTCGATTTCGACTTTGACCGCGTCTTGGTCTTCGAACAGATCGGTGATCGCGCTGAAGCGTTGGGTCAGCGCCATCCACACCAGCAAGGTGCAGATGAGGGCCGCCACGCCCATGGAGAGGAGACGAAGGCCAACCATAGTGCTTACCCTTCGCTCGCTAGCTCAGCGAAGATGCCCACCTTGGCGAAGCCTTCTTCCTGCAGCTGACTCATGACGCTGACGACGTTCCCGTAGGCCGTGCTCTGGTCAGCGCGGACGAAGATGCGGGCTTCCGCATAGACATCCTCCTGATTGAGCGCCGGATTGTTGCGTACCGCATGCTGCCAGGTCGCTTCTCCCAACGTGGACAGTGTCACCACTTCCTCGTCGACATAAACCGCGAGACCGGCTGAGGTTTCACGGATGCCGACGACGGTCGGGTTGAGCCCCTCCAGCCGGATCGGAACCGGGTTCGGCGGCGGCAGATCGACCCGGATATCGACGGTCGGGATCGGCGCCGTCACCATGAAGATGATTAGCAGCACGAGCAGAATGTCGATGAACGGGATGACGTTCGGATCGGAATTCGGCGGCATTTCCCGCCGTTTTCCGCCGCCGCCGCTAGCGGCTACTTTCGCTCCCATGGCCTACCTCCGCCGATCTTCGGCGACGAGGCCGATCTTGGTGAAGCCCTTGTCCTGCAGACGGTTCATCACCCGCACCACGTTGCGATACTCGAGGTTCTGGTCGGCGCGGATGTAGATGCGCTGATCCTTGATCTCGTAATCGTCGTTGGCGATCAGCGGTGAGTTGATCTTCACCGCATCGTACGTGCGTTCGCCGAGTTCGCCGATCGGCACGAGATCGTTCATGACGTACGTCTCGATGCCGCCCGGGCCTTGGCTGACCGAGATCCAGGTCGGCCGTGGCGGCCGCTTGGAGGGCTCGATCTTCGAGGTCGGCATATCGACCTCGATATCGACGCTGGAGATCGGCGCGGCGATCATGAAGATGATCAGCAGCACGAGCATGACGTCGATGAACGGGATCACGTTCGGATCCGCGGTCACCTCGGCACGATTGCGCTTACCGCCGCCGCCCCCGGTGGATACTTTAGCGCCCATTGGGCTGCCTCCAATCGGTTAGAGCTCAACCAGCGCGGCGGTCCATGTCGCGCGAAACCAGCGCGATGAACTCAGCAGCGAAGTCGTCGAGCTTCTGACCTTGCTTGGAGATTTGCTTGGCGGCGAAGTTGTAGATCAGCACCGCCGGGATAGCGGCGGCGAGACCGGCGGCGGTCGCGAGCAGAGCGCCGGCGATGCCAGGCGCGACGACCGCGAGCGAGGTGGTTTGCGTCTTCGCGATGCCGACGAACGCCACCATGATGCCCCACACCGTGCCGAACAGACCGATGAACGGCGCGTTCGCGCCGATCGAGGCCAAGAACGTCATCGACGAGCCGAGGTCGTCGAGGTGCTCGTTCTGACGGGTCGACATCGCCGAGGAAACGCGCTGCATCGTGTGGTCGCGGGCGTCGCGCATCGTGTAGAGGCCGAGGTCCTGGGTGCGGCGGACTTCCGCCATGCCGGCGTCGAACATGGACTTGATGCCCGAGTTCGGCAGCTTGCGGACGATCGCTTCCGCTTCTTCGACCGAGTTGGCCTTGCGGAACGCGGCGAGGAAGTCCTTGGTTTGCTTCGCCGCCTTGCGCATGACGTAGATCTTCTCGAACAGCAGCGCGACGGCGTACACGGCGCAGAGGCCGAGAATGATCATGACGCCCAGCTCGACCGCGTTCAGTTCGCGGACCAGCTCCATCAGGCTCACTTCCGAGTGGCCGGCCGCTTCTTGCTGCGCCGCCTCACCGGCTTGGCGCGCAGCTTCGCGATCGGCGGCGCTGACGGCCGGTGCGGCCGGAGTCGCCGGCGGCGTCGCGCCCGGAGCGGGCGTCGCGCCCGGTTGAGCCGCAGGAGCGGCGCCTTGCTGCGCGAACGTCAGCAGCGAATTCATCAACGTCATGGTCTGCCCTTCTGCCTGCCCTGTTCTCGGCTCGCCGACACGCGCTGTGCGCCGCGAAACCGCGGGTTGTAAAAACTCTCTGTACTTAGTGGCGATCGGAAGCGGCTGACCGAGGTCCGGCCCATCACGCATCCTCCCACCGACACCGACGGATCGCCGCTTCGCGGTCTTTGTTCCGACGGTTGGAACGCCTAGCCTAAATTTTAGGAAACGAAGTGCTTGTCAACGTCTCCCACGCAGTAAGCGATCCGGACGGATCGCCTGCCCCCGATCGTGCGTACTGCACTGATGGTGACCGGGGCGGCAATCAAAACTTTCGTGATCGTCATCCGTTCCTCTACGGCGCCTTGACTATGCTACCGCGTCTGGCGCAGCGCGCTGGTCACGAAAACAGGAGCAGCCCATGGCGATGGCCGCCGAAGAGCTCGAAGCCTTGCTGCGGCAGGCTTTTTCCGATGCCGACATTCGCATCGAGGATCTCGCCGGCGATGGCGACCACTATCGCGCCGTGATCCGCTCTGCCGCTTTCGCGGGCAAATCCCGCGTGGCGCAGCATCAAATGGTTTACGCCGCCTTGAAGGGCCGCATGGGCGGCGAACTCCATGCTCTAGCGCTCGACACCGGACCCAAGTGAGGGACTAGGGGCTCGGGACTGGGGACTAGGGAGTTGTGCGGCACAACCGCGCTCCCGTTCTCTCGTCCCTCACCTAGTCCCGAGCCCCTAGTCCCGAGCCCCTAGCCCTCTCGCCGCATTGCAACCGCCCCCACGCGCGCCTATCTCCGCGCCATGTCCGATCCCATCGAAACCATCCGCCGCACCGTCTCGGAAAACGACGTCGTCCTGTTCATGAAGGGCACGGCGGACCAGCCGCAGTGCGGCTTCTCCAACCAGGTCGTGCGCATCCTCGACCACATGGGCGTCGACTATAAGGACGTGAACGTCCTCGCCGACGAAGGCGTCCGCCAAGGCGTCAAGGATTTCGCCAACTGGCCGACCATCCCGCAGCTCTACGTCAAGGGCGAGTTCATCGGCGGCTGCGACATCGTCCGCGAGATGTTCCAGACCGGCGAGCTCAAGACGCTGCTCGACGAAAAGCTCGGCGCGACGGCTTAGGGCCGCTTTGGCCCGCGTCTCCTTCGACAAGCTCCTGCTGACGCTCGCAAGCGCGAAAATGGCGTCACCCTGAGCCTGTCGAAGGGCGACGCCACGCACCGAAGTTCAGGCGGACTTCAGCTCATCCGGCCGCTCGGTAACGACGAGATTCATCTTCACCACCGCGCCATTGCGCAGCACGTCCAGCGCAACCTTCCGTCCGATCCGCTCGCGTGTCAGCAGCTTGTGCACAGCATCCACCGTCGGCGTCGCCGCCCCATCGAGCTTCAGCACGACATCTCCAACTTCCAGCTTCGCCGCATCCGCCGGTCCGCCGCTCGACACCGCCACCACCAGCACGCCGCTCTCGACATCGAGCCCGAGCCTTCGCACCAAAGCGCGCGACAATTCCTGCGACTGCCCGGCGATGCCGAACCAGCCGCGCGCCACGCGCCCGTCGCGCATCAGATCGGGAATGATCGATTTCGCCGTATTGCTCGGCACTGCAAAGCACAGCCCCTGCGCGCCGCCGATGATCGCGGTATTGATGCCGACCACGGCGCCCTCCGCGTCCACCAGCGCGCCGCCCGAATTGCCGGGGTTCAAAGCCGCATCCGTCTGAATCACATCTTCGATCAGCCGTCCGCTTTCGCCGCGCAGCGTGCGCCGCAAAGCCGAAATCACGCCCACCGTCACCGTCGCCTGCAGGCCCAGCGGGTTGCCGATCGCAATCGACAATTCGCCCACTTTCAGCGCATCGGAATCGCCGAGTTCGGCGGTGTGATGGCCGCGCCCGTTCAAGCGCAGCAGCGCCAAATCCGTATCCGGATCGGTGCCGACGATCTCCGCCGCAACGACGCTGCCGTCGTGCAGCACGCCTTCGACGCGCCCCGCGCCGCGCACGACGTGATTGTTGGTGAGCGCATAGCCGTCCGGCGAGATGATCACGCCCGATCCCGCGCCGTCATAGAGATCGCGCATGCGACTGGTGCGCCGCACTCCGATCACCGCCGGGCCGATCTCGTCGACCACCCGAACCACTGTTTGCGAAAACCCGTCCCGCGGTCCACGCCGCCGCGGCGCCGAGACGAACGTCTGCTTGCGACCGAACATGGCGAGCAACTTAGGAACACCGCGACGTTTGCGCCAGATCGGGCTCGGTGATCGGTTATCGGTTTTCGGTATTAGGGCGCGCGCTGCACCCATCCCCGGATTGGCGCGCAGCGCCAAGTCAGGGGTCCATAAACACGACTGTGCAAAAGGATGTCCGGATCACGACGCGCTTTTCACGCTGAACGTTGTATCTATGGATCCCAGGCTCGCCGCTTCGCCGCGCCCCCGAGAATGGGTGAGTTTCCTCTTCCCCAATCCCGACAACCGATCCCCGATAACCGATAACCGAGCCCCTAGTCCCTAGTCCCCAGTCCCCACCCCCGCTAAACCCGCGCCCAATGGATTCTCCCTCCCCAATCCGCCGCTTCCTCGCCTGGCTCCGAAATTCCTTCCTCACCGGCGTTGCGCTGGTGCTGCCGTTCGTCGTCACGGTTGCGGTCATCTGGCTGTTCGTCAGCTTTATCGACAACAACGTCGAGCCGCTCGTCCCGAACACGCTGTCCTTCCTGAAGACATTCCCAGGCGGCGGCCTTCTGCTCGCGCTCGTGACGCTGACCCTCGTCGGCGCGCTCGCCGGCAATCTCGTCGGCCGCTGGATCGTCGAGACCGGCGACAAGGTCATCGCCAACCTGCCGCTGGTGCGCTCGATCTATGGCGGCGCCAAGCAAGTGTTCAAACAGGTCGCCGCGCCCGAACGCACCTCGTTCCAGCAAGCCGTGCTGGTCGAATTTCCGCTGCCCGGCTCCTACGCCATCGGCTTCATCACCAACGAGAACACCGCCGAAATCGTCAGCGATATCGGCGCGGAGCTCATCGCCGTCTACGTGCCGCAAGCGCCGATCCCGACCTCCGGCTTCCTGCTCTACCTGCCCCGCACCGCCTTCAAGCCGCTCTCGATCAGTCCCGACGAAGCGCTAAAGCGCGTCATCTCCCTCGGCATCATCCGCAAGGAAGACGGCCTGCCGGCGGGCAAGTAGCCGCCTCGGCCTTGAATTTCCGCGTTTCGGGTGGCATATTGCCACCAAGGAGACGGCCATGGCCCAGTCGATCAAAATTTCCGACGCGGACATGGAGATCATCCGCAAGGAGGCGGACCGCGCCAGCCGCTCCATCGCCGGACAAGTGGCGCACTGGATGCGGATCGGCCGCTCGATCGAGCGCGCGCCGGAGTTCAGCCATGCCCGCATCCGCCAGGCGCTCGACGGCAAACGCAGCCCCGACGCGCTGAGCGGCGAAGAACAGATCGTCTATGCCGACGAAGTGCTGTTTGCAGCCTCGGCCGAGACCCCTGAGCAAGCGGCCTTCTTCGAAGAGCGCCGGCAGTCCGGACGCGGCGTCGGCGCGAACGCGGACGGCGCCATTGTCCGGCAGTCGAAGCGAAAGCAGCCTAAGCGCAAATCGGCGTGACGGCGCCTGCGCCGCGGCCGACGCTGTTTCTCATCGCCGGCCCGAACGGCGCCGGCAAAACCACCTTCTACGAAACGGTGCTGAAGCAGCGCGTGCAAGCGCCGTTCATCAACGCCGACATCATTCAGCGTGACGAACTGAAGACGACTTCGTTGAAGGCCGCCTACAAGGCCGCCGAGATCGCCGAGGATCGACGGCGCGAACTGATCGCCGCCGGGCAGAGCTTCGTCACCGAAACCGTCTTCTCGCATCCGTCGAAGCTGGCGATGCTCCAGCGGGCGCGCGAAGCCGGCTTTCGGCTCGTCGTCTTTCACCTTCAGCTCAGTTCGCCAGACCTGTCCGTCGCGCGCGTCGAAGCCCGCGTTGAAGAAGGCGGGCATGCCGTCCCGGCGCAGAAAGTCAGAGAGCGGTTCGAGCGCAATCAAGCTCTGATCAAGGCCGCCGTGCTGCTGGCCGACCGCGGCGCCGTCTATGACGCTTCGGCGCTGAACAAGCCGCCCCGCCTACTCGCGCAATCGACCCTGGGGCATCTCGACATCGTCGCCCAGAACCTGCCCGCCTGGTTCGAACGGATCTATGGCGGCAAGTCATGAGCGCCGCACACTTGGCGCCTCAAACGATTTCGAAATCCTCCGCCTTCCAGTCCATCGCCGGATAGCGCGGATCCATCTCTTCCAGCGTCCCGCGCACGATCGAGGCGACAATCGCGTTGCGCCGCCACTTCTTGTCCGCGGGCACGACACGCCACGGCGCATGCGCGGTCGAACACCGATCCAGCATCGTCTCGTAGGCGGCCTGAAACTCCTCCCAGCGCGCGCGATCATCGAGATCGCCCGGATTGAACTTCCAGTGCTTGTTCGGATCGTCCAGCCGCTCCTGCAGCCGCTCGCGCTGCTCGTCCTTCGAGATGTGCAGCATGAATTTCAGGATGGTCACGCCGTTCTCGGTCAAATGCTTCTCGAACGCGTTGATCTGTTCGTAGCGCCGCTCGATCACGTCGGCCGGCGCCAGCCCCTTCACCTTGACCACCAGCACGTCCTCGTAGTGCGAGCGGTTGAAGATGCCGATCATCCCCGTGCGCGGCGCCGCCTGATGCACGCGCCAGAGATAATCGTGCCGCAGCTCGAGCTCGTTCGGCTTGCCGAACGCCTTCACGTTGACGCCGAGCGGTCCGCACGCATTGAACACGCCGCGCACCGTCCCGTCCTTCCCCGACGTGTCGATCCCCTGCAAAATGACGAGCAGCGCGCGCTTCTGCTCCGCATAAAGCCGATCCTGCAGCGCATCGATCGCCTCGGCATGCTCCTTCACCAGCGCCTTGGCTTCGGCTTTGACAGGAAAGAGGTTGGCGCACCGCGTATCGCGTTTCGACAGCAACGAGGCTTGGCCGGGTTCGACGCGCACTTCGGCGTCGAGCTTTTTCCAATCGGAGGTCATGCACGCATTGGCGACGGCTAGCGCGCAATAGGCAAATGGAATCGCGCCGACATAACTGCTCCCCCGCGTGCGGGGAGCTGTCAGCGCGCGAAAGCGCGATGACTGAGGGGGCACGGCGCCTTAGCGGACCGTCCCCCTCCGGCTCGCTCCGCTCGCCACCTCCCCCGCTCGCGGGGGAGGATTTGTCCGAGCCAAAGCAAAGGCCGGCGCGTTTCCGCGCCGGCCCCTATTGCCTATTGCCGACTGCCTACTGCTTACGACGCGTAGTACTCGACCACCAAATTCGGCTCCATTTGCACCGGATACGGCACGTCTGAGAGCACCGGCACGCGCTGGTAGCGCGCAGCCATCGCCTTGGCGTCGACCTCGATATAGTCTGGCGTGTCGCGCTCGCCGCTTTGCAGCGCCTCGAGCACCATCGCCATCGTCTTGGCCTTGTCGCGCAGCTCGATCACGTCGCCGACCTTCACCAGGTACGAGGCGATGGTCACGCGCCGGCCGTTCACCTTGACGTGGCCATGGTTCACGATCTGACGCGCCGCGAACGGCGTCGGCGCGAACTTCGCGCGGTACACCACCGCATCGAGCCGGCTCTCCAGCAGACCGACCAGGTTTTCAGCCGTGTTGCCCTTGCGGCGCGCGGCTTCTTCGTAGGTCTTGCGGAACTGCTTTTCGGTGATGTTGCCGTAATAGAGGCGCAGCTTCTGCTTCGCCACGAGCTGCAGGCCGAAGTCGGAGGTCTTGCCCTTGCGGCGCTGGCCGTGCTGGCCCGGGCCGTACTGACGCTTGTTCACCGGCGACTTCGGACGGCCCCAGAGGTTCTGGCCGAAACGGCGGTCGGATTTGTATTTGGCTTGGATACGCTTCGTCATGCGCTGATCGCGCCTTCTTCCGATGACGGGGCCCGGCTGCCTCACAATGAGGCCGCGACTTCCCTGGCGGTTCGCCCGTCGTCCAGTATGGTCCGCGCCCGGAACGAGCCGGCCGCTGGAAAGCGGGGCTTTTGGCGGAAGCGCCAACCAAAGTCAAACGGCCCAAGGACCGCGGACGTCCCCGTCCGCCTGCACGGCAGGCAGACAGCCTAGCTGATGACCCGGAGACCCGTGACTCTCGTAAGGTCCCGGTCATGCGTCACCAACGCGTGAGCGTTGATGGCGAGTGCGCTCGCAACCTGTATGGCGTCCGGCAATTTCAGCTTTAGCGGCCCGCGCAGACGCGCCGCGCCTTCGGCCAAGTCGGCGTCCAATTCCACCACCCGCCAGGACTCGAGCACCGCGCGATAACGGCGCGCGCGCTCATCATCACGACGCTTGAAAGGCCCAGAAAGCACTTCGGCGATTGTGATGGTCGTCACGGCTAAGGTGACACCGCCTGCTGCCTGAAGGGCAAAAACGGGCTCGAAACGCTCAGCGAAGCCCGGCGTGTCTTCGAACCAGTAAATGATTGGCGCGCTGTCGAGCAGCAGCAATGCCCCAGCTGGGAGATCGGAAAGGTCTATCGCTCCCATTCATCCCGCATTTCGTCGATTGTTTTCGCCGGGTCCGGCCCCCAAAGACCGCGGCCTGACCCTCTGAGCGGGAGCAGGCTCATTTGCTTGGTCGTCTGCTTGAATTCCTCGATTGGCACGAGCGCAGCGACAGGCTTGCCGTGCTTGGTGATCACGGTCGTCTCACCGCGCTCGGCGGCCTCCAACAGGCTGGGAAGCTGATTGCGCGCTTCCTCCGCGCCCTTCTTCACAATCTCTGCCATGCCAGACCGTACAGCCCCGTACGGTTCTCGTCAAGAAGTGATCTGTTTAGTGCTCAATCACGAGGTGCTCTGGCGGAGGCGGCACGGGCTCGTACTCCGGGGGCAGCACCCGCAGCAGCACCTGGTCGTAACCGATCTTCCAGCCGGCCGAAGTCAGCACCCAAATTCGGCAGTAATACCCCGCGCCGCCCTCCCAGCGCGCTTCACCCAAAGTGAACACCATGTCGCCCGCCGCTCCGGCTTCCGCCACGGACGGCGGCGAATACCGAATAGCGCCCGCGCCCGCGAGCTGCGCCGCCGCTTCCGGCGTGTTCGCGCTCGGCTGATCGTCGCGATTCATCCGGCCCTGTGGGGCCATCGCCGCCGCGAACGCCGCGCCTGCATCCCGCGCCGCCGCTTCGGCGAACTCGGCTTCGCGCCGCCGCACCGCCTCGGTCGCCGCTTCGGCCGAGCCCGCGCCCCGCGCGCCGAGCGCCAGCTGCGTCACCTCCCCCGTCGGGTTCACGACGGTCGGCGTCCTCTGATTGGTGCCGCCGTCATAGATCCACTTCCACGATCCGTCGGCCCCGCGCCGCCACACCGTGAAATACTGCCCGAACGCGGCGCCGCCGCCATTGTAGGGCCCGGTGGTGAAGCCGAAATCGCCGCCGCGCGAAATGCCGGCGAAGTCCGGCCCCCAGGTCAAAGAGGTGTCGCCGCGATTGGCCGGATCGATCCCGGACAAGGACTCGTGCGCGTTCTCCGGCGCCCGCGCCAACACGATCGCATCGTCGGTCGAATGCGCCAGGAACGCCTCGACCCAACCGGTGCGCCCGGCCTCCGCCGCGAACGCGCGCTCGGCCGCGATCACCGGCGCAGCGTCGGGCGCAGTGTCGGCTTGCGAAGAACAGGCGCCGAGCATGGCGATGGCGAACAGGAAGGACAGAACACGCATGCGATGAAGCCGCCCGCCGGCGCGGCGCGTGTCAAGCGCCGGGCGTTTGGTTAGCAGCGATTTGCGGCCAGCGCCGCCTGCAGCAGCTTTAACCGTTCTTCAACTGCGCCTGAGGTCAGGTTACCGGTCCCAGGAGTGGACTTCAGTGCCGGTCGTTCTGCGACACAGCCCCGAGCTTGACCTGAACGTCGTCGAATATCACGGCGCGATGACGCTTGCGGAGTTGAAGGCGCTCGCCGCCTTCCAAGCGCAAAATCCGGTGCATCTGCAGCGTGACGCCCTCACCATCGTGCTGCCCGACGCCGATTTCGGCGCCGTAGATCTCGATGCGCTCGACGCCCTGTTTGCCCGCTATCGCGCCATGTTCGCGCCGCTCGCTTTCCAGTTTCTGCGCCGCTCGGCCTGGCTCTGCTTCAGTGAAAACGCAAGAGCGCACGTCGATTACTGGGTCAACGGCCGCGACACCCGCTCCAGCATGTCGAGCGCAGTGCGCAGTTTCGACAGCTTCGCCGAAGCCGCCGATTGGCTGGTGCTGACGAAAGAAGAAGCGGCGCTGCTCGAGAGCCGCGAAAGCTTCGAGGAAGTTGTCCGCTACGAAATCCCGATCCGCCTCGTCCGCGCCGCGCTCTAGCGTCAGTCGCCCGGCGCGCTGTCGAGTTCGTATTGGCTCTGCAGATAATTCTGCAGCCCCATCTCGTTCAAATTCTTCAGCTGCGTCTCGAGGAAATCGATGTGATCCTCGGTGTCGTCGAGCAATTCGGTCAGCAGATCGCGCGTCACGTAGTCCTGCTTCGTCTCGGCGAGAGCGACGCCCTCTTTGATCGCTTGATGGCCGCTGCGCTCGGCGTTCAAATCCGCCTGCAGCCGCTCCGGCACCGCCTCGCCGATCTGCAGCTTGTTCAGGTTTTGAAGGTTCGGGAATCCTTCCAGCAACAGGATCCGGTTTATGATCCGGTCCGCGTGTTTCATCTCTTCGATGGATTCGTCGTACGTCTTTTTGCCGAGCTTGCCGTAGCCGTCGCTCTGATACATCCGCGCGTGCAGGAAGTACTGGTTTATCGAGGTCAGCTCGTTGGTCAGAATCTTGTTGAGCTGCTTGATGACGTCCGCATCGCCCTTCATCGCGCGCTTACTCCGCCGCGACGAGGCTCCGGGGCTTTCCGGCCATCCCGCCGCATGAAATGCCGTCGGCGATCTCGGGCAGGCAGCGGCCGCAGCAGGGCTCGCAGCCATGATGGGCGAGCACGTCCTCCGGACCCTGCGCGCCGGCCGCGATGGCTTCGTCCACCTCGGCCCGAGTCACGCCGTTACAGTTGCACACGTACATCCGGCACTTCTCTGAAATCAAACGCGAAACCGGCGACTGCTTCGCAGCCGCACGAATAACTAGCGCGGGAACCACGGTCCTGCAAGTCATTCGCAGCAGCAACAGTGCCGCAGGTCACGCGCGCGCGCCTTGATCCAAGTCAAGCGGGCTGCAAGGGGGCTGCGATCTGGCGCAACTGGGTTCCAACCAGCGCTTTCGGCTTTGAGGCGAGGCTGCGATAAGAGTTCGCCTGGGGGGACCAGCAATGCCGTTTGACGGAACACGGAAGGCTGCGCTGATCATGGCGCACCCCGGCCACGAAACCCTGCTCCATCATTGGCTCGAGACCGAGCGCCCCACCGTGTTCGCGCTCACGGACGGGTCCGGCGGCGCCGGCCGCTCGCGTCTCGATTGCAGCCGCGAGCTGATCGAAGGCGCCGGCGCCAGCTGTGGCGGCGCGTTCGGATGGGCGCCCGACCGCCTCTGGTATCAGGCGGTCTTGAACCACCACGCCGCACCCTTCCTCGACGCGCTCGCCAGCATCGAAGCCGAGTGCGCCGCCTGCGATGTCGCGACGCTGGTCTGTGATCCGGTCGAGCTGTTCAATCCGATCCACGATCTCGCCAACGCGCTGACGCATGCGCTGGCGGCGCGGCTCGAGCGCCGCTACGGGCGATCGGTCGGCGTGTCGATCTATCCGATCGAGGACGCAAGCCGCTTCCGCCGCGACGCACGCCGCCTTCCGCTCGACACCGCGGCGGCGGCGCGCAAGCGCGCGGCGATCAGACGCTACACGCCGCTCGCGCATGAGTATCCGCGCTACGAGAACCTCGCCACGCAGGACCATGAAATCCTGGCGCCGGACGCGCCCGCCTTTGCGTGGCCGCCGGTTCTGCAGGAGGTCCCGTATTACGAGCGCTTCGGCCAAGCGCGCCTCGCGGAACGCCGCTACGACGCGCTCATCACCTATGCCGATCACGTGCGCCCGCTCGCACTCGAAATCCTGCAAGCGGCCTTGGTGGCGGCATGAGAGTCGCCGCGGCCATGGTGGTGCGAAACGAGCGGCCCTATCTGGGCAATTGCCTGCGCCACCTGATCGATAACGGGATCGACTTTTACATCATCGACAACGCATCGACCGACGAGACGCGCGCGCTGCTCGCGGCCGATCCGTTTCGCCGCGCGCTCATTGGTGTCGAGACCTATCCATTCGACGGCGCCTTCGATTGGAAAGGGCTCGTGCAGGTGCGCGAGCGCGCCGCCGGCCGGCTCGACGCCGATTGGGTGCTGTTCGTTTCCGCCGACGAGATGATGCACTCCTATCGTGCCGGAGAACGCCTGTGCGACGCCATCGCGCGCATCGGCCGTGAAGGCTGGGACGCTATCGACTTCAACGAGTTCGTCTTCCTGCCGATCGAGCGCGATTACGCGCCAGATGCGCAGGGCTTCCCCGATCTTCGTCACTATTATTTCTTCGAGCCGCACAAGCCGCGCCTGATGCGGGCGCGCCGCGCCGATCTTCCCGTGTCGCACGTCGAAGCCGCGGGGCATTTCTTCGCCGGCGAGTTCAAGCTCGCGCCCGAGACGTTCGCCCTGCGGCACTACATCGTCCGCAACCAGGATCACGCCTATCGCAAGTACCAAGAGCGCGTGTTCAAGGCGGACGAGTTGTCGGCCGGCTGGCACGCCAACCGCCACCAGCAGGAACGAACTGCGTTCGCGTTTCCGGACACGCGGCTGCTCCATCGCCTCGGCCACCCCGCCGATCGCGCGCTCGATCGCGCGCGCCCGCACGACAAGCACTATTGGCAATGGTGACCGCGGGCGGCCGCGCCCTATGTCCCACCTTGGCCTCGAGCCTTTGGTGGAGACTGCAATGGCCAAATCCGTCAGCCCGTTCCTGATGTTCCAAGGCGCCAAGGCCGAAGCAGCGATCAACTTTTATGTCTCGCTCTTCCCCGCCGCCAAGATCGAACAGCTCGACCGCTTCGTCACCGGCGAGCCAGGGCCCGAGGGCACAGTTAAGCGCGCGGTGATCAGCATCACAGGCCAGCGCGTGATGGTCCACGACAGCTTCGTCAAACACGCGTTCGACTTCACGCCCTCGTTCTCGTTCTTCATCGAATGCGACAGCGAAGAAGAACTCCGCCGCCTCGCCGCCGCCCTGCTCGAGGGCGGCAACGAATACATGCCGATCGCCAGCTACGGCTGGAGCAAGCTCTTCACCTGGGTCGGCGACCGCTTCGGCGTCACCTGGCAGCTCAATCTCAGCTGAGCGCCCTCAACCGAGCGTCGTCCGCATCGCCGCCGCGCCCGCTTCCATCATCGGCTCGATCACCGCGGCGGCGGCGTCGGGGAGAATGTCCGCGATCCAGACGATGCGGGCGCCCGCGCCGTCCTCGAACACTTGGAACGACGCATTGTGGTGGCTGAGCCGCTCGCTGCCGGTCACCGCATAGACCAGCCGCCGCGCCGGCTCGTCCATCGTCACCAGCCGCTCGGTGGCGACGAGGCCGTTCGCGAACGTCACCACCCGCGCCCCCTCTTCGAGCCGGGTGTCGGTGACGAACCCGCGCGCCAACTTGGCATGCACCGCGCCGAAATCCCGGAACGCCGCCCACACCTCTGCGGCCGGCCGGTTGACACGCAGCTCTTTGCGGATCGTGGCCATGGCTCACCTCCTTGCCACCCCAATTTCGCCGGAAGCGGACGTTAGGCCTCGCCGCTTCCGGACGTCCTCATTTTTCAGGCGCCGGCTTGGGATAAGCGGACTGCTGCGCTACAAGCCCGCGCTTCACGGCAACACGGGAACAGACATGGCCGCCAAGGCCCCCACCATCGGCGTGGTCAGCCTCGGCTGCCCCAAGGCGCTCGTCGACAGCGAGCGCATCATCACGCGCCTGCGCTCCGAGGGCTACCAGCTCTCCGGCAGCTACGAAGGCGCCGACCTCGTCGTCGTCAACACCTGCGGCTTCCTCGACAGCGCCAAGGCCGAAAGCCTCGAGGCTATCGGCGAAGCCATCAGCGAGAACGGCAAGGTCATCGTCACCGGCTGCCTCGGCAAGGAAGAGTCGCTGATCCGCGACACGCATCCCAAAGTGCTCGAAGTCACCGGCCCGCACCAATACGAAGCCGTCGTCGGCGCCGTGCACACGCATCTGCCGAAGCTGCACGATCCCAAGATCGACCTCGTGCCCGAAGGCGGCTTCCGCCTCACCCCGCGCCACTACGCCTATTTGAAAATTTCCGAAGGCTGCAACAATCGCTGCACCTTCTGCATCATCCCGAGCATCCGCGGCGACCTCGTCTCGCGCCCCGCCAACGCGGTGCTGAAGGAAGCCGAGCAGCTAGTGAAAGCCGGCGTCAAAGAACTGCTCGTCATCAGCCAAGACACGTCGGCCTACGGCGTCGACGTCAAATACGCCGAAAGCAAATGGAAGGACCGCCAGGTCCGCGCCAAATTCTACGATCTCTGCAAAGAGCTCGGCGACTTGGGCGCCTGGGTGCGCCTGCATTACGTCTATCCCTACCCGCACGTCGACGAAGTCGTCGGGCTCATGGCCGAAGGCAAAATTCTTCCCTATCTCGACATCCCGTTCCAGCACGCTTCGCCGAACGTGCTCAAAGCCATGCGCCGCCCCGCGAACCAAGACAAAGTCCTCGACCGCATCAAAAAGTGGCGCAGCATCTGCCCCGATCTCACCATCCGCTCGAGCTTCATCGTCGGCTTCCCCGGCGAAACCGAAGAGGATTTCGAAACCCTGCTCGATTTCATCGAAGAAGCCGAGATCGACCGCGCCGGCGTGTTCAAATACGAGAACGTCGAAGGCGCCCCCTCACGCGATCTCCCCGGCCATGTCGATCAAGACGACATCGACGAACGCTACGACCGCTTCATGGAAGTGCAAACCGAACTCGCGCACGCCCGCGGCCAGCAGATGATCGGCAAAACCGTCGACGCCATCTGCGACGGCTGGGACGAAGACGCCGAAGCCTACGCCTTCCGCACCAAAGCCGACGCCCCGGAAATCGACGGCGTCGTCTATGTCGACAGCGGCGAGGAAATCGCCGAAGGCACAATCACGCAGCTCGAAATACTCGCCGCCGAAGGTCACGAACTGGTCGGAAAGCTGCGCTGACGGCGCAAGCCTATTACAGCACGCGGTCCGCCTCCGCGAGGAGAGCTTGGGGCAACGTGAGAGGCAAGGCCCGAGCGGCGCTGGAATTGATCGTCAGGTAATAGCGGGAGGGATGCGTGATCGGCAGATCGCCTGGGCTGGCGCCGCGCAATATCTCGTCCACATAGCGCGCAGCCGCTCGAAACTGCTCTTCCAGATTCGGCGCCCACGCCATGAGGCCGCCCGCTTCAGCGAATAGCGTCGCTTGATACATCGCCGGCAGACGGTTCTGCGCCGCAAAGTCGACGATGCGCTGCCGGTTGCCGAGCGACAGGCCGCCTTGAAAATTCAACAATCCATCCATGCTGTCGCTCAGCATTGAAGCGAATGCGTTCTGAAAGTCGCTGACCGACGTGACCCGATAAGCTCTCACGGCGACACCGAGCGCCTCCGCCGTTTGCTCCGCCTCCGCCAACTGGGTTTCGTGTCCGCCCGTCCCCGGCGTCGTCGAGAGCAAGGCAATCCGTCGAAGTTCGGGCGCCGCGCGCTTCAGCAAAGTCATACGTCGCCGGGTTAGGCCGGGCGGAAGCTCATCCATCCCCGTCACGGCGCCGCCGGGTCGTTCGAGGCTCTGCGCAAAGCCATTGCTCACCATGCCCGGACAGGTCGCGATCACCATCCGCGCAGTCGGATTCGCATCGCGGACCGCGAGCGCCGCGGGCAGCGCCGCCGCTACGATCAATTCCAGGTTCAGACGCACGAGTTCCGCTGCTTGGGGCGCCGAGTCGCCCGCGCTCAGACGCACTTCGATGACGATATTCTCGCCTTCGACATAGCCCAGCCTGCTCAGTTCACTCTTGAATGCAGCGACTAACTGCGGGTAACCCGCGCCAACCAGCAGACCAATGCGGCGAACGCGCGATGCTGAATCCCGGTGCGCGCACGACGTCATCGAAAGTGCGCCGACAGCGGCGAAGTTCACGACAAATGAACGTCTGTCCCGCTTGGCGTCCATCTTTTCCTCTGCCTTCGGCAGTAGCAGCACGCCGCATCCGGGTCACGGAGAATGTCTGATTTGAACCGGATGAAGAGCGGGCTGGCCATGTTCACCGCCGCCTGCCGCAGCAACGCTGCTCACTCTTTCTGTTTGAACTCGAACAACTCGACGAGATTGCCCGACGGGTCTTCAAGCAGAAGGGCGCGTCCGGCGCCGCCTTCGCTAAGCTCGCCGCGGAAATTTGCTCCCGCCTTACGGAGCCGGTCGATCAGCCCATCCAAATCCTTGGTTATGATCATGAAGCGGTTCCAGCCGCCGGGCTCCGGATCGCCGCCCGCCTGGCCGCCGCTTCCGGCGCCGGGCGCGCTGAGATAGAGCGTCAAGTCATCGCGATCGAGCGCCGCGAACTTTCCCGGATTATGCATGCGGATTTCGAAGTCGAGATGTTCTTGATAGAACCCGACAGCTTTGTCGACGTCGGCAACAATGTATCGAACGGAAGCCATCTATCTCTCCGCAAGCCGATGCCGCCCACTCGGAAGTATAGGGCGGTCCCACTGCGCCGGAAGGGTTCGGTGGTGAAGGCGCGCGCGGGGCCGCGTGGGGGAGCTATGGGTTCTCCCACTGAAGTCCAAGAGCCTGTAACGTGTCCCTCATGGCCTACGTCATTCCGCACAATCACAAGCGTGACCTTCGCGCAGCGCTAGAACGTGCTGGGTGGGATGTTGAGGTGATGGACGCGCCTACCGAAGCTTGGTGGATGCATGAGCTTTGGCGCGTACGTTCCAAATTTCGACCAGTCGGCGTCGAAACACACATCGCCTTTGTTGGTGGACCAGATGGCGTTGGAGAGCCTCATCCCGGAGCAAGCCACGTCACCGTTGGACCAGTCCCTGCCTCATGGCAGAACTCGGAAGCCATCCCAAGTTCTCAGCTATCCAACAATTGGCCGCGGGCGCTGACGAAGTTGATCGAGGAGTTGTCGGCGGTGCGAAACACAGCACTCGGCGAATGATCCAACTGGGCCCAGAAGCGAACCGCCCAGGCTGACCTCCGTGGGCAAGAGCCCTCACGCGTTGCGCTGGCTGCGAAGACTGATCCAACCATGCGCTACGTGATGCTCCTCTCGCCGGAAGCGGGTTTTGAGCACGCGCGACAAATGGTTGGCTGGTCGCTATTGGTCACGGCTGGAGGTGCCTATGCGCAAGCAAGGGGGGTGGGCGTTCGGCGTAAGCGCATTGGCGTGTGTGGCCCCGGGCGTCGCACACGCAGACTTGGTCTGGCCCGCTCTGTACGCTGAACAACGCTTGCTCAGTCTGCCCGTAATCGCCGCAGGGCTTCTGATCGAGATTTCCGTGTTGCGCCTCTGCTTCTCCATGCAGTGGAATGCGGCGCTCAAGGCCGGCGTTTTGGCAAACGCGGTGTCAGCGGCCATAGGCTTCTTCCTGATTCCGCTCGCCGGAATAGCATGGGAGGTCTTTCCGGGGCAGTTTATCAACGCAGCTTTCGATATGGGGACATTCAACCCGCTCGCGTGGATCGCAACCTTTGTGCTAGCGACGCTGGTAACCACCGCGATCGAACTAGTCGTGCTGTGGAAATTGGCACTGCCCAGAAGCCGTCGCCTGCTTCTCATTTGGTGCATCGCTAACGCTGCGACTGTTGCGATTGCTTTTCTTAGTCTCGCGTCGACGCCCATGCGAGACATTCCCCTATTTGATCTTTGGCCTTTTGAATGAAGCCCCACCCGTGCCCACCGTCACATCCGCCTGCGCCGCAACACCCCTACATCCCGCTCATGATCGGCGTGTTCGTCACCTTCACCTTTCCCGGCCGCTTCGACGCCTCGGCGCTGCGCACGATCGCGCAGGAGGTGCGCGCGCGTTTCGAAGCCATGCCCGGGCTGCGTTCCGAAGCCTTCACGCTGAACGAAGCGCAGCGGCAAGCGGTCAACTTCTACATCTGGAACGATGAAGCCGCCGCGCGCGCCTTCTTCACACCCGAGTTCGCCAACCGCATCGCCCTGCTCTACGGCGCCCAGCCCGCCATCACCTTCGTCGAGGTCGCCGAACTCGTCGACAACGCCGCGCTGCGGCCGAGCTAGCGCCGCTTCGCCGAATGTAACCGGCGCGACGCCACACCCGTATCGAGCTGTGCTAGAGCAAGGTCGACCGATGGAGGCGCTTATGGCCGAGAACTCCAACGACATCCCGATCGAAGCCTGGAACACAATTCTGTTCGACAAGTTCGTGCGCTTCCGCCGCGTGCTGACGGCGGGGCTCGAGGAGCACGGCGAGGCAGCGCTGGCCCGCGCCGCATACCGCGCCGGCGCGCGCGTGCTCGATGTCGGCTGCGGCTTCGGCGACACCACGCTCGCAATCGCCGGCATGGTCGGTCCCGGCGGCGCGGCGGTCGGCGTCGACTGCGCCGAGAATTTCATCGCCGTCGCGACCAAGGAAGCCGCCGAAGCCGGCGCCGCCAACGCCGCCTATTTCGTCGCCGACGTGCAGACGGAAAATCTCCACGGTCCTTACGATCACGCCTTCGCCCGCTTCGGCACCATGTTCTTCAACATGCCCGGCGCGGCGCTGCGCAACATCGCCCGCGCGCTGAAGCCTGGCGGCGATTTCACCATGGTCGTCTGGCGCAAGCGCGAAGACAATCCGTGGGTGCACGACGCCGAACAGATCGTGCGCGAGATGGTGCCCGTGGTCGCGCACGAGGACACGACGGAAGTCCATTGCGGCCCGGGCCCGTTCTCGATGGCGGGCGCCGACATGGTGAGCGACATGATGGCCGCCGCCGGCTTCCGCCGCATCGGCTTTGAGCGCCACGATTGCGACATCTGCATCGGTGCCGACATGGACGAAGCGGTCGCGTTCGCGATGGCGCTTGGGCCCGCCGGCGAAATCATCCGCCTCGCCGGCGCAGAAGGCGAGCGCCTCGCGCCGAAAGTCTCGGAGGCCTTGCGCATGCTGTTCGCCAAACGCCGGCGCAGCGACGGCTCGATCTGGGCCGGCTCCTCGAGTTGGATCGTCCGCGGCGAAATCCCGCGCTGAGGCGCACGCCGATAGTTACGTCTTCATCGGCGTCGACCTCGATCCAACGCGTCCGTCATTGGCGCAAGACTTGGCGAGGCTCAGGGCTCGCGCACCGCCAGCCCCTTGAACCGAGCATAGTCTCGATCCAGCGTGACCCAGATGCAGCCTCACACGATCGCGAGCGCGGTGAACCAAGCGTCCCTGACGGCGCCGCCTTTGGTCGAGGTCGCGCGCCGGATCATCCCTCGAGCAGATCGGTTCTGATCAGATCCACACCTGGCAGCGCGCCGCCGCCGGCCTTCGAAACTGGAATCCTGATGCGCCTGCGGGTTGTCGGCCGCGCAAGCTCGTTGCGCACTGCGTCTTCGATCAACGCAGTCAGCGAACGGCCCTGCTCGGCGGCCTATCGTTTGGCGAGTTCCAGAAGTTCGCCACGGAGGCGCACGGTCGTCCTCATCGCGCCAGAATGCGCTCCTGCCATATGTGTGTCGATAGCGGCCGGTGTTGGATAGAGCCCTGCTCTATCCCCGCCTTTTCCTGCGCCAAGCCGCTGAAATCCTTGGCGTCGCAGCAAAATCAATCCGACCGCGCCAGAGGCGGGTTATACTCGGCCTCATGAACGTCATCGCTGATCCCACCAACCTCGCCCCGCTTTGGGCCCGCGTCCGCGCCATCTTCGCCCGCGCTGCGGGCGCGCTCGGCGGCGCCGCGACCATCGCCGCGCACACGACGCTGGCGCGCCGCCGGCGGCGCGAGATTGTCGGTTGGATCGCGCTGCTCGAACATCTCGTGCGCAAGCTCCTCTTCGCTGAAGCCGCGCGCGTCCCGCGCGAACCTGAACCAAGTCGGAGCGCGGGCCTTCAGGCCGGCCCTTCGACATCACCCGCCGCCCAAGCCTCGGTGCAACCGCGCAGCCGCCGCACCATCGATCCCACTGCGCCCAAGACGTGGCCCGTGCGCTTCTCGTACGCGCCGCCGCGCGATCCGGCCGGCGCGCGCGAAGCGCGATCGCCGCGCCTGCAGGCGCGCGCGCCGAACAAAGAAGAAAGGCCGCTCCGGCTCGCCCGCCGCTTCGAAGCGCTTCGGCGCGTGCTGCAAAACCCGCAGCCTTACGCGCTCCGGCTCGCACACCGCTTGCGCCGCCTCGCGCGCCGTCTCCCCGAAACGCTGATGCGCTACGCCCTCGCGCCGGCGCGCACCAATTGGGTCGACCCCGCCGATCCGCTCGCTGGCCTCCATTGTTCCGGCGCCGCTTTGGCCGGCGGGGCGGCGCATTCCGATACGAGCTGACGCGGAACGCAGAGCGCGCCTTGTCCGTTGCCCGCGCATCCCGCCAGTCGAGGAGGCGCCCCATGCAAGTTCATCAGATGATTTCCACGCATCCGTCCGTCCGCGGCAGCACCAACGACGTGCTGATCCGCGCGATCGAGCACATGCTCGAATGCGCGCAGATCTGCCAGTCGTGCGCCGACGCGTGCCTGGCCGAGGACACGGTCAAGGATCTGCGCCAGTGCATCCGCACCGATCTCGACTGCGCCGACATTTGCGCGACGACCGCTCGCCTCGCCGCCCGCCGCACCGGCACGAACGAACAGCTGATCGTCGAAGCGCTGCGTCTGTGCGAACGCGCCTGCGCGCTCTGCGCCGAAGAGTGCGAGAAGCACGCCAAGATGCACGAGCACTGCCGCATCTGCGCCGAAACCTGCCGCGCCTGCGAAGCCGCCTGCCGCGAAGCCGGGCCGAGCATCACCGCGCACTAGGCGCGGCGCCTCACCCCGGCAGCTGCGGCTTGTCGCGGATGAATTGCGAGAGCAGCCACTTCTCGCCGCGCGTCGGCGGCGCGCCTTCGTGTTCCGTCAGCGGATCGGGCGCGCCGTGTTCATCTACGTTGTAGAAGAACAGCGCCCCGCCCGCCGCTGGCTTGAATTTGCGATCGAGCTTCAGGAAGCGCGTTTCGCCCCCCTCGAACGCATCGTTGAGATAAACCAAAAACGTCAGCGGCCGCTGCCCCATCTCGGCGATCTCCGCATCGAGCTGCGGCGACGGCTGCAGAAAATCGTAGTGCGGCCCGAACGTCTGCCCCGGCAAATAGCGGAATACGCTCGTGCGCTCCAAATGCGAAACCGGCACGCCCATGGTCGCCGCGATCCGCTCGCGGATCAGCAACAGCGGCAGATCGAGATCGAGCAGCCCGAATGTCGCGACCGAATTGCTGCGAATATCGCTCTCAGCCGCGCGGCCCGAGATCGGATCGTAAACCAGCGCGCTCGCCTGCAACGGCGCCGCCCGCGCGATCAGGTAGTCGCAAAGCTCCGGCTCGAGAAAGCCTTCGCTCTGCCCAATGCGCGGCCCATCGTCGGGCCAACGCCGCCACCTGGGCTCGGTCCACGCCTCGACATCGATCCCGCCGCCGGATTCGAACGACACGCCGAGCGCCTCGAACTGACCGCGCGCGCCGGCGTGCCCCTTGCCCGCCGCAACCGCCAGCCACGCGAAAGCGTCCGGCCAGCTTTGCGCGCGCCCGTAACCAGCGCCGGCGATCGTCGCCGCGAGCGCCATCGCCTCCGCATGCCCCGCGCGCGCCAGCGCCTCCACCTCTTCGGCGACATACTCCTCGTTGATCCGCGCATCCTTGCGCAGCAACGCGACAATGCTTTGGAACTGCTGCTCGGCGTCCATCGCGCTACGTTACTTCCGCACCTTCGGCTCGCCCAGCGTCATGAAGATCACCGGCCCCTCCGTCGACGCGCGATAGACGCCGTGCGCGCCGTTCACCTTCATGGCGAGCGCCGTCATCTGCCAGGCTTCCTTCTCGTCCAGCTTCAGCGCCCGCGTCGTCAGCTCCTCGAGCCCATGCTTGTCGCCGAACCAGCGCGTCCGCTCGGCGTCGTTGCGCAGCCGTTGCTGCACCATCGGATGATCCCAGCCCCAGCGGAACATGTTGGTGCGCGGATTCCAGGCGCCGATGATCTGCACCGGCGCCGTCACCAGCGCCCCGTCCTTGCGGTCGAACTGAATGATGCCGGCGTTCTGGTCGACCTGCCACGGCGCGGTTTCCAGCTTCAGCTTGCGCGCCAGCCAGCGCTGCCGGTTCAAGAGATCGATCCAGCTCTCGGCCCAGAAGCGGTCGACGTCGACATGCTCGCCGCCCCACGGCACGAGCGCCCGCGATTGCGGGCGCTGCGGCGCATTCGGCTCAGGCGCTCGTCGCTTCTGTTTGAGCATAAGCTCCCCGGTTCCCCGTGCGGCCCTGTGTGGATAACCAATTTCCCCAGCCTCGGGAAAGCGGAATTCCTACAGGTCCTCGCGCTTGCGTCCACCGCGGCCCACCGTGAGCGCCTTGATCACGCCGCGCATGGTGCGGACCTCCTGCTCGGTCAGCCGCGCCCGCAGGAACGGCGCGCGCAGGTTGCGCTTCATCAGCGGCGCCTTGTCCGGCGGATGGAAAAACCGCCCGCGATCAAGCTCTTCCTCCAAATGCAGGAACATCGCCTCGAGCTCCGCTTGGCTCGCCGGCGGCGTGTCGGGCGTGCTGAACCAAACCGGCGTCTGCGCCTGCTGCCGCGCTTCGGCGAAAGCGTACGCAAACACCGTCACCGCGTTCGCCAGGTTGAGCGAGGCGAAGCCAGGATTGACCGGCAAAGTCAGGATCGCGTCCGCCTTGGCGATCTCGTCCGATTCCATTCCGGCCGCCTCTGGCCCAAACATCACCACCGGCCGCTCGCCCGCCGCGATCGCGTCCTTGAGCTTTTCCGCCGCCTCGCGCGGCCCCCACACGGGCTTTTCCATCCCACGCGGCCGCGCCGTCGCCGCGACCACCAAAGTCGCGTCCGCCAGCGCGTCCTCCAGCTTCCACTCCACTTTCGCCCGCTTCAGCACATGGTCGGCGCCGACCGCGACCACCTCCGCTTTGGGGTTCGGCCACCTGTCCCGCGGCGCGACAAGCCGGAGCGAGACCAAGCCAAAATTCAACATCGCACGCGCAACCGCGCCGATGTTTTCCCCCATCTGGGGCCGCACCAGGCAGATCGCCGGCCATTCCTCCTCGATCGGCGGCGGCATGTTTCGTGCGCGGGTCATCTCAGGATCGATCAAAAGCCATGGCGGCAAACGTCAAATCGCATCGAAGCCCGCGCCGCAAGCGCGGGAGATGGTGGGCGTACTTCGCCCGCCGCTTCTTTGCACTCGCGATCACCGTCGCTGCGCTCGCCGCCGCCAGCTGGTTCGCCCCGATGCTGCGCCCGCCGGCCGAGCCGCCGCTGCTGCCGGAACTGGTCGAAACGCGCGCCGCCGAAACCGGCCTCGAGCCCCTGCTTCTGGAAGTCGACATCGCCCTCGACCTCGCCGGCCCGCCCGCGCCGCCGCGCCGCGCCCGCGCGCGCGCCGTACCGCTCGACGCCGCCGCCCAACCGCAGGACCCCGGCTACGAAATTCTCTCCGCCGCCGAACTCGCGCGGATCAGCCAGGCCCGAGACTAAGCCGCATTTGCGCGAGCCCCCCGAGCTGCTACCACGCGCGTCGAATTTCTCCGAACGCGAAAGGCAAGCGGCGATGGCCAAGATCAAGGTGGACAACCCGGTCGTTGAACTCGACGGCGACGAGATGACCCGGATCATCTGGGCGCTGATCAAGGATCGCCTGATCCACCCCTATCTCGACATCGACCTCAAATACTTCGACCTCGGCGTCGAAAGCCGCGACGCCACCGAAGACAAGATTACGGTCGATGCGGCCAACGCGATCAAGCAATACGGCGTGGGCGTCAAATGCGCGACCATCACGCCCGACGAAGCGCGGGTGAAGGAATTCGGCCTGAAGAAAATGTGGAAGTCGCCCAACGGCACGATCCGCAACATCCTCGGCGGCGTCATCTTCCGCGAGCCGATCATCTGCAAGAACGTGCCGCGCCTTGTGCCCGGCTGGACCCAGCCCATCGTCGTCGGCCGTCACGCCTTCGGCGACCAGTACCGCGCCACCGACTTCCTCTTCCCCGGCGAAGGCACGCTGACGATCAAGTTCGTCGGCGAGGACGGGCAAACCATCGAGCACGAAGTGTTCAAGGCGCCGGGCGCCGGCGTCGCCATGGCGATGTACAACTTGGATGAGAGCATCAAGGAATTCGCCCGCTCGTCGTTCATGTATGGCCTCATGAAGAACTGGCCGGTCTATCTCTCGACCAAGAACACGATCCTCAAAGCCTATGACGGCCGCTTCAAGGACATCTTCCAGGCCATCTACGACGCCGAGTTCAAGACCGAGTTCGAAAAACGCAAGCTCACCTACGAGCACCGCCTGATCGACGACATGGTCGCCTCGGCCCTGAAGTGGTCCGGCGGTTTCGTCTGGGCCTGCAAGAATTACGACGGCGACGTCCAATCCGACACGGTCGCGCAAGGCTTCGGCTCGCTCGGCCTCATGACGTCCGTGCTGCTGACGCCCGACGGCAAGACCATGGAAGCCGAAGCCGCGCACGGCACCGTCACCCGCCACTATCGCCAGCACCAGAAAGGCGAGCCGACCAGCACCAACTCGGTCGCCTCGATCTTCGCCTGGACGCGCGGCCTCGCCCATCGCGGCAAGCTCGACAACAATCAGAAGCTGATCGACTACGCGCTGCTGTTGGAAAAGATCACCGTCGACACCGTCGAGGCGGGCCAGATGACCAAGGACCTCGCCCTCCTCGTCGGCGACAAGCAATCCTGGCTCACCACCGAAGGCTTCCTCGACGCCGTCGGCGACAATCTCGACAAGGCCATGGCCAAGGTCTGAGCATGACCAAGCGCCGCTCCTCGCTCACCGGCAGCTGGAGCGGCGCCTATCGCTACCCGCGCGACGCCGGACCGGAAACCGTGTTCAACGTTCAGATCGAAGAGGTCGGCGGCGCCTTCACCGGCGCGATGCAGGAGCCGAACACCTTCGCGCCGAGCGCCGCCCCGGTTCTGACGGCCGAGATCGAAGGCGTGCGCACCGGGCTCTCGCTCGCCTTCACCAAATTCTATGACGGCAGCGGCGGCGTGACCCACGCCGTCCGCTACGAAGGCGCCGCCGACGCCGAGTTGATGCGCATCGAAGGGACGTGGCGCATACCGCACGCCGGCTCGGGCACATTCTTCATGGTCCGCGACGACGACGGCGCGGCGGCCGAAGCCGAAGAAGAAGCCAAAGTCGAAATCGGTCTGCGCCGCTAATCGCCGGAACAACGCCTCACGGACGATTGACGCGGACGCTCGCTGGTTTTCGCGCTATAGTATGCGCCGCTGCGCGCTGGGACTCCGATGGCCTTCACGATCCGCGAACTGCTGAAGGAAGACCGCCCGGGCTGGGAGAACCTCTGGGGCGGCTACCTCGATTTCTACGAAGCGCCGATGGAGCCGGTGGTCATCGAGGTGACGTGGTCGCGTTTGCTCGACCCGGAAGAGCCGATGATGGCGCTGGTCGCGGTCGACACCGGCACGCACGACCTGATCGGCCTCGTGCATTGCGTCTTCCATCGCGGCACCTGGGCGATCGGCGATTTCTGCTATCTGGAAGACCTGTTCGTCGCGCCGAACGCGCGCAACCAGGGGGTCGGCCGGGCGCTGATCGAAGCGGTCTACAATCGCGCCGACGCCAAGAAGTGTGAGCGCGTCTATTGGCTGACGCACGAAACCAACACCACCGCGCGCGCCCTCTACGACCAAATCGCGCGGCGCAGCGGGTTCATCCAGTACCGGCGCTGATAGACTCTAGAGATCATTCTGCGCTCTGCTTGACGCAACAACGGCCCATCCCCGGAGGCTCGCGAAGCGAGCATTCCGGGGCCCATAAACACGACTGCCGGTGTTCAATACTAAAGCCCTGGTGTTTATGGGTCCCGGGCTCGACGCTTCGCGTCGCCCCGGGAGTAGGTGAAAGCAACGCCGTCGTTTCGAACTGATTGCAACGCGCTAAAATCCCGCGCGACGTATTCCACAGAAATCAATCCGACAGCCGCGGCGCGGGCTTATCATGCCTGCATGCAGACACGCGATCTCACCCAACCCGAACTACTCCCGAAACGGCGGCGTCTTGCGCCATGGGAATGGCTGCGGCAGATCGCGGCTGACTTTGTCCGGATAGACTGGCGCACGCTTCTCCAGAAAGCTCGTCACGCCTTCCTTCGCATCACCCGAGCGGCCGCGCATCACCATCAGCCGGCTCTCGAGCCGGTGCGCCTCCATCGGGTGCTCGGCGTCGAGCATGTCGAGCATCATCCGCCGCGCCAGCGCGACCGAAACAGGCGAAGTGTGCTCGACGATCTCGCGCGCCAGCGCATACGCCGCCGGCATGAGCTCCTCCGGCTTGTGCAGCGAGCGCACCAAACCGCGCGCGCAGGCTTCCTCGGTATGGAAGACGCGCCCCGTCGTCACCCACTCCATCGCCGCCGAAATGCCGACGAGGCGCGGCAGGAAATAGGACGACAGCGTCTCCGGCACGATGCCGCGCCGCGCGAACACGAAGCCCATCTTCGCGCCTTCGACCGCGAGGCGGACATCCATCGGCAGCGTCATCGTCGCGCCGACGCCCACGGCATGTCCGTTGATCGCCGCTATGACCGGCTTCAAACTTTCATAGATGCGCAACCCCACCGTCCCGCCGCCGTCCCGCTCGATCTCCGGATCGAACTCAGCCTCGCCGCGGCCGGCCGCCCGCCGCTGCTCGTAATCGAACGTTGCCCCGCCGCCGCTCAGATCCGCCCCGGCGCAGAACGCCTTGCCGGCGCCGGTGACGACGACGACTCGCACGTCATCGTTCGCATCGGTCTCGTCGAACGCGGCGATCATCTCGCGCGCCATCCGATCGGTGAACGCGTTCATCCGGTCGGGACGGTGAAGCGTCAGCGTGGCGATCCCGTTGGCGACGTCGAGTTTGATCGTTTCGTATGCCATACGAAGGCAGTAGGGCAGTACGGCAATAAGGCAATAGGGAGCCCTCGCGTAACCTACTGCCCTACTGCCCTACTGCCGTACTGCGCTAAAGGCGCAGCAGCTCCACTTCCGCCGCCTGGTACGGATCAAGCCGGTAGACCAGCTGCCGGTGGATCGCCACCAGCGAACCGGCGCCCCAATCCTCGATCAGCTCGGCGTCGTCCTTCTCGCGCGCCTGCCATTGCGAGCCGTCCTCGCAGATCAGCACTTTGCCCTGCGCCAGCACCGCATCGATGGTCGACACTGCGCCCGATTGCACGCCGGCGCCCAAACCGACTCGGAACACGGAGAGAATCGCATCACGCTGCTGCTGGTTGAGGCGGTCCCACTGCAACCGCGCGAAAAGCTCTGGCCCGAGAAAAGCGGCCAGCGCGTCGTTCTGAGTCATCCCGGCGTCCCCACAACCGAATCGAGTCGTCCAAAAACGACTGATTTGGTTTCCGAGATGTTACTCGGCCGATCCGGTCAAAGCGGGACTTCAAAACTGCATCGCAAGCCCTCCGGTGCGAACTGCACCGCAGCCGCGCCCTTCGCGCCGCCCAGGGCCCGGTCGATCAAGGTCGTGCCGAAGCCGGCCTTACTCGGCGGCGAAACCGGCGGTCCGCCGAATTCTTCCCAGCGAAATCGAATGCGAGTCCGTTCGTGATCGGTGAATTCCCAAGCGATGCGCACGCCGCCATCCGCATTGGAGAGCGCGCCGTACTTTATAGCGTTGGTTGCAAGTTCGTGCAGCGCGAGCGCCAGCACGAGCGAATTGTCGGCGCCGACGGAAGCGTCCACGCCCGACCGGTTCAGCCGCTGGAGATTTTCGAACGGCGCCAGCGCCCTTGCGACCACATCGGCGACCGCGATGCGGTCCCAATCCTTTGTCGTCAGCAAATCCAGCGCCTTGCCGAGAGCGCCAAGCCTGGAGCTGAAGCGCTCGTGCGCTTCCCGGTTCGCGCCGGGAAAGGATTGAGCGGCGATGCCCTGGATCGTCGCCACCGCGTTCTTGTAGCGGTGCTTCACCTCGCCGAGCAGCATCTCCAGCTTGGCTTCGGCGCTCTTGCGCTGCTCGATTTCCTGCTGCGCCTCGCGATGAAGATGCGCGTTGTCGATGGCGATGGCCGCATGCGCGGCGATGCCGACTATGAACGCCTCGCACTCGGCGTCGAACATGGCGCGCTCTTCATGCGCAAAGAAGAGGCCGCCCAGCACCTTTCGCGATCGCGAGACGACTGGCACCGCCAAATAGCTAACAACTGGCAAATGACCTTCCGGCATGCCGCTATAGGGCGGATTCTGGCCGTAGCGGGGATCGGCGCGGATATCGTCCGAGCGCACGACGCCGGCGCCGCGGAAGGTCGGCTCGAAGATCGCCGTGTTGCGCGGCAGGCTGAAATGTTCGAACGCCTCGCGCGGCGCGCCCGAGAGCGTATAGAGCTGATAGCTTTCGCCGCGCTCGTTTTCGATATTGTAGAAGAACGCGCCAAATTGCGCGCCGCAAGCTTCGGTCGCCACATCGGTCACGGTTTGAACGACGCGCTCGAGGTCGAGATCGCTTGCGATCAGTTGCGCAAGCCCATGCAAGCGCTCGCAGCGCTGCAACGCGTCGTACCGATTCCTGCGTGGCTTATGTCGAACGTCGCTTGGCATAACCGCGTAGGTTACGTCCGCGGACGGCGCATGGTTCCTACGGGGAACGAAACCGTGTTCGAACCGTTAGCTCGATCTCGAAGGGCTCACAGCGTAAGCCGCCATATTAAATCGCGGTCGGCGGTTTCGCCGACCATGAAGTCCCACTCGCCGTGATCTTTGAATCCGAAGCGGCGATAGAAACGCTGCGCCCGTTCGTTGTTTTCCCAGACGCTGAGATACAGCGCCGAGGCGCCTTTGCCGCGCGCCCAGGCGATCGCATCTTCCATCAGCGCCGCCGCCACGCCGGCGCCCTTGACGCTTTCGTCGACGTAGAGCCGGTGCAGTTCGAGCCCGCCCGCGTCGTCGACCGGCATCGCCAGCACGCCCATCATGCAATAGCCGACGATCTCGCCCTCGCGCAGCGCCAGGCGATAGCGCACTTCGGGATCGGCGATTTCGCTGCGCTGAATCTCCGCGCCGTAGTTCTTTGTCAGATACACATCGAGATCGCGCGGCGGATACGCAAGATGCCCAAACGTCGCCACCCACGATCCGCGCGCGAACGCGGCGAGCGCTTCGGCGTCCGCCGCATTCGCATCGCGATAGACGATCCCGCTCACGCTGCGAGCGCGCCTTGGAGCGCGGCGCGGATCGCTTCAAGCGCTTTGCCCGCTTCGCCGCCATTGGGGCCGCCGCCCTGGGCCATGTCGGGCCGGCCGCCGCCGCCCTGGCCGCCGACGGCGGCGACGCCCGCCTTCACCAGATCGACAGCGTTGACCTTGCCCTTCAAGTCGTCCGTCACGCCGACCGCGAGCGCCGCCTTGCCGTCCTCGACGCCGATATACGCGATAACGCCGGAGCCGATCGATTTCTTGCCTTCGTCGACCAGCCCGCGCAGCTCCTTCGCCGGCACGCCTTCCAACACGCGCGCCAGTACGGCAACGCCCGCCACCTGCTCCGGCCCCGCCGGCGCGGCCTGTCCGCCGCCGCCGGCGAGCGCGAGCTTCTTCTTGGTTTCGTTCAGCTCGCGTTCGAGTTTGCGGCGCTCTTCGGCCAGCTGCGCCACGCGGTCGGTGACTTCGGCGAGCGGCGACTTCAAATTCGACGCGATCGCCTTCGCCAGCGCCGCCTGCGCCTTCAGGTGCGCCAGCGCCGCCGCGCCCGTCGCCGCTTCGATGCGGCGGACGCCGGCGGCGACACCGCCTTCGGAGAGGATCGCGAACACGGCGATATCGCCCGTACGCTTCACGTGCGTGCCGCCGCAGAGCTCGACCGAGTATGGCTTGCCGTTGCGCGACAGCGCATCGCCGAGCCTGAGCACGCGCACGGCGTCGCCATACTTCTCGCCGAACAGCGCGAGCGCCCCCTCTTCGATCGCTTTCGCCGGCGCCATCTCCTTGATCACGCCTTCGGCGTTCTGGCGGATGACGGCGTTCACTTCGTCTTCGACACGGCCGATCTCGTCGGCGCTCATGGCTTGGCCGTGACTGAAGTCGAACCTGAAATAGTCCGCCTCGACGAGCGAGCCCTTCTGCGTCACGTGCGGGCCGAGCACGTTGCGCAGCGCTGCGTGCAGCAAGTGCGTCGCCGAATGGTTGGCGCGGATCTTCGTCCGCCGCTCGTGATCGATCTCGAGCGCCGCCTTGTCGCCGACCTTCACCGAACCTCTCGTCAGTTTGCCGACATGCGCGTGCAGCGCGCCGGCTTGCTTCAGCGTGTCCTCGACGACGAATTCGGCGCCATTCGCAAACTTGATCATTCCACGGTCGCCGGCTTGACCGCCGCTTTCGGCGTAGAACGGCGTGCGGTCGAACACGAGCGCGGCTTGGGCGCCGTCGCGCAGGTCGTGCTGCTCGACGCCGCCGGTGACAATCGCGGCGAGCTTGCCGTCGCCGGCTTCGGCGCCATAGCCGAGGAATTCGTTGCCGGTGGTGCGTTCGAGGATCGAGTGCCAGATCGCCGGATTGTCGGCGCCGTCCGCGCCCTTCCAACTGGCCGCGCCGGCCTCCTTCTGCTCCTGCATCGCCCGATCGTATTCGGCGACATCCACTTCGAGCCCACGCCCGCGCAAGATGTCCTGCGTCAGATCGAGCGGAAAGCCGAACGTGTCATAGAGCTTGAACGCCGTCCGGCCGGAGAGTTTCTGGCCCTGCTTGAGGTCGCCAAGTTCATCGTCGAGCAAGCGCAATCCGTTCGCCAGCGTGCGGCGGAAGCGCTCTTCCTCGTCGCGCAATTGCGCTTCGATCACAGGCTGCGCCCGGCGCAGTTCGGGATAAGCCTCGCCCATTTCCGCGATCAAAGTCGGCGCCAGGCGATACATCAGCGGCTCTTTGGCGCCGAGAATATGCGCATGCCGCATCGCCCGGCGCATGATCCGGCGCAGCACGTAGCCGCGGCCTTCGTTCGACGGCGAGACGCCGTCGGCGATGAGGAAGCACGACGAACGCAAGTGATCGGCGATCACATTGTGGCTCGGCGCCTTGTCGCCTTCCGCTTTGGTCTTGGTCAGCTCTTCCGACGCCTTTTTCAGCGTGCGGAAGAGATCGGTTTCGAACACCGAGTCCACGCCCTGCAGCACGCAGGCCATGCGTTCGAGCCCCATACCGGTGTCGATCGACGGCTTCGGCAGTTTCTCGCGCGGGCGATCGTCGCCGAACTGCTCGTATTGCATGAACACGAGGTTCCAGAATTCAAGGAAGCGGTCGCCGTCCTCTTCCGTCGATCCCGGCGGCCCGCCCCAGATGTGATCGCCGCGGTCGATGAAGATTTCCGAGCACGGCCCGCAAGGCCCCGTATCGCCCATCGACCAGAAATTGTCCGCGGTGGCGATGCGGATGATCTTGTCGTCGCTGAAGCCGGCGATTTTCTTCCAGAGCGACGCCGCTTCATCGTCGTCGTGATAGACGGTGACGAGCAGCTTCTCTTTCGGGAGGCCGAGATCCTTGGTGATCAGCGTCCAGGCCGCGTCGATCGCGCCTTCCTTGAAATAGTCGCCGAACGAGAAGTTGCCGAGCATCTCGAAGAAGGTGAGGTGGCGGGCGGTGTAGCCGACATTGTCGAGGTCGTTGTGCTTGCCGCCGGCGCGGACGCACTTCTGCGAAGTGGCCGCGCGCGGGTACGGCGGCTTTGCGGCGCCGGTGAAATAGTTCTTGAACTGCACCATGCCGGCATTGGTGAAGAGCAAAGTCGGGTCGTCCTGCGGCACGAGCGAGGACGAGCCCGGCAGCTCATGGCCGCGGGCGCGGAAAAACGCGAGAAACTGCTTTCGAATGTTGTTGACGCTGGTCATGCCGTCCAAGCCGATGCCTTGTTTGCGCTTGGTATAGGTAGTGCGGTGCACAACGCCAAGCGCCGCGCCGCCACACGGCCGGCGCCGGCGAGCAGCCGCCGTTCCCGGCGCCCGTTACGGCGGCACGGTCAGCGCACCCTCCGGCGAGAGCGGGAAGTGCGGATTCCAGGCGACTTCCCAAAGGTGCCCGTCCGGATCGGCGAAATAGCCCGAGCGCCCACCCCAGACCGCGTCATGCGCCGGCTTCACCACCGCCGCGCCGGCTGCCGCGGCCTCGGCGATCACCGCATCGACCTCGTCCTTCTCGCGCACATTGTGGGCGATGGCGATGGCGCGGAAACCCTCGCCCGCCGCCGCTACGCCCGCATCGCAAGCGAGGCTCTCACGCGGAAACAGGCAGAGCGCCACCGCACCCGCCTGCAAAAAGACAACCTCTTCGCCGCCGACGGAAGACGCCTTGAAGCCGAGCGCCGTATAGAACGCCTTGGCGCGCTTCAGATCGCCAACACCAAGCGTGATGAGTGAAACCCGCGGCTCCACGAGGTCAAACCGGGATCAACAAACGGACGAGGATGGCGATGTTCATCGCCACAACCGCGCCAATCATCCACGAGTGCAGGTCGAGCTTGGCTTCAATTCGCATGAATCGCTCGTCGACCTTGAGAAACCGGTCGCTGATCCGATCGAACCGCTCATCGAAGTGCCCGTCCGCGCGGGCGAGCGCCTCTGCCGCCTTACGCGCCTTCTCATCGTCAGCGCCGGCGGACTTGAACGCTTCGAACACGTCGTAGTTCAGCATCGCCATGCCGCCCATTGAACACCAAACCCGCGGCGCTCGTAAGACGCCTTGTCTTATATAATCCGCCGGCCGGCCCGAGAACGGACCAGGGCATGGGGTCGGGTCGGCAACCGTCCCCGGGCCAGCCGGCGAAACTGGTCAGCTCCGAAGAACCGATGCCTTACTCACCCTCAGCCGCGTCCTTGGCCTCATCGTCGGTCGGCGGCGAATACATCGCATCGGCCACGGCGTTGGCCTTGCCGCGGATGCGGTCCTCGATCTCGAGCGCGACGGCCCGGTTCTCCTTGAGGAACCGGCGCGCCGCTTCCTTGCCTTGGCCGATCTTCTGCGAGCCGTAGGCGTACCAGGCGCCCGACTTGTCGATCACGCCGGCCTTGACGCCGAGCTCGATCAGTTCGCCCGTTTTCGAGACGCCCTCGCCGTAGATGATGTCGAACGAGACCTGCTTGAACGGCGGCGCCACTTTGTTCTTGACCACCTTCACGCGCGTCTCCGAGCCGATCACCTCGTCGCGTTCCTTGATCTGGCCGGTGCGGCGGATGTCGAGGCGCACGGAGGCGTAGAACTTCAGCGCGTTGCCGCCCGTCGTCGTCTCTGGATTGCCGTACATCACCCCGATCTTCATCCGGATCTGGTTGATGAAGATGACGAGCGTCTTCGACTTGTTGATCGAGGCGGTCAGCTTGCGCAGCGCTTGGCTCATGAGCCGCGCCTGCAGCCCCGGCAGGCTGTCGCCCATCTCGCCTTCGATTTCGGCGCGCGGCGTCAGCGCCGCGACCGAGTCCACCACCAAGACGTCGATCGCGCCGGAGCGGACCAAAGTGTCGGTGATCTCGAGCGCCTGTTCGCCGGTGTCCGGCTGCGAAACCAGCAGGTCGTCGAGATCGACGCCGAGCTTTCTTGCATAAATCGGATCGAGCGCGTGTTCGGCGTCGACGAACGCGCAGACGCCGCCGGACTTCTGCGCTTCGGCGATGCAGTGCAGCGCCAGAGTCGTCTTGCCCGAGCTTTCCGGGCCGTAGATTTCAACGATACGGCCCTTCGGCAGGCCGCCGATGCCGAGCGCGATATCGAGCGAGAGGGAGCCGGTGGAGATCGCCTCGATCTCCATCGCCGGCTTTTCGCCCAGACGCATCACCGAGCCTTTGCCAAAGGCCTGATCGATCTGCTTCAGGGCGGCGGCCAAAGCCTTCTGCTTGTCCGTTTCCACTGCGTCCTCAACAAGCTTCAGCTTGGTAGCCATGGTTTCCGCCTCCCTTAGGCCCTGAGTCCAGGGCTCGCGCCACCGGCCTCGGCACTGCATCGATCAGGAATCGAATGTACCGCCTTTGTTCTCGGAACGCAAGCAGAACATCGGCTCTGGATGGGATGTTCGGGATTGGGGATTGGGTGGAGCTAAATGGTGTGGCGCGGCGCCTGCATGCCCCAATCCCTATTCCCTAATGCTGCAAGCCGTCGTTTAATTGCGGAGGGGAAACGGAGAGGATCGGGCCATGGCTTCGACCTTAGCGCCACTGCCGCCGCGCAACGGCTATCCGGCCACGCTGGAAGCGGTGACCTCGTTCCGCGTGAAGACCGCCGCCCTCTCCCGTCCCGCCGGCCTGATCCAGAAGCCGAACCCGGACATGGTGCTGGTTACCGCGCCCGACGGCGGCGTCGTGGTGTATCCGCCGAGCGAGAAGCTGGTGATTTTGGCGGGACGGCGGGCGGAGCGCAGCGCCGCCACGTCCGCGTGAAGCACGGCGCAATCCTCACCTGCCCCTTCGCATAGACGCGCGCCATCCTTGTTGATCCTCGCGGATCGAAATGTTCTAGCTCATCCGAGAACGGAGAGCGGGACGCGGATGAATCGCGTCGAATAATGTGCGCCTTGTGAGGGCGCTGCCTACGCGGGTTCACCCGCGTCCCGTGATTGTTTGGGCATCGGCGCCGTCGCGGGAGATTTTTCACTCTCGGAGGCGGCTCGGCCGATAGCGTGCGGGTTTGCGCTGTTCGACGACGCAAGGCCCGGTGCTTCTCCCCGCCATTTCATGTTCGGCGGGCTTCTCCCCCTACCCCCGGCTCAAGTCCGGGGTTCGGAGGATCACGCTCAATCACCACGCTCGCGCATCGGTTCGAACAGGGTACCAACTGCTCTCCAGCGGAGCGATGCGCGCATTATAGCTCAACTTCGAGGTCGGTCGGATTGATTTTGTGGAGTCTCAACGATTGCAGGGGCTTAGCGCGGAAAAGTGTTGGATAGAGGCGAAGGTTATCCTCGTATTTCCCCGGATCGCCGCCGCCCTCGCCAGCATCGGAGTTGATGCAAATCCTGAGCGTAGTGATGTTACTCTGCCAGTGTCGCCGGCGAGGGCGCCGGCGGCCCCGGGGCGGCGCCGCGACCTCGCTCGTGACAGGATCAAGACGTGACGAAGAAAAGGAAAATACGGATTGGCTCGAGCTTCGATTCCTTTTTCAAGGAACAAGGCGGCTACGAGGACACCCAGGCGGTCGCGATCAAACGCGTGCTTGCTTGGCAAGTCGAACGGGCGATGAGGGAAGAGAATGTCACGAAAGCCGAGATGGCGCGGCGCATGAATACGAGCCGCAGCCAGCTGGTTCGGCTGCTCGATCCTGAGAACCATGCCGTGAGCCTGGAGACGCTGACGGGCGGCGCGTGCTGGGGGGCGGAATCTGAAGCTTGAGCTGGTCTGATCCGCGTTCAACGCAGCTGCTCCGTCACGCTCGCGATGGCCGCCCGATTTGAAGCGGTGCATAGGTCGATCACGATTGCACTCTCCATGATGGTTCGTGTCGCGAACTCTTGCAGCACCACACTGCAACCATCCGGCGATATGCTGCGCATCCGCAGGGCCGCGCCCGCTTCACGCGCTTGATACAGCCGAAGAGGGCCATGCTCCGAGATCAGGTATAGCCCGCCAGGAAGGTGGCCCCGAGGCGTCTCGTACCATTTGACCACGCCCAATAGTCCCGCCGCCGAAGGCCAATACTCAACATCTGCTTCGTTTAACGCGGTGCGCGCAATTTCAATTGTCCGTAGCGAACGTTGCTCGGGATCAACCACGGGGATCGAGATCGGATTGTCTGCATAAAATGAACCGCGCACTTCGACGGGAATAATGTAGGCGGCGTCGCGCGCCGACCAGACGAGTTGCCGCCACTCCGGTTGCAGACCCAAGTCGACGGACGAAGTCAAATCGGCGCTCACCAGAGCGAGCCTGTTGTGGCTAACAAGTGTCTCGTCGCGAACAGCAACGACGTATCCGTCCCCGGGTCGAAGCGGAAAGATGGTGCGGTCGTAGCGGTCAGCCGGAAGGATCGTGTCGAGCCTTTGCATGAACGCGGTGTGGTCGACAATCTCGCATGTGTACGGATTGATCCAATCCGCATTCCCGTCAGTCCAGATGTACGGCTTCGTCACACTTAGGACGTAGGGCGAGGTCACGTTCCGTCGGCGAGTCTCGCCACTGCTCAGAGTTAGTGAAGCAAGCGCATTGGCCTCGACACGTCCTGGCACAATGCGCTGCTCACGCCAGCCGATGCGGCCGTTCACGCCGCAGGCGAGGTCGGTGAGCATACCCTGCTCGAGCGTAAGTGGGCGTCGCGAGATTTCCTGACCACTCAAGACAACAAGAGAAAGCGGCCCGTCCCGGCTTTCACGATCAATCGAAAGCGCGACCGTCTCGTTATCAGCCCACATCGGATTGTCCGACACGCGTGCGTCGACAAATGTCGCCGTCATAGCGACGTGGGGAAACGGATCGGTGCGGCCAAGCGCTTCGATCTCGATCAGTCGCCGCCGACCTCGCTCCAGCCGCGCAGCAGCCCCTGACCATTCGTCGCGCGGGATGACATACTCGCGCTCCAGCCTCTGGCGATCGCTGAAATCTCGTTCGCCGAATACCCAGGCGCAGATTTCAGCGGCGGAGGCCTCGTCATCGTAGCGCCGGCCCTGACTGAGCGCCCATTCGAATGCCGCGACACGCTCCTGGGAGCTCGCGTCAGCGACGTTGCGGAACAACTCGCCATAGAGATCGCGCTCGATGCCTTCGAGCGGATTGAACAGGTCAGCCGCCCGGTCGCGCCGGCAACGCATTGCAGCGTAACCTTGGCGCAGCTGCCCGAGCGCAAATAGCCGCAGGGCAGCTTCACGATCAGTCGCCCATCGGCGCGACGCCAAAGCGTACAGAGCCCAATACGGAAGCTCAAACGGACGTCGCTCAAGCTCATCATAGATGCGCCCGAGGTCTTCAGCTTGCTGAAGCTCGAGAAAACCAACGTAGGAGACGTCGGCGCTGCTTCCGCCGCTCACCTGCACGGGCCGTTCAAAGTGAGGGAAAGGTATAGGCTGCTGGGCGCTCGCGCCGCTCGTCACGCTCGTCGCGAGCGCAATCGTCAACAAGAGCGCTCGAAACATCTCGCCCCGCACTACAGGTCAGCGAAGGCAATTTGTGCAGGCCGTTGCCGTTAGCGCAAGCCCTAAGCCGCCGCCAGCAGCTCCTTCACGCGTCCGACCAGCTGCTCCATCGTCACGGGCTTGCTGAGATAGTGCACGGGATATCGCTCCAGCACGTCGCTGAAGCTCTCCGGCGCGTAGCCTGAGAGGAAGAGCACTTTGGCTTTGCCGATCATCGCCGGATCGGCCTCTTCCAGCATCTCCGGCCCCGTCATCACCGGCATCGAGACGTCGGAGATGATGATGTCGAAGGCGCCGGGCTTGGCGCTCAAGATATCGAGCGCTTCCTGGCCGTCGCCGGCTTCCTCGACCTCGTAGCCGCATTCCTTCAGGTTGCGCACGGTCGCGCGGCGCACCGGCACCAGGTCCTCGACGAACAGAATCTTGCCGCGGCCGGAGACGTCCTTCGGCGGCGGCGCGATCAGCGCGAGTTCCTTGGCGGCGATTTCTTCCAGTTCTTCCGGCGTCGGATCGTAGGCGGGCAGGAAGATGCGGAACGTGGTGCCGACGCCCAGCTTCGAGGTGAAGAAGATGTAGCCGCCCGATTGCTTGATGATGCCGTAGCTGGTCGCGAGACCGAGCCCGGTGCCTTTGCCGGCTTCCTTCGTCGAATGATACGGGCGGAAGATCTTGGCCTGGTGCTCCGGCTTGATGCCGCCGCCGGTGTCCTCGACTTCGATCATCACGTAGGCGCCGTCCTCGATCGGGTTGTGGCCGAGGCCCCGCGCGGCGGTAGCATCGATCACCGAGGTGCGCAGCGTGAGCTTGCCGTCCTTCGCCATCGGCGAGCCCTTCGGCGTCATCGCATCGCGCGCATTGGTGGCGAGATTGACGATGACCCGCTCGAGCTGGGTCTTGTCGACCTTCACGTACGGCAAATCGCGGCCGTGGCGGATTTCGGTCTGCACCGAGGCGCCCATGATGCGCCGGATCAGCTCCTGCTTGGAGCCGAGGAAGTCGCCGACATCGAACACTTCGCGCGCGAAGTTCTGCTGGCGCGCATAGGCGCGCAGCATTTCCGAGAGCTCCTTGGCCGAGACAGCGTGGTCGGAAATCTCGCGCAGCATCGGATAGTCGGCGTCGCCGACCGGGTGGCGGCGCAGCAGTGTCGAGCAGGTTTGCATCACCACGGTCAGCAAGTTGTTGAAGTCGTGGGCGACGCCGGCGGCGAGTTCGCCGATCTCGCGCATCTTTTCCGATTGCGCGAGACGCGTCTCCAGCTCGCGTTGCTGGCTGACGTTCAGCACATAAGCGACGCCGCGCCCATCAGGCGTGCGGGCGAAATGCACGTGCGCGGCGATCGGCGGATCGGTTGCGAGGGTGATCTCGATCGGATCGTTGAGCGATTGGCGCAGACGATGCGCCAGTTGCGCCGGGCCTTCGGAGGCTTCGAACAGATCGGCGAACGGCGTCGACGGGGTCGCCCGGCCCTGCGTCATATCCATCAGCGCGGCGTTGGAATCGAGCATCGCCGCCGAGGCAGGATCGGCGCCGTCGAGCACGGCGATGCCGAACGGCGATTGGGCGAAGACGCCGTCGGCCGCAACAGCCGTCTGCGGCTGGGTTTGCGCCGGCGCTTCGGGCGCTTCGGCGTCGGAGAAGAACACGAACGTGCGCGAGACGCCGTCGGCGTCTTCCGCCGGCCAGAACGAGAGCGCGGCGACTTGCGTCTCCTGGCCGTCGAGGCCCTTCAGCGTGACGCGCGTGCGCGTCGGGCCGAAGCCGCGGCGGTCCTTGCGCACGATGCGCGAGGCGTCTTCCTTGATGATGTCCTTGACGCGGAGCAGCGCCGGATCTTCGCCGAGGCCCAGCACCGCCCGCAGCGCGCGGTTCATGTAGACGATCGAGCCGTCGCCGCGCGCGGCGAAGAAGCCGACCGGCGCATCGTCGAGGAAAAGCTGATTGCCCTCGCCGCCCTGCTCGCCCGCTTCGGCGGCGCCCAGCTCGCGCAGCCGCCACAGCACGTAGCCGCCCGGCATCGGCCCGACGCAGGCTTCGTAGCGCGCGTGCTTGCCGGAGATCGCCGTCGTCACCGGCAGCTCTTCGCGCCGCGTCTGCCCCGCCTGCGCGGCGCGCGAGAGGCGGAACATCGGCGCAGACAGCATCGGGTCGGCGCCGAACAGACGGCTCATCATCGGCGGCCGGTCGCTTTCGCCGAGCACGCCGGCGGCTTCGGCGATGTGCAGATAGGCGTCGTTCGCCGCCAGCGGCGAGAGACCGGCATCGGTGATCAGCGCCGCTTCGTCGAGCGCTTCAATTAGACCGAACTCATTGCGTCCGCCCAGCATCGCCGCCGCAGCGATCGCGCCGCGTTCCGGGAAGGCGCCGAGCTTGCGGCCCGCGCCGCGCGACATCCAGAAGAACAGCACCATCCCGACGGCGGCGAGCAGCAGCAGCAGGATCGCGCCAGGCCGGCCGACCGCCGGGCCGGCCGTGATCGCAACGCCGGCGGCGGCGACGCCGGCCGTCACCGCGCCCCAGAACAAGATCTGGAGCGGGTCGAGCCGCCCGCCGCTGCGCGGCGGGGTCTGGTCTGCGTGGTCTGTCATCGGCGCGCCTGTTGAAACGCCAATTGACCCCGATTCGGGCTTCGGAGCACGGTGCGGCGCCGGTGCATAGCCATCCGCCATAGGGCCTCTCCACTCACAAATTGACGCGCGGCGGCCGCCGCGTCCCGCGCCGGCGGGCAAGCCGCATGACGAAGCCGATCACTTTCGCCACCGCCTCGTAATGTTCCTTCGGAATCGGCTGGTCGATCTCGGCGGTCGCGAACAAGGCACGCGCCAGCGGGGGATCTTCCACGATCGGAATGTTGTTCTCGTTCGCAACTTCGCGAATCCGTTGCGCCACCGCATCGACGCCCATGGCGAGACAGATCGGCGCCGGCGTCTCGCCCTGCTCGTAGCGCAGCGCCACCGCGTAGTGGGTCGGGTTGGTGATGACGACGCTGGCGTTCGGCACGTTCGCCAGCATCCGCTTCCGCGAGCGCTCCATCCGGATCTGGCGGAGCTTGGCCTTCACCAACGGATCGCCGTCGCTCTGGCGCATCTCTTCCTTGATCTCGCGCCGGCTCATGCGCAGCCGCTTCATGTAGCTCTGGCGGGTGAAGACGTAGTCGACCGCCGCGAGCACCGCCGCCGCGCTCGCCAGCGCCAGCATCATGGCGACGACCTTGTCCTGGATGAACGGCAACAGCGCGCCGACGTCGAGCAGAGAGAGATTGTCGATGGTGGCGTCGTTCGGCCACAGCACCCACACGAGCACGGCGCCGACCAGCACCAGCTTCGCCAGCGACTTCAGGAACGCCGAGACGGCCTGCTTGCCGAACACGCGCTTGAACCCTTCCATCGGGTTCAGCTTGTTCAGCTTGGGCGTGAGGCGCTCGCCGGTGAAGGTCGGCCGGTCCTGGACGTAACGCGCCGCGATTGCGGCGACGCCAAGCGCGAGCGCGGTAAGGCCGAAGATCACCAGGAGCTTCAAAAGCACGCTGCCGAAGATCGCGCGAAGCGAGCCAGGTTCGACCGAAAACTGCTCGGGCGCGGCCAGAAAGCCGATGAAAGCGTGCGCCATCTGCGAGACGATCGGCCCGGCCATGAACGCGACGACGCCGGTCGCCGCGATTAGCGACAGCGCCGCGCCGACTTCGGCGGAATAGACGATGTCGCCCTTCTCGCGGGCCTGATCGAGCCGTCGCTGCGTCGGCTCTTCCGTTTTGTCGTCGTCGTTCTGCTCGGCCATGCGCCTACCTCAGCCACATGGCGTAGCGCTGCACGCTGTCGAGCCAGATCAGCATGCCGGTGGAGAGGCCCAGCGCGAACACGACGAGCCCGCCCATGATCTGCAGCGGCAGCGCGACGAAGAACACTTGGATCGAGGGGATGAGCCGCGACAGCACGCCAAGACCCACGCGGAAGATCAGCCCCGCCGCAACGACGGGCATGGCGATCTGGAAGCCGACGCGGAACGAGGACGCTGTTGTCTGCAATGCAAGTTCGGCCGCGTCGCCGACAGGCGCCGGCGCGCCGAGCGAGATCACATCGTAGGATCCGACGATGCCTTGCAGGAACATGTGGTGCAGGCCGGTGACGAAGATCAGCGCAACGCCCATCACGCTCAAAAACACGGCGACGAGCTGGCCCGACTGCGTCTGCGTCGGGTCGGCGGTCTGGGCGAAGGCGATGCCGATTTCGAGGCCGACAATCTGCCCCGCCGTCGCCAGCGCCGAGACCAGAATGCGCGCCGCGCCGCCCAGCAGGACCCCGATCAAGGCTTCGCTCGTCACTTGCGCGGCCATGCCGAACGCGTTCGTCGCCGCTTCCGGCACGCGGTCGGCCAAGGTCGGCCCGAGCGCGATGGCGATGGCGAGCGCGAGACCCAGACGCACGCGCGGCGGCACGGCCGGCTCGCCAAAGCCCGGCAGCAGCATGATCATGCCGCCAATGCGCGCAAACAGCAGCGCCGTGGCCCAAATCTCGACGCCGTAGAGCGTGAGCTCCATCGCTAGAACGCCGCGATGCGGGCGAAAATGTCGTTCATGAAGCCGCCCAGGAGGCCGCCCATGATCGGCAGGAAGAGCAGCACGGCGAAGAAGATGGCCAGGATCTTCGGCACGAAGACCAGCGTCTGCTCCTGAATCTGGGTCAGCGTCTGCAGCAGCGAGACGACGAGGCCGACGATGAGGCCCACGATCATCGGCCCGGCGCAGACCAGGACCGTGACCCAGATGGCTTCGCGCCCGAGATCGAGGACTTCTGCGCCGTTCATGGCCCCTCCTCGCCCGGCAAATTCTGCCGGGCGCTGACCCCAAGGACGCCTGACGTGGTTAACGCCGCGTTTCCGAAGCGGCGGACCGCTGCTTACGCCTCGGCAATGCGCCGCCGCCCACACCCGCGGCGCGAAAACGTGTTGCCGCCGCCACAGTGCGACTGAGTTTCCACAACGCGCATCCAAAACGCCGATTCCGCCTCATCTTGGATTCAGACCTGCATGGAACGATGGGCGGGTCCGAAACGTACTGATGTCTCGTCGCTATGCCGTGGGGCTGAAGATGCTGAGTGCGATTGCCGCGTTCTTCCGGAGCCTGTTCGCGCCGAAGGAAGACGACTTCAAAGCGCTCTTGATCTCCGATCTGGGGATCGAGCGCTAAATCAGGTTCGCGAGCCGATCGCGGGCCTAGCCGCCGGGCGGAGCGCCCGAGGCGAAGCTTTCGATCAGGCTGCCGGCCACCAATCGCCAGCCGTCCACCAGGACGAAGAAAATCAGTTTGAACGGCAAGCTCACCGTCACCGGCGGCATCATCATCATCCCCATCGCCATCAACAGCGACGCGACCACGAGGTCGATGATCACGAACGGGATGAACAGCATGAAGCCGATCTCGAACGCGCGGCGGAGTTCGGAGACCATGAACGCCGGCGCGAGAATCCGCAGCGGCGTCTCGGCCGCACTCGCCGGGCGCTGCTCCAAGTTGGCCATGTCGATGAAGAGCGCCAGATCGTCCTCGCGCGTCTGGCCGGCCATGAAGATTTTGAGTGGCTCGACGATGCGCGGAAAGGCTTCGTCCAGTGGCATTTCTTCGTTCATCACCGGACCGATGCCGGCCTGGTAGGCGTCGTTCCAGACCGGCTGCATCACGAACGCGGTCAAGAATAGCGACAGCGAGACGATGACGATGTTCGGCGGCGCCTGCTGCAGGCCGATCGCGGTCCTGAGCAGCGATAGCACCACGACGATGCGCACGAAGCTGGTCGTCATGATGATGATCGAGGGCGCGAGCGAGAGCACCGTGATCAGCGCGGCCAACTGCAGCACGCGCGCTGTCAGGCCGTCGCCGGTGCCGAGATTGATCGCGAGCGTCGGATTGGCGGCCGTTGTTGCGAAGGCGACGCCAGTCCACAGCGCGGCGAAAATGGACGAGAGGAGGATTATGCCGGTCCATTTGCCGGTTTGGCGGCGGGCGGTGCGGGGGGCGGTCACGTGGCGCTCTCCGCCTCGATGACCGCCATTTCGCTGACCACTATATCACCGCCCGGACCGAGGAGGATAAGATGCTCACGATTATCGCAGCGGACGACGACGAGGCGCCGGCGCGGATCGATCATGAGCGATTCGCTGACCTTCAACCGCTTCGGGCTGGCCGCCCCCGCCTGCAGCATGCCGAGCTTGCGCGCGCCCCACGCCACCGCGAGGATCAAGCCCAAAGTTGCGAGCAGCGCCGCCGCCGAGCGCGCCCAATCGATCCAATCCACGACACCCCTCCGTTCTGGAGCAGTCTCTTGGCTCGACCGGTTTGGTAAACGAGACGTAAACGTTGCGGCGCCAGTTTAAGGCGCGCTTAACCATGAGCTGTTCGACTAGGCAAAGTTTGCAGCCCTTGAGTCGGCACTTTGGACCTAGCTAACACCCCCTTCTTCGGCCTCCTGCGCGCGCGGCTCGATCAATTGAGCGAGCGCCAGCAGCTGATCGCCGAGAACATCGCCAACGCTTCGACGCCCGGATACCGGCCGCGGGATGTGGATACGGCGGGGTTCGAGCGCATGCTCGCTTCGGCCGCGGGCGGACGCGGGCTCGGCATGAGCCGGACCAACGCGATGCACATGGCGCCGAACGGCGGTTCGGGCGAGGTCCGCGTCGTCACCCGCGACGACAGCGAAACGACCATCGACGGCAATGCGGTGGTGCTCGAAGAGCAGATGGCGCGCGCCGCCGAGACGCGGATGGCGTTCGAGACCGGCATCGCGCTCTACCAAAAGGGCCTCGAACTCGTGCGCATGGCCGCGCGCGCGCCGGGGAGATAATAGATGACCGACATCAACGCCACGATCGCGGCCGCCGCCTCCGGCATGCGCGCGCAGACGACGCGGATGCGCATCGCCGCCGAGAACGTCGCCAACGCCAATTCGGCCGGCGCCAATCCGAACGAAGATCCGTTCCGGCGGCGCATTCCGCTGCTCGAAAGCACCGCGCTCGCCAATGGCGCGCAAGGTGTGCGCGTCGCCGGGGCGATTTCGGACATGAGCGCGTTCCGGGAGGAGTACAATCCCTCGCATCCGGCGGCGGACGAACGCGGCTACGTGCAGCTGCCGAACGTCGACACACTGGTCGAGATGATGGACATGCGCGAAGCGACGCGCGCCTACGAAGCCAATTTGAACATGATCGAAGCGGCGCGGACGATGACGACGCGCGCGCTCGATCTTTTGCGGAGATAAGTAGATGGCGATCGATCCAGTCTCGGCCGCGCGGGCCTATCAGCAGGCGGCGAACGCGACCGCCAATGTCGGCGGCGCGACTGGCGGCGACAGCGTCGACTTTGGCGGCTTGGTGCAGGACGCGATCCGGCAGGCGGGGCAAAGCGCCAATGTCGCCGAGACCCAAGCGCTCGCGGTCGCCGCCGGCCAGGGCGACATCGTCGATGTCGTGACCGCGATCGCCGCGGCCGAGACGCAGCTGCAGACGGTGATCGCCGTGCGGGATCAGGTGATTTCGGCGTATCAGGAAATTCTGCGCATGCCGATTTAGGGGCTAGGTGCTCGGGACTCGGGACTGGCTTTGCCGCGCTTGTGTTTTCGCGCGGCGTGAACCCGAGCTTCCCTAGTCCCAGTCCCTAGAACCCAGTCCCGAGTTCCCGGCATCGCCGGGAACTTCAGTCACAAAAACCGGAACGGCTTTTCTCCTTTTGCGTTAGGGCCCCGTGCGGCGAGCCGCCGCGCGCTTCATCTCCGATGCGAGGGAGGAAGGCCATGCAAGGCTGGCCGATCGCTTTGTTTGCTGCGACGGGCGCGAGCGGAGTGCTCGCTTTCGGGATCATTCAATCTGCGTACTCACAACAGGCCCAGGCGCTGTTCTACGTGTTCGGCGCGGTGCTGCTCGGCACGCTCGCGGCGAAGAAGTTTCTTGGCGGCGGCGGACACGGACACGCAGCGCATGGCGGCGGACACGCTGCGCCCGATCATGGGAGCGATCATGCCGTGGTGATGAGCGGACGGCTCGTCGGCGCGATGATGATCGGCGCGGCCGCGCTCGCCGGCGTTTACTTCTGGACCGACAACGAGCTGACGGCGGAGAAAGTCGGCCGCCAGATCGACGGCGGCGTCGCCAGCATCGGCCGCCAAGTCGAAGCGACCTACGTCGCGCTGCGCGACGATGCGCGGCGGGACGAGGAGCGGACGGCGCAGAATTAGGGACTAGGTGCTCGGGACTAGGGACTAGGTTGTGCGCATGCACGGCGTCTTTCCCTAGTCCCTAGCCCCAATCCCTAGTCCCGCGCGCAGCGCGCCTACTTCTTCGCGCCTTTCTTCTCGTCGGCGTTCTTCTTCGGTTTGCGCTTCTCTTTGTTCGACCGCATCTGACCTTTGGCCATGACGTCTCCTCCGTGATGGGATGTCGCAAGAATTGCATGTTTGTGGCGCAAGGCAATTGGGCAATGGGCAAATAGGCAATAGGTATGACGGCGCGCGTCGGCGTCGGCGCGCGAACGCCCTATTGCCCATTGCCGACTTGCCTATTGCCCTCCCAATGGGAGGCGGGCGCGCAAAGTCTGCGCCGAGTTAGTCTCTAGATCGCCGCGCGGGTCGCCCCTTGCGGCGCGCGCAGGCTTTGCGCGCCCTACGTCGGCCGTTTGTCCCGGATTGGCGACCAGGAGTTTGTGGCGCACCAGCATGGAAAGCATGCAGGGGCCTTGGCTCCTTATGGCCACGAGCCGGTTCAGCGCGTCAGGGTTTCCGAACTGCCCTGGACCTCACGGTTTCACGCCCCGTGAGCAATGCTGACGTCGTTCGCTTCGCCTCACGAACCTGGAAAGCGTCGTACCCTCTGCAAGGGCCCTCTCGACAATCCACGTCCATGGACTTCCTCAACGATGGTTCGGAGCTGATCGCGTCATTGCTGCCGCGCTCTTCCCTTCCCCACCGAAGCGACGCCAGCCGCGCCGGCCGCTGTCCCACCTTCCAAAGGTTCGGTGCACTTCGAAATCCTCCCGTGTGGAACGAGAGCATCATACGGGTGGTGGAAGGGGTGTAGGATACGAAATTTTCGTAAGGTTTGGGGGGTGGTCACGAGACGCTGGCCTTGAGGTCGGCCTCCAGTTTCGCGCTAGCGCCTCACCGCCTCAGTCAGCAGGCCGGACGGCAGCTTCCCTCATTTCCGCTGATGCAGGGCGCGTTCGACGGCTTCGGGTTCGCGGTCGATGACGGTGAGCAGGAGGCGCGCCGCGCCGGTGGGTTCGCGGCGGTTGGATTCCCAATTCTGGATGCTGTCGAGCGTGAAGCCGTAGCGCTTGGCGAAGGCGTCCTGGCTGAGGCCGGTGCGGGCGCGGATCGCTTTGACGTTCACCTTCGCCGGCGCATGCACGATGACCTTGCTCGGTTCACCGCGCGCATGCGCGGCAGCTTCCCGAAGGCCACGCAAAACCTTTTGACCTGCCTTGCTCATGTCTTCCTCTTCAATCCTTCGCTGCGCGCTTAGCCTTCTTCAATTCGGACGTAAGCTCGCGCATCGCTTTGATCTCGTCTGCGTCGAAATTTGCACGCGTTCCTTTGCCGAGCAGCGCCAACAAGTAGGCCGGCCTGTCCTCACCGACATAGGCGATCATCACGCGCCAACCGCCGCTCTTGCCTTTGCCGCGCCCGGCGAAGCGGCGTTTAAACACGCCGCCCGAGCCTTGCACGAGGTCCCCGACTTTGGGGTTAGCCGCGACGGCGTTGACGATGGCCGCACGCTCAACGTCGGAAACGCCCTCGTCTTTGCAGTCGGCTATGAACGCCGGCGTTTCGGCAACGGTGTGACCCGGCGCATCCATGATCTTATATACGCCAATGACGTATGTACGTCAATGGCGTATGGCGCTTAGCATGCCGGCGAGGCTCCGGCGGTCCGAGAAAGCGCGCCGTTGGCGCGCGCTGCCGGCTGGAAGCCGGCGGTCCGGTTGAGGCTTGTTCGGATGGGGACGCGCCCCTCCGGCGCCGGCTTCGCCGGCAAGCCACCTCCCCGCTTTGCGGGGAGGATGAGTTAGGCGCGCTGTTCGTTCACGCCGCGGCCCAACGCCAGCAGCGCGGCGTTGGCGATCGCGTCCGCGTCGAGCCCAGCTTGCGCGTACATGGCTTCGGGCTTGTCTTGATCCTGGAACACATCCGGGAGCGTCAGGGTGCGGATTTTTACGCCGCGATCCAAGAGTCCGTCTTTCGAGAGGAAGTGCAAGACAAACGCGCCGAAGCCGCCGATGGCGCCTTCTTCGATCGTCAGCAGCACTTCGTGTTCGCGCGCTAAACGCCGGATCAGGTCTTCGTCGAGCGGCTTGGCGAAGCGGGCGTCGGCGAGCGTGGTGGAAAGGCCCATGGCGGCGAGTTTGTCGGCGGCCTTGTGGGCTTCGGCCAGGCGGGCGCCGAAGTTGAGCAGCGCCACACTCGTGCCTTCGCGCACGATGCGGCCTTTGCCGATTTCGAGCGGCGTGTCGCAATCTGCGCCAAGCGCGCCGTCAGCGTCGCCGCGCGGATAGCGGAAGGCGGATGGCGTATCGTCGATCGCGGCGGCGGTGGCGACCATGCGGGAAAGTTCGTTGCCGTCGGCGGCGGCCATCAGCACCATGCCGGGCAGCGCGCCCATATAGCCGACATCGAACGAGCCGGCGTGGGTTGCGCCGTCGGCGCCGACGAGGCCGGCGCGGTCCATGGCGAAGCGCACGGGCAGCTTCTGGATGGCGACGTCGTGGACGACCTGGTCGTAGCCGCGCTGCAGGAAGGTGGAATAGATGGTGGCGAACGGCTTCATGCCGTCGGCGGCAAGGCCGGCCGCGAACGTGACCGCGTGCTGTTCGGCGATGCCGACATCGTAGGTGCGGTCGGGGAATTTGGCGCCGAAGAGATCGAGACCGGTGCCGCTCGGCATGGCGGCGGTGATGGCGACGATCTTCTCGTCCTTCTCGGCTTGGCGGACGAGCGCTTGGGCGAACACTTTGGTGTAGCTCGGCGCGCTCGCGCCCTTGGCCTGCTCGCCGGTGACGACGTTGAACTTCGAAACGCCGTGATACTTGTCGGCGGCGTTCTCGGCCGGGGCGTAGCCTTTGCCCTTCTTGGTGACGACGTGGATCAGGACGGGGCGATCGTCCATGTCGCGCGCGTTTTTCAGGATCGGCACGATGGTGTCGAGGTCGTGGCCGTCGAACGGCCCGAGATAGTGGAAGCCCAGCTCTTCGAAGAAGGTGCCGCCGGTGACCATGGTGCGGGCGTATTCTTCGGCCTTGCGGGTGACGTCGTGGATCGGCGCCGGCAGGTGCTCGGTGATCGACTTCACGGTCTTGCGGATGCGGCGATAGGCCTTCGTGGCGGCGAGGCGCGCCAGGTATGAGCTCATGCCGCCGACCGGGGGCGCGATGCTCATGTCGTTGTCGTTGAGGATGACGATGAGGCGCTTGGTGGTCTCGGCGGCGTTGTTCATGGCCTCGTAGGCCATGCCGGCGCTCATCGAGCCGTCGCCGATGACGGCGATGACGTGGCTGTCGTCGCCGCGTTTGTCGCGCGCCACAGCAAAGCCGAGCGCGGCGCTGATCGAGGTGGCGGCGTGGGCGGCGCCGAACGGATCGTATTCGCTCTCGCTGCGCTTGGTGAAGCCGGAGAGGCCCTGCCCTTGACGCAGCGTGCGGATGCGGTCGCGGCGGCCTGTGAGGATCTTGTGCGGATAGGCCTGATGGCCGACGTCCCAGATGACGATGTCGCGCGGCGTGTCGAAGACGTAGTGCAGCGCGACGGTGAGTTCGACGACGCCGAGACCGGCGCCGAGATGGCCGCCAGTAGTGGAGACGGCGCTGATGGTTTCGGCGCGCAGCTCGTCGGCCAGCTGGCGGAGCTGGCCTTGCTCCAGCTTGCGGAGGTCGGCGGGCAGCTTCACCTGGTCGAGCAGCGGGGTCTGGGGCGCCATGGGGTCTTTGCGATCGTGGACGATGGGGCGAACCTAGCCAGCTTCCGCCCCTAAAGCGACGCCAACATGGCGGCGCGGCGCGCATTTATCGCGCAGTTTCCGTGCGGCGCGTGGGCGCAGGGCGCGGCATCCGGCGCCAGCCATGCCGATATCGAATGTATCATGCTGGAACGCTGGCGCCCGGGACCGGTTGACCGGCCTTCATGGGCGCCGCTCGCGAGGTGAGTCATGGCTGAGACGGAGGCCCTCGTCCGCGCCGAGGTGGAAAGCGCGCCGCTTGAAGCGCCGGCCGCGCGGGCCCCGCGCGTGGTGATCATCGGCGCCGGCTTTGGCGGCCTCACTTGCGCCAAGGCGCTCGCGCGCACGATGTGCGAAGTGCTGCTGGTCGACCGCGAGAACCATCACTGCTTTCAGCCTTTGTTGTACCAAGTGGCGACGGCGGCGCTGTCGCCGAAGGATGTGGCGTGGCCGGTGCGGGCGATCCTGCGCGACCAGAAGAACACGGCCGTGCTGATGGCGGATGTGAGCGGCGTTGATCGCCGGGCGCGCGTCGTTATCGCCGGCGAGCGGCGGATCCCGTACGATTATCTCGTGCTCGCGACGGGCGCGGGGCACGCTTATTTCGGCCACGACGAATGGGCGCCGATCGCGCCGGGACTGAAGCGCATCGACGACGCCACCGACGTGCGCCGCCGCTTGCTGATGGCGTTCGAGAAGGCCGAGCTCACCGAGGACGAAGCCGAGCGCATGCGGCTGCTGACGTTCGCGGTGATCGGCGGCGGGCCGACGGGGGTCGAGCTTGCCGGCGCGATCGCGGAGATGGCGCGGCTGACTTTGGCGAAGGACTTTCGCCGCATCGATCCGCGTACGGCGCGCGTGCTGCTGCTGGAGGCTGCGCCGCGCCTGCTCGGCGCCTATCCGGAAAAGCTCTCGGCTTACGCCAAGCGCATGCTGGAGAAGAAGGGCGTCGAGGTCGCGCTCGACACGAAGGTCGAAGGCGTCGACCGCGGCGGGCTGGATACTTCGGCCGGGCGCATCGACGCGGGGGCGATCGTCTGGGCCGCCGGGGTGGCGGCCTCGCCGGCCGCCGCTTGGCTGGGCGCGGAGAAGGACCGCGCCGGGCGCGTCGCGGTGACGCCGGAGCTGACGCTTCCGGGCGATGATCGCGTCTACGTGATCGGCGATACGGCGGCGGTGAAGAACGCCGACGGCTCGCCCGTGCCGGGGCTTGCGCCGGCGGCGAAGCAGATGGGCGCTTACGTCGCCAAACGCATCGCCGCCGAGCTGCGCGGCGAGCGCGCGCCGGAGCGCTTCGTTTATCGCCACCAGGGCGATCTCGCCACGATCGGGCGCAACGCGGCGGTGGTGCGCATAGGCGGCGTGACGCTGAAGGGCTTCGTCGGCTGGGCGTTCTGGAGCCTCGCGCACGTCTATCTCTTGATCGGCGCGCGCAACCGTTTGGCGGTCGCTTTCAACTGGGCGTGGGATTATGTGACCGCACAGCGCGGCGTCAGGCTGATCACGCGCGCCGCCGGGCGGTAGCTCCTGCCGCTTGTCGCATCGGCGCTTGGCCGCCGCGCGCGTTCGCGGCTAGACAGACGCCAACAGGCTTTGGGAGATCACCTCTTGCACCAGAATACGCTTGGCGCCGCATTGATCACGGCCCTGCTCATGGGCGGCTGCGCCGCACAAACGGCGCCTGCGCCTTCGCCGACGCAGCAAACCGAGACGGCGGCGGCGGACCCCTATCTCTGGCTCGAAGAGGTCGAGGGCGAGCGGGCGCTGGCGTGGGTGCATGAGCAGAACAATCGCTCGCTGCCGGTGCTGGAGAACGATCCGCGCTATCCGCGTTTGCTGGAAGCGGCGCTGGACGTGGCGCAGAGCCGCGACCGGCTGCCGCTCGGGCAGGTGCGCGGCGGCTATGTCTACAATTTCTGGCAGGACGAGAGCCATGTGCGCGGCATCTGGCGGCGCGCGCGGCTCGACGGCTATGCCGCGAACCGGCCGCGCTGGGAGACGCTGCTCGATATCGACGCGCTGGCGGCGGCGGAGAACGCGAACTGGGTCTATCAGGGCGCCAACTGCGATCCGTCAGGCGTGCGCTGCATGATCGCGCTCTCGAACGGCGGGCTCGACGCCTCGACGCTGCGTGAGTTCGACGTCGAGCGGCGCGCGTTCGTCGAGGGCGGATTCGTCGTGCCGGAGGCGAAGTCGCGCATGGGCTGGGTTGACCGCGACACGCTGCTGGTCGCCACCGATTGGGGCGACGGCACGATGACGGAGTCGGGCTATCCGTTCGTGCTGAAGCTGTGGCGGCGCGGCACGCCGCTGGCAAGCGCGAGCGAAGTGCTGCGGGGCCAGCCGAGCGATGTCTGGATGGCGGTGCAGACGCTGGAAGACCGCGACGGCGAGCACATCGAGATCGCCGTCGAAGGCGAAAGCTTCTTCGAGGCGGCGTACTGGCTGATCGGCGAAGACGGCGCGCCGGCGCGCCTCACGCTGCCGCTGAAATCGACGATCCAGGCGTTCATGCACGACCGGCTGATCGTGACGCTAGAGGAGGCGTGGACGATCGGCGGGCGCACCTATCCGACCGGCTCGTTGCTGGCGCTGCCGCTGGAAACGGCGACGAGCGCGACGCCGGCGGTCGAAGTGATCTTCACGCCGAGCGAGCGGCAGTCGATCGAGAATGTGGCGGCGACGGCCGATGCGGTGCTGGTGGCGGGCTTCGACAATGTGCGCGGCCGGCTGCAGCGCTTCACGTTCGCGAACGGCAGCTGGCGCGGCGAGCAGATCGCGCTGCCGCCGACCGGCGTCGTCAACATCGCCGGCGCCTCCACCAGCGACGCACGCGCGTTCGCGGTGTTCGAGGACTTCCTGACGCCGCCGACGCTCTATGCGCTCGACGGCGCGCGGGCGCGCACCGTGCGCGCGCTCCCGGCGCAGTTCGACGCGTCGCCTTACGTGACCGAGCAGTTCGAAGCGGTGAGCGCCGACGGCACGCGCGTGCCCTATTTCGTGGTGCGCCGGCGCGACATGGCGCTCGACGGCGACAACCCGACTTTGCTCTACGCCTATGGCGGCTTCCAGCTGTCGCAGACGCCGAGCTACAGCGCCTATGTCGGCCGGCTCTGGCTCGATCAGGGCGGCACGTACGTGCTGGCCAACATCCGCGGCGGCGGCGAGTTCGGGCCGGCTTGGCACGACGCCGGGCTGCTCACCAATCGTCAGCGCATCTATGACGACTTCTACGCCGTCGAGCGCGATCTGGTGGAGCGGCGCATTACCTCGCCGCGGCGCTTGGGCATCTCCGGGCGCTCCAATGGCGGCTTGCTGATGGGCGTGATGCTGAACCAGCATCCGGAGATGGTGAACGCCGCGGTGATCGGCTCGCCGCTGCTCGACATGCTGCGCTACGATCAGTTGCTGGCGGGCGCGTCGTGGGTGGGCGAGTACGGCTCGCCTTCAGTGCCGGAGCAGCGCGCGTTTCTGGAGACGATCACGCCGTACCAGAACCTCGCCGCGCGCGAGAATTTCCCGACCGTGTTCATCTACACGTCGACCAAGGACGACCGCGTCCATCCTGGCCACGCGCGCAAATACGGCGCGCGGCTGACCGAACTCGGCATTCCCTATCTCTATTACGAGAACACCGACGGCGGCCACCAAGCCAACGCCAACCTGCGCGAAGCAGCGCGTCGGCGGACGCTGGAATATACGTATCTGGCGCAGCGTTTGATGGATTGAGCGGCAGTCGGCAGTCAGAAGTCAGAAGTCAGAAGTCGGAAGTCGGAAGTCGGAGGGCATCGGCAATTGCCGACTGCCGAGTGCCGACCTGCCGAGTGCCGTCACTTCTTCTTCTCGATCAGCAGCGTTCCCTGCTGCCGGAGCTTGCCGGCCACCTTTTCCGCGAAGCCGGCGAGCAGGCCGGGCAGTTCGACCTCGATCTGCAGATCGCGATCGCGCACATCGATGCGGCCGGTGACGTTTTGGCCGAGGGCCTTGGCGCGGAAGCCGAGCTGATCCTGTGACCAGGCGTGCTGGATGTTTCCGAGCCCCGCACTGCCAAGTTGGGCCTTGAACTGATCCAGGCTCGCATCGACGCGCTTGCGCGCCTCTTCGCGCCCGAGCTGGTGCGGGATGGTGACGGTGACAGGTCTTCCCATGGAAACGCAACGTGCGAGCGGTTCCGAGGTTTCACTGCACTAGTGCCGGCGGGTGACGACGAAATCGATCGCGTCCAGCAGCACCTGCGCGCGCGGACCGAAGATGGAGAGATGGCGGCGGGCCTGCTCGGCGAGCATGCGGATGCGATCACGCGTGGCGTCGGCGCCCAGGACGGTGACGAAGTTCACCTTGCCGCGCGCCTTGTCCTTGCCGACGGCCTTGCCGGTGTCGCGCACGACGCCTTCGGCGTCCAAGAGATCGTCGACCATCTGGAACGCCAGGCCGATGTCGTGCGCATAGCGTGAGAGCGCCGTCTTCTCCGCTTCCGACGCGCAGCCGATCAGCGCGCCTGCATCGACGGCAAAATTGATGAGCGCGCCAGTCTTCAAACGATTCATGCGCGTGACGGCGATGAGATCGCTGCCGATGTCGCCGCCGGCCATGTCAGCCGCCTGCCCCGCCACCATGCCAAGCGCGCCGGACGCCCTGGCGAGGCCAACGATCAGCTTGCAGCGCATTTGCGGATCTTGGTGCGTCGCCGGCTCCGCCATCACTTCGAACGCGAAGGTCAGCAGCGCGTCGCCGGCGAGCAGCGCGGTGGCTTCGTCGAAGGCGCGATGCAAGGTCGGGCGGCCGCGGCGCAGATCGTCGTCGTCCATACACGGCAGATCGTCGTGGACGAGTGAGTACGTGTGTACGCACTCGATCGCCATCGCCGCGCGCATGAGACAGGTTTCGTCGGCGTCGAAGATCCGGCCAGCCTCCAAAGTGAAGAACGGGCGCAGGCGCTTGCCGCCGTCGAGCGCGGCGTAGCGCATGGCCTCGATCAGCCGCGCCTCGGGCCCCTGCGGTTTCGGCAGGAGCGCCTCGAGCGCCGCATTGATGCGGTCGGCGGTTTCTTTGAGGCGGGCGTCGAGCTTGGACATGGGCGCCCCGGTTAGCAGAGCCCGCCGCTGGCGCAAGCGCCGGGCGCCATGCGCGCGGCCGGGGAATGCCTTGGCGCTGGGGCGCGGACTTTCCAACACGGGGGCATCCGGGGCATCATGCGCCCCGAAGGGCTGAGGCCCTGGCGCACGCCGTATTGCGGGCGGCGGCGCCAGACGGGCCTTGGGGGTTGATTGAGTGAGGAATTTTTGATGCCAACGGTGGTGATCATTCACGCCGCGGACGACACGCTGCCCGCGCGCGCGCTGGCTGAGAAGGTCCGCCAGGCGAAACTCGAGGTCGTGCTGGAAAAGACGGGCGACGAGCTTCGCAGCGCGCTGAGCAGCGCCACGCTGGCAATCGCCCTCTGGTCGCCCCGCTCGACGGCGCAGCCCGAGTTGGCCGAACACGCGAGCTTCGCCAAGGGCAAGACCAAGCTCATCCACGCCACCATGCAGAGCGCGCCGGCGCCCGAGCCGTTCCGCAACGAGCCGGCGGTGAATCTGACCGGCTGGCGCGGCGAAGACGATTTTCCGGCTTGGCGCGAACTGGCTGCGCAAGTGACGCAGAAGGCCGGCGTCGCGCCGCTGCCGCCGCCGACGCCGAAGCCGCCGTCTGGCTTCTTCCAGCCCGGCGTTGTCGCACCAGCGGCGCAAGGCGCGCCTGCAGCGCCGGCGGCCAAAGCAACTGGCCCGCGCCAAGCGCCGGCGCAACCGCGCCAACAGGCGGCGCCTCGCCCGCAGCCAACAGCGCCGCGCCCCGCGCCCGCACCGCGCGCCGAGCGCGCGCCGGAGCCCGCCGCGGAGAAGAAGGGCGGCGGCGGCATGCTGATCGCCATCATCGCCGTGGTGGTGCTGCTGCTCGCGGGCGGCGGCGGCTATTGGTTCATGACGCAGAACAATGCCGGCAGCGCGTACGAATCGGTCGACGCGACCAGCGTTTCGGCGCTGCGCGAATTTCTCGCCGGCGATCCTTCGACCGCCGATCGCGAACGCGCGGAAGCGGCGCTGGCGCAGCTCGAAGAGGCGGCGCTGAGCGATGCCCGCGCCGCCAATACGATCGAAGCCTGGGAAGCGTTCCTGCGCGATTTCCCGAACAGCGACGAAGCCGTCTACGCGCAAGGCCAGATCCAGCAGCTGCGCCTGCAGCAGAACACCGCGCCGCCGCCGCTCGGACCGGACGGCCAGCCGCTGCCGCTCGGCCCTGATGGTCAGCCGCTGCCGGTCGATCCGAACGCGCCGCCGGCGACGACTGTGACGCCGCCGGCGACCACGCCGACCACGCCGCCGGCGACGGGACCGACGACGATCTCGCCGCCGCCGGCCGAAGAGCCGCCGCCGGAAGAGCCGCCGTCAGCGACGCCGACGCCATAATGAAAGGAAAGCGCCGCACCCAGGAAGTGCTGCGCTTTGTGTTGGCGACCCAGCGGATCGGTGGGCGCTTCCATCAAAGTGAGATCAGCCTCGTTGTGCACCATGTCGCACGCGCAAGATCGTCACGTTTTTCGGTGAGCGCCGATAAATGACGATGTAGGGCGTGTGCGGGATGACCAGTTCACGCAATCCGCGACGCCCTTTCCTGCCAATGTCCGCCCAATAGGCGAGCAAGCCGACGGAACGCAATATCTGCTTACGAACCCGCGCTGCTCCGGCGGGACTCTGCAGGGCAATGTAGCCGATTGTTGCGTCCAGCTCCGCGCGAGCCTGCGCAGACCATTCGACTCTCATCCAGGATACTTGGCACGCATCTCGGCAACCACGTCCGCATGCGAACGAGTTTCGCCGCTCTCATCCATCGTGGCCTCGATCTCAGCCCATTCCTCGTCAGTGAAGGCGCTGCCAGAGACCAAGTTGTCGAGCCGCAGCTCGATTTCGGCCGCCAACGCCTGTTGCTCTTCAGCCGGCAGCTTGCGGATACGCGCGAAGACAAGATCGAGCTTCGTCATGCAATCAGTACATTAATAGAGCCGCCCGCCTTCCAGCGCCGGGCGGTCGATGTTCAGCAGTACGACATTGCCGTTGCGGTCGGGGAAGCCGAGGCAGAGCACTTCCGACATGAACTTGCCGATCTGCTTCGGTTCGAAGTTCACGACGGCGGCGACGCGGCGGCCAAGCAGCTCGCCGATGTCGTAATTTTGCGTCACCTGCGCGCTCGACTTCTTGACGCCGAGCGGCTCGCCGAAATCGATCCAGAGCTGGTAGGCGGCTTTCTTCGCCTCCTCGAACACCTTCACGTCGATGATGGTGCCCAGGCGGATGTCGACCTTGAGGAAATCCTCGAAGGTGATGATCGGCAGGCGCGCATTGTTTTGCGGATCGTCGGCCATTGGCGTTTCTCTTCCCCTATTGCCCGAGCTTCGCGGGCTCTGTGCGCGGGCCGTCCGGGCCCATCACGATTTGATCGACTTCGAGCTGCGCATCCTTCAGTTGGCTCTCGCAACGCGCCTTCAAGGCCGCGCCGCGCTTGTAGATGCGAATCGAATCCGCCAGCGGGACGTCGCCTCGCTCCAGGTGCGAGACGATTTTCTCCAGTTCCGCCAAGGACTCCTCGAAGGAGAGCTGGGAGGGATCGCGGGTTTCGGTGCTCATGGAGGGGAAGGTATGGGCTGGAACGGCGGTCGGCAATCGGCAGTCGGCAATCGGGAACAGCGCTCCGACTGCCTACTGCCGACTGCCGACCGCCGTCATTTCACTTTCTCGTAGCGGCGATAGCTCCAGTACTCGTCGCCGCCGTCCTCGATCTCGCGCCAGCCTTGCGCCTTCAGGATCGGGCGCATCATGCGGTTGAACCAGCCGTGGGCGCAGAGGAGCACGTTCTGGCCGCGGAGGGCCTGTGCGGTAAGGGTCGCCACCGCGGCTTCGGCGCGGAGCTCGGCCTCGGCGCGGCTTTCGCCCCTTTCGTGCATGCCGAGCCACCAAGCGACGCGCGCCCAGACGCCCCATGAGCCGGGACGATGCCGGCCCCAGATCGGCGGCGGCGGCAGCGGCGCTTCGACGAAAACCGGATCGGTGACGATCTCGCGCCCGCCGGCGACCATTTGCGCGGTGTGGATCGCGCGCTGCAGCGTCGAGGCGTAGATCACGTCACTGCGCGCAGCGAGATCGAGCAGCTTCTCCGGCGGCTTCTCGTCCGGGTGCAGACCGGCCAGATCGTAGCCTGCCCACCATTCACGGTAGCCGCTGCGGTCAACTCGCACTGTTCTATCAGCATGGGGCTGGCCGTGCCGGGCGATGACAATCATGCCAACGCGCGTGGCGGAACGGCGATCCAGCGTCTCGTCGGGCGCCATGGTCGTCGTCATTCTGACCCTTCACGCTTTCGACGCCCTCTCCCCGTGAGTGGGTCTAGTCGCGCAGGAGCGCCGCCAGGTAGGCCGCAGCGGATCCGGCGAGCGCGGGCAAGTCGTACCCGCCCTCCAGAGTCGAGACAAGCTTGCCGCCACAGCGCTTTAGCGCGGTGTTGCGCAGTTCCCGCGCCGCCCAGGCGAAATCCTCCGTCTCCAGCTCCATCTGGGCGAGCGGGTCGGCTCTATGGGCGTCGAACCCGGCGGAAACCAGAATCAGCTCGGGCGCGAAGGCCTCGAGCGCGGGGAGCACCTTCGTCTCCATGGCTTGCCGCCACACGGCGCTGCCGGCGCCAGGGGGCAGCGGAGCGTTGACGACATTGTGGGCGGCGCCGGTTTCGCTCGCGGCCCCGGTGCCGGGATAGAGCGGCGACTGGTGCGTCGAGGCGAAAAAGAGGCGCGGCTCCTTCTCGGCGATCGTCTGCGTGCCGTTGCCGTGATGGACGTCGAAATCGACGACGGCGACTTTGCTCAAGCCATGCGCTTCGAGCGCGTGCAGCGCGCCAATGGCCACATTGTTGAAGATGCAAAAGCCCATCGGCGAGATCGGCTCGGCGTGGTGGCCGGGCGGACGCACGGCGCAGAACGCCGTTTCGTCCTCGTCCGCCATTACCGCATCGACGGCGGCGACGCAGGCGCCTGCGGCGCGATAGGCCGCTTCGCGCGAGCCGGCGGAGATGTAGGTGTCGGGATCGAGCCTGACGCGGCCCTCGCGCGCTTCGGCGAAGGCGGGCTCGAGCGCGTCGATGTAACGGACGGGATGGACGCGCGCGATCGCCTCGCGTTCGGCGTACGGCGCTTCACGGCGGTCGAGCGCCAGGCCTTCGAGCGCATCGAGCACGGCGCGCAAGCGGCCGGCGTGTTCGGCATGGCCGGGCGGCGGCTCGTGCGTCAGCATCGAGGGGTGCGTGTAGAGCAGCATGGACGCGATCTAGCGCGCGCCGCCGCTTCGGCCAACTATTGCGGCGTTTGGCAATTCATCGCCTCGTAGCGCTCGGTCAGCGCCATCATCCGCTGCTGATCGATGCCGTCCATCGAGCGGTTGAGGCGGTCCGTCTGCGCGTTCATGCGCTCTTGGTGGCGCGCCGCATCGCGCTGCGCCTGCGCCGCCTGCGCCTGTTGCGCCGCCATGCACGCCGCGCCTGCGCCCGGGAGCGAACAAGCGGCGCTCGCGCCGACGCCGGCGGCCATGCCGCGGCGCTGCGCGCTCTCAACCTCTTGCTGCATGGCTTGCGCTTCGCGGCCGAACTCGGGATCGAGCTGGCTGTTCATGCGCTGGCCGGCGACGGTCAGCTCCGCCAGCATCGCCGCGCAATCCATCGTCTCGACCGGCGGCGGCGTTTCGGTTTGCGCGACCGCGACGGCGGAAAGGCAGGTGCCGACAACGGCGGCGAGCGCTGCACGCTTCAGCATCGGAAAACCCTCCTTCGCGAGCCCGCCCGGCGTGAACCTGCGCCCGGCGCGGCTGAAACGGAAATCAACTCCAACAACAGCGAAGGCCGCCGAGGGGGAGCTGCCTCGGCGGCCTTCTCGTGGGCCAAGCTTCGTCGCGGGGAGCTACGCGACGATCAGGGCAGCTTGGTTCAGGGTCGCCATCGCGACAGGCGCGAACACGGCGCAAGCGGCGATCAGGGCGTAAAACTTGGTCATGGGATTGGCTCTCGAAACTCGGGCTGGCGCTTAGGCGACGATCTGGGCGGCTTGGTTCAGCGTGGCGTAGGCGGCCGGCGCGAACATCAGAGCGGCGACGATCAGGCTGTAGAACTTGGCGGTCATTGGTCTTGCTCCTCTTGGCGAAGCGTCATCGCTTCGATGAGGAGAGACTACGACGCGCTGGCTCTGGCGGCTGTGACGGTGGTCACGGGCGAAAATCTGCGCCGATTTTCCGATGTGATTTGCGCCGCCCGCCGCCCTCGCAGTAGCATCAGCGCATCGCTGGCAAGGTCTTGGCCGCCGGCGCCTGAGAGACTGCTTTGCGCTCCCGCCTGGACCGAGGAGCTGCACATGTCCTCGAAACCACTTCCGCCCGAACTCGAAGAGCGCACGCGCCCGGCGAACGCTTCCCAGCCGGACATGCGCACCTGCCCCGTCTGCGGCCAGACCTACGACGCGCGGCTTCTGGCGCAGGTCTACCACCACGACGACGGACCGCATGAGCCGCTGCCGCCGGACGCGCGCTAGCGCCCGTTTGCAGCAAGGGTCTCGCGCAGCCGCTTCGGCGCAGCTAGGGCTTCCCGTTCACGGGAGGCGTACAGCATGCAGTTCAAACCGTTTGCCCTGATCGTGGCGCTGCTGGCGCTTGCGCCTGTGGCCGGCGCGCAGACTTCAGAGCGGCAGTGGTTCGCGGGCGGTCCGACTCCGCTTCGGTACGAAATCTCTGTGACGCCAGACGTCGAAACGGCGACGTTCGCGGGCGAGGCGCGGATCACGGTCGAGAGCAGCGAGGCGCTGCCGGCGGTGACGATGAACGCGCTGGGGCTCACCGTGACGCGGGCGACGATCGACGGCCAGGGGGTCGGCTTCGATGCAAACGAGGAAGCGCAGACGCTGACGCTGACGCCGCGGCGGCCGCTGCGCGCGGGGCGGCACACGATCCGCATCGTCTATAGCGGCGTGATACAGGACGACGCCTACGGCCTCTTCCGCGTCTCCTACCAGGATGACGGCGTCACCAAGCGGGCGCTGGCGACGCAGTTCGAACCGGGCGATGCGCGCCGGCTCGCGCCGATGTGGGATCAGCCGAACCGGCGCGCGGTGTTCGCGCTGACGGTGACGGCGCCGAGCGACCAGATGGTCGTCGGCAACATGCCGGCGGCGCGCACGCAGCGGCTCGCCGGCGGGCTGACGCGCACGACGTTTGCGGATACGCCGTCTATGCCGAGCTACCTCCTCTTCCTCGCGGTTGGCGATTTCGAGCGGGTGACGCGGGATGTCGACGGCGTCGAGCTGGGCGTCGTCGTGCGTCGCGGCGAGACGCACCGCACGGCGGCGGCGCTCGAGGCGGGCGAGCAATCGCTGCGCTATTTCACCGATTATTTCGGCATTCGCTATCCGCTGCCAAAGCTCGACATGATCGGCGTGCCGGGCGCCGGCGGCTTCGGCGCGATGGAGAATTGGGGCGCCATTCTTTATTTCGACCAATATCTGCTGGTCGACGAGACCTCGAGCGAAGCCGAGCGGCAGAACGTGTTCGGCATCGTCGCGCACGAGATCGCCCACCAATGGTTCGGCAATCTCGTCACCATGATGTGGTGGGACGATCTGTGGCTCAACGAAGGCTTCGCCTCGTGGATGGCGGCCAAGGCGACCGAAGCAGTGCATCCGGATTGGAATCCGTGGATGGCGCAGCTGACCGACGGCACCGCGACGGCGATGGCGCTCGACGCGCGCGAGGGCACCCATCCGGTGGTGCAGACCGTCAACACGCTGGATGAAGCCAATCTCGCCTTCGACACGATCACCTACGAGAAGGGCCTCGCCGTCATCCGCATGCTGGAGGCGTACGTGGGTGAAGAAGATTTCCGCCAGGGCGTGCGGGATTATCTGAATGCCCGGCAGTACGGCAATGCGCGCACCGAAGATCTGTGGACGGCAATCCAGGCGGCGTCCGGCCAGCCGGTGCTGGAGATCGCGCGCAGCTTCACGGGCCAGCCGGGCTTTCCGCTGCTGACGGCAAACGCGGCGGCGTGCCGAAGCGGCGCGCAGGTGAATGTCACGCTCACGCAGCGCCGCTTCGCCATGGACGACGCCTCGCGCACGGACGAGCGCTGGAGCATTCCGGTCGTCGCGCGCAGCGTCGGCGGCGAGCCGGTGCGCGGCGTGATGGCGCCCGCCGGTGAGCACTCGCTAGCGCTGGCCTGCGGGCCATATCTGGTCAACGCCGGCCAGAGCGGTTTCTTCCGCGTGCTCTACGACCAGCGCAACTTCGGCGCGCTGACGCAACGCTTCGCGTCGCTGGACGAGGTCGATCAGCTCGGCCTGTTGCTGGACTATTGGGCCTTCGGCCGCAGCGGCGACGCGCCGTTCACGAACTATCTTGAACTGGTGAGCGTACTGCCGGCCGACGCCGATCCGATCATCGTCGCCGACACGTCGGCTTCGATGGCGGCGTTCGCGGACTATGCCGAAGGGCGGCCGAGCGAAGCTTCGGTGAAAGCGTACGGCATCCGCACGCTGCGGCCGTATCTCGAACGCGCAGGGTGGGCGCCGCGTCACGGCGAAGGTTCGAACGCCGCCAACACGCGTGCGGGGCTGATCGCGACGCTAGGCGCGCTCGGCGACGAGGCGGTGATCGCCGAGGCGCGCCGGCGCGTGCGCGGCGGCGAGGCGCTGCCGGCGTCGATCCGCACGGCGGTGATCGGCGTCTACGCGAGCAACGCCACGACGGCGGACTACGATGCGCTGCTGGCGCAGGCGCGCGCGGCGACGGACTTCGTCGAACAGCGGCGGCTGTGGCGCCTGCTCGCCAGCGCCTCCGATCCGGCCCTGGCCCGGCGCACATTGGCGCTGACGCTGGGGGAGGAGATTCCGCGTCAGCTGCGCACGCAGGTGATCGCCTCCGTGGGCGGCGCGCATCCGCGTCTTGCCTGGGACTTCCTGGTTCAGAACCGCGCCGCGATCGAAGCCATGCTGGATCCCCTGCAGCGGCTCGAATTCCCGACCGCCCTCGCGTCGCTCAGCAGCGACCCGGCCATGGTGGCGGAGCTGGAAGCGTATGCCCGCGACTTCCCGGAAGGCGCGCGGCCGACCGTGGCCGCAGCCGCGGCGGCCATCCGGCTCCGTGCCGAGACCATCTCCGAGCGGATGCCGGCGGTGGAAGCGTGGATCGCAGCCAGAGCGCCGTCGCGGCGTCGACGCTGAGCACTTGGCTTCTCGCCAAGCCTGGGCAGCCTAGGCTAGGCTGACCGCCTCTACGGATGGGGTGAGATCCATGTTGGCCAAATTCGTTCGCGGCGCCGGCGCTGCGGTTCTGCTTCTCTGCGCGAGCGCGGCGCCCGCGGCGGGCCAAACTGCAAACCGGCTGGGTTGGCTCAGCGCGCTTGCGGGCTCGTGCTATCAAGGCCGCGACGCCGCGGGCGCGGTGGTCGACCGGCAATGCTTCCGCGACCAATACGGCCATTTCCTCCGCGCCAGCATCACGCGCAGCGCCAACTTCCGCGGCGAGTCCGTGATGGGCTACAGCCGCGACCGGCATCGGCTCGAAATCTACGCCTGGACCAATGACGGCTCGACCGCGATCCTGACGCCCACCTACGAGAACGAGCAGCTCGTGTTCAGCGCCGCAGACACCGATGGCGTTCCGACCCGCTCGGTGTGGCGGCGCGCCGGCGACGGATTCCAAGTCGCCGAACAGCGGCGCCAGGGCGATGCCTGGACGGACGCGAGTGTCGTGACATTCCGGCGTGACGGCGCAGCGCCGACGCCCTACTCCGCGCGCCGAGGCGCAATCGACGACGGCAGCGGGTTCGAATGGCTCGATCGCATCGCGGGCCGCTGCTTCATTCAGGCCGAGCCGAGTCGCGATCCCAACAACCGCGGCTGTTTTGCGTTTCAGTATCCGCGCGTGCTGCGGCAGACCTGGTATGCCGGCGGCGCCGGCTCCACCGGCGAGGCCGTCATGGTGCGCAGCGCGGATGGCGGCATCCGCTTTTTTCATTGGAATTCGCAGGGCGGCTTCGGCGTGGGCGAATCCGCGTTCGACGGCCGCTTTCTCGTTTCGATGACCGACACCGCGGACCGTGAGCGCAGCGTGCTGTTCCGGTCCTCGCGCGGCTTCACGATCGAGAACCAAAGACGTCAGAACGGGCGCTGGGAGTACGCCACCCACTTCCGCTACAGCGAACAGTAAGCGCTAGCGCCGCTGCAGGAAGGCGCTGAACGCCTGCATCGCCTCGGGCGACTTCAGGCGTTCGGCGAAGATCTCGCCCTCTTCGCGCATGCGCGCGAGCAACGCTTCGCGATCGCGCATCAGCCTTTTCGTGAGACGCATGGATTGCGGCGGCTTGCTCGCCAGCGTTTGCGCCGCGACGCGGGCGCGCGGCTCGACCTCGGCGGCCGGGAGCGCGGCGTTGGCGAGCCCCCACGCCGCAGCGTCATTGCCCGTGAGCGGCTCACCTAGGCCGAACAGCGCGAACGCCCGCGCATGGCCGAGGCGCTCCACCATGGTGAGGCTCGACGCGTTTTCCGGCACGACGCCAAGATCGATGAACGGCACGGTGAGGCGCGCGTGCTCGGCGACATAGACGAGGTCGCACTGGAACAGCATGGTCGTGCCGACGCCGACGGCGTGGCCCTGCACGGCGGCGACGATCGGCTTTTCCGCCTGGATCACCTCTTCGAGAAAGCGCGTCACGTGCCGAGGGCCTTCGAACGCGCCCGTGGACTGGGCGGCGAAATCCTTGATGTCGTTGCCGGCGGAGAAGAAGTCGCCGCTGGCCGTGAACAGCACGGCGCGCACGCCATCATCGCGCTGCGCTTCGGCCACCGCGTCGGCCATCGCGCCGTACATTGCGTTGGTGATGGCGTTCTTCTTGTCGGGACGGTTGAAGCGGATCTCAAGAACGGCGCCGTCTCGGCTGACGATGATGTGCTCTTCGCGCATGGGCCTCTCCATCGGCATGGCGAGGCCTAGCCCGGTTTCAGCTCGCGCGCACCATCACGTAGCGGCAGTCGAGCCGGCGAGGCGCCGGCCGCGTCAATTCTTCAGCCGATATCCGGTTTTGAAGATCCACCAGACGATCGCGAGGCACGCGACGAGAAAGAGGCTGATCGCGGCGAGGCTGACGCCGATGTTCACGTCCGCCGCCTCTGCCCCGAAGAAGGCCCAGCGGAAGCCGCTGATCAGATAAACCACCGGGTTGAACAACGTGATGGTGCGCCACGGCTCGCCCAGCATATCGATCGAATAGAACGTTCCGCCGAGAAAGGTGAGCGGGGTCAGGATCAGCATCGGCACGATCTGCAGCTTCTCGAAGCCGTCAGCCAACACGCCGAGAATGAAGCCGAACAGGCAGAAGGAAACGCTGGTCAGCACTAAAAAGAGCAGCATCGCCGGCCAGTTCTGGACTTCGTATTGCACAAAAAAATAGGCGGTGAGGAGGATGACGAGACCGATGATCACCGACTTGGTCGCCGCCGCGCCGACATAGCCGCAAACGGCCTCGAACGCCGAGACCGGCGCCGACAGCAGCTCGTAAATCGTGCCCGCCCAGCGCGGCATGTAGATGCCGAACGAGGCGTTCGAGACGCTCTCGGTCAGGATCGAGAGCATGATGAGGCCGGGGACGATGAACGCGCCGTAGTCCACGCCGCTGATTTCGCCGATCCGCGAGCCGATCGCCGAGCCGAACACGATGAAGTAGAGCGAGGTCGACAGCACCGGCGAGAACAAGCTCTGCCCCAGCGTGCGAAACCAACGCGCCATTTCGAAGCGATAGATGGCTTGGATGCCGTAGGTGTTCATTTGCGGTGCACCAGCGATACGAAAATGTCTTCGAGCGAGCTTTGCTCGGTGTGCAGGTCCTTGTAGTCCACGCCAAGCTCGCCGATCCGCTTCAGAAAGGATGGGATGCCGGTGTCGCTGGCTTGGGCGTCGAAGCTGTAGACCAGCTGGTGGCCTTCATTGCTGAGTTCGACATTGTAGCCGTTCAGTCCCGCCGGAACGGCCTGCAGCGCCGTCGGCAACTCCAAAGTCAACTGCTTCTTGCCGAGCTTGCGCATCAGCGCGTTCTTTTCCTCGACGAGGATCAGCTGGCCCTTGTCGATCACGCCCACGCGATCGGCCATCTCCTCGGCTTCTTCGATGTAATGCGTGGTCAAAATGATGGTGACGCCGCTCTTGCGGAGGCTGCGCACCATCTCCCACATGTCGCGTCTGAGTTCGACGTCGACGCCGGCGCTCGGCTCGTCCAAGAACAGAATTTTTGGCTCGTGCGAGAGCGCCTTGGCGATCAGCACGCGGCGCTTCATGCCGCCGGATAGCTCCATGATCTTGGCGTTGCGCTTGTCCCAGAGCGCCAAATCGCGCAGCACCTTCTCGATGTGGGCCGGATTCTCCGGGAAGCCGAACAAGCCGCGGCTGAAGGTGACTGTATCGATCACGCGCTCGAATGCATCGGTGTGCAGCTCCTGCGGCACGAGGCCGATCTTCCGGCGCGCCTGCTTGTAATCGCGGACGATGTCGTGCCCGTCGGCGACGATGGCGCCGGACGAGAGATTCACGATCCCGCAGGTCATGTTGATGAGCGTCGTCTTGCCGGCGCCGTTGGGGCCCAGGAGCGCGAATATCTCGCCCTTCATGATATCGAGCGAAGTGGGCTGCAGCGCCTGCACGCCGGACTTGTAGGTCTTGCTCACGTCCCGGATGGAGATGATCGGCTCGGTCATCGTGTTCAGATTTCCCCGCGAGAAGCGCCGCACATAGGGGCGCAAGCGCAATAAGGCTAGAGGGCTGGAGGGCGTCACCCGCCAAGGACGTGTGGGCGCGGGCGATTCCGACAGGCCCGGGCACAATTCGCCGTGAACGGTCGGGTTCGGCCTTCCCGCACTCCGGCGGCGGCGTAGAATCATCCCGCGCGCGCATCGAAGCCGCGCAGGGAGGTTTACATGCGCTTGCTTTTCGTCGCGGCGACCGTCGCCGCACTCGGCGCATGCGCCGCCAGCTCGGGCGGCGCACGCTCCGCTTACATGATGGGCGAAGAGAACGTGACAATCGAAAGCCGCGAAGCGGTCAGGAGTTCGTCCGTACTCGATGACGAGACGCTGCTCGTCGAACTGGTGTCCGGCCAGCGTTATCGGATCGCGCTGAACGGCCCCTGTGCGGCCGTCACCGACGCGCTGACGCCGATCTTCGTCGAAGGCCCCGGCGACGGCATCGATCTGGAGACGCGGTTCCGGTCCGGCGGCCACACCTGCGAAATCCGCTCGATCGCGCGGATGGAGCGGTCGGCGGCGAGCTGAGCCGAGACAGGCGCGCGGGCGCACCCTACTTCTAGAGGCATGCAGCCCGCCGCGATCCTGCACCCCCGCCCCGAGGGACTCTATTGCCCGAAGGCGGATCTCTACGTCGATCCGACCAAGCCCGTGGCGCGGGCGCTGATCACGCATGGGCACTCGGATCACGCGCGCTGGGGTCATGGCGCCGTGCTGGCGACGGCGGAGACGCTGGCGATCATGGAGGCGCGCTACGGGCCAGGGTTCGCGGTCTCCACCCAGGCGCTGAAGTACGGCGAACGGCTGGACATCAACGGCGTGACGTTCTCGCTGCATCCGGCGGGGCATGTGCTGGGCTCGGCGCAGGCGGCGGCCGAGTGCGGCGGCACGCGTGTGGTGGTTAGCGGCGATTACAAGCGTCAGAGCGATCCGACTTGCCCGCCGTTCGAGGTCGTGCCGTGCGACGTGTTCATCTCCGAAGCGACTTTCGCGCTGCCGGTGTTCGTCCATCCGACCGCCGAACACGAGATGCGCAAGCTGCTCGCCTCGGTGAAGATGTTCCCCGAGCGCGCGCATGTCGTCGGCGCGTACGCGCTCGGCAAGGCGCAGCGGGTTATGGCCGAGCTGAAGCGCTGCGGCTGGGACAAACCAATCTACGTGCACGGCGCGCTGATGGCGCTGACGCAGCTCTATCAAGAGCACGACGTAAATCTCGGCGACGTGCGGCCGGTGGAGACAGCGCCGAAGAGCTTCTATGCCGGCGCCATCGTGCTCGGGCCGCCTTCGGCGCTGCAGACGCCGTGGGTGCGGCGCTTTCCCGACCCGGTGACGTGCTTCGCCTCGGGCTGGATGCGCATCCGCGCCCGCGCCCGCCAACGCGGCGTCGAGCTGCCGCTGGTGATCTCCGACCACGCCGACTGGTGCGACCTGCAGCGCACGATCCTGGACACCGGCGCCGGCGAAATCTGGATCACGCACGGCGAGGCCGATGCGCTGGCGCACTGGTGCGAGACGCAAGGGCTGAAGGCGAAGGCGCTGCATCTCGTCGGCTATGGCGACGAGGAGAACGAGCCGGCGGGCGAAGCGGCATGAACCGGTTTGCGGCGCTGCTCGATCGCTTGGCCTACGAGCCGCGCCGCTTGGGCAAACTCGCGCTGCTCGAAGACTATTTTCGCACCACGCCCGATCCCGATCGCGGCTGGGCGCTGGCGGCGATGACGGGCGCGCTCTCGTTCAAGCATGCGAAGCCCGGCCTCGTGCGCCAGCTCGCGGCCGAGCGCACCGATCCGGTGCTGTTCGGGCTCTCCTGGGATTTCGTCGGCGATCTCGCCGAGACCGTCGCGCTGATGTGGCCGGCGAACGAGACGCGCGCGAACGCCGAGCTTTCGCTGAGCGATGTGGTCGAAGGCCTCGCCACCACGGCGAAGGAAGAACTGCCGGCGCGCGTCGCCGAATGGCTCGACCGGCTCGACGAGAACGGCCGCTGGGCGCTTCTGAAACTCATCACCGGCGCCCTGCGCATCGGCGTCTCGGCGCGCCTTGCGCGAACCGCGCTGGCGCGGCTGGGCGGGCGCGAACCGGACGAGATCGAGGACGTCTGGCATGCCGATGCGCCGCCGTACGCGCATCTTTTCGCTTGGCTGGAGGGCCGCGGCGAGGCGCCGAGCGTCGCCACGACGGTGCGCTTCTATCCGCCGATGCTGTCGCACGCGATCGAGCCGGAGGAATTCGCCGCGCTCGATCCGGCAGACTTCTGCGCCGAATGGAAGTGGGACGGCATCCGCGTCCAAGCCGCAGCCGGCAAGGACGCCGGCGGCAGGCATGCGGCGCGGCTGTTTTCCCGGACGGGCGACGATGTCTCCGCCTCCTTCCCCGATCTCGTCTCGGGCTTTGAGTTCGAAGCCGTGCTAGACGGCGAATTGCTGATCAAGCGCGGCGGCGGCGTGCAGGATTTCAACACGCTGCAGCAGCGCCTCAACCGCAAGAGCGTGACGGCCAAGCTGATGGCGGAGTATCCGGCGTTCATCCGCGTCTACGATCTGTTGGCCCTCGGTGATGCGGACTTGCGCGCGCTGCCGTTCGCCGAGCGGCGCGCCAAGCTGGAAGACTTCGTCGCCGCCAACCCGCTCGCGCCGATCGATCTCTCGCCGATGATCCCGTTCAAGACCTGGGAGGAGCTCACCTACGCGCGCGCCAACCCGGCCGACTCGGGCGCCGGCATTGATGCGGAGGCGGTCGAGGGCGTCATGATCAAGCGGCGCGACTCGCCCTATCTCGCCGGCCGGCCCAAGGGCTATTGGTTCAAGTGGAAGCGCGATCCGATGGTGATCGACGCAGTGCTAATGTACGCCCAGCGCGGCTCCGGCAAGCGCAGCTCGTTCTACAGCGATTACACGTTCGGCGTCTGGACCGCAGCGGGCGAGCTGACGCCGGTCGGTAAAGCCTATTTCGGCTTTACCGACGAAGAGCTGATGGAGCTCGACCGCTTCGTCCGCAACAATACCGAGAACCGGTTCGGCCCGGTGCGCGAGGTCACGCATACGAAGGCGCAGGGGCTCGTGCTCGAAGTGGCGTTCGAGGGCCTGCAGCGCTCGACCCGGCACAAGAGCGGCGTCGCCATGCGCTTTCCGCGCATCTCCCGCATTCGCTGGGACAAAAGACCGAGCGATGCGGATACGCTGGAGGATCTCGAAAAATTCCTCCGCGGCGGCGAACCGGCGCAGCGCTGAGCCTTGCCGCCGCACGGGCGCGCGTGCTCCACTCCGCGCAGGGGGAAACATGCGCATCGTCACCACAGCACTGATCCTGTCGCTCACCGCCTGCGCCTCGCCGCTGAGCGATGGCGGGCGCCGTTACACAGGCGTTTATGCCGAAGGTATGGAGACCATGACGTTTCGCGCCGAGGGCGGCGACGAAACCTGGGCGGTCGTGAGCGGCTTCGCCCCGCTCCAGGCCGCCGCGCCGCCACGGGCCGATCCGCGGGACGGCTTCAGTGTCTGCGCCACCATCGTCGGGCGCCTCAGTCCGCGCGGGCGTTACGGCCACCTCGGCATGTTTCCGCGCGAGATCGAGATCACCGAAGTGATCGAAACGCGCCCGGGCCCGTGCGGCTAAGCCGACTTTGGCCGGAATAGGCGCAGCGACAGCGTGACCAGCAGCCAGAGCAACGCGACAAGTACCGCAGCCGCGATCGCCAGCACCCACCAATGGCGCTCGAGCTGCTTCTTCAGCGCGTTGCGCGCGACTTGGCGTTGCACGTCGTAGCCCGGCGGCATCTCGAGAACGCCGTTGGCGGCGGCGTATTCGGCATACGCCTGCTGCATCGAAGCGAACAACTCGGATTCCGTTTGCGACAGATCGTTCGTCTCGCCCGGGTCGGCGACGATGTCGTAGAGCCGCCATTGGCCGTCGCCATAACGCGGCAGGTTGCGCACCAGCTTGTAATCGCCGCGATAAAGCGCGGCGTTGCCCGAGACCTCGATGCCGATGACGTCATCGGGGCCGCGGATCGCATTCGCCTCTCCTGACAGCACCGGCGCCATGCTGCGGCCCGATATCGGCGCGCGTTCACCGGCCGGCGCGGCGACGCCGGCGCGCTCCAGCAAAGTGGGCGCAATGTCGGTGACGAAAGCGCGCGCATCGATGCGCGCCTGCTCAATACCCGGCCCAGCCACGATCAGCGGCGCATGCACGCCGCCTTCGCTGGTGTAGAATTTGAACAACGCCCCAGGCGCCGCGGTGGCGCTAGCGAATTCGGGGCCAATGAAGACATAGGAGCGCGGCTCGCCGAGAGTCTCCAGCTCGCGGGTGTAGCCCTGCAGCGCCATCCATTGCGGGAAGCCACGCTCGATCAGCGGATTGCTCGGTTCGGGCCCATTGTCGGAGACGACGACGAAGATCGTGTTCTCGGCCACGCCGCGCTGCTGCAGGTAGGCGATCAGCCGGCCGATGTGATGATCCATCGCCTCCAGCATGCCGGCATGAACGGCCATACTGCGCGCGTAGAGCGCCCGCTCCTCCGCCGGCAGTTCGTCCCAATCGCGCAAGCTCGGATGCAGCGCAGCCTGCGGCGCGTCTGCCGGCACGTAGCCAAGCTCCTGGGCGCGGCGCCAGCGCCGTTCGCGCAACGCTTCCCAGCCGGCGCTGTAGACGTCTTCATAATGCTCGGTGAACGCGCGCGGCGCCTGCACCGGAATGTGCACCGCCTGGAACGCGACATAGGCGAAGAACGGCTCCGCGCGGGCGCGATCGGCTTCCAGGTATTCGATCATCTGATCGACGATCAGTTCACTCGAATAGAAGTCCGCCGGCACTTCGGCGCGGGCGCCGTCCTCAAACCAGGGCGCGTCGGCGTAGTACGGCATGTACGAGCGCGGCGCCCAATTGTCCGCGCCGGAGGCGTCGAGCACCAGGGAACGATCGAAGCCGTGGCTGTTCGGCAAATCGCCCGGCCCATGCCCCAGGTGCCATTTGCCGGTGGCGTAGGTGCGATAGCCGCCGTCGCGCAGACGCGTCGCCACGGTGGTGACGCCGGGCTCGAGGCGCATCGTGTATCCGGGCTGGCCGACATGTTCTGGCGGCAGCACTTCGGGGATGGTGGCGATGCCGGTGCGGTGCGCATCGACGCCGGTCAGCAGCATCGCCCGCGAGGGCGCACACAGCGGCGAGGTGTAGTAGCGCGTGAACTGGGCGCCACGCGCGGCGAGCGCATCGATGTTCGGGGTGCGCGCTTCGCCGCCATAGGCGCCGAGGTCGGTGAAGCCGGCGTCGTCGATGACGATGACGACGAAGTTGGGCCGCGGCGGCGTCTGCGCCGGCGCATCGGCGCCGAGCAGCGCGGCGAAACACGCCGCCGCAAGCGCCGTCAGCTTGCCGAATGACCTCATTTCGAGCCTCCCCCTACTCTTTGGGTAAGGCCGCTCCGCAGCGTAAGTCAAAGCTTTAGCGGAACTCGACCGTTCGCCGGACGCTTTCTGCGCTGCAACACGGGAGATGCGCATGCGCGCGATCGGACTGGCCGCCCTTCTTGCTTGCGCGCTCGCGCTTTCCGCCTGCGGCGACCGCGAGGGCCAGGTCGGGGAATTCTCGAACGACCTGCTCGGCAACGAGATCATGATCGAGGCGCTGCCGGATCCGGAGCTCCCGGGCGTGGTGTGCCACATCGCCTATTTCGACCGCAGCTTCCTCGACCGCATGCGGCAGGGCAATTGGTTCGAGAACCCGTCGAACTCGGCCGTCTCGTGCCAGCGCATCGGCGCGATCGATCTCGCCGGCGTGAATGTCTCGCGCGCGGGCGAAGAGATTTTCAGCCAGCGCCAGAGCCTCTTCTTCAAGAACGTCGCCATCCGCCGCATCGTCGATCTGGAGAACCGCTCGATCCTCTATATCTCGCACTCGCGCGAGCTGGTCGAAGGTTCGGCCAAGCTGGACATCTCCACGATCGCTCTCACGGCCGCGGAAGCCGCAGCGGCGCGTGGGAACTAGCTGGTCCGGCCGCGGCTTTGATCCGTACATAATTCGGCCAGGAACGTTCCGGAAAAACACCGCATGCGCCCGATCCGCACTTTTGTCGCCGCATTCGCCGCCGCTTGGCTCGCAGCGGGGCCCGCTTTCGCCGCGCCGAGCGAAGTCTCGCGCGCTATCCCCGGCGCCCGCCAAGTGGGCGAAGCTCGCTACCAGGTGCTCTCGGTCACGCTGTTCGAGGCCGAACTGTGGACGCAGAGCGGCGCGTTCGCCTGGGATGCGCCGTTCGCGCTGTCCCTCACCTACGAGCGCTCGGCGCGCGCGAGCACGCTGATCAACCGTTCGATCTCGGAAATGCGCGGCCGCGGCGCCGGCAGCGCTCAAGCGCTCGCGCCGTTGCGCGCGCAGTTCCAGCGCTGCTTTCCTGACGTCGCTCGCGGCGACCGCATCACCGGAGTGAGCACCGGCGCGAACACGGCGCGCTTCTATCGCAACGGCGCGCATCTCTGCGACATCGAGTGGCCGGGCTTTCGCCGGCACTTCTTCGGCATCTGGCTCGCCGGCCGCGACGGGGCGGCGGCGCGGCTGAGCGCCGAACTTCGCGGGGAAGCCTAGCCGCGCTGCGCCAGCGTCTGGCGGCTGAAAAAATCCCAGATCACTTCGCTGGCGTGAATGTCCATGTTGGTCGGACCGAAATTCTCCGCCGGCAGCAGCTCCGGCACGCCCGGCCAAGTGTGGCCGCCGCCGTTGATTTGATAGAACTCGAGCGGCGCGCCCGCGCACTCGTGCGGCACGAAACGCACGACGCTGGTGCCTGGCGAACGGCCGCGTTCTGCAAGCGTCGTGCTACGGCCCGAGAGCGTGCACTCGTTACGGCGGGCGAACAGTGAAACGGTGTCGATCACACGCAGCGTGATGCGGATGGGCTCGCCGCCCTCGGGATTGCCGACCGTGACCCCCTCATACGGAATGCTCGGATCGGCGCTGCCGTGCATAAACAGAACCGGCGACGGCGGGCTTCGGCGGCAGAGGTCGGTCATCTCGACGTAGAGCGAGGCGCCGACCTCGGCGAAGCCCGCAAAAGTGTCTGACGCTGAGCACGCCATGCGCATGGTCATGAACCCGCCATTGGAGAAGCCGGCCACGTACATGCGGGCGGGATCGATGTTGAGATCGACACGCAAGTCTGCGGCGAGCGTCGTGAGAAAGCCGATGTCATCCTGCGGCAGGATCGAGCGATTGCCGGTCAGCGAGGCGTTGCCGCTGCGCCGGAGATCGAAATAGGCGTTCCATTCGTTGTCGATGCCTTCGGGGTAGACGACGATAAAGCCGTGCCGCCCGGCGACCGCGTTCATTTCGCTGATGGCGGCCATTGAGGCGGCGGTGCTTGGGCGGCCGTGCAGCACGATGACGAGCGGCGCAGGCCGCGCCGGATCGTAGTTCGGGGGCGCATAGGTGATCCATGACCGCGAACGGCCGTCGGCGCGCGTGCCGGGAAGCTCGAAAGCGGCCGCGTTGAAGAAGAAATCCTCGATAGCGGCGCTCGCATCAAGGCGATGGCGATTGAGTTCATAGTTCTCGCCGTCGCGGAACCATTCGTGCGCGCCGCGGGCGACGCCGACATAGGCCAACGACGCGCCGGATGCGCATGCGGCATAGAGGGCGCTGTCGTTGCTCGACGTCGCGCTCGGCCGCCCAGCGCAGCCGAGCCGCTCACGCCAGAACGCCACCGTATCGGTGGCGCTGAGCCGCCGCGCATCGGTGCGGCTGTTCGGGATGGCGCCGCCACGGACAGGAAAATTTTCGTCGTCGCGGCCGTGCAAGATCAGCACAGAGGTTTGTTGTGCGGCCGGGCACGCTTGCGCCGCGTAGTCCCACATCAGCGCCGAGACGACGGCGACTCCGGCAAGGCGCCGTTCGCTGCACGCCAGCCGAAACGCCATTGAGCCGCCGACGTCATGGCCGACGACATAGATGCGCGCGGCGTCGATTGCGCGTTCGCCGGCGACAGCGGCAATCGCCGCTTCGATGAAGCCCGCATCGTCGGCCGCCGCCTCGCGCCGCTGCAGCGCGGTGTGGCCGCCCTCGTTCCAGAACGCGCCGGCCGTCTCGGGATAGAGCAGCACCGCGCCGCGCGCTTCGGCGACGGCGGCGAGCCCACTGATCGCGTGCAGCGCCTTGGCCGACGAGTAGCGGCCGTGCAGCGCGACGATCAGGGGCGCCGGTCGCGCCGCGTCCGCAGTTGTCGGAACGTAAACGCCGTAGGAGCGGTTGGCGCCGGCGTGCGCGAGCTGACGGATCTCGATGTCGCGGTCATAGGCCTGCGCCTGCTCGACGGCGCCCAGCATCGCCGCCGCCAAGATAAAGACTGCAAGAAATCTCATCATCGTGCACTCCCCGATCCGCGTTAGACGATGAGTCGGGCTGCGCTACTCAATTCTGCGCGACCGGCGCGCCGTTGCGACGAACGGCGCTTAAGCCTGCGGCCCCATGCTGACGCCTGGCGGCAGCGGCGTATCGCCCGGCACGAAGAAGTCCGGCATCAGCGGCTTACTCGGGTCGACGCGGTATTTATCGAAGTCGCGCTCGCCTTCGGCATAGAGCAGCACGTCGTCGATGAAGAAATTGCCGGTGCATGCGCGCGCGGGTTTGTTGAAGATCGCATGGGCGGCGTCGGCGATGATATCCGGCGTGCGGCAGTGGCGCATGCCTTCTTCGCCCGCGAGCGCGAACTCGATCGCGGCCGTGGCGATGCCGGTGCGCGGCCAGAGCGCGTTGAAGGCGACGCCCTGGTCGCGGAATTCCTCGGCCATGCCTAAGACGCACATGCTCATGCCGTACTTGGCCATGGTGTAGGCGACGTGGCCGGCGAACCAGCGCGGGCTCATGTCGAGCGGCGGCGAAAGCATCAGCACATGCGGATTTTCGGCCTTCATGAGATGCGGCAGACACGTGCGCGTCGTCACGAACGTCCCGCGCGCGTTGACCTGATTCATGAGATCATAGCGACGGAAATCGGTGGCGAGCGTGCCGGTGAGTTGGATGGCGCTCGCATTGTTGACGCAGATGTCGATGCCGCCGAAGCGCTCGACCGCAGCGTCCACAGCCGCCTTGACACTCTCCGGCTCGCGCACATCGACGATGAGGGGCAGCGCCTTGCCGCCGGCCCTTTCGACATCCTCTGCTGCCGTATAGATCGTGCCAGGCAGCTTTTTGTGCGGCTCAGCGGTTTTCGCCGCGATCACAATATTGGCGCCGTCCCGGGCGGCGCGGAGGCCGATCGCGAGGCCGATGCCGCGGCTGGCGCCTGTAATGAAGAGGGTTTTGCCTCGTAAGCTCATGTCCGGCCTCCCGATTTACGGCTGCAGCTTAGGCGCTTCCGCACTGGGTTCCACTCCCTCCAGACCTTGACGTCGGGGGTCAGGAGCGGTGAATCAGACCGAGGACGAGCTTTTGTGGAGGAAAGCTAATGCGCAGACTTGCGCTTGCCGCTCTCTTGGGCGTGGGACTTGGCGCGGGCGTCGCCCATGCCGATCAATGGACGGATCCGAACGGACGACTGACATTCAACAAGCCGTCAGGTTGGCAGGCGGAAGCAGCGGGGCCGCAGACGTCCCAGACGGTGGTGCTGCTGTTCAACGCGAGCAACGATTGTTACGTCTTCGGGCTGCCCAATCCGGGCACCGCCAATTCGTCGCCTGACGCGGCGCGGAACACGACCGATCCGCTCACGCCGGACGCATGGGTGACCGCAGCCTCGGCTGTGCGCGACTTTTTCCCCTCCGGGACAACGCCGCAACTCGTTTCGCAAACGGTCGATACGAGCGGCTTCTGGCCGGTGCAGCGCGCCCAATTGCAGGGCGGCGGCAAAACCGTGTTCGGCGCGGTGCAAGTGCGCCCAGGTTTCGAAATGCGCGCCTTCTGCGCCTCGACCAGCGGCGGCGAATCACCTGGCTTCGCGCAGATCTTCAATTCGCTCGGCCATCCCAACGACGCCACGTGGCAAGCAGAGGCGCAACAGCAAGTCTCCGATCGCGAAGCACGCGCTGCGGCCGCTGCAGCCGCTGCCGAGGCGGCTGCAGCCGAGCAAAGCAACAGCCAAGCGCAACCGGAAGCTGACGGTGTCGACGACGGAGTCGCCCGCACGAGCCGCGATCCGCGCGCACGGCGCCGGCGTGACTAACGAAAGGTTACCGCGTCCATAGCGTAAATACTTGGTTATCCGGGCATTTACGCGCAATTCACGACGTTGGTTCATTTCAATGAACCATGATGAACGGGAGAATCCCTGAGCATGCGGCGGCGCTCCAATCCGGAGCGCTCGCCCGCGTCAGTCCGGCGCGGAGCGCAGCGGCGCTGTTCGCGGCTCTTGCGGTCGGTGCGGCGGCGCTCGCTTCGCCGCCGATCGCGCTCTTCATGCTCGCCGCGCTTGGCGCATTCGTGCTGATGCGCGGCGAGCATGGGCGCATCGATTTCGCATCACTGATTGGCCCGGCCGTCGCCGCCGTGATCGTCGGCGCGTTCACCGGGCTCGCCGGCGGCATCGGCACGCTGTTCGTGTGGCGCATGTTCGCCGACACGCACTGGAGCGTGCGCGAAGCTGCGCGGCTCGCCTTGATCGCCGGGCGTCCGGCCGAGACGTCGTGGCGATCGCTGGCGCATGCGTGGCTGACGCCGCTCTATGGCCTGACGCTCGTCGCCTACACCGCGCCGCATATGATCGCCGGCCTGCCGCTCGATCTGCCGCACGTGCCGGTGTGGGTCCCCATGCTGACGGGCGCCGCCACTGCGGGCGCCTTGTTCGACTGGAGCCTGCGCCGCGCGGCGGACTGGCGCTTGGGCGAGCTCGCCGCCGGGCCGGCCGCGCACCTGCTGACGCACCACGTGATCTTCCTGGCCGCGTTCGGCTTCAGCCTCGACGTCTCGGCCGGCATCGTCGCGCTGATGGCGTGGCGCCTGGCGCACGCGGCGTCGTTGTCGGAAATCAGAATTCAGAAGCCGGAAATCAGAAGCACCTAGGAGCGTCGAATTTTCCGACTTCTCTGATTTCTGATTTCCGAGTTCTGACTACCCCAACTTTACCGCGGTGCCGTACGCCAGCACCTCCGTCGCTTGGCCCTGCCCGGCGTCAGTCGTCTCGAAGCGCACGCCCACCACGGCGTCCGCGCCCAGCGATTGAGCGTGCTGCACCATACGGTCGAGCGCCTGCTCGCGGCTTTCGGCCAGCAGCTTGGTGTATTCGTGGATCTCCCCACCCACGATCATCCTGAGGCCCGCGACGATATCGCGGCCGATGAAGCGCGAGCGCACGACGTTGCCGCGCACCAAACCCAACTGCTGTGCAATGGTTCGGCCGTGAACGTCGAAAGTGGTTGAGATGATCATGTGGCGCTCCGAATCAGCGTTCGACGTCACGATAGCGCTTTTCTTCGGCGCCGCCGCTTTGATCGGCGATCACCTGCACGATCATCCAGACGCCGCCCACGATCAGCATGACGAAACCGATCACTCCCATGATGGCGACGCCGATCGCGCCGAAGATGCTGCCAGCGACGATGGCTGGATCGCCGCCGCTCAAGGCCGCGCCGATCACAGCGCCGATGCCGAGGAAGTAGGCCAGGATGCAGAAACCTGCGCCGGCGCAGAAGGTGATCATGGCGGCGCTTGAGCGGCGCTCGAGATTGCGTGGGTTAGGCGGACTCATAACGGATCACACCTTCCTCGTCGCGGACCGCCCGCGCAAGCCCGCGCCCAATCAGGCAATTCGCATGCGCGATGGCTTCGCCCGTCGCCATGCCAAGCAGGTCCGGACCGATCTTGCGCGCGAACAAGGCGCCGAACAGGTCGACCGCGCGCTTCGGCCCCTGCCGCAGCCGGTGCAACACGCGCGCGAGCGCCTTCTCGTGCCCCTCGATCAGATTGTTCAGCCGCTCGTGCAGCCCGTTGAACGGTTCGTTGTGCGAGGGCAGCACCAGCACGTCGTTCGGCACAGTCGCGAGCAGCTTTTTACACGAGCTGATCCAGTCCGCCAGCGGATCGCCTTCGGGCTCGGTCGGAAACACCGAGACGTTGGATGATATCCGCGGCAGCACCTGATCGCCGGAGATGAAGAGCTTCAGCTCTTCCTGCCACAAGCACACATGCTCGGGGCAATGGCCGTTGCCGGTGACGACGCGCCAGGGCCGCCCGCCAATCTCGATCACGTCGCCGTCGCTGATGCGCCGATAGGCGTCCGGCACTTTGGAAACGGCTTTGCCGAAACCGCCGAAACGGATCTTGTAGCTGTCGATCGCGTCTTCGTCCCAGCCGGCGGCGCGATAGAAGCGCACGCCCTCTTCCGGCGCCTCGCGGCCGGTGTCGGCCACCAGCATGCGGCCGGTGATGTATTCGAGCCGGCTCATCCATAGCGTCGCGCCGAACTTGCGGCAGATCCAGCCGGCGAGGCCCATATGATCGGGGTGCATGTGCGTGCAGATCACGCGCGTGACCGGCTTGCCCTTCAGCGTTGTGTCGAAAATCTTGCGCCAGTACTCGCGCGATTGTTCGAGCGCCACGCCCGTGTCGACGATGGTCCACCCCTCGCCGTCCTCGATCAGCCAGAGGTTGATCCATTGCAGCGCGAACGGCAGCGGCATGCGGACCCAGTGCACGCCGGGCGCGATTTCGCGCGGCTCGCCGGCCTCCGGCGGCTCACCCAAGGGATAGACCAGCTGCGGCTTGCGCCGCTCCGTCACTTCCTCGAGCCCGTCCATGGACATGAAATTGGCCTCCAGCGCCCAGCCTAGCCGAGCCGTCCCGGCTACTAAATGGGGCGAACCCTCTAAAAGCTGCCCGACGCCGCTTTAACCAAGCGCCGGAAACCGGCTAAGCTGCCCCCGCGCCGAGGCAAGGGGGAAAGCATGAAGCGCATTGTCGTGTGCATGGACGGGACCTGGCAGTCCCTGCACCAGCAGAACCTGACCAATATCGGCATCATCGCCCGCAGCGTCGCCCACAAGGAGACGCGCGACGACGGCGCAATGATTCATCAGACCGTCATTTACACCCACGGCGTCGGCTCCTCGATCGGCGCGCTGGCTAAGCGCGGCTTCCTCGAAGAGGTCTCCTACACCTTCAATAGGCTCGCCGGCGGGGCCTTCGGCGAAGGTTTGGAAGACGGCATCGTCGACACCTATCTCCGGCTCGCGTTCGATTACGAAGCAGGCGACGAGATCTACATCTTCGGCTTTAGCCGCGGCGCCTTCGCCGCGCGCCGCCTGGCCGGCCTGATCAACACGGCCGGCATTGTCAGCCGCCGGCACACCGACAAAGCGCGCGAAGGCTTTCGCCTGTACTATCGCGCGCCCGGCGACGATGCGACGGACGAACAGAAGCGCGCGCACGCGGAAGAAGCGGCGCAGTTCCGGCGCCTCTACGGCAAGGGCGAGCGCAATCCCGACGGCACGCGCCGGCAGACGACGGATGCGCCGCGCATCAAATATCTGGGCGTGTTCGACACGGTGGCGCAACGCGGCTTCGCCGAAGTCGTCGCCTCGATGACGCCGTGGCACGAGAAGCGCCGCTTCAGTTTCGTCAACAATCGCGTCTGCCCCAACGTCGACAACGCCCGCCATGCGGTGGCGATCGACGAATGCCGAATCGGCTTTCCGTGCTCGCTATGGGAAGGCTTGGACGACGACAACAAGCGCCTCGGCCGCCGCGCCTACGAACAGCGCTGGTTCATCGGCACCCACGGCGATGTCGGCGGCGGCGAAAGCTCCAATCTTTCAGCCGCGGCGCTGAAGTGGATCACCGAGGGCGCCGCCCAGGCGGGCCTACGCTTCTACGCCACCTACGGCGAGGACGAGTCGCCGCTGAACGAGGCGTTGCGCAACGCCGGGTACGATGCGCCGATCTCGCGGCCGAAGATGTCCAAGGCTTGGCAGCCAGTGCATTACCCGCTCCGCCCGCGCCGCATCTGGCGCGACAAGGAAAGGCCCACGCGCACCGACGCCGAGCTGCTGCTGGACGAATACGTCTTCCACCGCACCGCCGTGCCGCGGCCGCGCTATCGGCCCTCGCCGTTGAAGCCGTTCCAGCCTGCGCTCAAGGAATGGCTGAAAGAGCACCAGCGCTGAGGATCAGGCGATCGCCGCCAGCGCGACCGCGCCGATCTTGATTTCAGCCAGCCGCGCGTCGGCACGGGCGAGGACCGTCTGCGTGTAATAATCGAGCAGCGCGCGCTGTTCGCTGTTTGCAGTGCGGGCGAGCCCCTGAGCGATGAGAGCGCCGCCGGCGACGTCGCCCGCGAGCGCGAGATACGCAGCCGCGCCCGCGAGCGCGTCTTCGCGTGGCGCCGAGAGCATGTAGTCGGTCGCCGCGCCAAGAGTCGCAGCTGCGGCGGCTAGGCGCTCGCCCGCCGCGCCGCCGAGCCCTGCGGCCGCCGCCTTCGCTTCGCCGATCAACCGCCGCATCGCCTCGCCGCGGTCGCCGAGCAGCTTACGGCCGTAGAGATCGATCGCCTGGATGCCGTTCGTGCCTTCGTAGATCGGGGCGATGCGCGCATCGCGGTAGAATTGCGCCGCGCCGCCCTCTTCAACGAAGCCCATGCCGCCGTGCACCTGCACGCCCAGGCTGGACACCTCGACCCCGAGATCTGTGCACCAGGCTTTGGCGATCGGCGTAAGCAAATCCTCCATCGCCGTATCGCCGCTGTCGGCGGCGACGGCGCAGGCGTAGCAGATCGCACGGCCAGCCTGGATCTTGGCGCGCATCGTCATCAGCATGCGCTTCACGTCCGGATGTTCGATGATCGGCCGTCCGCCCTGTTTGCGCTCGCGGGCGTACGCGAGCGCCTTCTGGTAGGCGGCTTCCGCGACGCCGACGCCTTCCATGCCCACATTGAGCCGCGCCGCGTTCATCATCGTGAACATCGCTGCGAGGCCGCGGTTCTCTTCGCCGATCAGCCAACCGCGCGCCCCCTCATAGGCCATGGTGCAAGTGGGCGAAGCATGAATGCCCATTTTCTCTTCGACGCCAATGCAGCGCACGGCGTTGCGCGAGCCGTCTTCATAGCGGAATTTCGGGACGATGAAGAGCGAGATGCCCTTCGATCCCGCCGGAGCCCCTTCGATGCGCGCCAGCACCAGGTGGATGATGTTGGGCGCCAGATCGTGCTCGCCCCAGGTGATGAAAATCTTCTGCCCCGTTATGGCGTAGGAGCCGTCCGCCTGCGGGACAGCTTTCGTCGTGAGCACGCCGAGGTCCGAGCCGGCCTGCGGCTCGGTCAGGTTCATCGTGCCGGTCCACTCGCCGCTGACGAGCTTTTCCAGGTAGAGCGCCTTCTGGTCCGGCGCGCCATGCTGATCGATCGCTTCGATGGCGCCGAGCGTCAGCATCGGCAGCAGCGCCAAGCTCATGTTAGCGGCGTGCATCGTCTCCATCACCGCGAGCGCTGCCGCGCGCGGCAGACCTTGGCCGCCATAGGCCGGATCGGCCGCAAGCCCCTGCCAGCCGCCGGCTTTGAAGGCTTCATAGGCTTCGCGAAAACCCGGCGCCGCACGCACGACATCGCCCTCGAGCGTCACGCCGGCGCGGTCGCCGCTGCGGTTGAGCGGCGCAAGCGTTTCCGCCGCCAGCGCGCCGGCGCCTTCGAGGATCGCGGTGAGCAGATCGGCGTCGAGCTCCGGATAGCGCTCGCGCAGGCGCCAGAGGTCGGCGCAGGACTCCAGCGCAAAGCGCATGTCCGCGATCGGGGCGGCGTAGGTCATCGATGTGTCTCCGTCGAGAAAACCATAGACCGAGGTCACGTTGCCGCGACACCCGCCGCCGCGCCGCATGCTAGAATGTGTGCGGGGGAGGAGACTTTTCGCATGCGCGTACTATCCCTCTTACTTTGCTTCGGCCTTGCCGCCTGCGTCAGCATCGAAGGAGCCGCCGACCGGCCTCCGCCATTCTCCGCAGCCGCCGCCGCGCCGGCCGCCGAGACCTACCCGATTGCAGTGGACCTCCCGGCGGGAACCTATCGGCTCGATCCGCGCCACGCCTCGGTGCTTTTCCGCATCCGCCACCAGGCGCTGGCCTATTTCGTCGCGCGCTTCGATACAAAGGACGCCGCGTTCGAGTTCGATCCCGCCGATCCTTCGCGTTCGCGTCTGACGGCGAGCGTCGACGCCGCCTCGGTGAACACCGGCCTTGTGAACAATCGCGGCGAACGCAGCTTCGACCGCTCGATCGGCCGCGCCCTCGGCGCCGAGCGCACTCCACAAATCAGCTTCGTCTCCACGGCGATCGAGCGCACCGGCGCGCACGCCGCCCGCGTCACCGGCGATCTCACTATGAACGGGCAGACCCACCCGATGACGCTCGAGGTCACGTTCGCGGGGGCGTCGATCGATCCATTGCGCGGGGGCGCACAGGTGCTCGGCTTCGCCGGCCACGGCGAGATCGACCGCACGCTATGGGGCGTCGGCGCTTGGCGCGGCCTCGCCGGCGACGAGGTGCAGATCGTCATCGAGGCCGAACTGGTGCGCGACTGAGGCGCTTGACCTCGGGGTGCGTCAGGTCACATCGGTGTGCGTACTTGTCGGGCCGGGGCGCCGTCACCCCACATAAGGCGCTTAGCGAGGGAGACTTCAGATGAAGATTTGGACTGTTGCGGCCGCCGCCATTGCGCTGGCCGCTTGTTCGCAGCCTGCCCAGACCGCGCCCGAGGAACAACCGGCGCAGGTCGCCGTGAACGCGCCGTCAGGGACCTATCAGCTCGATCCGAACCACACCACGGTGACGGTCCGCGCAAAGCATTTTGGCCTCTCCAATTATCAGCTGCGGTTCAATGGGGTCACCGGCGCGCTGAACTTCAACGCGGAGGACCCGGAGCAATCGAGGGTCGAAGCCACCGTCGCCGCAAATACGCTCGATACGCCATATATCGGCGCCACGGACTTCGACGCCGAGCTGCAGAATTCCGAATGGCTCGACGCCGCGCAATTCCCGACCGCCACGTTCCGCTCTACCGCGATCGAGCGCACTGGCCCGAACACGGCCCGCGTCACCGGCGATCTCACCATCCGCAACATCACCCATCCGATCACGCTCGAGGTCACCTACAATGCGAGCCACGCCAGCCATCCGATGGGCTTCCCCGGCGCGCTGATCGGCTTCTCCGCGCGCGGGACATTCCTGCGCTCGCAGTACGGCCTCAACGTGCTGCAGCCGAGCGCGGCGGGCGCATCGGACGGCGTCTCTGACGAGGTCGAGCTGCTGATCGAAGCCGAGTTCACCCAGCCGGCGCAACCGACGACGACGCCGGCCCCGGCGCAGCCGGCCGAGCCGGTGAACTAAAGCGTGACGGCGCCGGCTCAACGTTACGCCGCGATCGCGATCGTCCTGCACTGGGCGATCGCGTTCGCGATCGCCTTGATGATCCCGCTCGGCTGGTGGATGAGCGATCAGGCGGAGGACGGCGTTGTCAGCGACGCGCTCTTCCAGACCTATCAGCTGCACAAGTCGATCGGGCTCACGGTGCTGGCGTTGAGCCTGGCGCAGGTCGCCTGGCGGATCGCCAATCCGCCGCCGGCGCTGCCGGCGCACATGCCGGTGTGGGAGCGCTTCGTCGCTCACGCCACGCACTGGGCGCTCTATGGGCTCATGGTTGCGCTGCCGCTGACGGGGTGGCTCTACGTGTCCGCCGGCTGGTCCGAGCACGACGACGCGCCGCTGCTCGTGACCACGCGCTGGTTCGGCCTCTTCGTCGTGCCGCACCTGTTCGGTCTGCCGAATGCCGGCGCAGACGTGCGCGAAGAGGTGGCCGATTTCGCCATGGAGGCGCACGAACTGATGGCCTGGGGCGCGATCGTGCTTGCCGGTCTGCACGCCGCCGCCGCTCTGAAACACCACGTCCTCGACCGCGACAACGTTCTGACGCTGATGGTTCCGGGTTTGCGGCCGTTGTCCGGCGGCGAGGCTGCGCCGAAGAACCCCGCGCGCCTCGCCGTACTGGGCGGCGGGCTGGCGCTGACCTTCGCCGGAGTCGCCGCGGCGCTCTTCACTCTGTCGAGCCTCGGCGCAGGGCCGCAGGCGCAATCCGAAATCGAGATCACCGAGACCGCTCCGGCGGCCGTGGAGGCTCCACTCGCAGAAGCGGCGCCCGCGCCAGCGACGCCACAAATTGGCGCGCCGGCGCCGTGGCGTGTCGATCCGCGGGCCAGCTCCATCGGCTTCGGCTTCGACTATGACGACGGCGAAAGCGCCGCGCGCTTTGCGGGCCGCTTCACCCGTTGGCGCGCCGACATCCGCTTCGATCCGAACAATCTCGATGCGTCCCGGGTGGTCGTGACCATCGAGACGGCCTCGGCCACAGACGGCGTCGCCCTGCACGACCGCGCCCTGCCCGGTCCGGAATGGTTCGACGCTGCCGCGCACCCGACCGCCGTCTTCCGCGCCGGCGACTTCCGCCGCCTCGGCGGCGACGCCTACGAAGCGCGCGGCGAACTGACGATCCGCGGCCGCAGCCGCAGTTTCACGCTGCCGTTCACGCTGGCGATCGACGGCGATCGGGCGGTGATGACAAGCATTACCCAACTCGACCGCCGCGACTTCGACATTGGCAAGGACACCGACGCGGATGAAATGATCTCGCGCGAGATCGACCTTTCCCTTCACGTCGAAGCCCTCCGCCAGCCATGAGCATCGGCCGCGCCGCCGAGATCCTGCGCGCCGGCGGGCTCGTCGTCTTCCCGACCGAGACGGTCTATGGCCTGGGCGCTGACGCCGCCAATCCGCATGCGGTTGCGCGCATTTACGAGGCCAAGGGCCGGCCGCAGTTCAACCCGCTGATCGCGCATGTGCCCGGCCTCGCCGAGGCCGAACAGCACGCGCATCTGCATGAGAACGCGCTGAAGCTCGCGCGCGCGTTCTGGCCTGGCCCGTTCACGGTCGTCGCCCGCCGCCGCGCCGAGAGCCGCATCGTCGAACTCGCCTGCGCCGGGCTCGCCACCGTAGCCCTGCGCGCGCCGTCGCATCCAATGGCGCGGGAACTGCTCGCCGCTTTCGGCGGCCCGATCGTAGCGCCGAGCGCCAACCGTTCCGGACATGTCAGCGCCACCGCCGCCCAGCACGCCGCAGAGGATCTGGGCGACCGTGTCGATCTCGTGCTCGACGGCGGCGCCTGCCCGATCGGGCTCGAGTCGACGATCGTCGCCGTTGGCGATGACGGCGAAGTCACGTTGCTGCGGCCGGGCGCGATCTCGCGCGCACAGATCGAAGCGCTGGTCGGTCCCGTTTCGATCGCGCACGGCGGCAAGGTGCAATCGCCCGGCATGCTCGAGAGCCACTACGCACCGCGCGCGCGCATCCGCCTCGACGCCGAGGGGCCGCGTCCGGGCGAAGCCTACCTGGCCTTCGGCGCGCCAGCGCCTCCGGGCGGGGTGACGCTCTCCGCGCGCGGCGATCTCGTCGAAGCCGCCGCCAATCTCTACGCGGCGCTGCGTTCGCTCGATGCGACGGGCGCCGAGACGATCGCCGTCGCGCCGATCCCGGCACAGGGCCTCGGCGAAGCGATTCGTGATCGGCTGGCGAGAGCGGCCGCGCCACGAAGCTAGACTTGGACCGACATGGCAGTTCGCGCTTGTGCTATCTCTCGCGCCATGACCGCCGACCTGATCGCCAAGCTCACGACCCGCCTCGGCCCCAAAGGCGTGATCACCGACGCCCCCGCCCTGGCGCCCTATCTCTCTGAATGGCGCGGGAAATTCGCCGGCCGCACGCCGGTCGCCGCCTTGCCGGCGAGCACTGAGGAGGCGGCCGACACCGTACGCATCTGCATCGAACACGGCGCCAAGATCACGACCCAGGGCGGCAACACCGGACTCGTCGGCGGCCAGATCCCGGATGGTGAAGTCTTGGTTTCGCTCAAACGCATGAACCGCATCCGCGAGATCGACGCCGACAACGACTCGCTCATCGCCGAAGCCGGATGCGTGCTCACTGCGGTGCAGCAAGCCGCGAGTGATTCGGACCGACTCTTCCCTCTGAGTCTCGCCAGCGAAGGCAGCGCGACCATCGGCGGCCTCATCTCCACCAACGCCGGCGGCGTGCACGTGCTGCGCTACGGCATGATGCGCGACCTCGTGCTCGGCGTCGAAGCGGTGCTTCCGGACGGACGCATCTATCGAGGCCTCAAGGGGCTGAGGAAGGACAATACCGGCTACGACCTGAAGCAGCTCTTCATCGGCGCGGAGGGAACGCTGGGCATCGTCACCGCGGCGAGCCTGAAGCTCTTCCCCCGCCCGCGCGCGCACGAAGTGGCGCTGGTCGCAACGCCGTCGCCCGAGGCGGCGCTGCAGTTGCTCCACCACATGAAGGGCGTGACCGGCGCGGTCGCGGCCTTCGAGATCATGAACCGGCTCTCGATCGATCTCGTCGTCAAGAACGTCGTCGGCCGGCGCGATCCGCTCCCCGGCGCGCCCTATCAGGTGCTGATCGAATTCGAAGGCATGCAGGCCGAAACGCTGCGCGAGACCGTAGCCGGCGCACTCCAACAGGCGCTCGAAACGGGCGAGGCGCAGAACGTCCTGATCGCCGAAAACGCAAGCCAGGCAAGGGATTTCTGGCGCATTCGCGAAGACATCTCGGCCGGCCACCGGCCCGAAGGCGCGCAGGTCAATCACGACGTCAGCGTGCCGGTTTCGCAGACGCCGGCGTTCTTGGCGCAGGCCAATGCGGCGATGGAAGCGCGCTGCCCCGGCGCGCGGATCGTCGCCTTCGGCCACATGGGCGACGGCAACTTCCACTACACGGCGATGCAGCCGCTCGGCATGGACGCGTCCGCCTTTCCCGGCGCCGCCCTCACCCAGACGGTCAACGAGATCGCCACTGCGCTCGGCGGCTCGATCTCGGCCGAACACGGCATCGGCGTTGCGCGCAAGGCCGACCTCGTTCGCTTCAAGGACGCCGAATCGATTCAGCTGATGCGGACGCTCAAGCGCGCGCTCGACCCGATGAACGTGATGAACCCGCGCGCGCTCATCGCAACTGAAGTGTAGCGAAACGATCCAAGCATCACCGCGTTGCGCGATGCTCAACTGCAGAATCGCTGTTGCAGATTCATCGCGATGAATCTTTTCGCTAGCGAATGTGCTTGCGCATGACATATTGAAGACGTACTGCGGCTGCGTTGCCGTAAGCAAAGGAGCCAGGGCATGGCTAAGAAAGCGAAGAAGGCGGCCAAGAAGGTCGCGAAGAAGGCGAAGGCCAAGAAGGCCACGCGTAAGACTGCAACGAAGAAGGCCGCCAAGAAGGCGCCGCGCAAGACCGCCGCCAAGAAGAAGGCGAAGCGTGCGAAGAAGGCGGCTCGCTAACACGAGACCCTTCGAGCGCATTGCGCGCTCCAACGAACAAGGACGAATGTCCAATCGATGCGCGGCGCGAGAGCGTCGCGCATCTTTGTTTTCGGGCCGCCGCACCGATCCAGTCGCGCTCGAAAAAGCTGTTTTGTTCCAAAAATTTACGGGTCGCCGCCGTCGGGGCGGCGGCAGCGCTGGCGAAGCTGCGTTCAAGGCGTCTCTGCAAACGCCGTCCCACGATCGCCGGCGCGGTCGGCAGCCATCACTTGCGCACTTCGCATCGCGTCTCGGCGCGTTCTGCGCTTGCGGCGTAGAAGTGCGGCGCCGCATCAAGAGGAGATGAGCGAACCCCGCCGCCCGATCGCCGCCGTCGGCGCCGTCTGTTTCAAAGGCGACGACGTGCTGCTGATCCGGCGCGGCGCCCCGCCGCTCGAGAATCACTGGTCGCTGCCGGGCGGGCGAATCGAATGGGGCGAGCGCGTCGCCGACGCCGCGCTGCGCGAACTGAAGGAAGAGACTGGATGCGAGGCCGAGCTTGTCGGTCTCGTCGATGTCGTCGACGGCCTCATGAGCCGCAGCGGCGCGCCGGACGAGCCGCCCTGGAACCATTACGTGCTGATCGACTATGCGGCGCGCTGGACCTGCGGCGAACCGAAGGCGGGCGATGACGCCCGTGAAGCCCGCTTCTTCACGCCGGCCGAACTCGCGAGCCTTGGTCTGTGGGCCGAAACGTTGCGGGTCATCGAAGCTGGCCGCCGCCTGCTTCAGGACTGACGAAGCGCGCCGCGCGCAAGATTGAAGGACGGCGCCCTGCCGGTCGCTTCGGCGACGTCGAACCCCGTCTTCACCAGCGCCAGCACGACCAGCCCCGCAAGCGGCTCGTCCATCAGCATCAGCAGGAAGCCGCCGAAGATGATGGCGAGGTGCAGGATGACGATGCGCGGGTAAGGCGCGGCCATCAGCGCCAAGGGATTGGTCCCGGCCGCCTCGCCGCGCACAACGAATAGCGTCAGCTGCAGCGCTTGCCAGAGCACGATGGAGGCGAGCCCCCAGCTCAGGCCGGGCTGCAGCGCGAACAGCGCCCGCGCCGCGCCGGGAAGGTCGAGCATGTTCGAGCCGAGCGCCTCGCCGGCGAACATGCCGACGACGAACGAGCCGTGCGCGAAGCAGAAGAGGCCGTAGTGCAAGGTGAAGAAGGCGCAGAAGAAGAGCACGCCGACGAAGTTGGCGCCGCCGACGATGCCGCTGATCGCCATGCTGAGCAACGTGCGCCCGCCGATGACGACGTTCTCGAGCCAATAGAGAAAGATGAGCGCGAAGGCGCTCCAGCCCCAGAACAGAACGCCGACGACCGGCACGAGATTGAAGCCGATCGCCGCGATCAGCGCGGCGCGCCCGTGCCGATTCGGAACAGCCGCCTCCCCCATGCGTTCGCTCCCTTCGGACGGGGAGCTTGCTCCGCACCGCTGCGAAGATCAAACGGGAGAGACGAGACATGTCCATCGGCAGTGGCGACGGCCGCGCTTCCGGCCCCGTAGACACTGGCGCAACGGCAGGCCCCGCGCCGAGCCTCAGCGACAGCCTGAACGAGAGCCTCGACGAGACGCAGGCGTATCTGAAGCAGCAATGGCAAGATCGCCCGCTCTTGATCGCCGGCCTCGTCGTCGCGGCTGGCCTCCTGATCGGCCTCGCCCTGCGGCGACGCTGACGCGCGCGTGGCAGCGTCAAGCCTTTACAGGCCGGCCTCAGCCGGCAAACTCCGCCCGTCGATTTCGGGAGGAGTTTCGTATGAGGCTGTTCGCAGCCGCCGCCGCGGCGGCTCTGATCTTCGCCGGCGCCGCCGAGGCCCGCACTTGGCGCATCCGCCCCGGTCCTGAAGCCGAGCAGCAGCTGCAGACGGCTTTGATCGAGGCTGAACCAGGCGATACGGTACAGCTCGGCCGCGGACGGTTTGAACTCACCGCCGGCCTTTCGCTCGATGTCGACCGCGTCACCATCCGCGGCGAAGGCGAAGACCGCTCGATTCTTTCCTTCGACGGCCAGCGCCGCGGCGCCGAAGGGCTGCTGATCACCTCCGACGGCGTCAGCTTGCGGGGCTTTGCCGTCGAGAACGCCCGCGGCGACGCGATCAAGGCGCGCGACTGCAACGGCATCCATATCCGCGAAGTGCGGGTGGAATGGACGCGCGGGCCGAACCCGGAGAACGGCGCCTATGGGCTCTATCCGGTCAACTGCTCCAACGTGCTGATCGAGCGCTCGATCGCCCGCGGGGCCTCGGACGCCGGCATCTATGTCGGCCAGTCGCGCAACATCATCGTTCGCGACAATACGGCCGAGTTCAACGTCGCCGGCATCGAGATCGAGAACTCCTACAACGCCGACGTGTTCGGCAACACGGCGACGCGCAATACCGGCGGCATCCTGGTGTTCGACCTGCCCGGCCTGCCGCAAAAGGGCGGCCATTCGGTGCGGGTGTTCGAGAACCGCATCGTCAACAACGACACGCCGAACTTCGCCCCGGCGGGCAATATCGTCGCCAGCGTGCCGACCGGCACCGGCGTCCTCATCATGGCCAACCGCAACGTCCACGTGTTCGAGAACGAGATCGCCGACAACGGCACGGTAAACGTGCTGATCACGGCCTATCGCAACGAATATGACGACCGCGAGTACGTCCCGGTCGCGCGCGACATCGTCATTCGCGACAATAGCTTCGGCAACACCGGCTTTGCGCCGGCTGGCGATCTGGCCGGTCTCGCGCAAATGGGCGTGCCGATGCCCGACGTGCTGTGGGACGGCTCGTATATGTACACGGTCGTTCATATGCCGACCGTCGCCACGCCGCGCATTGTCGTGCGCGACAACACCTCGACACGCTCCGGACAGGGCTCGTTCCTGTCGCTCGGCCTCGCCGTCGCCGGCACGCCGCTGACGGAGGCCGCGCCCGACCCGACGCCGCCGCCGCTGCTGGATGTGGCGGAGCCGGAAGCCGTGCGGATCCGCGACTGATGCGTTTCGGGCTGACGATCCTGGCGTGTCTTGCGCTCGTCACTTCGGCGGCGGCCCAGCGCATGCCGCCGCCGAACGTGGACGACCGGGTCGTCATGGCTGAGACGCCCGCGCCGCTTCTGTCGCATTATCGCTTCTTCCGCGACGTGCGCATGACCCAGCCCAATCCGCGGGTGACGCCCTATGAGCTCAACACCGCGCTCTATTCGGACGGGGCGCTGAAGTTCCGCCACGTCTATATCCCTTCGGGATCGCAGGCCCGCTACAGCGCCGACGACGTGTTCGACTTTCCGGTCGGCACGGTGCTGATCAAGACCTTCGCCTTCGCCGCCGACATGCGGGCGCCGACCGAGAACGTGCGCTTCATCGAAACGCGGTTGCTGATCCGCCGCGAAGAAGGCTGGGTCGCCTATCCTTACGTCTGGAATGAAGAGCAGACCGAGGCGCGCTATTCGCCGATCGGCGCGGATGTGCCGGTGAGCTTCACGGACGAAGATGGTGAAGCCATCGCGCTCGACTGGGCCGTGCCGAACCGCAACCAATGCAAGGCTTGCCACGATCGGGCTGGCGAGTTCGTGCCGATCGGGCCGAGCGCGCGGAATTTGAATCGATACCTGTATTACCCTCGTCGTTCGATAGGCTCGATGGTTCTGGAGAGTGAGGCAGAGGACCAGCTGAATTATTGGCTGTCCAATGGTCTCTTGGATCAAGTTCCTGATGACGTGCCTTATGTGCCCCATGCCTTCGACCCGGAAGACGGCACAATCGGTCAGCGCGCCCGCGCCTATCTCGATGTGAATTGCGCGCATTGTCATAACCCCGAAGGCCCAGGCCACACCTCTGGGCTCGATCTGCGCTGGAGCCAGAGCGATCCGGCGCTTTGGGGCGTTGGCAAGCGGCCGGTTGCGGCGGGGCGCGCTTCGGGCGGGTTTGATTTCGCCATTGAGCCGGGACATCCGGAGCGCTCGATCCTGGTGCATCGGATGGCGTCGACCGATCCGGGCGTGATGATGCCGGAGCTGGGACGCACGCTGGTCGATGAGCGCGGCGTTGCGCTGATGCGCGAATGGATCGGCGCGATGCGAGAGGACGGGTCGAGCGACTAGCTCCACCCATGCCCGGCTTCTTTGAGTGCCGGTGTTTCCCCTCCCTACACTCGTGTTTATGGGCCCCGGACTTGGCGCTGCGCGCCAATCCGGGAATGGGTGTCAGTGCAGATTGGGCAAGAAACCCACCGCCATCGCCGCGTGGACCGCCAGCGCCATCAGCACCAGCGAGCCGATCACGAAGACCGAGAAGCGGATGACGATGACGTTCACCGTCGCTTGCAGGATGGAATGCACAACGCGGATGGCGACGTAGAGCCAGGCCAAGCCAATATTGATCTCGTGCGCCTGATCCATCAGCTGCAGCGCAAAGCAGAGCGCGTAGAACAGCGTCGGCTGCTCCATCAGATGGTTGTAGTTGTTGGCGACGTTGGCGCTGGGCAGCGCTTCCATCTGCGCCTTGGTAGCCTGGCCGGGCTTCACTTTCGCTTTCGCCATGGCCGGGATGCGTGTGGCGTAAAGCCAGACCAGCATCACCAGCGACCAGATCACCAGCGCAACGACCGGCGCGATCATTCCGTAATCGTACATGAGTGTCCTCCCCGCAGGCGCAATCATGAGCGGGTTTGCGCGGCTGGCAAGCACTACCGCTACGGGAGTTCGCTTGGCGCGCGGCTGCGAGGCGCCTAGGTTCGCGCCAAACGGGGATTCCATGAGCCGCAACGACGCCGCAGAACGCGATAATTCGCCCTTCCTGGAGAAGGCGCTGGAATGGGTGATCTACGCCAGCCGCTGGCTGATGGCGCCGGTTTATCTCGGCCTGATCGGCGCGCTGGCGATCCTGATCGTCACCTTCTTCCGCGAACTGGTGAACACGGCGCCATTCATTCTGGAAATGGACGAGACCGACATCATCCTGCTGGTGCTGACGCTGGTCGACCTTTCGCTCGCGGGGAATCTGGTGCTGATCATTCTTTTCTCCGGCTACGAAAACTTTGTCTCCAAGATCGAAACCGCCCATCGCGACAAGGACCGTCCCGAATGGATGGGCACGCTCGATTTCAGCGGCTTGAAGATCAAGCTGATCGCCTCGATCGTCGCCATCAGCGGCATTCATCTGCTGAAGATCTTCATGAACCTCGCCAACTACACCGAGCAGCAATTGCTCTGGTACGTGATCATCCATCTGACCTTCATCGTTTCCGGCGTCTGCGTCGCCACCATGGATTGGATCGAGCAGAAGGCGCACAACGCGGCGCAAGGTTGAGTGCGCTTCGCGCGCTCGGGCAGTCGGCAGTAGGCAGTAGGCAATAGGCGCGTCTGCGCACCGGCCGACGCCGGGCTCGAAAAACGACTGCCAACTGCCAACTGCCTACTGCCTCCATGAGAGGCGGGGCGCGTCGGACGCGCTGGGGTAGTTTCCTAGGTTGCGATGCGTATCGCTACGCAACGCTGCGCGTCGAACGCGCCCCGTGATCGGCCGTTATTCCCGGATTGGCGACCAGGAGTTTGTGGCTCACCAACGCACAGAGCACGCAGGGGCCTTGGCTCCTTATGGCCACGAGCCGGTTCAGCGCGTCGAGATTCTCCGATGAATCCCGGACCCCTGCGGTTTCACGCCCCGCAGGCAATGCAGACATCGTTCGCTTCGCCCTTCGAACCTGGAAAGCGTCGTACCCTCTCTCAAGGGCCCTCTCGACATTCCCACGTCCGCGGACTTCCTCAACGATGAGAAGACGCCGCTTCGTGTCCTTCGTGACGTTCTTGGTGCCCTTTGTGTTTAAACACGAAGGCACAAAAGCCGCACAAAGATCACAACGCTTTCTCCCTCCCCTCGAAGCGACGTCTGCCGCGCCGGTCGATGCGCTCACATTTCAAAGCTTCGGAGCTCTTCGAAATCCTCTCGTGTGAGAGCAAGGGCATTATACGCCAGGTCTGGCGCTGTCGGATTGATTTCTGCGCGGGCTTTGATCGGATTGGTTTTTTGCGCGGAAACATGGGGGATAGAGCGCGCATCTATCCTCGTTTCCGTCACACTGGGCGCGCAATTGTGCGAGCTCACGATTAGGGGCGACCGCTGCGGCGATGGGAGGTGTCAGCGTGCGCGAGCGCGCTGACGGAGGGGTGCGCGCTCCGCCGCCGAAGACGAAGCCTCATAAGGCCATGCCGGAAAGGCTGGCGGGCCTCACCCCCTCAGTCATCCGCCTCCGCCTGCGGCTTCGGCCGATGACAGCTCCCCCATCGAGGGGGAGCACGAGGTCCGCGTTACATCCGCTCTGGCACTTCGATGCCGAGCAGGTCTAGCGTCCGCGTAAGCTGTTTCAACGTCGCCGCCGCGAGCGCCAAGCGCGACACGCGGATGGCGCCTTCCGACGGCAGGATCGGGCAGTTGGCGTAGAAGCCGGAGAAGGCCTGGGCAAGCGCGTAGGCGTGTTCGGCCAGGAAGTGCGGCGCCTTCTTGTCGTAGGCGGCGCGCAAAGCGCCGTCGAAGGCGTCGAGCGCAAGCGCGAGCGTGCGCTCGGCTTCGTGTTCGATCGCGATGACTCCCCCTCCCCCTTGTGGGGAGGGGGTTGGGGGGTGGGGGGCGTGCAAACGCTCAGGCGCCTGCGCGTCGGAACGCCCCCCCTCTCCCTGCCCTCTCCCCCACAAGGGGGGAGAGGGTTCGAGCAAACCCATCTCCTCGGCTTTGCGCAGGATGCTTTTGATGCGGACGGCTTGGTAGAGCAGATACGGGCCGGTCTTGCCTTCGAAGCTCATGAAGCGGTCGAGATCGAAGACGTAGGAGGTGCCGCGGAAGTTGGAGAGATCGGCGAACTTTATCGCGGCGATCGCCACTTTGTGGGCGATGTCCTCGAATTCGGCGGCGCCGTATTCTTCGCCGAGCCCCGCTTCGTGCAGGCGCGCACGCGCTTTCTCTTCGGCCTGACCGATCAGATCCTGCAGCTTCAGGACGCCGCCGGCGCGGGTCTTGAACGGCTTGCCGTCGGGCCCGTTCATGGTGCCGAAGCCGACATGTTCGAGCTTGTCGCGGGCGATGTAGCCGGCTTTCGCGGCGGCGCGGTAGACCTGCTCGAAGTGATCGGCCTGGCGCTGATCGACGACGTAGAGGATCATGTCCGGCGTTTGATCGCGCACGCGCTGGACGATGGTGGCGAGATCGGTCGTGCCGTACATGGCCGAGCCTTCGCTCGACACCACCAGCAGCGGATCGGGGCTTTCGACTTCGACCACCGTGCCGTCGTCGAGCTTCTTCTTCTTTGTTTCGCCCGGCTTGGCGACGCGCAGGATTCGGGCGCCTTGGTCTTCTTCGAGCAAGCCCTTGGCTTCGAGGTCCTTGACCATTTCAGGGATCAGCGGATCGGCGTCGCTTTCGCCGAGCCAGAGATCGAAGTCGACGCCGAGCGCATGGAAGTCGCGCTTCTGCGCCGCCATCGAGACGTCGTGCATGGCTTTCCAAATGGTGCGGTGGAGTTCGCTGCCGGCTTGCAGCTGCGCCGTGGCGCGCCGGGCGCGGTCGCGCACGGCGATGTCGCCGTCTTTCACCTTGGCGGCGTAGGTTGGATAGATCGCTTCTAATTGTTCGAGCGTCAGCGTCTTCAGGCGCGCTTCGAGCTTGGCGCGATCGTCGAAGCCGCCGAGTTCGTCTTCGAGCGCGGCGATGACGAGGCCCATCTGGAAGCCCCAATCGCCGAAATGCGCGTCGCCCCACACTTCGTCGCCGCGAAAGCGGTAGATGCGCTTGACGCTCTCGCCGATGATCGAGGCGCGCAGGTGCCCCACGTGCATGCCTTTGGCGACGTTGGGGCCGCCATAATCGACGACGACGCGGCGCTTCTGCTCCACCGGCGTTGCGCCGGCTTTCGCATCGTCGGCGACGAACTGGGCGCGCTGCGCCAGCGCTTCGGCGGTGACTTTGAAGTTGAGAAAGCCTGGGCCGGCGACGGTCGGCGCAGATGCGAGATCAGTCGCAGTCCAGGCGGCGGCGACTGATTGCGCCACCTCTTGCGGCTTCTTGCCGGCGGCCTTCGCGACGGCCAGCGCGCCATTGGCTTGGAACTCGCCGAGGTCCGGACGATCGGAACGGCGCACGTCGGCGTGCTTGGGATCGAGGCCTAGCCCCCTAAACACCTCCGCGTTGGCGGTGGTGAGTTTGCTCGCGAGGTCTTTCATGGTCTGCGGGATGGGGTTTGGAGCAGATTACGTCAAGGTTCGATGACCCACCTCCTCCTCGATGGAGGAGGTGGCCGCTTGTCCGCCGAAGCTCGAAGAGCGCAGGCGGGCGAAGCGGCCGGAGGAGGTGCGCGCGCGGACGATGAAGAAGACGCCTCACGTGGCTCCACCCCGAAAACCGGCGGGCCACACCTCCTCAGTCAGCGCTGCGCGCTGACAGCTCCTCCATCGAGGAGGAGCGGGTGCGAACCTACTGCCCCGGCGCGACGTTGTCGCCGGCGTCGATGCGGAAGCGGCGGCCGTCGCGGTTGAACTGGAGCTGCTCCGGCGTCAGCTCGAAGCCGACCAGAATCTCGAAGTTCTCGCCCGAGATTTCCTCGTTGGCGCGCGGGATGACGATGCGTTCGATCTGCTCGCGGCGCGTGGTCACCGCTTCGCCGCGGTCCCAGCGCACGTCGACGTCGAAATAGGCCTTTTCGATCGGGGCGCGGCCGCGGCGCGTCACCGCCACCCAATAGCGGTAGGTCTGGCGGTCGGACGTGGCCGCGGGGCCGCGGCCGAAGGCCATGTCGATCTCGAGGTTCATGACGATCGGATCCGTACCGACATAGCGGCAAAGACCGCGCACGCCCTGCATCTCGCCGGTGAACTCGATGTTGGCGTAGCGGACCTGATCCGGGGCGGCGAAGTCGACTAGGCGGGCGTTGTCGTAGAGCACGCCCATCAGCGGGCACGGGCCGGCGTTCGGGCGGTCGTCGTTGCCGACCATGCGGTCGAGCCAGCTCGGCTCGCGCACTTCCTGCTCTTCCGGCGTCACGCCGCCCGGCAGCTCGATCGTACGGCCGCGATCGTTGGACGTGCCGCACGCGGCCGTGGCGGCCAGAGCGAACGAAAGCATCAGCGCTGCCGGGAGCTTCATCTACGACCTCTCTCGCCCTGGGTTCATGCAGCGGCGGCTGCATGTCTCACCCCGCCTCCAAGGCAAATGGCGTCGGGCCGTGATAGCTTCGCCCCGCACGGCCCGCAACAGAGCCGGGCGCCCCGATCTGCCAATGCGCGAAAACTTCTCCACCGAGCCGATGAACCCGCCAGAAAAACGCCCCATTTCAATCCTGTTGGCGGCGCCGCGCGGCTTCTGCGCCGGTGTCGACCGGGCCATCCAGATCGTCGAGCAGGCGATCCGGAAATGGGGCGCGCCGGTCTACGTCAGGCATGAGATTGTCCACAACCGGCACGTGGTGGAGCGGCTCGAGGCGCTGGGCGCGGTGTTCGTGGAAGAGCTCGACGAGTGCCCGATCGACCGGCCGGTGATCTTCTCCGCGCACGGCGTGCCCAAAGCGGTGCCGGCCGAGGCGCGGGCGCGCGAGATGATTTATGTCGACGCCACCTGCCCGCTGGTGTCGAAGGTGCACGTCGAAGCGCAGCGCCATTTCGACGCCGGGCGCGAAATCGTGCTGATCGGCCATGCCGGGCACCCGGAAGTGATCGGCACGATGGGGCAGCTGCCGGAAGGCGCGATCACGCTGTTGGAGACTGTCGCCGATGCGGAGGCGTTCGCGCCGCGCGATCCGGCCAAGCTCTCGTTCGTGACGCAGACGACGCTCTCGGTCGATGACACGGCTGAGATGGTGGCGGTGCTGCAGCGGCGCTTTCCGGCGATCGCCGCGCCGCACAAAGAAGACATCTGCTACGCGACGACCAACCGCCAGGATGCGGTGAAGGCGATGGCGGAGCAATCCGATCTGGTGCTGGTGATCGGCTCGCCGAAGAGCTCGAACTCGGTGCGGCTGGTGGAAGTGGCAAAGCGCGCCGGCGCGCGCGATGCGCGGCTGGTGGGTTCTGCGGCGGAGGTGGATTGGAGCTGGTTCGAGGGCGTGGCGAGCGTGGGCGTGACGGCTGGCGCGAGCGCGCCGGAGGATCTGGTCGAAGGCCTGATCGCGGCGATCGCGGCGCGCTATGCGGCGCGCGTGGAAGAAGTGCGGGTGACAAAGGAAGACGTGACGTTCAAGCTGCCGCGGGTTTTGGCGGAGTGATTTTCCCTCGCCCCGCGAAGCGGGGGAGGGAAACGCGGCGAAGCCGCGAGGGAGGGGGACAGTGGCGTGACGCGGAGTATTTCCCCCTCCCCTTGCCCCTCCCCCGCTTCGCGGGGCGAGGGGAAAGTTCAACAGCTGATCCGCGACGTCATCGGCGGCGTCCGCACGCGGCGCTCGGAGCGGCCGGCGCTGATCGGCGTCGGCGGCGCGCAGGGCTCGGGGAAGTCGCACCAGTGCCGCGCTTACGCCGAGCGCCATCCGCGCATCGCGCACTTTTCATTGGACGACATCTATCTCACGCGCGCCGAACGACTCGATATGGCGCGCGACATCCATCCGCTCTGCGCCACACGCGGGCCGCCGGGCTCGCACGATCTCGGTCTCGCCGACCGCGTGATCGCCGAACTGGAAGACCCGAGCGGCAAGCAGAAGGTGAAGCTGCCGCGGTTCGATAAAGTGACCGACGATCGGGCGCCGGAGGCGAACTGGCCGGTGTTCGAAGGCCTGCCGCACGCCATTCTGGTCGACGGCTGGTGCATGGGCGCTGCGCCGCTCGATCCGGCAAGCCTTGATGCGCCGCTGAATGCGCTCGAGCGCGAGCAAGATGCGGACGGCGGCTGGCGGCGCATGATCGCCGCGCATCTGGCGGATGACTACCAGACTTTCTTCGACGGCTTCGATGCGATGATCTATCTCGCCGCGCCGAGCTGGGAGATCGTGCGTACCTGGCGCGGCGAGCAGGAGGTCGAAACGCGCGGCCGGCCGCTCACGGCGGAGGAGAACGCGGCGCTCGACCGCTTCGTGATGCACTACGAACGGGTGACGCGCGCCATGCTGGCGGGGCGCCATCGCGCGCAATGGATCGCGCATCTGGACGAGGCGCGGGGCGTGACGAGAGTCGAAGAGCGATGAAGTGCGCAGTCTGCAGGCGCCTGATCGTCGGAACGCCCCCCCTCCGTCGCCTTCGGCGACACCTCCCCCGCAAGGGGGGAGGAATCCGCTAGCGCCATGGCCGTCTACACCGCCCTCTCCGACGCCGATCTGGCGCAGCTGCTGGCGCAGTACGCGCTTGGGCCCGCCACCTCGTGCAAGGGCATCGCCGAGGGGGTGGAGAACTCGAACTATCTGCTGCGCACGGGCGCGGGGCAGTTCATCCTCACCGTGTTCGAGAAGCGCGTGCGCGAAGAAGACCTGCCCTTCTTCATGCAGGTGATGGCGCGGCTCGCCGAACGCGGCGTGCCGGCGCCGCAGCCGGTCGCGACGAAGACGGGCGCGTTGTTCACCCGCGCGAAGGGCAAGCCGGCGGCGATCGTCTCGTTTCTCGACGGCGTCTGGCCGCGCGCGCCGGACATCGGCCATTGCGCCGCGATCGGCGAAGTGCTGGCGCGCATGCATGTGGCGCTCGAGGGCTTTGCGCTGGAGCGCGCCAATGCGCTCTCGCTCGACGGCTGGGAGCGGCTGATCGCGCCGCGCTTGGCGCAAGCTGAATATTTGCGGCCGGGATTGGCGCGGCTGATCGAGCGCGATGTGGCCGAGGTGCGCGCCGCGTGGCCGAGCGCGCTGCCGCGCGGGCCGATCCACGCCGATCTCTTCCCCGATAACGCGCTCTTCCTGGGTGAGCGCCTCACCGGCGTGATCGACTTTTACTTCGCCTGCACCGATTTCCTGGCGTACGATCTGGCGGTTTGTTTGAACGCGTGGTGCTTCGCTGAGAAGCGCGACTACGATGTCGCGCGCGGCGGTGCGATGATCGCGGCGTACGAAACGATACGGCCGCTCAGCGAAGCCGAACGCGCCGTGCTGCCGACGCTCTGCCGCGGCGCGGCTTTGCGATTCTTCGGCACGCGCTTGGCCGATTGGGGCGACACGCCTGAGGGCGCGCTGGTAAAGCCGAAGGACCCGCTGGAATATGCGGATAAGCTGGCGTTTCATCGGAGCGCCGCTTCGGCCGCAGCCTACGGAGCCTGACGATGCGAACGGTTCTTCTCGTGTTGGCGCTTGTGCTATGGGCGCCCGTGGCCGGCGCGGCGGCGCTGTTCTTGATCAACGGCCTTGGCGATTCCGGCGCGTTCACCGAACCGCCGGACACAGCGATGCGGAGCCTTCGGCTCGCGGCATTCGAAGGATTGGAGTTCGGCGTTCGGTCGATGCCGTTTCTGTCGCTCGCGCCGGCGTGGGCTGTGTTCGCGGCGCGTAGGTGGGCGCCGATGATTGCCGACGTCGTCGCCGCGCTCATCGGCGCCGCTATCGTGTTTGCATTTTTTGTCGGTTGGACAGTGTTTTACCCGCTTGATCCTCTACTTGGCGGGATCGCTCCTCTGGTCCTGATTGTGTTGCTGATCGGGGCGGCATGGACAGGCCTGCTGATCATGCTCCTGCGTCCGCGCGCGACTCCCTCTAGATCAGCCCCATGAAAACAGTCGACATCTGGACCGATGGGGCATGCAGCGGAAACCCCGGGCCCGGCGGGTGGGGCGCGGTGTTGCGTTATGGCGAGACGGAGAAGGAATTCTCCGGGGCCGAAGCCGCCACCACCAACAATCGCATGGAGCTGATGGCGGCGATCCAGGCGCTGAAGGCGCTCAAGACGCCGGTGCGCGTGCGGCTGCACACCGATTCCAAATACGTAATGGACGGCGTCACTAAATGGATTCACGGCTGGAAGAAGAACGGCTGGAAAACCGCCGACAAGAAGCCGGTGAAGAACGAAGACCTCTGGCGCGAACTGGATGAAGCCAATGCGCGCCATCAAGTCGAGTGGAAATGGGTCAAAGGCCACGCCGACGATGTGATGAACAACCGCGCCGACGAGCTGGCGCGCGGCGCGATCAAGACGCTGCGCTGAGTTGAGGCGCCCCTATTTCAACTTGGCCAACAGCGCTTCGAAGCGCGGGTCGCCGCGGAGATTGTCGTAGTCGGGGTCCTGCTCGACCCAGTCCCGTTTGCCCCAGCCGCGCGCGAACACTCGGCCCAGCAATTCGAGCGCGACCTCATTGAAGCCGGCCTTCGCGTGCAGACAGGCGGCGTTCACGAGCACGCTCATATCGTCGGGATAAAGCTCCAGCGATCGATGCGACCACTCCATCGCTCGTTCGAGCTGGCCGTCCTCGAACAGATCGGTGGAGCCTAACGCCAGAGCGCGCGCATCGGTGGGATTGAGCGTCAACATGTATTCTGCGCGTCGAATCGACTCACGGACGACCTCGCGCGCCTCCTCGGTGCGTCGGAGCATGCGCAATGTCATGGCGCGCAAGCTGGTGCTCTGGAAGTCTTCGGGCCGTACTTCGGAGGCGCGCCGGAACAGCTCGTTGGCGCGCTCAATATCTCCGCGGGCGAATGACGCCCGCGCGAAATAGTAATAGGCCTCGAACAGGTTCGGATTGAGGCGGATGGCTTCTTCGAACACCTTTGCCGCATCGTCGTAGCGGCGCAGCAGCGAGAGTGCGAAGCCCCGGGCGGCGTGGACTTCAGCGATGTCCGGACTGGCTTCGAGGCCGCGCCGGCTGGCCGTATCGGCGCTGGCCCGATCCTCATCGCTGGCGCCGAACCACTCGTAGAGCGTGGCGTGTACGGCGGCGAGGCCGGCCCAGGCGGGGCCGTAGTCGGCGTCGAGCTCCAAGGCGCGGGTGAACATCTGTCGGGCGGTCTCGAGGTCCGGCCCGGTCAAGCGGGCGAGGTGCTGGCGCCCGCGCAGATAGAGTTCATACGCTTCCGTGCGCGTCTGCGGACGCACCAGCGCCTCTTTCTCGCGATGTGTCAGCACGGCGCCGCGGAGAGAGGCGACGACGCTCCCGGCGATCTCATCCTGAATTTCGAAGATGTCGCCAGTGGCCCGATCGAAGCGGCGAGACCATCTGTTGTCGCCAGCGGCGACGTCGACCAAGCGGACTGTGATGCGGAGCCGGTCGCCGGCCTTGCGCACGCTGCCTTCGAGCAGCGTCTCCACGCCGAGCCGGCGGCCGATCTCGCGCAGATCGGCGCCGGCGGCGTCGAACTGAAACGAAGCGGAGCGGGCCGTCACGCGGACGCCTTCGACATTGGCCAGCGCGTTGATCAATTCTTCGGCGAGGCCCTCGCAGAGGTAGTCCTGGTCCCGATCCGGGCTCATGTCGAGGAACGGCAGCACCGCGATCGACGGGTGTGCGGCCGCCGCCGCGACCGGCGCCTGCGCCGCCGAGTCGTGCTTCAGCCGATAAACCGCGACCGGCTCGGCGATGTTGCGCATGCGCTGCTCGCCCATCGGCTCGAGCGCGAATGACGTTTTCCTCCGCATCTCGCTGGCGACTTTGCCGGAGAGGCAGATGCCGCCGGGATCGGACAGCTGCTGCAAGCGGGCGGCGATGTTGACGCTTTCGCCGTAACGATCGGTCCCGTCTATGATCACTTCGCCCAGATTGAGGCCGACGCGGAGATCCAGGCGCTGCTCGCGGGCCAGGCCATCGTTCTGCCCCGCCAGAGCCTGCTGGATCGCGACGGCGCTCTCGACCGCATCGACGACGCTGGCGAATTCGGCCAGGAACCCGTCCCCCATCAGCTTGAAAATGCGTCCGCCGCGCTTGGCGATCTCCGGCTCCAACAGCTCGCGCTGGCACCGTTTCAGGCGCGCGAACGTGCCAGCCTCATCGCGCTCCATCAGCGCCGTGTAGCCCACGACGTCCGCAGCAAGGATAGCCGCCAGCTTCCGTTCCACCTGCGCGCCTCTCGCCGATCCTCCGGCCATCTAACATGCGCCCGGCGCGCGCGCGAAGTACGAACGCCAGCCGCCTGCTTCGCCGCGCAACGGAGGGGTTGCGCCGAATTCTGGATCCGCGCAGCTTCGTTCCATGCGCACTCTACTCTTCCTCGCCGCCCTCGCCTTCGCGCCGTTGGCGCAGGCCCAATCGCTCGACGACCTCGCTTGGCTCAAGGGGTGCTGGCGTGCGGGCGGAGAGGGACCGCAGATCACCGAAGTCTGGTCGGCGCCGCCGATGCCGGCGATGGTCGGCTATTCGTACACAGTCGGCGAAGGCGAGACGCAAGGCTGGGAGCAGATGCGGATCGAGATGATCGACGGCGCGCCGCACTTCGTCGCCATGCCCAACGGCGCTGCGCCGGTGCGGTTCAGAATGCGGCCCACGCTCGATCTGCTGGTTGGGGGCGAGCACGGCGTCGGCGCAACCTTCGAGAACGCGGCGCACGATTTCCCGCAACGCGTGAATTATCTGCGCGTCGGCAATCGATTGACCGCCACGATCTCGCGCCTCGACGGCTCCGACCCGATCCATTTCAGGTATCGCCGCATCAACTGCAGCGGCGCATTGCGGCCTTAGGCACGCTTCACTTTCAGCGTGGCGCCGTCGACGCCGTCGACCACCACCGCCTGCCCCGCTTCCAGCGTTTCATCGCTGACCGCGCGCCAGACCGTGTCCTGAACCTTCACCGAGCCGACGCCGTTGGCGAAGTTGGCGATCACGCCGCGTGCGCCAATCAAAGCCGACGAGCGCTCATTCAGACCGGTGGCCGCGCCTTCCTTGCGCCAGCGCTGCACCAGCGGACGGCCGAACGCCGTCAGCGCGATCACCAGAACGGCGAAGATCGCCATCTCGGCGATCCAGTTGGTGACGCCGGTGAGCGAGATCAAAGCCGTCGCGAAGGCGGCGACCGCGGGCCACAGGAGATAGGTGGTGCCGCTCGCCATTTCGGCGATCAGCAGGATGAGGCCCAGCACCAGCCAGTGCGTGGGGCCGAGACTGGTGAGGAATTGGATCAGGTCCATGGGAACAATGTAGCGATTTGCATGGCGGCTCGCCAGTTGGAGCGCATGGGAGCGCGCGGCTCCTGCCGCGTCCAGCGCGCAGAGCGCGCTTTTGGCGCTGCTGAAACAAACGGGCGCCCGGCCCGTGGGCGCGGCCGGAGCCGCGGTCCTTAACGCGTCGGCGGGACGGCGGTGCGCGGGGGGCCGCCGAGCGGGCTTTCGCCTTGGGCGTTGAGCGCCCGCAGGCCCTCGACCAGGCCGGCGAGGCCGCCCAGATCGGCCGGCACGATTACCGTGCGCTGCTGGTTCGAGGTGGCGAGATCGCCGAACGCTTCGACGTATTTGAGGCCGAGGAAGTAGCGGATGGCGTTGACGTCGCCCTTCGAGATCGCTTGCGAAACCATGTCGGTCGCCTTCGCTTCGGCTTCGGCTTCACGCTCGCGCGCTTCGGCGTCGCGGAAAGCGGCTTCGCGGCGGCCTTCGGCTTCGAGAATCGCCGCCTGCTTGGCGCCTTCGGCGCGCAGGATCGCCGCCTGCTTGTCGCCTTCGGCTTCGAGAATTTGCGCGCGGCGTTCACGCTCGGCCTTCATCTGCCGCGCCATGGACTGGGTGATGTCCGCCGGCGGCGAGAGGTCCTTGATCTCGACTCGCATCACCTTGGTGCCCCACGCGTCGGTGGCGGCGTCGACAACGCCGAGCAAGCGTGCGTTGATCGAGTCCCGCTGCGAGAGCACTTCGTCGAGATCCATCGAGCCGACCACCGTGCGGATGTTGGTCATGCAGAGGTTCTGGATCGCGAGCTTCAGATTCTCGACTTCGTACGCGGCCTTGGCCGCATCGATCACCTGGATGAAGACGACGGCGTCGACAGACACCACCGCGTTATCCTTGGTGATGACGTCTTGGCGCGGCACATCGAGCACCGTCTCCATCATCGAGAGGCGCCGGCCGATGCGGTCCACGAAAGGAATCAGAAACGAAATGCCGGGCCGCAGCGTGCGGATGTAGCGGCCGAAGCGCTCGGCCGTGAACTGCCGGCCTTGCGGCACGACCTTGATGGCGCTGAAGGCGAGCACCAGCGCCATCGCCACCAGAACGATTACGACATAGTCCATGTCTTCCCCCGCCGCTTCTGCGGCCAGCCGCAGCTTAAGATCAGGTCAATTGGCCAAGCAGATGCTCGGCGCTGGAAACCTTGTATTCACCAGCTTCTTCAACGTTGAGCTGTTCTACCACCCCATCCTTGACGAGCATTGAATAGCGCTTCGAGCGCGGCCCCATGCCGAACTTGGAAAAGTCGGCGTCGAGCCCCACTGCGCGCGCGAACTCGCCCGAGCCGTCCGAGAGCATGATCATGTCGTTTTGGACGCTTTGATCCTTCGCCCATGCGCCCATGACGAAGTGATCGTTCACCGCCGTGCAGGCGATGGTGTCGACGCCCTTGGCCTTCAGGTCATCCTTGAGGTCGCGGAAACTCGGCAAGTGGCGTGCGGAACAGGTCGGCGTGAACGCGCCCGGCACGGCGAACAGCGCCACCGTCTTGCCGCCGAAGACATCGGCGGTCCGCATCGTCTTCATGCCCTCGCTGGTCGGCACGTTGAACTGGACGTCGGGCAGCTTGTCTCCGACCTTGATCATGGCGTTCTCCTCAAACTTCCGCCTCAATCTAGGGCGGCGGATCGGGATATGCGAGCGCCCTCTTGCGCGGAAGCGCCCAGCCTGAAAGCATCGCCCCATGGCCAACTCCCTCGCAGGCAAACTTCTGGTGGCGATGCCGGCTATCGGGGACCCCCGCTTCGCTCACGCCGTGATCCTGATGTGCTCACACGACGAGGAACACGCGATGGGCGTCGTCATCAATCGCCCGAAGGAAGAACTGACGCTGAGCGAGGTGATGGAGCACCTGGGGCTGCCGACCAAGAACGAGATCGCGCTGAACGCGGTGCTCGACGGCGGCCCGGTGGCGCAGGACCGCGGCTACGTGCTGCACTCGGACGACTTCACCGCTGGCGAGGCGACGCAGGAGATCGCGCCGGGCATTCGCCTCACGGCGACGCGCGACGTGCTCGAAGCGATGTCCGGCAAGAACGCGCCGCACGATTTCGTGTTGGCGCTCGGCTGCGCCGGCTGGGGCGCGGGGCAGCTGGAGAACGAACTGAAGCACAACGCCTGGCTGATCGTCGATCCGGACAAGGCGATCATTTTCGACGAAGAGCACGAGGCGAAATGGACGCGCGCGATCCGCGCGCTCGGTTTTGATCTCTCGCAGCTGATCGGCAGCGAAGGCGGGCGGGCTTAGGCGGCGGCCCCGCGTCGCCTTCTACAAGCTCAGGCTGACGCTCTTCAGCGCTACTGTGAGAAATGGCGTCATGCTGAGCTTGTCGAAGCACGACGCCTCGCACAGACGTCTCAACGCTCTCCGGCCAAGCTGCGCGTAAGCGCTGCGCCGGGCCGGGGCCCATGGTCAGCCAAGCTCCGCCTGTCGGAATCTGTCGCAACGATGGGCCCCGGCCTCCGCTTCGCTACGGCCGGGGAGCGGCGGCTAACGCCTGCGGAGTACTCGCTCGGTCGAAGCCGGATACTTCACGAGCGCCGCACCTGTCCGCGTCGGCCGACGCTCCAAACCCCCGCCGCAGTTAGGACACGGACCCGACAGCGCGCCCTCGGCGCACGTCACACAGAACGTGCATTCGAACGAGCAGATGCGCGCGTCAGCGCTATCCGGCGGCAGGTCGCGGTCGCATGTTTCGCAATTGGGCTTCAGCGCCAGCATCAGGCGTTCCCGGCGACATAGGCTTCGATCGCTTCGCGTCGCTGCGTGGCGAAGGCGGAGAAAAGCTGCCGCACGGCGGCGACCGTCTTCTCCTCCGCCACTTCCGGCCGGCCGGAGTTGAACGGCGGCGCCGGCGCGTATTCGAGCGCGAGCTGGATCATCTTCGCGGTGTCTGCGCCGGCGAGGTCGGCGACGATGGTGAGGGCGATGTCGATGCCGGCGGTGACGCCGCCGCCAGTGATGCAATGGCCATCGCGTACGACGCGCGCGTCATCGGGGATCGCGCCGAACGGCGCCAGCAATTCGCGATAGGCCCAGTGGCTGCCGGCGCGCTTGCCTTTGAGCAGTCCCGCCGCCGCGAGAATGAGAGAGCCAGTGCAGACGCTCGTCACGTACTTGGCGCTTTCGCCGAGCCGTTTCACCTCGGCCATGAAGGCCGGATCCATCATCGCATCGGTTTGGCCCGGCCCGCCAGGGACCATGATCATGTCGGCGCGATCGATGTCGGCGAGCGCGCGCAGGCGCGAGAAGGTGAGGCCCATCTCGGTGACGAGTTCGCCGCCGTCCTTGGAGGCGATGATCACTTCGGCGCCCGGCATGCGCGCGAGCACTTCGTAGGGGCCGGTGAAATCGAGCTGGGTGAGGCGCGGATAGAGGATGAAGACGATGCGGAACGGGACGGTCATGGGGAGGCCTCCTGTTGACAGCGCCATCATGGACGCGCGAGGCTCTGGCCGAAATGTCAAAGAAGCCTCCTTTTCCGCCAAAGCAGAGGACGATCGAAATCGTCCTCTTCCCCGGCTTCCAGATCATTGATGCGGCCGGGCCGATGGGCGGGTTCGAGATCGCCGCGCGCTTCGTGCGCGGCGCCTATGCGCTGAAGCTGGTCGCGGCCGAGGCGGGGCTCATCCCCTCCTCCGCCGGCGCGCCGATGCCAGCGGAGAAGATCGGCGCCGGCAAGGTGGACACCGTGATCATGGCCGGCGGCCACGGCACGGGCGAAGCGATGAACGATGCGGCGCTGATCGCCGCGGTGAAGCGCGCGCCGAAGCGGGCGCGGCGCGTCGCCAGCGTCTGCTCCGGCGCATTCATCCTGGCGGCGGCGGGCCTGCTCGCGGGCAAGACCTGCACGACGCACTGGCGGCGCGCGCCCCAACTGGCGCGGCTCTTCCCCGACGTGCGCGTGGAGCCCGACCGCATTCATGTGCAGGACGGCGCGATTTGGACTTCGGCGGGCGTGACGGCTGGGATCGATCTCGCGCTCGCCATGATCGAGGAAGATTTGGGCGCGGAGGTCGCCGCCGAGGTGGCGCGCGAGATGGTCTGTTACGCCAAGCGCCCCGGCGGCCAGGCGCAGCACTCCGCGCTGCTCGACATCGACGCGCCGCGCTTTGCGGCGCTCAACGCTTGGATGCGCGATCACCTGGGCGATGATCTCTCGGTGGACGCGCTCGCGGCGCGCGCGGCGATGAGCCCGCGCAATTTCGCGCGGGCCTACGCAACGGAAACGGGCGTCACGCCGGCAAAAGCGGTGGAGCGGCTGCGGGTCGACGCCGCCCGCGCTGCGCTCGCGCAGGGCGGCGCAATCCAGGAGGTCGCGCGCCGCACCGGGTTCGGTGATCCCGAACGCATGCGCCGCGCCTTCATCCGCCTCTATGGCGCGCCCCCTGCCGCGCTGCGGCGGACGCTGCGTTCGGCTTGACGGCGCCTGCGGTTCAGCGGACGACTCGGCGCATGGCAAACACGAACCAGAAGACCATCTTCGTCACCGGCGCAGGCTCCGGCATCGGCCGCGCCACGGCGCAGATCTTCGCCGAGCGCGGCTGGTTCGTCGGCCTTTCCGACATCAACCCGCAGGGGCTCGAGGAAACCGCGGCGATGCTGCCGGAAGGCCAGCGCATCTCGATGATCCTCGACACGCGCGACCGCGCCGCCTGGACGCGCGCGATCGAGACGTTCGGGCAAGTGACCGGCCGGCGCATGGACGTGCTGTTCAATAACGCCGGCGTCGGCCGCGGCGGCTGGATCGAAGAGATGAGCGGCGAGGACATCGATCTGACGCTCGATGTGAACCTGAAGGGCGTGATCAATGGCTGCATCGCCGCGCTACCGCTGTTGAAAGAAGCGCAAGGACGGATCGTCAACGTCGCTTCGGTGGCGGGCGTGTTCGGCGCGCCGAAGCTTGCGGTCTATTGCGCCACCAAGTTCGGCGTGCGCGGTCTCACTGAAGCGCTCGATGTCGAGTATTCGCGCTATGGCGTGCGCGTCGTCAGCCTGATGCCCTGGTTCGTTGACACCGCGATCCTCGATCACCGCGACGTCGCCTCCAACCGCAACATCCGCGACCAGCTCACCGAGAACAAAACGCCGATCTATCCCGTCCGCATGGCCGCCGAACGCGCCTGGGATGCGGCGCACGGGAAAGACATCCACTACATGGTCGGCAAGGAAGCGGAACGCGCCCGCTTCGCGGCGCGCTTCTTCCCGAACGCCATGCGCAATTCGATCAAGAAGACGCTGGTGGATGATTGAGTGAGCTGAGCGCCAATGTGCGCATCGGCACACATTACACCCATCCCCGAGCAGTCCGGGGGCCATAAACACAGCTGCCCGGGACTATACACGAACAGTCGTGTTTATGGGTCCCTGGCTCGACGCTACGCGTCGCCCCGGGAATGGGTGGACCGCTCGATATTTAAGTCGCGACTTCCTCGCCGGTGGCGCTGACGTCTTCGACGCGCGGCGGCGCGGTGGTGATGGGCTCGCCGTTCATGGTCGGCGTCGCGGCGGCGTTCACGTCGATGGTCTCTTCCATCGCCGGATCGACGGCTTCCGGGATCAGCGCATCGGCGGCGCGGCGGCGCACGCCGAAGGCGCCGCGGCGGCGGGCCAACGCTTCCTGATAGACGGCGCGCTCCGAGCCGCGCGGGAAGCGATAGAAGACGTGGCTGCCGACGTTGGTCGTTTCGACCAGGCCCGAATTCCAGACCGGGTTGACGGCGTGGGTGTGATAGTGCGTGGCGCCGCCCGTGATCGGACGGGTGTAGCCCTGCATCACTGCAGTCGCGACGCGCTGAGCGCGCTCCCAGGCGCGGCCGCGCGGGCGATGGTTCAGCGAACCGTCGCAGGTGAAGGTGAACTGGCAGCCGGTGGAACGGTGCGAGCCCTGATAGACGACGCCGCAGATCGAGTTCGGGTAAGCGCGCGAGCGCACCCGGTTCATCACCACTTCGGCGACGGCGACCTGGCCGCGTTGGCTCTCGCCGCGGGCCTCATAGTAAATCGCTTGGCTGAGGCAGGCGTGCTGGCGCGCATCGACGGCCGGCTGCGCCTCCTGGTTTTGCTCCGGCGGCGCGGTGGGACCGCGCAGCACGGCTTGCACCATCATGGCGCGCGCGTCGGCGCTTTCGAACAGCGTCGCTGTACCGCGGGCGCGTAAACCATCATCGGTGCGGAAGGAGGTCAGTTCGACACGGGCGTTCGGTTCTGACGCAAGCAGCTGCTGTTGCAGCTCGGCCTGGAACGCGGTGGAGGTCGCGGCCCATTCTGCGCCTTCGCGCTGCTCAGCGGCGCGGTGCGCGATCACGGGCATCGCGACCGCAGCGGCCGCAAGGCACATGATCGTGGCGGCGCCCTGGCGCACGGCCAGAGGGTTCCTGTCGATCTCCACCATCACTTGGGTCCGAATTCCGTCCGCAAGAATAGCCAGTCGACGCCAGAACAACGTCAAATGCATTAAGCCCCGCTTAACAGCGTGCAGTTTTGGGACAGATCGAGCCCAAGTATCCGCAGCAGCAACAAACCATTTCGCCTTGGCAATAACAGCCGCGGCGACTTGGCGGGGATACAGGACGGGAACCCGAGGGGCGATTGACTTTTTGTTCATAGTCTCGACTGCGCCGCCCTCGACCTGACTTCTCTGGTCCAGCGCGGCGCCTCCGCCACAGGCCACAGGCCCAACCGGGGCATAGCCATGCTCGAAACGTGCCGATTCACCCGTTTGGAGAATTTTTACTTCGATCACCGGGAGGGGTTCGGCCTCTACGTGACGTAGCGGCGCCTGCGACAGTGCGACTGTCCGAAGCGCAGCCGCGTGGGCGCTGTGGCGGGCGATCAGGTGGTTAAGGCGCGGCCCGGAAACCGCACGCCGCGGCCTCGGCCTTACACCGCAGGTGCAGTCAGCAAACGCCAAGTCGCCAGCCCTAAACCGCGGCCTGGCCCCGTTCGTCAGCCAGCCGCCCCAAGACCGCCTGGCGAAAAAGCGAGCCGGGCGCGAACGGAACGGGCGGTAAAGGCTTTGCCGGCGGGTTCGTTCCGGCCGGCCTTCCCAAATTTTTCGCAATCCGGCCGGTCAGCCGCCGCGTTTGCCCAGCGCCGCCTGCGCCGCCGCCAAGCGGGCAATCGGCACGCGGAACGGGGAACAAGAGACGTAATCGAGGCCGACGCGCTCGCAGAACGCGACCGAATCCGGATCGCCGCCATGCTCTCCGCAAATGCCAAGCTTCAGATCTTTCGCCGCGGCGCGGCCGCGTTCGGCGGCGAGCTTGATCATCTCGCCGACGCCATCGGTGTCGATGGTCACGAACGGATCGCGGGCCAACATGCCCTTGTCGACATAAGCCCCCAGGAACTTGCCGGCGTCGTCGCGCGAGAGGCCCATCGTCGTTTGCGTCAGGTCGTTGGTGCCGAACGAGAAGAATTGCGCCGCCTGGGCGATATCGCCGGCGATGATCGCTGCGCGCGGCAGCTCGATCATCGTGCCGACGAGGTACTCGATCTTCCGCCCGCGCTTCTCGAACACGTCCGCTGCTATCGCATCGACGCGCGCGCGCAGCGTCTCCAGCTCTTTGCGGGTGATCACGAACGGGATCATGATTTCCGGAATCGGCGCAGCGCCCTTCTCGGCGACATCGCACGCGGCTTCGAACACGGCGCGCGCCTGCATGTCGTAGATTTCCGGATAGACGATCGCCAGCCGGCAGCCGCGGAAGCCGAGCATCGGATTGCTCTCGGCCAGCTCCTTCGCCCGCGCCAGCAGCGCTTTCGCGTCTAGCCCGGTGGCTTTCGCCACGTCTTCGCAATCTTCTTCGGTGTGCGGCAGGAATTCGTGCAGCGGCGGGTCGAGAAAGCGGATCGTCACCGGGCGCGCGCCCATCGCCTCGAAGATTTCGAGGAAATCCTTGCGCTGGTGCGGGAAGAGTTTGTCGAGCGCAGCGACGCGCGCCTCTTGCTTCTCGGCCAGGATCATCTCGCGCACGGCGGCGATGCGCTCGGCATCGAAGAACATGTGCTCGGTGCGGCAAAGGCCGATGCCCTCAGCGCCGAACTTCACCGCTTGCGCAGCGTCGGCCGGCGTTTCGGCGTTGGCTCGCACCTTCATGCGCCGCGCCTTGTCGGCCCAGCCCATCAGCGTGCCGAAATCGCCGGTCAGCTCCGGCTGCACCATGTCGGCGGCGCCCGCCAAGACTTCACCGGACGAGCCGTCGACCGTGACGGTCTGTCCCGCTTTGATTACCCGGCCGGCGGCGCGGAACTCGCCCGCCTTCATGTCGATGCGGATATCGCCGGCGCCCGAGACGCACGGCCGGCCCATGCCGCGCGCGACCACGGCAGCGTGGCTGGTCATGCCGCCGCGCGCGGTGACGATCGCTTTCGAGGCGTGCATGCCGTGAATGTCTTCCGGGCTCGTTTCCTCGCGCACGAGAATGACGGCTTTGCCTTCGCCGGCGAGCCGCTCGGCTTCGTCGCTGTCGAACACGACGATGCCGACCGCCGCGCCTGGCGAGGCCGGCAAGCCCTTGCAGATCAGGTCGCGCTTGTAGTTCTGCGCGATGGTCGGGTGCAGCAATTGATCGAGCGCCATCGGATCGACGCGCAGCACCGCTTCGTCCTGTGTGATCAGCCCCTCAGCGGCCATATCGACGGCGATCTTCAGCGCAGCTTTCGCGGTGCGCTTGCCGTTGCGGGTTTGCAGCATGTAGAGCCGGCCTTGTTCGACCGTGAACTCCAGGTCCTGCATGTCGCGATAGTGCGCCTCGAGCTTCTGATAGACGCGCACCAGTTCGGCGAACACCGCGGGCATCGCCTCTTCGAGCGACTCGCCGGTCTCCTTCATCTCGATGCGCGCGGCCTTGGTCAGCGCGCGCGGCGTGCGGATGCCGGCGACGACATCCTCGCCCTGCGCGTTGATCAGGAACTCGCCGTAGAACTTCTTCTCGCCCGTGCTCGGATCGCGCGTAAACGCAACGCCGGTGGCCGAGGTGTCGCCCATATTGCCGAACACCATCGCTTGGACGTTGACGGCGGTGCCCCAGCTTTCGGGGATGTTGTTGTGCTTGCGGTAGAAGATCGCGCGATCGTTCATCCAGCTTTGGAAGACGGCGCCGATGGCGCCCCAGAGCTGCTCCTTCGGATCGGCCGGGAACGGCTTGCCGAGTTCACGCTCCACCGCGCGCTTGTATTGCGCGACGACGTCTTTCCAGTCGTCCGCAGAAAGCTCCGTATCGGAGCGATAATCGTTGGTGTCTTTGTGCGTGCCGAGAATTTCCTCGAACACGCCATGCTCCAGTTCGAGCACGACGTCCGAATACATCTGAATGAAGCGGCGATAGCTGTCGTAAGCAAAGCGCGCATCGGCGGAGAGCTTGGCGAGGCCTTCGACGGTTTCGTCGTTTAGGCCAAGGTTCAGCACCGTATCCATCATGCCCGGCATCGAGGCGCGCGCGCCTGAACGCACGGACACGAGCAGCGGGTTTGCAGGATCGCCAAACTTCTTGCCGGTCTTCTTCTCCAGCGCCGCCAGCGCCGCATCAACCTGCCCCGCCAGCTCCGGCGGATAAGCGCGATTGTTCGCATAAAACGCGTTGCAGACTTCCGTCGTCAGCGTGAAGCCGGGCGGCACCGGCAAATCAAGCCGCGCCATCTCGGCCAGGTTCGCGCCCTTGCCGCCGAGCAACGCCTTCAGCGAAGCATCGCCCCCGCTCTCTCCGCCGCCAAACCCGTACACCCACTGCTTTGTCATGGCTCCGAACTCTCGTCTCCCCCGCCCCCTTGCGGGGCGGGGGCCGGGGGGTGGGGGGCGGGAAGGCGCGCATGCACTTCCGAGACGACCCACGCCGGCCGATCCCACACGTCATTGTTCTGGAAACGCAGCACGCGGAAGCCCTGCGTCGCCGCATAGATAGATTTCGCTTTGTCGCTGGCTTGAACATCAGCTCGTTCGTGAATCGAACCATCAAGCTCGATCAACAATCGCGCACCGTAACAGGCGAAGTCGAACACGTAGTCGCCGATAGCGACCTCTTTGCGGAAGCGCGCCTCCTCGATGTCACGCAGCAACAGCCACAATTTCTTCTCAGAAGGCGTCAGCTCTTTGCGCAGCGCCTTCGCGCGCAGCTTCGTGCGCGTGCGATCTTTCTGACGCGCGCCAGCGTTCGGATCAGGCGCCCAGCCGCTTCCGACCTTGCGCGAACGAGCATCCCCTCCTTTTGCTGGGGAGGCAGCCGCGGAGCGGCCGGAGGGGGGGCGGGCCGAAGCGTCGGGCGGTGGAGCGTTTGCGCGCCCCCCACCCCCTGCCCCCGCCCCGCAAGGGGGCGGGGGTGCGTTTGCGCGGCCGGCGCTCATCCTTCAACCTTCGAGAAATCCGCGACCGCGGACAGCGCTTCCCGGAAGCGCGAGAGCAGCAGAAGCCTGTTGCGTCGGACTTGTTCCTCCGGCGCGTTGACCAACACCTTATCGAAAAACGCATCCACCGGCGCGCGAAGCCCCGAGAGGGCTTTCATCGCCGCCGCGAACTCTTCCTTGTCCACAGCCGCGCGCGCTGCAGGCAGCGCTTTCTCCAGCGCTTCATGCAGGGCTTTCTCGGCAGGTTCAGCAAGAAGCTTCGCATCGACTTGGCCTTGAGCCTCGTCCGCGCTCCACTTCCCCTTCTTCTCCTCGGCCGCCAGAATATTCGCCGCGCGCTTATAGCCAGCAAGAAGATTGGCGCCGTCCTCAGTCTTCAAAAACGCATCCAGCGCTTCAACCCGCGCAACGATGCGAACAAGATCATCATCGCCAAGCGCAAATACCGCATCGACCAGATCGTGCCGCTTGCCTTGGTCACGAAGCTGAACTTTGAGGCGATCGGCTAAGAAGGCGAGCAGCGACGACTCCATCTCCTCGATTGGCAGGAAACGCGCGTGCGCCTTCTCCGCAAACTGATCCGTCAGCATCGGCCCGGGGTCGAACGTCTCTGCTCGCCCGGCAAGGACGTTCAAGTTCAAATAGAAGAAGGCATCGCTCTCAGCAGGCTCCTTCATCAATAAAGTTAGATCGTTGTAAGATCTGAAGCTCCCACTTGCCGATCGGAACCTCAAAACCGTCAACTTGCTGAAACGTTCTAGAAACTCTGAATGCGATGAGCCCAGGGCACTTCGGACCGACATTCTGACGTCCCGGTCGATTACCAATCTCGCGAACCCCAGCGCCGCACGCCGTAGCGCAAACGGATCACTGCTGCCCGTCGGCTTCTCATCAATCGCCCAGAAGCCAACAAGCGTATCCAGCTTATCCGCCAGCGCGAGCGTCACCGCGACAGGATCGCTCGGCACGCGGTCGTTCGGGCCGAGCGGGCGGTAGTGATCTTCGATGGCGGCGGCGATGGACTGATCTCCTCCTCCCCCTTGCGGGGAGGAGGCCGGGAGGTGGGGGGCGTTCAAACGCTCAGGCGCCGGAGCGTCGGCACGCCCCCCCTCACCCTGCCCTCTCCCCCGCGAGGGGGGAGAGGGTTCTTGGCCGACTTCGAGCAAATAAAGCTGACGCCCCACCTGCCCTTGCAGTTCCGGAAACTCGCCGACCGTCTCCGTCACCAAATCCATCTTGCAAAGCTCTGCCGCGCGTTCGACCAGCGCCCGATCCGCGCCCGTCACCGCACACAACTCGCCCGCCAGCGCCTTCACGCGCTCGACCTTATCCCACACCGAGCCGAGCTTCTGGTGAAACACGATCTTCTTCAGCTTCTCGCGCCGCTCTTCGGTGAACAGCGTCGTCTTCTTATCCGTATCCCAGAAGAACCGCGCATCGTTCAGCCGCGCGCTCAGCACGCGCGCATTGCCGGCGGCGATCGCCTTGCCGCCGTCTTTCGCTTCGACGTTCGCGACCGTCACGAAATGCGGCGCGAGCTTGCCGCTCTTCGGATCGCGCACCGCGAAATACTTTTGGTGCGTGCGCATCGAAAGCCGGATCACCTCACCCGGCAGATCGAGGAACGCCGGGTCCATGTCGCCCAACAGCACGACCGGCCATTCCACCAGCCCCGCCACTTCTTCCAAGAGGCCGATATCGTCCACCAATTCCAGCCCGCGCGCCGCGCAAACGTTCTTCGCGTCTTCCAAAATCCGAGCCTTGCGCGCTTCGCGGTCGATCTCGACCTTGGCCGCGCGCAGCCTGGCGGCGTGATCGGCCGCATTCTTCGGCTCGATCGGCGCCGGCGCATGGAAGCGATGGCCCCAGGTCAGGTTCTGACTCGGCACGTTCTCGATGCCGATGGCGACATGCTTGCCGCCGAATAGGCAGAGAATGTTCTGCAGCGGCCGCACCCAGGTGAGATCGCTCGTCCCCGAGCGCATCGATTTCGGCCACGGAAACGCGCGCACGATCTCCGGCACGATCTCCTGCACGATCGCGCCGGTCTCGCGCCCCGCGCGCTCGGTCCGCGCGACATAGAAGGCGCCCTTCTTGTCCTCGACGATTTGCGCCTGATCGATCGACGTGAGGCCTGCCCCTTTCAAAAAGCCTTGGATCGCCTGATCCGGCGCGCCGACGCGCGGGCCTTTACGCTCCTCATTCACGTCCGCCGCCTTCGCCGGCAGATCGTCGATCACGGCGCCGATGCGGCGGGGGCTGGAGAACGTCTTGATCGCCTTCGCTTCAAGCCCATGCACCCTGAGCTTTTCGGCGAGCGCACGCGCCAGATCCTCCTCCGCGCGCTTCTGCATGCGGGCCGGGATTTCTTCGGAGAAAAATTCGAGGAGGAGCTGGGGCATTAGCGTTCTTCTCCGGAACGCGCGCCTTCCGGAATCGCCTTTCGAGACTTCTTCTTCACCGCTGGCGCGCGCACCTCCTCCGGCCGCTGCGCGGCCACCTCCTCCATCGAGGAGGAGGTTAGGTGCGCGTTGGCTGCTTGGATGCGTGTGGTCTCTTGCTCGCGCCAGCGCTGCATGCGCGCCCGCGCCGGCGTTTCGCCGGCAGCCTGGTGAATGGAGCGCCAGACACCGTCGCGATCACTGATCGCTTCATTATTCCAAAAACGCAGCACGCGATAACCTTGGCCGTTCAGCATCACCGTACGTTGAGCATCGTGCTCGGTTTGCTCGGGAGACCCGTGCTGGGCGCCGTCAATCTCAACGACGAGACGCGCCGGGTGCGACACGAAATCGAGGATATAGTCTCGAAACACTGTTTGACGGCGCGAATAGAGTGCAACCAACTCGCCCTCGTGCAATATCCGCCACGTCGCCTTCTCATGCGGCGTCATCTCGCGACGCATTTCCTTCGCACGCTTGCGCAGCCAAGCGCGAGCCCCCCGCTCCTCCTCGATGGAGGAGCTGTCATCGCGCAGCGATGACTGAGGAGGTGAGGCCCGCCGGCCCTTGGGATTGGCCTCGTAAGGTGCCGTTTTCTCATCCTGCGGCGTCATGCTTGTGACTCCGCCCACGCCACCGCACAGCCCTTCGCCAACTCGCGCACGCGGGCGATGAAGCTTTGCCGCTCGGTCGGCGACACCACGCCGCGCGCATCCAGCAGATTGAACAGGTGCGAGGCCTTCAGCGTGTAGTCGAACGCGGGCAGCACGGCGCCTTCACCGAGCAAACGCTTTGCCGTCGCTTCCGCATCATTGAACCAGCGCAAATTCTGCTCTGGATCGCTGAGTTCGAAATTGAAGCGCGATTGCTGGCGCTCGTTTTCCAGGAACACGTCGCCATAGGTCAGCGGCGTGGCGCTATCGGGATCGTTGAACGGCAAGTCGAACACGCGGTCGACGCCGAACACATACATCGCCAAGCGCTCTAGCCCGTAAGTCAGCTCCCCGCTCACGGGCTTCACATCCAAACCGCCGACTTGCTGGAAGTAGGTGTACTGCGACACCTCCATGCCGTCGCACCAGACTTCCCAGCCCAGCCCCCAGGCGCCGACCGTCGGGTTCTCCCAATCGTCCTCGACGAAGCGAATATCGTGCAGCAGCGGGTCGATTCCGATGGCGGCGAGCGAGTTGAGATAAAGCTGCTGCAGGTCCGGCGGGTTCGGCTTCAGGATCACCTGATACTGATAATAGTGCTGCAGCCGGTTCGGGTTCTCGCCATAGCGGCCGTCCTTGGGCCGGCGCGAGGGCTGCACGTAGGCCGCGCGCCAGGGCTTCGGGCCAAGCGAGCGCAGCGTCGTAGCGGGGTGCAGCGTGCCGGCGCCGACCTGCTCGTCATACGGCTGCAGGATCGCGCAGCCCTGCTCGGCCCAGTAATTCTGGAGCGTCAGGATCACGTCCTGGAAGCAGCGCGGCGGCTTTGAAGGCATGGGCCGTGGCCTAGCCGCGCTGACCGGCGCCCGCAAGTGTGCTATATATCAACACCATGACCGACCTTGCCCCCGCGCCCGTCCGCATGACCGGGACAGAGTTCGACCGCCTGATGGAAGGCGGCGGCTCGGCGGCGCTCGGTCGAATCGAATTGCGACGGGGGGTGCTGGTTCAGATGTCGCCGGAATATCTCCCCCACGGTCGCTTCAAAGCCTGGCTGTTCAAAACCCTGGACGCGGCGATTGCGGCGGCGCGTTCACCCTACGCAATCGACATCGAAGTAACTGTTCGTTTCCCCGGCCGCTTCCGCCCGTCGCCGGACGTCACGGTGTGGGACGGCGGCCCGCTCAAGGGCCCGATCCCCGGCGAGAAGGCGCGGCTCTGCGTCGAAGTGTCGGACGACACCTTCGCCGACGATATCGGCGCCAAGCGCATCGAATACGCCGAGGCCGGACTGCCCGAATATTGGGTGCTCGATGTCAACGCGCGCGCGGTGCATCGCTTCTGGCAGCCGCACGAGGGCGACTACGCCAAGCGTGACATCATCCGCGCCGGCGAAGCGCTGACGAGCGCGACGCTTGCAGGCATCGCGCTCGCCTTCGATCCGCCGGTCGTGGGCGTCTAGCGCAGGAAATCCGCCACGGCCGCCTGGAACGCCCCCGGCTGGTCGAACATCACGAAGTGGTAGGCGCCGTCGATACGGACGAAGCGAACGTTCGCGGCGCCGGCATACCCACCGCGATAGAGGCCGTCGATCATGGCTTCCGGACCCATCGCCGGGTCGTAGGCATAGACTACGGTCAGCGGCGTTGCGACGCTCGCGACCTCGCCGCGCAGATCGGTGGTCATCACTTCGTACATGGCTTGCGCGAAGGTGGCGCGGTTGGAGGCTGCGCTCCAGGCGACGATCTCGGCGCGCCGCTCCGGCGTTCTCACCAGCCGGCCGACGCCTGCGTTTTGCTGCGCCAGGAAGCTTGCATCGTCCAGCGCCGCGATCTGGTCGCGCATCGCGCGCGCCTGCGGCTCGACGTTCGCGGCCGTTGCCTGCGGGCTGAACATGGCGCTGAAGAACGGCAGCGAGTCGACGATCATCACCCTGCCGACGCGCTCGGGATGGCGGCGCGCCAGCATCAGGCCGGAGAAGCCGCCCATGGAATGGCCGATGACGGCGGGGCGCTGAAGCTCGTTGGCTTCGATGTACGCCGCGAGCTCCTCTACAAACGGGGCGATCACTTCGCCGGCCGGAGCGCCGACCGGTTCGCCGGCGAAGCCGGCCAGTTGTACGAGATGCACGCGGTGATCGGCGGCGATGACTTCGATCTGGCCGTTCCACACGTCGCGGCTCGAGCCGAGTCCCGGTATGAGGATCACGTCCGGCCCTTCTCCGCGCACTTCGACGGTGAATCGCGTCGGCGCGAATGTCTCCGCAGCGGCCGGCTGCAGGGCACCGCCGATCAAGAACGCGGCCAGCGATGCGATGGCAAGTTTTCTGCTGATTTCGAACATTGGGCGATCCCCTCTCACTCTCGAGCTTGCTGCACGCGTTCGACCCGGACGCCGCGGGCGCGGAGTTGCGCGATGAGGCCGTCGGGACCGTAGAGATGGCCTGAGCCGACCGCGACGAAATCGACGCCGGCGCCGTCGAGCTCCTGAGAGAGCACCTCCATCCAGGCGTTGTTGCGACCGACGAAGAAGAGCTGATAGAGGTCCGGATAGGTCGTGCGGGTTTCGGTGACGATCTGGGCTTCGAGTGCGGCGGTATCGCCGCGATCCCAGGCGGCGGAGATCCCGTTCACGAGCGCGACGCCCTCTTCTGCGCCTTCGAGCGACTGGCGCAGCCAGGCGATTTGGGTCTCCTCATCCCAATTCGCGAAGAAGCCGATCTGCTGCTCAGGCGTTTCGAACGAGCGCAGCGTTTTCTGATGTTCGCCCGCCCAGGCGACGATCGCGCGATCGACGCCGGCTTGCGGATCGTATCCCGCCTGCATCATCGGCATGACGGAGAGTGTGAGCGCGGCCATCCAGGGATGCATGCGATCGAGCGCTTGGATCGGGATGCCGAAGCGCTGGCTGAGCGCGGCGAGACGCTGGCGATCTTCCTCATTGAGATGCGTGGAGAGCGGCGTGTCCGGCGACATGCCGTGGCGCATCGCTTCGGTCTGTGCACGCGCTTGGGCGGCAGGATCGAGATCGACTTCGGTCCAGATTTCCTCCGACTGCACGAGCGCGGCTTCGACGTGCGGGCCGCCCCAGGGATCGCCGGCGCGGCGGAGGTGGATGGTGCCGTAGAGGTACATGGTGGAGTCGGCGTCGCGGGCGACGAAGAGCGCGGGGGCTGCGCCGGCAATGTCGTTCGGGGCCGGCGTGCTGGCGCAGGCGGCGAGGAATGCGACGGCCAAAGCGGCCAGCAGTGTGCGTGCGATGGACATGGTCCCTCCTTCGCGCTTCACGCGCGCAACAATTTCAAGATTCGCGGATCGGTTAGCGGCGGCGCAGCCAGTACGCGGCCCACCAAAGCGTGAAGCCGATCACCATCAGCAGCGGCGTCGTCATCATGCCGGTGAGAAAGCTGGTCATCGGATCGGGATCGACCCAGCGCATCAAAGCTTCCTGCATGAACCCGGGCCGCTGGCCGGCGAAGGCGATCGGCAATTGGATCAAGAGGATTGCAGCCAGGCCGAGCATGCTGCCCCAATACCAGGCGATGTACTGCGCCTGCTTGGCGACCTCGTCGAGCGTATTGAACTGAGCCACCGCCAGCGCGCAGAACGCCACCAACAGCGCCAGCATCGGCCAATGCGTGTCGATATCCGTCATCCGCGCGATCACCGCGCAGGCCGCCATGCCCAAACCGATGACGATCATCAGGTTGCGCAGGAGCGCGCGGCGCTTGTTTTGCGAGGCAGGAAGGATCGCTGTCATTTGAATCACTCTTACTCAGCAGCCTGCGCCGCTTCGTCGGCGCTGAAGATTTGTTCGATGGCAAGGCCGAACACGGCGGCGATCTTGAAAGCGAGCGGCAGCGAAGGATCGTACTTGCCGGTCTCGATCGCGTTCACGCTCTGGCGTGAGACGTCGAGCTTGTCGGCGAGATCCGCCTGGCTCCAGTTGCGCTCGGCGCGCAGGACCTTGAGACGGTTTCTCATGGCTGGCTCGTCTCACTCTTGCCGCGACCGAACAGGCGCCGCTTCCAGCGGCCGATCGCTTCGCGGCGCTTGGCGAGGAAGCCCCAGCCGAACACGCCGGCGGCGGTCCACATCAGCACTTCGAGGCTGACGCCGGCCACCGTCGCGGCGCCCATGACCAGGGGCACGTTCGAGCGATAAAGAATGACGATCACCACCGCGCCGGCGCATGCAAGCAGCGCAAAGGTCAGCGCCACGCTCAGGATCAGCCAGCGCGCCTTGCGGCCGCGTTGGTCGACATTTCGTGGTTCGGCGCTCATTTGTAACGCCTCCGCACGAAAATGGTCGCAACGCCCCACACCGCGCTGAAGGCCGGAAACACCCACAGCAGCGGCACGTGCGGGAAGTCCGCCCATTCCTCCAAAAAGCCGTAGGCGAAGCTGCCGAACACGACGAAGGCGCTGGCGATGATCAGCGCCTCACTCTGCAGGCGGCGTTGAAACTCATCCATTGACCGCGTGAAGACGATATAGGCGCGCAGCATCAGCAGCGCGGGCGCGACTGGAGCCAGCGAGAGCACGATCACCGCCCATTGCGGCAGTTCGACCTCGCGGATCGCCAGCGCCGCACTGAACACCAGGGCGACGTAGATCGCGCCGCTGATCGCAATGTCGCGCCGGTAGCGCTTGGCGGCGTCCTTGTTCGAAAATTCGCATGTCATCGCTCGTGTCCTCAGAAATTCAGTTCGATCGTCGCCCCGGCGACGCTGGCGCTGAGTTCGAAGCCGAGCGGCGCGAACGCCACCTCGAGCGTCCAATCCGCCGGGCTTGCGCCCGCCGCCACGAGCAGCGCCACCGCCACACTCGCCGCGACCGCCGCCCAGCTCAGTTCCCGCTCTTCCATCTGACCCTCCATCGGACAAGCGACCTTGCCCCGATGACAAGGAGAGTTGTCACATCCGGCTCGATAAGTCAAGCGCCCTTGTCCAAAAGTCGACAATCCCCGACAGCGCCTCCCGTTTGCGTCCCGCAACGAATCCGGACCATGTTCGGCCCATGGCGATTTGTGGGATCGACGAGGCGGGGCGCGGGCCCCTGGCCGGGCCGGTGGTGGCCGCGGCGGTGATCCTGCCTGCCAAAGGCCGCCCGAAAGGTCTCGACGATTCCAAGCAGCTCACGGCCGAGGCGCGCGAAGAGCTGGCGGTCAAAATCCGCGCCGTCGGCATCGTCGCGGTCGGCGTCGCCAGTGTCGAGGAAATCGACACGCTGAACATCCTGCGCGCCTCGCACTTGGCCATGCGGCGCGCGTTCGACGCGCTTCCGCAAACGCCGATCGCCGCGCTGGTCGACGGCAACATGTCGCCCGACCTCCCCTGCCCGGTCGAATGGGTCATCGACGGCGACGTGATCGTGCCGCTGGTTTCAGCCGCCTCCATCATCGCCAAGGTCGAGCGCGACCGGATGATGAACGAGCTGTGCGCGCAATTTCCAGGCTATGCGTTCTCGAAGCACAAGGGCTATTCAACGCCCGAGCATCAGGACGCGCTGAAACGGCTAGGCCCGTGCGCTATCCATCGCCGCAGTTTCAAGCCGGTGCAGCTGGCGATGGAAATGCGTCTCGCCGGCTGAGCGCCGTTTACTTGCGCCGCGCCGCCCTTATGTTCCGCGCCATGACGACTGGGGACGCAAGCGGGGCAATGCCCGTCAAGGACATCTCGGCAAAGATCGTCTGGATCGCATGTGCGGCGCTCTGGGCGGCGCTGATCGCCATCGCCTTGCTCGAGCCGACCATTCTCGAAGGACCGCCGACGCGGCTCGGCCGCAATCACGAACTTGGTCTGCTGGAGACGCTGCAGAACATCATGCTGCTCAGCGCTCTGATTGTGACGCTGACGACGATCCCGCGCGCGAACGACAGGCTGTTGCGCGGCTGGCTGATTCTAATTGCGCTCGGCACGTTCTGGCTGCTTGGCGAAGAGATCAGCTGGGGTCAGCATTATTTTAGCTGGGAGACCGGCGGCTGGTTCGCGGAAATGAACGACCAGGGCGAAACCAACATCCACAACACGCCGGACGGCTGGTTCGATCAGAAGCCGCGCGCGATCCTGCTGTTTGGCATGATCCTCGGCACGATCGTGCATCCGTTGGTGAAGCGGTTTCGCAACGGGCGCGGGCTGTTCGATCGGCCCTGGTGGCTGGCGCCGACGCTCGCCAGTCTGGCGCCGGTCGTGTTCTCGCAGATCGCCGCGCTGCCCGAGCGTATCGACGACCTGAACCTCCTCGCGATCTCGGTCCAGGACATCTTCCGCTATCGATCGAGCGAGATGGAGGAAGTATTTCTCTACGTCTTCTTCATCACCTACACGCTTTCGCTCGGCCATCGGCTGAAGCAGCGCAAGGCGTTGGGGATAAGCCCCGCCGACTGATCATTCTTTATGGTTAACGACTTGCAGACTCTTGATTCGCGAGTCCGGTCAAGAGAGAATCCCCTGCTCGCGACGGCTCTTTGAGCGCGTCCGCGCTCGGGGGACCAATGGCGCGCCATTTCAAAGACAAGATCATCGAAGGCGATTGCATCGAGGAGCTGAAGAAGCTCGCCGACGGCAGCGTCGATCTCGTATTCGCCGATCCGCCCTATTTCATGCAACTCGGCGGCGCGCTGACGCGTCCTGACCAATCCAACGTCGATGGCGTCGACGATGAGTGGGACAAGTTCGAGGACTTCGCCGCCTATGACGCCTTCACCCGCGCCTGGCTGAGCGAAGCGCGGCGGGTGCTGAAGCCGAACGGCGCGATCTGGGTGATCGGGTCCTATCACAACGTCTTCCGCCTCGGCGCGGCGATGCAGGACCTCGGCTTCTGGATCCTGAACGACATCGTCTGGCGCAAAACCAACCCAATGCCGAATTTCAAAGGCACACGTTTCACCAACGCGCACGAAACTTTGATCTGGGCCGCGCGCTCGAAGGAAGCGAAATACACCTTCCACTACGACGCGCTGAAGATGCTGAATGACGATCTGCAGATGCGCTCGGACTGGACACTGCCGATCTGCACCGGCCAAGAGCGGCTGAAGAACCGCGAAGGCCGCAAGCTGCATTCGACGCAGAAGCCGGAAGCGCTGCTGCACCGCGTCGTGCTGGCCACCACCAAGCCGGGCGAAGTGATCCTCGATCCCTTCTTCGGCACCGGCACCACCGGCGCGGCCGCCAAGCGTCTGGGCCGCCACTATATCGGCATCGAGCGCGATCCCGAGTACGCGGAAGGCGCCCGCGCGCGATTAAAGAAAATCAAACCAGCCTCGATCGAAGATCTGGCCGTGACCAAATCCAAGAAAGAAGAACCGCGCGTGCCGTTCGGCCAAGTGATCGAAGCCGGCTTCATTCATCCGGGCTCTTGGCTCGTCGCGCCCAACGGCAAACGCGCGCGCGTCCGCGCCGACGGCTCGCTCGCGCTCGGCGAGGCGACCGGCTCGATCCATCGCATCGGCGCGATCGCATCGGACGCGCCGGCCTGCAACGGCTGGACCTTCTGGAGCCTGGAAACGAAGAAGGGTCCGCAGCCGATCGACCACTTCCGCCGCGAAATCCGCCGCCAAATGGCGATGTCGCCCGGCGCATAATGCCCGCGTAGCCGCAACCGGCCGAAAGCGAAGCAGTCCCCGATCCGCCGGCGGCGCTGGGATTGGCGGCGTGTTTTAGGCGGCCTTGGCGAGCTCTTCCGAAATCTGGCCCTACTCGCCTTCGGCGTGCCGTTTATTGAGCCGTTCTTGAGCGGCAGCCCCACAGATACCGCCCGCGCAGCAGGCGGCATAGGGATTGGTTTGGCATTTCTCGTGATCGCGCTTATCTTCGATCATGAAGAAGGGATTGAGATGCATCCCGTGGACGCCTTCCTGCTCGCCATCAGCGCCATCTTCATCCCGCTTGGTTTGCTCGTCGCGTACCTGGCGCATCGGCAACGACTGGAAGACGAAGCTGAAGAAGACGCTCGCGATCCGCACGGAACGCCCGCGGAGTAACACCGCAGTAATCTCCGCGCATCCATCGCATGCGCACTGCGCTTCGTCGCATGCGCTGCAGTTCGACACATCCATGATGCAAACGCCGCGCATCTCCCACGTGCGGGTATCGAACACATGGGAGTCCGACATGCGCCGCATGTTCACAATCTTCATCGCCCTCGCCGTGCTGACGCCGCTCAACGCCACCGCGCAAGAACGCATGAGCGATCAGCGCTATCTCGCTGCGTCCGAGTGCCTGGCGTACGGCGACTTGCCGTCGCTGAGCGGCGATCCTGTCGATCTCAGCGGTTTGCGCACGGCTGTCGGCGAAGGCTTCCGCAGCCAGGCGATCGCCGGCGAGGCGCGCGACCAGACGCGCCGCGTCCGCGCCCGCGCCAACGGCATGGCCCGCAGCGAAAGCGGCCTCGCCGAACTGCGCGAACGCCGCGACGTCGCATGCGCCAGCTTCGTCGAGCGCGGACTGGTGCAAGTCGGCGGCTCTGGCGCTTCGTAGCGCTGGCGGCTGACGGGTTCTCGCCTCCCCTAACAGGCGGAGGCGAGCGCCCCGCCGGGCGGATGTGATTGACGCCGCGCCAGCGGCGCTTAAACCTCGCCCGGAATGGCCGAGAAACAGGACCTTCAGAACGTCGAAGCGGCGCTGGGCAAGGCCGAGCTGATGGCCGCGCTTTCCGACGCCACGCGTGCGCGGCTCGCCAAACAGGGCCAGCCCTGCACCGTCGAGCCCGGCAAGCTCCTGTTCGCCAAGGGCGACAAGGGCGATGCGCTCTATGTTTTGCTCGAGGGCGAAGTCGAAGTCCGCAGCTCGACGGAAGCCGGCAAGGATATCCGCATCGCGTCGCTGAAGCCGCCGGCCGTGATCGGAGAGATGGCCGTGCTCGACGGCGGCCTACGCTCGGCCGATATCTGCGCCATCCGCAAGTCGCGCTTCCTGCGCATCCATCGCGACCAGGCGCTGAGCGCGCTCGAGAGCGAACCCAAGGCGCTGTTGAAGCTCGTCTCCGAGATGAGCCGGCGCCTGCGTCACGCCGACGCTGCGCTCGAAGACGCGCACACGCTCGATCTCGGCGGGCGCCTCGCGCAGCGTCTGCTTGAAGAAGCCGGCGACGGCGCTTCGGTGACGCTGACGCAAACCGAACTCGCCCGCCGCATCGGCGCCTCGCGCGAAAAGGTGAACCGCAAGCTGCACGAATGGGTCGATGAAGGCTGGATCAGCATGGGCCGCGCCGGCATCAAGCTGGTGGCGCGCGACAAGCTCAAAGCGCTGATTCAGGAAGCGCGGGCGACTTAGCGCTCGAGTGTCCGCCTTCGACAAGCTCAGGCTGACGCTTCAACGACCAAACACGCGCCTCTCACCCTGAGCCCTCGAAGGGCGACGCGCGCACCGATCGTGCGTGACTCGAGTCACGGCGCCCTGCCCCGCGCACCGCTACCTTCTCCTCATCGAACACGACATCCGTTCCGGGGAGAGCCAAATGACCGCCACTTTCGCCACCAAGCTCAGCAGCCTCGTTCTGGCCGCCGCCTTCTTCCTTCCTGCGGCGCTGGCCACATTGAACCAAGCTGCGCTGATCGTCGCGTAAGAGCCGACGCGACCGATCGACAAAGCAAGGACGCGGCCCCGCCGCGTCCTTCGCTTTTGCTGGAACTGGACCCGGCGGGCGCCCGTTAGGCGGCCATGCCGCACGGGGCCGTACCGGACAAAGGAACCTTCACCAGCCGCGTCGCCATCGTCGTGTTCGCGGCGCTCTTGATCGCGCTCGTCATCGCGCTGCGGCACGTGCTGCTGTTGGTATTTGGCGCGGTGCTGATCGCCGTCGGGCTGCGCGGCCTCGCCGGCGCGATCCAACGCCGCGCACGCCTGACCAAAGCCGGGGCGATGGTCGTCGCCGGGCTCATCGTCCTCGGCGCTCTCGGCGGGCTGTTCTACCTGCTCGGCGCACAGATCGCAGCGCAGATTTCACAACTGACGGAAACGCTGCCCGCCGCCTGGAGCAGCTTCCGCGAACGCATCGATCAGAACGAGTTCGCCTCGAGCGTCGTCGGAGAATTGCAAGGCGCGTTCAGCGGAACGAATGGCAGCCAGCTCGGCGCCTATGCGAGCCGCATCGGCGCGTTCACGATGAGCGCCGCGGGCGCGACGCTCGAACTCTTCCTGGTCATCGTCGGCGGCGTCTTCTTCACGGTGAACCCCAACGCCTATGTGGACGGCGCGCTGACGCTCGCGCCGAAACAGCACCGCGACAACATCCGCGAAGCGCTCGGCGCTTCCGCGCATGCGCTGCGGCGCTGGCTGCTCGGCACGCTTCTTTCCATGGCATTCATAGCCGTCACGGTCAGCATCGGCCTATGGGCGCTCGGGGTGCCCGCGTTTCTGGCGCTTGGCTTGCTCTGCGGTCTCGCGCAGTTCGTACCGCTGATCGGCCCGATCCTCGCGGCGGTGCCAGGCGTTCTGCTCGCGCTCACCGTGGGCCCTCAAACGGCGCTGTGGGCGACATTGCTCTATTTCATCACAGCGCAGGTGGAAGCGAACCTGCTGACGCCGATGATCCAGCAACGCGCCGTTTCGCTGCCGCCGGGGCTTTTGCTGTTCGGCGTCATCGCCGGCGCGCTGTTGCTCGGGCCGCTCGGCGCGCTGTTCGCGACGCCGCTCATCGTCGTCATCGCCGTGTTCGTGGTGATCTTCTATGTGCGCGGCGTCTTGGGCGACGCGGACGCCAAGGCGCCCGGCGCCTGAGCCGTCCACGGCGTCAGCCGCGGCAGCCAGCGGCCGACATTCTCGCAATAGGCGGCGTACGCCTCGGGAAAGCTCTTCTTCAGCTTCGGCTCCTCGTAGCCGAGCACGAAGAAATGGAAGATCAGCGCTATCAGAACGGCGTAGGCCAACAAGCCGGCGTTGGCGAACACCAGCATCTGGCCGACGATCGCCAGCAGCACGCCCAGATACATCGGATTGCGGACGTAGCGATAAAGGCCGCTGACGACGAGCTCGCCGGTCGGTGCGATCGGCGCGGGCGTGCCGCCTTTCAAGGCAAAGCGCATGAAACAATCGACGAGCGCCGCGAACCCCGCCGCCGTCAGCGCCGTTCCGACGATCGTCAGCTGCAGCGAAGCGTCCTCGCCCGGGCGCCAGCGCGTGATCAGCCACGGAATCAGTCCCGCCACCACTACGGGCGCGGCGAGGAAGAACGCCGCCGAGCCGATGAACGCCTCCCGCGCCGTCATCCGCGGCTCGCCGCTTCGCGCCGGGAGAGGCTCTCGGCCGGCCATTCCTGCTTCATGTCGTAGAACACCTCGAACGCGCGCGCGCCTTCGGGGAGCTTCACCCAAGGGACTTTGCTCTTGGTGAAGATGTGCGCGTCGGGCTCAATTGCGTGCGGCTGGTCGAGGGTGGCGACACGCACGAACCGCAGATACGGCCTGCGCCCGTAATCGCTCCACACCGCGACTTCGCACTGACTGCAGCGATAAATGTCATGGCCGCGGCCGCTCGGGCTCGGCATTTCGACGCGCCTTGGTTCGCCCGCGAGCATCTCGATCCGCGCCGTTTCGATCAGCGCATTGATCGCGAACGCGCCGCCAGTCTGTTTCTGGCAATCGAGGCAATGGCAGCAATGCGTGAACAGCGGCCGCGACGCCAGGCGATAGCGCACCGCACCGCAAGAACAGCCGCCTTCGAACACTTCGGTCATTGTCTGCGCTCCAATGCGGCGGCGATGCGCTCGAGAGCTTCAGTGTTTCGGCGCGTGAGTTCGAGCATTCGGCCCTGAATGCTGCTCGGGCTCTTCATGCGCCACATGAAGAAAAACCACGCGCCAATGAGCAGCAACATCGGCAAAAGGCCCAAGAAGATGTCGCCGATCGTAGGTCCCATCACTCTCTCCCCGCCATCGCCGCCTTCTTGAACACGGTCGGCAGCGCGCTTGCATCATCCCACCAGCCGTTGCCTCCAGGCGCGGCATCGGCCGCATATACATCAAGCGTCAGCGCGAAGTGCGTGAAAACGTGCTCGACCGCGCCGACCTTCTTCCACCGCCCCTCTGCCGGCGCGTGCGCGAGCGCTTCGGCGCGCGTCCATTTGGTGGCGCGCCACGCCGTCGTCGGCAGCGCCGCCATGCCGCCGAGCAGGCCCTTGTCCGGCCGGCGTACGAGCCACAGCGCGCCGTTTCGTTCGATGCGGAACGCGGCGCCGTAGCGGCGCGGCCGTTCGGCCTTCGTCGGGCGGCGAGGAAAGGTTTCGGGCGCGCCGGCCGCGAACGCCGCACAGGCGTTCATCCAGGGGCAGCCTCCGCACTTCGGCGCCTTCGGCGTGCAGACCGTGGCGCCCAGATCCATCAAGGCCTGGGCCCAGTCGCCGGGCCGCTCGGCGGTGACGAGTTCGCCCGCCAGCGCGCGCAATTCGGCTTTGGCCCCGGGCAGCGGCGCCGCGACGGCGCGGAGGCGGGAGATCACCCGCTCGACGTTCCCGTCGACCACGTTGGCGGGCTGGTCGAACGCGATCGCGGCGATGGCGGCGGCGGTGTAGGGCCCCACGCCCGGGAGCGTCCGCCAGCCGGCTTCGTCGGCCGGGAACCCCTGCTCGGCTAACACCTGCGCCGCCGCGTGCAGGTTGCGGGCGCGGGAGTAGTAGCCGAGCCCCGCCCAGGCCCCGAGCAGCTCGTCTCGCGGCGCGGCGGCCAGCGCCGCGACGGTCGGCCAGCGCGCCAAGAATCGCTCGAAATACGGGCCGACGGCGGCGACCGTGGTCTGCTGCAGCATGATCTCGGAGAGCCAGACTCGGTACGGGTCTGCCGCTCTGCCGCGCACCCGCCAGGGCAACGTCCGGCCGTTCTGGTCGTACCACGAGAGCAATGATTTCCGCAGGTTATCCCGAGTCGTGGATAGTTTACCCACAGGGGTCGGCGGGCGGCGGGCAAGCGCGGGCATGGGGCGTCTTTACCCTTTCTTCATGGCTTTTCGATTCGCTCCAGGGTCCATGTCCCTCCGCGACCGCTTCCGCCCGGCCGAGCCCGCGGCCGCCGATCCGCGGGCGGAGGCGCGCGCCTCACAAGCTCTGTCGGCCCGCCGCGGCCGTTCGGCAATGCCGGCCCCGCCATCGGCGGGCAAGAGCGTCACGGCGGTGCTGAAGCCCCTGCTCAAGGAGACCGGCCTCGGGCTCAACGAGATGAAGCGGCGCTGGGCGGACATCGCCGGCGAGAGCTTCGCCCGGGCGACGCCGGAAAAGCTGGCGGCCGGCGTGTTGACGTTGAAGGTTCCTGGCGCGCTCGCACCGTTCCTGCAGACCCAGACGCCTCTCCTAATCGAGCGGCTCAAAGTGGCCGGGGCGAAGGTGAAATCGATCCGCATCGAGCAGCGCACCGCCGCGGCGCCGAAAGCGACCAACGTGCGGCCGCTGAAGCGCGCTCTGAACCCGGTCGAAGAGGCCGCACTGGCGCAAGCGCTTGACCCGGTCGGCGACCCTGGCCTGAAATCGGCGCTGATGCGGCTTGGGCGCGCGGTCAAGCAGGGGTGAGTTTCCCTTACCGGGAAAAGCCACTATGCCTCCCCGGCCGTATCTTGGAGGTTCCGCATGTTCGCCATTGGGCGCCGCTTCATCCTGGGCGCAGCCGCACTTGCTCTCGTTGGACTGGTCGGCTGCAACAATGCGGGCGGCGGCGCTGGCGTGGGCGCGGACGACATGGTGCTGGGCGATGCGAACGCGCCGGTCACCCTGATTGAATATGCGTCGAGCACCTGCCCGCACTGCGCGACTTTCCATGAAGAAGTCTTCGAGCAGTTGAAGACCAACTACATCGACACCGGCCGCGTCCGCTACGTGTTCCGCGAATATCCGACGGCGCCTGCGCCGGTGGCAGTCGCCGGCTTCCAGCTCGCGCGTTGCGGCGGCGCGACGCCGGAGCAGTACTTCACCCGTTTGGGCGAACTCTTCCGCCAGCAGCAAGCGATCTTCGCGTCCGGTACGATGGAAGGCGTGCGCGGCAAGTTCATCGAGATCGGCGCCGCCGCCGGCCTTTCCGAAGAACAAGTGATGCAGTGCATCACCGACGAGGAAGGCGCCGAGCGCATCCGCCGCATCGTCGAGAGCGGCAACCGTGATTTCAACATCACCGGCACGCCGACCTTCGTCATCGACGGCGAGAAGGTCGAGGATCCGAGCGTGGTGACCTACGAAGGTCTGTCGCGTCTGCTCGATCAAGCCGCGGCGAACTAAAGGGAAGGCGCGCCGCTCCCCGTGAACATCACCGAGCTGCGCCTCCACGGCTTCAAGAGCTTTGTCGATCCGGCGAGAGCGCCGATCGAAAACGGGCTGACCGGCGTCGTCGGCCCGAACGGCTGCGGCAAGTCGAACTTGCTCGAGGCCGTGCGCTGGGTGATGGGCGCGACGAGCGCGAAGTCGATGCGCGCCTCCGACATGGAGGACGTGATCTTCGCCGGCAGCGCGGGGCGGCCCGCGCGCGAGTTCGCGGAGGTCGTCGTCGTTCTGACCGAAGCGCGCGGGCGGGCGCCGGCGCCGTTTCAGAACGAGGACGTGCTCGAAGTCACGCGGCGCATTCGCCGTGGCTTGGGCTCGACCTATCGCATCAACGGCAAGGAAGTGCGCGCCAAAGACGTGCAGCTCTTGTTCGCCGACGCGGCGACCGGCGCCAATTCGCCTGCTCTGGTGCGGCAGGGTCAGATCAGCGAACTGATCGCGGCGAAGCCGCAAAACCGGCGGCGCATCCTGGAAGACGCCGCCGGCATCGCCGGCCTGCATGCGCGCCGTCACGAAGCGGACCTGAAGCTGAAAGCGGCCGAGACCAATCTCACGCGGCTCGACGAAGTCTTGGCCGAGATCGAGGGTCAGGCGGCGAGCTTGAAGAAGCAAGCGCGGCAGGCCGAACGCTATCGCGGCTTGGCGCAGACATTGCGGGAAACGGAAGCGCTCTTGCTGCATCGCCGCTGGAGCGACGCGCGCGAACGCGAGGCGGAAGCGCAAGGATTCTTGCGTGACGCCGAACGTGCGGTCGCGCAGGCGGCGGCGGATGCGAGCGCGGCGGAGCGCGCGGCGAACGATGCGCGCGAAGCGCTGGGGCCGTTGCGGGAAGAAGAGATGGTCGCAGCGGCGGTGCTGCGTCGGTTCGAAGGCGTGCGCGTCGGGCTGGAACGCGATGTCGCCGAGGCGGATGCGGTGCTGGCGCGCTGCGACGAGGACGAGCGGCGCGCACGCGACGAGGCTGATCGGCTGGAGGCGCTGAAGCGCGATGCGGAAGCGGCGCTGACGCGGCTCGGCGCCGAAGCGGCGGAGCTGGGCTCGGGCGACGAAGCGCAGGCCGCAGCCGCGCTGAAGGCAGCCGAAAGCGCGCGCGATGCGGCGGCGGCGCAACGGGCCGAGGCGGAAGCGAAGCTCGAAAAACTGGCGGCCGAGGCGGCGGCGCGAAAAGCGCGGGCGCAGGCGTTGAGCGATGCGGCGATGTCGGCGCGGCAGCGGTTGGAGCGTCTGGCGGACCGCAAGCGCGCCTTGGAAGCGCAGGCGAAAGCGTTGCCGGTCACGGACGAGTTGAACCAGCGCTTGGCTGCGGCGAAGGCGAACGCAGCGAAATCGGCGGATGAGGTTGCGCGTCATCGTGCGGCGTTGGCCGAAGCTGAAACCGCGCTGAAGGCCGCCGAAGCCGCCGATGAATCAGCATGGGCGCCCTTCCGCGCGGCGGAGACCGCGTTCAATGCGTTGAGCGCTGAAGTGCGCGGCTTGGAGAAACTCACGCCGCCGGAGGCGGGCAAGTTTCCGCCGGTGCTGAACGCGATCGAGGTCGAGCCTGGATACGAGCGCGCGCTCGCCGCAGCGTTGGGCGAAGACATCGACGCGTCGACGGAGCGCGAAGCGCCATTGCGTTGGGCGGGGGCGAAGCCGCCCCCTTCCGCTTTGCCGCAAGGCGCGGCGCCGCTGTCGCAATACGTCGAGGCGCCAGAGGCGCTTTCGGCGCGCTTGGCCTTGGTGGGCGTCGTCGACGCGAAGAGCGGAGCGGCGCTGGCGAAAGAGCTCTCGCCCGGCGCACGACTGGTTTCGCGTGAGGGCGATCTCTGGCGTTGGGACGGGTTCGTGCGCCGGGCCGATGCGCCGCAACCGGCGGCGGCGCGGCTCGAGCACAAGAACAGGCTGGCGGCGGCGCGGGCGGAATTCAACAGCGCGGAAGCGACGCTCGCGGAAGCGAAGGCCATTGCCGATAGAGCGAAAGCAGAGCGGCAAGCAGCGGATGCGAAGCTGCGGATTTTGCGCGCCGAGGCACCGAAGCTGGCGGCGGCGGAAGCGAATGTGAGCCGTGAGGCCGAGCGCCTGGAGGCGGAGCTCGCGCGGCTGAACGAGCGGCGCGCCGATCTCGATGCGCAGGACCAAACGCTGAGTGCGGAAATCGCCGAAGCGGAAGCGGCGGCGAATGTCGCCGCGGGCGCCGTGAGCGAAACGCCGGCGGGCGGCGACGAACGAATATTGACTGGTGCGCGCGCCGACGTTGAAACGGCGCGCGCGGCGGCGGCGGAAGCGGCGGCGGCGGCGCAGGCTTTGGTGCGCGACAAGGCGCAACGGGATTCCCGGCGCGGCGTCGTGTCTGCCGAGAGCAAGCAGTGGCAAGCGCGGATCGCGGACGCGGACGCGCGGCTCGCGGCGTTGAGCGACGAGATCGACAAGATCGAAGCGCGGCGTGAAGCGGCGAAGGCGGCGCCGGTGGAGGCGCGGGCCAAGCTCGAGACGCTGATGGACGAAGCCGACGCGGCGGAGCAGCGGCGCCAAGCGGCGAGCGACCGGGTCGCCGAAGCGGAGACCGCGGCGCGCGAAGCGAACGACAAGGCGCGCGCGGCGGAACAAGCGCATGCGGGCGCACGCGAGCGGCGGGCGAGCGCGGACGCGCATGCGCAGGCGGCGCGCACGCGCGTCGAAGACGTGACGACGCAAGCGCGCGAGATCGCCAATGTCGAACCGGGGGCGCTGGCGGGGCTCGCCGGCGGGCTGCTGAACGGACCGCTCGGCCAGGCGCCGATCGGCGATGTCGAGCGCCGGCTGGAGCGCTTGAAGGCGGAGCGCGAAGCGGCCGGGCCGGTCAATCTGCGCGCCGAGGAAGAACTCGCCGAGGCGCAGGAGCGGGTCGAGACGCTGACGCGCGAGAAGGAAGACGTCGCGCAGGCGGTGGCGAAACTCAGGCGCGCGATCACCACCCTCAACAACGAAGGCCGTTCGCGGCTGCTGAAGGCGTTCGAGCAAGTTGATGCGCACTTTGCGCAATTGTTCGCGACCTTGTTCGAAGGCGGCCAAGCGGCGCTGAGGCTGACCGAGAGCGAGGATCCGCTCGAAGCGGGGCTCGAAATCTTCGCGCAGCCGCCGGGCAAGAGGCTTACCAATCTTTCGCTGCTCTCGGGCGGCGAGCAGGCGCTGACGGCGACGGCTCTGATCTTTGCAGTGTTCCTCGCCAACCCCGCCCCGCTCTGCGTGCTGGACGAAGTCGACGCCCCGCTCGACGACGCCAACGTCGATCGCTTCTGCCGCATGCTGGAAGAGATGAAGCGGCTGACGACGACGCGCTTCATCGTCATCACCCACAATCCGGTGACGATGTCGCGGATGGATCGCCTCTACGGGGTGACGATGCCGGAGCAAGGTTTGAGCCAACTGGTGAGCGTCGATCTCGGCCGCGCACAGGCGCTGGCGGCCGAATAAGCGCGCGCCGGCGCCCGCGCGGAGCTCGGCTCTGCGCGGCGAAATCGGACCGACGGCATGCGGTTTTTGGCTATGAGGTGTCGGCGGCCGCAACGGGCGCGCCCAGGTCGACACTGGGCAGCGACTGGCCAGGCGGGCGCACGGCGACGATGGTCATGATGCGCGGGAAACCGCGCTTCAGGCGGCGCGCGAACGCGCGGGCGTGGGTGTCGAGATCGGCGAACGCGGCGACGATCATGGCGAAGCGCGTGCGCAGGTCGCGATGGCGCAGCGCGCGGCGCAGCTCCGAGCCGAGGATCGAGCGCCGAAGCTGACGCGGGCGCACGCGGCGGCGAAAGCCTGCTCCGGTGAAATCCCGCGGCAGCGGACCGCGGGGACGGCGCGGCAGGCGCGCGAAGTCTATGCCGCGGATATAAATGAGCCGGAGCGCAAGGCGCGCCATCGGCTCCAACGAAAGAAACGGAGAGCGGCGGAGAATGTCACGGCGGCGCCGGCGGCGATCGGCTGATACCGGCGCGTCGCCGAACACCACCGTCCCGATCCACGCGAGCATCGCCGCGCCCAGGTGGTGAGCCTGGCGAGGCGATGCTCGGTTAGGTAGGGGGATGGGACGGGTTTCATGCGCAGCATTATGACCCAGCGCAGCAGCGGTCGGATTGATTTTGGCCCAGCGTTGATTGTTCAGGGAAAATGCCGCCGATCTGTTGGATAGAGCGCGTGTCGGCGCCCTCTCCGTGACATAGAAGCGGCCCCAGTTGACTGGGGCCGCTTCATGTTGCGGTGCGCCGGGCATTTGGGCGGGGGGAGTAGGAAGCCCGGCGCGTCCATACAACGGCGAGGCGAGCAGAGCGTTCCAGTGTTCTTCGAATAAAAGTGAGCAGCGGTTTCCGGAACGGCGCTGCGGCGCCAATGTTCGCTCGCTGGGACGAAGAAGCCTTGAAGAGCGAAACGGAACAGCCGCACCCGATCTCCTATCCGTCGTTGGAACGGGTGGTCGAGCTGGCGCGCCAAACGCTGCGCGAGCGCGGGCTCACCGACGACGAGATCGAATCGCTGCTGACGCGCACGCGCGCGCCAGAGTTCGAGCGCCCGCCGCATTAATCCGGAACGGCCGCCGCCACGGCGGAGTTCGCCCGGTGACGACTGGAGTAAGAAGAAAGATGCGCCTCTCCTTCGCCGTCCTCGGCGCCGCCTTCGTCCTCCTCGCTGCGGCCTGCGGCGATCAATACGGCCAAGAACCGCCGGGGCAAGCTGGCGATGTGAGTGAAGACACGACCGCACCGAGCAATCCCAACTCAGGGCCTGACGCGGCGATCAGCCCGAGCAACACGGACGCGCCGAATCCGCTGGCGGAACCGGAGGAGGCCCCGGTGGCGGATGGGACTGAGCCGAAAACGACGACGACGCCTTAAGGCTTTGCCCCTAGCCCGTTCCCTGGACTTGGTCGGCGAACGGCGTTTCGTAACGGCCCGCATTTTCTGGCGCGGCTTTGCTCCTTATGTCGCACTAGGCTTTCTTGACCCTCGAACGGCCCCTGCTAGTTTCCGCGCGCGCGAACAGGGGGGCTCTCTTCGAGTCGCCCCTTTGGGCGCGTGGACCGTTCGATGGCTGACGAAAAACCGCCCGAGGACGCCCTTTCCGACTTACGCCGGCGCGTCAGCGCCGCGCGGGGAGAAGGCGCCTCGAACACCCCTCCTCCGCAGAGCCCGGCTTCGCTGGCGCTGCGCTATGGCGGGGAGTTTGGCGCGGCGGTGATCGTCGGCGCATTGCTCGGCTACGGCGTCGATTATTTTGCCCACACGTCACCGTGGGGGCTGATTATCGGGGTGGTGCTGGGCTTCGTGGCTGGCGTCGTGAATGTGGTGCGCGTGGCGCAATCCTATTCGCGAAGCAATCCCGTCGGACCCGATACGCCGTCCATCTCGGACGACGAAGAGGACTGAAGCGGCCCATGGCCAACGACCCGATTGAGCAGTTTCATATCGAGCCGATCGCGAGCTTCGAGATCGCCGGCTACGACGCGAGCTTCACCAATGCGAGCCTCGCCATGGTGGGCGGCGCGGTGCTGGCGGCGTGGTTCTTCAACTGGGCGATGAAGCCGGCCGCTCTGGTGCCGAACCGCGCGCAGGTGGTCGCCGAAGGCGCCTACGGATTCATCCACGGCATGCTGAAAGACGCGGCCGGGACGGAGGGCGTGAAGAAGTTTCTGCCCTTCGTGTTCACGCTCTTCCTGTTCATTTTCATGTCGAACATGCTGGGGATGTTCCCGGGCGTTTTCGGCGTGCATCACATCTTCACGCCGACGAGCCAGATCGTCGTCACCGCGGCTTTGGCGCTGATGGTGTTCTTCACCGTCCTGGTCGTCGGTTTCGCCAAGAACGGACTGAAGTTCTTCAAGCTGTTCGCACCGTCCGGGGTGCCGATCTACATCCTGCCGTTCGTCATCTTCATCGAGGTGATCTCGTTCTTCTCGCGGCCGCTCTCGCACGCGGTTCGTCTGTGGGCGAACATTCTCGCCGGTCACATCCTGCTGAAAGTGTTCGCGGGCTTCGTGCCGGCGCTGATCGCAGCAGGCGGTTTTTTCGGCGTGCTGTCGATCCTGCCGCTGGCGATGACGGTCGCGCTCTACGGCCTCGAATTCCTGGTCGCGTTCCTACAGGCGTACGTGTTCGCGATCCTCACCTGCATCTATCTCAACGACGCGCTTCACCCCGGGCACTGAGGCCCGGCTGAACTCCAACCCAGAGGGGAATTTAGAATGGACGCAACTGCTGCAGCTTATATCGGCGCGGGCCTCGCCTGCCTCGGCATGCTCGGCGCCGCCATCGGCGTCGGCATCATCTTCGGCAACTTCCTGTCGGGCGCCATGCGCAACCCATCGGCGGCGCCGGGCCAGTTCGGCAACCTGATCTTCGGCTTCGCCGTGACGGAAGCGCTCGGCATCTTCTCGCTGCTGATCGCCATCCTGCTGCTCTTCGTCGTTCCGAAGTGATCTTAGTAAGAAGCAAGCAAGCGATATGGCTCATCCTGCCCCCGATCCGCATGGCGCCGTCGAAGGCGTCGACACCGCACACGGCGTCGGCGAAGCGGCGCACGCCAGCGAAGCGGCGGCGCATGGCGGCGAACACGCGGCGTCGTTTCCGCCGTTCGACGCTTCGCTGTTTCCGAGCCAGCTGATCTGGTTCGCGATCACGTTCGCGGCGCTCTATTTCATCGTCTCGCGCTTCATCCTGCCGAACATCTCGGCGGTGATCGAAAGGCGCGCGGCGACCGTGTCGAGCGATCTCGATGCTGCCGCGCAGAAGAGCGCGGCGGCTGACGAAGCGCGCACGCAAATGGAGAAGGCTTCGGCCAAGGCCCGCGCCGAGGCGCGGGCGATGGTCGATGCCGCGCGCGCGGACGTGATGGCCAAGCTCACGGCCGAGCAGGAAGCCGCGGAAACGCGGCTGACGGCGAAGATCGAAGCGGCCGAGGCGAAGGTCGCGGACGCGCGGGCCAAGGCGCTGGCCGAAGTGCCGGCGATGGCCGAAGCGCTGGCGCGTGAGATCGCCGACAAGCTGGGGCCGACTGCGGCCCGCAACGCGGCGTAAGGGAGAAGCGTGATGGAAATCACCGCGACCGAAATCGCCTTCCTGGCGCTGCTGCTGTTCATCGGCTTGCTGATCTACCTGAAGGTCCCGCAAGCGATCGCCGGCATGCTGGATCAGCGTTCGCAAGCGATCGCCAAGGAGCTGCACGAAGCGCGGCGCCTGCGCGAGGAAGCCGAGAAGCTGCACGCCGAGTATGAAGCCAAGCGGGCGGCGGCGGAGAGCGAAGCCAAAGCGATCGTCGACGCCGCCAAAGAGCAAGCGGCGATGGTGGCCGAGGAGACGCGCCAGACCATGATGGCGGCGATGGCGCGGCGCGAGAAGCAAGCGGAAGATCGCATCGCGTCGGTCGAGAGCAAGGCCGCCGACGAAGTGCGCGCGGCGGCGGCGGAAGCCGCAATCCAGGCGGCCGAGCGGATGATCCGCGAGCGCATGAACGATCAGGCCCAAGCGGCGCTGGTGCGCGAAGGCGTGGGCGAATTGCAGCGCAAGTTCGGTTAAGGCTTCAAGCTACCGGTCAAAGCAAAAAGGGCGGCGCCTCGCAGCGTCGCCCTTTGTTCATTCGCGGCATTGCCGCCCCGCGGACGCGATCTGCGCCCGCGGGAGCCGCCGTCGTCAGATGAAGCCCCACTCGTCTCCGACGCTGGCGATGGCGCCGGCGGAGAGGATGTTGGTCCCGTCGAGCATCCAGGCGAACACCGTGCCATTCTCGTGCTGGAACAGCAGGTCGTCATTGCCGTCGCCGTTGTAATCGCCCATCGCCAAAATCGACCACTCGTTCGGATCGACCGCGGCGAGGATGCCGGTGCTGGCGACGGCGCCGTTCTCCATCAGCCAGGCGACGATCAGGCCGTCGTCGCGCTGCCAGATGAAGTCGTCGTAGCCGTCGGCGTTGGTGTCGCCGACGCCGACGATGGTCCATTCCGTGCCGGCCTGAACCGAGGTCGCGTAGCCGCTCTCGATCGTGTTGCCGTTCATCTGCCAGACGAACGAGAGGCCGTCGTCGCGGCGCCAGACCAAGTCCTCTTGGCCGTCGCCGTTGAAGTCGCCGCGGCCGGAGAGCGACCACTCGGCGCCGAGCACGGCCAGAGCGCCCGCGCTTTCGATCGTGCGTCCATCCATCTGCCAGGTGACGACGAGGCCGCTGTCGTTGCGCCAGACGAGGTCGTCGCGGGTGTCGCCGTCGAGATCGCCGATCGAGACCAGCGACCAGTCGTTCCCAAGCGAGGCAATGCCGCCGGCGCTAGTAATGACCGAGCCGTCCATCTCCCAGGTGAATACGAGGCCGCTATCATGCTGCCAAAGGATGTCGGCGGCGCCGTCGCCGTTGAAATCGCCAGTGCCGAGCGCGGTCCATTCTGCACCGACTTGGGCGAGCACGGAGGCGGTGTCGAGGGTCGTGCCGCTCACGTCCCAAGTGACGATCAGGCCGTCGCTGCGGCGGAACAGCATGTCCGAGGTGCCGTCGCCGCTGAACGTCTGCGCCGCGTCGTCGAGGAAGACGTCGCGATCGGTGAAGTCGAGGAACTCGACATCGATCAACGTATCCGTGCCGTTGGCGCCAGCGGTGACGGTCCACGAGCCGGAGGCGTTGCGCACCCAGGTTGCGCCGGTCGAGGCGATCGTGAACGAGGCGATGTCGACATCGCCGCCGCCATCGATCGCATCATTGCCCGCACCGCCGAGGATGGTGTCGTTACCGGCGTTGCCGAACAGCGAGTCGTGGCCGACGCCGCCGTCGAGCAGGTTGTTCGAGCTATTGCCGATGATGGTATTGGCGACGCTGTTGCCCGTGCCGCTGATCGCCGTGCCGGCGAGCGTGAGGTTCTCCAGATTGGCGCCGAGCACGTAGCTGACGGTCGACACCACCGTGTCCGTGCCCTCGCTCGCCGCTTCCGTCACTGCGTCGCCGACATTGTCGACGGTGTAGGTGTCGTTGCCCAGGCCGCCGAACATCATGTCGGCCCCGGCAAGGCCGTTCAGCGTGTCGTTGCCGTCGTGGCCGGCGATGAGGTCGATGCCGGCGCCGCCCGTCAGCGTCTGGGCGAGATCGGGCTGCGACGCGTGCTCACCACGCAGCGTGGCGGCGTGCCACAGCGGGTTGAACAGGATGTCGTAGTCCGCGAGGGTCAGATTGTCGCTGACGCCGTCGATGTTGAACAGCGTCGAGGCGGTGTCGCCCGCGCCCCAATAGGCTTCGGCCGCGGTGAGGTCGAGGCTGACGATGTCGAGGCCGTCGATATTGGTGAAGTTGTTGATCGCCACCACCGCTTTGTGGAATTCGCCGGCGATGACGACGTTCTGGATCAGGATCGCGCCCATGATCGGCATCAGGCTCGGATTGCCGTTAACAACCGCGTTCTCGATGCCGTGGATTTCGATGCCGTAGTCGGGCCGCGAGGCTTGCGCCGTGCCGGCGGCGGCGCCGTCGATGGTGACGCCGTCGATGACGGCGTCGCCGGTGAAGCCGAACAGCTTGATGTGTGCGCCGCTGTTGATCCCGTTCGTGCCGTTGTTGGCGAAATCGCTGTTGGTGATGGTGAGCAGACCGATGTCGGCGTTAAGCGTGAACACGCCGTAGCCGCCATTGCCGCTGACGCTGACATCGTCGAGCGTGAGCTCGCCGATGTTGTCGGCCGTGACGTAGACGCCGGCGCCTTGGCCGATGCCCGTCCCGGTCGCGCCGCTGAAGTTGAAGCCGCTGATGCTAGTGTCGAGGCCGCCGTGATCGCCGCTGATGGTGAGCACCGGCGTGTTCGCGGCAGCCGAGTTCACGGTCACTTCGCCGCCGGCGGCGACGAAGGTGAGGCCGCCCGTCGCCAGCGTCAGGTTCTCCGTATATGTGCCGGACGCGACGACGATGGTGTCGCCGGCCTGGGCGGCGTTGATGGCCGCCTGGATGTTGGCGAAGCCGCTGCTGCCGTTCGGATCGACCAGCAGCACCCGCCCGGTCGAGCCGCCCGCGCCGTCAGGATCGACGCCTTGGACGTATTCGACGCCGGAGAGCGTGTCGGCGCCCTCAGCGCCGGCAGACACCGTCCAGGTCTGTGTGCCGCCGTTGTAGCTCAGATTCCCGGGCGTGATCGTGCCGGTGTAGTGCGCCGTGTCGCCGTCGGCGCCGCCGTTCAGCGTGTCGCCGCCAGCGCCGCCCCAAAGAGCGTCCGCGCCGGCATCGCCGTTCAGCGTATCCGTGCCGGCGCCGCCTTCGAGCGTGTCGCCGTCATCGCCGCCATTCAGCGTATCGTTGTCGTTGCCGCCTTGCAGCGAGTCGATCCCGGTTCCGCCGCTGATGATGTCGTTGCCCGCGCCGCCGACGAGATCGTCGGCGCCTGCGCCGCCGTCGAGCGTGTCGGCGCCGTCGCCGCCGTCGAGATCATCGTCGCCGGCTCGGCCGAACAGGAAATCGTCCCCGCCCCGGCCCTCGAGCGTATCGGCGTCAGCCGCATTCGGATTGCCGGGATTGTTGTTGCCGTCGAGCAGATCGGCGCCGGCCGTGCCCATCAGGTGATCGGCCCCCGAGCCGCCAAGCACGACGACGATATCGTTGTTCGGATTGGCCGGTACCGCGGGCGTCAGTGCGTCGACGGCTACGTCAGCGTCGAAGACGATGCCGGAGGTCAGGTTGCGGAAGTTGAAGTCGGTGCCGACGTTCTGGAAGTCGTTGTTTGACAGCACGACGTTGTCATTGTCGATCCCGTTCGAGATCGCGGTGCCGTCGGAGGCGAAGGTGTTCTGATCGATCACCGCGATCGAGTCGCCAGACATGTCGAGATTGACGCCGGTGCGGGTGAACTCGACGGTGTTGCCGGTGATGGTGATGTCGACGCCGCCGCCGTCGAACCAGATCGCGCGGCCCCAGGAGGCCGTGCTGAACAGGCCCGGCTGGCTGCCGGTGAAATAGTTATTCGAAATCGTCACGCTGCCGGTCGTCAGCACAGGCAGCGAGATCGCGCGGTCGTCCGACGCGCCGCCAGTCACCGTCGAATAGAAGATCGAATTGGTGATGACGTGATCGAAGCCCGACTGGATCTGCAGCGTCGGGTTGGACGGGCCGCCGCCCGTGGTCGTCGCATCATTCAGGAAGCGGACGCCGTCGATGGTGACAGCGCCAGCGGCGGTGATGTGGCTGTTGCCGACAATGGTGGTTTCGCCCACGCCGCCGGCCTCGTCGCGCGCGCCGTCCGTGCCGGCGACGCCCGCATGCGCGCCGAGGATGGTCACCGCGACATCGATGACGAGGTCCTCATTGTATGTGCCGGCGGCTATCATGATGACATCGCCGTCGGAAGCCGCGTCAATGGCTTCCTGGATGGTCGCGAAGCCGCCGCTGCCGACGAGCAGGATCGTACCGCCCGCGCTTTCGATGGTTTCGACGTTCGTGAGCGTGTCCACGCCCGCAGCGCCGCCGTCGACTTCCCATGCCGTGCCGATGGACGTGAGCATGTGCGTGCCGATGGCGTCGTTGTAGGTCACGACATCGAGGCCCGCGCCGCCGTCGATGGTGTCATTGCCGGCGCCGCCGACGATGGAATCGGCGCCCGCGCCGGCGCTGATGGTGTCGGCGCCATCGCCCCCTTGCAGTGAGTCGTCGCCGGCGCCGGTCTCGATCGTGTTGTCGAGCGCGTTGCCGTTGACGTCGACATCCGCCTGCGAAAGCGAAGCGTCGATGTCGGCCTCGGTGGCCGCGAGATCGACGGTGATTGTGCCGCCGTTAGCGCCGTCGGTGACGTTCTTCACGTCGGAGACCGTCGCATTGGTGATGGTGACGTTCTCGAGCACAACGTCGGGGCCGAGATTGTTC
>NZ_DASPLU010000030.1:0-136086 GCF_035627415.1 Vitreimonas sp. | reverse complement strand
GAGAGGTGCAAGACACGGTCGGTGGGAGTTGCCGGCGGGGAGTGAAACCGTCGGGTCCAGGTGAACGGAACGCCTGCCCACAGCACCGGCGAATTGGGAATGGAGCTAAGCCCCGAGACGCCATCCGTCGATGGCGGGTTGCGTCGGAGCGGATACGGCCTGGTGTGAAGAGGCGCGTCCGCATTCCATCGTGCAGGAGGCGAGCTGTCGCAAGACGGCGTTCCACAACTCCTCGTCCCAGGCCGGGAAAAACGACCGGAAACCGGGGCGCGCGAAGCGCGCGGCGCGATGCAGAGATGCCTCGCGCACCCCTCGAGACTACTCAGCGCGGATCGCGCGCCCCGTCTCCCACTCGGGATTCGGTTGTCGGTTATCGGTTATCGGGATTGAGCGGCGTTGCCCCCGTTGCGCCGCGGACGACGCGCGTCCCGATAACTGAGTCCCGATAACCGAGTCATTCGCTTCCCCTGAACCGTCCGTCGCCCTCTTCTGTCACCAGCACCACGTTTGGATTCTCAGGCGCTTGATCTTCGAACAGTCCGATATCCAATTCCGCCTGCGGCTCCGGTCCGCGCAACGGCGCCAAGACGCGCTCGGCCAGCTCGACGCGTTCCGCCGGCGCAAGCGGCGCCGCAATGCCGGGCGCGTGCATCGGCCGCCAATAGGTGATGGCGCACGCGAACTTGCCCTCACGCTCGACGATCTCGCCGAGGCCGCTCGTCACCAGCTTGCCCCAGCGTTTCATCAATTGCTTGTGGTCGACGTAGAGATTAGGCAGCACTTCGCGCGCGAGTTCGGCCGGCGCCTCGAGCAGTGCGCGCGCTTCTTCCGGTGTGCGCGCGCGCCCGAGCGGTTTCTTCGCCGCCGCTTCGCCGGTGCGCGCGACCGGCGCTGGCGGCGCGGGCCGCCAATAGCGCATGCTCACGCGCCAAGCGCCGTCGCGCCAGAGCAATTCGTAGAGGCCCGAGCCGTAGAGCTCCGGAACCGCCTGCTCGGCGGCGTCCGGCGTTTCGAACGCGTCCGGCAATTCCTCGACGGCGAGGAATACCGGCCCGCCCGCAAGCGTGGTCGCCTCGTCCTCGGTGCGGGCGCGCGGCGCATCCGGCGCCCGCGCCTGCGTGAGGTTCGCCGCAAGAGGGAAAATGCTCATTTGCCGGCCGTTCGGCCTTCTCCACGGGCCGCCGCCGACATCGCCTTGTCATCGGGGAGGGCCAAGCTAAGACAAGGTAGTTTCGGCTAAAATGGGTGGGGAGCCAAGCATGTCGCATCGTCGCTGGAGCCTGGCCGCACTCGTGCTCGCCCCGCTCCTGGCGTTGGGCGCCTGCGATCAGATCGGCAAGGTGTTCGATCGCGGCGACCAGCAAGCGGGTCCAGGCCCGGTCGCGCTCAACCAAGTGCCGCTCGAAGCCCGCGCGCTCGCCGGTGCGGTGCAGCCGCAGGATCAGATCGCGGCCCTGCTGGCGCCCGAGCCGGTGCTGATCGCGCCCGGCCAGGTCCTGATCGGCGCGCGCGTCGAGCAGGAATTGGCGGAAAGCGCGAGCGAAATGGGTCTCGCCAGCAATTTCGTGCGCTCGCTGCGCGCGCAGGGCGCCGATGCGCTCGAACAGCTGCCGGAGAACATGGTCGAGGAAGTGCGCGCCCGCGCGGAGGCGGAAGCGTCCGAAGCCGCCCGCATCGCCGCGCGCGATGTGCTGGGACGCCTTGGCGTCGACGGCGAAGTGCAGGTGCGCCCGGGCGGCGTCGTCACCGTCAGTCTCGCCGGCGCCGGCGCGAGCCCGACCTCGCTACGCTATGCGCAGCAAGCCGGCGAAGCGGCGGCGCAGGCGCCTTCGGCGATCGAGTGGAACGAGGCCGACCGCTGCCCGCGCATCGTCACCCAGCGCCAGCTCGAAACCGACATCGCGCTGGCGACGCGCTGCGCCATCCAGCGGCTGCAGGCGTCGCGCCAGTTCGAATACGCCGAACCCAACTATATCGCCGATCCCGGCTTCGACTGGCCGCCGCGGCGCAATCCGCAGCAGCAACAACAGCAGCCCGGCACGCAACCGCCGCAGCAGCCGCGCGCGCCTGCGCCGGCGCAGACTCCGATCGGCGGCGCGCCGAACGATCCGCTCTATGCGCTGCAATGGCACTATCGGCCGCGCGGGACCGGCGAGGGCCAGTCCGCCGGCGGCGCCGGCTTCCTCACCTTCTGGGAGGCCAGCCAAGTCGGTTCGCGCGAAGTGCGTGTCGCCGTGCTCGATACGGGCGTCGATCTGAACCATCCCGATATCGTTGCGTCGGGCAATGTCGTCTCCGGCGTCGACATGATCGCCAATCCTGAGCGCGGCGGCGACAATGACGGCGTCGACGGCGATGCGCAGGATGCCGGCGATCGCTGCGGCGCGGCGGCGGAGAACTCGTACCACGGCACACACGTCGCCGGCACGATCGGCGCGGCGGCGACCAACGATCGCGTCGGCGTCGCCGGCGGCGCGTGGAACGTCACCGTCATTCCCGTGCGCGTGCTGGGGCGCTGCGGCGGCGAACTCGCCGACATCGTCTCCGGCATACGCTGGGCCGCCGGGGTGGCGCCGGCGCTCAACGCGGCGGGCCAGCAGATCGTCAACCGCGATCCGGCCGACATCATCAATATGAGCCTAACGATCCAGGCGCCGTGCCCGGCCTCGATGCAGGCGGCGATCGATGCGGCCGTCGCGAACAACGTGATCGTCGTCGTCGCGGCCGGCAACAAAGCCAACCAGACGCGGCTCTATGCGCCGGCGAACTGCAACAACGTCGTCGTCGTCGGCGCCAGCGACGCGCGCGGCGGCCTGGCCTTCTACTCGAACTTCGGCCCCGAAGTGGATCTGCTCGCGCCCGGCGGCGACGTGTTCTCGGATGCAGACGGCGACGGCCGCCCGGACGGCGTGCTCTCCACCCGCGCGACCGCGACCGGCTGCTACGATCCGCTGAACCAGAACTCGACCGAGCGCTGCTATTATTCGTTCCTGCAAGGCACCTCGATGGCCGCGCCGCACGTCTCGGCGGCGCTGGCGCTGCTCGCTTCGCAATCCGGCCTGCGCGGGCGCGAACTGGAGGACGCGCTTTTCAGACGCGCCATCAGCGGCCATGGCGCGGAGTTCGGCCAGATCGAGTGCGCCCGCTCACGCAACGCGACGCCCCTCAGCACGGGCGCGACGACCTGCGCGCGCCCGAGCGGGCGAGGGGCGCTCGACCTTGCGCTCGCGGCGCGCACCATCGCGCCGGCCGCGCCATGAAGACCGAGGCGCTGCGCACCTGGGGCATCGCCGTCACCGCCGCGCTGATGGCTGCGGCGCTCGCCGTAACGGCGCAACCGGCGCCGCCGCAGCGCGCATCCGCCGCCGCGCCCGCCGGCGGCTTCGAAGTCGCCCAGGCGCAGCCGCACGCGCAGCCCCTCGCGTTCCTCGTCCGGTTCCGCGGTTCCGGCCCGATCGCGCGTGCGCAGGCTCTGGCCGCGCGCGGGCGGGTCGCCGCGGCGCAGCGTCAGGTCGAGATTCAGCTTCGCCGGCAAAGCGATTTCGCCGGGCTCTGCTTCGACCGCTTCACCGCGGGCGGCGCCGAGATCGTGCTGCGCACCTGCGCCGCCATCGTGGCGAGCGAACGCGCCAGCGTGCAGCAGCGTTGGCTAGCGCGGTTGCGGGCCATGCGCGCGGTCGATTATGTCGACGCCAACGCCACGGCGAGTCGCACCGCGCCGGGCTAGGAGAACGCCATGGATGCCGGCGCGCCCGTCTCGATCGGCGGCTATGAAGAGCGGATCGTCGAGACCATCGATGGCCTGACCATCTACGCCCGCGACTACCCGCCGCTTCTGCCGGAAACCGGCCTGCCGGTAATCTGCCTGCACGGGCTCACGCGCAACTCGCGCGACTTCGAGATCGTCGCCCCGCGCATCGCCGCCCTGGGCCGGCGCGTCGTCGCCGCCGACATGCGCGGCCGCGGCAAGAGCGCCAACGACCCCGATCCGGCCCACTACGTGCCCGCCGTCTACGCCCAGGACGTGCTCGCGCTGATGGACAAGCTCGAGATCGCCAAAGCCGTGTTCATCGGCACCTCGATGGGCGGCCTCATCACCATGGTGGTGGCCGCGCTGGCGCCGGACCGCGTCGCCGCTTCGGTGCTGAACGATGTCGGGCCGAAGCTGAACGCCGCCGGGCTTTCGCGCATCGCCGGCTATGTCGGCCACGTGCAGCCGGTGGGCTCCTGGGCCGAGGCGGCCGAAGCGATCAAGGCGACCAACGGGACGGCGTTTCCGGAGCGCGCCGACGACGAGCGCTTCTGGCTTGCGTTCGCGCGGCGCACCTTCCGCGAGCGTGACGACGGCCAGCTCGAACTCGATTACGATCCGCACATCGCGCTCGCCTTCGTCGATTTCGACGAAGACGCGCCGCCGCCCGATCTCACGCCGATCTTCGCCGCGCTGGCGCAGAAGCCGATGCTCTCAGTGCGGGGCGCGCTTTCCGATCTGTTCGGCGATGACGTGGTGGCGATGATGCGCGCGCAGAAGCCGGAGCTCGAGGCGGTCACGATCGAAGGAGTTGGCCACGCGCCGATGCTCGACGAACCCGAAGCTTGGGACGCGGTGCTGAGCTTTCTGGCGAAGGTCGACTAACGCCAGAGCGCCGACGGCGGTCAGGAGGCGACCGCCGCCGGCTCGCGCTGCAGCCGTTCGAGCAGCGCCTTGCAGGCCTTTACGCCATCGGCTTCGCTCATGCGATCGCCCTCGTATTCGATGCCGATATGGCCGCGATAGTTCGCGCGTTTGACGATGCCGACCAGGCGCTGGAAGTCGAGCGTGGTTTCGCGGCCGTCGGCGCCGAAGTCGTAGCACTTGGCGCTGACGGCGCGCGCCATAGGCATCATCTGCGCGATCTCGTCGTATCGGTCGCCCTCGGCGGCGGTGAAGTTGCCCCAGTCCGGCAGCGTGCCGATGCGCGGATGGTCCGCGCGCGCGACGACTTCCCTGAGCCAGGATGCGTCGCTCGAGAGCCCGTAATGGTTTTCGATCAGCACGTCGAGGCCGTGCAGATTGGCCCATTCGGCCAGACCGCGCACACCGTCCGCCACACGCGCGGTTTGATCCTCGCGAGCGCCGGCGCTGTCGGCGCGGATGCAGATCGAGTGGCAGCCGAGATAGGCCGCCATGTCCAGCCACTTCAAATGGCGCGAGACGATGGCGCGCCGCTTCTTTGGGTTCGGATGGCCGATCGCGCCTTCGGCGCCGCAGGTGACAACGAGGCCGCGCACGCCTTCGCCTTCGGCGCGCGTCCTGAGTTCGCGCAGATAGCGGGCGCTGCGCACATACGGGGCGTAGAAGTAGCCGATGTACTCAACCGCGCCGAGACCGAACTCGCGCCGCGCCACAACCGGAAAGTCGAGCGCGGCGAGGCCAACGCCGCGCGGCGATTCCGAAAGCTTGAGCTTGTCGCGGACGAAATGCGCGCACGTCCGCAGCGCGCGCGGCAGCTTGCGTCCGAGCAGACGCCGGTGCAGCGACCATTGAGACAACGAGATGAGATAGGGCAGCGCTTCCGCCGCCATACCCATGCCGTCGGCGATCACGACGCGCCAAGCGCGCGGCGGTGTGCGTCCTGCATTGAAGACCCCTGATGGCGGCGCAGCCCGCCGGGACGTCAGACGTTGTCAGAACCGATCTTGTTGCACAGTATTGTGACGAAAATTACCGCCACGGGGGAGAATCTCCAGGCACGGGAGCGGCGCCTGCGCGCGTTCGTCCAAAAAGCGAACAACTGGCGCGCTAAAGCGCCCGTTTGAACAGCTCGCGGTATTTGTCCGCATCAAATGGTATGGCGTTGCTGAGCGTGGCGATGTCACTCACGGCGTAATCGATCGCGCCTTCGCCGTGCTCGGCCGTCACGCCCATGGCGCCGAGGTTAGGAGGCAGGCCGATGCGAGCGTTGAGGTCGAGGATGTAGCGCGCCAGGTCGGCGCCCGGTTCGAGCCAAAGCGCGCGGCGGATGCGCGCGAGCTTTTCCTCGACCTCGCCGGCTTCGGCGATCATCGCCAGCGAGTGCGGCAGGATCACAGCGTTGAGCGTGCCGTGGTGGAGCTTGAGTTCGTGAATGCGGCCGAGCGCGTGCGAAAGCCCGTGCACGGCGCCGAGCCCCTTCGCGAACGCGAGCGCGCCCTCGAACGAGCCCATCATCATGTGCCAGCGCGCGTCGCGGTCCTGCCCATTCTTCACCGCGCGCTCGAGCCATTTGCCGATGCGCTCGGCGCCATCGAGGCCGATCGCTTCGGCCGGCGGATGCACCACCGGCGTCAGCACCGCTTCGATGCAATGGGTCATCGCGTCCATCCCGGTGGCGGCCGTGAGCAGCGGCGGCAATCCGAGCGTCAGCTCCGGATCGCAGACCGCCGCGACGGGCACGAGGAACGGCGAGACGAACGTCTCTTTCATGCCGTTGTCGAGAATGACGACGGCGCCCGGTGAGACTTCGCTGCCGGTGCCTGCGGTGGTCGGCACGGCGATCAGCGGCGGAATCCGAGTGATGAACTTCATGCCCCGCTTGGAGCCGCCGAGCCGCTCGAATGGTCCCTCATGGGTGACCATGAGGCCCACGGCCTTGGCGAGGTCCATCGAGGAGCCGCCGCCAAAGGCGATGATCCCGTCCGCGCCGGATGATCGGTACGCTTCAGCCGCTTTCGCCGACGCGCTCTCGGTCGGATTCGCCGGCGTCTCAGCGAACACGCCCGCAGGCGGCTCGCCGAGGGCCGAAAGCAGCGTGTCGAGCAGGCCGTTCGCCTTGAGCCCCGGATCGGTCACCACGAACGGCCGGCTAACGCCGTGCGCCTTCAGCACTTTCGGCAGCTGCGCCAGCGCGCCGAAGTCGAACGTGCATTGGGTGAGGTAATTCATCTGGGCCATGGGTCGCTCCGTCGCGCTTTTGTCCCATAGCCGCAACGGGACCGCTACCGGGAATGGACATCTGAATCGTCGCGGCTAGTCTCCGCCGCCATGACTGAATCTGTTCTGGAAATCTCCAACCTCGCCGTCACCTTCGACACGCCGGACGGCGAGGTGGAGGCGGTGAAGGGCGTGTCGCTCGCGATCGCCAGAGGCGAGTGTCTCGGCATCGTCGGCGAGAGCGGCTCCGGCAAGAGCCAGACATTCCTGTCAGCCTTCGGCCTCACCTCGGAGAACGCCCGTGTCGTTGGCTCGGTGAAGTTTCAGGGCCGCGAAGTGCTGGGGCTGCCGCGGCGTGAACTCGACAAGTTTCGCGGCCGTCACGTCGCCTTCGTCTTCCAGGATCCCCTGACGGCGCTGACACCACATCTCACCGTCGAGAGCCAGATGGGCGAGGTGCTGGCGCACCATTTCGACGTCAAGGGCGAAGCGGCGCGGCGGCGCGCGATCGAATGGCTCGAGCGCGTGCGGATTCCCGAGGCGGAGCGGCGGCTCTCGCAATATCCGCACGAACTCTCCGGCGGCATGCGCCAGCGGGTTATGATCGCAATGGCGATGATGGCCGAGCCCGAACTCCTGGTCGCCGACGAGCCGACAACGGCTCTCGACGCCACGGTGCAGGCGCAAGTGCTCGATCTGATCGAGGATCTGCGCAAGGACACGCACGCCGCCGTGGCTCTGATCACGCACGACATGGGCGTCATCGCCCGCATGGCCCAGCGCGTCGCGGTGATGCGTCGGGGCGAAGTGGTGGAGACCGGCGCGGTCGACGAGATCTACGCCGCGCCCAAGGCGGATTACACGCGCATGCTGCTGAAAGCCGTGCCGCGCATCGACGGCGATCGTTACGTTGCGCTGCCGCAGCCGGATTCCGGCGCGCCGATCCTGAAGGTCGACGACGTGCGCGTGACGTTCCCGGTCAGGATCAAGGACAGGTCTCTGTTCGGCAAGACCAAGCCCCTGCGCGCGGTCGACGGCGTCAGCTTCTCGCTGCAGGCCGGCGAGACTCTGGGCATCGTCGGCGAAAGCGGTTGCGGCAAGTCGACGCTCGCGCGCGCCGTGGTGCAGCTCCTACCGCGCAACGCGGGCGAGGTGACCTTCCTGGGCCGCAACCTGTTGCCGAGCGAGCGCGAAGCGATCCGCCAGTCGCGCAAGGACCTGCAGATCGTCTTCCAGGATCCGCTCGCCAGTCTCGATCCGCGTATGACTCTGGGCGCTTCTATCGCCGAGCCGTTGCTGGCGTTCGCGCCGGAGCTCAACCGCGAGCAGCGGGAAGAGCGCGTGAAGGAGATGATGAAGCAGGTCGGCCTCGATCCCGAGCTGATCAACCGCTATCCGCACGAACTCTCCGGCGGCCAGAACCAGCGCGTCGGTGTGGCGCGGGCGATGATCCTGAAGCCGAAGCTGGTCGTTTGCGACGAGGCGGTGTCGGCGCTCGACGTTTCGATTCAAGCGCAAATCCTGAAGCTGCTCGCGCAGCTCCAGGCCGAGTTCAACACCAGCTTCCTGTTCATCAGCCACGACCTCGCCGTAGTGCGCGAGATTTCGCACAACGTGCTCGTGCTCTATCTCGGCCGCGCCGTGGAATACGGACCGGCAGAAGTGATCCTGCGCGATCCACGCCATCCCTATACGCGAGCGCTGCTCGCCGCGGCGCCGACACCCGATCCCGATCTCGCCCGCAGCAAGCCGCGCGTCCGGTTGGTGGGCGATCTGCCGAGCCCGCTCGACACCCGCGCGCCGCTGCGATTCCTGAAGTCGCGCGTCATCGACAGTCCCGACGCGGTGCAGTACCGGCCGCAATGGATCGAGATCGCGCCGGGACATTTCGTGGCCGAGCACGATCCGACGGAAGCATCAGCGGCGGCTTGACGCCAAGCGTCAGCTGTCCTTCGGCGCGAGACAAAACACACAGGCGTTGTCGCCCCGCGCCATGCACGCGCGGTGCTCGACGCGTGCGTCCGTGATCGTTTCTATGAGCGACAAGTCGAGTGCGCAGACGCTGGGATTGCGCCGCGCCAATTCGTGAAAGACGCAATTGAGCGCTTCGATTGACGGCGTCGCGTCCTCCCGCACGGAGGATTGATAGCCGAGTTCGCGCATCACTTCCGCCGCCGCACGCGCGCGTTCCGAAAGGTTGCCGGCGCCGACCTTGGCCCTCGTTTGCGCGCCGAGTTGTGAACCCAGGCTGCGCAGCTCGCGCTCGGCCTCGGCGCCGCCAAGCCGTTGGGTCAGCGATTCCAGCAGCAATCGCGCCATCAAGTCATACTGTTTCGGAAAAAGGGCCAACCCCCGGTCCGTGAGCGCATAGCGCCGGCCCGGACGTCCGCCGGTGGACAACGCCAGCGGTCCGCCGGCGATAAGCCGATCGCGCTCGAGCGCGCTCACATGTTCGCGCACCGCCGAGCGCGTGATGCCGAGCGACGACGCCATTTGATCGATCGTCAGTCCGTCCTTTTGCTGCAGGAGCAGGTTGAGGAGGTCCCTTTGGCGCTGTCCGAACGCGTCGAGCATGAGCCTTCCTAGCCTTTGCGCCGGTCCGCGGACCAGGAGATATGACACTTTCGACGGAAAAAACTTTACAAAGTACGTTGAACAGCTAGCGTCCTACTCGAGGGAGGAAGGCATGTTGGTCTATTCGATCGTCCTGTTCGTTCTGGCGGCGGTGGTGGGGATTTATCTCGCGAGCCGCGTGCTTGCCGGCCAGCTTCCGCCCTGGCCGGCGGCCATCTTGCACGGCTTGTTCGCGGCTTCCGGCTTGGCGCTTCTGCTTTACACCGCGTTCCTGACAGGCGGCGCGCCAGCGCAGCCGGTGCTGATCGGCGCGATCCTGCTGGTCGTCGCCGCGCTCGGCGGCTTCGTCATGGTCAGCTTTCACGCCCAGAAGAAACCTCCGCCGAAGGCGCTGGCGATCATCCACGCGCTGGCTGCGGTCACAGGCGTGGGAGCAGTGGCGGCGTCCGCGTTTGGTCTGGTCTGAACGCACATGCGTTTGCACCCGCTGCATCCGATGCTGGTGCATCTGCCGTTGGCCGGCTGGGTGCTGACACCGCTCTGCGACGCAGCTGCGGCCGCGGTGGGGGAGGATTTTTTCTCGCAAGCGGCCGCGCTGATGGCGGCGGTCGGCGTCGTCGGCGGCGCGATCGCCGCAATGGCGGGCGCCCTTGACTACGAGCGCGCGCACCGCCGCGCGCCGAAGCTCGTGTTGGCGCACGCAAGCCTCATGGGCGCGGCGTGGACGCTCGCGGCGGGCGGCCTGTTCGGACGCTTGACCGCCGACTATGCGGTGCTGACGCCGCCGCCGGCTTGGGCTGTCGCCTGCAGCGCAGCGGCGCTTGCCTCGATGCTCCTCGGCGCATGGTGCGGCGGCGAGCTCGTTTACGGTCGCGGCGTCAACGTGCGGGCCCTAGAGGACAGTTGATCGCAGGGATGTTGGCGCGAGGCTGACGCCGCGCTAGCGATATCGGCTGAACCTCGGGGGACCATCCATGCGCTTTGTCCTTGTCGCCGCCGCGTTTGCGGCGCTTGCCGTATCAGCCTCCGCACAAACCGCGCCGCAGCGCGAGGAGCGCGGCGCGCTGCGGGTGGAAAACGTCCCGGTGACGCCGCCGGACGTGTCGGAACGGCTGCGGCAATATGTGAACACGCGCAGCGCCGGCTTCGCCGACTGGCTGCCGGGCGGCGGCATGCTGATCTACACGCGTTTCGGCGACACCGTGCAGCTGCACCGAGTCGACCAGCCGATGGGCGCGCGCAGCCAGCTCACCTTCTACGAAGAGCGCATCACCGGCGCCGCGGTGAAGCCGGGCGCGAGCGATATCCTGTTCACGCGCGATGTCGGCGGCGATGAGAACTACGCCGGCTACATGCTCGATGTCGGAACCGGCCGCGCCCGCCAGCTGACCGAGCCGGGCACGCGCAACGAAGGCTTCATCTGGAGCGACGACGGCGAACAGATCGCCTGGGCCTATGTGCCGAACACCGAGCCCAATTACGACATCTACGTCGGTGATCCGGACAATGCGGAGGCGCGCCGGCGCGTCTATGACGGCGAAGGCGCGGTCTATCCCGCCGATTTCAGCGCCGACGGCGCAAAGCTCCTGCTGCAGCGTTATATCTCGATCGCCGAAAGTCATCTTTATGTGCTCGACGTCGCGACCAACGAGATCACGCGCATCACTCCGGAGCTGACCGTTTCCTACAGCGGCGGCGAATTCACGCCGGACGGCCGCTCCATCATCACGCTGTCCGACGAGGATTCGCAATTCCAGCGCCTCGTTCGCATCGATCTCGCCAGCGGTCAGCGTTCTGTGCTGACGCCCGATCTCGGCTGGGGCGTCGAGAGCTTCGATCTCTCCCCGGACGGACGCACGATTGCCTACGTTGTGAACGAGGCCGGGCGTTCGTCGCTGCGCCTCATGGATGCGCGCAGCCTGCGTGCGTTGCCCGCGCCCGAACTGCCGCCGGGCATCGTCGGCGGCGTCACGTTCGATCGCGACGGCCGGCGCATCGGCTTTACGCTGAACAGCGCCACCGCGCCGGGCGATGTTTATTCCTGGGATCTGCGCCAGCGGCGGCTGACGCGCTGGACCGCGAGCGAGACCGGCGGCATTCCGCAATCGACCTTCATAGATCCCGAATTGATCAGCTGGCGCTCGTTCGATGGTCGCGAGATTTCCGGCTTCCTCTATCGCCCGCGCACGCCGGGGCCGCACCCTGTGATCGTCCAAATTCACGGCGGTCCGGAATCGCAGTTCCGGCCCGGCTTCTCGTCGACGATCCAATACTGGGTGAACGAGCTCGGCGTCGCCGTGATCGCGCCGAACGTGCGCGGCTCGGACGGCTACGGGAAGGATTTCCTCGCCTTGGACAACGGACCGCTGCGCGAGAACTCAGTGCGCGACATCGGCGCGTTGCTCGACTGGATCGAGGCCGAAAACACCCTCGATGATGAGCGCGTCATCGTCTATGGCGGCTCCTACGGCGGATACATGGTGCTCGCCTCGATGACGCACTACAATGATCGCCTCGCCGGCGCGGTCGACATCGTCGGCATCTCTAATTTCGCGACCTTTCTGGAGAACACGTCGGGCTATCGCCGCGATCTGCGCCGCGCCGAATATGGCGACGAGCGCAATCCGGAAATGCGCGCCGTATTCGACCGAATTTCGCCGCTGAACAATATCAATCGCGTCAACAAGCCGATCTTCGTCATTCATGGCTACAACGATCCGCGGGTGCCGGTCTCGGAGGCGGAGCAGGTCTACGCTGCCGTCCGCGGCAATGGGGGCGAGGCGTGGCTGATGATCGCCATGAACGAAGGTCACGGCTTCGCTCGGCGCGAGAACCAGGAGGCGCAACGCGAAGCGGAGACGCTGTTCTTCCGGCGGGTGCTGCAGCTGGAATAGCGTACGCTCGGGCTAGTGCCGCAGCAGCTCCTGCAGCCGTTCGCGCAGGCGCGGCGTTTCTTCGTCGACCAGATCCTTCGGCGTGGTGGCGCAGATTCTATTCTGGGTGTTCGTCGGCAGCATGCTGCGCAGCATGCCGAGCGCGCGGGGCGGGGCGGCGATGACGAGATGCTCGAACTGGTTGTTCTTGTCGGCCTCCCCGACGCGTTCGGCCACGCGTTTCAGGAACTTCTCTTCTTCGGCTTCGTGTAGGTTACGGCCCTTGTCCCAGGCGTGACGGCCAGGGCCGACGCGGTTCGAGTTCCGCGGCGGGCGGTCCTGCGGGTCGTAGAGTTCGTCCGCGCCGATCTCCATCGCGAGGTCCGGGCGCTCCTCCAAAGGGGCGCCGCGGCGTTGTTCGACCAGCACGCGGGCTCTACGCCCGTCCGCGACCAGCATCCAAGCGGTTCCGTTTTCAAGCATGTGGGGGATCTCCTGGCTAGCCAACGCCGCCGCGGGAGACCCGTTCCAGCGTTTAAAGGCGGCGCGCCTCGTACCCCGCGGCCGTCAGCGCGGCGATGATTTCGGCGGTATGCCGCGCGTCGCGCGTTTCGATTTCGATGTCGAATTCGACGCCCTTTATCGGCGCGTCGAGCGTCATGCGGTGGTGCTCCACTTGCAGGATGTTGCCGCCATGATCGCCGATGATGCGGGTGACGGTGGCGAGAATGCCGGGCCGGTCGTCTCCGATGAAGCGCAGCACCGAGATGCGGCCTTCGCGCACCAGCGAACGCTCGAGCACGGACGCGAGCAGGCGCGTGTCGATATTGCCGCCGGAGAGCATGATGCCGACCTTCGCGCCTTTGAACGCGTCCGGCCTCGCCAGCAACGCCGCGAGCGTCGCCGCGCCAGCGCCCTCGGCGACGGTCTTCTCGGCGGTCACGTAAAGCGCGATCGCCTGCTCGAAGCCGGGCTCGTCGATCAGCACGATCTCGTCGATCAGAGGTCGCGCCAGCGCGAACGGCAGATCGCCCACGGCCTTGACGGCAATGCCTTCAGCGATGGTCTGGCCGCTGGCCTTGCATTTCTCGCCCGCGCTGCGGGCGTTGAACGACGGATACATCGCCGCCTCGACGCCGATGATGCGGATGTCCGGCTTCATCGCCTTCGCTGCGATCGCCATGCCGGCGATCAACCCGCCGCCGCCGATTGGAATGACCAACGCGTCCAGGTCGGGCGCATCCTCGAGCATCTCCAACGCCGCCGTGCCTTGGCCGGCGATCACCGCCGCGTCATCAAACGGATGCACGAACACGAAATTGCGTTCGTCGCGCAGTTTGAGCGCGTGCGCGTAGGCGTCATCGAAGGTGTCGCCTTCAATGACGATGGCGGCGCCCCGGGCGCGGGTCTGTTCGACTTTTACGTGCGGGGTGCCGCGGGGCATCACGATCGTCGCGGGGATGCCGAGCGCCTGGGCGTGGTGCGCCAGCGCCTGAGCGTGGTTGCCGGCCGAGGCGCAGATGACGCCGCGGCTCTTCTCGTCGCCGCTGAGCTGGAGCAGGCGGTTGAGCGCGCCGCGTTCCTTGAAGGCGCCGGTCAGCTGCTGGTTCTCGTACTTGACCCAGACATCGAGCCCGGTCGCTTTCGACAGCGTGCGCGAATGATGCATCGGCGTCCGCTCGACGCGGCCGGCGAGGCGCTTGGCGGCGGCGCGGATGTCGTCGATGGTGACGGTGGCAGTGCTGCGGTCGGACATGGGCGCGCGGACCTTATGGTCAAGAGCGGTGCGGTTCAACGCTCACGCCGCGAGCGCGCGCATTAAGTCGATCCGGCGCATGGCTTTGCCTGGCAGAGCGGCCAAGCGCTTGTGCGGCAGGCGCTCGATTTGGGATCGCAGCACGTTTTGGCTTTCCCGGAAGGCGCCTGAGAGCGAGCCGCCGCTGACGACGCCCCATTCGAGGCTGCGTTGCGTCGTCGAAAGCTGGCGCTTGTACTGATAATCGCCCGGCCCGAAATCGACTTCGGCAATGCCGTGATCGGCGGCCCAGCCGATGATGCGGCGCGCAAGCAGGACGCCGGGCGAGCAGGAATCGTAGCCGCTGTCGTGCGCGACGATCCAGAAGTGCAGCACCTTGGCGCTGCGCAGGCAGAAGGCGGCCGCGGCGAGCTGATCTTGCGCCGAGAGCGTGAACAGAGCGCCGCTGAACGACGGCGCCTGGGCGGCAAAGCAACGCTCCAGCGTTTCACGCACCCACGGCGTCGCCCAGATCTCAGGCTGGCCGCTGCGCTTCAGCTGCGTGTTCTTCCAGTTCAGCAGCGTCTCGAAGTCGATGCGCTCGCGCGAGCAGGCGCGGAACTCGATCGGGCCGCGCTCGCGTTCGAGCTTGCGCGCCTTCTTGTCGGTCTGGCGCACGAACTCGGCCCGCCGCTGCTTCAGAGCGGCCTCGTAAAGCTCGCGCGCGCCGTGCGTTTCGGCGATCCAGGAGCCTTCGGCGCCGGCGGGTTTGAACAGCGCCTGGCCGGCGGGGGTGTGGCTCAAATCGATGCGGCCGACACGGAGGGCGCGGCAGAGCGCGGCGCTTTCGATCTGAATGTCTTCCGCGGCGACCAGGCCCTGATAGTCGGCGATCGGCGCGCCGAGGCCCATGGCAGCGAACCGGGACATGCGCTGCGCAGCGAAGTAGCCCTGCCCGTCATCGATGATGCAGACGCGTGCGTCCTTGCGCGCCGCGCCGACGATCTGCGCCCAGTCGGGCGTGAGATACGGGCTCAGCGTGCCGGGGCGCTGGTGTGTGCGCCAGCGCTCGATGTCAGCCGCGCCTAGTTCATAGGGGTGTATCGTTTCGAGACGCACGAATCCGCCTTGCTCCGCTCGCCTGGCGCGAGAAGCAAGGCTCGGGCCCGGATTGGCGTTGACTGCGAAAGGCGGAACCGAGGCTCGCGGCGCCGCGGCTTGATCTAGCGCCCGGCCTCTGAAACAAGCGCGGCCATGCCCACGCCTGTTCTTCATATCGGCAACAAGAATTATTCGTCCTGGTCGATGCGCCCTTGGCTGGCGTTGAAGTGGGGCGGGATACCGTTTCAGGAACACATCATTCCGCTGGGCGGAGAGGGCTACGGCCGTTCCGAGATCAAGGAAGTGCGGGCGGTTTCGCCAAGCGGACGGGTGCCGGCGCTGCATATCGGCGACGCCGTGATTCATGAAAGCATCGCCATCTGCGAGTGGGCCGCCGAGCAGTCGCCGAATTTGTGGCCGGCCGATCCGATCGTGCGGGCGCAAGCGCGCGCGGTCGCCGCCGAGATGCACGCGGGCTTTTTCGCGCTGCGGCGCGACATGTCGTGCAACGTGCGCCGGCGGCTCGCGCGGGAGCCGGACTGGCCGGAGGATACGCGCAAGGACCTGGAGCGTTTGTTCGAGCTCTGGGCGGGCTTGCGGGTGCGGTTCGGCGGCGAGGGCCAGTTCCTGTTCGGCCCGCGCAGCATCGCCGATGCGATGTTCGCGCCGGTCTGCACCCGGCTGCGCACCTACGCCGTGAAAGCGCCGCAAGCGGCGCAGAGCTATTGCGCGGCGGTGTTCGCCGATCCTGTCTTCAAGGATTGGGAGCAGGCGGCGGAAGCCGAACCTTGGACGATCGAGCAAACGGAAGCCCTCTACCGATGATGAGATTGATCTTGGCCGCCGCCGCGCTCGCGCTCGCGGCCTGCGGTGAACGAGAGAGCGGCGTGGTGGCCGAGATCGAGCGCGCCGAAAAGGAAGAGGCGCAAGCGGCCGAGCAAGCGTCGGCCGAAAGCGCGACGTTCCTGGATCGCGTGCGCGCGCAGCCGGGCGTCGAGGCGCGCCCCTCCGGCTTGCTGATCGAACGCCGCGCCCGCGGCGCCAACCAGTCGCTGCCGCGGCCGAGCGAAGAGGCGGCGGTGCTGGTGCATTACGAAGGACGGCTCGCGGACGGCACGGTGTTCGATTCCTCGTTCGAGCGCGGCGAGCCGGCGCAGTTTCCGCTGCAGGCGGTCGTGCCTGGGTTCAGCGAGGCGATCACGCAGATGCGACCTGGCGATGAGATCGTGGCGACGTTTCCGATGGAGCTGGGCTATGGGCCCGAAGGGCGACCGCCGGTGATTCCGCCCGCTGCGCCGCTGCAATTCCGCATCGTGCTGCTGGCGTTCCAGGAGCCGGGCGGACAAATCGTCGAGGCGCCGCGCTAAGTGAGCGAGACCGCCGCGACGCTCGATGTGCTGGCGCGGCTGATCGCGTTCGATACGACCTCGCGCAATTCCAATCTGGCGCTGATCACGTGGGTGGAAGATTATCTCAGCGCGCGCGGCGTCGCCGCGCGGCGCGTGGCGAACGCGGATGGGACCAAGGCCAATCTCTACGCGACGATCGGGCCGGAGGTCGGCGGCGGCGTCGTGCTCTCGGGACATACCGACGTGGTGCCGGTCGACGGTCAGCCGTGGACGAGCGACCCTTGGGTGCTGAGCGAGCGCGGCGGCAAACTCTATGGCCGCGGCGTCGCGGACATGAAGAGCTTCGTGGCGCTGGCTTTGGCGCATGTCGATGCGATGCTTGCCGCGCCGCTGAGGCGGCCGGTGATTATGGCGTTCTCGTATGACGAAGAGATCGGCTGTCTCGGCGCGCCGTCGATGATCGCCGAGCTGGCGGCGCTGCCGCAGCGGCCGAGCGCCGTGATCGTCGGCGAGCCGACATCGATGAAGGTCGTCTCCGCGCACAAGGGCGTGCGCTCGTTTCTGGTCGAAGTGATCGGCCGCGAGGCGCATTCGAGTTTGCCGGATCAGGGCGTCTCCGCGGTGATGGAGGCGCTGAAGCTGATGCGGCTCGTCGCCGAAATGGCGGAGGAGGCGCGCAGCGTCGCGCATGCGCATTTCTCGCCGCCGGGGCCGACGATGACGATCGGACGCGTCGAAGGCGGCACGGCGGCGAACATATTGGCGCGACGGTGCGAATTCGTGTGGGACCTGCGCTGTCCGGAGCAGGCTGAAGGCGATGCGATCGAGGCGCGGTTTCGCGCCGCGGCGGAACAGCTCGACGCCGAGATCAAAGCGCGCGCGCCGGAAGGCGGCGTTACGATCACGCGACGCTCGAATACGCCGGGGCTGGCGATCGCGCGCGACAGCGAAGCCGAAGCGCTGGCGCGGGCGTTGACCGGCGACAACGAAACGCGCGCGGTCGCTTATGCGGCGGAAGCCGGGCTGTTTCAGCGCGCCGGCATTCCGGCGGTGATCTGCGGTCCCGGTTCGATCGAGCAAGCGCATCAGCCGGACGAATGGATCGAGCTGGCGCAAATCGAAGAAGGCGTGGCATTCATGCGGCGTTTGGTGCATCGGTTGAGCGTTTAGGCAGTGGGCAGTTGGCAGTAGGCAATAGGCGCGTTGGCGCGCCGGCGGACGCCGGTGCTCGAAAATTCCTACTGCCTACTGCCCACTGCCTACTGCCCCTAATGAGAGGCGGGGCGCGTCGGACGCGCTGAGGTAGTCTCTAGTGTGCGCTGCCTGTCGCCAGACAACGCTGCGCGTCGAACGCGCCCCGTGATCGGCCGTTATTCCCGGATTGGCGACCAGGAGTTGTTGGCTCACCAGCATGGAAAGCATGCAGGGGCCTTGGCTCCTTATGGCCACGAGCCGGTTCAGCGCGTCAGAGTCTTCCGAAAAACTCTGGACCCTGCGGTTTCACGCCCCGCAGGCAATGCAGACCTCGTTCGCTTCGCCCTACGGACCTGGAAAGCGTCGACCCTCTCTCAAGGGCCCTCTCGACATTCCACGTCCGCGGACTTCCTCAACGATGGGCATCACGTCGGTTTCTTTGTGGACCGGTGCGCCTTCGTGTTTTTTTACCACGGCGACACAACGGATTTCACAGCGATCACAACGCTCTTTCTTCCATCGAAGCGACGTCTGCCGCGCCGGTCGATGCGCTCACATTTCAAAGCTTCGGAGCTCTTCGAAATCCTCTCGTGTGAGAGCAAGGGCATTATACGCCAGCTCTGGCGCTGTCGGATTGATTTTTGCGCGGGCGTTGATCGGATTGGAGTTTTGCCCGGAAACATGGGGGATAGAGCGTGCATCTATCCAACAACACACCGTCATCCCGGACGCGCGGAGCGCGATCCGGGACCCAGGGGCGAGCGGCAGTGCGTTTGCCCCTAGGTCCCGGCTCTACGGCGCTTCGCGCCTGCGGCCGGGATGACGGCAGTTATTGTAGTGGACGCCGGCGCTAGCGCTGCGTTGCTCAGCTTACGTCAGCGCGGCGAGGGCGGCTTCGCGGGCGGCGTCGTTGGCGTAGGCGACGAAGCCGCGGATGAGGAAGCCGCCGGCGCGGTCGCCGTAGATGAGCGGGGCGCCGTCGAGGCGCATGATGCCGCCGCCCGCAGCGTTGAGAATGGCGTGGCCGGCGGCGGCGTCCCATTCGCTGACTTCGCCGAAGCGCGGATAAAGATCGGCGGCGCCTTCGGCGATGCGGCAGAACTTGATCGACGAGCTTGCATGCGCCGGCACGCCTTCGAGCGCGCCGATGAAACCGGCGGTCTTCACGTCACGGCCCGAATTCTCGGAGGCGATGATGCGCCAGGGCCGCGTCGCCGCCGTGTTGGCGACCATTGGCGCGAACGGCTTGACGATTTCGGCCGTGTGCGGATCGCAGCGCGCGGTGCGCGCGGCGTTCGGTTCGCCGGCGAACATTTCGCCGCTCGCCGGCGCGTAGACAACGCCCAACGTGGGCAAACCGTTTTCGATCAGCGCGATGTTGACGGTGAATTCGTCGCCGCCTTTGGCGAAGCCCTTGGTGCCGTCGAGCGGATCGACGCAGAACCAGCGATCGCCGCATTCGGGGATGCGGCCTTCGGCGACGGCTTCTTCGCCGATCATGGGAACGTTCGGCGCGAGCTCACGCAGGCCCTGTTCGATGATCGCTTCGGCGCGCTGGTCGGCGATGGTGACGAGCGAGCCGTCGAGCTTGGTCTGCGCTTCGAAACCGGCTTCGCGCACGGCGTTTATTTCTCGCCCGGCGGCGAGCGCGAGGGCGATGAGGGAGTCGAGTTGCACGCTCATGCGCCTCTCTCCGCGAGCGAAAGGCATCCCGTCATCCTGGGGCGCGCATAGCGCGAGCCCAGGATCCAGGGGCCTACGCCGGGTCGCTTCCCCCTGGATCCTGGGCTCTCAGCTGCGCTGAGCCCCAGGATGACGGTGTTGTGCGCGGGAGCGAAGATCATGCTGGCGCGATAACGCACGCGCGGCGGCGCTAGTCCAGCGCTTCAGGCGTATTTTGCTTCAGTTCCGCCAGCCATGCGGCGGCGCTGGCGTCGCTCGGCATGCGCCAATCGCCGCGCGGGGAGAGGGCGCCGCCAGAGACGATCTTCGGCCCGTTCGGCAAGGCGCTGCGTTTGTACTGATTGGCGAAGAAGCGGGTGATGAAGACTTCGAGCCAATGCTTCAAAGTGACGTAGTCGTATTTTTCGCGCCAGGCGTTCCAGGCGAGGTAGAGCACTTTGCTGGGCGCGAGGCCGAAGCGGGTGATCCAATAGAGATTGAAGTCCTGCAGCTCGTAGGGGCCGACCACGGCTTGCGTGCTCTGCGGCGTTTCGCCGGGGATGAGTTCGGGGCTGATCTCGCCTTCGAGCACGCGGATGAGCGTTTTCGAGACTTCGGCGTCGAAGATGTGCTTGTCGGCGACCCAACGGATCAGGTGCTGGATCAACGTCTTCGGCGCGCCGCCATTGACGTTGTAGTGGCTCATGTGATCGCCGACGCCGTAGGTGCACCAGCCGAGCGCGAGTTCTGAAAGATCGCCGGTGCCCACGACGAAGCCGCCTTCGGTGTTGGCGAGGCGGAAGAGGTAATCGGTGCGGAGGCCCGCTTGCACGTTTTCGTAGGCGACGTCGTAGACCGGCTCGCCGCGGGCGGCGGGATGGTTCAGGTCTTCGAGCATACGCTGCGCCAGCGGCGCGATCGAGACTTCGCGCGCGTCGACGCCGAGCGCGTTCATCAGCGCCCAGGCGTAGGACTTGGTGGCGTCGCTGGTGGCGAAGCCCGGCATGGTGACGCCGACAATGTTCTTGCGCGGCAGGCCGAGAAGATCGAAGGCGCGGGCGATGACGATGAGCGCGTGGGTGGAATCGAGGCCGCCGGAGACGCCGATGACGACGCGTTTGCTGCGTGTGGTTTCGATGCGTTTGGCGAGGCCGGAGACTTGAACGTTGTAGGCTTCGTAGCAATCGCGGTCGCGCTTGGCCGGATCGTCCGGCACGAACGGAAAGCGATCGATCGCGCGCTTCAGCGGCGTAGGCTCGGCCGCCGCGTTCAGCTCGAATGGAATGCGCGCCCAGATGCCAAGGCCGTCTTGCAGCGGCGCGGCCGCATCGCGGAATGTGCCGTTGCGCAGCCGCTCTTGCGCTATGCGCGCGACGTCGATGTCGGCAGTCACAAGCTGAGGTTCGCGGGCAAAGCGTTCGCCTTCGGCGATCTTCTCGCCCATCTCGTAGGCGATGACCTGACCGTCCCAAGCCAGATCAGTGGTGCTTTCGCCACGGCCAGCCGCTGCGAAGACATAGGCCGCGATTGCTCGGCGCGATTGGGAGTCGCACAGCACGGCGCGGTCCTCGGACTTGCCGATGACGATGTTCGAGGCCGAGAGATTGAAGAGGATGTTGGCGCCCGCCATCGCACCGTAGGTGGAGGGCGGAATGGGCGCCCAGAAGTCCTCGCAAATCTCGACATGGAAGCTGAAGTTCGGCGCTTCCGTCGCGGTGAAGATCGTCTCCTCGGTGAAGCTGACGATTTCGCCGCAGAGTTGGATCACGCCGACATTGGTGTCGCGCGCGCTCGAGAAATGACGTTTCTCGTAGTACTCGCGATAGTTCGGCAGATAACTCTTTGGGACGACGCCGAGAATCTTGCCGCGATGAATGACGACGGCGCAGTTGAACAGAGCGCCGCGCACCCGGAGCGGCGCCCCGACGATGAGGATCGGGAAAAGCGTCTTGCTGGCTTCCTTGAGCCGGGCGATCTGCGCTTCGGCGGCGTCGAGCAATGCGTCCTGCAGCAGGAGATCGTCAATGGCGTAGCCGGTGAGCGAGAGTTCGGGCGTCAAGAGGGCGGCGGCGCGTTCGGCGTCGGCCTCGCGCCAGAACTTCAGGATGGCGTCGGCGTTGGCGGCGGGATCGGCGGGCGCAACCACCGGCGCGCAGGCGGCGACGCGCACGAAGCCGTGCGCGTAGAGGGAGTCGAAACGTTTGCCGGAAGCTTTGCGGGGCGCCATCGGGAAGAGCCTACCACATTATGCTCCGCCCGACCATAAACGCTCAGTGCGGATCGCGGTCGATCTCGATGCGGTCGTCGTAGCCTTTGCGCGCCGAGTAGAACACGAGCGCCATCAGGCCGCCGCCTACCGCTAGCGAAATCACGGTGCCCAAGGTTAACGCGATCCAGCCGTGAATGCTCATGGCCGAGGCGTCCCAGCCGGTCAGCGCGCCGAACATCACGATGGCGAGAATGCCGCCCAGCGACAGCGTGAGCAGGAAGACCTTCATGCGACAAATATGGTCCGCGCCGTCATGAGCGCCCACGCGCTACGGCGCCGCGCGGCGATTTGGCGCCGCTAGCTGCAGAAGGGCGGCATCACCACCGGCTGCGTCGCCGTGCGCTGGCGCCATTGGCCGTTGGCGTCGCGATAGCGCTCGCCGACGCCGATGCGGCTTTCGAACACTTCGCAAGCGACGGCGGCGGCCATCTCGTTGACGGAGACGTTCCGCTCGGCGGCGCGGCGCGTGTAGAGCTGGCGGCGCTGGATGTTGTTGGCCTCGACGCGGCCGCGCAGCGTGGCGGAGATGTTAGCGCCGGGGACGAAGCCGAGATAGCCGTCGGCCTGTTCGCCGATCAGGCCGGCGTCGACCGCCTGGTTCAAGGTCGCGTCCTGCGCCATCGCCGGCGCAACGAGCGCCAAAGTCGCGGCGGTCAAAGCGGCTGCTGCAAGTGCGCGGATCATGGGGTCGTGCCTCCGAACAGGTCGGTGTTGTTTTCCAGGAGCTCTTCGGCGTCGCGTTCGAGACGGACGATCACTTCCTGGCGGATGTTGACGTTGAGATTGATCTCGATCGGGTCCTCGGGGGCCTGAATCTGAACCGGGATGCAGGCCGCCAACGCGGTCGCCGCGCCTAGGCTCGAAAGCAGCAGTGCTTGCGTGCGCATGAGGAACTCCGTGCTGCCGGGTTTAGCGGCGCCCAGCTGAATGGGCTCTGAAGCGGCCACTTATTCTGTCCCGGGCGCATCCGGGTCAACCGGTTCCTCGTCCTCGTCGTTCCGGCGCTGATTGATCAGGGCGCCGGGGTCGGTGATCGTCGCGGCGGTCTGCGCCAGGCGACGGAAGGGGGCGGTGACGCGGACGTTGAACTCGAACGGCACGCCGCGGACCTGGACCTCGCCGAGGCCGGGAATGATCGGCCCGAGATTGACGGGGCGGCCGGCGTTGCGGCCGGTGAACTCGATCGAAGAGACGACGTCGCCGTTCAGATCGCCGTCGAGCGTCAGCGACAGCGTGTCATAGCGGAAGCTGCGCAGCGCTTCGAAGGCGATGCGCGACACGCCGGTGGCGCTCTGGCCGGCGTTGCCGGTGTAGGAGATCGTGCCGCCTTCACCCTGGGCGCGGACGACGCCGCCTTCGACGAAGGCGCTGCGGCGCGTCAGGATGAGCGGGAACGAGCCTTCGAGACGCCCGGTCGCCTGCAGGTCGGGCACGTTGAGGGTGTCCAGGAGGCTTGCAGCGTCGACATCACGCAGCGCCAGTTCGAAGCGGGTTTCGTCCGACCCGAGCGTGATCGTGTTGGGCCGCATCGAGAGGATGCCGGAAGCGAAGTCGAACTCCGCCTGTTCGATGGCGACGCGCTGCTCGCTCATCAGTTGGAAGCGCACGCGGCCGTTGGTGACGGCGACGCCCGGATTGAGCAGGCCGACATTGAGCATTTGCCCGGGCGGCGTCGTCAGCGCGAACAGGTCGTCGAAGAAAACTTCGCCATTCACATTTTCGACGATCGGAATGGTCGCGGTCGCGAGCGAGACGCCGTTGAGCCGCACGCGGCCGGTGCTGGTGATGGCGTCGCGCGTCCAAGCGATGTCGCCGACGATATCGGCGCTACCGGTCACGTTCTCGACGAAGCCGCGGGTGCGCTCGGTGATGTCGTAGGGCTGGAGGTTGGGGCCGAAGGTGAGATCGGCCGCGACGATGCGCGCCGTTCCCGTGCCCGGGTCCATCAGGTGCTGCGCAGTGAAACTGGCCAGCTGCCGCTCTTGCGCCTGCAGCAGGATCGCGCCGTTCGCATCGACAACGCCTTGGCTCAGGACGGCGTCGACATTGACTAGGCGCAGCGGATTGAAGAGCGGGCGCTCGTCTTCGCTCGCCGGACGATTGGCGGTGAGCAGCGCCTCGGCGGCGACGATGCGGACGACAAGGTCGTCGTCCTCGTCGGGCGCGGCGGACCACGTTCCCTCGATGGCCGACACCGAGCCGGGCAGGGTCGGATCGGCGAGCGTGCCGGCGACGAAACCGCCTTCGACGCGCCAACTGTCGGCGATGTGGGCGTTCGCGGTGATGCGCTGCATGCGCAAGGCGAGCGTGCGGTCCTGGTCCATCGCGATGGTGAGCGCGGGCGCTTGGGCGGCCACCGCCAAAGTCACATCGCCGGAGCGGCCGCTGAAGCGGCCGATCACGTCCGCGGCGCTGACGCGCGCGGGCTGGCCGCGCGGACCTGCGAGGCGCCCGTTCAGTGCGAGTTGGCGGACGGAGAAGCCGCCGGTGAGGTTGTCGTAGCGGTCGGCGGCGATCAGCGCGCCGCCAAGCGGGCAGAGCGAGAAGCGGCCGCCGGCGAAAGAGAGGCCGGCGACGTCGAGCCCGCCGAGGGCGACCGGGAGGCAGCCGCGCTCCTGGGTGACGCGCCAGCCGTCGCCCCACGAGATCGCGAGATCGAGCGCGGCGACGAGGTCGCGCACTTCGCCGTCGCCGAGCGGCCCGGTTATGCGCGCGGGGCCGCGCAAGTCGACGCGGCCGGCGCCGTCGGGGAGAACCGAGATGCTGACGCCGAGCTCCTCGGCGACGATGCTCGCACTGCCGGCGCGCCAGTTGGCGAGCGAGAGCGTGCCATCGGCTTCGAACGGCGCCTCGGCGGACGAACTGAGCGTATCGAGCAGCAGCGCCGCGGTCGGCGCGCCGCCGCCGGAGAGTTCAAGCGCCACGGCGCCGTGCAGGCGCGGGCCGGGCCATTGCAGCACGAGGCCCGGCGTGTCGCGCCGGAGCGGCGACAAACGCAGCAGCGCGCCGGTCGCGGCGCGCGCTTCGGCGGGCGCGACGAGGCTGAGTCGCACGCCTCCGGAGTCCTCGCCAATGATGATGGGCGCGGAGAGCGTGAAATTGTCGGCGGCGGCGTCGAGCGCATTGCGGGCGCGCTCGAAGGTCGGGTCGATCGGCGCGCCGTCGACATCCGGCAGCGCATCGCGGAGCGAATCTTGCGCTTCGGCGTCGAGTGCGGTGCGGGCCATGGTTACGAGCGCATCGCCGCTCACTGCGCCCTCGCTGTCGATGAAGAGTCGCCCTGCGGCGGCCGGCTGCTGCGAGATGAGGCCGACGCCGTCGAAGCGCGCGCCGCCGAGCGACCAGCGCGCGCGGGCGCCGGCGCCGGTGCTTTCGGCTTCGGCGGCGAAGCGCGGGCGCTGCAGGCTGACGTCCTCGAGCCGCAGCGTTTGCGCGTCGGCGGTCGCGTTCGCGCGCCAGACGGCGATTTCCAGCGCGTCCTCGCGCATCGCGGCTTCGCCGTTCAATCCGCCGGCGAGTTGCGTTGCGTCCACGGAGGCGGCGTTGAGCGCGACGATGCGCCAGGCGATCTCGCCGTCGATGCGGCCAAGATCGAGCGGCGTGCGCGCCAGCGCGAGCACGCGCGCGTTCTCGACGTCGGCGCCATCCCACACAAGATGCGCAACTTGCGCGGAGAAGCGCAGCGCGATGGTGTCGTCGTTGGAGACGACCACGAGTTCGGCGCCGCCGCGGTCGAGGGCGTAGTTTTCGCCCGGGCGCGACGTCTCATTGATGAGTGCGGTGGCGGTGAAGTTTTCGCCGATCCGGCCGTTGGCGCGAAACGCGCCGTTGACCGTGCCGAAGGGCGCTTCGAGCAGGAGCGTCCCATCGACCACCTGGAGCAGGACGGGCGGGATTGAGAGACGTTCGCGGCTGGGCGTGGGCCCGCCGATGCGGTCGAGTGCGCCGGCCGAGAGGCGGCCTTGCCGATCCAGGCGCAGCCGCAGCAGCGGTTCGGTGATCCGCACCGCCTCGAGCTCGGGCGCGAGCCCGCGCCAGCGCCAGCGCGCTTCGAGCCGGGCGATCGCGGCGTCAGGGGCGGTTTCGGCGCCGAAACGGAGGTCGGTGAGGGTGAGCCCGTTCAAGTCGAGGCTGGCGACCTGGAAGTCCGCCTCGGCGCCGCGCTCGGCGAGGGCTGCGCCAATCATGAAATGGGCGAGAGGCAGGCGGGCGAGCCAGAGGCCCAGGATCACCAGGAAGGTCGAGACCGCGAGCGCGGCAAGCGCCGTCGCCCAGCCGATAAGATACCGGCGGGGGCGGGGCGGTTCCGCAGGCGTCTGTGGCGCCTGGTCTTGACTCGCAACGGCCTGGTTAGACCTATGTGCCATAATCCTTCGCTTGGCGTGGTCCTTGCTGGTCTGGACGCTCCCCGTCGGAGGGCTTCCAGGACCCCTGGAATGACGTCACTTCAGTTTCCGGCTGGATAACCAAACAGCTGAAAACGCTTGTCGGGCCTATGTTTTTCCCCTGGGCCGACAGTGGAGCATGAGATTGAGAGCAGAATTCGCTCATCGGCTCATGGAGGCCAGACGAGGTCTGACCGCGTTCGGCCTGATGGCCGCAACGGCGGTCGTGGGCCTGGGCCTTGCCTGGCATGCCGGTTTGTTTTCCGGCGCGGCGGGCGCCGCCGCCGCAGAAATTGCAGCCCAGCGCGAAGAGGCCGCGCGCCGCGCCGAGCACCGGGCGTTTACGGAAGTTTACCTTGCCCACGAGGCGCGCGAGCTTCGCGTCGCCAATGGCGAGACGCTGGTGGGCGTGCTGACGCGCGCGGGCGCGACGAGCGCCGAGGCCAACGCGGCGCTGGCCTCGATCGTCGACGTCTATAATCCGCGCGAATTGCGGCCGGGCCAGCCGATCAGTCTCTTCTTCGACCGCAGCAATGGCGGCGCGCGCCTCACCGGTGTCGCGTTCCGCTCCGAGCCCGGCGCATCGGTGACGGCGAACCGCACACGCGCGGGCGGCTTCGCGGCGCGCGAAGTGCTGATGCCGGTGACGTTCGAGATCGCGCGTATCGCCGCGCCGGTGGAGACGAGTCTTTATGCAAGCGCGCTGCAGCTCGGCGCGACCGACCGCGAAGTCGCGGCGCTTGCCGACGCGTTCGCATACGACGTCGACTTCCAGCGCGACGTGCGGCCCGGCGATCCGTTCGAGATCGTGTTCGAGCGCTATTACGACGACGAAGGCAACACCGTCCGCACCGGCAACATGCTGTTCGTTTCGCTCGAAACCGGCCGCGGTTCGCGCAAATTCTATTCTTTCATCGCGCCCGGCGACGCGCGCCCCGATTGGTATGACGAGAACGGCCACAGCGCGCGGCGCTTCCTGATGAAGACGCCGATCAACGGCGCGCGTCTTTCCTCAGGCTACGGCATGCGCCGGCACCCGATCCTCGGGTATTCGCGCATGCACCGTGGCACCGATTTCGCCGCGCCCACGGGCACGCCGATCCTCGCCGCGGGCGATGGCGCCATCGTGCGCGCGGGGCCTTACGGCTCGTACGGCAACTATATCCGCATTCGCCACGCGAACGGCTATGAGACGTCTTATGCGCACATGTCGCGGTTCGCGCGCGGCATGCGCTCTGGGGTGCGCGTGCGCCAGGGCCAAGTGATCGGTTATGTCGGTACGACAGGACGTTCGACCGGACCGCACCTGCACTACGAGGTGATGCTGCGCGGACGGCAGATGAACCCGATGACGCTGCGGGTCGCCACTGGGCGAAACCTCGAAGGGCGGGCGCTGGAACTCTTCATGATCGAGCGCGAGCGAATCGATACACTGCGCCAGGTCAGGGCCCGTGAGACGCCGTTGGCCGAGCCGATCGGCGAATTGACCCCCGTCGCGCGCGACGCGTCCTCCCCCTGACGCTGCGCGGCAACTCGCGCGTGTGCCACACAACTCAGCTGTTGAGCCGCTGGGGAATCCGTCGCATTGTCTAGCTCGAACTGGGGTAAGTCGGCCTAGGCCGACCGAACGAGCTGAAGCGAGAGAAATGCCAATACGCGCACTTGTCGCCGACGATCACGAACTGTTCCGGAGCGGCCTCAAGCAATTGCTGATGGACTCGCTGGATGCGGAGGTGGTGCGCGAGGCAGAGACGCTCGATCAGGCGATCGAGTTGCTGACTAATGAGGGTGCGGGCGATCTCATACTCGTCGATCTGCGTATGCCCGGGATGTCGGGCGCGGAAGCTTTGGCGGCGCTGCGCGACGGATTCCCGGATGCTAAGATCGCCGTCGTCTCCGCTTGGGAAGAACGCGCTGAGATTTTGGCGGCGCTGAGCGCCGGCGTGAACGGATACATCCCGAAGTCGCTGCCCGCCGCCGAGATCGCCGACGCGATCAAGCAGATCATGGACGGGAAAATTTTCGTTCCGCCCGCGATCGGCAAGCGCGAGCCGGGCGCGCCGGTGTCGGCGGCGCCGATGGCGCACGGCGAAAGCAAACTGACGTTGCGCCAGCGGGAAGTGCTAAGCGAACTGCTGAAGGGCCAAGCCAGCAAGGAGATCGCGCGCACGCTCGATATCGCCGAAGGCACGGTGAAGATCCACCTCGCGGCGATCTATCGTGCGCTCGGCGTACGCACGCGCGCCGAAGCGATCGCCAAGCTCAAGTCGAACTGACCGGCTCGTTTTCGAGCAGCGCCGCTGCGGCGGCGCCCAAATCCGCAGGATCGATCGGCTTGATGAGCCAAGCGTAGCCCGAGGCGCGCAGCGATTCCAACGTCGTCTGCTCGGTGTCTCCCGTCACCATGATGACCGGCGGGGCAGGGGCGAGCATCTCGCGCAGGCGCTCTGCTATCTCCAGCCCGCGCAATTGGCCGTCGATACGCAAGTCGAGGACGAGGAGCTTGGGCGCGAAGCCTTGCTGCACGATAGCTTCGGCGCAGGCGCCGTCGGCGCAAGCGCGGACCTCGGCGCCCAGATCGGTCAACAGGCCGGCGATCGCTTCGCGCGCCAGCGTGTCGTCATCCATCGCCAGCACCGGAACGCCGCGCAGCACATTAACGCTAGCTGCGCGCGCGGGCGCGCTCGCGAGCGGCGCCGCGAGCGGGGCCCGCACGATGAAGCTAGCGCCTTCGCCCAGCGTCGACTCCACCGTGACGCTGATGTCGAGCAGCTCAGCCAAACGGCGCACGATGGTGAGGCCGAGGCCCAAGCCGTCGCTGCGGACGCCTAGCCGTTCGAATTCGGTGAAGATGCGCTCCTGATCCTCCGGCGCGATGCCGGGCCCTTCATCGGCGACAGTAATTTCCGCCGTGTCGCCATCCGCGCGAACGAGAATGCGCGCCGAGCCGCCGTGCTTCACCGCATTGCCGACGAGATTGGAGACGACGCGCTCCAGCAATCTCGGATCGGAGCGGATGGCGAGATCTGTGGTCGGCGTCTCTACCTTGCCGCCCGGGTTCTCCGCCGCGGCGGCGTCGAGGATCGGCTGCAGCGGCGTGTCCGTGATCTCCGGCGTGATAACGCCGGCCTGCAAACGGGCGAGATCGAGCAGGCTCGCGAACATGCCGATCATCGACTGCACGGCGCGATCCATTTTGCCCACGATCTCGCGTGCTTCCGTGTTCTCGACGCGCCGCTCCAGCGCGGTGAGATAGAGCGTCAGCGCATGCAGCGGCTGGCGCATGTCGTGGCTGGCGACGGCGAGGAAGCGGGTTTTGGCGATGTCCGAGGCGGCTGCTTTGGCGCGGGCGTCCTCCGCCGCGGCGTGAGCGAGGCGCCATTGCGTGCGCTCGCGCCGCAGCGCCAACAGCGCGAGGCACGAGCCGATCAGCGACAGCGCGGCCAAAGTGACGGCGAGCACGCTGAGCTGCACGCGGGTGGCGTTCTCCGCCGCGCGCGCCTCGTCGATGCGGCCGTTCAACAGCACGAACAAGGCCGCGCTCTCGGCGCGAAAATCGGCGTAGACGCTCGCTTGCGGACGCTCCGGCGAGAGCAGGCGTCCCTGCGCCGACGTCTCCGCGTCGAGGAGATCGAAGCGCCGCTCGAGCAGATTCTCGATGCGCGTCACCTGGGCGCTCGCCTCGGCGTCGGCGTTGACGAGTCCGCGCAAGTTCGCGAGGTAACGGCGCGCGCTTGCCTTGGCGGCCTCGAAGTCGCCGAGCAGCGCGCGATCATCCGTCGCCGCGTAACGCGCGGCGATGGCTTCGGCGTCGTGCTGCGCCTGGGAGGCTTGAATGAGCTGGGTGCGCGCCGCACGCACACGCTCCACGACGGCGCCCTCGTTGCGGTGCTGCATCTCGCCGGACCACAACAGCATGCCCATCGAGATGACGATGAGCGACACCACGCCGATCGCGGCCGCCAGGATCGTCTCGGCGTGCGGCGTGTGGCGTGTGTTTGGCCGATCAGGTTCCGCCATGACACTTCTTGCCGCCCGTTCGCGGCGGAGCACAAGGCGTTACGTGCGCTCCAGCCAAGCCAGGATAGCTTCGGCGCGGGCGGGCTTTTGCATGATTTCGTAACCGGCGGCCTGGGCGGCGACCGCCGCCTTGGCGTGAAACGATCCGGACAGCACCAGCACTCTGAGGCCGGGGCATTGCGCCGCAAGGCGTTCGGCGATCGCGACGCCGCTGACGCCCGGCCCGAGATGAAAGTCGGTGATGATGTAACGGAAGCCGGCCAACCGGTCCGACGCCATGGCGTCGATTGCCTCGGCGCTGTCGGCGTGGGTGACGTCCGCGCCCCAATCGCGCAGGATCAGCGTCAGGGCCTCCGCCGAAGCGAGATCGTCCTCGACGAGGAGGATGGAGGGGGCCGATCGCGTCATGGTCTGGGATCACATCACCACGTCGCCGCCCACTTGGGCAGGGCGGAGTGCGATCTAGACCGGAAGGCATAGACCGTAGGTCTAGGCCGAATTTCTCCTTTTGGGACAGCGTTCGTCTAGGTCGTCGACCAAGACTTCTGTGCAATATTCGCGTGCGCGAGATTTTGTCATCTCTATCGGGCCTCGAGTTTTACCTGCGCTCTCGGAAGGACCCAGAATGGATCGTCTCACGCTCAACCTCGCTCCCGATTCTGGCGACGATTGGATTGGTGTCGGCGGGTCGCGCGGTGAGCAGGACTTCTGCTCGCGCGAGGGCGCGCTGGCGCTGAAGGAGAAGATCGAAGCCTATTGGCGCGAGCGCGGCCAGCACGTGATGATCGCGCTGCACAATGTCGGCTTCCACCCGGCGATCCGCGCCGCGCGCTACGACGTGCGCAGCGACATGGTGAACGGCATGCCGCGCGCCGCGCGCACGGCGAAGCCGGCGACGCAGGAAGAAGTATTCGTCGACGACTTCAGCGGCGACGACGGTCTCGCTTTCGAATAAGAGTTTCCGAGTTCGGGCCTTGGGCGGCTCTCGGTGAAGGGCGCGGTCGCATGCGGCGGCTGCGCCCTTTGCTTTGGGGAGTCACTATTCGCTCTTGAACGCCCGTTCGCCGGGGCGCGGCTCGCGGCGCTGGATCGGCTTGAACACGCCTGTGCCGCTGATCAGCGTGCGATCGCCGGCCCAGATGCGGCCGCGCACGACATAGAGATCGTCCGCGCGCGAGAGCACTTCGCTCTCGCCTTCGACCCAATCGCCGAGCTGCGCGCTGGAGAGAAAGTCCACCGTGAGGCGCACCGTCACCCAATAAGACGAGGTCTCGACCGAGACGATGTGTCCCCAGGCCATGTCGGCGAAGCTCATCAGCATGCCGCCGTGCGCGTTCTTCATGCCGTTGGTGTGGTGCTCCTCGACGCGGAAGCCCATCGTGTAGGACTCGCCGCGGGCGCGCCGATAGAGCGGCCCGATCTGGCGGCCAAATCCGCGCCGCCAATCGAGCGCTGTGTAGCCTTCAGGGATTTCGAACGAAGCCGGTGCGGCGATGTCGTCGGACATGGGCAAGGCAGTAGGGCAATAGGGCAATAGGGCAATAGGGAGGAGTGGCGCATGCGGCGCGCCACACATACTGCCCTACTGCCTTATTGCCCTACTGCCCTAATCAGCAGGCGTCGTCGGTGTTGAGCACCGCGGGGATCGTCATGAGGAGGATCCAGAACTCGCCGAGCCAGGACCATTCTTCGAGATATTCGCGGTCGTAGCGGATGCGCCGCTCGTAGCCGGTGCTCGAGCGGCCGCTCACTTGCCAGAGGCCGGTGATGCCGGGGCGCACCAGCAGATAATAGCGGCGGTCGCGGCCGTAGCGGTTGAGTTCGGCGCGTGTGATCGGACGCGGGCCGATGACGCTCATGTCGCCGCGCAGGACGTTCCAAATCTGTGGCAGCTCGTCGAGGCTGGTCTTGCGCAGGAAAGCGCCGATGGCGGTGATGCGCGGATCGTTGCGCAGCTTCTGCCCTTCCTGCCATTCCGCAGCGGCATGCGGATCGTTCAGCAGAATCTGCGCGAGGCGCTCTTCGCTGTCGGTCGCCATGGTGCGGAACTTCAAGCACTCGAAGCGCTCGCCCTGCCGGCCGACGCGGGTGTGGCGATAGAAGACCGGGCCGCGATCGGTCAGTTTGATCGCGAGCGCGATGGTGAGGAACGCCGGCAACAAGAACAGCAGCGCTAATGCTGCAAGTGCGAGATCGAACGCGCGCTTCAGCGGCCCGTTGGCCGCCCTGACCTTGCGGATGAGACGACGGTCCGTGATCCGATGCGCGACCCGCGCCTCGGCTGTTCTGTAGCGATCGCCTGCGTTCTGCCGGCCACGAAACGGGATTTGGACTGTAGTCCCCGTTTCGATCATTTGGTTCGCCATTAGTGCACGACCCCCGCCATTTCCCTCGCTAATGGCTTGGTAAGGTTTGGCACGCGTCCATTGTGCATTGCAATCCCAGTCGCTTGATAGGTTAGGCGCTGCCTTAGAAACTTGTTTGGAACCGTCTCCTGTCTAGAGTCGTTGAGGTTGGTTGTGCGCCGATCCGGCGAGTCGTTCTTGGAGTGAGTTTTGGGGGCTCTTCGCCGCCCGCAGCCTGAATTGGAGCAGCGCGCTGCGCCGGCCAGTCCCTCTCGCGTGGAGACGGACCGCGCCGCCCGGCCGCCGCGCTGGCTCGTCGTCTCTGGCCTCATTCTCTACTGCTCTGTTTTTTGGATGTTAATTTGGGCCGCTGGCTCGTTTGGCATTGACCTGATCCGCGCCGCGGCCGCTGGCGCGCCCTGAACAACGCGACAAGCTTGTGGATAAAGTGCAACAGCGGGCGCGCCGGTTCTTAACCGGAGTCCGCTAGCCTCCTCGTCCGAGCGCCGGCGCAGCCTATATGGCCGCGCGCGGCTTTCTGCTGCCCTGGGGAGAAACCCTCGATGACGCTTTCGCAAAAACCTGCGCGCGCCGGCACGCGGACTTTCCCGCCGCGCGAGCAAGCCGTTGCTTTCATGATGAACTCCGCGGAACGATCGGCGCAAAGCCGCCGCTCCCGCTTGGCCAACCAGGCGGCTTCGGCGCGTGCAGGGGGATGTCCATTGCGCTTTCATCGCGTTCTTTCCGCTTTCGCCGCGTCGCTGATCGCGTTCGCGCCGCTTCATGCTGCTGCTCAAACGACGGAGGACAGCGTTTCCGTCCGCGAGCGGCCGCGGCCTGAGTTTGATCCGCTCGGCACGCGCCTGGGCGCGTTCAATTTGAACGCCGAACTCAATCTAGGCGTCGCCAGCACCGACAACCTCTTCGCCGAGGAAGACGGCTTCGAAGACGAAGACATGATCTACACGGTAAGCCCGTGGGCGCGTCTTCGGTCCGGCTGGTCGCGGCACGCGATTCAAGTCGAGGGCGGCGCGACCTTCACGAGCCACGAGGATTTCTCGAGCGAGGACTCCGACACGCATTTCATCCGCGGCCTCGGCCGTTTCGACATCGGCAGCTCGACCAGCATCACCGGCACGGCAGGGTTCGCGCACGAAGTGGAGCCGCGCACCGATCCGGACTCGCCGCTGACGCCCGATCCGGTCGAGTACGACCGCAACGACGCCTCGGTGACCATCGCGCATGCGTTCAACCGCTTCCGCGTGAGCGCCGAAGCGGCGCGCGCCGAGACCGATTTCGAGGATCTCCAGAACATCCGCGACAACGAGCAGAACCTGCTGCGCGGGCGCATCGAAGCCGAGCTCACGCCGCGCATCGGCGCGGTCTTCCAGGCGACCGTCGACGAGCGCGAATACGAGAACGATCCGACGCTCGATTCCGAAGGCCAGACCTATCTCGCCGGCGTCACCGTGAACTTTACTGATCTGATGGAGGGCGAGTTCACGGTCGGCCAGTTCGAGCGCGACTACGAAGGCTTCGGCTCGACCGACGGCCTGGCGATCGCCGCCGAGCTCGAGTGGTACATCACCCGGCTGACGACGCTCACCTTCAACGCCCGCCGCAATGCCGAAGACGTCATCGGCGGCAACTCGTTGCTGCCCTACATCGAAGAGACCTACGGCGCGCGCGTGGACCACGAATTGCTGCGCAACCTGATCCTCACCGGCGCGGTGCAGGCAGGCGCTCGCGAGTATGACGTGGTCGACCGGGATGACGAGTTCTTCAACGGCGAAGTCGGCGCCGATTATCTGATGAACCGTCGCGTGGCGCTGACGGCGCGCTATCGCCACGAGGAGGTGGAGTCGTCCGGCGCGGCCGCGTACCGCGACTTCGAAGTGAACACCTTCGCCGTCGGGCTCAGCCTGCGCCTCTAGGCTCCGGCCGCGGAGGGGCGCTAAGCTGGGCCTGACCCATGAGCTTGGAAACGCCTATGCCCGCGGCTGCAAAGCCCAGACCCAAGACCCCGGCCAGGGGACCGTCGAAAAAGGGCGCCGCGCGGAAACGCGCGGCGCCGGCCGTTTCGCTCGCCGGCGCGCTGGCGGAGGCGGCCTGGTCAGAAGCGGACGCAGCCCTGGCCCAGGCGCTCGCCGATCTCGACGAGGCGCAGGGCGCGCAGGACGATACGGCGCGGGAGGACGCGCTCGATAGGCTGGCGCAGTCGCTGGCGCGCGCCGCGCGCAAGCGCGGGCTGACGCGTCTCGGCCAGCTCGGCGCGCGCGAGGCGTACGACCCGAAGCGGCACGAATTGACCGATGCCGGGGCCCGGGCGCCGAAGACGGTGCGGGTGGAGGCCAGGGGCGTCGCGCGCGGCGGCGAGGTGCTGGCGAAGACGCGGGCCGGGCGCCTGCGCAAGGCCAAGAGCTCATGACCAGCTGGACGCTCTGCGTCGATTTCGGCACCGCCTACTCGAAGGCGGCCGCCGCGCCGGCGGATGCGTGGATGCGCTTCGACCCGGCGCTGGTGCGCCCGTTGATGCTGAGCGGCGCGCAAGGGACGGGCAATCCGTTCCTGCTCGACAGCGCCGTCTTCGTCGACGAAGGCCGGGTGCTGTTCGGACGTGCGGCGATCGCCCGCGCCGACGCCCTTGCCGGCAAGAGGCGCGTGGCGCTGAAGTCGTTCAAGACGTTGCTGAGCGTCAGCGATCTCGACCGCGCGCTCAACACCAACGCGCCGCTCTCGATCGACCCGCACCGCGTCTTCCAGATGCGCGATCTGATCGTGCTTTATCTGGCTTATCTGCTCGAAGCGGTGGCGCAGGCGTGCGCGGCCGATCCGGTGGTCGCCGGCGCTACGCACATCGATTATCGCTACGCCGCCCCCGCCTGGCGCAGCGGCGACAGCGCGGGCATGCACGATATCATCATGCGTCTGTTCGGCGAGGCGGAAGCGTTTCGCGGTCTCGCCGGCAAGAAGCTGATGTCGCCGGACGGCGTCGCCATCAATACGATCGCGTCCGCGTTGCCGAAGGCGATGGCGCAAGCCCGCAGCTTCGACATGGGCCTCATCTTCGAAGCGACGGCCGCTGCGGCGTATACCTCGGTAGGGCTCGAGGACAGCGGCTCGCACATGATCGTCGTCGACATGGGCGCGGGCACCACCGACATCGCGGCGCTAGCGCGCGTCGCCACGCGCGCGGTCGAGCTGCCGGAAGCGCGCGTGACGCTGAAGCAGGCCGGCGATCTCATCGACCGTATCATCGCCAACAAGGTGATCGAGCGGGCGGGCGGGCTGCGCAGCCGCGAAGACCAGACCGATCTCTGGAATGTGCTGATGCGGCAGATGCGCGACATCAAGGAAGGCCTGTTCGCTGATGGCCGCGCCACCTTGCGCCACCGGGGCAAGAGCATCGCCCTCTCGATGCGCGACATCGAGCGCGATGCGGATTTCAAGGACTTCTACAAGAGCCTCAACGAGGCGTTCGCGCACGGGCTGCGCGTGGCGCGCGGCGACGCCGTGATGCGCGGGCGTTCGGAGGTGCAGGCGATCGCTGTCGGCGGCGGCGCAGCCGCTCCCTTCATCCAGGATCTGCTGAAGAAGAAGATGACGCGGTCGACGCCGCGCGTTGTGGTGCGGCCAGCGACGCCGGAATGGGCGCATGCCCGGGAGTTCCAAGGCAACCTCGCGCCGGTATTTCCGCAGCTGGCGATCGCGATTGGTGGCGCACTCGCGCCGGACGGCATGCTTGCCGCGCGCGGGGCCGTCAGTCCGGCCGCAGCCGTCCAAATCGATATCGAGGCGGCACGCGATTGACCCAAACGCCGGTCTCCAGATGGGGCCGGCGGCGCAGCGACCGCATCGCGTTGCGCACGGCGCCGAGTTGTGTGCGGTCCCAGACCGCGACGACGACCGCCTTTTCCGCCATCCCGGCCAGCACGACGCCCTCGGCCGCGCCGAGCGCCGGCGGGCAATCGAGCACGACGAGATCGTAGGCCTCGCTCAGCGCATCGATCAGCGCCGGAAAGCCGCGCGAGCCGGCGAGCGTCTTCCACGGGTTGCGGAGCCGCGCCGCGGGAAGGAAGTGAAGGCCGGTCTCCTCTTCCTCGGCGATGAAGCTGCGCCAACGATCCGGCTCGGCGCTGGCTTCGAGCACGCCCGCTTCGACATCGTATTCGAGCGCGCGCGTAAGGCCGCGCCGCCGAAGATCGCAGTCGATTATGATGACGCTGCGGCCTTGCTGGGCCGCACTGACCGCTGCGCAGAGCGCCGTCGTCGTCGCCCCGTCGTCGGCGAGCGCGCCGACGAAAGAGACGATGCGCTGGTTCTCGAGCGCGCCCTGCAGATCGCGGAAAGCGGTGGCAAATGGCGACGCAGGCAAAAAGGCGAGACAGCCGATCGGCGTGCGCTTGTCTGGCGGCAGCTGACGCAGCGCGTTTTCGGTCAGCTCCGGCGCGGCGCCGAGCACGGCATAGCCGCGATGTTTGCCGAAGCTGGAGATCGACGTGATGGTGTTGCGGCGAAGTTCATTGACCGCGCCCACCGCAAGGCCGACGGCAAGCGCTACCGGCGCCCAGAATTGCGTCGCCACTATCGCACGCACGCCGCCTGAATAATCGAAGGCCACCCCGGCGGCGGCCACAAGGACGGCGACGGCCAGCGTCAGCAGCCATTGGCGCCCGATCGCGCGGCCGAGCCGGGCCCAGGCTAAGGATTGGGATTGACGTGGGGGCCCGCCAGCCGCTTGCGACGCTCCAAGCGACCCGGCTTCGTGCCTGGTCCGGTCGCTTGTGAGTGGTGACGTCACGAGTCTGGCTCTCCCCGCGGGCGTACGGCTGCACGTCTCTGCGACGGCGCACCGCGACGCGCAATCCCAGCCTGCAGCCGCCGCCGAACGCTGTAACGCTCTTTTTGTTTCGTGGAAGCCGATTTATCCACAAGCGGGAGATGCAGCCGCGGCTGTTTTCCCATGCCGCGCGCGCCCTGTGGCCGTCGGACGGCAAGCGAGAAATATTAGCGGCTGCGCGTGCGGCAAACGTTGCCATTTGCGGCAAGGTTTCTAATCTCGGTTCGATCAAGGCTCAGGATCGTCAATGCTCATCCAGATGCCTCGCGGGTCGGCTGACCAGCAGGGTTCGCAGAAAGCGGAAGCAGGCAACGCCTTCGAAGCAGCGCTGAGGCGCGATCTCGCCAGCGCGCCGGTCGTCTCCTACGACGCGATGCTGGGCGGCTGGCCCAAGCGCGCGGTCGATCTCACGCTGACGCTGATCACTCTGCCGATTTGGCTCCTCGTGCTGATCGGGGCGGCGCTCGTCTCGAAGGTGCGTCACCCGGCGCCTGTTTTTCTCGTGCAGGAGCGCGTGGGCTACGGCGGCCGCGTGTTCAAGTGCTTCAAGCTGCGTATCGAGCCGCCGACGGCGAAGGTCGAGCGGCTGCGCATTGCGGGCGAGCCCGAAGAAGCGCCCGCGAACGACTGGAACGCGATGGCGGTGCAAGCCGAGGCCCCGCAAGCGAAGTGGCGGCGGGCGCTCGAACGCATGCCGCAATTATTCAACGTGATCGGCGGCGACATGGCGCTGGTCGGGCCATCGCCGCTCTCGCGCGACCAACTCGAGCCGCTCAAGACGGCCAAGCGCTATTATCTGAGCGCGCGACCCGGCGTCGTTGGCGTCAGCGCCATCGCCGACGCCGACGAGGAAGACGCGGCGCAGTACAAGATGTATGCGCTGGCGTGGTCGCTCGGCACGGACGCGTTGATTCTCTGGGACGCGTTGCGGTCATTGCGCGACCGCGGCGAGCTCTGGAAGCCCAGCTTCAAGATCGCCCGCGCGCGCGCGCGCGCGAAAGCGGCGGCCGGCGAGCGTCCGATCGTGGTGCGCCGGCGCAGCGGGGACTGAACCGCTTTCCCAAGTCGCGCTTTTCGCGCACATCGGGAGGTGTAGCGCCTGCTGCGGGCGCGTGGACGGGCGGGCTTGGCTGAGCTGATCTTCTTCGGGCACGACGCGCACGATGCGGCGGTACAGCGCCGCATCAAGGCGTTCGAGCAGACCGGCGCCTCTGTGCGCGCGTTCACCATGCGGCGCGGGCCGGCCTTCGCGACGCCCTGGATCAATGTCGATCTCGGCGAAACGCATGACGCCGCGTTCGGCCAGCGCATCGGCGCGCTGCTGCGGGCTCAGCCGATCCTGCGGGCGCGGCGCGAGGCGCTGAAGCGGGCGGACGTGTTCTACGCGCGCAATCTCGACATGCTGGCGTTGGCGGCGTGGGCGCGGGGCATGAGCGGCTCGCGCGCCAAGCTGATCTATGAATGCCTCGACGTTCATCGCTTCATGACGCGCAGCGACCAGCTTGGCGCGGCGATGCGGTTCGTCGAGCGAAGATTGCTCGCGGGCGCGGCGCGGGTGGTGGTGAGTTCGCCGGCGTTCGTGCGCGAGTATTTCGATGTCCATCAGCCCGGCCGCGCCTCGACCGTGCTGATCGAGAACAGGCTGCCGCCGGCGTACGATTACGGGCCGCGGCCCATCGAAGCCGCGGAGCGCCACGGGCCGATCCGCATCGGCTGGTTCGGCAATCTGCGCTGCCGCCGCAGTCTCGATCTGCTGCTGGCGCTGGCGGCGCGGCTGGGCGAGCGCGTGGCGCTCTCGTTTCGCGGCGCGCCCGCGCGCACCGAGATCGCGGATTTCGAAGCGCGTGTCGCCGCCTATCCGAACGTCACGGTCGGCGGCCGCTATGCTTGGCCGCAAGGTTTGGCTTCGATCTATGGCGATGTGGATCTGGTTTGGGCCGGCGACTTCCACGATCCGGGCGCGAACTCGAAATGGCTGTTGCCGAACAGGCTTTACGAGGGCGGCTATTATTGCGCGCCGCCGATCGCGCCGGCGGACAGCGAAACCGGGCGCTGGATCGAGCGGCACGGCTTCGGCTTCACATTGGCCGAGCCGCTCGAAGAGACGCTGCCGGCGCTGGTCGAAAGTTTGAACCGCGAGCGGATCGCCGCGGCGCGGGCGAAGCTGGCGCAGGCGCCGGAAAGCCTCTTCGTGCAGCCGGCGGACGAACTGAAACAGCTGCTGAACGCAGTGCTCGCGGAGGAGGGCCCGTGAGCAAGCCGGCGCTGCTCATGCTGCTGACGCGCCATCCCTACGCGGAGAATAGCGGCCGGGCGACGATGCTGCGCCAGCGCATAAGCCAGGCGCGGCTCCGGTTCGAACCCCACATCGTCGTGTTCGGCGCGCCGGCGGGCGATGCGCGGGACGAGGGCCTCCGTTTTTTGCCGCTGGCGAAGCCGTTGTCGGTGCTGCTGAACGCCTCGCGGATGCCGGCGCTGCCGCTGCAGACTTGGCTCTATCACAGCCGCGCCGCGCGCGCGGAAGTCGCACGCTTGGCGGCGGAGACGAGCGCCGCGGGCGTCTATGTGGACATGCTGCGGTTGGTCCCGCTGGCAGCGGATCTGCCGCCGCACGTGGCTCGCATCGTCGATTATGACGATCTGCTCTCGTTGCGCTACGCGCGGGCGGCGAGCCAGGACTACGACGTGATGGGCTTCCTGGCGCAGCGTGTGGGGCCGCTTGCGCGGCTAGCGCGCGCCTTTGCGCGGCCGCTTCTCGCCGCGGAATCCGCGCGGTGCGCCCGCTATGAACGCGACGTGCTCCACGGCTCCGATCTCGTGCTGTTCACCTCGCCGCAGGAAGCGGGCGCCGTGCAAGGCGAGAACGTGCTTGCAGCGCCGCCTCTGATCGCGGCGCACGACAATCCGCCGGCGCCTGGCGAGCGGCTGATCTTTCTCGGCAACATGCGCTACGCGGAGAATGTTGTCATGCTGCGCGCGCTGGCGGAGGCGGTGCGCGAGTCGGAGGGCGCGCTCGCGCCGGATGTGGTCATCGAAGTCGCTGGCGATCACGCGCCGGAGCTGGCGCGCGAGTTCGACGCGCGGCGGTTTCGCTTTCTCGGCCGTGTCGAGGATTTGAGCGTGCTGGCTGGCGCGGGCGTTTTCCTCGCGCCGGTGATCGGCGGCAGCGGCGTGAAGCTCAAGGTGCTGGACGGCATGGCGCTGGGTTGCCCAGTGGTGGGCACGGAGAAGGCCTGCGAAGGGCTGACGGCGCGGCGCAATCGCCATCTGCTCGTCGCGGGCGATGCGGCGGGCGTGCTCCGCGCGGCTGTGCAGCTGCGGTCGCGCGCGGCGTTGAAGGCGATGCTGGCGCAACGGGCGCGCGCGTACCTGCAACGAACGCACGCGCCCGCGATCGGGGAGGCGATCGCCGAGGCCATGCTGGCGGCGACGGCGCGCGCTGCTGAGCGGCGTCAGGAGACGCTGTAGTAGGACTTCGACTGATAGAAGTAGAGGCTGTCGGCGTACGACTGCCAATGCGGCAGCACGCAATTGAGCGCAATGCCGAGCACCTTGCCGCCGGCCGCTTCCGTCTGCGCCACCGCCGAACGCACCGCGCCGATGGCCGAACGCCCGGCGCGCGCGACCAGAACGGTGGTGTCGGCGTGCTTCACCAGGATCCGTGTCTCGGCGACAGCCAGGATCGGCGCGCAATCGAGAATGACGAGATCGTAGTGGGCGCGCAGTTCCCCTATCAGGCGCTCCATCGCTTCGGAGCCGAACACGTCGCGCGGAGTGAAGCCCGAAGTGGCCACGGGCAGCACGTGCGCGTCCGAGTTCGGATCGCGGACGATGGCCGAGCGCCACGGCGCTTCGCCGGCCAGCACCTGCAGGATGCCGACGTCGGTTTCGATGTCGATCACGTCGTTGATCGATTGCTTGCGCAGGTCGCAGTCGACGACGCAGACGCGCTGGCCGGACATGGCGGCGACGCGCGCGAGGCACATGGAGATGGTGGTCTTGCCTTCATCCGGCAGCGCCGAGGTGACGGCGACGACCTTCACGCTGAAGTCGAGCTTGGAATAGACGATCACTGTGCGCAGTACGCGCAGCGCCTCGGTGAAGGCAGACATCGGCCGGCCGACGAGATAGCCCGAAGGGTGGCGCTCCGCCGGCGGCATCTGCCGCATCATGCGCTTGGAAATGGTCGGGATCGACGCAATGGCCGGATAGCCGACCTTCGACTCCAGATCGTCGGCGTTTTTCACCGACTGATCGAGAATCTCGGCGACGACCCCGGCGCCGATGCCGAGCAGGAGCCCAATGGCGATGGCGAGCGCGAGCGAGATGCGCAGCTTCGGCGACGACGGCGAAGTGGGGGTCGAGGCGTAAGCGAGCAGCCGCGCGTCCGAGATGTTGAGCTGGTCCTGGTCGGCGATTTCCTGATAGCGCTGGAGATAGCTCTCATACACTTCGCGGCTCGCGGCCGCTTCGCGCTCGAGTTCGCGCAGCCGCACGCTGGCGCCGGAATTATCCGACAGATCGCCAGCCGCTTCGCGCATGGAGTTCTGCAGCGTGGCGAGCCGCGCGCGCGCGACCGACACCTCGTTGCCGAGGTTCACGGTGATGCGCTGGATTTCGCGCTGGATCTGGCTCTCGATGTCCTGCCGCTCGGCGCGAATGGCCTGCACCGCGGGGTGGGTTGGCAGATAGCGGTTCTCCAGGTCCGATTGGCGGCGGGCGATGTCGGCTTCGCGTTCACGCAGGCCGCGGACGGTTTCTGAGTTCAGCGCGTTGCCGATGCTCTCGAGCGGCGCGCCGGAGTCGCGCAACTCCTGCAGCTGACGGAACCGCGCTTCACGCTCGGCCAAGTCGGCCTGCGCCTGCAGCACCTGGCTTTGCACGTTGATGGTCTGCTGTTCCTGCAGCGTCGAGCCCTGCGCCGAGACCAGGCCGGACTGCACGCGGAACGTTTCCGCCGCGCTCTCCTTCGCCTGCACGTCGTCGCGCAGTTCCGCGAGGCGGCGAGCCAGCCACGAATTCGCGCGCTGGGCCGTATCGACCCGCTGGTTCACTTGGCTGGCGATGTAGACGTCGGCGTAGGTGTTGGCGATCAGCTGGGCACGCTGGGGATCAGTCGAGTTCGCTGTGATCTCGATCACATAGGTCATGCCGCGGCGGTTGACATCGATAGCGCCCGAGAGACTGCCGGCGATGTCCTCCGTCGACAGGACTTCGCCGCCGGCGCGCTGGGCTTGCAGGCCGAGCGCCGCGGCCAGGTCGCTCATCAGCGCCGGCGAACGCAGCAGTTCGATCTCGGAATCGATCGCAGAAGACTGTAGCGGCAGCGAGCCGACAACCGCCTGGCTGTTCAGCACTGTTTCCTGGCGCGGATTGATGATGAGGAGGGAGGTGGCGCTGTAGCTCGGCGTCTGCAGCATCAGGAAGGTGAACGCGGTCGCGGCCACGGTGGCGCCGACGAGCGCCATGATCAGAAACCGGCGACGCAGCATCTGCATCGCTGCGGTGACGCCAAACAGTTCCGCAAGCCCCTGCGGCGCGGATCCATTCGGGTAGCCGGGAGAGCCGGACAGCGGCTCCTGGTTCATCTTATTCATTGGTGCGCAAAGCCCCGTCTCCAGCGCGAAATACGCCGGCCGGAAACGTCGTCAACCTAGCACAGCGGCGTGGTTGATGTCGTCTCCCTCGACGCGGCTATGCATGCTCTGCGCCGCTTTATTGTGTCGAAAGCGACGCACATTCGCGCAACGCGCGTCGACGCGTCTTAGAACAGCCGCTCGCCGATGCGGATGGTGTCGCCGGGCATCACCGGCGTTGCGATCGTCAGCGGGTACGCGCGCTCGTCCGGCTCGTTGGCGTGGCGGATGAAGACCCGGTTGCGATTCGCCCGATAGGTGAATCCGCCCGCAGTCGCCACGGCGTTGAGAACCGTGAGATTGGCTGAGTAGGGATACGTGCCGGGCCGCTGCACTTCGCCGAGAATGAAGAAGGGCCGGTAATTCGCCACCTCCACACTCACGTTCGGTTGGCGGATATATTCGCTGAGCGCCTGTTGCAGCTGCTCCGAGAATTCGCTGACCGTAAGTCCAGCGGCTTCGACTGTGCCGACCAGCGGATAAGAGATCGTGCCTTGAGAGCCGACCACGAACTGGCCCGTGAGTTCCGCCTCGTTGAACACGGTGATGCGGAGCTGGTCGCCGGGGCCGAGGCGATACTCGGTCGGCTGGGACACGTCGGCCGGCGTGCTCGGCATTGTCGCGCAACCGCCCAACAGGCCGGCGCCAGCACTGAGCGAGACACCGAGCAGGAGCGTGCGGCGAGTGTGCCAAATTGGCTTGGGCATGAGCGAGAAACCTCCCGGCGGTCTTACGCGATGGATCGTCTCGCGCAAAGGCTGGACCAGCCATACAAACTAGCGACGCGCGCGACAAATTTCCGCGCCGTACATCGACGGGGCGAACCTTCGTCTCACGCGCCTGTGGAGAGCGGCCGGCGCGGGCCGCGCCCGGTGCTCCGCAGCCACGCCTGTTCGGCAAGCTTTCCACACAGGTAGAAAGCCGCATCGACAGAGCGGAACGCTGAGACCGCCATCGCCGCATCGCGCGCCTTCACGGCGCTGATCAGACGCCGCCACTGCAGGCGCCGGTCGACACTGTTCCAGTGCCGGCGAAGCGCGTTTTGCTCGGGCGGCGTCAATGGCCGAAGCGCGGCGACCGCCTCGTCGCAATCGCGCAAGCGCAGAAGGTCAGCCTCGCTGTGCGCTTTGCTCAACGAGCCCGTCCGCTCGACCGAAATGTAGCCGGCCTCGCCGCAGACGAGGAAACGGGCGTCCAGCGCAAGTGCGCGCGCGTAGAGTTCGTAATCCTCTCCGAGACGCATATCAGTTCGGTAGCGGAGCCCATGGGCGTCGAGAAAGCTGCGGCGCATCAGCGGTTTCAGATAGCCGAGATCGAGCGGCCCAGCCGCGCCGCCCAAGTTTCCAAGCAGGAACGTCGTCAGATCGAGCGCCCGCGCGGACAGCGGCGCAACGGCCCAAGCCGGCTCGGCGCTAGACGGCATGCGGATCAGCGCGTCGCCGACGAAGTCCGCCTCATGGGCAAGCGTGTGCAACAGCGCAAGGCGGCCTGGAACGACGTAATCGTCCGCATCGAGGATCGTGAGCCATGGGGAGGCGCTCGCCTCGATGGCGAAGTTTCGCGCGGTAGACGGGCCGGCGTTCGCGTCGAGGCGCCTGACGAGAACGCGCGTGTCACGCGCGGCGAGCGATTGAGCCAAGCTGAAGGTGGCGTCCGTCGAGCCGTCGTCGACAATGCAGATTTCCGCGGCCTCCGGCTCGGCGAGCGCGGAGGCCACCGCACGCTCGAGCGTCGGCTCGGCATTGTACGCGGCGATTAGCACGGCGGTGCGGGTGTCGGCGGACATATTCGGCGCGAGGCTAATGCAAATGCTGCGCTGCGTCATGCGCGGACGCGTTTCGCGCGCCTCTCAGCCCGTGCTCATTCAGAGCAAAGTTGCCGGCCGGCATAGCTCGGCGCATAGGCGATGCAGGACACGGTGAGCCGCCATGGCCCCTGCCAAGGCAGGATCGGTCCGAGCCAGTCGGTCAGGGTCTCCGTGTTCCAAAGGTGCAGATAGAGCCGCTGCGGCGCCTGCGGCAGCGCTCCGTTCGCGCCGTTTTCTTCGTGCATGAGCCGCCCGTCGACGTACCAGCGAATGGCGCGCGGGGTCCATTCGAAGCCATAGGTGTGTTGCGCTTCGGCGGCGTCGAACGGGAGCGGCAGCGTGGTGATGTTGCGCTCGCCGCGCCGGAAATAGGTGAATTGAATCGATCGGGTGTCGCGGCCGAGGATTTCGATGTCGATCTCGTCCCAGGTGTTCTCGGCGGCGGGCCGCGTGTAGGTGAAGAAACCGGTGACGAGCCCCGAGCCGCGCGGCACGCGCATCCGCGTTTCGAAATAGCCGTAGCGATAAACCTCTTCCGACTGCAGTTCGCCGGAGGAATAACGCTTCTCGCCGTCGCGCGAGCGGGCGAGCACAATTTCAGTTCCTCCCGGAACGGCCCTGATCTGCGAACGGCGCCAATCATTCGCGGTCCACTCGCCGTTGCTCCAGCCGTCGGCGACGCGCCAGCGGCTCTCGTCGATGGTCGTGAGCGGATCGGTGAACGCCGGCCGGCGCTCCTGGGCGAAAGCTTGGCCGGCGAGGCCAATCGCCAGGCACATCGATAGGAGAACGGCGGCTGTGCGCATGACCTTCTCAATCTGCCTCAGAACGGACCGGCGCGCGAGCGCTGAACCGCGACTATTCTCCGAGCAGGGTCGCGACGTGAGCAGCGGTCTCGGCGTCCAACGGCGTCAAAAAGGCATTGCGGCGCACGTTCTCCACCCGCGACGATGAGAACAGGGTGACGCCATCCGGGTTGCGGGCCAAAGCGGCGCGCAGGAGCAGCCTGGCCATGCCAGGGCGATCGGCGGGCGAAACGCCGGTGTCCGCCTCGAACTGGCGGATGCCATCTGGGTTCGTCTGCGCCCGGGTCACGCCGTGTTCGAGTCGACTGCCTAGGACTGAATGAACGATGGTCGTGATCCCGGGCGGCAACGCGCCGAGTTTTCCCGCGCTCGCCACCGGCGTCTGAACGATCTGGAATGCGCCGGGATAGCGCGTCAGCAGCGCCATCGTGCTCTTCGGCGCCGCGGCCAAGCCCACCGCTGCGATCTTGCCGCTGCGTTTCATGTCCTCCAGCAATCGCACCAATTCCTCGCGCACATCTTCCGGCGTAGGCTCGTGCAGCAGCAATCCGTCGAGCCGCTCGCGCTTGAGCTTGCGGAGGCTGGTTTCGACGCTTCGCCGGATCTGGCGAGGCGCAAAGTGCGCTCTATGCGTCGGCGCCGCCATGCCCGACAGCCTGCCGGCCGCGCGCTGCAGACAGCTTGGCGGCACGAGGCCCGCTTTGGTGAAGATCGTCAGACCGTCGCCTTTGCCGGCTGCGAATTCGCCCAGCGCCTCCTCACCGCGGCCCCACCCATAGAGCGGCGCTGTATCAAAATGGCGAATGCCGCTTTCGTAGGCGGTTTCGAGCAGCGCGAGCGTCTCGCGTCCGGTGTAGGCCCCGGACACCAGCGCGGTGCCAAAACCCAGCCGTGTCGCCGACTGTAGGCCAGCTGACGGCTGGCGAGCGGGTTCGACGTCGGATTGGAGCGAGGGACGCATGTTCAAGTTTTATGCAATGCCTCTGCCGCGGCGTGGCGGCGGCTGCGAAGGTAGGGCATAGACGAGCTTCTCGGCGCCGGGGGGAAACGGTTTCCGTCATGCGCCGAACGCGCGGAGTTTTAGCGGCCGCTCCGCACGCAAAGGAGCAATATGGTTAGCACTGACCTCGCGGCTAGGGAGCGCTTCGCGATTCTTGACGGCATGCGCGGACTGGCGGCGCTAGCTGTTATCACAGATCACGTGCCTTCCGAGGCGCTGACCGGCTTGCTGCCGGGTCGCTATCTCGCCGTCGACTTCTTCTTCGTGCTGAGCGGTTTCGTGCTCGCGCATGTTTATCTCGATCGGTTGCGCGGCGGCATGACGGTCGGCCAATTCCTGCGTGTGCGGGTGATCCGGCTCTATCCGCTTTATCTCGCCGGCACGGCCCTGGGCGCTGTGCTGATGCTGATCTCGATCATGCAGGGCTGGAACGACGCGGCGCTGCCGCAGCTTGCGGGATCGCTCCTATTCGCCTTGTTCCTGCTGCCGTGTCCGCCGCCGCTTTCGATCTGGCCGAATGCGCCTTATCCGCTGAACGGCCCGGCCTGGTCGCTATTCTTCGAGTTGTTCGTCAACACTATCTTCGCGCTTGCGGCGCGGTGGCTGACGCCGGCGGCGTCGCTCGTCTTCGTGGCGCTCGGCGGGGTGCTGCTGGTCCCGACCGCGTTCGGGTTCGGCCAACTCGACGGGGGCTTTGCCTGGTCGAACTTCATCGCCGGCTTTCCGCGGGTGACGTTCAGCTTTTTCGCGGGCGTGTGGCTTTACCAAGTGCGCGCGCACGACCGTCTGCCGGCCCTGCCGGCCTGGGCGGCGTATGCGCTGCTCGCCCTGGTGTTTATGATCCCGGGCGAGGGCGCGGCGCGCGCGCTGATCGATCTGTTCGCCGTGCTGATCGTCTTTCCGTTGCTGGTCGCGACCAGCGCCAACGCGCCGGCCGGGCGCACGCTGCTGCACGTCAGCACCATCATCGGCGTGCTTTCGTACGGCGTTTATATTCTCCACGTGCCGCTTTGGGGCTGGACCGAGCTCGTATTGGGGCGCTTCCACATCGAACTGCCCGGCGCGGCCGATGTCGCTCTCGCGGCGATCGTGGCCCTGTCGGCGGCCGCGTTTCTGGACGCGTTCTACGATCGCCCTCTCCGGCGGCGCCTTTCTCGCAAGCGGCTGCCCGCTGCCGTCCCCGCAAGGGATTGATTTCAGGGCGGGTCAAAATAGGCTCGGAAAGCGAAAACGCTGGCGGCAGTTCGCGCTTTGCAGCAAATCGTCTCGTCGAGGGGCAGGGCAGGTCGTGAAGCAGGCGGTCAAAAAGCTGGTGCAGAAGACCGGGCTGCGCCGCCAGCACATCGAGGCCGCCCGCATGTACGGCGAGCGCCACGCTTTGGCGACCGTCGCGCCGTTCCGGCGCCCGCGGCGGCAGGGCCGCATCCTTTGCTATCACTCGGTCGGACAGCCGGAATTCGGTGTCAACGACGTGAGCCCCGCGCGTTTCCGCCGTCAGCTCGAATTGGCGCTCGAGCTCGGCTATCGTTTCGTCGCGCCGGCGGAGATTGCGCGCACGGGCGGGCGGGAGAAGGACCTCGCCGTCAGCTTCGACGACGCGCTGAAGAGCGTGCTCACGAAGGCCGATCCCATTCTCCGCGATCTCGGGATTCCCTATAGCATCTTCATCGTCTCGGAATGGTCGGAGCAGAAGCTCGATTGGCAAAAGAGCGGCGTGCTCGGCTGGGACGAGTTGGCGAAAATGGCGGCGGACGGCGTCGAACTCGGCAGCCATTCCGCGACGCACCGCGACTTCGGCGAGATCGACATCGAACGCGCCAAGGATGAGTTCGAACTGTCTCGCAGGACGATCGAGACGCGCCTCGGCTTCGCCCCGGACAGCTTCGCCATCCCGTTCGGCCAGTCCCGCAACTGGAACGAAGAGGCCGACAAGGCCGCTCGCGAGATCGGCTACAGCACGATCTACGCGCAAGCAGAGGAAACCCGCCCCCCCGGCACCATCCCGCGCACGTTCGTCACCCACTTCGACGACGACCGGCTATTCAAAGCGGTCCTGCGCGGCGCCTATGATCGCTGGGAGGAGTGGACGTGGACCTATTGAGCGCGGCCCACGCGCAAGAGCCGCACGGCGCACTGGTCCGCACTGTCTCGGTGATCGTGCCGACGCGCGACCGGCCGAACTATCTGCGCCAGGCGCTGGCGAGCATTCGGGCGCTTGAAGGGCCCGATCTCGAGATCGAGATTCTGATCGGCGACAACGGCGCCTGTCCGCAGACCCAGCTCATCGCCGAGGAGTTCGGCGCGCGCCGCGTAGAAGCGCGCGAGGGTGAAGGCGCGAGCGTCGCGCGGAACGCCGCGTTGCGCGCGGCCACAGGCGACTACATCGCCTTCCTGGACGATGATGATTGCTGGGTCGCGACGCATTTGCGCGAGCACCTCGATCTGCTGGATATCCGCCCCGATCTCGAAGCGGTGATGGGCCAGGTGATCAGCGCCGATCATCAGCTCCGGCGCGTGGGTGCGGCCTGGCCGGCGGAGCCGCCGGACGACGGCGACGAACTGTTGCGGCGCATGCTGAGCGGCTACTTTCCGCAGATTGGCGCGGTGGTTGCGCGGCGGGGCGTGCGCGAGAAAATTGGCGGCTTCGACGAGAAGTTGATCGGCGGCGAAGATCTCGACTGGCTGTTGCGCCTGGCGCGCCAACATCAGCTCGCCGTCATTCCTGTGGAGAGCGTGCTGTTCCGCGGCCGTCCGCTCGGTGTTTACGACAATCTGCAGCTGCTGCGCAGCCGCTTCGATCGCAAGGTTTTCCTCCGTCACGCGCTGCCGGAATGGCGCATCTGGGAGTCTCCGGCGCACCTCTGGCTCGCCCACTACGGAACGCTGAAGCACTTCTATCGCTATTTCGTCGACGCGGCGGCGCGGCGGGCGGCGCGCGGCGAAAGGGCGGGCGCGCTAAAGGCGATCTGGTTCGCGTTCCAGGTGTTTCCGTTGCGGACGCTTTACCATCTTTTCAAGTGGCGCCGCCTGCGCATCGCCTTTCTTGGCGCCGTCTTGCCGCGGCGGTCGCGCGGCTGTGCTGGCGTGGCCGGCACGCTGCTCGCGCCGGCGGCGGAGCTCGGCGAAGGCGGCGCGATACAGATGCTGATGAACGCCGTCGCGCTGGTTCACGCTTAGGTGGTGTTCTGGCTTGTGCGCCGCCTTTCGCCGGCGCAAGGAAGTCCGCAATGAACACCACGTCCCGCCGGCTCATCTCGGTGGTCGTGCCGACGCGCGACCGCCCGGACTATTTGCGCCAGGCGCTGGCGAGCATCCGCGCGCTGGAGGGGCCGGAATTCGAGTTCGAGATTCTGGTCGGCGACAACGGCGCCGATCCGCGCAGCGTCGAGGCCGCGCGTGCGTTCGGCGCCGTCCACATCGCGGTCGCGACCCCTGGCGCAGGCGCGGCGCGCAATGCCGGGCTATCCGCCGCGCGCGGCGAGTTTATCGCCTTTCTCGACGACGACGACGTCTGGATGGACAGCCACATCCGTCCGCATCTCGCGCTGCTGGACGCCAATCCCGAGCTCGATGGTGTCATGGCCCAAGTGATCGCCGTCGATGACGAGATGCGCCCGCTCGACGAGCCATGGCCTGTTCGCGCGCCGCGCGAGGGCCACACGCTCGTTCAGTCCATGCTCAGCGGCTACTACCCGCAGATCGGCGCGACGATCGTGCGTGCGCGCGTGCGCGATGAGGTCGGGTTGTTCGACGAGCGCCTGCTCGGAGACCAGGATTGGGATTGGCAGCTGCGCGTCGCCCGCAGGCGCAGGCTGCTCTACACGCCCGGACCGTGCGTCCTGTTCCGTCAGCGGCCGCCAGGTTCGTATGACGCCTTACGGCTGCGCCGGCTCGGCTTCGGCCGCCGCGTATTCCTGCGTCACGCTTTGCCTGAGTGGCGTGTGTTCGGCTCGGTGAAGGGTCTGGTGCGCGCCTATCAGAATGTGATGTGGCAGTACTACGAGTACTTCGTCGAGGCCGCCGCTGAACGCGCCGCCGAAGGGCGCCCGCGCAAGGAGATATGGCGCGCGATTTGGGGCGCCATGCGCACGTTCCCGTTCCGCGCCGCTTATCATCTCGTCGCGCCGAAGCCGCTGCGCAAAGCTTTCCTCGCATCGCTCGCGCCGCGCCGGCATCATCCGCCGCCGCCCGTTGTCAGCGCGAACTGAGCCATGCCGTCCCGTGTCGACGTTATCATGCCGGCCTACAACGCGGCGGCGACCGTGCGTGAAGCAGTGCAGAGCTTGCTCGCGCAGACGATGAGAGACTTGCGCGTGGTCGTCATCGACGACGGCTCGACGGACGACACCCCTGCCATTCTCGCCGCGCTGAGCGCTGCGGATGGACGTGTCCTGGTCACGCGCAAGGTGAATGACGGCATCGTCGAAGCGAGAAATCACGCCTTGCGACTCTGCGACGCCGAGTTCATCGCCTGCCTCGACGCCGACGACACTGCGTTCCCGGATCGGCTTGAGCGTCAGATCGCCTACTTGGGCGAGCACCCTGACTGCGTCGCGCTCGGCGGCGAAGTCGATCATGTCGACGAGAGCGGCGCGCCGATTGAGGGGCTGGTGCAGCAAGGCGATCCGGGTCGCGCCGATCCGGCGAAGGCGCCGGCGCTCGAGCCCTACATCGTGCATTCGACGATGCTGGCCCGGCGCGCGGCAGTGGTCGAGGTGGGCGGCTATCGCCATGTGCCGAACTCGGAGGACAGCGACCTTTTCTGGCGTCTGCAGGAGCGGGGAGCGCTGGTGAACCTGCCGGTCAAGTTCGGCGCCTATCGCGTCCATACGGCGAGCGTTTCGAGTTCGATCGTCAACGGGCGCATCATGGCTGTCGGGTCGCAGCTCGGCGCGATCTCCGCGCTCAGGCGCCGGCGCGGCGCGACCGACATAGCGTTTCCGCGCGAGCTGCACGCTTCGCTCCGCGCCGCGGTGACGATGGAGAAGATGTGCGCCGCCGCCGCGCGCGACATTGAGCCAGAGGAGGCGCAACATCTGCGCATCGCCGCGGCGGCCAAGCTGATGGAGCTCGCCCGCTATCGCCCTTATGAGCTGGACGCCGGCGATTGCGCGTTCATCCGCGCCGCGCTGCCGCTCGCGAAGCAGCTGTCACGCAAGAACCAGAAGGAAGTGGCCTGGTATGTGAGCGTCACCGCGGCGCGCCTGATGCGCAAGGGTATGTTGTCCGAGGCTCTGACCTTGGCGCCGCCGAAGAGCTATCCGGTAGCGGCGGCGCGCGCGCTGCTGCAGCTCTAGCCCTTCATAGCGCGCTTCAGCCATTCGGGAAGCAGCGTGTGGCTAAGCGCATTGCCGGCGCTGCTGAATGCGCCGACGGCGCTGAGTTCGCGCCAATGGGCGATCCGCTGGCGCAGCGGCAGAACGCCCATGTAGCTCTTCAGGAATTGCTCGATCGGCCAGTTGCCGCCGAAAATGTCCTCGTGGCGCCAGTCCGGTTCGCCGAATTGCGGCGCTTCGGTCCGTTCAAGCATAGCGCGGTTGTCGAGCGGCGCGAGTTCGCCGGCGCGCGCGTACACCGCTTCCATCCAGCACAACCAGCCCGGCGTGTTGTGCTCTTTCGCCACCGCGGCGCGCGCTTGTTCACCAAGCCGCTCGCGCTTCGTCGGGTCGGCGATCAGCTCGCTGAGCAGCGCGCGATATTCCTCGAACGACGCCGCCTGCAGCGTGTTGCCGACGAGCGCGACGTGATTGATGCCGAAAATGCGCGTCTCCTGAGGGTAGGTGAAGATTGTCACCGAGGGAAGGCCGTAGCCTGCGGCCTCCATCAGCGAGGTGGACGAAACGAACGGATAGGAATCGACGTAGATATCCGCCGCCTCGAAATAGATATTCGGGCTCGGCAGCTCTGGCTTGGAGCGGATGCGGTCGCCGAAGCGCGCTTTCACCGGCGCCCAGTCCTCAGGATCGTCGGCGCCGACGACGAGCAGCATTGCCTCCGGATTCTTCTCCAGCAGCGGCGCGTGGATGTCGGCGAAGGTGACGCCATGCATCGTCTTGTATTTGAGCTTGCGGGCGACGGAGACCATCAGGGTCGCCGCCGGATCGATGCCCAGTTCGCGCTTGGCGTCACCACGCGAGCGCGTGCGCGTGACGGCCTCCGAGAGCGTAGGCATCAAGATGCTGCGCTCAGGCGAGAGGCCGCGGCGCGCGACGCCGAGATCAAGCGCGGCGTCGCGGAGGCTGATGGTGAGGTGCGAGATGCTCGGGCCGTACCAGAAGAGATGGTCGGCATGGTTCAGCACCAGCACCGGAGGGTGCTTGCTCGGATCGGCGAACGCAATCAGCGGGATCACGTCTTCGCAGTGCGTATGCAGAATGACGAGATCATACCCATGCGCCAGTGTGCGCAGCTGCTGCGCCCAGGCGACGAACCCGCCCGGGCGCCGGTTCAAGTAGGTAATACGTCCGCCGAACGTCTCCTGCACGGACTCCGGCACTGGTCCATGCTGCTGCGTCAGCACAAGAGAGTGCTCACGCGCGCTGTCCGCCTTCACCCAGAGGCCCAGCATTTTCGTGAGGCCGCCGACCGCCGCCATCTGCGTGCCGACTTGCAGGATGCGGCGCGGCGCCTTCACCCGCACGGGCGCCGGCCCGAACGGCAGGCGCTTGCCGATCTCCGAAAGCACTTTCTCGGCCCGTGGGCTCCAGAAGATGCCGGCATGGTTCTGAACCGGAATGTGCGAAGCAACCGCGCAGTGCACCGCGACGGCATCGAGCTCGCCTTGCGCTAGATAGTCCTGCGCGCGCTTCAGGTAACGCTCGAACGCGGCGAAGTTCGCGGCGATCCGCGCTTCCTGCATCGCGCGCTCTTGGGGCGGCGCGACGGCGGTGTCGGCGGCGCTCATCGGCTCAGCCGCTGAAGGTGATTTCTTCCGGCAGCTTTAGCACGCCGTCCTTGACGTAGCGCTTCAGCCATTCCGGGAAGAGATAGCTCGCCGCTTCGGCATTGCTCTTGAAGCCGCCCTCGCGGCGCACTTGTTTCCAATGGGCCCAGTGCTGCCGCGCGGGCATCATGCCGATATAGCTCATGACCACGCGGATCGTCGGCCACGCGCCGCCGAAAATGTCTTCATGGCGGATGTCCGGCTCGCCGAAGTGCGGCGCGTCCACGGCTTGCAGCATCGGCCCGTTGTCGAGGATCGGCAGCTCGAGCGCACGCGCGTACACGGCCTCCATCCAGCGCAGCCAGCCGGGCAGATTGTGCTCCTTCCGCACCGCTGCGCGCGCCTCGGCGCCGAGCCGTTCGCGCAAGGCGGCGTCCTCGATCAGGGCCGAGAGCATGCCTCGGTATTCCTCGAACGAGGTCGCCTGCATCACATTGCCGACCAAGGCCACGTGATTGATGCCGAAGATTCGCGCCTCCTGCGGATAGGTGAAGATCGTCACCAAAGGCGTGCCGTAGCCCGCCGCTTCCATCAGCGACGTCGACGACACGAACGGGAACGAGTCGACGTAAATGTCCGCCGCTTCGAAATAGACCTTCGGGTTCGGCGTTTCGGCGATCGAGCGCAGCCGCTCGCCCACGTCCGCCTGCACCGGCGCCCAGTCATCGTGCTGGCCTGCGCCGACGGTGATCAGCGTGACGTTTTGATGCTTCTTCAGCACCTCGGCATGGATGTCGGCGTAGGTGAGCCCGCCCATGGTGCGGTACTTGGCCCGCCGCGCGGCGGAGACCATCAGGATCGTGTCCGGATCGATGCCCAACTCGCGCTTGGCCTCTTCGCGCGAGCGCGTGCGCACCACCGCTTCGGCTAGCGTCGGCATCAGGATATTGCGTTCGGGCGCGATGCCGCGGCGGGCGATGGAGATGTCCTGCGCCGCGTCGCGGAGGTTGATGTTGAGGTGCGTGACGCTCGGTCCGTACCAGAACAGATGGTCGGCGTGGTTCAGCACGAGCACCGGCGGATGCTTGCTGGGATCCGCGAAGGCGATCAGCGGAACGATGTCCTCGCAATGCGTATGCAGGATGACGAGGTCGAAATCCTTGGCGATCTCGCGCAGCCGGAGCGCCCAATCGATCTGGCTGCTGGGCCGATGGTTGAGCTGCTCGACCTTGCGTCCGCCGCTGGCTTCGAACACCTCGTGGACGAATCCTGGCGTCGGCCCGCGATGCTCGGTCAGCACCAAGGTGTGTTCGCGATCCTTGTCGGCGCGCACCCATTGGCACAGCATCTTGGTGTGCCCGCCGACGGCCGAGACCTGCGTGCACACTTGCAGGATTCGCTTGATCTCGCTCGGCCGCGGCCGCGGCGGCGCGTCGGGCTCGAGCCGGCGGCCGATCTCGTTCAGCACCTTCTCGGCGCGCGGGCTCCAGAAGATGCCGGCGTGATTTTGCGTCGCCACGTGCGAAGCGATGGCGCAATAGGCCGCCGCGGTCTGCAAATCGCCCTGCGCCAGGAAATCCTGCGCCTTCAGGACGTAGCTTTCGTACTCGGCGAAATTGCGCGCGAGCCGGCGTTCCTTGTCGGTCATGGCCGGGGCGGGCGAGGCCTCAACCGACACGGTCTTTCACCTCGCTGAGGCGCGCCGGCGCATCCGCCGTCACGCGCCATTCGCCGCTTTCGTGGAAGACGCCGAACGTGGTCGACGAAAAATCCGGGTGGCGCACGTGGAAGCGCCCGCCGATTTGGCCGCTCAGCATGTGGCCGTCGGCATCGCGAACGACGACATTGCAGGTGTAGAGATCGGAGACGAGCTTGATCGGCGGCGTCGTCAACTCGATCGCGCCTTCGCCTTCGAGATAGGGCATCGGCACGCCGTCGGTCATGGTCGAGAACGTCATGCAGTGGGTGTCGTCGTCGCGATCGAGGCCGATGCGGATGTCCGGGCGCTCGACGCGGCCTTTGGTCTTGTAGCGCAGCCGGATCGTCATCCGCTCGCCGAAATCGAACACGGCGCCTTCGCTGCCCTCCTTGCCGAGGAATTGCACGTCCTCGAAGCTGATGCGCCGGCCGCCTTCGGGTTCATCGAACCACGGCACGTCGGCGAGGCGGCTGTCGGCTTCATAGAGCTTCAGGCCTTCAGCCGTCGGCCCGTCGAACACGACTTGGCCCTTCTTCAGATAGATCACGCGCTGGCACATGGTCTTGATCGAGAACATGTTGTGCGAGACGAACAAGATCGTTGCGCCTTTGCGCTGCAGCTGCTTGGCGAAGTTCATGCACTTGCGCTGGAACGCGAAGTCGCCCACCGCCAGCACTTCGTCCAGCAGCAAGATGTCCGGATCGAGGTGCGCGGCCACGGCGAAGGCGAGGCGCACATACATGCCGCTCGAATAGCGCTTCACCGGGGTGTCGATGAACTCGCGGATCTCCGAGAACTCGACGATCGCGTCGAACTTGGCCTCGACTTCCTTGCGCGTCATGCCGAGAATCGAGCCGTAGAGAAAGACGTTCTCCCGGCCGGTCAGTTCGGCGTGGAACCCGGTGCCGACTTCGAGCAGGGCCCCGAGGCGGCCCTTGATGCGGATGTTGCCAGTGGTCGGCACCGTGATGCGCGAGAGGAGCTTCAGCAGCGTCGATTTGCCGGCGCCGTTGAGGCCGATGATGCCGACGTTCTCGCCCGGCGCGATCTCGAAACTGGCGTCCTTCAGCGCCCAAAAAGTGTTGCGTTTGGTGCGCTCGTCGCGGGCGGCCTTCGAGGCGAACATGTCGCCGATGCCCGCGGCGATCACGTCGCGCAGCGAGTCGTGGCGTTGCGAGCGCAGCAAGCGGCGATAGCGCTTGCTGAGGCCGCGGACGGAGATGGCGAAATTCTCCATCAGATCACGTCCGCAAAGGTGCGTTCCATGCGGCGGAAGAAGACGAGGCCGCCCGCCAGCAGTAGAACGATAATGGCGCCGCTCATGGCAAGCGCGGTGAAGTTGGGCTCGCCGCGGTCGAACACCGCCCAGCGGAAGCCTTCGATCACGCCGACCATCGGGTTCAGCGCATAAATCGCTTGCCATTCCCGCGGCACGATCGAGAGCGGATAGACGATCGGGCTCGCATACATCCAGATTTGGATCAGAAACGGCAGCGTGTGCTTGATGTCGCGGAAGCGCACATTGATCGGCCCCAGCCAAAGCCCGATCGAGAGCGCCAGCAGCGCCGCCACCACCATCAGCGGCGGGATCACCAGGATCTTCCAGCTCGGTGCGATGCCGTAGAACGCCATTAGGACCAGCAACACGACGAAGGCGATGCAGAAGTCCACCAACGGCGAAATCACGTTCGCCAGCGGCATGATCAAGCGCGGGAAGTAAACCTTCCGCACCAATTCGGCGTCGGTGACCAAGCCGGTACCGGAGCGGCGCACCGCTTCGGCGAAATACGTCCATGGCAGCACGCCGGCGAAGGCGAAGAGGGGGTAAGGCACGCCTTCGGACGGCATCTTCACGATGTAGCCGAAAATGATCGAGAAAATGATCACCGCGAACACGGGCTGCAGGATCGCCCAGCCGGCGCCCAGCAGGGCCTGCTTATACAGCACCTGCAGGTCGCGCATCACCAGCACGCCGAGGAGCTCGCGGTATCGCCACACGGCGCCCAGATCGAGGTCGAGCCAGCCGCGATCCGGCCGGATCTCGGTGATGACTTGCGACGGCGCGGGATGCACGTGCGTGCTCACGCGCAGGCTTTCTTCAGCGCTTCAACGACGGTGACCTGCTCTTCGTCCGTCATCGAGTGATAGAGTGGCAGAATGAGGCGGCGGTCCTGCGCGAACTCGGAATTCGGCAGATCCCAGCCGTTCTTATAGAGGTCTTCGCGATGTGCGCACATGATGCCGCGGCGCGAGGCGACGCCGGCGTCGAGCATGGATTGCATCACCGCGCGTTGATCGCAGCGCTCCGGCAGCGTCACCGAATAGGACTGCCAGTTCGAGCGCTTGTTCGCCGGTTCGAACGGCGTCTCGATGCCGAGATTGTTTTGCAGCAACTCATTGTAGCGCGCGGCGAGGCGGCGGCGCGTGGCCAGGATTTCCGGCACGCGCTTCAGCTGCTCGCGGCCGACGGCGGCTTGGATGTCCGTCATCCGGTAATTGTAGCCCAGAACCGGGTGAGTTTCGAAGATCACCTGGTTCGAGCCGTGGCGGACGGTATCCGGCACGCTCATGGCGTGCTGGCGCAGCAGCTTGAATTGTTTGTCGTATGCTGGATTGCACGTCGTCAGCATGCCGCCGTCGCCGGTCGAGACGATCTTGCGCGGGTGGAAGCTGAAGGCCGCGATATCGCCGCGCGGGGCGCCGATGCGCTCCCACTGGCCGTCGATCTGGATCTCCGAACCGATGGCGCAGGCCGCGTCTTCGATTACCGGCAATCCATGCTTCTTGCCGATGGCGACGATCGCATCGATGTCGCACGGCATGCCGATCTGGTGGACGCAAAGGATGGCTTTGGTCTTGGGCGTGATCGCGGCTTCGATCTTGGCCGGATCCATATTGTAGGTTTCGAGCTCGACATCCACGAACACCGGCTCGGCGCCGCAATACTTCACCGAATTCGCCGTCGCCACATAGGAATGCGACACGGTGATGACTTCATCGCCCGCGCCAACCCCCACCGCCAGCAGCGCCAGATGCAGCGCCGTCGTGCAGTTCGACACCGCCGTCGCGTGCGGCGCGCCGACGAATTCCGCGAACTCGCGCTCGAACGCCGCCACTTCCGGGCCTTGCGTCACCCAGCCCGACAGGATCACGCGCGAAGCCGCTTGCGCCTCGCGCTCGTCCATCAGCGGCTTCATCAACGGGATCATGCGACGTGCTCTTTGTTGACGCGCCACCACGAAACCAGGCGCTCCAGGCCTTCTTCGAGATCGACCTTCGGCTCCCAGCCCAGCATGCGCTTGGTCTTCTCGATCGAGGCCAGACGGCGCGGCACGGCGTTCACCTTACGCTCCGGGCCATATTCCGGCTGCAGTTTCTTGCCCATCACGCGCATCAGCGTTTCGGCCAGCTCGTTGAGGTTGGTCTCGACGCCGGAGGCGACATTGAACACCTCGTCCGAAACGTCCGCCTTAAGGCCTGCGACATTGGCGCTGGCGATGTCGTCGATATAGATGAAGTCCATCGAGGTCTTGCCGTCGCCCAAGATCAGCGGGGGCACACCGGCCTCGATGCGCTCCATCCAACGGATCAGCACTTCGGTGTACTTGCCGTGGATGTCCATGCGCGGACCGTACACGTTGAAATACCGGAACGCGCAGTATTCAGTGCCGTACATGTCGTTGAAAGAGCGCAGCAGGCCTTCGAGCATCACCTTCGACGCGCCGTACCAGGTGCGGTTGTTGTACGGGTGATCCTTTTCGGTTGTCGGGAAGTTGTCCGCGAGGCCGTACACCGAGGCGGACGAGGCCGCGACGATGCGTTTCACGCCGGCCAAATGCGCGGCTTCGACCACGTTGAAGGTGCCGTCGCACATCACTTCGAGCGCTTCGCGCGGATGCTCGGCGCACGCGGTGATGCGGATCGCCGCCATGTGGATCACCGCGTCCATGCCTTCAGTGACGCGCCGCGTCGCTTCGACATCGCGGATGTCGCCTTTGACCAGCTCAACGCGCTTGTCCTTCAGGATTTCGGCGACGTTGTGCATCGAGCCGCGCACGAGATTGTCGAAGATCACGATCTTCTGGACGTCCTCGCGCAACAGCTGGTCGATCGTCGTCGAGCCGATCAGGCCGCAGCCGCCGGTGACGAGGATTTTTGCGCCTTCGACGTTCATCGTGCGAGCCCCGCATCCTTCTTGTGCAGTTCGATCACCGCCGCGGCCACTTCCGCCTGCATCTCCGCCGTCAGTTCCGGAAACATCGGCAACGAGAGCTGCTCCGCCGCCGCCTTCTCAGCGTGCGGGAAGTCGCCGTTCTTGTAGCCGAGGTCCGCGTAGGCCGGCAGGTTGTGGATCGCGATCGGATAGTGGATGCCTGATTGAATGCCCCTGGCGTTCAATGCGTCCTGCCACTCTTGGCGCTTGGTCGTGCGCGTCGAGTAGATGTGATAGACGTGGCGCGACTTGTCGCTGACGTATGGCGTCGGCACCCCCGAGCCGGCGAACAAGGCGTCGTAACGCTTCGCCGCTTCGCGGCGCGCTTCGGTCCATTTCTCCAGATATTTCAGCTTCACCCGCAAGATGGCGCCCTGCATGCCCTCGAGGCGCATATTGTAGCCCTTGAGCACGTGCTGGTACTTCTTCTCGGCCCCCCAATCGCGCAGCATGCGGATCTTGCGTGCATACTCGTCATTGTTGGTCGTCGTCGCGCCGCCCTCGCCATAAGCGCCCAAATTCTTGCCCGGATAGAAGCTGAACGCCGCGAGGTCGCCGATCCCGCCGACGCGTTTGCCGTTCCACTCCGATCCGTGCGCCTGGCAGGCGTCTTCGATGACGATCAGGTTGTGCTTTTTCGCGATCGCCATGATCGCATCCATGTCGCAGGCTTGGCCGTAGAGATGCACCGGCAGGATCGCCTTGGTCTTCGGCGTGATCGCAGCTTCGATCTTGGCCGGATCGATCAGGTAGGTTTTCGGATCGATGTCGACGAACACGGGCTTGGCGCCCGTGTACCAGATCGCCGCAACGCTCGCGACAAACGTGAACGGCGTCGTGATCACTTCATCGCCCGCGCCGATATCGGCGGCGAGCATGGCAAGATGCAGCGCGCTCGTGCCGTTATTCACGCCCATGCAGTGCTTGGCGCCGCAATACTCGGCGAATTCCTTCTCGAACGCCGCCACTTCGGCGCCCAGAATGAACTGCGTGTTGTCCAGGATGTGCTGGATCGCCGCGTCCACCTCCGGCTTGATCGAGAGGTATTGGGCTTTCAGGTCGACGAAAGGGACGGTCACAGTACGCGCTCCGCACGGGGAAGATGAATGGTTTCGCCGCGCGCCTTCATGGAAGAGGTCGCGGCTTCGATGATCTGGATGACGCGCGCGCCGAGGCGGCCGTCACACAGCGTCTGCTTCTTCTTTTCGATTGCTTCGACGAAGTCGGTCGCGCCGGCGCGCAATGCTTCGCTTTCGTCGAGTTTCGGCGCCCACATGTCGCCCGTGCGATAGCCGACGCGCATCTGGTAAATCTTCTGCGGATCGTCCGTGAACGAGACGCCCTTGTCGTAGATCTTCAGCTTCTCCGACGGCTGCAGGTCGTCATAGACGAACATCTTCTTCGTACCGCCGACGAGCACCGTGCGCACCTTGACTGGCGCCAGCCACGAGCAGTTCACGTGGGCAATCGCGCCCGAGTCGTAGAACATCGTGATGTAGGCGAGATTTTCCGGCGTGCCCGGGAAGTGGTTGATGCCGCCGGCTGAAACAGCGGTCGGCTGCTCTTCCAGGAGATAATCCAGGATCGAGAAGTCGTGCACGGCGAGGTCGCTGATGACGCTCACGTCGCGCTGGAAGAGGCCGAGATTTACCCGGGTTGAATCATAATAGAGAACCTTGCCCAACTCATCGGCCGCGACGAGGTCCTTCATCTTCTGCACCGCGCCCGTGTAGATGAAGGTGTGATCGACATGGAGGACGAGCTTCTTCTTCTCGGCGCACTCGACCAACTGGCGCGCCTGCAGCGAGGTCTCCGTCATGGGCTTTTCCAGCCACACGTGCTTGCCGCTCTTCAGCGCCGCCATGCCGAGTTCGAAGTGCGTCGAAACCGGCGTCGCAATGGCGATCGCGTCGATCGTCGGGTCGCGCAGCATTTCCTGGAAGTCGGTCGTCGTCTTCACGGCGGGGAAGCGCTTGTTGACGAGTTCGAGCTTCTTCGGATCGAGGTCCGCGACAGCCGCGAGCTCAGCGCCTTTCAGCTCCGCGAAGTTGCGGACGAGGTTGGGACCCCAGTAGCCGTAGCCGATTACGCCAATCCTGATCATCGTGATCGCCCTCAAGCCTGCTTCAGCGCTTCGGCCGCGCTTTTTCGTTTGTCCCGCACGTCGCCGACGACCTTCGCCGGCACCCCGGCCACGATCGCGTAATCCGGGACGTCTTTCGTCACCACCGCGCCCGCGCCCACCAGCGCGCCTTCGCCGACCGTGACGCCGCCCATGATCGTCGCGTTGGAGCCGATTGAGGCGCGCGTCTTGATCCGCGTCGGCACCACCGCCCAATCCGACTCCGATTGCGCCGAGCCGTCCGCGTTCGCCGCCTGTGGGAAGATGTCGTTGATGAACATGACGCCATGCCCGACGAACACCTCGTCCTCCACCGTCACGCCCTCGCAGATGAAGGTGTGCGAGCTTATCTTGCAGCGCTCGCCGACATGGGCGTTCTTCTGGATTTCCACGAACGCGCCCACGCGGGAGCCGGCGCCGACAGAGCAGCCGTACAGGTTCACGAGCTGGGGATGGTGGATCATCACACCCTCACCCAGGCGAACATTGTCCGAAATCGGCATCCCAGCACCCTTGCGCGAAGACCGCGCCCTACGTCGCAATTTCCCTGCCGCGTTATGCTTAACGGGCGCGCGTCTCGCGTCGACCAAAAGCCGCGGAACAGCGGTCTTTTGACCAAGCGGAACCGCGTCTCCAAGCCATTGCGGCGCTAGGGAGAATTTCGCCCCTATTGGGACTGTGACAGCGATGTCGGCAAGGAAATTCGGGCCGGTGCGGCTTCGTCGCCGCGGACAAAAGCAGTGAGGCCGCGGAAGCATGCCGCGGCGGAGAAGTGTTCGTTCGCGCACGCCAGAGCGGCGGCCGAAAGCGTGGCGCGGGCGTCACGATCGCCGAGCAGCGCGACGCAAGCGTCCGCGAACCGCGCCGGTTCATCTTCGCGCGCCATCGCGCCCACGACTTGCGGCTCGATGCCCTGCGCTGTCACCGAAGTGCCAACAACGGCTTTGCCGGCCGCCAGCGCTTCGACCAGTTTTATTTTCAGCCCCGACCCGGTGTAGAGCGGCGAGATGACTACACCGGCCTCGGCGTAGAGCGGCTCAAGATCGCCGACGAGGCCGAGCATGGTCACGCCTTCGGGCGGCGGGCCGAGCGCACGGGCGACGGAGCCGGCGACCTTCAATCTGGCGGCGGCCCGTTTGGCGCGGATCAGCGGCCAAATCTCTCGAAAGAACCATTCGAGGCCGACGACGTTGGGTGCGGTGTTGCTGCCGACGAAGAGGAGGAGGTCGTCTTCGCCCGGCTGAGGCGCGGGCGCGAGTTGGGTCGAGTGTGGCGCCGTTATCACAACGCTATGCGGCAGGCTCATTCGAACACGCGCGGCTTCGTCATGCTGGATCGCGATCACCGCGTCCGTCAGCGACAGCATCCTGAACTCGTCTTCGGCGCTGATCTTCACTGTGTTGGTCTCGGCCGCGTCGGCGACGCGCGCCGACATGAGGTCGTGCATGACGATGGCCGAACGGGCGTTCGGCGAAAGCGCGTAGGGGGCAAGATCCGAGGTGAAGGCATAGTCGCACAGGACTGCCGCCGCGTTCGGCGCAGCGTTGCGTGCAATCCAAAGCTGGTCCGCGCGGGTCGCTGTGGCGCCTTGCGCATACTCCGCCGGCTTGCTGAGGCCGTTGATCCCCACCTTGCTCAGCGCCCGGTCCGCCACGGCCATTGCGGAAGCAAGCCAGATGCGCGGGTCGCGCGCTAGTACGATGTTCCCGGCGCGAAACCCGCCGCGCACGAGATAGCGGTCGAACACCCGCGTCTCGGGCCGGAGCTTCAGCATCGCCCAGCGTCCGAACAGCTTGGGCGATGCGCCGAGATAGTCGACGGCGTAGCCGGCGTCGCTCAAGGCGCCCGCGAGCGCCAACACGTACGCCGAACTGCCATTGGTGGCGCCGACGATCCGCTGGCGCGAGATCAGCGTCACACGCGCTTGCTTGGTAGAGGTGCGCGGCTTTGTCCGGTTCAGCCGCGCCAGCAGCGGGTCTTTCAGCAGCCGCAGCGCCGAAGGACGATTGAGCGCTGCGGACATCGCGCGCCCCCAGCTCTTCGCCTTCAAGCCGTCGATCAGTTTCGTGAACGCCTTCGCATCGGCGCGGGCGGCGGCGCCGCGCGCGATTTCGCGCTTCAGCGCGGAGTCCTCGCCCGGATCGAGCCGCGAATAGGCCGCGTCCAGCGCATCGATCGAAGCGAGGTCCAGCCGGTGCGAGATCGAGGCGTCGTGCTTGCGATAGAAATAGCCGAGCGCCGGATAGAGCCGCAGCCGCGCGCCGGCGATCATCAGCCGCAGGATCAGCTCGGAATCCTCGCCGATCCGCAGTGTTTCGTCATAGCGCGCGCCAAGCGCGCGCCTGAACACGGGCTTGAGATAGCCAAGCGCCGGGCCAGGCCCAAGCAGGCGGTTGGTGCGTTCGTAGCACCATGGCTTGATCCAATTGTCCCGGTCTGCGAGGGCGCCCCGGAGATGGGCGTGCGGCGGCTTCTCGACGGAGTCATAGAAGGTGAGGAGATCGTCGGCGGCGATGTCGGCGCCGTCCGCTTCCGCCGCGTCGATCAACCGCTTCAAACGTTCTGGGTGGATGTAATCGTCATTATCTACGATCGCGATCCAGTCGCCCTGGGCGTGGGCCAGGGCACGGTTGCGCGCCGCCGCCGGGCCGGTCCGGCTGAGCTGGGTCGTGACGATGATGAGCCGCGGATCGCCGGCCGCCGCATTCCGCGCCATCGCCAGGCTGTCGTCGGTCGAACCGTCGTCGCTGACGATCAGCTCCAGCGCCGTCTCGGTTTGGCGCAGCACCGAGCGCACGGCGGCGGCGATGTGCGCCGCACCGTTGAAATTCGCCATGATAACGGAGACCCGCGGCCCCGCGGCGGTCGCGTTCATGATGCTCTGGCCGTGCCCCTTTCCTCGGCGCGCTGCAAGTTCTGCTCCGCTGATTGGTGGCGGTAAGGGAACTTCATTGCCGCTCCCCGCAGCGGGGCATAAGTAGGACCCCATGCAATTGCTGCGGATGTTCGAGCGTCCTGCGCCGCCCGCTGCGAAATTTCCCGCGGAGAGGGTAGGTTTCGCCATCGGGGACATACACGGCCGCTCGGACCTGCTCGCCGACATGCTCGACCTGCTCGAGGCGCGCGCCGACGAGGGCGTCCGGGCCGGCGGTCCGCCGCTGGTGATTTTTCTGGGTGACTATGTTGACCGCGGCCCTGACAGCAGGGGCGTCATCGACCTGCTGCTGACCGGCCGCCCGCACGGCTACGAGCGGCGGTGCCTCAAGGGCAACCACGAGCAATCCATGCTCGGTTTCATCGATGACCCGATGTCCTACCGAGCCTGGCTGCTGCAAGGCGGGGCCGAAACGCTGCTTTCCTATGGTGTCCAGCCTCCCCCGCCAGTCGGCGCCGAGGAGCAGGACTGGATCGGCGTCGCTCAGCTCTTGATGGCTCGGCTGCCGCCTGGCCACTACGACTTCCTGCAAAGCCTCGAACGCTATGTCGAACTGGGCGACTACGCCTTCGTCCACGCCGGCATCGACGCCGGCCGCAGCCTTGAGGAACAGACCGACGAGGACCTGTTCTGGATCCGCGCGCCGTTCATCGCCTCGAAGCGCCCGTTCTCCCATCGGGTGGTGCATGGTCACACGCCGGTCGATCAGCCCTATGCCGACCAGCGCCGCATTGCCATCGACACCGGGGCTTATGCGTCCGGGACGCTGACCGCCGCCCGTTTCGAAGCCGATCAGGTCAGCTTCCACGCGGTCAGCCGCCGCGTCGGGCGGTAAGCGCGCCCGCGACGCCGCCGCCGCTTGTTCGCCCGCGCAACGCGGTTTACACCCCGGCCACAACGAGGAGATCTGGAATGGCGCAGGCTGGCGGCGCACGCGGACATATGGACATCCATGACCAAAAGGAGACCTTCCATGGTTTCCTGATGGCGTCGGTCTGGTGTGGAGCGCTCGTGATCCAATTCGTCGCGCTGCTGACGCTGGCGTTCGCGATTGGAGCCGGCTGGTGGGCGGGTTGGATCGCTCTGGTCGCCATCGGCGCGGCCGCCGGCTTCTTCTTCCGCCTTTCCAGCGTCTATTGGGCCGTTCAAGTCGGCGTCTGGGTGCTGCTGGCGATCGGCGGCCTGATCGTGCCGGCGCTGTCCGGCATGATGGGCTGATCCGTTGCGGATCGCGGTTCTCAAGGAGAGCGCGCCCGGAGAGACGCGTGTCGCGGCCACGCCCGACACGGTCAAGAAATTCGTCAGCCTGGGGCACAGCGTAACCGTGGCCGCCGGCGCAGGCGTGAACGCCAGCGTGCCGGACCAGCACTACAAGGACGCCGGCGCCGAAGTCAGCGCCGATGGCGGAATCGGCGGCGCCGATCTCGTCGTCAAAGTGCGCCGTCCGACGGACGCCGAAATCGGCACGATGAAGCCGGGCGCCGGCTTCGCATCGCTGCTCGAGCCGTATGGCGATAAGGCCGTCATCGACGCGCTGGCCAAGGCCAAAATCGATGCGCTGGCGATGGAGTTCATTCCACGCATCAGCCGCGCGCAGTCGATGGACGCGCTCTCCAGCCAAGCCAACCTCGCCGGCTATCGCGCCGTGATCGAAGCCGCGGCGCTCTACGGCCGCGCCTTTCCGATGATGATGACGGCCGCCGGCACGGTCGCCGCCGCCAAGGTCTTCGTCATGGGCGTCGGCGTCGCCGGCTTGCAGGCGATCGCCACCGCGCGCCGGCTTGGCGCCGTCGTCAGCGCCACCGACGTGCGGCCAGCGACGAAAGAACAGGTGGCTTCGCTCGGCGCCAAGTTCGTCGCGGTCGAGGACGAAGAATTCAAACAGGCGGAGACCGCCGCGGGCTACGCCAAGCCGATGAGCGCGGAATACCAGGCCAAGCAAGCGGCGCTGATCACTGAGCACATCGCCAAGCAGGATGTGGTGATCACCACCGCGCTCATTCCTGGCCGCGCCGCGCCGGTGCTCGTCACCGAAGCGCAGGCGAAATCCATGCGTCCGGGCTCGGTCATCGTCGATCTCGCCGTCGCGCAGGGCGGCAATTGCCCGCTTTCGAAGCCGGACGAGTTGGTCGAGGCCGGCGGCGTGAAGATCATGGGCTTCACCAATCTGCCGGCGCGCCTGCCGGCGGACGCCTCGGCGCTCTACGCGAAGAACCTGCTCGCGCTCTTGCCGCTGCTGACCGACAAGGACAGCAAAGCGTTCGCGCCGGCCTGGGACGACGAGATCATCAAGGGCGCAATGCTGACAAAGGCGGGGGCTATCGTCCATCCATCCTTGGCCCCAGCGAGCGCCGCATGAATGATGTCCAGTTCGCCGAACGCTACTACGCCGCGTGGAACGCCCGCGATCTCGACGGCATCCTCGAACTCTATGCCGAAGACATCGAATTCTCCTCACCCTATATCGCCGCGCTCGGCTTTGCGCATGACGGCGTGATCCACGGCAAGACCATGCTGCGGGCCTATTTCGAGCGGGCGCTCGAGCGTGCGCCGCAGCTCGTGTTCAGGCCGGAAGCGCTGCTCGTCGGCGCGCGCGGCCATACGCTGATTTATCGCAATCATCGCGGCGAGCAGGCCGCGGAAACTCATGAGATCGACGGGGCTGGGCTCGTCGTGCGGGCTGACGCAACCTACCAGACAACTTGAAAGGAGGCTCGCATGATCGGCATCGGACGCATCGGAGGCGCAGCCGCGCTCCTCGCCGCCGCACTCATGTCGACGCCGGCGCAGGCGCAGCAGGGGGCTTCGATCAGCGCACTGACGACATGCGCGGGCGCCATCGCCGCGCACGCGAACCTCAACATCGTCACCTATCCGCGCGGCGCGTCCGGCCAATGGGCCAACGTCCTCGGCCGCATCCTGGCGCAGCTCAACACAATGGAAGGCGTCGAAGGCATGACCGGACGCTACGCCGCCAGCGCCGCGCGCACGCATTGGCTCGAGCAGCCGGCCGCCGATCGCGAGGCCGCCGCCAACCAATGCCGCACACGTTTTGGGGGCTGACGCATGGTCGATCCGTTCGTTTTCTATCTGGCCATTTTCGTACTGGCGATCTTCGTCGGCTATTACGTCGTCTGGTCGGTGACGCCGGCGCTCCACACGCCCCTGATGGCCGTCACCAACGCGATCTCGTCGGTGATCATCGTCGGCGCTTTGATCGCCGCCGCCGCGAACGCCGGGGCTGAAAGCGGCTGGGTCGCCAAGGGCGCGGGAGGTCTGGCCGCGGGTCTCGCCGCGGTCAACATCTTCGGCGGCTTCCTCGTCACCCAGCGCATGCTGGCGATGTACAAGAAGAAAGAGAAGAAGTGACGTGACGTCTGCGGAGTGGCGGGCCCTTATCGAAGCTTTTCTCGACGGTCGTCTCTCCGCCGAGGCGTTCATGCGCCGCTTCGTCGATGCTTGGCGCGCTTCAGGCGGCGTTGCGCCGCGCGCCATCACCGCGCTGCAGCCGCACGTCGAAGCGTTCGAGGCGGAGGTCGCCGAAGCGCGTGAAGAGGGCGCCGCCAGCGACGATGAATTGCGCCAAGCGGCGCAGCGGGCGCTGTCGAATCTGCGCGAAGAGCCGACTGTTTCGCCGCATACGTTCGATCGCACCCGCGCCCGCGAGGACATGCGCCGCTTCCAGGTGCGCGTCTCGCGCCTCGCCGGCGTCGGCTGCTTGATCGCGCTGGCTTGGATCGCGCTTTGCGTGCTGCAGATCAATTTCGTGATCGAATGGATCCACGCCGAGCTGAACCTGGGCGTCTGGCTCTCCGCCATCGTCGGCTTCTTTCTCGCCTTCGTGCCCATCGTCGGCAATGTGCTCGCGTTCCTGGGCGCGACGGAAGCGGGCTGGCCGACTTGGGCGGCCGCCATCGTCTTCTTCGCCGCGCCGGCGGTGACGCTGCTTTCCGGCTGGTCGCGCTGGCGGCGGCGCTGAACTTGACCTGGGGATAGGAAGGGCAGATTCTTACCGCGTATGGCCGCTTTGCTCGACACCGTCCTCGAAACGATCCGCGCGCGCCGCGACGACATCGAAGCGCGGTACGGAATCCGCTTGCTCGGTGTGGTCGGCTCGGTCGCGCGCGGTGAAGAGCGGCCGGACAGCGATGTGGACATCACGTATCAAGTTACGCGGGGCACGACGCTGTTCAAGCTCTCCGACGCTGCGTTTGAGCTCTCATCCGAATTCGGACGGGAAGTTGACCTTGTCGATCGGGACGGCATGCGGCCGGCAGCGCGGGCGTACATCGAGCGCGATTTGGTTGTCGCGTGATCGACGCTCGCACAAGGCTCCTGCTCGAGGACATGCTCGTTTATGCGAGGCATGCGGAGGACTACATAGCCGGGCTCACACCTGAAATATTTGCGCAAACCTATGTGATGATTCACGCCGCCACGCGTGCGGTGGAGGTTGTCGGCGAGGCGGCGTCGCAGATTCCGGCTGATATCAGGCAGATGATGCCAACGATTCCGTGGCGTCAGGCCATCGATATGCGCAACAAGGTCATACACGGCTATCGCTCGCTCCAACCAAACACGCTTTACCAGACGATCCGCGACGACTTCCCGCCGCTGATCGCAGAGATCGAACGCATTCTGAATTCCGGGGCTTGAGGGGCTTTCATGGACGCCAATATCGCTGCGCTTTTGTACCTCGTGAGCGGGGTGCTCTTCATCTTGGCGCTGCGCGGGCTCTCCAGTCCGGAGACCAGCCGCCAAGGCAACAATTTCGGCATGATCGGCATGGCCATCGCCATCGGCACCACGCTGTGGCTGGTGACGCCCGACACGACGACTTGGCTGATCATCGCCGGCGCCATCGTCATCGGCGGCGGCATCGGCGCGATGATCGCGCGCTCGATCAAGATGACGGCGATGCCGCAGCTGGTAGCGGCGTTCCACTCGCTCGTTGGTCTCGCCGCGGTCGCTGTCGCCGCCGCCGCGTTTTATGCGCCGGAAAGCTTCGGCATCGCCGAAGCGGGCGGCGGCGTGCATATGCAGTCGCTGATCGAGCTTTCGCTCGGCACCGCCATCGGCGCGATCACCTTCACTGGTTCGGTGATCGCGTTCGCCAAGCTCAACGGCAACATGTCCGGCGCGCCGATCATGTTGCCGGCGCGCCATCTCATCAACATCGTCATCGCGCTCGCGATCGTGGCGCTGATCGTCATGATGATCCAGGCGCATGGCACAATCGGCTGGCACTTCTGGGCGCTCGCGGGGCTTTCGCTGCTGATCGGCGTTCTGCTCATCATCCCGATCGGCGGCGCCGATATGCCGGTCGTCGTCTCGATGCTGAACTCCTATTCGGGATGGGCCGCCGCCGCGCTTGGCTTCACTTTGGAGAACGTCGCGCTCATCATCACCGGCGCGCTGGTTGGCTCTTCGGGCGCGATCCTCAGCTACATCATGTGCAAGGGCATGAACCGCAGCTTCATCAGCGTCATCCTCGGCGGCTTCGGCACCGGCGACGGCGCAGCGGCCGCGGGCAAGACCGAAACGCGCCCGGTGAAGCAGGGCAGCGCCGACGACGCGGCCTTCATCATGAAGAACGCGTCGAAAGTGATCATCGTGCCGGGCTACGGCATGGCCGTCGCGCAAGCTCAGCACAGCGTGCGCGAAATGGCCGATCTGCTGAAGAAAGAGGGCGTGGAGGTGAAGTACGCCATCCATCCCGTCGCCGGCCGGATGCCGGGACACATGAACGTCCTCCTGGCCGAAGCCAACGTGCCGTACGATGAAGTGTTCGAACTCGAAGACATCAACAACGAGTTCAGCCAGGCCGACGTCGCCTACGTCATTGGCGCCAACGATGTCACCAACCCCGTCGCCAAGACCGATCCGCAATCGCCGATCTTCGGCATGCCGATCCTCGACGTAGAGAAAGCGAAAACCGTCCTCTTCGTGAAGCGCGGCATGGGCTCGGGCTATGCCGGCGTCGAAAACGAACTCTTCTTCCGCGACAACACCATGATGCTGTTCGGCGACGCGAAGAAGATGACGGACGAGATCGTGAAGGGGCTTTAGCATTTCGGTTCTCGGTTCTCGGGACTGGGGACTCGGGACGAGCGTGCGTGCAGCGTGCGCTGGATCAACGCCGCTGTTTTCGAATCTCGAATCCCGAGTCCCGAGAACCGAGTCCCGAGATGGGAGGCGGGGCGCGTCGGACGCGCTGGGGTAGTTCCTAGTGTGCGTTGCGCATCGCTACGCAACGCTGCGCGTCGAACGCGCCCCGTATTCGGCCGTTATTCCCGGACTGGATTAGGACTTGCACTGCTCACCACGATGGAAACCACCAGAGGGGCCTTAGGTCCGAGTTCACCAGTTTTCACCGGTTCAGCGCGCATGGGTCGCCGAAGACCCATGGACCCTGCGGTTTCATGCCCCGCAGGCAGAATGCCATCGCCGTTCGCTTCGCTCTTCGGTGAAGGGACCTCTGCCGAGCATCCCACCCCTCGAACTTCCTCAACGATGACGCTTAGCGAGTTTCCTCTACATCATCGAAGCGACGACAGCCGCGCCGGCCGCTGCTCTGACCTTCCAAAGGTTCGGTCGACTTCGAAATCCTCCCGTGTCAGAGCGGAGCCATTATACGTCAGCTCGGGCGCGGTCGGATTGATTTTGTTCGAAGCGTTGTTCGCATTGGGATTTTGCTCGGAAACATGGGGGATAGAGTGGGCCTCTATCCTCGTTTCCGTCACGCTTGGGGGCCCGCGCTAGCGCGAACGGAGGTTGGAGAGATCATGGTCCGCGGCGCGCAGGCGGCCTGACGGTGATTAAACGCGCCCTTCAAGCGGCGGGATTGACGTGGCATCCTCTGTGCTCATGAGGCGCTTCGTTCCGATCCTGCTGGCTATCGCCGCGATCGTCCTTCTGCCGCTCGTGGCGCTGGCTGCTTACGCCAATTCGCTCATCTATCACCCGCACACTGAAGAGGTCGCGCCGAACTTCGCCGAGACGCAGGCGGTGCGTATCGCAACCGAGGACGGCGAATCGCTCGTCGCCTGGTATCGCGCCCCGCAGCCGGGCCAGCCCATCTTTCTCTTCTTCGACGGCAATGGCGGACGGCCGCAGATTTGGGGCGGTCGCTGGCGGCGCATCTCGGAAAGCGGCGCGGGCTTTCTCGCGGTCTATTATCGCGGCTATTCCGGCTCGAGCGGCCGTCCAAGCGAACGCGGCCTACATCTCGATGCGCGCGCCGGATACGATTGGCTGCGCGCGCAAGGCTATCAGCCGCGCGACATCGTCATTCACGGCTTCTCACTCGGCTCCGGAGTCGCGGTGCGCTTGGCTTCCGAGCGGGCCGCGCGCGCGCTGGTTCTGGAAGCGCCGTTCACCGGCGTTGACGATGTCGCCGCCGCGCACTTCACGCCGCTGTCGCGATTGCTGATCCGCGACAGCTTCCGCTCCCGCGAATGGATCGGCGGCGTGCAAATGCCGGTGCTGATCGTCCACGGCGACGCCGACACGCTGATCCCGTTCTCGCAAGGCCAGGCGCTGTTTGCGCTGGCCAATGAGCCCAAGCGTTTCGTGCGAATGCGCGGCTCGGATCACGCTACGCTCGTGCGCGACGGCATTTATCCGCATATCGCCGCATTCCTTGCCGAACACCCGTCGGAGTGATCAATCGTGAAGGGGCTGTGAGGCCTACCCAGGCGACGGGCCTAGTGCTAAACTTGCGGCATGTCTGCCAATTTGCCCCCCGAACTGGACGAGTTTGTCCGCGATGAGGTGAAAGCCGGCCGTTACGCCGATGAGGCGGACGTGATCCGTGACGCAGTGCGGCAGCTGGCCGAAAAGCGCGAAGCAGCGGACGCCGCGAAACTCGCCGCTCTGCGCGCTGCGCTGGCGCCTGGGCTCGCCGATGCGGCAGCGGGACGGTTCGCCGAGGGCGGGGTGATGGACGCCGCCGCCCGCGCCGCCGCTGAATGAAGGGTTATCGGCTCACCGCAGCAGCCGACACTCATTTGCAGGAAATCTGGCGCTTCACGCGTGACAGATGGAACGCCAAACAAGCAAACGACTATCTCGCGGCCATCGAGGCGGCGCTCGACTCTGCGATCAAGACGCCCTCGCTGCTACGTCCGCGTGCTGAACTCGGCGCCGGCATGTTAGCGCGGAGGGCGCAGTCCCATGTCGTGTATGGCTTCATGGAAGACGATATCCTGATCGTCGTCGCTGTCTTGCACAGCCGCATGGACCCGAGGCGGCATCTTCTGCGCGGGGCCAAGTGACGGGCGATCGTGAAGGGGCTGTGGGGAGCGCGCATGAAGGAAACTTATGGTCTTCAGTGCTTCGAGTTCGATCTCGACGACACCTGGGTTCTGCTGGAGGAGACTGAGTTCGACGCAACGTCGGACACGTTCGCATTCCACAATCAGGACCTCGACGTAAGGCTCTTCATCTACGGAGCACGAATCGACGCGACGGGGCGTGACCTTCTTGAGCTTGCCACAGGCATGAACGGAGCTGTTCTATCCAGCCTCCGCAAGACGGTGGGTGAGCTCGGAGGCTCGCTGCTTGTCGATGAGCGCATGTGGATTGGGGACACCGAGACAGGTTTCGAGGTCGATGTAATTGCAGAGGCTGCGGGACCGCCGGGTGTTCAGCAGCGCATGTTGGTCGTGGCAATGATCAACTCGGTCGTCGCCATCTACGTCCGCTTGGAGTCGCCGACATTGATGGGCGACGACCTGCGCACCCTGTGGCGAAATCTGCGACCCGGGTTGTTCTTAGCTGAGCCATTTCCGTCGGAGGCTTAGCCGCGACGTTCACGCACCGGAGTACCGCGACATGCCCGAGCCCAAAACCCAGCGCACCAAGGCGTCCGCCGCCGGCTTCATCGCCGCCGTCGAAGACGAGACGCGCCGCAACGACGCGAACGCTGTCGACAAAATGATGCGCGAGATCACTGGCGAGAAGCCGGCTATGTGGGGGCCGACGATCGTCGGCTACGGCGAGTATGACGGCGCCACCGGCAAGTGGCCGCGCCTAGGCTTCAGTCCGCGCAAAGCCAATCTCGTCCTCTACCTTATGGACGGTTACGAGGGCGAGCCGCTGATGAAGAAGCTCGGCAAGCACAAGACCGGACGGAGCTGCCTCTACATCAACAAGCTCGCCGACGTAGACGAAAACGTGCTGCGCCAGCTGATCGCGAAGAGCTGGAAGCGGATGGCGGTGAAATATCCGGATTGAGCGCGCTTACGCCGCTCGTCATTCCGGGGCAATGCGAAGCATTGAACCCGGAACCCAGGGGCAAGTTGCAGTGCGTTTGCCCCTGGGTCCCGGATCGCGCTCCGCGCGTCCGGGATGACGAGCGAACAGGAGGCTGAACCCGCACAAAGAAAAAGGGGAGCGGTTCTCACCGCTCCCCTCGATCGTTTCACGCTATCTGCGCTTACCAGATCGTCACCCGATCTGCCGGCGCGAGATAGAGCGCGTCGCCTTCGGTCACGTTGAACGCGGCGTACCAGGCGTCCATGTTCCGCACCGTGCCGTTGCAGCGATAGATCGCCGGCGAGTGCGGGTCGGTCAGCACCTGGTTGCGCAGCGCCTCGTCGCGGATGAGGCCGCGCCAGGCTTGCGCCCAGCCGAGGAAGAAGCGCTGATCGCCGGTGTAGCCGTCGAGCGTCTCCGCCGGACGGCCGCCGAGCGAGAGCGTGTAGGCGTGGTAGGCGACCTGCAGGCCGCCATTGTCGCCGATGTTTTCTCCGAGCGTCAGGCGCCCGTTCACGTTGATGCCTTCGAGCGGCGAGAAGCCGTTGTACTGCTCGACCAGGCGATCGGTCACCGCCGTGAAGCGCGCGACGTCTTCGGCGTTCCACCAATCGCGCAGCACGCCGCGCGCATCGGACTTGGCGCCTTGGTCGTCGAAGCCGTGGCCCATTTCGTGGCCGATGACGCCGCCGATGGCGCCGTAATTCACGGCCGGATCGGCGTTCGGATCGAAGAAGGGCGGCTGCAGGATCGCGGCCGGGAAGACGATCTCGTTGAACACCGAGTTGTAATAGGCGTTCACCGTTTGCGGCGTCATGAACCACTCGTCGCGGTCGGTCTGCCGGCCGAGGCGATCGAGGTCCTGTTGCCAGTCCCACAGCTGGAAGCGCTTCGAATTGCCGTAGGCGTCGCCGGCGCGGACTTCGAGCGCCGAATAATCCTTCCAGCGATCCGGATAGCCAATCTTCGGACGGAACGTGGCGAGCTTTTCGCGCGCCGCCACCTTGGTCTCGGCCGACATCCACGAAAGCTGATCGATGCGCTCGCCGTAGGCGCGGCGGAGGTTTTCAACCAGTTCGGTCATCTGCGCCTTGGCTTCCGGCGGGAAGTGGCGCTGCACGTAGATCTGACCGACGGCTTCGCCGAGCGCGCCGTTCACCGCATCGACCGAACGCTTCCAGCGCTCGCGCTGCTGCGGCTGGCCGTTCAGCGTCTTGCCGTAGAAATCGAACACTTCGTTGTCGATGTCGCGCGGCAGCACCGAGGCGTTGTTGCGGACCAGGTGATAGACCAGATAGGCGCGGATCGTGGCGATCGGCGTGCGCGTATAGAGGTTGGCGAGCGGGCCGATGGCCGAAAGCTCGCGCACCACCACTTCGTTGACTTGGCCGAGCCCTTGCGATTCGAACGCCGCATCCCACGGGAAGTCCGGCGCGAGGGCAGCGATCTGCTGGCGGGTCTGCAAATTGTAGGTGCGCGAGCGGTCGCGGCGCTCGGCGATCGGCCAGTGCCGTTCGGCGACACGGGTTTCGAAGGCGACGATGTCGCGCGCCTTGCGGTTGGCGTTGGTTTGGCCGGCCAGCGTCAGCAGGCGCTCGATGTGCGCTTGGTACGCTTCGCGAATGGCCGGGAATTGGCCGTCGGTGCGGCGATAATATTCGCGCTCCGGCAGGCCGATGCCCGCATGAGTCATGCCCACGCAATAGCGGTCCGGATTGCGCTGATCGAGCGAGACGTAGGTTGCGATCGGGAAGTTCACCGCAACGCCCGGGCGGGCGGCGATGACCGCGGCCGCTTCGTGGTCGCGCGCGGCGTTGATCTCGTCGATCTCCGCCTGCACGGTCGTGAGGCGCAGCGCGTCAATCGCATCCTGGTTCAGGTAGGCGTTGTAATAGTCGGCGATCTTCTGCTGCACCGAGCCCGGCGCGCCGCCGGCGAGGGCGACTTCCTCGATGATCACGCGCTGATCGCGGTCGGACTTGTCGCGCAGGATGTCGAATGTGCCCCAGCGCGTGCGGTCGGCCGGGATCTGGGTGTTGGCCATCCACGTGCCGTTGGCGTAGCGGAAAAAGTCATTGCCGGGATCGACGCTGAGGTCGCGGGCGGCGAGGTCGACGCCCCAGGCGCCGATCGCGGCCGGCGCGCGCGCCGTGGCCGTCGTATTCGAAGCCGTGCCGGTGGCGCAGCCGGCGAGCAACGCCAGCGACGACACGCCCCAGGCGCGGCGAGTCAAAGCGATCATGGATGTCTTCTCCCGAGTTCTACTCCGCCGCGGCCAGTCTGCGGCGGCCCCCATAGAGCCGTGTGTAGAAGCCGAACAGGCCTCCGAACACGCGCTTGATGTCGACGCCGATCATGTAGAAGGCGGGCGTCAGGATCAAGGTCGCCGGCATGCAGAAGAGCACGCCGAAGGCCAGGGAGAGGGCCATCGGCTTCAGGAACTGAACGATGGCGGCGTTCTCCAGCAGCATCGGAGCCATGCCGACGAATTCCGTGACCGAAGTCAGGAAGATCTGCCGGAAGCGGGACACCGAGGCCTCGACGATGCCGCGCTCGGCCCGCACGCGCATCACTTGGAAGCCGGCCTGCTCCAGCATTTCAGCGCGTTCGCGGTATTCGCTGGCGTCCCACTTCATGTTGGCCGAGCTGCGCAGCTCGATCGGGGCCTTTTGGAAGCCCTTCTGCGCCGACTCCATGATCAGCTCTTCGTGGACTTCGAGATCGGGCGCGATGGCGATGTACTCGAACATCTGTCCGTCCGGCCCGGGCACTTCGTGCAGCTCGATCGGCTCGCCTTCCTCGTCCACCGGCGCAGCGACGCCGGCTCGCTTCAGCCTGAGCGCGAAGTAGCCGCGGATTTGGTTGCAGCGGTCGACCAGCACGACGTTGTCGTTCACGACGACGCCGATGGCGGCGATGACGCCGAGCCAGGAGAAGAGGGCGAAGCTGGTGTTGAAGATCAAGTGCCCGGTCGTGGCCCCGACGATTGCGAACGGGATCACCGAGAGGATCATGATCGGCTGCGCGTAGGAGCGGAACGTCACCGCGAGCAGGAAGTAGATCGCTGCGAACGCCATCGCCATCAACGTGCCGAGCTGGGCGAAGAATTCGGCCTGGCCCTCGGCTTCGCCGATCGCGCGGCGCGAGACCGTCGAATAGCGCGCCTCGAACTCGGGCCAGAAGTCGCGGTCGAGCGTGCGCATGATGTCGTTGCGCGCTTCGGCGTTGACGAGATCGGCCGTCACCAGGATCGAACTCATGCGCTGGCGGCGGTCGAGACCGGTCACGCCCGGCGCGAACTCCCAGGTCGCCAGCGAGGCGAGCGGCACTTCGCGACCGTCATTCGTGCGCACGCGGAAGCCGCCCAGGCTTTCGAGCGTGCGGCGGTCATCGCGCGGATAACGGACGTAAACACGCACGTCGTCGCCCTCGCGCGGCAGCCGCTGCACTTCTTCGCCGAAATAGGCTTGGCGCACTTGGCGGGTGAGGTCGCTCAGCGTGACGCCGAGCTGTTCGGCGCCCGGCAGCAAAGTGAAGCGCAATTCTTCGATCGCTGCATCCTGGCTGTCGCGCACGGACGAGACGCCTTCGAACTGCAGCAAGCGCGCTTTCAGTTCTTCGACAGCGGCTTCGAGGTCTTCCTTGTTCTCGCCCATCAGCGCCATGTCGATGGCCGGCGAGCCGCCGCCCGAGAGCGAGAAGCTGATCTGATCTGCGTCCGGCACTTCGCCGAGCAGCTCTTCCAGCCGCTCGGTCACTTGCCGCGAGCGCAGCTCGGGCCGCGTCTGCGGCGGTGTCAGCCCGACATAGGCGCGGATCGAGTTTTCTTCGATCGACTGACTCCAGGAGCGCACCACGCCGCGCGACTGTGCGCCCGTGTTCGGATCAGGCTGCGCGTACTGGGTCGTTTCCTGTTCGAGCGCGAGGCGGGCGGCGTCGAGCTGTTCGGCGACCTGCTCCATGCGCGAGAAGGGGGTGGTCTGCGGCAATTCGATCGAGACCTGCATGAAGTCGCCTTCGACTTCAGGCATGAAGGTCTGCTTCACCCGCCCGGTCATCATCAGGCCGATCGCCAGGATGGTGATGCCGAGGAAGACCGACCAGGTGAGGTAGCGCATCTTCACGGCGCTCTTCACCAGCGGCTGGTGCAGATTCTTGGCCACCCAGATCACCGAGTGCGCGCAGCGCTGCTGCAGCGCCATCAGCTTGCTGAACATGCCCGGCTTGTTCGGATCGGGCACCGTCACGTGCGCCAAGTGCGCCGGCAGGATGATGAGGCTCTCGATCAGCGAGAACACCAAGGTCGACATAACGACGATCGAGATCGCGCGCGTGAATTGGCGCACGTCGCCTTCCAGGAGCGCCATCGGGCTGAAGGCGATCATGGTCACGAACACCGAAGCCACCAGCGGCTTCAGCACCATCTGCGTCGCGTAGATCGAAGCGTCGGCGCCGGTGTGGCCGCGCTCGGCCCGTTCGTAGATCGCCTCGCCGACGATGATCGCGTCGTCGACCATGATGCCCAGCACCAGGAGGAAGCCGAACACGCTCATGAAGTTGAGCGACACATCCATGTACGGCAGGATGAAGAACGAGCCGGCGAAGGCCGTCATGACGCCCAAGGTCGCCCAGAACGCCACCTTCGGGTGCAGCGTCAGCAGCAGCAGCACGAAGATCAGGAAGAAGCCTTGCGCGGCGTTGGAGAAGAGGATCTCCAGCAGCGAGTTGTAGTCTTCGACTTCGTTGTAGATGGTGGTGATCTGCACGCCTTGCGGCAGCTCGGCGCGAATCTCGTCCAGCGTTTCCTGGACCGCTTTGTCGGTCTCCCAGATGTTGAAGCGGTCGGCGGTCTGCACCGCGATGATGGCGGCGGGTTCGCCGTTCATGCGCGAGTAGAGGTTCACGTCTTGAAAGCCGTCGCTGACGGTGGCGACATCGCCCACGCGCACCGTGCCGCCGTCCGGCGTCTGGCGGATGATGATGTTCTCGAAGTCGAGCTCGGTGTCGGCGAGGTTGCGCGCCTGGAGCTGGAAGTTGCCGTCGGCTGTGCGCACCGCGCCGGCGCCGGCGTTGAGCGAGTTGCCGCGCACCGCGCGCGCCACTTCGTCGAAGGTGAGGCCCCAAGCTTGCAGAGAAGCTTCCGACACTTCGATCGAAACTTCGGGCGTGCGCACGCCAGTGACCAATGTGTTGGCGGCGCCCGGCTGAAGTGAGAGCCGGTCGCGCAAGCGTTCAGCGGTGTCGCGCAGATCGCGTTCGCTGATCGAGCCGTGAACGCCGATGATGATGGACCAGTTGCGGCCGACTTCGCGCGCGACCGAGATCGGCTCCATCCCTGCGGGCAGGCCGGAGATGGATTCCACCCGCGCGCGCACTTCTTCCGTCATCGCGTCGACGTCGGTGCCGCTGTCGATGGCGATCCGGACCCAGCCGAAGCCTTCGCCGGCGCGCGAGCGCACCCAGTTGACGTTATCGAGATCGGCCGTGGCCTCCTCGATGCGCACGACAACCTGTTGCTCCATGTCTTCCGGGCTGGCGCCCGGCCACACGGCCTGGATGAACACGCCGTCGCCGCGGCCGGCCGGGAAGAACTCCTTCTCCATCTGCTGGAAGGAGAGGTATCCCGCGACTACGCAGAACAGCATCAGCAGATTGCCGGCGACGGGATTGCGTCCCCACCAAGCGACCAGGCCCTTCAACATGCGACGTCTCCGGCGTCTTCGGGCGCGTCAGCGCCCGCGCGCTTATCTGCGAATTTCCAGTTGTTCTTGGTTGGCCGGCTGAGCGGGCTGCTCGCTCGCTTCGCCCGCGCGGTCGATCGGCGTCACCGCCATGCCTTGGCGCGGCGAGGTCAGCACCGACACGACGACCCGTTCGCCGTCGGCGACGCCTTCGCGGAAGAGCACTTCATCTGCGGTCGTCTGCGCCGCGCGCACTTGGCGCACGTCGATCGTGTTGTCGGCTTTGACGACGTACACGAACTCGTTGCGCTTCAAGGCGCTGCGCGGCGCGGCGACGAGGGTTTCACGGCTCGAGCCTTCGAGGCGCGCCTGCACGAACATGCCAGGCGCGAGCGGCGCCGCGTTGCGCGAGTTGAACGGATCGCGCACCTGAACGACGCCATAGACGAGACGCGTGCGCGCATCGACGGACGCTTCGGTGCGCACCAAGCGGCCTTCCCAGGTATAGAGGCGGCCGCCGGTGACGCTGGTGACGTGGGCGGCCGGGCCAGGATTGGCTGCGCTCGCTTGGAAGCCAACCGGGATGCGCATGGATGCGAGGTCGGAGTCGGTCAATGGCACGCGAATTTCCATCGCGTCGGTCGCGAACATCACCGCCACCGGCGAGCCGGGGCCGACATAATCGCCGACATTGGCGCGGCGCTCGCGCACGCGGCCGGCGAACGGCGCGCGGATCGAGGCGCGGTTGAGATCGAGTTCTGCGCTGCGCAGGGCGGCTTCCGACGCCGCCAGTTGCGCGCGGGCTTGCGCCAGCTGCGGCTCGCGCACGGCGAGCGGGGGCGCTTCACCACGGCCCAACGCCTGCCAGTCCTGCCGCGCCAGCTCCGCTTCCGCTTCCTCGCGCGCCAAAGCTTCCTGCGATTGCGCGACTTGCGCGCGGGCGCGGACAACGGCGAGTTGATAATCGGCCGCGTCGATGCGGGCCATCACCTCGCCTTCGGCGAACGAGCCGCCTTCGGCGAATTTCGGGCTTGCCCAGACGATCCGGCCGGCGACTTGCGCCGCCAGCGTCGCTTCGACGCGCGGGCGCGCCTCGCCTTGCACATTGAGCGAGATCGTCGTCGGCCGCGCGTGCGCCACCGCGAACTGCACCGCCGGCGGATGCGGCGGCGTGCCTTTTTCCTTCGCCTGGTTCGCCGTCGCGAACATCAGGAACATCAGCGCCGCGACGCCGACCAGAACGACAACGGGCGCTGCGAAAGCGAGCACGCGCCCGATCTTGCTCAAGAAGCCCTTCGGCTTCTCTTCTACATCAGTCGCAGTCGCGGATGTCATGTTGCGATCCATCATGTTCATGGCGCCAATTCCCGGTCTTCGTCGATGCCGCCCGTGCGGGCGCCGCCGCCCAAGGCGACGTGATAGGTGATGCGGTTGGAGACGCGCGCTGCGCGCGCCTGAATGAGGCCGCGCTCTGCGTCGATGCGGCGCGTGTAGGCGTCGATCAGCTCGAACAAAGTGGCGACGCCGCGCGCATATTCGCGCTCGGCCAATGCTTGCGCTTCGCGCGCTTCGTCGGCGGCGATCGCGAATTGCGTCTCGCGCACTTCGAGGCTCTGGTCGGCGCTGATCGTGCCTTCGACTTCGCGCCACGCCGCGATCGAGGTGCGCACGTAGTCCGCCGCCGCGGCCCGACGGTCGGCGACTGTGGCGCGCGATTCGGAGAACAGGGCGCCGCCGTTGAAGATCGGCATGGTGATCCCGGCGATCAGGTTTGAGACCATGTTCGCGCTGTCGTCGATGTCGTTGATGCCTTGTCCCGAATTGCCGGCGGTGCCGGTCAGGGTCAGCCGCGGCAGCATCGCCGCGCGCGCTTCGTGCATGCGGAAGCCCGCTGCACGCATGCGATTTTCCGAAGCGAGCACGTCCGGCCGCCGCTCGAGCAAATCGGCCGGCGCACCGGCGGCCGCAAGCGGCGCCAGTTGCGGCAGTTGGCCTTCCGCACGCAACGTGCCGTCGGGATAGCGGCCCATGAGTTCCTGCAGCCGGCGCGAGGCGATCAGCAGCGAATCCTGCGCCTGCGCCTCGAAGGCGCGCGCCGACGCCACTTGGCTCCGCGCTGTGCGCAGCGCCAGCGACGTCGCGATGCCCGCGTCATAGCGGCGTTGCGTCAGATCGAGCGCGCGCTCGCGCGTCTGCAGATCTTCTTGCGCCAGCGCCAGCAATTGCTGCGCTTCAATCAAGTCGACCCAGGCGCGCGAGGTTTGGCCCGCCACCGAGAGCCGCGCGCCGTTCAAATCCTCTTCGGCCGCGTCAGCGTTCAAATCCGAAGCCAGCGCGCGTGAAGCCAGGCGGCCCCACAAGTCGATCTCCCAGCGCGCGATGACGCTCGACGTCATGAATTCAGTGCGCACGCGCTCGTCGGAGCCGGGGGTCGGCTCTTCTTCGCGTGTGCCGTCGACACCGATTTCGAGGCTCGGCAGCAAATTGCTTCCGAAAGAACCGCGCGCACGCCAGCGCGCCGCGCGATACTGCGCTTCGACGATTTGCAGATCCGGGCTGCCTGCGAGCGCTTCGCGCGCCAGTGTCGACATCTCCGGAGAGTTCATGTCGTCGAGCCATGTTGCCGCTGGGGAAGCTGCCAGCTCGGCAGCGCGCTCGGCGCCGATTGCGTCAGCCGCGACGTAGCTGTCCGGCTCCGGCGGCAGGTTGCGTCCCGCGCATGAGCCGGCGGCGGCCATGAGCCCCAAGCCGATCCAGAGACGCACCCCGTATTTCATGTTCCCTCGCAGCACCCGCTCTAGTCCTGGCCCTCTCGAAAGTCAATAAACCTATATTGAAATTCGATAAGGTTTCGTTCTCTGCCGGCTAGGCGTACGTCCCCTGTCGCTGCTTGGATGCCGGCGCTGTCGCTTTTGGATGCGGACCCTGCTGTCCCACGACGAATGCGCCGATTTCCACGCCGAACGACCGGGCTCCCGCCTTATGACGTCCCAAACCGGCCCGAACCGACATCGCCGCCGCGCGCCCTTGGCGACTCCGCCCCCAGGGCCTAAGCCCCGCCCGATGGCATTCAACGAAACCGGCGCCCGCCGCTGGCGGCTCGAGCGCATTCCGGCCGCGGCCTGGGCGGCGGCGAGCCTGGCCGCGCTCGCGGCGTTGTTCGCGTTCGCCACCGACGCCTCTGCCGCCGTGCTGATGCTGCTCGCGGGGGCGGCCTGCTATTGGGCGCTCCGCGAGGGCAGGCGCTTCACGATCCAATCGCGCGCCGACGACGAGATCGAGCTGGTCGGCCTCGCCGAACTTGCCCCGCTGCTTGAAGCGCTGCCCGATCCGGCGCTGCTGATCGACGCCGAGAGCCGCATCGTCAGCTCCAACGCCGCCGCGCGCCGGCAAATGCAGTTCGAAGCGCGCGGCCAGTTTCTGACCTCGATCTTGCGCCATCCGGACGTGCTCGAAGCGGTGCAGGCGGCGATGCGCGAAGGCGAGACGCGCGCGGTCGAATACGAGAGCGCGCTCCAGGTCGAGCGTCATATGCGCTGTTACGTGGCGCCGATGAACTGGGGCTCCGAACGCGCCGCGATGCTGGTTTTTCACGATCAAACCGCGAGAATCAGCACCGAGCGCATGCGCGCGGACTTCCTCGCCAACGCCAGCCACGAGCTGCGCACCCCGCTCGCTTCGCTGACTTTGCTGATCGAAACGCTCGCCGGCCCGGCGCGCGAAAGCGCCGCCGACCGCGACCGCTTCCTCGCCATGATGCAAGTGCAGGCCGACCGCATGCGCCGCCTGATCGACGATCTCCTGTCGCTTTCGCGCATTGAGCTCGACGAGCACGTCCCGCCCTCCGACCGCGCCGATTTCGCCGCCGTCGCGCGCGAAGTGATCGACGCGCTCGCGCCTGTCGCCGCCGAGCGTGACGTGCGCATCAGGCTGATCGAGCCGGCCGGCCCGGTCAGGGTGGTCGGCGAACGCTTTCAGCTGGCGCAGGTGGTGCAGAACCTTGTCGACAACGCCGCCAAATACACGCCCGCAGGCGGCGAGGTGGTTGTCGAAGTGGCCGAGGGCGGCGATCGCGAAGAGACCTGCCTCCGCGCCGGCCGCCGCTGGGACAATGCCGGCCGCGTCGCGATCCTGACGCCGGCCGCGGCCGCGAACGTCTCCTACGCCTATGTCCGCGTGGAGGACGCCGGTCCCGGCATCGAAGAGCACTTCCTGCCGCGCCTGGCCGAGCGTTTCTTCCGGGTCGAGCGCGAGCTCGGCAACGAACGTGGCGGCACCGGGTTAGGCCTCGCCATCGTCAAGCATATCATCAACCGCCATCGCGGCGGGTTCCTGGTCGAGAGCCGGCCCGGGCGCGGCTCAGCCTTCGCCGCCTATGTGGAATCGGCAGGGGAGGACTGATGCTTCGCAGGGGCCGTTTCACATCAGTGTCACGAAACGCCCCTAGAGAGGCGTCCCGTGGGGAGTGGGCGAGTCGGCGGCCGCGAGGTCTGCCCGTCAGGGGTGCGTCATGGAATTTTCTTCCGCCGGAGCCGAGCGCGCGATGACCAGTTTGTCGATGACCGCTCCGACCGTGAGAGCCGCCGCCGGCGAACTCACCGGCGCGCCGGTGAAGATCAACGCCCGCGACGTGAACGTCTTCTACGGCGAGAAGCAGGCGCTGCACGATGTTTCGATCGACATCCCTGACCGCGCGGTCACCGCCTTCATCGGTCCCTCGGGCTGCGGCAAGACCACGTTCCTGCGTTGCTTCAACCGCATGAACGACTTGATCGAGAACGCCCGAGTCAGCGGCTCGATTCAAATCGAAGGCAAGGACGCGTACGCCAAGACGGTCGACCCCGTCGTGCTGCGCACCCGCGTCGGCATGGTGTTCCAGAAGCCGAATCCATTTCCGAAATCGATCTACGACAATGTCGCCTACGGGCCGCGCATCCACGGGATGGCCAAGTCGAAGACCGACATGGACCAGATCGTCGAGCGCTCGCTCCGCCGCGCCGGCCTGTGGGAAGAGGTGAAGGACCGGCTCGCCCAGCCCGGCACCGGTCTCTCGGGCGGCCAGCAGCAACGCCTTGTCATCGCCCGCACCGTGGCGGTGAACCCGGATGTCATCCTGATGGACGAGCCGTGCTCGGCGCTCGACCCGATCGCCACCGCCAAGATCGAAGAACTGATCGACGAGCTGCGCGCGAACTACTGCATCGTCATCGTCACGCACTCGATGGCGCAGGCCGCGCGGGTGTCGCAGAAGACGGCGTTCTTCCACCTCGGCAAGCTGGTCGAGACCGGCGCGACCGAGGAGATATTCACCAATCCGCGCGATACGCGCACACAGGATTACATCACCGGCCGGTTCGGCTAGTCTCATGGCCGCGCTGAAGCCCAAGAAGAGCGCGGCATCGCCAGCGCTTGCCCGCCGAGTAAAAGCGACCATGGCCGAACACACCGTCAAAGCATTTACCGAAGAGCTGGACGCGCTGACCCAGGAAGTCGCGCGCATGGGCGGTCTCGCCGAGACCGCCGTCAACGACAGCCTTTCCGCCGTTGGCCGCCGCGACACCCAGCTGGCGCAGAGCGTCATCGAGCGCGACGCCAAGATCGACCACGCCCAGCGCGAGGTCGAGCGCCGCGCCATCAAGCTGTTCGCGCTGCGCCAGCCGATGGCGAGCGATCTCCGGGTCGTGCTGACCGCCTGGCGCATCGCCGGCGAACTGGAGCGCGTCGGCGATCTCGCCAAGAACATCGCCAAGCGCACTTTGATCCTGAACCAGGCCGAGCCGATCCAGCTCACGCGCAGCGCCGAGCGCATGGGCAAGATCGCCGCCGCGCACCTGAAGCAGGTGCTCGACGCCTACGCCAACAAGGATCTGCAGGCGGCCATCAATGTGTGGAACGGCGACGACAACATCGACGCACATTACAATTCGCTGTTCCGCGAACTTTTGACCTACATGATCGAGGATCCGCGCACGATCAGCTCCTGCGCGCACTTGCTCTTCATCGCCAAGAATCTCGAACGGATCGGCGATCACGGCACCAATATTGCCGAGTACATCCACTTCCTGGTCACGGGTGAGGAAATCGCGACGCAGCGGCCCAGAGCCGATGCGGAGGCATCTGACTAGCAGGATTGCTCAGCGATGGCCAAAGCTCCACACGTGCTGGTGGTCGAGGACGAGGCGGCGCTTGCCGACTTGTTGAAATACAATCTCGAGAAGGAAGGCTATCGCGTCTCCGTCGCAACCGACGGCGAAGAGGCGCTGATGGCGGCCGACGAGACCGCGCCCGATCTTGTCGTGCTCGACTGGATGCTGCCGAAGGCGCCGGGGATCGAGGTCTGCCGGCGCTTGCGCGCGCGTCAGGACACGCGCAACACGCCGATCGTGATGCTCACCGCCCGCACCGAGGAGAGCGACCGCATCCGCGGCCTCGATATCGGCGCCGACGATTACATCACCAAGCCGTTCTCGATGAGTGAATTGCTCGCGCGCCTTCGCGCCGTGATGCGCCGTATCCGCCCCGCGCTGGCCGACGACAAGGTCGTCGCCGGCGATATCGTCATGGACCGCGTCTCGCACCGGGTGAAACGCGGCGCGCGCGACGTGCATCTGGGCCCAACCGAATTCCGTATCCTCGACCACCTGATGCAGCACCCCGGCCGCGTTTTCAGCCGCGAGCAATTGCTCGACGCCGTCTGGGGCTCGGATGTCTATGTCGAAGCGCGCACCGTCGATGTTCACATCGGCCGCCTGCGCAAGGCGCTGATGGTCGGCGAAGAAACCGATCCCATCCGCACCGTCCGCAGCGCCGGCTATGCGCTCGACATCGAAGCGGCCTGACAGCGGCCGCCGGCGCAGCTCCCTAAGCGCGTTTGATTATTCCGCCGGCGGCGGCTGCGTTTGTATCGACTGCAGATAGACGATGATCGCGTTCACGTCTTCGGGCTCGAATTGGAATTGCGGCATGGCCGGATGGCCGACGCTGATGCCTTCCGCCAACGCTTCTTCGAGATCGGCGACTCTGTAGTTCTGCGACAACGTCCTGAATGGCGGCGCTTCCGGCGCCGGACTTTCGCCCGCCGGCCCGGTCGCATGGCAGCTTCCGCAATTGGTTTCGACCAGCGCCTGTCCGCGCGCCTCCGGCGTCTGTTCGGCGGTTTGCGCTTGCGAGGCGCAAGCGCTGATCGAGATCAACACGGCGACGAGGAACAAGCGCTTCATGGCCGGGTAGTGTAACGCAAATGGGCGCGGAATTGCGATGGCACCTTGTCGGCGCGGCCTCGTAGTTCCCGTTTCAGCGGAAGGGAACCGAACATGAGCTTCAAGTCGATTCTGACCGTGGCTTCCGGCGCTCCCGAGGATGCGGATGTTTTTCGCGCTGCGGCTAAGTTCGCGCAGCGCCACGGCGCCCACGTGCGGGTGATGCCTGCGTTCCCCGACCCAGCAGCCGACCTCGTCTATTACGGCCTCACGCTGCAATCGAGTTCGGTGATCCCCGAACAGATCGCGGAGTCCGAACGCGCCGCACAGCAGCGCATCCAGGCGCTCGCCGACGAGATCATCGCCGCTGAAGGGCTGAAGTCGATCGCGACGCCCGGCGCCGCCTCAATGACGGTCGAGCAGCGCGCGCTGCAGCCGGCGGTGGCGTTGGCGCCGGCGGCCGTTCTCGCCGACCTCGTCCTGTTCGGCGCGTCCGTCGCCGCTTCGGCAGGCCTTGGCGGCCTTTTCGCCGAGACGCTGCTCGCCACGCGCGCGCCGTGCTTCCTGGTGAAGCAGGGCGCGTTCGACAACGGCGCAGTCGCCGTCGCCTGGGACGGCAGCGCCCAGGCCGCCCGCGCTGCGCGCGCAGCGCTGCCTCTGCTGCAAGCCGCTTCGCGCGTCGTGATCTTGCGCAACGTCGACGATCAGACGCCCGAGAGCGAAGCCGGCGGCGACCCAGCGCGCTTGGGCGCCTATCTCGCTCTGCACGGCGTCGCGAAGGTGGAGACGCGCACACTTCATGGTGGGCACGTCGCGCAGTCGCTGCTGGACGCGGCGCGCAAGGAAAGCTGCGAGCTGCTCGTCGCCGGCGCCTACGGCCGGCCGCGCCTGTTCGAAATGGTGCTGGGCGGCACCACGCGCGCCCTTGTGCACGCGGCGGATGGGCCTAACCTGCTGCTCGCGCACTGATATGGCCTTCAGAGACATCCTCGTTCCCGTCATCTCGATCGACAGCGATCAAGCCGCGCTGGAGACCGCCGCCTCGCTTGCGGCGCAGTTTGAAGCGCGAGCCACGGCGATGGTTCTCGCCGTGCATGTTTCGTCCGAGTACGCCGAGCGAGCGCAGCCGCTCTCGGCCGTGCTCGAGGATTTGCTGGCCGGGGCGCGCTCGGCGGCCGCGCAGGAGCACGAGCGCCTCGCCGCCTGGCTCGGCGCTCAGCAACAGGAGTTCGACCTTCGCCAGTTGACCATCGAGAGCGCCGTCGACCAGAACCGCATCGCCGCGCACGCGCGCATGGCCGATCTGATCGTCGCAACACGCGCCGGCACGCATGCGCGCGCGCGGCAAGCCTTGATCGAGGATGTGCTGTTCAGGTCGGGCCGGCCGCTGCTGCTGACGCCGGAAGCGAGCCGGGTCAGGCGCTTCGACACGATCGTGATCGGATGGAATGCGAGCCAGGAGGCGGTGCGCGCGATTGCCGGCGCCATGCCGTTGTTACAGGCCGCGACCAAGGTCGTCGTCACGACCGTCGATGCGACGCCGAGTCCGGGCGGGCATGTCGAGCGGCCGGGCCGCGAACTTGCCGATCATCTCAAGCGCCACGGCGTCGTGGCGGACGTGCGCAATGTCGATGGCCTCGGGCGCAGCCACGCCAAGGCGCTCGAGGACGATGCGATCGCGATCGGCGCCGATCTCATGGTGTTGGGCGCCTACGGCCATTCGCGCGCCCGCGAATTCGTCTTCGGCGGCGTCACCCGCGAGCTGCTCGGCCATGGCCGCTTGCCGCTCCTGCTCTCGCACTAAGCGGCGCCGACCTCCTTTGGATCGATCAGGTATTGGCGCGAACAGAACTGGCAGCGCGCGTGCAGCATGCCGTCGGGTTCGATCAGGTCGTGCAGCTCTTCTTTCGGGAATTGCCGCATCACATTGGTGAGGCGTTCCTCGTCGCAGGTGCAGCGGTCTTCCAGCGGCGTGGGCGTATCCATGCGCGCGCCTTCCTCGTGGAAGAGCCGATAGAGCAGGCGATCGGCCGGCAGGGCGGGATCGATCAGTTCTTCATCGCGCAACGTGGCGAACAGCAGCGAGGCGCGGTTCCAGTCTTCGCCGGTGTCGCCGCGCGCTTCATCGCCGGCCAGACGCTGCATCAGCATCCCGCCGGCGCGCCAGAGCGGGGGCGCATCGCCCGCATAGACTTCGCCGACGGCGAGACGGATGCAGGTGTCAGTCTGCTCGCTGACGCGGAAGTAGTTTTCCGCACACGCCGCCAGCGTCTCGCCGTCGAGCGGCACGACGCCCTGGTACGAGGTCTTGTTCTCGCCCTGGTCGAGCGTGAGCACGAGATTGCCCGCGCCCAGCAACGTTGCCGGCGCCATCCGCTTCGCCTGGCTTAGCTTGTCCGCCGCGCCTTCGGCCATGCGCGCATAGCCGCGCAAGCCGCCGCCGGGCGTATACTCCGCCACCAGCAACGCCACGGGCCCTTCGCCCTGCGCCTGCACGACGAGGCGGCCCTCGGCTTTGAGCAGCGAGCCGACGAGCGCCGCGAGCGTCAGCGCCTCGCCGAGAAGCATCGCCACCGGGCGCGGATAGTCGTGCCGGCGCAGGATCGGATCGAGCGCGCCGGCGCCGACGCGCACTGTGCGCCCGCGCACCGGCGCGCGATCGAGGCTGAACGCGGCGACGATGTCGTCGGAGGCGCTCTGCGCCGGAGTGGTTGTGGCGAGGGACATTGGAAGCGACTTAGATAGGCGAGCGCCTAGAGCTTTCCCAGGCACCACATCAGCACGGCTTTCTGCGCATGGATGCGGTTCTCGGCTTCGTCCCAGACTGCCGATTGCGGGCCGTCCATCACGGCGTCGGCGACTTCTTCGCCGCGGTGGGCGGGTAAGCAATGCAGGAACAGCGCATCCTGCGCCGCCGCCTGCATCAGCTTCTCGTCGACCGCGTAAGGCGGGAACGCGGCTAGGCGCGCGTCCTTGTCGGTATCGCCCATCGACACCCAGGTGTCGGTGACGACGACATCGGCGCCTTCGACCGCCTCGCGTGCGTCAATTCCGACCTCGATGTCCGCGCCGGCTGCTTTCGCCGCGGCCACCTCTTGCGCGCGCGCGGCGTACGCCGGCGGCGTGGCGATCCGTAGCTTGAAGTCGAGCTTCTCGGCCGCGTGGATGAACGAGGTGCAGACATTGTTGCCGTCGCCGAGCCAGGCGATGGTCTTGCCGGCGATGGCGCCCGCGCGCTCCTCGATCGTCTGGATGTCGGCGATGATCTGGCACGGGTGCGAGAGATCGGTGAGGCCGTTGATCACCGGCACATCGCTCGCGAGCGCGAAATCGATCACGTCCTGATGCGAGTTGGCGCGGATCATCACCGCATCGACCATGCGCGAGAGCACGCGCGCGGTGTCTTCCACCGTCTCGCCGCGGCCAAGCTGCGTGCTGGCGGCATCGAGCACGATCGAGACGCCGCCCAATTGGCGCATGCCGATCTCGAACGAGACGCGCGTGCGTGTCGAGTTCTTCTGAAAGATCATCGCCAAGGCATAGCCGTCGAGCGGGGCGTCGTCGTCGCGCTTCGCCTTCGGCCAGTCGAGCCGCGCCGCCTTGCGCGCATGCGCTTCGTCGAGGATGGCGCGCAGTTCTTCGGCGCTCATGGCGCTGATGTCGAGGAAGTGGCGGACCTCTGGGTTCATGGCGCTATTTCCCGCGTTGCCTTCGACAAGCTCAGGCTGACGCTGCCGTTGAAGCAGACCGGTTTGACAATGGCGTCACCCTGAGCCTGTCGAAGGGCGACGCCACGCACCGGCGCGCACTCGTTACGCACCAGCTTCCGCCATCTGCGCCGCCAGCACCGCGTCGATCGCATCGATGGCTTGGCGAACCTGCTCTTCGTCGATCACCAGCGGCGGCGCGAGGCGGAGCACGTTGTCGCCGGCGACGCCGACCAGCACCTTGCGGTCGCGCAGTTTGCCTTGGATGCCCTTCGGATCGATCTTCAGCTTCAAGCCGCGCAACAGGCCTTTGCCGGTTACGGCGACGACCAGTTCGGGATGACGATCCTTAATGCCTTCGAGCGCCTGGCCGAGGTGGTTCGCGACGACGTTCACACGCTCGAGGAATTCCGGCTTCGAGAGTTCGTCGTAGCAGGCGTTGCCGACCGCCATCGCCAGCGGATTGCCGCCGAACGTGGTGCCGTGCACGCCCTTCACCATGCCTTTGGCCGCTTCCTTAGTGGCCAGGAATGCGCCCATCGGAAAGCCGCCGCCGACGCCTTTGGCGACAGCCATGATGTCAGGCGTCACGCCGCTCCATTGATGCGCCCACATCCGGCCGGTGCGGCCGGCGCCTGACTGCACTTCGTCGAAGATGAGGAGCGCGCCGTTGTCGTCGCAGAGCTTCCTGAGGCCGCGCAGGAATTCGTCGCTCACCGCGCGCACGCCGCCTTCGCCTTGAACCGGTTCGATGATGATCGCCGCCGTCGTCGGCCCCACGAGTTTCTTCACTTCTTCCAGGTCGCCGAACGGCGCCTGGATGAAGCCGGGCAGGCGCGGGCCGAAGCCTTCGAGATAGTTCGGATTGCCGCTCGCGTTGATCGCCGCATAGGAGCGGCCGTGGAACGAGCCTTGGAAGCCGATGATGTCGATCTTCTCGGGATTGCCGTTCGCGGTGTGATATTTGCGCGCCGTCTTCAGCGCGCCTTCGATCGCTTCGGTGCCGCTGTTGGTGAAGAACACGACGTCGGCGAAGCTGTCGCGCACGTACTTGGCGGCGAGCTCTTCCTGGCCTTTCACCTTGAACATGTTCGAGGTGTGCCAGAGCTTCGACGCCTGCTCGGTCAGCGCCTTCTGCAGCACAGGCGGGGCGTGGCCGAGCGCATTCACGGCGATGCCGGCGATGCAGTCGAGATATTTGTCGCCCTTGTCGTCCCAGATCCAGCAGCCTTCGCCGCGCACGAAAATCTGCTCCGGCGGGGCGTAGACGGGAAGGATATGGCTTTCTGCGGCGCTCATTTTGGCTCTCGGAAGGCTGGGGAAGGCGGGGTTCTGGTCCGCGCCGCTTGCAAGGTCAAGCGGTCGGTATAATCAACAATTTATGAGACGAGACCATTCCCTGCCACGCGGCGAAGTGCATCGGCTTTGGCACAGCTCGGAGGTGCTGAAGGGCAATCCGCTTGGCGATCCGGCCGAGCGCGAGCTGCATGTCTGGACGCCGCCGGGCTGGACGGCGGCGGAGCGGCTGCCGCTTCTGGTCGATCTCACCGGCTATTGGGGTTCGGGGCTGAAGCACACGAGCTGGAAGGATTACGGCGAGAATGTCCCGGAGCGGCTCGACCGCTTGGCGCATGCCGGCATGGCGCGCGCGATCGTCGCCTTTCCCGATTGCTTCACCAAGCTCTACGGCAACCAGTATCTCAACAGCGCGGGCAGCGGCCGCTACGGCGATTATGTCTGCGACGAGATCGTGCCGTTTGTGGAGCAGCGCTTCGCTTGCGGCGGAGCGGGCCGGCGCGGCGTGTTCGGCAAATCCTCCGGCGGTTACGGCGCCGCTTGGCACGGCATGAACCGGAGCGACGTCTGGAGCGCTATCGCCATCAATAGCGGCGACATGGGCTTCGATGCGGTGTTCATCCCGACGTTCTATGACGACCTCGAGCGGCTGCGGAAGCACGACTATTCGATCGAGCGCTATATCACGCATCTGGAGACGAAGCCCAAACTCGACGGCAAGGACCGCATGACGCTGATGAACCTCGCCATGAGCGCGTTCTACGATCCCGATCCGACGCAATTCCGCTCGATGCGCCTGCCGCTCGATCCGCACACGGCCGAGCTCATACCCGAGCGCTGGGACAATTGGATGAAGCACGACCCGGTCGTGATGTTCGATACGCTCGGCGAGAATCTGCGCGGCCTCAAATTGCTCTACATGGACTGCGGCAACCACGATCAATTCCGCATCCATTACGGCATGCGCAGGTTTGCCGCGAAGCTGAAGGCCGCCGGCATCGCGCATACGTACGAGGAATACGACGACGATCACTCGGACGTTGATTATCGGATGGATGTGTTTCTGCCGAAGCTGGCGGCGGCGTTGAACCGTTGAATCAGGTCAGTGGAGTCGGCACGCAAGGGGTGAATACCGCTGGATCGAAGAGGATGACAGCCGTCGCGCAGCAGATGCTTAAGTTGAGGATGCCGATTCCAAGTGCCAGCCAGTCGCACGTGAGAAGGAGGCGCGCTGAGAACCCGCAACAGATCGCGACGAGAAGCGCACTCGCCCACGCCACTCCAAGCTGCGCAAATACACGCGGCTCTGGGATCACGTCCTCCGTCACGCCATCGTCACGGCCAGCGCAATTTCCGTGATGTGCGGACAAGGCGATCGCAAGCAAGACGAGCGCTGACGCCCAAACAAGGACCACTAATAGTCTTGGCCACGTGCGAGCTCCGATCCATCGAGCGAGCGACAAGCCCAACCAGCATCCGACCAGTAGAGAGAGCGTTACGAGTACGATCACGAACGCAGCCGGTACCCGCTCTTCAGCATCGCCCAGCAGGCCCAGCAGAGCGCGAGGGTCAGGGCGCCGGAGATCGCGGCGCCGAGCATGAGCGGCGCGTCGTGGGAGCCGATGAAGCCGTAGCGGAACCCGTCGATGAGGAAGAAGACCGGGTTGTAGTGCGAGAGCGTGCGGAAGGGTTCGGGCAGGACGTCGGTCGAGTAGAAGGTGCCGGAGAGGAAGGTAAGCGGCACGACGATGAAGTTGGTGACCGCGGCGATGTGATCGAACTTGTCGGCCCAGATGCCGCCCATGAGGCCGATGGCGCCGAACATCACCGAGGCGACGACGCCGTAATAGAGCGCCGCCAAAGGTTCGGCCGGCGTGATGTTGGCGAGCCATGACACCGCGAGCAGACTTGCTGCGCCGACGAGGATGCCGCGCGCGGCGGCGCCGACGATGAAGGCGATGGTGAGTTCGAGCGCCGAGAGCGGCGGCATCAGGAAGTCGACCGCGTTGCCCTGCACCTTGGCGATCACGATCGACGACGAGGCGTTCTGAAACGCGTTCGACAGGATCGACATCATCACGAGGCCGGCCGCCAATCCGTCGGCGTAAGCGCGCTCGGTGCCCGGCCAGGCGCCGCCGCGCAGCACGAGGCCGAACACCATCATGAACAGCAGCGTCTGCACCAAGGGCGCGAACACCGTTTGCATGCCGACTTTGAGGAAGCGCTGGATCTCGCGCTGCGTGAGCGTCTTCAGGCCGAGCCAATTGACGCCGCCATAGCGGCGGCTGGCGAGCGGCGGCGCAACGACTTGTGTGTCCATAACGAGAACGCGCCTTTCATAAATTCTTAACGCTTGTAAGCGCCCATTAACCATACCGGCCGCGCTAAGCGCCCGTCGCGCCACAGATAATGTGCGTTGGCCGCGAGGAGCAGCCCTTGAGTTGCCTGTTAGGAAAAGATTACCGATTTGGGGATAACGCTACATCATATGGTGTATCCCCAAAGAACCGACCGCAACAGATTGACTTTCGCTCTCCAGAAGCGCGAGTGTGTCTTTACCTTGTCAGACACGGGCAAGGCCATGGGCCAAGGGGGCTTGAGCATGTGGACTGATGACCGCGTAGCCACGCTACGCAAGCTTTGGGCTGAGGGTTTGTCCGCCAGCCAAATCGCGAAACAATTGGGCGGGGTTACCCGCAACGCCGTGATCGGCAAAGTGCACCGTCTGGGCCTCGCCGGCCGCGCGACGCCGTCGCGCCCGGCCAAGCGCCCGGTCCGCACGGCCCGTCCGCGCATCGTCGGCCCGAGCGCGCCGCGTCTGCGGGCGCCGTCGCACCTGCCGACCGTGGTCATTCCGGAGCTCGAACCGGTGAAGTTCGAGGACGGCAAGACCGCCAGCGTGCTCACGCTCAACGAGAGCATGTGCAAGTACCCGATCGGCGACCCGACCGACGCGAGCTTCGCGTTCTGCGGCCGCGCTTCGTGCAACGGCCCGTACTGCGCCGATCATGCGCGGCTGGCGTATCAGCCGAGCCAGGCGAAGAAGCGCCGCGCCAGCCAGCCGGACGAGCTGCGCCGCATGCTGCGCCTCGCGGCGATGTAAAAAGACTACCCCTGTAGAGACTAAAGCGCCGCGGCGAACGGGCCGCGGCGTTTTTGTTTGCGTTTTTCCCTTGCTCTGCAGCGGGGAGGGTGTCGCCGCAGCCGACGGGAGGGACGGTGTGTTTCCCCCTCCCTGCGGGCTTCGCCCGCTGTCCCTCCCCCGCTTTGCGGGGCGAGGGGAGGTCTGGTTGTTTTCAGATCGTTGAACCCGCCTATCCCCTGGATATTGCGCGTTGCGAGGCAACTTCGGCGCGGTTCGCGCGTTCGCCCGACAGGGGAGTTTCCCATGTTCGATCCGTCCGACGACACCAGCCAAGACCTCGTGCATCTGTCGGTGCTCGCCGCGGCCGTGCTGATGCTGCTGGCGGTCGCGCTGTTCGGCATGTCGCTCTAACGCCCGCCATGGCGAAGCTCGTCAAAGGTCTGAAGGTCTTCCGCACGAAGATCGGCTTCGACGAGTACGTGGTCGCGACGAGTTCGAAAAAAGCCGCGCTCGAAGCTTGGGACGTGACGCGCGATCTGTTCGCCGCCGGCGAAGCCGAACGCACCGAGGATGCGAAGGCGATCGAAGTCGCGTTGAGCAATCCGGGAAAGGCGGTGGCGATGCCGCGCGGCGGAGCGCGGAAGAAAGCGGCGAAGAAGAAGCGCTGAGCGGCGGGGCGGACCCACCGGTAGTCAGATCGACAGCTCGACGTCGCCCTCAACCATTTCGCGGCGCATCTGGGGGCGTGCGCCTGGCGCCCAGCGCGCGACGCGATGCACGACACGGTAGCGCAGCGGGCCGCCGTCCTCGGTTTCGCTCCGCTCCAGCGGCGGCGGGATGCAGACGAACTCCGTCTCCAGTTCGTCGGGCGAAGCACGCACCGTGGCGTAGCCGTAGCCGCCATAGTCGAGGAAGGAGAGGTGCGGTGCGTTATCCGGGTTGCGCGCTGCGCGCGCCTGCGCCGGATCATCGGTGTCGCGCAGCGTGAGCGCCGCGCGCACGCCGTGGAGCAGCGTCGTGTTCAGCGCGCACTGCGTCGCGCCATCGGGGCGGTCATGCACGTAGAACGGCCGCAGCGGGTTGTCGCGCGGAAACGTCAGCGCCTGCACTTCAGCAGCGTTCTGCGCCGAGATCGACCCGGTGACGAATTCAACGCCCACCGGTTCAAACGGCAGCGGCGGCAACGTCTCACTCGGATAGCCGGCCCAGAACGAATGCCTGTCGCCCACGACGATCGCAAACCCCGTGATTCCCTCATCGCGCACCATGCGGAAAATCTCGCCGTGCTCCACCACGTAGGAGCGATAGTAGTCGCCATATTCGGGGCTTGGCCACATCGCCGAGAATTCGGGCGGTAGGTTTTGCGGATCGCTGCGCGCCGTCAGCGTCCCGAACGAATGGCCCCAGATTTTCCAAGGCGCCTCTGCTGTGCGCAAGCGGTCCTTGAACCAAAGCATTTGTTCGACGCCGAGATAGGCTTGCGGCGGCTCGTTGATTTGTGGGTTGGGGACTTCTGTTGCGCCAAGGCGGATGGTGGCCGGCGGCGAGCCGTTATTGTACTCGCGGCCCGCCTCCAGAACGTCGTTGGCGATCTCCGGCGTGAAGCCGAAGTCCGGCACGGGCAGGTTCGAGCCGTCGAGCGGCGCCGACATGTACGAGCGATTGTCGGTCAAGATCATGTCGACGTTCTTGCCGAACCGGAACGCACGCTCGATCCGCAGCGCCTGGATCGCGGTGATGTTGTTCGGCTCGTGGCTGAGGCCGCGCGCGTCCACTTCTCCAAGCGGCGTGTTCGTCACGGCGGGCGCCTCGAACGCATCGCCCGCGCCGGGTTTGACGACGCGCGCGGGCTGGTATTCGTACCAGGCTTGGCTCGCTGCGACTTTCAGTGTTTGCGCTGGTTCCGCCGGGTCATTGAAGAGTTTCGACATACCTTGGTAGCCGCGCCACGCGAATTCGTGATTGTCCCACACCGGCACGAACGGCCAACGCGCGCGCGCATCCTGCAAATCGGGATCGGTGAGATAGCTTCGATAGACGGTGCGATAATCCTCGAGATCGGCTGGGAAATTGAAGTTGCGCACCCTCTTGCCGGTCGGATAGCGCACGACGTCGCGCAACCGGCGGCCGCGATCCCTGCCGTCTCGGCCGTCCTCGGGGTATTTTACGATCTCGTAGATGAAGTCGCCGAGGTGCAACACGAAGCTCATCTGTTCGGCGCGCGGGCGGCGCACGTCCTCGTAGATCATACGCCGATAGGCGTTGAGCGCGCCGATGGTGACGTCCTGACAGCTGACGAACGCGAAGCGCACCGGGCGATCGTCGTTCGATGCGGGCGCGGTGAGCGTGCGCCCGACGCGGCTGGTGTTTCCGGCTTCGTCGACGAAGCGATACCAATATTCGCGCGCGGGCCTGAGCCCCGCGGCAAGGAAGCGGCACGTCCAATCGGTCGCCGCGCTGACCTCCACATCGCCGCGCGCGACGATGTGCGTGAACGCCTCGTCGCCGGCGACCTCCACCATCAGCCGGTGCGCGCTCGCGCCAGCGTCCGGCGCGCGCCGCGTCCACAAGATCACGCTATCCGACGCGGGATCGCCTGACGCCACGCCTTGCGGATAGAGGTCGCGCCGTTCGATGCGCGGACCGGTCGGCGTGTGGGCGCAACTCTGACCGAAAGCGAGAGCCGCGCCGAGGGCCGCAGCTTGCCGCAGCAGCGACCTGCGCGTTGCATGTCCGCTCATCGATTTCACTCCCAATCTCGGGCCCGCCTCGCCCCCTAAAGTCAGGGCGCGTTCGAGGCGTCTTCGCGCGAACGGGTGGGGAGCAAGCGGAGATCGATAAACCGCGAAAAGGAGAGGGACGGATGGACGTGCTTCGGCAAATTGGCGCTGTTCCGCCGTTGGCCGGAAGGAGGTCGAACCGCAGGGCGGATGAGAAATCGGCCCTTGCGCGGAGAGGCTGGCGTCACGCGGCGCTGCTGGGATGTTCCCGCCGCTGGAGCTTAGGATTTTGTAACCGCGCGAGGGGTGGCTTGATGCTTAGAGGAACCATAACTGGCTACCGGGGTTTAGGCCCGTCGGGGGCAGCGACCGCCGTGGGGTGGGCGTAAGCTGCGTTCCGCACCTTTAGGTCGGGTAGAATGAGGGATATTAGAATGCCTATGATGAAGCATCTGACGACGGCCCGTACCCTCGGCGTCGTGATTGTCGCGACTCTGAGCCTGGGCGCCTGCGCGACCAGAGAAGATATTGCCAATATCAATGCACGCCTCGATTCCATCGACGCGCAAGTGCAGACCGCGGCCCAGAACTCCCAAGCCGCCAATCAGTCGGCGCAGCGCGCCAACCAGCGGCTGGACGAAATCGAGGGCCGCATCCAGCAACTCGAAACGCAACCGGCCCGCAGGCCGCGCGGTTAATCGCGTCGCGCACACTTCGTGACGACGGTTTGACTCGGGACCTCGTTCTAAGGAACCGCCTCATGGGTATGTGGACGCACCTTACAACTAGGGCCGTTCTCGGCTCGCTGGCGCTGGCATTCGCGACCTTCGGCGTGGCCGAGGCCGAGGATGCCAGCGCGCAGTCCGTTTCCGCCGCCGATCAACTCCCCGCGGGCCAGGATGTGTCCGGCACCGCGATTGAGCTCGCCGGCTGGGTTGTCGCGAGCAGGGATAGCCAAGGCTACCCGTTCGCGATCATCGACAAGCGCGCGGCGCAGATTTTGGTGTTCGGGCGCGATGGCCGTCTTCGCGGCGCGGCGCCGGGGCTGTTTGGATCTGCGGTCGGAGATCATACGGCGCCTGGCATCGCGGGGCTCGCGTTGCGCGCAATCCCGGGGCGGGATCGCACAACGCCTGCCGGCCGCTTCGTCGGCGGATTCGGTCCGTCGATCGACGCAGGGCGCGTGCTGTGGGTGGACTACGAGTCCGCGGTCTCCATCCACCCTCTCATTGACGGCCCGACCGAGAGGCGCGGCGAACGCCTTGCATCGCCTTCGCCGGACGACAACCGCATCACCCATGGCTGCATCAACGTCTCGCCCGAGTTCTACGAGCGGATCATCCGTCCGACGTTCGAGCGGGGCGGGGTGTTCTACGTCTTGCCGGATCGCGCGCCGTTGGCGGAAACCTTCCCAGATTTCGCGCAAAGCCGCGAGAGCGCGCAACGCAACGAGGGAAGACGCGCACGGGCCGACCGGCAGTGAGGGACGCATGCGCGTGTGGCGCGCGGGGCGGGTGTACGCGGCGCTGTCGATAGAGGTTGGGGCTCTTCCGTTTTTCGGCGACTTCGTGCCAGGGTGCTTAGTTATTGACCGGATTGAATCGCGTCGGCGCGTTGCGCTGCGGCTTGAGAAAAAGCCCGGCAGGGGTCATGCTTTAGCGTCATGGATAGGCGCTCTGCTATCGTCCTAATCGTTGTCGGCGTTCTGTTGCTGATACCCTCAGCCTACGCGGCGCTGACTATTGCCACGACGAACAGTTGGGCCGTGGCGCTGACAATCGTTGCGATTGCCCTTTTGGTGACGCCGATGGCGGCTCTGGGGCTAATCGCGTGGGGAGTAGCTCGACTTATACGAAAGATGCCCCGTCCTTAAAGCACCACGTCGAGAGAAGCCTCATCGAGACGTGATAGGACATGACCAAAAAGAGGGGCGCTACATAAAGACTGGACGGCGGTTCTCGGCGAAATGCAGAAGTCGCGTGTTGGGCCACCCCGTGAGCCCGCTATCGCGCTATGACCTCTGGGCCCCGGCTCTCCGCTTCGCTCTGGCCGGGGCGCTTGTTCGGACCGTTAGCGCAAGCGTGTTGCGGCGCTACTTCATCTTTCGATCGATCAGCACGGCGAGGAACAGCGCCGGGCCGCCGTGAGCTGTCCATGCGTGTGACGTGCCGCGCTGGATCACGATTTGGCCGGGCTTCAGGCGGGTTTCGCTGTCGTCGAGGATGAGCGAGGCGTCGCCGGAGATTAGGCAGATGATGTCGAGACTGTCGGTCTGGTGCATCGCCGGGTGGCGGTCCTGATCGGTGAGATAATCGGCCGCGTCGAAGTCGGCGAAGCGCTGGCGCGCGATGTCTTTGAGCATTTGCGGCGGCGCGCCTTCGGGCGTCGGCGCGATCACGAACCAGCGCACTTTGACGTGGCCGTCCGCCGGCGCGAGCCCCGGGCGCGTTTCGCCGCGATCGCGCACTTCTTTCGGATCGAGCGGCTCGCCGAGCGCTTCGTGCCAGATCTCGAACAAGCCGCCGAGGTTCGGCTCGCCGATCTCGCCGGAGGGCGGGCCGTCGACGATGACGACGGAGTTTCCGTTTGCTGTGTCGCCGGTGATGACGCGGCGCATGGCTGCGGCGAAGTCGCTCATCTTCGTGGCCCTCGTGTTGTCTTCGTGCCCTCGTGTTTAAACACGAAGACACAAAGCGTACACGACGATCACGAAGGCTAGTTGGCGAGCCGCGAGTGGTGCGGGGAGTCGAGGGCGAAGAGGGGCACGCCGATGTCGAAGGCTTCGCCGGTTTCGACGCGCTGCATCGAATAGGCGCCGCTCATCACACCCGAAGGCGCGGCGAGCGGGGCGGCGCTGGTGTAGCGGAAGCTCTCGCCCGGCGGGATCACCGGCTGCTCGCCGATCACGCCGGCGCCGCGCACTTCCTGCGTCAGCCCGTTCTCGTCGGTGATGCGCCAGAAGCGAGAGATGAGCTGCACCGGATCGCCGGTGCGGTTCTCGATCTCGATCGTGTAGGACCAGACGAAGCGGCCCTCTCTCGGCTTGGACTGATCGGCCAGGAAGGCCGGCTCAACCCGCACGATCATGCCCGCTGTCTCTTGCTCGTACATAGGCTGATCTTAGCCCCGTCCGGGCGCTGGACAAAGCGGCCGATGCAAGCCAGCAAGGGCGCTCCGTTGGGGAAAACGAGGCGAAAGTGACGGCCACGCACGGGGTTCTCTCGGACACAGAAATCAAGCGCGCGATCAAGCAGGGCTGGATCGCCGCCGACGCGCCGTTCCTGGACGACCAGATCCAGCCGGCGAGCCTCGACCTCCGGCTCGGCGAAACCGCCTACCGCCTGCGCGCGAGCTTCCTGCCGGGCGCCGGGGCCAAGGTGCGCGATCGGTTGGACGGTGAACTCGTCATGCACGAGATCGATCTCACCAAAGGCGCGGTGCTGGAAACCGGCTGTGTCTATCTCGTGCAGGTGCAGGAAGAGCTGACGCTGCCGGCGCACATGCACGCCGCCGCCAATCCGAAAAGCTCGACCGGCCGCGTCGATGTGTTCACGCGGCTGATCACCGACGGCGCGCAATCGTTCGATCACATTCCGATGGGCTATCACGGGCCGATGTGGGCGGAGATTTCCCCGTGCACGTTCTCGGTGCTGGCGCGCACCGGCACGCGGCTGTCGCAAATTCGGCTGCGGCGGGGGCCGCCGCATCCGAAGCGCGAAATCAATTTCACCATGGACTTGTCGCTGACGGGCCCGGTCGGGTTTCGGGCGAAGCGCCATTCCGGCGTCATCGATCTCGACCGCATCGGCGGCTACGATCCGCGCGACTTCTGGGAGCCGCTCGACGCCCGGCGCGGCCGCGTCGTGCTCGATCCCGGACAGTTCTACATTTTCGCGTCGAAGGAAAACGTCGTCATCCCGCCCGACGAAGCGGCCGAGATGGCGCCAATCCGGCCGGAGCTCGGCGAGTTTCGCGCCCACTATGCGGGCTTCTTCGATCCCGGCTTCGGCATCGCGCCGAACGAAGGCCGCGCCGTGCTCGAAGTGCGTTCGCGCGACGTGCCGTTCATCGTCGAGGACGGCCAGCCGGTCGGCAAGCTGGTGTTCGAGCCGCTGTCGGGGCCGGTGGAGCGGCTCTATGGCGAGTCCGGCTCGAGCTATCAGGGGCAGGGCCTCAAGCTCTCCAAACACTTCGCGCCCTGGCGGTAAGGACAAACATATGCGTCCTTTTGGAAAACATGCTTGACACTATATAGGCACGAATGACAAATATGTTTGTCATTTAGGCAAATGGATTTGTCATGCCGCAGACCAAGACTTCCAAAGCCCGCACCTATGGCGTCCTGACCCTTGGTCTCGCCGCGACCCTTGTCGTCGCCACCGGCCGGCCGGATTCGGAGGCGGCGGCGTGGATCGCTGAGGCGGGTCTGCCGACAATGGTGCTTTATCTCGCGCCGATCGCGGTTTCGTTCGCCGCGCTCTTGGTCGGCGCGTGGCTCGCGCCCGGCAAGCCGGTTTTGGTGCGCATGCTGATTTACGCTGGCCTCGGCGCCGTCGCCGGCTTCACCATGGCGATGTGCCTCAACTTGTTCGCCGCCGCGCCAGGCCTGATCGAGACCGTGACCGGGCCGCTAGCCGAGCCGGGCCTCATCGAGATTCTGTTGTGGGCGATGACCGGGATCTGTGCAGTGCTTGGCCTGATGGTGCTCGCGCTCGCGCTGATCGGCGGCAGCGCCGTCGTGGCGATCAACGTCGAGGAAGTGGATGCCGAAGCGCTCGATGTGTTGAAGGCGGAACGCGTCACGTTCGGCTGGAGCGCAGCGGGCATGCTGGGGCTTGCGTTTTCGGTCGGCGCGCTCGCGGTCGCGCGGCAAGCGGGGGAGGGCGCCGCGTTCGGGCCGGTGATCGGCTCCATTGTCGGCTTCGTTCTGTACAACATCGCCAGCATCGTGCTGTGGCGCGGCTTCGATGAATTGGAGCGGCGTCACGTCGTCGACGCGTTCTCCATCTCCGCCATCCTGGTCACGATGGGGGCCTTCATCTGGGCTGTTGTCGACGCATCTGTCGGCGCGCCGCCGATCGACGCCGCCGCGCTCTATCTGACGCTGATCTTCGTCCAGATCATCGCGACCTTCTACGTGACCGCCAAGATGATGGGCGAATCCTCGGTGTTCGGTAAGCTGGCATGAGAAACAATCTGCGCGTGCTCCGCGCCGAACGGGCGTGGAGCCAGGCCGAGCTGGCCGAAAAGCTCGGCGCGTCGCGCCAAACCGTGAACGCGATCGAGACGGGGCGCTACGATCCCTCTTTGCCGCTCGCGTTCAAGATTTCGCGTGTGTTCGGGCGGCACATAGAGGAGATATTCTTCGACGACGCCGAAGCCGGCGCGGACGCCGCGGAATGAGAATGGGATCGAGATGAAGCTCGGAAAACTCAAGACGACTTTGTTCGCCGCCGCGGGCGCGCTGCTGATGGGCTGCGCCACGGCGCCCGCCGAGCCGCAATTTCCGCCCGGGCCGGCGCTGTTCGTGGCGCGCGATGCGGATTCGACGATGTATCTGTTCGGTACGCTGCACATCCGTCGCTCGGGCGCGCCCTGGGGCGGGGCGCAGGCGCAGGCCGGTCTCGCCGAAGCGGCGGAAGTCTGGACCGAGATGCTCATTTCGCCGGAGACCGACGCGCAGACGCAGTCGTTGGCGATCCAACACGGCATGGCCGAGGAGGGGCGGCCGCTCTCCAGCTATTTCAGCGCCGAGGAGAATGCCCGCATCGCCGCGACGGCGCAGCGGCTCGGGCTGCAGATGCAGATGCTGGAGCGGATGAAGCCGTGGCTGGTCGGCGTCACGCTGTCGGTCATGCCGATGCTGCAGGCGGGTTACGATCCGGCGCAAGGCGCCGACCGTCTGATCGACGCGTACGCCGATCAGCATGGCAAGACGCAGCGTTCGTTCGAGACGGCGGAAGAGCAGATCCGGATGCTCGCCGGCTTCAGCGACGAGGTGCAGCGCCAGATGGTGCTGGAAGCGCTCGACGAGATCGACGAGGGCGGCACGCAGATGGAGACGATGGCGACGGCCTGGGAAACCGGCGATCTCGCGACGCTCGAACGCATGGTGGTGACCGAGTTCCGCACCGAATACCCGGAATTCTACGAAAAGCTGCTCGCCGACCGCAATGATGCGTGGGTGGAGACGCTGGACGCGGAGCTGCGCGGCGCCGGCGTCGATTTCGTCGCCGTGGGCGCCGGCCACATGCTGGGCGAGGACGGCGTCGTCGCCCAGCTGCGCGCGCGCGGCTATACGGTCGAGCGGGTCGAGTAGCCGCTAGAACGAGCCGGTCAGCGCCAGCACACGGTGCGGGGTGATGTCGTCGCGGCTGCTGCAGACATCGCGCCGCGCCACCTTGCGGCGGTGGCGCAGCGTGTTGAACGCGGCGCGCAGGGCGCGCTCGAGCGGGCTGCGGCGCGCTTGCTTGCTCAGCGTGCGCGGCGCCTGCCAGGCTGCGACATAATCCGATTGCTGGATCGGCTGTTCGACCAAGGGCGTCGGCTCGCCGGTCTTCTGCGTCAGCACCAGCAGGTGCAGCTGATCGCGGCTGGTGATGTCGACGCGGCGGCCGACGTCGCGCGGCGCGCGCACTTCGTACCAGAGATCGGGCGTGCTGGCGGGCGCGGCGAACACGCGCGTGCCGGCGTAGCCGCGCTCTGGGGCGTAGAGCTGATAGAAGAATTCCGGCGAGAATTGATAGAAGCCGTGGCCGACGAAATTGTTGCTGGGCAGCACGTGCAGGATGTGCGCGCCTTTGGCGCTGAGCTTCGCGACGTTGTCGAACGCAACGGGCACGTTGAAGACGTGTTCGAGGGTGCCGAAGTCGAGCACGACGGAGAATTGCTCGCCGCGGTCAAGCGGCTTGTTCATATCGTGGATGATGTCGGCCTGCTCGTAATCGGAGGCGTCCATGGATTTGACGAGACCGGCTTCGAACGCGCTCTTCAGCAGCTCTTCGCAATAGCCTTGCAGCGAGCCGCCGCGGGCGATGGCGGCGAGGTCGGCGCGATTTCGCTGACGGAAGAATGCTTCCAGCTCGTCGTTGGAGACGTTCATGCGGTGGCGGCCGATGGTGACGACGCGCGAGAAGTCCGCGCCGCTCGAACGTGCGAGCGCCATCAGGCCGAGCGCCCCGGCGTCAACGCCCATATTCCTCCCCCGCATCGTTGCTTTGATCGCCGCCACATTGCCACGCCGGCGGGCGCCGGGCTAGGGGCGGCTGCGCCTCACGGCTGCTGTTCCGCGCTCTCTTCGATCAGCTTCATCGGCGCGGCCAAAGCGCCGGCGCGCAACAGGATGGCGAGCGTTGTGGCGCTTTCAGCCGTGAAGTTGCCCGAGATTTGTCCGGAGCCGCCGCAAATGGCCTCATTGATGCGCGGCGCGGTCAGCACTTGTCCGTCGAGCAGGATAGCGAAGCGCTCGCCGGTGTGGTCGCGCGTGATGCGGCAGAAGCGGCGCGCGCCTTCGCTGTTCAGCTGGAAGGAGAGGACGAACTCACCCGTCTGCGGATCGGTGCTGGGATGGGCGCGCGCCAGCTCGTCGCCGGTGAGCCGCACGCGCCGCTCGACCACTTCGGCATTGTCGCCGGCGATCGGGTGCGGCGGAGCGAGGATGGTGTTGATCGGCAACGCGCCGGCGGACATGTCCTTCGGCGCGACCTCGCGCACGAGGTGAAAGGTGAGCAGCCCGGTTTCGCCGACCAATGTGCGCAGTCGGTTCATGTCGTCGACAGCGGATGCGTTCACGCGGATATGATTGCGTTCGGTGACCTCTACCGATACTCGGTCGCCGAACGAAGCTAGGCGCCGGCGCACAATCTCGGCGTTCTGACTTGCAGCTTCGCCGGCGAGCGCTTCGAGCTGCTGGTCGTTGACGCGCGCCTCGAGGACGCCGGGCGCGGGGGATGCGATGTCGAGACCCAGGGCGCCGTTCTCGGCGCCGTAGCGACCTGCGGCGCTCAGCGCGCGTTGGGTGTCGTTGCTGTCCGCCAGTTCGAGACGCACCGCGCCTTCAGCGATCGAGGCGGACTCGATCGGAATAGCCGGGCTGACGACGCGCATCACGGTGGCGAGCCGCTCCCGCGCCGCTTCGAGGCGCTCGCTCCGAATGGCCTCGCGATCGATCTCGAACACCAACTGCGTGCGCAACCGATGTTGCGCGGCGGCCGCCGTGAACTGGCTCGAGACGCTCGGCCATACGATGAAGGCCGCGCCGGCTAGGCCGAGCAACAGCGTCATGGCCGCGATCGCAAGCAGTCTCATACGGGCCTCCTGCCGGATCATAGCGGAAGCAGGACTGCACTCAAACACCGGGCAGGATCAGCTCTGCCGGACCGTGCGGCGAATTCTAAATCCAGCCCCACTCGTCGCCGAGCGTCGCCAGTGCGCCGGCGGATTGGATCGCGTTGCCGTTCAGCAGCCAGACGAACACTGTGCCGGTGTCGTTGTTCTGCCAGGCGATGTCGTCGCGGCCGTCGCCGTTATAATCGCCCACGGTCTGCAGCGTCCATTCGGCGGGATCGATGCTGGCGAGGACGCCGGCGCTGGTCAGCACGCCGTTCTCCATCTGCCAGCTGACGATCAGCCCATCGTCGCGCTGCCAGATCAAATCCGAGAAGCCGTCGCCGTTGATGTCGGCGACCGCGCCAAGGCTCCACTCCGTGCCGGCGAAGGCCGAGGTCGGCGCCGCGCCGGCGATGCTCATGCCGTCCATATTCCAGATGAAAGAGAGCCCGTCGTCGCGCCGCCACAAAAGATCTTCGCGGCCGTCGCTGTTGAAGTCGCCGACGCCGTCGAGGCTCCACTCCGGCCCGAGCGCCGTCAATGCGCCGCCGCTGGCGATGGCGGTCCCGTCCATCTGCCACATGACGACGGTGCCGTCGTCATGGCGCCAGATGAGATCGTCCTTCCAGTCGCCGTTGAAGTCGCCGGCGGCGAGATAGCTCCATTCGGCGCCGAGCGTCAGGATATCGCCTTCGGCCTCGATCGCGGCGCCGTTCATTTGCCAGCTGAACACGCGTCCGTCGGCGTCCTGCAGCAGGATGTCGTCGCGCCAGTCGCCGTTGAAGTCCGCCGTGTCGAGCACGGTGGAGCCGGCGGGCAAAACCGCCAAGCCTGCGGCCGCCGTGATGCTCATCCCGCTGACGTTCCAGCTCACCAGGAAGCCGTCGTCGCGCACGAACAGCATGTCCGAGGTGCTGTCGCCCGAGAACGTCCGTTGCGGCGCGCGGAAATAAACGTCGCGATCGGTGAAGGAGAGCGCTTCGATGCTGGTGAGCGTGTCGAAGCCGAGGGCGCTCCAAACGTCCCACGTGCCGTCTGCGTTGCGTTCCCAACCGGCGCTGCTGGACTCGATGTCGAACCGCGCAGTATCGAACCCGGCGCCGCCGTCGATGATGTCGTCGCTTTCGCGACCTTCAAGATTATCGTCGCCATCTGCGCCGACCAGCGTGTTGGCGTAGCCGTTCCCTCGCAGCGTATCGGCATGCTGCGAACCGACGATCGCTTCGATCTCGACAATCATATCACCAGCGGCGTCGCCAGTGTTCGCGGCGGAGTTGATAAGGTCGACCACGACGCCGGATGCGGCGTCTTCGTAGCTCGCGGTATCCGTATCGCCGTAGCCGCCGTTGATATCGTCTGCGCCGGCTCCTCCGATCAGATAGTCGTTCCCATTTTGCCCGACGAGATCATCGTTCCCATCGCCCCCGATCAGCACATCATTGCCGTAATAGCCGCCATCCAGCCGATCGTCGCCGGCGCGGCCCTCAAGGTGATCGTCGCCCAACAGGCCCGAAGTCAGAATGTTGTTCTGCGTGTTCCCCCGCAGCGTGACGCCACCCTCGCCGCTCGTGACATTTTCGATAGAGACGTAGGTGTCGCCGACGGCTTCGCCGGCGTTGGCGCCAGGGTTCTCCAAATCCACCGTTATCGGGCCGGCGTAGAAAACCGTATCCGATCCATCCCCGCCGTCGAACTGATCGGCGCCGGCGTATCCGTAAAAGCCGTCATTGCCGCCGCCGCCGAAGAGTTGATCGTCGCCGCCCAACCCATAGAGGGTGTCGTTGCCGCTTCCGGTCGTAAGGATGATTTTTTCGAAGTCTGTTGAAACGGGCCGACTGACAACGTTAGTGGTAAGCGATGAGAAATCGATGATGGCGATGTCGAAGCCATCGCCGCCATACACCTGAACGCCTCCACCGCCGATCGCTGACGCCGACATGCTGAATGTGTCGTCGCCATGCGTAAGCCTGAGAGTGCCTAAGGTCTCGACGTTTCGAACCGTGACGGTGCCGAAGGTTACGCCGGCCTCGGTCGCCATGGCGGCCGTGGAGAAGTTGACGCCGTTCAGCCCACGCTCAAACATCGACAAGAATTGTAAATGGTCAGTACCCTCGCCGCCGTCGATGATGTCGCCGCCGGCGGCGGTGATGACGGCAGGCCAGGACTCGAAGGAATCGTCGCCGGCGCCGCCGTACAGAGTGTTGCCGCCATCGAAACCGGTCAGGTCGTCGTTGCCGCCGCCGCCTGACAGCGTATAGCCGCCGTTGCCAACCAGGGTGTCGTTTGCCGAGCCTGCCGTGATTTGCAGCCTCGGTCCGTAAACTTTGAGCTGGTAGCCGCCAGCGTTTACCTGATGGGTTGACATGAACACAGCGGTGTTCGTCGAAGAGAGATCGAGCACCACCGTATCGGCCGTTGTGCCGTGGACTTCGAGGCGAATATTGAGCGCGCCGACAAAATTCACGGTTTGCGCGCCGGTTCCCAAAAGGATCGAGAACGTCTCCATGTTCTGGAACGTCGTGCCGTTCGCCAGTGTAACCGGCGACGCGGATCCCCAGTTGCTGATGTCGTACGCGCCCGGATCTGCGAAGTAGACGCTTAACCGATCAAAGCCGGCGCCGCCGTCGATGATATCCTGGCCCCGGGAGGCTATGGAGTCATCTCCATCGCCGCCGTTCAGCGTGTTCGCGCCATCGCCGCCGTTAATGGTGTCGTTGCCGGCGCCGCCTTCGATGATGTCATCGCCGCCATAACCGTCGAGTCCGTCATTGAGGGCGCTGCCGTTGAAGGTGTCATTTCCCTGAAAAAGGATGCTGTAAAACGTGTAGGCGTCCTTGCCCGCGGCGTTGCGAAACGCCGCGACAGAGATTGAGAGGCCGGTGATGTTGACGATGTTGACGCCGCCAGCGACGAACGAAATGCCGGTGATCGTGCCGCTATTTGGCAAATTGCCGCTGTAGCTGCCGAAGCCGGTCCCGGTGAAGAACCAACGCTCGTCGAACGCTGCGTAGTAGGATTGGAATTGCGTGGAGGAGTAACCCGGCTGCCCAACCGAGGAGGCCATCACGCCGGCGCCGAGAGGGTCGCCCGAATTAGCTCCGCCAAAATGTGTAATGGTCGCCATCTATCGCCCCCAAAGGCGCGCCGTTTCGAAGGATGTTACGGGCGTACCGTTAGGGCGTCTAGGGCGCTCCAAGCTCAGCCGGGCAGAACCAGCTTGGCGCTGAAGCCTCGGGGAGTGCGGTTTGCAAGCTCGAGGCGGCCGGCGTGGGCTTCGGCGATGGCTTGGGCGATGGCGAGGCCAAGGCCGGCGCCGTTCGCGCTGGAGCTGCGGGCTTCGTCGGCGCGGAAGAACGGGGCGGTGAGTTTGGCGAGCTGGTCTTGCGGCACGCCGGGGCCTTCGTCGTTCACTTCGACCACGGCTTCGCCGCCTTGGCGATAAGCGCGCATGACGCCGCCGCCGGCGTACTTCGCCGCGTTCTCTGCGAGATTGCGCAACGCGCGGGCGATTTCGCTCGGGCGGCATTCGGCGATCACCGGCTCGTTCGCTTCGGCGCGTACGTTAACGCCCATGTCCTGCAGCTCGCCGCAGAGCGTGCGGGCGATTTCGGCGAGGTCGACCTTGCTGCGCGCTTCTTCGCTGGCGCCGGCGCGGGCGAGGGCGAGCGCCTGTTCGGTCAGCTGCTCCATCTCTTCAACCGAAGCGAGCAGGCGCTGGCGCGTCGCTTCATCGTCGACCAGTTCGGCGCGCAGGCGGATCGCGGTGATCGGCGTGCGCAGATCGTGGCTGAGCGCCCACAGCATTTGCCGCTGACGGCTGAGCTGTCGGCCGAGCCGTTCGGCCATGGCGTTGAAGGCGGTCGAGGCGCGGCGCACGTCTTCGGGGCCGCTCACGGGGGCGGCGACGTTGGCTTGTCCGGCGCCGAGCGCGCGCGCGGCGTTGGCGAGGTCCGCAAGGGGCCGGCCGATCTGACGCGAGACCAAGGCGGCGCCGATGCCGACAATGATCACCGAAGCGAGCGCCGCAGCGAGCACGCCGAGCGGCGCAGGGCGCGGGCCGGGCAAGCGGGCGCGGGCGTTGAGCCAGGCGCCTTCCTCGAGCCGGACCGAGACGATGACTTCGGTTGCGCGCACGATCGGGCCTTCTTCCGGGTCGATGCGGCGAAGATGGCGCGGGCCCTCGCCCTCGAACTCGCGCGTGCGCCGCCGCCAGCGGCGCGAGGGTCCTTCGACCGTGCGCGATTGTGCGCGCACGTCGGCGTTGGCGAAGCGCTCGGCGATGCCGCGGGCGATGCGCCCGCCGGGCCCGCCGGACGGGGCGTGCTCCACTTGGGGTGCTTCGCTGACATTGTAGCGCAAGCTGAAGTCGCGGATCGCTTCGGCGACGAAGGGGCGCCTGTCGGCGGGAAGCTCGCGCAGCCGCTCGGCGGTGAAGGCGACGCGCTCGATGACGCTGCTCTCCGCCGCGCGCCGGAGCGCCGCGCCGCGTTCGTTGGCGTAGATGGCGAAGGCGATCGCGTAGGAAATGATCACGGCTAGCACGGTGACGAGCACCATGCGGCCGGTCAGCGTGTTGAACGGATTGAGCTTCACGCCTTTTCGACCGGCGCTGTGAAGACGTAGCCGCCGCCCCAGACGGTCTTGATCAGCTTCGGCGAGCGGGCGTCGGCTTCGATCTTGCGGCGGAGGCGCGAGACTTGGGTGTCGACGGCGCGGTCGAACACGTCGGTCCCGCGGTCGAAGGCGAGATCGAGCAATTGCTCGCGCGAGAGCACGATCTTGGGCCGCTGCAGGAAAGTGAGCAGCAGGCGATATTCACCGGTGCTCAGTTCTTCGACCTTGCCCTCGTCGTCGACCAGTTCGCGCTCGGCGAGCTTCAGCCTCCAGCGGTCGAACGCCAGCACCTCGCCGGTCGGCGCTTCGACGTTGGGCGGCAGCGCGTGGGTGCGGCGCAGCACGGCGTCGATGCGGGCCAAGAGCTCGCGCGGGTTGAACGGCTTCACCACGTAATCGTCGGCGCCAACTTCGAGGCCGATGATGCGGTCGAGCTCCTCGGCGCGGGCCGAGAGCAGGATGACAGGGATGTGGTTGGTCTCGCGGATGTGACGGCAGAGCGAAAGGCCGTCCTCGCCCGGCATCATGATGTCGAGGATGACGAGGTCGATCCGGTTTTCCTTGATCGCCTTGCGGGCGGCTTCGGCGCTGTCGACGGCGCTGGCGCGGCGGCCGTTCTTCTTCAGGAACTGGGCCAGGGATTCGCGGATTTCGCGGTGGTCGTCCACGACCAGAATGTGCGGGTCCTCCAGCGTCATGGGGCTTAAGTGCGCTTGGGCTCGCGAAAAATCTACTAAGCACGCGTGCCGAACTTGTGCCAAAGCTTGGCGCCGCCGGAGAGGCGACACACTTAGGCAAGAATGCGGGCGTCTTGCCTTGAGGCCGCCCAGATCGGCGCCCCTCTAGGGGTTGAGATGTGAGGGATGACTCGATGCGCTTCAGATTTGCTGTCGGACTGGTTTGCGCCGCTTTGACGTTGGGCGCCTGCGCCAGCGGCGGGGCCAGCGGGTCGCGCTCCGACGAACCGATCCGGGCGCTGATGTCCGCCGACGCGCTGATGTTCGTGAGCTTCGACACCAATGCCGACCTGATCACCAGCGCGGCTGAGATCGACGCAGGCCGCGAACGCGAATTCACGCGCGCTGACGCCAACAGCGACGGCTCGCTGTCGCCGATCGAGTTTCAGAACTGGGGCAATCTGGTGCTGGGCGGCGGCCAACTCGGGCCTTATCGGCTCGATTTCGACCGCAACGTCGACAACACCATCACGCGCGAGGAATTCGACACCGAGATCCGCGGTCGCGTAGTCGATTACGACCAGGACGAGAACGGCGACTTGGCGCGCTCCGAGTTCGTGCGTCTGGTCGGCCAGGCCCGGCCGCCGCGGCGGCGCATCACGCCGACCATGCCGCCGAACTGATCGGCGCCGACAAAGTCTGGCGCCAGTCCGGGGTGCGATGAAAAACGACGGACAAAGGTCGGTCGTAGCGTTCAACCCATCGGACGGCGCATTCCCCCTCCCCATGGCGCCGTACGAGGCTCCTCGCGCATCTCCCTCGCCGAGGAGCCGGAGATGAATGGCGGCCGGCGCTTCTCCCCCAGCGCCGGCCGCTTTTTTTGCGGGACCCCGACAAACTTTGTCGCAAGCGCGACCAACGGGCGCAAAAGCACGCTTGTAGAAGCGCAGCATGGCCGGAGCGTTGGGCGGCCGATGGAGAGCAAAATGCGGAGAATCTTGGCGGCCGCGGCGGGACTCGCGGCGCTGGCCGGCGCAGCAGGGATCGCGATGGCGCAAACCGAACCGGCGCAGGCGCCGGAACGCGGCGTGTCGCGATTGTGGCAGGGCGATTCAAACAATGACGGCGTGCTGACGCGCCAGGAATTCGACGCCGCGCGCGCGGCGCACTTCGGCGTGCTGGATCAGGACAATAACGGCCAGGTCTCGCGTGCGGAGTTTCGCGAGCTGCGCGGCGAGCGTCATGAGCGCCGGGGACGCCGCGGCCATCGCGGCGGCATGCGGCATCTCGCGGGCGCCGATGCGAACGAGGACGGCGCCGTCACCCGCGAGGAATTCCTGGCGCGGCCGATCGCGCATTTCGAACGCCTCGACGCCAACGATGACGGCGTGATCTCCGCTAATGAACGGCCGCAGCGGCGCGAGCGCGGCGAACGCCATGGCCGCCGCAGCTTCGATTCGAACAACGACCGCCAGATTTCGCGCGGCGAGTTCGCGTCGATGGGCGAGCGCATGTTCGAGCGGCTCGACGCCAACGATGACGGTCGCGTGACGCGCGAAGAGGCCGAGGCCGCGCGCCATCATCGGCGCGGGCGTCACTGACACGGGGGGCGCGGTCGGGTGGCGGGCAATCCTCCGGTCGCGCCTTTGCTCTGTCGCAACGGGGGAAGGGACTTGCCGCCGCCGCGCCGGCGGCCAAGTGAGGATGGGAAATGCTCGCCGCACTGAAACAGAAAGTCGCTGAGATCTGGTCCAAACGCCCCGGCGTGCTGCGGGGGCGCAACCTCTATCTCGTCGGCGGCGGCCTCGCCGTGGTGCTGGCGATCTGGATGATCTTCGGCGGCGGCGACGACGAGGAGCCCTATCGCACCGCGCAGGTCGATCGCGGCGCCATCACGCGCGTCGTGAGCGCGACCGGCACGCTGCAGCCGTTGGTGTCGGCCAATGTCGGCTCGACGGTGTCGGGCCCGGTGCAGAGCGTTTCGGTGGATTTCAACAGCCAGGTGCGCGCCGGCCAGGAATTGGCGCGGCTCGATCCGACGCCGTTCCAGCAACGCATCGTCCAGGCGCAAGCGCAATTGGCGCAGGCGCAAGCGCAGGCCGCGGTCGCGAACTCCGATTACCAGCGTTACGTGCTGCTGCAGCAGCGTGGCTTCGCTTCCGAGCAATTGATGGCGCAGCAGCGCGCGGCGCGCGATACGGCGCGCGCGGCGGTGGCGCAAGCGGCGGCGCAAGTCGCGACCGCGCGCACGGATTTGGAGCGCAGCGTGATCCGCTCGCCGATTGATGGCGTTGTCGTCGATCGGCAAGTGAACGTGGGCCAGCCGGTGGCGTCGAGCCTGCAGGCGGCGACTTTGTTCGTGATCGCGCAGGATCTGTCGCGGCTGCAGGCGAACATCACCGTCGATGAGGCCGATATCGGCGAAGTCAACGAAGGCATGGCGGTGCGCTTTACCGTCGATGCGTTTCCGGACCGCGAGTTCGAAGGCCGCGTCAGCCAGGTGCGCCAGCAGGGCGTCGCCGAAAGCGGCGTTGTCAGTTACACGGTTGTGGTCGAAGCGGACAATCCCGGCCGTCAGCTGCTGCCCGGCATGACGGCGAACGCCGAGATCGTGCTGGAGCAGCGCGAGAACGTGCTGCGCGTGCCGAACACGGCGCTGCGCTTCCGCCCGGCGGATGAAGAGCTGGTCGCGCGCGGGCAAGAGCTGATGCAGGGCGAAGGCGGACGCCGTCGCGGCGGCGCCGGCGAGGCGCAAGCGCAGACGCGCGGCGAAGGCGGCGGTCAACGCGGCGGCCGAGGCGGGCGCGGCGTCGGCCAGTTGGCCGAGGCGCTCGAACTCACCGAAGCGCAGCAGGCGCGGGCGCGCGAGCTGTTCGAACAGGCGGCGGCGTCGATGCCGCGCGGCGAAGGCCGTGGCAATCGCCGAGCGGCGATGCGGCAGGTGCGCGAGCAGGTGATCCGGGAGCTGGAGCCGAGCTTCACGCCGCGCCAGCGCGAATTGCTTGCGGCGATGCGCGCCGGCAATGGGCTGCGTCAGGAGATCCGTCAGCAGGCGATCGTCTGGGTGTTGCGCAACAACCGGCCGGAGCCAGTGCTGGTGGAGATCGGCGTCGCCGACAATTCACATACTCTGGTGCATGGCGGGCTCGAGGAAGGCGATGAGGTGATCATCGGCGGCGGCCCGCAACGCGAAGAGGAGCAGCGCGGCATGGGCGGACGCGGCGGCCCGGGCGGCGGCGTGCGTATCCGGGGCGCATGATGGATACGCTGATCCAAGCGCGTAACCTGCTGAAGCTCTATCGCATGGGCGAAGAGACCGTGCATGCGCTCGACGGCGTGAGCTTCGAGATCGGGCGCGGCGAGTATTGCGCCATCGTCGGGCCATCGGGCTCCGGCAAGTCGACGATGATGAACATTATCGGCGGCCTCGACACGCCGACGGACGGCAAGATCGTCATCGACGGGGCCGATATCGGCGAGATGAGTGACGAAGACCTCGCGCTCTTCCGCAACCGCACCATCGGCTTCGTGTTCCAGAGCTTCAATCTGCTGCCGCGGATGACGGCGCTCGAGAATGTCGAGCTGCCGATGATCTATGGCGGCGTGCCGCCGAAGGAGCGGCATGAGCGCGCGGCGGCGCTGTTGCATCGCGTTGGCCTCGGCGAGCGGATGGGACACAGGCCGACCCAGCTTTCCGGCGGCCAGCAGCAGCGTGTGGCGATCGCCCGCGCGCTCGCGGGCAAGCCGCCGCTCTTGCTCGGCGATGAACCGACCGGCGCGCTCGACAGCCACACCGGAGTCGAGATCATGCGACTGTTCGAAGAGCTGAACAGCGAAGGCGTGACGATCGTGCTGGTGACGCACGACCACGACGTGGCCGCCGCCACGCGGCGCACGATCGAGATGCGCGATGGGCGCATCGTCGCTGACAACACACAACAGCGGAGCGCGCGCCATGATGCGCACGTCTGACCTGATCGCAAGCGCGGCGCGGGCGCTTCGGTCCAATCCGATGCGCTCGGCGCTGACGGCGCTTGGCGTCATCATCGGCGTCGCCTCGGTGGTGGCGATGGTGGCGCTGGGCTCGGGCGCGCAGGCGCAGGTGGAGCGCTCGATCGCCTCGCTCGGCTCGAATCTGTTGATCGTCGTGCCCGGCGCGCAGCGCGGCGGCGGCGGCGTCCGCGGGCAGGCAGGCGCCGGCGGCGGCTGGGACGCGCTGACGATGGACGACGCCGAGGCGATCGCGGCGCAGGTGGAGGGCGTGGCCGTTGTCGCGCCTTCGCAACGCGCGCGCACGCAGGTGATCGCCAACGGCCTCAACTGGAATCCGGAAGTAAACGGCGTGACGCCGGCCTTCCTACTGGCGCGCGATTGGGAGATCGCGCAAGGGCGCATGTTCGACGAAACCGAGGAGCGGCAGGCGCGGCGCGTCGTCGTGCTCGGCCAGACGGTGGCGACGGAGCTCTTCCCGAACGTTGATCCGATCGGCCAGAGCGTGCGCATGTCCGGCGGGACGTACGAGGTGATCGGAGTGCTGGAAGCCAAGGGCCAGACCGGCTTTCAGGATCAGGACGATGTCGTTCTCGCGCCGCTGACGACGGTGAAGCGCCGCATCGCCGGCCGGCGCGGGCGCGGCAACAGCGTCAGCCAGATTTCGGTGAAGGCGCAATCGGAGGACCTGCTCACCAGCGTTCAAGAGGACGTCGAGACACTTTTGCGACAGCGCCACCGCACGCGAGAGGGCGAAGACGACTTCATGGTGCAGAATTTGAGTTCGATCAGCGAGGCGATGGCGCAAACCACAGGCGTATTCACTGCGCTTTTGGCGGGAATTGGCGGGGTGTCGCTGCTGGTCGGTGGTATAGGCATCATGAACATCATGCTGGTGAGCGTAACTGAACGGACGCGTGAGATCGGTTTGCGGAAGGCCTTGGGCGCGCGGCGGTCAGATATTCTTCATCAGTTCGGCTTGGAGGCGGTGACGCTTTCCGTTGCGGGTGGGATCATTGGCCTCATTATCGGCGTCGGCGGCGCGTGGTTAATGACGAGTTTGTTTAACCTGCCGCTCGTACTATCGCCGCTGCATGCGGCGCTGGCGATCGGCTTCTCGGGCGCTGTCGGCGTCCTGTTCGGCGCTTACCCCGCGTGGCGCGCGGCGCAGCTCGATCCGATCGAAGCGCTCAGGCGGGAATGAGGAAGAAGTTCTCATGCGTTTGGTGATTGCATCTCTGGCCGCCTTGATCGCGGCGACCGCGCCAGCATCGGCCGAGACGCTGGCGGAGTCGATGGTGTCGGCGGTGGAGTCGAACCCGACCTTGGCGGCGCAGCGTCAGCGCTTGAACGCGACGCGCGAAGCGCTGCCGCAGGCCTGGGCCGCGGCGCTGCCGCAAGTTTCGCTTTCGGCCGGCGCCACGGCAGGCGATCGCGATTCCGACAATCCGGCGCTGGAGGAAGACCGCGACGAGACCTGGACCGCGAACGCCAATGTCTCGCAGCTCCTGTTCGGCTCCGGCCGCGTGATCGCTTCCACGCGCGCGGCGCGGGCGCAGATCGCCGGCGCGGTCGCGGATTATGAATTAGCGCAGCAGACGCTGCTGCTCGATGTGACGCGCGCTTATGCGGACGTACGCCAAGCGCAAGCCGTGGTCGCTGCGCGCGAGCAGACCGTGTCCAACCTTTCGCGCCTGCTCGAATATGCGCAGGCGCAGTTCGATGCGGGCGTCGTCACGCGGACCGACGTGGCGCAGGCGCAAGCGCGCTACGCGCAGGCCCGCACACAACTCGTGCAGGCGCAAGGCACGATGGCCGCCGCGGTGCAGGCCTATCAGCGCCTGGTCGGGCGCCCTCCGTCAGGGTTGACGGCGCCGACCCCAGCGACAGGGCTGCCGTCGGATTTGCCAACGGCGCTCGATCTTTCCGTCGACAACAGCCCGGTGCTGATCGGCGCGCAGGCGGATACGCGGCTGGCCGACGCTAATGTCGATGTCGCGGCGGCGCAGGGGCGCGTGAACGTGACGCTCGAAGGCGGCTTCGGCACGGGCGGCGACTTCAACGACGATGCGCTCGAAAGCACCAGCGACAGTGTCGGCGTGCGCGTTTCGGTGCCGCTGTTCGAGGGCGGCGCGATCCGCTCGCGCACCCGCGCGCAGCGGGCGCTGCGTTCTGCCGCCAACCTCGATTTGGCCTCGGCGCAGCGCAACGTGCAGGAGGCCGTCACCAACGCCTGGACGGGCCTTGCCAGCGCGCGCGCGGCGGTGGAGTCTGCGCGCGAGCAGGTGGCGGCGGCCGAACTTGCTTATGAAGGCGTGACGCTGGAGCAGGAGACGGGTCTACGTTCGACGGTCGAGGTGCTCGACCAGGAAGCCGATCTGCTGACGGCGCGCATCGCGCTGGCGCAAGCCGAACGCGATCTCGTCGTGGCCGAGCGGCAGCTGCTGGCGGCGGTGGGCATCTTGAGCGTTCAGGCCGGCGGCGGCGGCGTGATCGAGGACGACGACCTGCGCGGGCGCTGAGGCGCGCGGCTCAGCTTTCGGCGCGCTGCGCGTCCGGCGGCGTCTCGGCCGCGGCGCCTTCGGCGTAGGCGGCGCTGAGCTGGCGATAATAGCGCGAGTTGAAGGCGAAGATCGTCGCCATGACGCCCAATACGCCGGCGATGCAGAAGACGAGGGCGATGCCGCGCTCCGGTCCGCGTCCGAACCAATCCCCGATCGCGTCGGCCCCTGCGCCCGTGGTCATGAACGGGATGAGGACGAACTGCGCCAGCGGCGCGATCAGGAACGCCGTGAGCGGCGAAGCCGCCTGCTCGACCGCCTGCGCGAAGCCGAACACGCGGCCCTGACGTTCGAACGGGACGACTTTCTGCAAGGTCGTGTGCTCGGCCGCTTCCGCATAGGGGCCGAGGAAGAGCCAGATGAAGCAGCCTGCCGCCAGCAGCGGGATCGACGATTGGATCGTGAAGACGGCGCTGACCGACCAGACGATCAGATTGACGATCATCAATGTGCGCAGCGGATTGGGGCCGAGGCCGGTCCGCGCAATGACGAGGCCGCTCAGGATGAAGGCGGTCGACACGAACGCCCAGAGCAGGCCCCAACGCTCGACCGACATGAGCGAAAGGCCGTAGGCGTCCATCAGCGCCATGAACACGCCGCCCAGCAGGTTGTTGAAGGCGCCGAAGATGATCAGCGCGATGAGGCCCGGCACGCCGATGACGACGCGGACGGTGCCGGCGATATCCAAGCGCCGCGGCTCATGGCTTTCGCGCGTGAGAGACGGTTCGTCGACGTGGACGAAGGCCAGGTGCGCGAAGGCGAGGACCGAGAAGGCGAGCGCGAAGCCCAAAGTCGCGACCATGCCGCCCCAGGCCACGAGGAAACCGCTGATCGCCGATGTGGTCAGGAAACCGATGCCGGTCACCATGCCGACGAGGCCGTTCGCCTTGTCACGGCGGTCTTCGGGGATGAGCGCGGTGACGAGCGTGGGCAAGGCGATGTTGCGGATGTTGCCGGCGATGACGCCGAACATCACCGTCAGCACGAACAGCCAGAGCGGAACGCCGGCGATGTTCGTCAGGCTTTCCGCAGGCGTGGCGGCGTGAATGGCCCAGGCGGCGCCGTAAAGCGCGAACGAGGCCACACTCGATCCCATCATCACCAGCTTCTTGCGATGATGATCGACCAGGCCCCCGAACCAGATGCTGAGCGCCGCGGTGAGCACCAGATAGATGCCGGCGATCATGCCGGTCGCGAACACGGACTGGGTTTCGAGGAAGATCCAGAACGTCACCGCGAACCAGACGGTGAAGTTGGTGATGCTGGCGACGAGCGTGTTGCCGAGGAGGTGGTGGAAGGCCGTCATCGCGCGCTTTCGAACCTGAAGCGCAGCAGCTGCGCGATCGGTACACATAGTCGCTCAGCCCCGCCGGCCGCCAGTGGCGCCGCCGCGCGCGTTGGGCTTGCAGCCGGCCCGAAACGCGTTATCTCTCTCGGCCGCTATTGCGGGCGTAGTTCAGAGGTAGAACGTCAGCTTCCCAAGCCGATGACGGACGTGCGAAAACAATAGGATAGCTGCAACATCGGCCTGTGAACCGCCATTGATTACACTTGGTTTTTTGGGTCCGTTGCAACAGAAAAAAGCGTGGGAATCGCGATCCGAAACATCCGAGCCGCGGCCAGCCTCCACCCGCGTTCGCGTTGCTGATTGACGCTCGTTGGATTCGCTGAAGGCGGTGAACGGGGGGCGTCAGATGTCCCCGAAGCGTGCGTCATGGACGGCCGACTGGAGCATGCGAACCGGCACGGCGCGAACCAATGGAGGGCGGCGATCGATTTGATCGACTTTCTCGAATCCGTGCTCGGCTTTTGCAACGAAGTCAGCCTTGGCGGCGAACGCGCGGGCGAGGGATAATTCGCCGTCCTCAGGGGCAGTCGTTTCTCGCGGTGAGTATAGCGCGGGCCGAAGGACATGACGTGCAACCACCCACGCAGCCAGCCGGCGCCCAGCGACTCTAGGTTTTCGAGGACCTTCGGTCCGATCGCTTTCGCACTGAGCGCAGCGCCGCAAATGCCGAGCGTCAGGCGCTCTTGGACTGGGGCGCGGCGCCGGTTGAGGCGGCAAGCGCGGCGCGAACCTCGCGCAGTTTGGGCGGTTTGCTCAAGACATGATCGATGTTGGCGGGCAGCGCTTCCTCGGCCATCAGCCTTTCGCCCCAACCGGTCAGCAGCAGAACAGGCGTCTTAGGCGAGGCTGCCTTCACGGCGGCCGCCACGCGCCTTCCGTCGAGCTTGGGCATGCCGAGGTCGGTGATCACCACATCGAACGCCTTGGCCGTTCCCAGCGCGCTCGTGAAGGCGGCAACCCCCGCGGGTCCGTCGTTGGCGGCAGCCACCAAATGCCCATCGCCCTCCAGCACATCGCGAAGCGAGCGCAGAAGGATCGGGTCGTCATCGATGATGAGGAGCTTGAGGCGCTCGGCGGGTCGTGCGAGTTCGGCGGGTTGTGCGCGCGCGCCCGCCGAATCGGCCGGCGCTGCGTCCAAGATGAGCCGCACCGTCGTTCCCTGCCCAAGCGCGCTCTCGATCTCGATGTCGCCGCCATGACGCCGCACCGCGCCATACACCATGGCAAGACCAAGCCCTGTCCCGCGCTCGCCTTTGGTTGTGAAGAATGGCTCAAGGCAGCGAGTGCGCGTGGCCTCATCCATACCGGCGCCTGTATCGGTGACCTCGATCTGGACCTTGCCCGCGCCGCGCCCTGCGGCATGTCTGGTGCGCAGCGTGATGGCCCCGCCTGCCGGCATCGCATCGATAGCATTAAGCACCAGATTGATGAGCGCCTCCCTAAGCTCGCTTTCCACGCCCCATACGGGCGGGGCCCCTGGCGCAAGCTCCGTCTTCACTTCGATCGACACGCCCCGCTCCTCGGCCATGTCGCGCCAGCGCGCCTTGGTGAGGTCGATCGCATGCTGTATCAGGGCGCTCATTTCGACCGGCGCCAGCTTCAGCTCCGGCTCGCGCTGACGATAGAAGTCCTTCATGCGCGAGACGGTGTGAGCCGCATCGTCGATGGCGCGGTCGATAACCTCCAGCTTGCCCCGTCCTGCGGGCGAAAGCCCCGGCTCGCTGGCTAGGAGAGATTCGGTGTAGAGCGCGATCGGGGAGAGCGCGTTATTTATATCGTGGGCGATGCCGCTCGCCATTTGACCGAGCGAGCGCAGCCGCTCCTGCTGCATGACCGCGTCTTGGGTGTGGCGGAGTTCGTTATAGGCTTCGCTGAGGGCGCTGTAGAGCTGCGCCTGGTGGGAGGCGAGCGCCACGTGCTGACTCAACTGCCGCAGAAACTCGCATTCCCCGCTCGAGAAGGAATTGGCCTCATGGCGCGCGACAATCAAAGCGCCGAACACCTGGCTCTCCACCTGCAAGGGCGCAGCTACAAAGGCGTGAAGCCCTCCTTTTGCCAGACGCTGCGGGAATGGAAAGCGCGAGCTTTTAATGTCGGGCTCATAGACGAGCGCGCCGCGAACGCAGCGAGAGAGTCCGTTCTCGTCGATTTCTATGTGCGCGCGCTCGGGCATGGCGAGCGAAACGGCGAGCGCTTCGCTCTTTGCGCCGATGCGCGCCACGGTGAGCGCTTTATTCGGTCGGTCATAGAGACAGAGACAAACGAAATCGACCGGCAGCTGATCCTCAAGGCTTCGGACGGCGACCTGGAAGATGCTGTCGATGTCCTGGCGTTCGCCGATCGCGCGGGTGATTTGGTCGAGCAGGGCCATGCGTTCGAGCTGCGCCCTGAGCTTGCCTTCGGCGATCTTGCGCTCGGTGATGTCGCGCACGAAGGCGCTGAAGCTCACCCCGGCGCCGGTGCGGATTGGCGTAATTGAGAGCTCGACCGGAAATTCGCGCCCGTCGCGATGCAGAGCCGCGATCTCTATGCGCTGATTGAGGACCCGCGCCTCGCCCCGCGCGAGATAGCGCGCGAGGCCCGCCCGATGGCTGTCGCGGTAACGCTCGGGAATGATGAGATCGGCGAGCGGACGGCCGAGCGCCTCCTCCCGCGTCCAGCCAAACATGGGCGCCGCCTGAGGGCTCCAATCCGCCACGCGGCCTTCTTTGTCCATGCCGATCACAGCATCAAGGGCGGTCTCGATGATGAGACGGGCGCGCTCTTCGCTCTCGGCCAGTCTTTCTTCGGCGCGTTTCAAATCGGTGACGTCGGTCGAGATGGCGAACGTCGCATAGGGGCTGCCGGACTCGTCAAGCAGCGGCGCCTTGACCGAAATATAGGTGTGCGCGCCGTCGGCCTGTGGCTCTGTCTCTTCCTCGGTCAGCACGGCCTCGGCTCGGGCGACGCGTTGGTCCATTGCGCGGAACGCGTCCGCCGCCTCTTTGGCGAAGATGTCGTAGTCGGTCTTGCCGAGCACGGCCGCGCGATCGAGATGGAAGGCCTCGCAATAGCGGCGATTGACGAGCAGATAGCGTCCGTCGAGATCCTTTACATAGAGGATTGCTGGCGAGTGCTCGGTGATGGCGTCCAGAAGCTCATAACTTTTGCGCCGCTCGGCGATCTCGGCGGCAAGCTGCCCGTTGCTGGCGCGCAGCTGCGCCGTCTGCTCGCGCACACGAGCGTCCAATTCTTCGTTTAAACGCGCAAGCCGCGCTTCGGCGCGCACCCGCTCGGCCATGTCGAGCGCGGCCATGTGCATGAGCGAGAACAGAAGCGCGAGATAGCCCGCAACGCGGCCCAGATGGGCGATGATCGCCATCGTGTCGGCCGGAAAGCGCGAATAGAGCATGACCGCGCTAGAGATGAGGATGGTCAGCCCCATCAAACCGAGCGAGGGGATCGCGCGCTCGCGATCGCGCAAGCGCCAGCACGCCCAAGCGATCAGCGCCCAGAGCAGCGGCGCGGGAATGAGCGAAGGGCGCGTGATGCCAAGCACGCCAGCCTCGGCATAAGGCGCAACGCCTTGAAACAGAAGAAAGAGGCCAAGGGCGGCAATCGCCTGCAGAACGGCGAACCCGACAATGGTTCGCACCCTGCGCTGTAGTAAAACGAGCGCAAGGCCGACGCCCACCGGCAAGAGGGCGGCGGGCGGGGGCCAGGTCAGCGGACGCAAGTCTGCGCTCATCCGAGCAATCGCCGCCATCGGGCCCGACCACTCGACCGAGACCGAAGCGTGCAGGGCCTCGAGCAGCGCAACGCTCGCGAACGTGATCGAGAGATGTTTCAGGAAAGGCCGATCGAGCCTCCGGCCCATGTCCCAGAGCAGCAGCGCCAAGACGCCCGAGAGCACGAACATGGCGGTGTCGAGAATGGTGTGAAGCTCGGGCAGATCACTGCCCACCACCCAACCCAAAACGATGCTGACGCCAACGAAGCTGAGAAGCGTGGCGATCGTCCCGCGCGGAATGTTGGGCCTGTCTGCGGTGTCGCGCATCTCTTCGCCCGCCCGTTTCTTATTGCTCTTCATGCGGGCGCGGGGCCAACCTCGCGTGCGAGGGCTCGCATGCAGGAACCGCCAAATGCTCCCAGCTCTAGGGAAGACCACAACCACAAAGCGATCAAGCGTAAACGAGCTTGCTCGCCCCTGCCGTGTAACGATGCAATGATCTGCGCCACATCGGGCGCCATTTCTGTTGTCGCCTGATCCTTTTTGCTGATTCGAAGTATTGGAGCACCGAGCGCGCAGTATTTCTGTGGCGCCTGGGTGGTGGCGCGATTTGTGGAGTGGTCGGTACTTCCTCGCTATCAGTTGATCTCACGGAACTACTGGACGGCGCCGTCCGCACTTCATCCGCATTGCGCCTTCGTGGGTTGAACCGCGAGACGGACGCGTGATCCCGCCGAGCGCCGACGCGCGCGCCGAATGTCCTGACCGGCGCTGCTTTTCGCGGGTCACATCGCGATGATGCTTACGCGAGAAGGCGCTCGTCCGTTGCGGTCGCTGCAGATCATCGCGGCAGCTTCGTTGCCGAAGATGCGGGCGAGCGCTGCCCGCGCGCAGGTGATTTCGCCGCCGCGTCCGGCTCGGCTGACTGCGGGCGATAACAGGAGGCGGGTTCTGACGAAGCCGAGCGATGGTCGAACCGCCATCGTTGCCTCGGGCATAGCAGGCCGTGCGGGCGAGGATGACATGATGGGCGGGCGTGCAAGGCGGACAGGCGCGCTCTCGTCAAGCGTGCGCGGCTCGGCAAGTCACTCAGCGAAGGCTAGACCCGCCACCCCATCGCGTTGCCACACCACGCGGGCCCGCGATTTTATCCGCAGCGTGGGTTCGACGAGGATCACCACCGCAGGCAACTCACTGCGCGTGAAATACTCCACACGCGCGCCCGTGGCGCTGATGTTCTTGAGCGCCACCGGGAGCTTTTCCCCCTCGGCAAGAATGAGTGCGCCCTCTCTGAACACAGCTTGACGAACTGCGCGTTCGATCTGGCGGGTCAAGGAAAGGCCAGATGGCGGCGGCGCCGTCGGCCGCTCGACCGCCCGGCGCATGCGTTCGCTCAAGGCGCCTTTATTTGAAGATGGCTTGGCCTTGCCGAACATCGCCTCGCCGAATCGTTTTCGGGTGGGCTTAAAGGTTAGCACCTGCCGAAGGTGGCAAGGCAAGCGCGCTCGCTCCCTGGCGTGCTGCATCAGTCTCGCGGGGCCCTCCCGCGTCGCCGATTGGCTATCCAAGCGTCGAGGTCGTCACAATCGTAACGCACAGCCCGATCGGTCGACTTGATGAAGCGCGGCCCTTTGCCGGCGCCCCGCATTTTGTCGAGCGTCGATTTGGAGAGACCGAGCCGAGCGGCCGCTTGACGGACATTGAGCAGTGCGTTGGGTGGGATCGGTTGGGCGCTTGGATTGGAGCGCGCCTGACCGGGGCTTGTTTTCGCCAAGGACGGCGCTGCACGCTGGGCCGTGTGCGCTTTCTTCGGCAGGCGAGGCGATGGGGGCGCGGCGGCGCCGAAGAGATCGGCCTGATTTTGCTCGGCCGCTGGTTTCGCGCCTCGCCGTTTTGTCATCGCCGGTAGGGCCTCAGCACAATGTCCTGGCTGACGAGGACACGAACCGGCGCCCCGGCGCGAATGCGAAGCGTGGGACGCACGCTGAGCTCGCGGTCGATGATGCGGCCGCCCACCCGCGCAGCCTCTTGCGCAGCGGCGTCGCCGACACTCTCGGTCAGGCGATCGCTGTCGTCGTCCTCCGCTTCATTCGCAGCGACGGAGAGCGCGCCGGACAAGAGCGATGCGACGGCGATGCGGCCAAAATGGGCGTCGACCCTGTCGCGAACGCCGGAGGCGCCAGCCGCGTCCGCGCCAGGCATGCCGCGGAGCGCAATTGACCAGCCATTCGGCATGACCAGCCGATTCCAGACAATGAGGAGGCGCTGATCGCCATGACTGACGGCGGCGTCGTACGCGCCGAGGAGACGCGCGCCTTGCGGCACGAGCAGATGATCGCCGCTCACACTGTCGTACACGTCTTCGGTGACTTGCGCGACCACGCGGCCAGGCTGGTCAGAACTGAGCGCCGTCACCAGTGCAGCCGAGATCGTCGATCCCGCCTGGATGGCGTAAGGCGAGCGCGGCGGACGATAGGCGGCGTCGAGCACATCGTCGTCGCGGCCGCGCTGACTGGCGATGAAAGCAGCGTCGGGGCCAGGCGGGGAGGCTGCGCCTTCGACCGGAGGCAATCGCTGGTCTGCGCCAAAGCGGATTGCCGAAATACGCGCCGCATCGGCTTCCACTTCGAGCGGTGAGGGCGCGGGCGTCGAAGCGTGCGCCGCTACTGGCGCGTCATCCAGCGTTTCCGCTTCGCCATCCGGACGCTGATCGCCCCAGGATGCGCCCCGGTCTTGGCCAAGATCAAGGAAGAAGAGCGCCGGCTCCACATCGCCTGCCAGTTCATGACGGGCGCGTTTGAAACCTCATATCCGGCGATCAAGAACCTGATTGCGCAGGGACGCTACCGCAACGTGCTCTTCAACCTTGATCAGTGCGGTCACTCCAAGGTCGATATTGGGACGCTTGGCGACATCATGACGTCCACCCATTCGGCCGAGATATTCTTCACATTCTCGATCAAGCCGCTGCTCGCGTTCCTGCACAAGAGAGATCCGCTTAAGTTGGCGCGCCAGCTCAAGCACGTTGGAGTCAGACAAGCCGATCTCAACGACATCGACGGCCTGATGAGCCATCAGGGCTGGCTGGGCGCCGCTGAGAAGCTCGTCTTCGACCAATTTGCCGCGTGCGCCCGCTATGTAAGCCCGTTTTCGATTCACAATCCGACGGGCTGGCGCTATTGGCTCATTCACTTCGCCAACAGTGCTCGCGCGCGGCAGGTTTACAACGACATCCTGCACGACAATTCCACGAGCCAAGCGCATTTCGGCCGCGCCGGCCTTCATATGCTCTCCTACGATCCGAGCGCGGAGGGCGCGCTCTACCTGTTCGACATGTCTGGGCGCGAGGCCGCGCGAACGCAGCTGACTGAAGACATTCCGCGACTCATCACCGATTGCGGCGATGCGCTGGGCGTGCGCGAGTTCTACGAGACAATCTACAACGCCACGGCCGCGCACACGGACGACATCCACACTGCGATCATGGCGTGCGAGGATCTGGAGGTGCAGACCGAAACTGGCGGCGTGCGTCAGAAAGCAAGTACGATCGACGTGCGCGACACTATTCGCCTAAAAGCGCAGCGCTCTTTCTTCCCGATGTTTCTTCGTTCAAAATGACATCGAGCCGAAGGCCGAGGTCTGACGCGTGACAACATCACGAAATATGCTGGACGTGATCTCCGGGGTCCTCGCAGATGCGTTGGTGGGGGCAGGTTTTCCGCAAGGCGTTCGAGGTCGCCAACTCTATTCCGTTGCTGACTTTAGCGGTGCGCACGCTAGTGCTGGTTACGATACCTACGCGTTCTTAGTTTTCGACATTGATCGGAACAGTTGGTGGTTGAGGGCTCAACGAGCGTTTCGCTCGGAGGTCCTCAAAAGCCGGAGAAGGATGTCATTTAAGAATTTGAAGGATCGGGCAAGGCGACGCGCTCTAAAGTTGTTTCTCATGGCGGCTGAGGAGATCGACGGCGCGCTCATCGTCTTTGCCATCAAAAAGGATCATGGCTCCATGTTTATGACGTCCCCCGTTGAACGGGATGACGACGTTCTGAATGCGTGGAAGCCCACGGTAAGGGAGCGCTTGATGCGCATCCTGCACTTGGGCGCGTTGGTGGTTGCAGGTGTGTCAAAGCCAGGCCAAGACCTGATGTGGATCACCGATCAAGATGAGATTGCCTCGAACGACACGCAGCTTACGCAGATGACTTCTGTTTTCGCGCGTATTTGGGGCAATATGACCGATCACTCCTTAGGACATTTGCGCTGCGGAACTACGCGATCGGACGATGGCGACCTCGCGCTTGAAGATCTCTGTTCGATTGCGGATTTAGCTGCCGGCGCCACGTGCGAGTTGCTGTCGGTGATGGCGCGCCAGCGCCTCTTTGCCGTAAAGGGGATAGTCACGCCGCTGCGACCCTCCGCTTTTTCGCAAAAGACGATGGCTATAAGCAATTGGCTGGCTGAGCGAGCGAGGCCGCTAAAGCGGATCATCATCGTCTTGGATGCGGATGGGTCAAACGGCGCCGCACGTGTCACGCACCTTAGGCTTGAACCACTCCCTTCTCTATAGTGGGCGCGCATGCACAATGAAGAAGACCGTACGAGCGATCATGACGGCGGATATTACATCCTGCCGGAAGCGGCGCTGCAGTTTCTTCCACCGGAATGGAGACTCCATTTTGAGAAGATTGCCGAAGACGGTCGCGCCGTTCTCCACTCGGTTGACAAGGAATTGTCGCAGCTTGTCCGACTAACAAACTCTGTTCCTGCATTGGCCGCGTTGAAGCACGCTCAGAGGCGGCTGTCCGAACATAAATTTGCTGCGGAGATGGACGCGCTGCTAGAGCTGGATATGCTCACGACCGCTTTTGTCGTGACTTATGTTCGCCTGCACCAAGGAGGAAGCAGCGGCGGGTTCGCGCGGGATTCACTTCCTGTGAACCTTCGCAGTGTTCATGACGAAGTCATTGAGTTTAGGAACAAGCGTTTCGCCCACAATACGGGTCATTCTTCAACCAGTAACGCGATGGAGGTCGCGCTACATAATGATCGCTTCGAAGTCGGATTCACGCTCAGTCTTGGGTATTATGCCGGCGGCGCAAAGGGATGGTCCGAGCTGGTCGATTTTCTGCACGAGTTGTTTTATGACCGACTGCAAAAGGTGCTAGGGCGGCTCAAAGAGAAAACCGGCCGTGACTGGATATTCCCAACTGCGCCCGCGCCCGATTGACCACGCTCGGGTGCGCGGATCGTTTGGCCGTTGTACCGGAGTGGCTCAGGCGGTGGAACGACGGATTAGGTCTGCTTTGGAGCGCCAGGCGGACAATGTCTGTTGTTGGGATCACGCCGAGCTTCGACGCTTTAGTCTCGATAGAGCGATAGAGTGGTCAAATTTCTGTCGGCGTTGATTTGGGCTGCCAGCGCACGCCATTGAGTTCAATCATGGTGATGTGCTGATCGGGTGCGCGGTTCATCCAAAGCAGCACGCTCAAATCTTCCTCAGGGATCGCTCGCCCGTGCGTGTCGATGAGAGCTAAGTTGCGCTTCATGTTGGCGATGACCGCATCGACATCATCGTAGCGCATTAGGCGCACTGAGATAAGGGCGTGCCGATCGGCGCTTCCCGTGAGCAGGCCGACATATTGTCCGACATCTGGCTCAAACTGTCGCCAATCACCCTCCACCACGGTCATTCCGAAAGTTATCTCGTGATCGTGGGGAGGCGGGGCGATCAGGTGAATGCGTTTCTTCGGTTCGATCGGGAGGGGCTTCGGCATCAGCGCAAAGCCCGGTAGTCCAACACGCATGACGTTCCGATACTCGCCGGCCGCCAACTCGTTGAATTCGAGGACGTGATAGTGTCGGCTGTGGAGCGGGGGCCCGACCCATGCTTCCGGCTCGGTTGAGGGATCCGCGAAGCCAAAATGGGCCCGCGTTCGGTGCACTGAGCCCTTCATGTCGCCTTGGATCGTGTTTGCCGTCACGAAGAAGTCTGTCGTCTTCTTCCGTGTTGAAAACTTCCAGACAGCGGACCGGCGCATGTCGGGCGCTGCTTCTCCCGCGCCAATGGCGAGCCGAAGCTGATCGACTTGTTCGACGACTTCGCCGTCTTTTAGCCAGTAAGCCTTGTTGGGTTGGGTGGGCGTCGTGGACATGTTCGTTGGTTCAACGTGGCGAGCGCAGGTGCAGTTCATCCGCAAGCCGCCGTGGCGCGGTGATCGGGTCGCGGGTTGCGTCGAACACATGGAGGACGCGTAAGTTTGGCGGGAGCGTTGAGAGCGATAAACCGGGATCGATTAGAACCGGCACGAAGCGTGCGCCCAGGTTTTGGGCGTGGTGGATCTCGCGCTGAACCCAGGGGCTTTGCATCGAGCGTTGAGATAGAAAGGCGATCACCCAGCCATGAGTTGCGGCTCGCTCCAATTCCGCGACGATGCGCGCCTGCCAATCATCGCCTGGCACAAGCACCTCAAGATCGTTGAACACCTCAAATCCCCGTCCCTCCAACTCGTCCAAGAAGGGCGCAACGATAGGCTTGTCCTCGCGTTTGAACGAGGGAAACACCCTAGTTGTCGCGATGAAGGCGTCGAGAGCTCGAAGGTCTAATTCGCCGTCGTCGACGCGAATTGCGCCGATGCGTTTCGGCTTGCGGCCCTGCGCCTTGGCGACTGCTGCGCGTTCGCGCTCGACCCATGGTGAGCGCGCCGCCGCATCGCTCTCACAATAGAGGAAGAAATCTCGCGCCACGATTTCACGTTCGATGACCGGCCAGAACTCCTCTTCGTGCTCCAGCGCGAGCAGGTGGAAGAGGAGTGGCGACGCATCCTTTTCTTCGAGGTAGTTTCTGACTTGGCGAACCGCCTTCAGGTCAGCGCTTGCATGCGACACGAAAATCCAGGTCCGGTCCGAAACGCGCGCCATTTCTTCAGCCCCCAAACGCCATTCAGATCCCAGTTGCTCGCCTGTTCAAATAGTGCTCGCGCCAGGGTGCGCAATGAGATCGCCCCGTGCACGTTGCGTCAACAAACGGCGCGGCGGGGACTCGCATGGCTGTCCTCAGAGTGCCAGGGCCCGAACTTGTATGGGAATTGATGAGACTGTTGCAACAAGTACCGCCGCCGCGCTGAGGGGCTCCATCACAATGCCCATACTTCGACTACGAGCCACACATCGATCTTGGGTAGTTGTCGGGTTGGCGAATGTCCGCTAGCGGCTGCCCGCACGCTGACGTCTCTTGTTGGGATTTACTGAACTCAGGGGCTCTCTACGACTTGATCCTCCGACTATTGGCAGGGCCGCGAATGTCCTAATGTCGGGGGTGCTTCTCGCTGACGATGCACTGAGTGCCGAGGTAACGGTCGATGATATGCGACATTCCGACATCCGCTGAGTTTGAGACTGCGGCGCTCAATCTGCTTAATCTCGCTTGGTCGATTGGAATTGATATTGCGACCGAGTTAGATGAGGCGCACGGCTTCGGCGTAGAGCTCAACAAGAAAGAGACCGCCGACTTCTGGTCTTTGGCTCAACCCGCTCTCGGAAATGGATTTGCTCTCGTCCAGCAAGCGCAAGAAATGGCGCTTAAGGGGCGCATTGCGGCAATAAGCCCCTTTTTGCTGATCTCAGGCGCACCCCGCGAATGGCCAAGCGGATCATCGAAGCAAGATACATCGTTCGCGCGGTTTCGCACGATTGACGCAGCTGATCTAATCAAGGTGCTGCACACGGTCTGTGACTTGAACGGGCGGTTGCCGACTGGATTTGAAGAGTTCTTCGAAAGGGTCCGCCTGCAGCGAAACGCAATTGTCCACGCAGGTGGAATAGGTCGTCAGGTTGAGGTAACGGAACTTCTGATCGGAGTTCTTCAAACGGCGCGTGACTTGTTTCCTGCGAAGAGTTGGGCGAAGCGCCGTCGCGAGTATTGTGAAAATGACCGTATCGCCATCACCTACTCAACAGATCATGTTGGGTACCAAGTGCTCCGCGAGTTTGGTAAAGCACATGGGCTACTGAAGCCGGCGGAACGCCAGACATACTTTGGGACGACGAAGGCGCGTCTGTATTCGTGCCCGCAGTGCCGGGCAGATGCAGACAGAATCGACGAGGAGATTATCGCTCTCGCACAGCTACGACCCAACTTGCCAACCTCTACGCAGGTGTATTGCTTCGTTTGTGAGGAAGAGACGGCGGTGGAGCGAAGGCAGTGTACTGAGGAGGATTGTCTGTCCAACGTAATCTGCGCCGATCCGAACTTTGAGAACGAATGTCTCCTTTGCTGTTGCAGTCAGAGCTAGCGCCCCGGCAATAGGGGCGGGGATGGACCTCGATGGTTGATGGTTCCCGCGCAATGTCCAGTTTCCGACGCAATGCCGCCGACGTCGCTTCTTGGGATTCCGCGAGCAGCCGCGACGCGAGCATTTCGCAAGGTCGAAAGAGATCCGGACTGAGTATGCCTAGCGGGCGAAGTGGCATTTCGGGTAATCCTGAGCACTCGGAGATTACGAAATGGCCGTTCAGCCAGTGATTATGGGAGAGTCCGTCAAATCGCTCATCATCAAGATGACGGTGAAGGGAACGGCGCTTTCCACCGGCACGGCATTCGTTGCAAACTCCAAGAAAGGGCCGGTTTTGGTCACAAACCGGCACAACGTGACGGGGCGGCACCAGCAAACTGGCAAACCTCTCTCGCCGACCGGCGGCTTCCCGGATGCAATTGAGCCGTGAGCGGGAGCCATCCACCTCATCTGCTTTGGGAAACCCGACCGACTTCTGCTTCCGGGATGAATCTGCTGCTGGACCTCGAACAATTCAGCCACTTGAAGGCGAAAGCCTTGCGGTAGCTCCAATTGGCCGGTCTCGGGTAGCCGCTGCTACACATGTATAGCGCGGCCAAACAAGCCGCGAATCCTCGCAGTATTATCTCATGAGCAACCCGCCAGAGCTGCGATCTCTCTTCTTCCCGTACGCCACGCGCCAACTGGCAGCGATGAAAGAGGCCGGCTTTTTGGTGCACTACACCAGCGCCGCGGGCGCCGCGAACATCCTGCGCTCGCGGGAGGTGTGGATGCGCAAAACGCGCGCCATGAACGACTTCAGCGAAGTCGAGCACGGCAAGGAGTGCTTGCGCGAAGCTTACGCCGGCGAGGCAGGCACGCGATTTTCCCGCGCTCTGGAGAGCGTGTTTCCAGGCATAAAAGGCAAACTGGAGAGCGCCTTCAACGGATGGCTCCCGCACTTTGAGAAGGACACTTTTGTTACGTCGCTCTCGGAGCATTTGGCTTCGGAGAACGAGCTGGGGCGGCTCTCGATGTGGCGCGCGTATGGACAGGGATCGGGTGTCGCCCTGGTCGTGCGGATGACTCCATTTGAGTCGGAGTCAGATGCGCTCAAGGCTTATTCCAGCCCGGTTGCCTATTTGTCGCGGGCTGGTTTCGCCTCCGAGTTCGCGGCGCTCGCGGCGAACATCGAAGCGAACCGGGATGTATTGAGTGCGCACGGCGAAGAGCTAACACTCGGCAATGCGTTCACGATGCTGCGGTTCGCCATGCTCTGCACCAAGCACCTTGGATTTGCTGAGGAACGTGAGTGGCGCGTGCTGCATAATCCGAGGCTTGAGCCCTCGGAGCGACTGCGCACCAGCGTGGAGCTAATTCACGGAACGCCACAGCGCGTCTATCGGATTCCGCTTGAAAGTCTGCCAGAGGAGGGCTTGGCGGGGATGGAAGTCGCCGAGTTGTTGGAGCGTGTGATAATCGGCCCCTGCGCAGATCCTATCCTCATGTGGGAAGGCTTTGTCGAGTTGCTGACTGAGGCGGGCGTTCCGAATGCGCATGAGCGCATTGTGATCTCGAATATTCCGCTCCGCATCTGAACGGGCACGCGCCTCATCTCGGCGCTTGGCCGACATCCGATGTCCGCTTTGAGACGGCTCCAGTGTAGAGTCCGTACTTGGAATTTCGCCGTCCCAATCGACAGAAAATTGCGGAGTTTGAGAAGAGCGACAGGTGGCGAGAAATACCAGGCGGACGTGAAAAAAAGCTGGCGTTATCTTTACACTACTGAAAGTTGCGGCTCTAGCTTGGTATCTGCTCGAGGTTCTGAGAGACTTCGCGATGATTTTTATAAGTCACCACACGAACGACACGCTTTTGGCGGCACGCATCTCGCGCATTATTCAAGCCCTCGACCTCGGTGATGTGTTTTTGGACGCCGATCCGGGTAACGGCCTGCGGCCCGGTGCGCCGTTTGCAGGGCAATTGGCGGAAAAGCACTCAGAATCGCACTGCTTGGTCCTAATTGTTACCCGAGATTGGATTGGCTCGAGTTGGTGCTTGGCGGAGTATCGTGGGGCGATTACCGCGATGAAGTCGCGCATTCCAGTTCTGTTGGACGAAACGCTTCTGAAGGAGCTGCCGGCCGACATTGGCAGCGAGCAAGCTCTCGTTTGGACGAAGCCGGCGATTGTTGATGAACTGAGGGCTGCTATCGAGCGCTTGCAACGCGCGTCCAGGCGAAGCCGCCGCACGCGTCTCAAGGGAGAGGTAGAACCGCGGTCCGAGCTGGCCGCCTTTCGAGAGCGCGCGCGCCGAGCGCTCTCCAACTCCCGTTATCGGACGACTGACGTGATCGAGTCGAGCAAAGGGACCGTCGACTTCGTTGCAGAGTTTTCAGATGCGTTTTCGCAACAACGCGTGGCCATGAGTTGTTGGCCGCGCTTGGAGCCGGGGATCGATCGAGATCTCCTGCATTCCAGCCTAGACGAGGCGTTGAGGTTCTGCAAAGAGCGAGAGTGCGCCAGCTTGGTCATCTGTCATCGAACGGAAGATCCGCCCAAACTCGCCGGCGCAGGGGTTGTCCCCGTGCTGTTCCGAGATCTCTCAGACATTGAGAGTGAGTTTTCCAAGTCTGATGCCTATTTAAGGGGCGCTGCCGCGAAATACCTGTCCTATTTCACCGATTCTTATGTTGAACTCGATGCGCGCGTCGTCGGCAAACACGGCGAGCGATTGGACAAGGTATCGGATGTCGCGTCGCATATAACGCGCTTGTTTGCTAACAATCAGAAGAATTTTGTTTTCTTGCTCGGTGACTATGGCACCGGCAAGACGACTGTCGCTGAGATTGTGCACCGGGACCTCTCGTACGGCTATTTGGAGGGGCTAACGCAGATTTTTCCGATGATCTTCTATTTGCGTACGCTCAAAAGTTCGACCTCGACCGACAAATTCCTGACCCAGCAGATCGCTGATGCTACCAAAGAAGTTGGACCCACGTTCTTGGATGATATGGCCAAGCGATCGGAGCTTCTCTTTATCCTGGATGGTTTTGATGAGGTGGCGGCGAACTCTACCGCAGCCGAGCGCGACTACTATTTCGGTCAGGTCTTCGAAATGGCCGAGCGTGCGCAACGTGTACTCATCACTTCGCGTGCGACCGCATTCACGAATTTCGCTGAGTTTGACGCTTTAGTCGGGAAGGTTTCAGACCTGCGCATCCGCGATGCGCACGGAGAGACGCCGACGTCGCGGCGCGCGTACGCGGATTGGGCGGAAGTGCAGTCGCGGATGCGCACGCGATTGCGGGCAAGGTATGGCAAGCCACGTCTTCGGAAGTTCGCGGAGCATCGCTCCGTTATTTTGACATTGGCTCCGTTTTCCAAGGAACAGATAATCCGCTTCTTGGCTACAGAAGCGGAGGAGATCTGGGAACGGCATCAGAAGACGCCGGAGCAGGTCTACGATCTGCTGCGGTCCGTGCACGATCTGACGAACATCGTCTCACGCCCGTTGCACCTGGAGATGTTTCTCTTCTTGCTTGTCGAGGGCATGATTGATTTAGACGACCCTGTGCTGAAGGTGGGGCCTGTGTGGCTCTATCGGGAGTACATAGATCTCCATCTACGCAGAGAGGAGGAGCGCAGCCCCGCTGTGGCGCGCACAATAAAATACAGGTTTGCTGCGGCGGCGGCACTCGCAATGCTTGATGCGGGCGGCGCGATGGTGGCTTCCGTCGATGCCATAGGGGACATTGTACGGAAAATGCCGATGGAGGAACTCGACGAACTTAAAGCGGAGGAAGATCTTGAGCGCGTCATCACGGAGCTGCGCAATTCAGGATTCCTATCGATAACGACCGACGAAAAGGTGGTTTTTGCGCACAAGTCCTTCATGGAATTTCTGATCGCCGACGAGATTAGTCGAAAGATCGCAGGGCGCGAAGTTGCGGAGGAGTTAGATCGCCCGCTGAACTATGAAATCCTGCAATTTGTCGGGGGGTTCAGCATGGTGCGGGAAAATTATGGCGACGCGGTAAGACAGCATCTGGTCTTGGTCGGCGAAGCGGCGTCGCCGACCTATCGGACTAACCTTAAGGTCGTAGAGCTGTTCATCGACTTGGTGACCCGCAATCATGCATTCGAGGACATGCGCGTCGATGGTATTGCTCTGCGGCGCCGTCGGTTTGTAAATTGCACTTTCGGGCAAGTGAGTTTCTCATCTGCCGAGATCGTGGATTGTCAGTTCGAACATTGCAGGTTTGAAGCTGTCGGTTGGGCTGGGTATCTGAAAGACGTCGCCCTCACGGATTGTTCGGGGGAATTCGAGTTGCCCAGTGTTGTCGAGGGGCTGAAAGTGCGTCACGGCAGCTTACGTATTTTCGGGGTCGCCGCATTGGATCGAGCCGACTTCAACGCTACGGACTTTTCGTTGTTTGAGACGCGCGAAGTGATCGTCACAGACTCAAGTCTAAGCGCAAGTCGCCTTCAGCTGGAGGCGAGTTCTAGGCTGTCGTTTGTCGGTGGCGCCTTGGTGGACACGCTGCTGGTGTTTGCTGGCGACAGCAAGACGCGCCTGCGCAGTCGTGACGATTCGCTCCGAGCACCGAAGGTGCTGCCGTTGCGGCTTCGAGACATACGCTGCATCAACGTCGCCACTTTTGGCTTGCGGCTCACAATGGCTGAATACGCAGCGTCGAAAGATGTTCTCAGTAAGTTCGCTGGTGTTGTGATCGTCGACGATCAAGAGCAGAGCTTTGACGAGTTTCGTGTTACGGAACGCGGCGTTGACGCGAGCGGCAAACCATTCGAGCGCGTTACATATCGGGGATGGTTGCGGATATCTGGCTTGTGGATTGTGGGCTCCAAGTGGCACGCACAGAACACATCGCTATTGGATCGCCTGCTGCATGAGTTAGAGGGTGCGCGGGCCACGAATGAAGCGCGTCGATCATATGATGAAATCGTCGTGGAATTCCACAAGACGCATCTTCCCTAATGGGAAGTAGACCGCTCGCGTGCAGAGGTCATCTAATTTCAGAGATTCAAAATTTAGGGCTTATGGTATGGGCCACTCATTTTGGCGCTCGGCACCGCGGCCAATTCCGCGGCGCACGCGGAGCTAAATGTCCGTTGTCCGAGACTGGTAGAGCGATGTCCGTTCTTGATGCTGTGGACGGCGCCCACCCGGCGGCGGTGAACCTGATCTAGGGTTCAGCTCCGTCAAAGGAGGGCAGCATGCAGAGCGTGGTTACAGTCGGGCTCGATATCGCCAAGAACGTCTTTCAGGCGCATGGCGTG
>NZ_DASPLU010000029.1:0-73433 GCF_035627415.1 Vitreimonas sp. | reverse complement strand
CCCTGGGAGGCGGCTCGGCCGACGGCGTGCGGGGTGTTGTGTTCACCAACACGTTCCGGTTCGTCTTCCCGCGTTTGACGCGGGCTTCTGCGCCTCTGCGATACCTCCGCCTTCCGCCACGTCTGCCGCGCCGGAGGCTTCAGCCTTTTCGCTCGCGTTCCGAAGCGCCCAGCCTTGGCGCGTCCGGCGGAAAAGCATCAGCGCTTCACGCTCTCTCGCATCGCTTCAACGTCAGCTCGAACAGGGTACCGACTGCTCTCCGGTGTGAAACGATGCAGGCATTATACGCCAGCTTTGGGAGGGGTCGGATAGATTTTCTCGACAAACGCTTGTTTTCAATAACTTGAGGTCAAGAAAGTGTGGGATTGGGCCTGAGTCTATCCCCGCAACGCCCGCCATCGCGCCGACCATTCTCGGACTCCGAGGCAGCGCGCAGCGTCGCTGCGCTCGGCGAAGCGCCACAGGAACAGGCGGCGCTGTTCCGCCGTTGGGGGCGAGTTCGGAGGTAACGGCGTGCGTCTCGGGCGCGCCGATGTGAAGGCGCCCAACAACGGCACAAGCGCAGCCAGACGCGCGGCCGGCTCGGCCGATTTCCGAGCGCTGGCGACGGCTGCAGCGCCTGCATCAGGCTGCGCTGTTCGCGTTTCCGATGCGCCACGCCATCGCTTCGGTGTTCTTGCTCGTTCTGGTGATCGCCGCACTGAATGCGGTCGAACCGCTCATTCTGAAGATGCTGTTCGACTATCTCGGCGCGCCGACGGGGAGCCAGCCGCTGCTGATCGGCCTCAGCTTGCTTGCCGTGCTCGCAGTCAGCCGCGATCTGCTCAAGGGCGCGTCGACGTGGCTGACCTGGCGCACGCGCATCGGCGTGCAATACGCGCTGCTCGAGGCCACCGTCGGCAAACTCCATTCCATGCCGCTCCGGCTGCAGCGCAGCGAAGGCGTCGGCGCAATCATGACGCGGCTCGACCGCAGCATCCAAGGTTTCACGCAGGCGGTGGCGACGATACTCTACGACATCCTGCCGTCGCTGTTGTTTTTGGCGATCGCGATCTGGATCATGTTCGGTCTCGACTGGCGGCTCGCGCTCATCGTCCTGTTCTTCACGCCGTTCCCGGCGCTGCTGGCGACCCGCGCGGCGCCCGAGCAGGTCGAGCGCGAACGCTCGCTGCTCGATCGCTGGGCGCGCATCTATTCGCGCTTCAACGAAGTGCTATCGGGCATCGTGATGGTGCGCAGCTTCTCCATGGAAGAGATGGAGAAACGGCGCTTTCTCGACGCGGTGGCCGCCGCCAACAGGCTCGTCATTCAGGGCGTCGCCGTCGACGCCAGCTATAGCGCGGCGAGCAATCTGGTGATGGCGCTGGCGCGCGTGGCGGCCATCAGCGTCGGCGCTTGGCTGGTGCTGCGGGGTGAAATCACGGTCGGCACCGTGGTCGCGTTCCTCGGCTATGTCGGCGGTTTGTTCGCGCCGGTGCAAGGACTGAGCAGCGCCTATTCTTCGCTGCGCAAGGCCTCGGTGTCGCTCGACGAGATTTTCGGCATTCTTTCGTTCCAGGACCATCTTGGCGATGCGCCCGACGCCGAGGACTTGACCGAAATCGCTGGCAATGTGCGGTTCGAGAACCTGTGCTTCCGCTACGAACAGGCAGGAACGCCCCTGCTCGACGGCGTTACGCTCGACGTGAAAGCCGGAGAGACGATCGCAATCGTCGGCCCGAGCGGCGCCGGCAAGACCACGCTAATGGCGCTGCTGATGCGCTTCTACGATCCGATCGAAGGCCGCATCCTGCTCGACGGGCGCGACTTGAAACGCATCAAGCAAAGCTCGCTCCGGCGCAATATCGGCGTCGTGCTGCAGGACCCGCTGTTGTTCAACGACAGCGTACGCGCCAACATCGCCTACGGACGGCCGGACGCCAGTCAAGACGAGATCGTCGCGGCCGCGCGCGCCGCCTATGCCGACGGGTTCATAGCAAGGCTCGCCGAGGGTTACGACACGCAGGTGGGCGAGCGCGGCGGGCTGCTTTCGGTCGGCGAACGCCAGCGCATCACCATCGCGCGCGCATTGCTGAAGAACCCGCCGATCCTGGTGCTCGACGAAGCGACATCGGCGCTCGATGCGGAATCGGAGGAAGCGGTGCAGAGCGCGATCGAGACACTGGTCAAAGGCCGCACCACGTTCGTCATCGCTCACCGTTTGTCGACGGTGGTGAATGCCGACCGCATCATCGTGCTGAAGGAAGGCCGCATCGTCGAAGCCGGCCGCCACGCCGAGTTGGTGCGGCAGAGCGGCTATTACGCGTCGCTGGTGCGGCGGCAGAGCCGTGGGTTGATCGTGAACGAGGGGGAAGAGAGCGCGGAGGATTGAGGGCGCGTGGGGTGGGGATGTTCTCGTCCGCGGCGCGGCGAAGCCGCGCTCGATCAATCGCCAATGACGTGCGGTGGCCCCCTGGGTTCCCGGTTCTTCGCTGCGCGAAGCCCCGGAATGACGAACTTGGACGCTCAAGGGGCTCAGAAGCTCGCGAACGCCTGGGCTTGGGCGCGGCGGGCGTATTTGTCCGCGTACATCGCTTCGTCGGCGCGGGCGATGGCGGTTTCCGGATCCTCGACCAGGGCGATGGCGTGGACGCCGAACGAGGCGCGGACGCGATGGCCCATGCCTTCGTGCAGGATGATGGCGCCATCGAGCTTCTCGCTCAGCGCCGCGGCCTTCGCGTGCGCCTCTTCGGCGCTGGCGCGGTTGAGGATGACGCCGAATTCGTCGCCGCCCAAACGGCCGACGACGTCGCTTTCGCGGACACTGTCGACGAGCATGAGGCCGACATGGCGGAGCACGGCGTCGCCGGCGGCGTGGCCATAGGCGTCGTTGAGCTGCTTGAAGCCGTCGAGATCGAGATAGAGCACCGCGGCCGGAGTCCTGTAGCGCTCGACTTCCGACATCGTGCGGTGCAGTTCGCGCAAGAAAGCGCGGCGGTTGAAGACGGGGGCCAGCGTGTCGCGGTCGGCGAGATTCTCGGCCGCGGCGAGCCGCTCGGCCAGCGAATCGCGCTCGGCGGCGAGTCGCTCCAAAGCGGCGAGCGCAGCGTCGGAAACGTCGCGCCGCGACAAGCCCAGCCCTTGCAGGAGCTGGCTCGTTGCGGAGCCGATCTTCGCCGTGCCGAACCGCATAGATTGCGCCTCTTCACAGCAAGGGATGCGCTGATGAGGTAAAGACGGCCTTAACCGGGGTCACGGGGATCGGTTGTCGGGGATCGGTTATCGGGAATCGAGCACGGCGGTCCAAATCCCGAGAACCGACAACCGATAACCGATACCCGACCACCTCTGGACCTAGACGTGCGGCGCGGCTTGATTTACTGGGCCGTTTTTTAGGAGCAGCCGAAACATGGCTACGCCCCCGGTCGGCCTGATCATGGGCTCGAAGTCGGACTGGGAGACGATGAAGGCCGCGGCCGAGGCGCTGGACGCGCTGGGAGTCGCCTACGAGGCCAAGATCGTTTCCGCCCATCGCACCCCGCAGCGCCTCTACGACTACGCCTCGAGCGCCAAGGCGCGCGGCGTGAAGGTGATCATCGCCGGCGCCGGCGGCGCGGCGCATCTGCCGGGCATGGCCGCTTCGATGACGACGCTGCCGGTGCTGGGTGTGCCGGTGAAGAGCCGCGAACTCAAAGGCCTCGATAGCCTGCTCTCGATCGTGCAGATGCCGAAGGGCGTGCCGGTCGGAACTCTGGCGATCGGCGAAGCGGGCGCAGCGAACGCGGGGCTCATGGCGGCTTCCATTCTGGCGCTTTCCGACGAGGCGCTGGCGGCGCGGCTCGAAGCGCATCGCGCGGCGCAGACCGCGGCGATCGGCGAAGACCCGCGATGAATCCGCTGAAGCCGGGCTCGACGATCGGCATCCTGGGCGGCGGCCAATTGGGCCGGATGCTCTCGCTGGCCGCCGCACAGCTCGGCTTCGATGTGGCGATCTACACCGATGAACCCGACAGCCCCGCGTCGCGCGTTTCGGCGCGGACACGTGTCGGCAATTATCTCGATGAAGCGGCGCTGGCGGATTTCGCGCGCCATGTCGATGTCGTCACCACCGAATTCGAGAACGTGCCGGCGGAGACGGCGCAGGCCTTGATCGCGGCCGGCGCACGTGTGGCGCCCAACCCGCACGCGCTCGCGGTGGCGCAGGACCGGTTCGACGAAAAGAGCTACTTCACCAGCGCCGGCATCGCGACGCCGCCGTTTCGCGCCATCGGATCGCAAGAGGATCTCGACGCGGCAATCGCCGAGATCGGCGCGCCGGCGATCCTGAAGACGCGGCGGTTCGGCTATGACGGACGCGGCCAGATCCGCATCGCGAGCGCCGGCGATGCGCGCGGTGCGTACGAGAAGCTCGGCGCGCCGGGCATTCTCGAAGGCTTCTGCGTATTCGAGCGCGAAGTCTCGATCATCGCCGCGCGCGGCTGGGATGGCGCGATCGCGTTCTACGACCTCAACGAGAACGAGCATGCGGGCGGCATCCTTTCGCGCACGACCTTGCCGGCGCGGGTCGGCGCCGATGTCGAGCGCGCCGCGCAGGATGCGGCCAAGCGCGTGATGGAAGCGTTCGATTATGTCGGCGTGCTGACGATCGAGTTCTTCGTCATGCCGGACGGATCACTGGTGGCGAACGAGATGGCGCCGCGCGTGCATAATTCGGGGCACTGGACCATCGAAGGCGCCCTCACCTCGCAGTTCGAGCAACACATCCGCGCCGTCGCCGGCTGGCCGCTCGGATCGACCAAGCGGCTCGCTGGCGTCGAGATGGTCAATCTGATCGGCGAAGACGCCGAGGCTTGGCCGGCGCTCGCGGCCGACGCCGACGCGCGGCTCCATCTCTACGGCAAGCGCGACACGCGCGCCGGCCGCAAGATGGGCCACGTCACCAAGCTGCGCTTCTAGCGCGGGAACGCTTCGTCGCGGGCGGTGTAGAGCCAAAGGCCGATGACGTAGATCACCGGCAGGAAGAACCAGAGCACGCCGGACACATCGCCCGCCCAGCGCGGCACGACAGCGACGGAATCCGCTTCGCCGAACACGCTGACGGCGCCGCCGAGATAGGCGACCAGCAGCAAGGCGGCGACGCAGGCCCAGAAGGCGATGGCGGTCGCGACAATGGGAGAGGTGCGCTCGACGTAATCGTCGGCGGCATGGTCCTCCAAACGCGTGAGGCTTGGCCAGATCGTCAGCGGCCAAGCCGCAGCATTGAGGAACCGTAGCGGCGCAGCATGCATCGATGCCTCCAACACGGATTGATGCGCACGAGCATACGCCTCACGGCTTCGTGATAAGAGTGAAATCGCGATAAGTTACCGCCTCAGCGGTAGCGGAAGCGGGCGGCGACGCCAACGGCGCTCTCGACGCCTTCGCCAAGTGGCTTCAGGCGCGCTTTGAATTTTTCGAACTGCATCACGTTCTCGATCCGCGCGTCGAGGAAGGCCCAGGTCGCTTCGTGGCCGTCGCTGTCGTCGGCGAACCAGCGGGCGTAGGTGCTGGCGAGCACGCCGGAGAGAATGGCGCGCTTGGAGTAGAAGTTCTCGTCGGTCGACTTGTCGCCGAGCGCGCGCCAGATCTTGTCGGCTGTGCGCCAGAGCAGGCGCGCGGCTTCGGCGGCGCGGTCCGGGCGGGCGAGCGCGCGGGTCATGGCGCGGGCGGCGTCCTTGTAGGGCGCCTGGGCTTCGAGCCGGAGCTGCACGGCGGCGCGGACCTTGTGGCGGATTTTCATGGCCGGGAGATCGAGCTCCTCCAGGGCCGCCAGCATCGCCTCGTCGGCCCGGGCGGCGAAGGCGTCGAACAGATCGGCTGCGCCTTTCGGGCAGGCCAGCGCCGCCTCCCCTTCGCTGAGGCCGGCCTCGGCGACCGCCGCCTTGAAGGCGGCGTCGGTCCAGCCCACGCGGGCGGCTTGGAGCGTGAAGGCGTCCAGGAGACGGGCGCGGAACCGGTCTGAGGGGGTATCGGCCATGCGGCGACGGTACGCGTAAAGCTTTGGATCGTCGACGGTCCCGGCATGGACAGGGCCGCGGCGTTTTGCTATTGCCGCCGCTTCAATTCAGCCGCCACGCGGGCGCGAGAGGCGACCGCGGCGGTCACGTGTTTGGCTTTCAGGCGACGGGAGAAGAGTCCTGGTACAGATTTTCGTTCGCGATAACAACGTCGATCAGGCGTTGAAGGCGCTCAAGAAGAAGATGCAGCGGGAAGGCACTTTCCGCGAAATGAAGCGTCGCAACCATTTCGAAAAGCCGTCGGAAAAGCGTGCGCGCGAGCGCGCCGAAGCCGTGCGCCGGGCCCGCAAGCTCGCCCGCAAGCGCGCGCAACGCGAGGGCCTGTTGCCGCGTCCTGCGCCGAAGCCGCGTTAAGCGAACCCAAGATCTGAATTTGGAAACGCCGTCCGGTTCGCCGGGCGGCGTTTTCGCGTTCAGGTCTCGGGCGCCGCTGCGAGCCGCAGCATCAACGCGGCGGCTTGATCCAACAGCGCGCGCTCCGATGCGCTCAGTTTCGCCAGCCGCGCCTGCAGCAGCGCGAGGCGCGCCTTCAGTCCGCGCTGCATGAGCGCCCGGCCCTTCGCGGTGACATCGATGCGCACGCCGCGCCGGTCGGTGCGGTCGATGCGCTTGGCGACGAGCGCTTCCGCTTCGAGATCGCTGACCAGTTTGGACATCGTCGCGCTGGTGACCTGCTCGGCGCGGGCAAGGCCGCTGAGGCTTTTCGGCCCCGCAAACACCAGCACTGAAAGCGCCGAGAGCTTCGGCGCGGAGAGACCAGTCTCATCGTCCGCGGTGCGGACCATGCGCAGCAGGCGGATCGCGCCGGAATGCAGCCGCGCCGCCGTCTCAAGCAAATCAGCCCGGGCCATGGGTTCAATTGTGGCTTGACGTAATTAGTTCGTCAAACTAAATATATGGAGATAAAAGGCCGAGGCGCGCAGGATGAACCGATTGTGCCGGCAGGATGCCGTCGGTCCTCGGATGTAATCCTGCCGGGAAGATGCGGGATCGAGGAGCGCGTGATGAACGATGCGCCGATGTTGTTGTCAGGGATCGCGCAGATCGCGTTGGCGAGCGCGGAGCCGCTGAAGCTGGTGGCTTGGTACCGCGACACGCTGGGCCTCGCCGTGCTGTTCGAAGCTTCGGGCATGACGTTCTTCCAGTCCGGCGCGACGCGGCTGATGATCGGGCCGCAGCAGCCGGGCCAGAGCGTCGGCGGCGATGCGGTGATCTATTTCGAGCCGCGCGACTGGAGCGCGGCGGAAGCGGCGCTGGAAGCGCGCGGCGTGGTGTTTCTGCATCCGGCGCAAGCGGTGCAGCGCGCGCCCGGGCGCGAACTGATGCTGCGCCCGTTCCGCGATCCGGAGGGACACGCGCTGGCGATCATGGGGTGGCGGGCTGCGGATTGATCGGGCCGGCATCTCCGGACTCGGACGTTCGCCTTGTTCCGATTTTCGTTACGCCGATGTTGCGGCGTGCGTCCCCGGCCGATCACCAAAACGATTGGGACCGCGCGTGCCCGGCCAAAGCATAAGGACAAGTAGGAAAGCGGCGTCCAATCCAAACCCGACGGGATCGGCCGCAGCACGAGAAGCAACTGCGCCCCAAAACCCTCGCACGAAGCCGATGGCGAAATCCCCAGGGTGTTGCGCAACAGCGGCCCAGTCGATATGGGGCCCCGTTGGGCTCTGACTAAGTGCGGCTAGCTGCGCCGTTTGAGCGGAGGCCAAGCCTTCGATGAGGCGTTCGCCGAAACCCTGCATAAATCCCCACGCAAATCCCGCTGCGAAGGGGACCAGAGCCCACCACCATCGTGCGTTGAAGTCATGCAGACGCCTCGACGCCATCCAAAACCACGGCAACAGGGCAAAGGCATCTACAAGAAACGCGTTCCCGGTCGCGATGAGCATCGCAGCTTTCGCCACAACTAGACAGACATAGGCGGCGAAAAACGCCCGCCTGCTCATCCGCCCTGCAAACAATGACATCGCCGCACCCCGTCACTCTTGCTAACGCGGAGACGCTAACTCGCGAATCCTGAGACAAATGCCGTCGGCACATCGGTCGCCGTCGGCGCGCAAGCACGCCGTCGGCTGTCAGTCTGCGCTATTGCCCATCGCTCGCCGGGATTTTTACTTGTGACGGCGTGTGGCTTTCGCCAAGCGCGCGCAATTCCTCCTGGACCGAGCGGAACGGCGTGTGCGAGTCGCATTGATCGCGGATGATGTTGAGCGAGCCGCTGTCCTCGAACGCGACGACGTCGACGACTTCGGCCAGCACCGGATCACCTTCGATGTTGGGATAGCCGCGCAACACCTCGCGCGCCGCGGCCAGGCTGTCCCGGCGGGATCCGATCTGATCGTAGGATTCGCCAAGCATCGCCCTCAGTTGCAGCACCTGCATAGCTTCGACGACCACGACGGAGTTCGGCGGAATTCGCACGACCGGCGCGGCGCGGTCATAGCAAAGCATTTGGATGTAGTTCCATTGGGACATGGTGTCGGTGATCTGGAGTACTGCGTAATCGCCCGGCTCCATTCTCGCCTTGGCGAACTCCGACGTGCCAATGACGCCACCGGCCGCGTCGGTGCGCACGAGATGGTTCTCGATCAAGAGAAACACGGTCTGGCTGGCGCCGATGGGCTGGTTGCCCGCGAGATCGACCCGTTGCAACTCAAGATGCGTCCCCATCAGCCCGCCAACCTGAGGCTGCTCGATCAGCACCAAAGACACAGGCTCCGTCGGCGAATAGCCGAAGCTGGTGCGCACACCCGCGCACCCGGTAACGCACAAAGCGGCCAGTGCGCCTGCCAGCAGACGCAGATCGAACGATATACCCATGTACGCGGCTCCCCCCGGAGTGGCTCAGCAGGGCAATTTTACCACCGCCGGTACCGCGCGCTAGTGCGAACAGATGACGAAAGGTGTCGGTGGATTGGCACATAACGCGTCTCACCACGCATATACGCAGTCGGCGTCACTCTAATCGCTACTCTCTTCCCCCGCGCACGTCTCCAGCGGTTGCGGCGCGGGCGCTTCGTCTTCCTCGATCAAATAGAGGATCGGCCGCGCCACATCGATGACGGCGCGGTGTTCGGTGAGCGCGTCTTGGCCGATGATGCCGACGATGGTCTCGCCGGTGAGGGGGCCGAGCACGTCGGCGACTTGGGCGATGTCGGCGACGGCGATGCGGCTCTGGCGGATCGGCACGCCGGCGATCGCGAGGCTCTCGATCTGCGCAATCTGCGCGCGCTGGCCGCCGCCGACGCCGAAGGCTTGCCCTTGCAGACCGCCGGGCGTCAGACCGAAGCGTTCGACGTAACGCCGGTCGATGACGCTGGCGTTGGCGCCGGTGTCGAGCACGAAGAGGCCGGTGTGGCCGTTCAGCTCAACTTCGACGAGATGGTGGCCGGTGACGGCGGCGGCTTGCAGCGGCACGCCGGTGAAGCCGAGCAGGCAGAGCGCCTGGTCGACAGTGCCGGCCTCCTGCGGGCGATACTCGGCCGTACGCGTGGCCAGCCGATCGCAAGCGCTGCACAAGAGCGCGGCGGCGAGAATGATGGAGAGGCGCATGGACAGGGAATGCGGGCTCTCGCGCCCGCGTTCCCTATCCTGTCGCGCGGCGCTTACGCCGCTTCCTGCTTGAAGTCGCCGAGCTGGGCGGCGAGCGCGCGCTGGAAGGCTGGGCGCACCGTGCAGCGTTCGAGATAGGAGGAAAGGTTCGCGTGCTCGCGCGCATATTGCGGCAAGATCCGCAACACTGACGACATCATCAGATCGCCGGCGGTGAAGCGATCGCCGTCGAGATAGAGCTTATCGCCGAGCGCATTGGAGAGACCTTTGAGCCGCTTCTGCATGAACTCGACGGCGCCCGGGCGGCGAAGCTTCGCCCACTCCTCGTTGGCGTAGAAGAGATCGATCAGGGCGACGTTCATGATGGATGGCTCGATCGAGTTGAGCGCGGCGATCAGCCATTGCGCAGCGCGGGCGCGCGCTTGCGGCTCTTTCGGCAGCAAGCTTTCGCTGCGCTCGCCGAGGTGCAGCACGATCGCGCCGGTTTCGAACAGCACGAAGCCGTTCTCTTCAAAAATCGGCACTTGGCCGAACGGCTGCAGGGCGCGGTACTCGGCCTTGTCCTGGTCGCCCTGATTCAGGAGGCGGGTTCGGTACGACAAGCCGGCTTCTTCCAGCGCCCAGCGCACGCGCAGGTCGCGCACTTGGCCGCGGGCGAAATCGGGCACCCATTCGAAAGCGGAAATGGTGATCATGACGTCTGCTCCCTTGCGAATTTCTCGACGTAGGCCTGTTCTTTGTCGAAGGCGGAATTCCAGCCGCCGATGTGGCTGTCGCGGCGTTCGACGTTGATGAACGGCGTCTGGTGGAAAAGCTGCGCCGTCCTGCCGTCGCGCTCCTCGAACGTGAGGGTGACGAGTGTTTCGACTTCGCCGGAGGGGCCTTCGTCCCACTTGAACGTGAAGACGAGGCGCGTATTGGGGACGATCTCGCGATAGACGCCGCCGAACCAGCTGTCGCCGTATTGAGGAGAGCGGATCACGGCGCGATAGGCGCCGCCGACGCGGAAGTCGATGCTCACCTCGGCGCACTCGAAACCCACCGGCCCCATCCAGTTCTTGAAGTGCGCCGGATCGCTCCACATTGCGAACATCAGCGCCGCCGGCGCGTCGAAGGTGCGCGTAATCAGGAGTTCGTCGTCGGCGAGCGTCGCGCTCATGACTTCCCTTCCCTCTTCTTCAACTCGGCGAGATACGATTCCATCTTGTCGAAGCCGCCGCTCCAGAAGCGGCGATAGTGCGCGAGCCAATCGTCGACGCCTTTGAGCGCGTGCGGCTCCAGCCTGCACGGGCGCCACTGGGCTTCGCGGCCGCGGGTGATAAGGCCGGCGGTCTCCAGCACCTTGAGGTGGCGCGAGACGGCGGGGAGCGAGATGTCGAACGGCGCGGCGATCTCGCTCACGGTCGCCTCCCCTTCCGCCAGCCGGGCGAGGATGGCGCGGCGGGTCGGGTCGGCCAGGGCCGAAAGGGTGAGCGAGAGGGGATCGTTCATTTAACCAATCATGCAATTAACGTACTACTTAAATACGCCGGATTTCCGTGTCAAGGAGCCGGGGTTGGAGCGCGGCGCATGGGGTTTATGCTTGCTCCGACACGGGGACGGACATGACCGGAACTGGCAAGGCGCTCGGCGCCGCTTCTCTGCTCGCATTGGCGCTCACCGCGCTCGCCGCGTGTGCGCCGCCTTCAGCACAGCCGGCGCGGGACGGAGCGCAACTTGCGCCAGGCGCCGGCGTCGACACGGTGCGGGCGCTCTGCACCTCCTGCCACCGCGAGAACGTGATCACGCGCAGCTCGGGCTATACGCGCGCGCACTGGGACGAACTGATCGCGACGATGGTGGAGTTGGCGCCGGAGCAGGAACGAGCCGTGCTCGACTATCTCGCCGCGCACTATCCGCCGTCGCACAATCCGCGGCCGGCGCGGATCGCCGAGGGGCCGCTCGACGTAAGCTTCCGCGAGTGGGCCGCGCCGCAGCTGGGGCAGCGCGCGCGCGATCCGGTCGAAGCGCCAGACGGGGTGATCTGGTACGTCGGCCAGCGCGGCAACACGATCGGCCGCATCGATCCGCGCACGAACGATATCCGTGAATGGCCGCTGCCGGCGGAAACGCTGCCGCACAGCGTCAACGTCGATCGCCAAGGCCGCGTCTGGTACATGGGCAACGGCAACGGCACGATCGGCCGGTTCGATCCGGCGAGCGGCGAAAGCACCGAACATCGCATGCCTGATCCGGCCGCGCGCGATCCGCATACGGCGGAATTCGACGCCAACGGAATCATGTGGTTCACGCTGCAGCAGAGCAACATGATCGGCCGCTTCGATCCGCGGAGCGGCGAGATACGGCTGGCGACAATTCAGCGCGAGGGCGCGCGGCCGTACGGCGTGAGGATCGACGCGCACGGCAATCCGTGGGTCGCGTGCAACGGCAGCAATTGCCTCATCCGCGTCGATCCGAGGACCCTGGCGCTGACCGAGATTGACCTGCCGGGCGAAGACACGCACGTGCGCCGGCTCGACATCGCCGATGACGGCATGATCTGGTACGTGAATTCCGGCCGCGGCAAGCTTGGGCGCTACAATCCGCAAACCGGCGAAATCCGCGAATGGGACAGCCCGAGCGGGCCGGATTCGCATCCTTACGCCATCGCCGTGATCGGCGGCATCGTCTGGTACAATGAAAGCGGCGTCAGACCCGATCCGCTGGTGCGGTTCGATCCGCGCACGGAGACGTTCCAGAGTTGGCCGATCCCCTCCGGCGATCTCCACGCCGGCATCGTCCGCCACATGCGGGCGACGCGCGATGGCAACCTGCTGCTGCACCAGAGCAGCACCAACCGCATCATCCTGGCGACACTGCCGCCGGCGAACTGACGTCAGCTCTTCTTGCGGCCGCGCCAGTTGACCATGCTGACCTGATCGACGACGCCGGCCTTGAACACGCGTGACGCCAGCCAGAGCACGACGATCACGGCCAGCACCATCAGCGCGCCCTGCCCGGCGATCTCGATCCAGTCCAGGCCGGCCGGCGCGCGCATCAGCATCAGGAAGGGCGTGAACAGCGGCACCCAGGAGGCGGCCTCGATGATCGGCGCGTTCGGGTTATCGAGCGCCGGCATCACCAGCATCATCGGGATGGCGAGCACGAGCGCCACCGGGCCGAGTAGCGTCTGCGCCTCCTGGATCGACTCGCAGAGCGAGCCGAGCGCCAGGAAGATCGCGCCGTACATCAAATAGCCGGCGACGAAGCCCACGACGAACGCCACCAACAGGCGCGGCTCCAGGAACGCGGCGGCGATCTGGCCGAACACGGAATCGCCGAGCTGCGTCGCCGCCATGCTGAGCAGCGTGCCGCCGAGCGCGCCCCAGAACAGGAAGAGCGTGGCGCTCACCGCCGCCACGCCGAGCAGCTTGCCGATCAGGAGCTCCATCGGCGTGACGCTGGTGAGAATGGTGTCGAGAATCTTGTTCGACTTCTCCTCTATGACGCCCGAAAGCAGCATGTTGGCGACGGAGAAGACGACGCTCCAGAGAATGAAGGCGAGCGCCAGCGCGGCGAAGGCCGGCGCGCGTTGGCGGGCCGTCACTTCGGCGCTGCCGGTGGAGGGACGCGGGTCAAACTGGACGACGCGCGGATCGAAGCCGGCGAGCCGGTCCGCTTCGGTCGGCGCGAGTCCCTGCGCGGCGAGCGCCTCGCGCTGCATGGCGAGCCGCATGGCGCGGTGGGCGATGTTCGACGGCTCCTCGTGCGAAAGATTGGTGCTCCAGTACTCGATCACCGGTGCGCCGGCTTCGCGACGGACGTTGAGCGCGCCGAACAGCATGCGCCCGTCCGGCAAAGCGCGGCTGCCGTCCAGATAGGAGCGCAGCGCTTCGATATCCTGCGCGGGCGCGGTGGCGATGACGTAACGAGGTGAGGGTTGCGGAAAGGCGGCGAGCGCGCGCGGCGCGCGGCGGGCGACAATGGCGCGCGCCGCTTCAACGCCGGCTTCGCGGCTCGGCGCGGCATCGAACGCGGCGAGGATTTCCGCCTCCAACGCCGGCGCGGTGGCTTTGATGTAAGCGCTGATCTCGCCGCGGGCGTCGGCGCGGCCGCGTTCGAGGAACGCGTTTGTCACATGGGCCGCGTCGGCGGCCTGGTCGGCTATAACGGCAAGCACACGCGGCGGCTCAGCGCGCGCCAGCAAGAGCGGCATGAACATCAAGGCGGCGATGATCAGCGGCGCCGTGATCAGCGAGAGCCAGAAACCCCAGGCGCCGACATAGGCGAAGTAATCGCGGCGGGCGACGAGTAAGACTGGTGACATCGCCTACTCCGCCGCATCCGGCATGGCCCGGTCGCCGACCATGGCCACGAAAGCTTCATGTAAACTCGCGCGCGCCGGCTCGAACAGGGACAGCGGCGCGCCGGCTTCGACGCACGCCTGCAGCAGCTGGCGCGAGCCGTGGCCGTTCTCGAGCTTGGCGCGCCAGCGCCGGTTGCCGTGCTCTTCGCCTTCGGCGGCGATGTTGAACCCCTTCGGGGCCAGCGCGGCGGCGAGATCGAACTGGCCTTCCGTCTCCAGCACGGCGACGCTGGGCGCGAGCGCCAGCGCTTCCTGTACCGTGCCTTCGAACGCCTTGCTGCCGTGCGCGATCAAGAGAATGCGGTCGCACAGGCGCTCGGCATGTTCCATGACGTGGGTGGAAAAGAGAATGGTGCGCCCGGCCGCGGCTTGGGCGCGGATGGTGTCTTCGAGGACGCGCTGGTTGACGGGATCGAGGCCGGAGAACGGCTCGTCGAAGATGACGATGTCGGGCTCGTGGGCGATGGCGCCCAAGACCTGCACCTTCTGCGCCATGCCCTTGGAAAGCGTCTTGATCTTCTTGCGTTTGACCTTGCCGAGACCGTGCTCGTTCAAGAGCTGGTCGGCGCGCTTGAACGCCTTGCCGGAGGGCGCGCCCTTGAGACGGGCCAGATAGGCGATGGCGCCGCGAGCGCTCATCGAACGGTAAAGTCCGCGCTCTTCCGGCAAGTAGCCGACGCGCTTCAACGCATCGCGCGTGACCGGCCCGCCCATCATCGAGATGCGACCCTCGGTCGGCCTGAGCACGCCAACCAGCATGCGCAGCGTCGTCGACTTGCCGGCGCCGTTCGGGCCGAGCACGCCGTATATCGATCCCTGCGGGACCGAAAAGCTGAGGTCTTGGACCGCGGTGCGCGCGCCGTAGCGCTTGACCAGGCCTTCTGCTTCAAGCGCTGCGTTCATGCCGGCCAAGGTTTACGGGCCTTCGCGGTGAGATCAAGCGCGGTTCGTCGCTGCCGAGGCCGCAGCCGCAGCGGCCAAGCCTGACACGCGAATCTCATGTCGGATGGGGTAGCCAAGCCCGCCGGATCAAGTAGATTCCCGCGCTCGAACTGCATCCCAGGGGAATCGAACATGCGAGCCATGGTCTTCGCCGCCGCTCTGATGGCGGCCGGCGCCGCTTACGCCGAGCCGGTGACGTACACGCTCGATCCGGCGCACACGCAGGTCGCGTTCTCGATCGACCGGTTCGGCTTCAACCGCGTTCTGGGTCGCTTCGAGACGATCGCAGGGGAAGTGGTGCTGGACGAAGCCAATCCGGCGAACTCTTCGGTGCGCGCGACCATCCAAGTCGCCAGCGTCGACGCTGGTCACGACACGCGCGACGAGCACATCCGCGGCGAGCGTTGGCTGAATGCGGCGCAGCATCCGACGATGGAGTTTCGCTCGACGTCGGTGCGGCGGACGGGCGAGCGTACCGCGGAAGTCACCGGCGATCTGACACTGCTGGGGCAGACGCATCCGGTGACGCTGAACGTCACGCTGAACAATATTGGAACGGCGCCGAACAATCAGCGCCGCACCGCCGGCTTTTCCGCGACCGGCTCGCTCAACCGCAGCGCCTTCGGCTCGACCACGGCGGCGAACATGATCGGCGACAGCGTCTCGATTCAGATCGAAGCGTTGGCGCAAGCGCCGGCGGCGAACTGATGGCGTACTGGCTGGTGAAGAGCGAGCCTGGGACCTGGTCCTGGGAGCAGCACGTGAAGAAGGGCGCCGACGCTTGGACCGGCGTGCGCAACCATCAGGCCAAGGCGCATCTCAATGCGATGAAGAAAGGCGACAAGGCGTTCTTCTACCATTCCGGCGAAGGCAAGGAGGTCGTCGGCGTCAGCGAAGTGGTCAAAGAGGCCTATCCGGATGCGACGGATAAGACGGGCGCGTTCGTGTGCGTGGATCTGAAAGCGATCGAGCCGCTGAAGACGCCGGTGACGCTGGCGGCGATCAAGGCGGAGAAATCGCTGGCGAATATGGTGCTGGTGAAGAACTCGCGCCTTTCGGTGCAGCCGGTGACGGCGGACGAATGGAAAGCGATCCGCAAGATGGGTGGGCTGAAGTGAGTCCTTTCGATCCCGCGCCGTTCACCGACGCCGCCATTCCGGAAGAAACGAGGCAGCTCAACGCGGGCATTGTCGCCGCGATGAAGGACATGGCGAACTGGTGGGAAGTCGGCGCGCAGAAAGTGCGCGATGCGCGCGCCAGCGGCCAGGGCGTGTTTCCGGCGCCGGCGAAGTCCGAGCGGGCGCGCTGGATCGAGATCGACGGGCCTGCCGGCAAGGTCAAGCTGCGCGTCATCGCGCCGGCGCAGTCGCGCGGGGTTTACCTGCACATGCATGGCGGCGGACACGTGTTGGGCGCAGCGGATCAGCAGGACAAGCTGCTGGAGCGCATCGCCGATGAAACGCGGCTGACGGCGATCAGCGTCGAGTATCGGCTGGCGCCGGAGAACCCCTACCCGGCGGGGCCGGACGATTGCGAGGCGGCGGCGCTCTGGGTTAGCGACAATATCCGCGACTTCGGCGGCGAGGCGCTGGCGATCGGCGGCGAGAGCGCCGGCGCGCATCTTGCGGCGCTGACCATGCTGCGGCTGCGCGACACGCACCGCCGCACGCCGTTCAGAGCGGCGAACCTGGTGTTCGGCGTGTTCGATCTCGGCATGACGCCGAGCGCGCGCATGTTCGGCGACGAAAGGCTGGTGCTGCGGACGCTGGACATCGTGAAGTTCGGCGAGGCTTTCTTGCCGGGGCTGAGCGCAGAGGAGAAGCGCGCGCCGCATCTGTCGCCGCTTTACGCTGATCTGCGCGGTCTTTGCCCGGCGCTGTTCACTATCGGCACGCGCGATGCGCTCTTGGACGACAGCCTCTTCATGCGCGCGCGCTGGGTGGCGGCCGGCAATGCGGGCGAGCTGGACGTCTATCCCGGCGCTTGTCACGGCTTCATCGCGTTTCCGTGCGCGCAGACGTTTGCGTCACTGAAGAGGCAGACTGCGTTTCTGAACGCTACCCTGGACTAGTTGCCCGTCATCCTGGGGCGCACCAAGTGCGAGCCCAAGATCCAGGGGCCAACGCACTGGTTTAGATTCCCTGGATCCTGGGCTCTCGCTGCGCGAGCCCCAGGATGATCCTGGGGGGTAGGTCTCGACGAACAACACTTGCCTAGCGACGAACGGGAAGCGCGTTTCGCATTCGCCGCGTTCGCATGCGCCCTCGTCTCAATCGCGTTGAACGCGACAGCGAAACAGAGCGGTGTAAGCCTCAGGAAATTCGGAGGGGTTCATGCTTTCGTTTACGCGTCGCGCGATGTCGGCTTCCAGCATTGCGCTGCTCGCGGGCTGTGCGACGCAGGCCGGCGGGCGCACGCAAACGGCTGCAGCAGCGGCGCCGCGTGCGCCGGCCGCGATTGGCGCCTGGGGCATCGATCTGACGGCGCGCGACACTTCGGTGGCGCCGGGCGACGACTTCTTCCGCTACGCCAACGGCGGATGGCTCGACCGCACGGAGATTCCCGGCGACCGCACCCGCTGGGGCACATTCGACATGCTGCGCGAGAAGTCGGACCGCGACGTGCGCACGATCATCGAAGAAGTGGCGCTCGCCGGCGGCGCGCCGGGGTCGAATCAGCAGAAGATCGCCGACTTCTACAATTCCTATCTCAATGTCGAGGCGATCAATGCGGCTGGGCTTGCGCCGGCGCAGGCCGATCTTGCGGCCATCGCCGCGCTGCGCACGCATGAGGATGTGTTCCGCCTGATCGCTCGGCCGGACATGCCGGTCGCCTCGCCGATCGGGATCTACGTCACGCTCGATGAGAAGAACCCTGACCGCTACGCTGTCGGCATGAGTCACGCCGGACTCTCGCTGCCGGACCGGGACTATTACCTGCGCGACGACGAGCAGTTCACGACCATCCGCAACGAGTTCCGCGCCCATGTCGCACGCATGCTGACGCTGGCGAACCAGAGCGACGCCGACGCGAAGGCGCGCCGCATTCTGGCGTTGGAAACCGAGATCGCGCGGCGTCATTGGCCGCTCGCCGAGCGGCGCGAGAGCGAGCGCGTCTATAACCTGCGCACGCGCGAGCAAGTCCGCGCTCTGGCCCCGAACTTCCCGTGGGACGCGATGTTCGAGAGCGGCGAAATGGCCGCCGTGCCGGACGTCATCGTGGCCGAGGTCACGGCAATGGGGCCGCTCGCGGAGCTCAGCTTGGCGACGCCGGTGTCCACTTGGCGCGAATACCTGACCTATCACTACCTGACCAATGTCGGCGCGGTGCTGCCGCAGCCGTTCGACGACGAGAACTTCGCTTTCTACAACCGCACGCTCAACGGTCAGCCGCAGCAACGCGAACGTTGGAAGCGCGCCGTCGCCGCCTGCAACGGCGTGTTGGGCGAGGCGGTCGGCCAGCTCTACGTTGCGCGCCACTTCCCGCCAGAAGCCAAAGCGCAAATGCTGGAGCTGGTCGAAAATCTGCGCCGCGCCTACGGCCAGCGCATCGAAGCGCTGAGCTGGATGACGGCGGAAACGAAGATTGCGGCGCACGAGAAGCTGCGCACATTCCTGCCGAAGATCGGCTATCCGGACAATTGGCGCGACTATTCGGGCTTCGAGGTGCGCGCCGGCGATGCATTCGGCAACAATAAGCGCGCGGCGGTGTACGGCTGGCGCTACGACCTCGCGCGCCTGTCGCGTCCGACCGACAAGAGCGAATGGCTCTACATGGCGCCGCAGGAGGTCAACGCCTACTACAACACGGTCTTCAACGAGATCGTGTTTCCGGCGGCGATCCTGCAGCCGCCCTTCTTCGATCCGAACGCCGACGCTGCGGTGAACTATGGCGCGATCGGCGGCGTCATCGGCCATGAAATGGGTCACGGCTTCGACGACCAGGGAGCGAAGTCGGACGCGCACGGCGTGCTGCGCGATTGGTGGACGCCGGCGGACTTCGCCGCTTTCACCAGCCTCACCGACCGCTTGGCGGCGCAGTACGATGGCTTCGAAGCGCTGCCCGGCATCAACGTGAACGGGCGGCTGACGCTTGGCGAAAACATCGGCGACAATGGCGGCCTGCAGGTTGCGCTCTACGCCTACAAGCTTTCGCTGAACGGCCAGGACGCGCCGGTGCTCGACGGCTTTAGCGGCGATCAGCGCTTCTTCCTATCGTGGGCGCAGGCGTGGCGGCAGGACATCCGCGACGAGGCGCTGCGCAACCAAGTGCTGAGCGATCCGCACTCGCCGGCGCGCTTCCGCTGCAACGGCACTGTGCGCAACATGGACGCCTGGTACGCCGCGTTCAGCGTCCCGCAAACGGCGGCGCTCTATCTGCCGGAGAATGAACGCGTAGAAATCTGGTGAGACGCGCCTGATACCCCCGCTCACCAGGCTATGCCTTTCCCTCGCCTCCACCGAGTGAAAGGCGGAAACGCCGGCGCCGTTTTCCGAGTGTCGGCGCCGGCGTTTCCAATACGCGATACTCTTCTCACTCCACCCATCCCGGATGGCTCGCGAAGCGAGCATTCCGGGGCCATAAACACGACTATCGCAGTTCTACACTGAAACCGTGAGTGTTTATGGGTTCCGGGCTCGCCGCTTCGCGCCGCCCCAAAAATGGGTGAGAGCCTAGCGTCCCTCCAATTCCGCCAGCAGCTGCGGCATGTCGTAGACATCCGCGAGCGAGGTGCGGATCGCGGTGGCGGCGACTGTGACGGAGCGGTTGAGCGCGCCGTCATAGAAGTATTCGCCGCCGAGCGAGTGGATGTTGCCGTCGAACACTGCGCCGACGACGCGGCCTTCGCGGTCGAGCAGCGGGCTGCCCGAATTGCCGCCGATCACGTCATTGCTCGACGACACATTGAAGATCGCGTTGGGATCGAGGCGCGGACGTGCGTCGATCCAGCGTTGGCTGAGCACAAACGGATCATGGCCGGTCGCGCGCTCGTAGAGACCGGCGGTGTAGGTGAACGGCGCCACGACGCGGCCGCTCGGCTCGGTCCAGCCGATGACACGGCCGTACGAGATGCGCGGGCTGAAGGTGGCGTCCGGGTACTGGCCTTCGCCGAAGGCGCGGAAACGGGCGCGGGCGATGCGCTCGTGTGCGCGCGCCGCCGGACCCTCGACTTCGTTGACGTAGCGCGTGCGCACCGCGCGCGCGTCGGCGTCCCAGGCGCGGACGAACTGAATCAGCGGATCGTCCGAAGCGGCGAGCGCCGCCTCGCCGCCTTCCCAGAGCTGCAGACGATAAGCCGGATCAGCCAGACGCGAACGTGAAAGACGGGCGGCGAGCGCTTCCGGGCTTTCATTGCGAAGAATACGACGCGCCATCGGATCGTCGACCGTCAGATGCTCGCGCATCTTGGAGAGCCAGAACGCCAGATGGATTTCCTCGAACTCAGGCGTCACCGGGCGCTGCGCGCGGATACTCGCTTCCACCGAAGCGATGCGGGCGTCGGTGTAGCGCGGCAGGCGCTCAGCATCCGGATTCGCACGTTCCGCGGCAGCGCGGACGAGATCGCGCGCCCAGCTGAACAGCACCGAGCGTTCGCCGGCGCGGGCTTCGAGATATTGGTACTGGTAGAACATGCCGCGATAGGCGTTCTGCGCGCGTTCGATCTCGCCCCAGGCATCGCCGACTTCGCGCTGCGAGGCGCGGTTGCGGCGGACTCTGGTCTGCAGATCGGTTTGGCGTTCGGCGACGCGCGCGAAGCCGGCGGCGTCAGCCAATGCTTGGCGGCGACCGGAGAGGCCTTTGAACGAATTCTCGACGCCTTGCAGCGCGCTCGAGGCGATCCGCGCTTGGTCCGGGCCAAGTTGCGAGTACGCGATCAAGCGGCCGCGGATTTCCGACAGCGATGCGATCTGCCAGGGCAAGTTGTGATCACGCTCGAACGCGAGCTCTGCGGTGGTGCGCAGGCGCGAGGTGCGGCCGGGATTGCCGGCGATCAGCACGACCTCGTTTTCTTCCAGCGGGGTGAAGCGCATGGAGAGGTGGTTCGGCGTCGCCGCTGGCGCATCGTTTTCGTAGAGGCGCAGGAATGAGAAATCGACATCGTAGCGCGGGAAGTTGAAATTATCAGGATCGCCGCCAAACGCCGCCATGCCGTGCTCCGGGGCAAAGACGAGGCGCACGTCCTCGTAACGACGGTAGCGATGCAGCGCGTAGCGGCCGCCCTGATAGAGCGTCACCACTTCGCATCGCACCGTATCATTGGAGCATTCGCGCTCGAGCCGGGCGATCTCAGCGTCGCGGGTGCGGGCGAAGGATTCGGCCGCAACGCCCGCCGTCGCCGTTTCGATACTTTGCGTGACGTTCTCGATGCCCTGCAGCACGTCGATGCGCATGTTCGGGCAGCGGCGTTCTTCTTCGCGCGTGCGCGCCATGAAGCCGTTTTCGATATAGTTAGCTTCCGTCGTCGACAGCGCGGTGACGCATGAGATGACGCAATGGTGGTTGGTCAGCGCCAGGCCCTGACCGCTGACGTTGGAGGCCGAGCAGCCCGGCAACCGCGCCGTGCCGGCCATGACGCGGTCGCGCCAAGCCTGATCCGGCGCCCAGCCCATCTCGCGCTGCATGCGCTCGGCCGGGAAATTGTCGAACGTCCACATGCCCTCTTCGCTCGACGCCGGCGTCGCGACGAGCGCAAGCATTCCCAATGCGGCCGCGGCCGCGCGCAATTTCTGGCGCATGATGCCCCCTGACGAGTCCTCTCGTCAGGTACTGCCGAAGCGGGAGCCGCCCGGCAAGCGCCGAGCGGCAGTTCGCTGGGGTCAGAGCCCCAGCGCCGTCCGCATCTCGGCCTTCACTTCGGCCGAGAGGTCCTCCTGTTCGTCGATGAAATCGCGCACCGCCTCGTCGTCGGCGCCGGTGATGCGGACATAGGCGCGGTCGTCTTCTTCGCCCGGGCCGCCCTCGTCGGCGCGGACGACGACGTTCTGGCCATCGCCGCCGATATTGATGTTGACGCGCCCGTTCTCGCCGTGCCCCTCCTCATCCGTTCCGGCCACGCTCATCGAGAAGCCCGGCAGGCGCATGGAGAACGTTTCCGGCATCTCCTCGCCCTCGGGCGGCGGATCGGCGAACAGGGCCTGCGCCCGGTTAGCATCCATCAGCGCGGACGCGCCCTCGGCGGCGCGCGCGCCGACGGTGCGGCCGTCCGGCGCGACGATGATGTAGGTCTGCTCGACGCTCGAGGCGCGAATCTCCATCGTGTAGCCTTCGGCCGCGGCCTGCGTATCGCCGCCGCTCGTGCTGGTGGCCGCATCGTCACAGCCGGCTGCCGCCAGCGCCAGTGCCGCCGTCAGGATCAGTGCGCGCATCAAGTCCTCCCCGTTCAGCTCATACTCGGGTCCATACTGAGCAGATGCAAGCAAAGCGGCCGGCGGATGCAGGCGGGCGGAACCCCTTCTCACCCCCTCCGTTGACCGGCCAGGAGAGCGCCATGACAGAGCTGACCAACGATTTGGCGGAAGAATTCCCGGACAAGGCGGACGAGATCGAACGGCTGACACGCGAGAACGCGCGCTTCGAGGCGCTGCGCCGCCGCAATCGCGATCTCTGGCTGCAAATTCAGGAGATCCAACGCAGCCGCGCGCCCGACGACGACGAGCTGACGCGCTTGGAAGAACAGCGCCTGGGCGTTCTCGACGAGATCAGCCTCATTCTCCGCGGCGGCAAGAAAGCGCCGAGCCAAGCGCGCGAGGAAGGGCGGTTGTGAGGCGGTTCGGCTAAGGCAAGTAGGCAGGTCGGCAATCGGCAAATCGGCAATAGGCCAGCGCGCAGTCGATCGATTGCTTACTTGCCTATTGCCGACTTGCCTAACGCCTCACCTTGTCCGCTCGAACCGGACCACCTTTTCATCGCGGTCGACGTAGGCGACGCGATAGCCGGCCTGCATCCAGGCGCGGGCGTGGCTGTGGTGATCCTGATTGTCATTGGCCCAGAAGGCGCGGTGCTTCAGCGCGCTCTGCGGCAGCGGTTTGCCGATGATCTGCTCGATGTCCTCGAAGGTAAGCATTTCCGGGCGGCCATTGCGCCGGTTGAGATGAGAATTGAGCGCTGCGTACTTGCGCATGTCGTTTCGTCTCCCGCACAGGCACCTGAAGCGGATCGCACCCGCAACGATGCTGACGGAGGCGCAGTGTGAACTGATTTGCGCGATATGCACAGGGGATGCGGAATGACTCCGTTGAACTCTAATTCAGCGGTGTTTTCGGCCCGACGCCGCAGCGCGCGGCGGCGGCGCGCAGGTTCTTGTTGCGCGACCACAGTGTTGCGCCGGGCGTGAGCACAGTCGAGGCCAGTAGGTTGGCGTCGACATATCCTATGCCAGTGGTCTGGAGTTTGTGTCGATCGATGAAGATCATCACCTCGGCGTGCGTGGCGGAGGTCACCGCAGGCAGATTGTTGAGATAGCGAAGCACCTCGGCGCGTTTGGAGATGCTGCCGAGCGCCACTTCGCCGATAACGGCGGGATGCGCGAGCACTTCGTTGCGCGTGAGCAGCGCTACAAGTTGCGGCTCTGCCGCGCGCAAATGGTCAATCCAGATCGACGTGTCGACCAGGATCATCCGTTCAGCCCGGCCGGCGGCGCGGCGGCGCTTTCGCTTTCGGATCGCTGCCGCCCAAGCGCGCGAGCCGGCGCGCGGATTCGCGCTCGATCAGTGCTTTCAGCGCTTCACGGACGAGCGCGGTTTTTTCTGCGACGCCGGTTAGGGCTTCGGCTTCGGCGAGGAGATCGTCGTCCAAGGCGAGCGTAGTTCTCATGCACGAAAGATAGCATCAAATGATGCCGTTTTCAATGCCGGTATTTCAGGTCGGGTGGTCATTCGCAACTCTCTTTCCGCCATTTGACTTCCTCATCTCGCCACCGCTTCAGGCACTCGCGGAACATCTCCGCGCCCTCGGCAAAGTAGACATCCCCCTCCGTGACACCGCGCTCTTCGAACAGCACCGCGCCGTCGTGCGGCGGCATGCCGACGGGCGTAACGTCAAATACCTGAAAGCGCCAACCCCGCCCGCGATGGCGGAAAAATACAAAGAATGGCTTGCGGCCTTCGGAGAAGTGATAGCCCTCGAACAAGACCGGGGCGCCGTCGCATGCGGCCGTCAGCGCAAAGTCCTCACCGAAGTCGAGATCAGCTTCGCTCAACGCCCGAACTTCTGGAACTTGATCCGGCTCGGAATGATTTCGCTCACCCCCAGCCGCCGCATCTTGTCGGCTTCGTAGCTATCGAAATCGCCTTCGAACCATTCGACGTGACTATCGCCTTCGAAGGCGAGGATGTGCGTCGCGAGGCGGTTCAGGAACCAGCGGTCGTGGCTGATGACGACGGCGCAGCCCGCGAAATCTTCGAGCGCCGCTTCCAGTGATTGCAGCGTTTCGACGTCGAGATCGTTGGTCGGTTCGTCGAGCAGCAGCACGTTGGCGCCAGTGAGCAGCGTCTTGGCGAGGTGGACGCGGTTGCGTTCGCCGCCGGACAACAGCCCCACCTTCTTCTGCTGATCGCTGCCCTTGAAGTTGAAGCTCGACACGTAGGCGCGCGAGGGCACGTCGCGGCCGTTGATGGTGAGGATGTCCAAGCCGCCGGAAATCTCTTCCCAGATCGTCTTGTTCGGATCGAGCGTGTCGCGCGACTGGTCGACATAGCCCATCTTCACGCTGTCGCCGATGGTGATCTTGCCCTCGTCCGGCGTCTCGTGGCCGGTGATCATCCGGAACAAAGTCGACTTGCCGGCGCCGTTCGGGCCGATGATGCCGACGATGCCGCCCGGGGGCAGCTTGAACGTCAGCCCGTCGATCAAGAGCTTGTCGCCGAAGCCCTTCTTCAGATTGTCGAATTGGATGACGTTCTGCCCCAGGCGCGGGCCTGGCGGAATCTGAATGGTGGCGAAGGTTTGCTTCTCGCGCTCGGCCTCGGCCGCCATTTCCTCGTAGCGCGAGAGGCGCGCCTTCGATTTGGCTTGGCGCGCCTTCGGCGATTGGCGCACCCATTCCAGTTCGCGCGCGAGCGCCTTCTTGCGGCCCTCGCTTTCGGTCGCTTCCTGTTCGGAGCGCTTAGCCTTGGCTTCGAGCCAGGCTGAGTAATTGCCCTCGTACGGATTGCCGCGGCCGCGATCGAGTTCGAGCGTCCACTTCGTCACCTGGTCAAGGAAGTAGCGGTCGTGGGTGACGAGGATGACGCAGCCCGGGAACGCCTCGAGATGGTGCTGCAGCCAGGCGACGCTTTCGGCGTCGAGGTGGTTGGTCGGCTCGTCCAGCAGCAGCATGTCGGGCTTGGAGAGCAGCAGCCGGCAGAGCGCGACACGACGGCGCTCGCCGCCGGAGAGTTTGTCGACCGGCCAATCGTCCGGCGGACACCGGAGCGCGTCCATCGCCATGTCGATGCGGCTGTCGATGTCCCACGCATCGGACGCGTCGATCCGCTCCTGTAGCGAGGTCATCTCTTCCATCAGCTCGTCAGTGTAATTCTCGCCGACCTCCATGCTGACTTCGTTGAAGCGGGTGACAAGCTTCTTCTCCTCGCACCAGGACTCGACATTCTCGCGCACCGTCATGGACGGATCGAGCTGCGGCTCCTGCTCGAGATAACCCATCTTGGTGTTGGCCATGGCGAAGGCTTCGCCGGTGAAATCCTTGTCGAGGCCCGCCATGATCTTCAGCAGCGTCGACTTGCCCGAGCCGTTGACGCCGACGACGCCGATCTTCGCGTCCGGGAAGAACGACAGCCAGATGTTCTCGAACACCTTCTTGCCGCCCGGATAGGCCTTGGTGAGGCCCTGCATCGTGAAAATGTATTGCGCCGGCTGCTGCGCCATTCTGCGTCGTCCTTTGGAGCTGAGCCGCGCGATATAGCGACGCGCCGCCTTGCCGGCAATGTCGCAGATGCCGGCGAGCGGCTTGACGCTGTCGGTCCGCATGGGAAACTGCAGCTGCGGACGCAAGGGGTTCGGCATGCGGTTAGGATTTTTCGCGCTCGCCACGGTTCTGGCTGCCGCGATCGTCGCGCCCGCTGCCGCCGAACCCACGGCGCACCTCGGCCTAGAGTTCGCACAAGGCGGCACGGTGATCCATCCTGTCCGCGCCACTGATGCGCGCGCCGGCGATATCTATGAAATAACGCTTCGCCCGGAGGCGTTCGAAATCCGGCTGCCGTCGTCGATCTGGTCCAACCGCCGCGACGGCCGCTCTATGTTGATCATCGCCGCCTCGATCAGACCGGATTTCTTGAACCACCTGCGCACTGGCGTCGCCGCGAGCGATGCCGATTTGGTCGGCCCAAGCTTCTACTACGCGATGGCGTGGGACCCGAAGGAGCCAGGCGAACTGTTTACCGCCGAGCGGCCGATCTATGACGAGATAAACTACGGCAACAACTGGATCGGGGCGCATCGGTTTGTCGACCAGGGCGAATATCAAACGCTGCGCGTCACGAGCCTTATTGACCGCGACGGACTAGCGCCCCTGTTGAATGACGGCACAGTCGTCACAATCATGTTCTATCTAGATCAGGGCTTGGGCGACCCGCCGAATGCTCCGTCGCAAATGCTGCCGAGATACCAGGAGGACGACCTCGTCCACGCCGGCGAAATCGATGTCGTGCGCATCACTTTCGCCGGCGCGAGAGACTAGGCGGCGTATTCATTGCGGCGCCGAGATCGTGATCTCGCGCTCGCCTGAGCGTCACAGCAGTTAAGACGGAACGACGGTTACGCCTTGGCGTTGGCCGTGCATGCGCGCGGAGCCTGTTCCCCGCCTTGCCGCTTTGGCCACCGCCGTTCCGCAATACGACATCCTGCAGGCGGACGCCGCGGCGCTGGCGCGCGAACTGTTCGCCGACATTGACTACGGCTTCGAGCGCTTCGCGCCAGTGTTCGAGAACGCGGCGATAGAGCGGCGGCATTCGTGCGTGCCGATCGCCTGGTACGGACAAGAGCACGCGTTCAGCGCGCGCAACGACCTCTACATCGAGAACGCACTGGCGCTGCTGGAGCAAGCGGCGCGCGAAGCATTGGATGAAGCGGATCTCGAGGCGGAGGATATCGACGCCATCGTCACCGTCTCCTCCACCGGCATCGCCACGCCGGCGCTCGATGCGCGCTTGATGCAGCGCATGCCGTTTCGCGCCGATGTGCAGCGCACGCCGATGTTCGGGCTCGGCTGCGCCGGCGGCGTGTTGGGTCTGGCCCGCGCGGCGGCGGCGGCAAAGGCCGATCCCGATGCGCGCGTGCTGCTGCTTGTCGTCGAGCTGTGCGGCCTGACCTTCCGCCGCAACGATATCTCCAAGAGCAATCTCGTCGCCGCGGCCTTGTTCGGCGACGGCGCGGCCGCGGCGGTGATCTCCTGCCGCGAGGACGGCGCTCGGCTCGGACCATGGGGCGAGCACACCTGGCCGGACTCGCTCGACGTGATGGGCTGGGACGTCGCCGACGATGGGCTCAAAGTGCTGTTCTCGCGCGATATCCCGAGCCTGGTGCGCAGTGATCTGCGCGCGGTGGTCGACGCGTTCCTGCGCCGGCACAATCTCAGGCTCGACCAGATCGACGGCTACATCACCCATCCCGGCGGCGCCAAAGTGCTCGACGCGCTCGAGGAAGCGTTCGACCTCGCGCCCGGTGAGCTCGCAACCGCGCGTGAGGCGCTGCGCGAGCACGGTAACATGTCGGCGGCGACGGTGCTGTTTATCCTGCGGGCGGCGTTGGATGAGGGGCTGGAGGGTCGCCATTTGATGACGACGCTCGGGCCCGGCTTCACCGCCGGCTTCATGCTGGTTGAAGCGCAGTGAGCTGGCTGGCTTTGGTGCTTGGGTTGGTGGGGTTGCAGCGGCTGGGCGAGCTCGTGCTGGCGCGGCGCAATACGAAACGTCTGCTTGCGCGCGGCGGACGTGAGATCGACGCAGAGCATTATCCCCTCTTCATCCTGCTGCACGCTTCGTGGCTTGCGGCGATTGCGCTGAGCGTGCCATGGGATCGCGAGCCCAACTGGCCGCTGCTCGCCCTCTTCGCGGCTCTGCAGCTGCTGCGTGTGTGGGTGATTGCGACGCTCGGCCGCTACTGGACGACGCGCATCATCACGCTCGATGACGCGCCGCTGATCCGCCGCGGGCCTTACCGTTTGGTGCGCCATCCGAATTACTGGATTGTCGCTCTCGAGATTGCCGTGCTGCCGCTCGCGTTCGGCGCCTGGGCCGCGGCGCTGATCTGGTCGGCGCTCAACGCGCTGCTGCTGCGCCACCGCATCCGCGTCGAGGATGCAGCGCTCGCCCCGCGCCGCAGCTAGCGGAGGCGACTGAAAGCGGCGTGAGCGCCGTTCAAAGCTCCGAGGGGCGTTCAGAGGAGCTTCACATGAAATACGCATTGACCTTGTGCGCCATTGCGATCGCCGCTGCGTTCCTCGCGCCGGCGGCGGCCGAAGCGCGCAACTGGGACCGGATCGAGAACCGCTTCGACCGCGCCGAGAACCGCTGGGATCGGCGTGAAAACCGCTGGGATCGCCGCGAGGATCGGCGCGACGTGCGCGAGGACGTGCGCGACGCCATGCATGACGGCGGTTGGCGCGATCGGCGCGAGGACGTCTGGGATGCGCGCGAAGACGTGCGCGACCTGCGCGAGGATGTTTGGGATCGGCGCGAAAATCGCTGGGACCGCCGTGAGAACCGCTGGGACCGCCGCCACTGAATGCAAGAGGCCGGCGCTTCCACGCCGGCCTCCGTCATTATCGGCGCTGTCTCGCGCGTCAGGCGGGGACCCACTGGCCGCCCGGCGCGCGGCAGAACGTTTCCGGCGGCAGCTGCTGGTTGCCGTACTGCGGATCGGAGATGGTGGCGCTGACGCGCCGGCATTCCGCGCCACGGCCCGGCGCCGACGATGGCGTGCTGACGCGCAGCGAACGCGGCGCGCCTTGATCCGACTGCCAGCTGTCGCTCACCGGCTGCCCGGTCTGCAACGAGCGGTAATATGCGTTCTCGACCCGCTGTTGTTCGCGCGCGCTCATATAGCGGCAGACACCATATGTGCCTGCGCCAACAACCGCCGCGCCGATGGCGGCGTTCTCGACGCGGTTGTCCTCGTCGCCGACCGCGGCGCCGGCGATCGCGCCGATGCCGGCGCCGATCAGCGCGTTACGCATGCATTGCGACAGCTGCGTCCGCGGCGGGCCGCCGCCATAGCCGCCCGTGGTCTCGCACGAGGCGAGCAGCATGGCGCCCGCGAGGGCGGCGCAAACCGTTCTGGCCTTCATCTTGACTCTCCATTCATGTCCGCCCGCCCTCGCAAGGCGGCGACGTCATGGCTCGGCTTCGCCTCTAGCAAATGCGCGGGCGCAGCGTGAAGCTTATTGCACCTCTTGGCAGACGGTCTCCGCAGCGCCCGGCCGCGTCCAACGCGCCTCGCCGCCGCGGCCGCGCAGCTCGGCGCCGTTATCCGCATAGCGATAGCCCGAGCCGCTGACCCGCGCCGGCAGTTGCAACGTGATGTAGCCTTCCTGAACTACTGTGGCGCTCTCGTTCGTGAACGTCACCTGCAGCGCCGAGCCGTCGTCGCAGGTGAAGCGCGCATTTGTGGGCGCCGTCGGCGCGGCGGGGCACGGCGTCTGGCACGCGGCGAGCGAGACCAACGCAAGAACAAGGGCGACAGAGCGCATGGCAATCTCCTTGCTCGCGTTCTAGCACGGCTGTCGCGGAGGGAAACGGCTCAGGCCGCGGCTTCGCCGGCAAGCCTCGCCAGCGCCGACTCGGCGGCTTCATGGCCGGTCTGATAGGCGCCATGAACGGTGGAGTAGCGCTCGCGCGAACACGCCTCGCCGGCGAAATAGAGCCGCCCCGCGGGCGCCGCCATGACCGCCCGCGCCTCGGCGCCGCCAGGACGCGCGAAGGAATAGGCGCCCCGCGCATGCTCGGCGGTCGACCACGAGGAGGCTGCGAGCAGGGTCAGACGCGAGGGGAAGCGCGAGCCGAGCAAACCGGCGAGTTCCTGTCGGGCGAAGTCGGCCATCGCCTCGACGCCGGCCTGCGCGAGCCCGCGCGCGAGCGGACCGCCGAAATAAACCTCGATCAGCGGCCGCCCCATTGGACGCAGATGATAGGAGCCGGTGGCGGCGCTGTCGGTGCGCGCGAACAGATGGCCGTCGATGGGAAACTCTTCCGGCCGAGACAGTTCGAAGAAGAGCTTTTCCGCTGCGCCGAGCGGCAGGTTCTGCCCCGCCGCGGCCTTCTTCGGCAGCGCCGGCGAAATCGCGAGTTGCGCAATCGCCCACGGCGGGAGCGTGACGATCGCGGCTCTGGCCTCGACTGTTCCGCGCCCTGTCGCGATGCGCACATTCGCGCCAGTTTGATCGATGCCGCGCACCTGCGTCTGCAGCTTCACCGGCAACGGTGCGGCGAGGGCGGTCAGCAGCGCGCCATAGCCGGCGCGGACGCGCCAGTTCTTCCCGGTGTCCTCGTAGCGCGCATAATCGCGCGCATCGATGTCCGAGAGATGCGCGCCGCTGATATACGAGAACACGGCGTCGAGCAGCGGATTCCAGCGGCAGTCCGGCTCGAAATAGAAGCTCGCGGGGCGCGCTCCGTCCTGCTCCGCCTGTTCGGCGATGTGCGCCTCGAACGCGCGGAACGCCGAGCGAAACTCGGCTTGCTCCTCGGCCGACATGCCGTGCGCGGCGGTTTGTTTCTCCCAGGGCGCTTCGGTGTGGTCGATTTCGAAACCGGCGGCCTCGCCGAGCGCCACCATGACATTGCGGTCCGCCGAGTGCAGCCAGCCAGCGCCAAGATCGAGCGCATGGCCGTTGCGTGCGATCGTCAGCGTCCGCCCGCCAACGCGTTCCTGCGCTTCGAGCAAGACGAACGTCGCCGCGGAGCGCGCCAGCCGCCGTCCGGCGCCTATGCCGGCTGCGCCAGCGCCCACAATCGCCACATCGTAGAGATCAGCCATGACGCAGCCTAACGCCGAAGTCGCCCTTCCGGCGCCGCGATTTGAATGCTAGGGCGTCCTCCCGCTCGCGCGGGCGCGTAGCTCAATGGTTAGAGCCGGCCGCTCATAACGGTCTGGTTGCAGGTTCGAGTCCTGCCGCGCCCACCACTCCATCCTTCGCCGTAGAGAACGCGGCTTCGGCCTGCTGCGCGCCGGTGGGTGCGCCCTGCCGTTACTCGACGGCGAAATAGCTGCCGCCGGCGCGGTAGCGCTCGAGTCGCTCCAATTCGTACGCGTCGATCTTGTCGCGCCACGTCGAAGCGCCGTTGCGCAAGTCGGCAGAGGTCAGCACCAACGGGTCCCATACCGCCGCACCGATGACATTGTGGAGCGTGTAGCTCATGCGCGGCCCGTCCTCGAAGCTGAACTCCATCAGTCCGACATTCACGCTCCGGGTATAGGTTTCGCGAATCCGCACCTCCGGCATCTGCTCGACGAAGTCGCTGTCCGGCAGATTGGCGAGCGGGGACGAGCAGAGATCGTAAAAATCGTAGCCGCCTTGCTCCGATCGCGGCACACAATTCAGCTCACCCATATGGCTGTCGCCGGAAATGCCAAATACGCCTTCGATGCGGTGATCGCGGATGAAATCGAACAGCTCGTTGCGCTCGTGGGTGAACACCGCCCAGGAGTCGCCGCCGCGCTCGGCCATCGAGAAGCCGCCGCCGGACACGAGAACCTTGAACGGCGCCCGGCTGGCGCGCAGCTCGTCCTTGAGCCAAGCCTTTTGCGTCGCGCCCAGCATAGTCTTGCCGGGGACATCCGGGGCGTCGGCAGGATCGCGATAATAGCGGCCGTCGAGGAAGAAGAAATCGACGCCGGCATAGGCGTATTTGAAGAAGACGCCGGGCGCGTTCGGCTGGCCGTAGGACGGATTGGCCCAATAGTTTTTGAATAGGGCCAGCGACTGATCGCGTATCGGATTTGTGCGATCGGAGTCGTTGAGCGCGAAATCGTGATCGTCCCAAATGGCGAGGCTGGGCGTCGTGCGGATCACCGGCTTGAGGCGCTCGATCTCGCGCTGACGACGATAGAGGTCGGCGAGCGCCTCGGGCTCGGTGCTATCGGCGTAGATGTTGTCGCCGAGGAAGAACATGAGATCCGGCTCGAGCGCCTGCACGACCGAGAAGATGCGCTGGTCGGTGTCGATCTGCAGCCGGGCGCAGGAGCCGAAGGCGGCGCGGAAGGCGCTGCGCCCGCGCGGGGCTGTGCGGGTGCGATACGGCAGCGGCTGATAACGATCGAGCATGCCGTCGATGCGCAGGCGATAGAAGTACGCCGTGGCGGGCGCGAGACCGCCGATGCGCATATGGGCGCAGAAATCGGTGCTCTGATCGGCGCGCGTGGGGGCGGATTGGCGCGCGTCCGCGAAGTCGCGGCGCGTTGCAGCTTCGAGCACCACGTCGAAGGCGCCGCTGACGCGCACCCACACGGCGATGGAGTCCGAGGTCGGAGCGCCAACCATCGGACCTTGCAGCGCGCGCGGGTAGCCGAGCGTCTGCGCCAACGCTTGCGGCACGAACGGCAGCGAAGCGGCGGCGAGAGCGGCGCTTCTCAGCAGCGAGCGGCGATGGGGGGTGCTCATGAGCGTGCTTTCTCTGCGGCGAGTTCGGTGGCGGCGGCGCGCACTTCGGCGGTGACTTGATCGACCAGCGGGCGGGGCCCGGCGCAGAGGCTGCCGCCGTGGAGACGAAGCGGGTTGCCGTCGGCGTCAGTCGCGGCGCCGCCCGCTTCGCGGATAATGGCGACGCCAGCGGCCATGTCCCACGGCGCCATCACGCGTTCGACGTAAGCGTCGAAGCGGCCGGCGGCGACGTAAGCGAGGTCGACGGCGGCCGAGCCGGTGCGGCGCACACCGGTCGTGCGCGGCGTCAAACGGCCGATCTCCTGCCGGAAAAGATCGTGTCCGTCTTTTCCAGCGTGCGGAATGCCGAAGGCGATCACCGCGTCTGCGAGGGCCGTCTTCTGCGAGACGCGAATCGGTCTTCCGTTCAGGAACGCCCCGCCGCCCTGCTCGGCCCAGAGCATCTCACCGAGCGCCGGCAGGTTGATGACGCCGGCGAGCACGTCGTCGCCGCGCGCAAGGGCGACACACGTGCCGAACAGCGGCGCGCCCCAGAGGAAATTGGTGGTGCCGTCGAGCGGATCGACGAGCCATGTCAGCGCGGCGTCGCCACCGCCGGTGAGGCCGCCCTCCTCGCCATGGAAGGCGTAGTCGGGGGCGAAGCGCGCGAGCATGGTCTTGATCGTTTCCTCGGCCCGGAGGTCGGCGGCGGAGACGAAGTCAGGGCCGATCTTGTTGCGGATCTCGAGCTCGCGCACGCGGGCGAAATCCTGCAGCAAGCCTTCGCCGGCGATGCTGGCGGCCTCGGTCATGGCGGAGAGAAGCGGGCTCATCAGTCGCGCAGCTTCGCGCGCCACAAGGTGGCCGCCAACAGCATGGAGACGATGGACGAGCCGATCCAGAACCAGATCGCCGGGCCGAAATCGTAGATGCGGTCGGCGCCCTGCATGTATGAATTCTCATCGATGAGGACGCCGCTGATGTTCTCCTGGATCGCCGCGCCGATATAGGAGAACACGCCGATCACGCCCATGGCGGCGCCGGCGACGCGCTTGGGACAAATGTCGACCGCGAAGAGTCCGCCGAGCGAGGCGACGAGGCCAGTCAGCCCCAGCCCGAACAGCACCATGCCGATGATGAGCGTCGGCACATCGGTGGGGCCGAAGAAGATGAGGCCGAGGCCGACGATCTCGAGGACAGAGAACAGCAGGTTCGCCGGCGGGCGGCGCGCGTTGAACAGCTTGTCGCTGATGACGCCGTAGAGGATAGAGCCGGCGATGCCAGCCAGGGTCGAGATCATCAACATCGTGCCGGACATGATCTCGTCGAAGCCGCGCGCCTCCTGCAAATAGAGCGGACCCCAGGAATTGATGGCGTAACGCGTGACGTAGTTGGCGAGGCTGGACAGCGCGAGAATCCAGATCGTCGGGATCGACAGGATGGAGAATTGAAGCCGCAGCGTCGACTTGGACTTGGAGGCTTCGCTTTCGGCGAGGTGATCGTTTTTCCAATCGGCGATCGTCGGCAAGCCAAGCGTGCTCGGCCGGTCTCGCACCAGCCACCACATCATCGCGGCGGCGAAGAAGCCGATCATCGCCGGCACGAAGTACCCCCAGCGCCAGCCGAAGTACGCAACGACGGCGCCGATGACGAAGAATGTCAGCCCTTCACCGAGCGAATGCGCGGTGCTCCACAAGCCATAGGCGCGGCCGCGCTCCTTGTTGGAGAACCAAGCGGTCATCGCGACCACCGATCCGGGCGCGCCAAACCCCTGAAACCACCCGTTGAGACCCCAGAGCACGGTCGCCAGCAGCAGCGTATCGGCAAAGCCCATGCCGATATTGCAGACCGCGCTCATCAAGAAGCCGAACGTCAGAAAGAAGCGGATGTTGACATGATCGGCCAAAAAGCCGTTCGTCAGCTTGCCGAGAGCGTAAGTCCAGAACAGCGCCGAGCCGATGACGCCGAACTCCGCCGGCGTGAAGATGCCCTGGTCGATCATCGAAGGCTTCACCATGCCGATGGCGAGACGGCACGTGTAGATAAGACCGTAACCGAGCGTGATCGCCAACATGACCCGCCAGCGATAGCGCTTGAAGAGCGCGTCGATCTCGGCTTGATCGCCGATGGGCGGGGCGTCTGCAGCGGTGGCGAATGCCCTGAATAATTGCGATCCTGCCAACTCGTCTCCCCCGCTCTCGTTCTTATTTCTTTTGTGCGATCCAGGCGTGGGCCGGATCGTTGTTGAAGATCCAGGTCCGCTGCGGCCCTGCCATGATATTGAGATAGTAGAGATCGTAGCCGTGCGGGGCGCCGACCGGATGATAGCCGCGCGGCACCAGGACGACGTCACCGTCCTCGACGCAGACGGTTTCGTCGATTGAGCGGTCGTCCGTGTAGACGCGCTGGAAGGCAAAGCCCTGCTTTGGATTGAGGCGATGGTAATAGATCTCCTCGAGCGCGGATTCTTCCGGCGGCGCGAGGCGATCATGCTTGTGCGGCGGATAGGAGGACCAATTGCCGCCGGGCGTTATGACTTCGGCGATGAGCAGGCTCTCGGCCGGTTCGGTCTCGGGCAGGATGTTGCGGACGTAGCGCATGTTCGTGCCGGCGCCGCGCGTTTCCTTGGAGATGTGCTCGGCCGAGATCAGGCGCGCTTCGCCCGCGCCGCTTCCAGGCGCAGTACCTACGGCGATCTCGACCGCAGTGCGCGCAATAATGGCGTAGAGCACGCCGGCGGGCGCATAGACGGCGGCGGGCGATTTGTCTTCGAACACGCTCATACGCTCGCCTATGTTCTCGAAACGCTGCTGACCGACGTCGACGTCGCAACGTCCGCTCAGCACGATGATGCAGGCTTCGCGATCGGGTTCGCCGCCTCCGGCGGCTTCGCCTGGCTCCAGCGCGATCACCTTGAAGCCGACATAGGTCCAGCCCGCGCTTTGCGGAGTCACTTCGAGCACGGCGCCGCTGTCGTCACGCGGCTTGGGCCTCACACGCAGCTCTGACATGACATGCGCTCCTTAGATCAGCCCCACCGCCGCCGCTTCGCGCTTCAGCGTCGCCAGCCCCAGCGCACCGTAGACGCGCGGATTGGCGACGGCGGGATCCTGTTCGGCCTCGACGATGATCCAGCCCCTGTAGCCGATGCGCTTCAGCGCCTTCATCACCGCGCCAAAATCGATGTCTCCATCTCCTGGCGCCGTGAACATGCCGGCGAGCACGCCATCGAGGAAGCTCTTGCCGGTGCGCCGCGCTTCGGCGTGGGCGGCGCCGCGCACATCCTTGCAATGGACGTGTGCGATGCGCTCCGGATGGCGTTCGATGACGTCGATTGTCTTCACGCCGCCAAGCACGGCATGGCCCGTGTCGAGCGTGAATCCAACGCTTGGGGAAGTGGCTACTATGAACGCATCCACGTCGGCCTGATTTTCAACGACGGTGCCGAGGTGATGATGGTACGCGAACTTCAAGCCCTCGCCGGCGATGTAGTCCGCGACCTGACTCATGCGCTCGCCAAATGGTTTCCACTCGCCGCTCTTAAGGCGCGGCGCGCCTTCGAGCGGCGTGGCGCGGTCGGCGTGGACTGCGTTGCTGGTTTCGGCGAACACGAAGACGGTCGAACCCATCGCCTTCAGCAGGTTGAGGTGCGGCTGGAGGGCGGCGATCTCGGCGTCCGCATCTTGCGTAAGCAGACTGCTGCTGTACCAGCCGCCGACGAGATCCAGCTGGTGCGGCGCCAGCGCTTTCTCGAGCGCCGCCGGTTCGCGCGGAAACTTGCCGCCGAGTTCGACACCTTCGAACCCGATCTCGTGCGCCTCGCGCAGGATCGTCTCGAGCGGGGTGTCGCCGCCGAGCTCCGGCATATCGTCATTCGCCCAGGCGATCGGGCTGACGCCGAAGCGGACGCTCATGACTTTGTCTCTTTCAGCTTCTGCTCGTAGGCCCCGCGCGCGGCGCGCACTTCGGCGCGCGGCGACACTTCGGGCACAGCCACATCCCACCACCAGCCGCCCGCTTCGGTAGTGCGCACGGGGTCGGTATCGATCACGATGACGCTGGTGCGGTCTGCTTGCTTGGCGCGCGTGAGCGCCGCTTCCAGTTCGGCGATGTCCGCCGCCTTCTCCGCCAGAGCGCCCAGGCTCGCTGCGTGCGCCGCGAAGTCGATCTCTGGCAGCGTCTCGTGACATGCGTCGGCGAGGAGATTGTTGAATGGCTGGCCACCTGTGCCTTGTTGCAGGCGGTTGATGCAGCCGAAGCCGCGATTGTCGAGCACAACGACGATGAGCTTCCTGCCGAGCATCACTGAGGTGGCGATCTCGGAATTCATCATCAGATATGAGCCATCGCCCACCATCACGAAGACGTCGCGCTCCGGCGCGGCGAGCTTCACGCCAAGGCCGCCGGCGATCTCGTAGCCCATGCAGGAATAGCCGTATTCGAGGTGGTAGCCGCCGGGCTTGGACGCGCGCCAGAGCTTGTGCAGCTCGCCCGGCAAACCGCCCGCGGCGCAGACGATCACGGCGTTCTCATCCGCCGCACGTTGCACCGCGCCGATCACCTGCGCATCGCTCGGCAGGCCGGCGCTTTGCGGCGGCGCGGTCGCACCATCCACCGCCTTGTGCCAGGCGCGGATCCGCTGCCGGTTGCTCTCGGACCACGCCGCCGAAGACATCCAACCGCTCAAGCTGCGACTAAGGGCCTTCAACGCGGCCGTCGCGTCGCCAACGATCGCGAGAGCGCCGTGCTTGTGGGCGTCGTGCGGCGCGACGTTGATCTGGACCAGCGTGCAGCCCGGGCGCTCGAACAGCGTCCGCGAGCCGCTCGTGAAGTCCTGCAGGCGCGTTCCGATGCCGATGACGAGGTCGGCGCTCGCGGCGGCCTCGTTCGCAGCACTCGAGCCAGTGACACCGATCGAACCCAGCGCCTGGGGATGATCCCACGCCAGCGCGCCCTTGCCGGCTTGGGTCTCGGCGACGAAGAGGCCGTGCTCCGCCGCAAACTGCGAGAGCACGTTTTCCGCGCGCGCATAGAGGACGCCGCCGCCGGCGATGATGAGCGGCGCCTTGGCGGCTTTGATCAAGCTAACGAGCGCCTCAATATCCTGCCCTTGCGGCTCAGGTTTGCGCACGCTCCAGATGCGCCGTGTGAAGAAGCGCTCGGGATAGTCGAACGCCTCGGTCTGCACGTCCTGGCAGAACGCGAGCGTCGCCGGGCCGCACGACGCGGGATCGAGCAGCATCGCCATCGCGCGCGGCAGCGCGTCCAACAGCTGCTCGGGCCGCGTGAGGCGATCGAAGTAACGCGAAACCGGACGGAAGCAGTCATTGGCGGAGATCGTGGCGTCGCCGAAGTCCTCGATCTGCTGCAACACGGGATCGGGACGGCGCGAAGCGTAGACATCGCCGGGCATCAGCAGCACTGGCAGCCGGTTCACGTGCGCGAGCGCGGCGGCGGTCACCATGTTGGTGGCGCCGGGGCCGATAGAGGTGGTGCATATCATCGCGCGTTCGCGCCGCATCTGCTTGGCGTAAGCTATGGCAGCGTGCGCCATCGCCTGTTCGTTGTGCGCGCGGTAGGTCGGAAGCCGCGCGCGCTCGGCGTGGAGCGCTTCGCCGAGGCCAGCGACATTGCCGTGGCCGAAAATCGCCCATACGCCCGCGAAGTAAGGGACTTCGCCCGCATCCGTTTCCACGAACTGGTTCGCAAGGTAGCGAATGGCGGCCTGCGCCGCGGTGAGGCGGATGGAGCTCATGGCCCGCTGGTGCGCCCCTTCTTGGCGCGCCGCCACGCTTCGACCAGCACCGAGAGGTTGGACGAAAGCGCCTCGATGGCCGCCGCATCGTCGATCTCGCCCTTGAACCATTGCTCGGCGGCGCCGTTGAAAATCGTGCGGCCCACAGCGAAGCCCTTGACGATGCCGGCGCGCGCGGCCGGCGCGAACGATTTCACAAGCTCGTCCTGCGGCACAGAGAGGCCCAGCAGTACGACGCCGCGGCAATGGGGATCATTGGCGAGGATCGCCCGCTCGATGTTGGCCCATGTCTCGGCATCGGCCGCGGGCTCGAGCTTCCACCAGTCGGGACGCACGCCGATGTCGTAGAAGCGCTGGATCGCGCGCGCAGCCGTCATCGCGTTCACGACGGCGTTCTTCGAGGCGATAATCTCGACCAGCAGCTCGTGGCGCGTGGCGCGGCAGGCGTCGAACAGCCGAAGCGCTTGGCGCTCCTGACGCTTGCGCAACTCCTCCTCATCGTCCGGATGGTAGTGGAAGAGGCATTTGACCGTGTGGTTGAGCGGCCATTGCGCAATCTCTGCGCCGACGTCGCGCAACTCAGTGTCGAACTCGATCGGGCACGATTGCGGCAGCTCGATCGGCCGGCCGATCCAGTATGGAAGATCGGCCGCCATCTCGAGCGCGCGCATGCCGTGGCGGCCGTCGATGAGCACGCCGAAGCGCGGATCGCCTTTGGCGAGCTGGTGCGCAGCCCGCACGGCGAGGCGTTTGAACTCGGCGATGCGCTCCGGCCCGGCGCCGCTCGAGCGTGCCAAGTCCTCGAATTGCGTGCGGTGGTCCACGGCGAGCACCGTGAGTTCGTCATAGACGCCGCGCCGCGTGCCAACCCAATGCAGGTGCTCGAGATCAGCCGCTTCGCGCAGCCGGTGCGGGCGAACTTTCATGGCGAGGAAATGCTGCATCTCCGCCCAGGTCGGCATCGCCGGCGCGCAGCCGTGGCGCGAGACGACGATCGCGCCGGACGCATTGGCCAACTCGCAGCAACGTTCCAGCTTTTCGTTGCGCAGCCAGCCGCGCAGAAAGCCCGCCATGAACGCATCGCCCGCGCCGAGCACGTTGTAGACCTCGACCGGGAAGCCGTTGACGACGACGCCCTCCTCTGGGGCGTCGGGAATCGTTCCCGGAAATGCGGCGCAGCCTTGCGCGCCGAGCTTCAGCACGACGAGGGCCGACGTTTTCGTGCGGATCGCCCGCAAGGCTGCGATGGTGTCGGTGGCGCCGCCGAGGATATGGATCTCCTCTTCGGTGCCGACCACGAGATCGCACAACGGGAGCACGCGCTGCAGCTGGCCGGTGACGCGTTCGTCGGCGACGAAACGGTTCTCGCCCTTGTCGCGCGCTTCCAGCCCCCACAGCACGGGCCGATAGTCGATATCGAGCGCCACTTTGGCGCCGTTCTGCTTTGCCATCTCGGCTGCGCGGAAACTTGCGGCGAAGACATTAGCGCGCGAAAGATGTGTGCCGCTGAGCAGCACGCATGCGGCGGAGGCGATATAATCGGGGTCGATGTCGCTCTCGTCGAGCGCCATGTCGGCGCAGTTCTCGCGATAGAAGAGGAGCGGGAATGTATCGCGGTCCCGGATGCCCAGGATGACGAGCGCCGTCAGCCGCTCGGGATCGCTGCCGACGCCGCGGACGTCGACGCCCTCGCGCTCCAGCTCTTCGCGGATGAACCGGCCCATGTGATCGGCGCCGATGCGCGTGACCAGCCCGGCCTTCAGACCGAGTCGTGACGCGCCGACCATCGTGTTGGTCGGGCTGCCGCCGACATACTTGGCGAACGAGCCCATGTCTTCGAGACGCCCGCCCACCTGCTGGCCGTAAAGATCGACGCTGGAGCGGCCGATCGCAATCAGATCAAGCGTGCGCTCGCGCTGCGCCATTGCGTTCGAACTCGCTCTCAGGCCGCACGCGGGCGGCAGATTTGCAATGTCTATTCTAGTTTCAGAATACCTGCAACATTCATTTCACACGTGGCTCAGCCGGCCCTGCGTCGCCGCGCCTGCGGCTTGCGCGCGACGTTCGCCTCAGTCTGCGACATTTCGAACGCGAACGAGATCACCAGAGCCTGCGCCAGGCACATGGTCGCCGCCAGCGAGCGGAATTTGCGGATCTCCGCTTCCTTCACTTGCAGCGCCAGCGTCGCCGGTTTGGCGGTGGGACTCACCAGCGAGTCGCTGATGGAGAGCACCTTGGCATTGTGCGTGAGCGCCATTTGCACGGCTTGGATGGTCTCCTCCGCATAAGGATGGAAGCTCACGTCGATCAGCAGGTCGGCGGGGCCGATGCTCTGAATTTGCTGGCGCGTCAGGCCGCCGACTCCGTCGACGAAGACGGTGCGCTTGTTGAGCTGCTGCAGCGAGTAGGCGAGATAAGACGACACCGGCAGGGAGCGCCGGAAGCCGACGACATAGATGGTTTCGGCGTCCGCCATCAGATCGACGGCAGTGCGCAGATCATCGCCGGGCACAAGCTCGCGCAGATTATTGAGCGCCAGCACGTTCCCCTCGACGAATTCGGCGAGCACGTCGGCCGGACGGCCGCCCTTTCGCGCTTCTGCGTCCTCGCTGAATTGGCGCACGCGCTCGCTGTAGCCGAGCACGCTGCTGCCGGCGATCAGACCGTCGCGGATCACCTTCTGCATTTGGCTTGCGCTGTCGAAGCCGATCGCTTTGGCGAAGCGGACAATGGCGGACGGCTGAACGCCGGCCCGCTCGCCGATCACCGCGAGCGTTTCGAGCGCCACGGCGTTCGGCTCATCCAGCACATAGCGCGCGATTTGCTGCAGGCGCTTACTCAAATCCTCGTAGCGGGCGAGGATCGCGGCGCGGAGCTCCTCGCTGGTCTGCGGCGGACCTTTGGCGCTGGGCATGGCGGCTCCGAGACAAGAACCTGCGCAGAATATCCATTCCGCCGTTGGAACACAACGAACGCGCCTTGAGGGGCTTGCCAATTTCAGAATTTTCGTTCCATAAGCGAGCATCGCCGCAACATTCGTTCTGGACTTTGCGCATGGCCGTTGGAAAGCACGCTGTGGCGCTCATCGGCGCGGGGCGGATGGGACAGATTCACGGGCCTAATGCGGCGCGCCATCCGGCGCTGAGCCTACGTTATGTCGTCGATGCTCAATCTGGTGCGGCCAAAGCGTTGGCGCAGCAACTTGGGGCCGAGGCCGCCGCGCTCGGCGACGCGCTGGCCGATCCGGATATCGCCGGCGCGATCGTCGCGAGTTCGACCGACATGCACCTCGAACACAGCCTCGCGATGATCGACGCCGGCAAGGCCGTGCTGTGCGAGAAGCCGATCGATCTCGACCTCGAGAAAGCAAAAGCGGCGGCGCCGGCGTTCAAGGATGCGCGGTTCGTGCTCGGCTTCAACCGGCGTTTCGATCCGCATGTGGTCGCGTTGCGGGAGAAGCTGGCGTCCGGCGCGATCGGAGCGCTGGAGACGCTGACGCTGATCAATCACGATCCCGCCCCGCCTCCGCCCGCCTTCATCCCGCGCTCCGGCGGCCTCTTCAAGGACTTTACCATCCACGATCTCGATCTCGCCTCTTACCTGATGGGCGAGCCGCCAGCGGAAATTTTCGCCGCTGCGAGCTGCCTCGTCGACAAGGCGATCGGCGAAGCCGGCGATGTCGATACGGCGCGAGTCCTGCTCCGCACCGGCTCGGGCAAGCTGTGCGTCATATCCAACACCCGCCGCAGCGGCTATGGCTACGATCAGCGCATTGAAGCATATGGCTCGCGCGGGATGGCCGCCACCAGGAACGAGCGCGTCGACACTGTCGAGTTCTGGAGCGAAGCCGGCGCGCGCGCCTCGCCGATCCGGCCGAATTTCCTCGATCGCTACGCGGCGTCCTACGCTGCGGAAATGGATCACTTCGCAGAAGTCGTTTCTGGGCGAGCGCGGCCGCAGGTGGGTTATGAGGAAGGTCTGGCGGCGCTCGCCTGGGCGGAAGCCTGCGCCAAGTCGGCGCGAACCAACACCGTCGTAAAGCTCCGAGGGGCATGATGCAGAGAATCGCACTCATTGGCGCAGGCAGGATCGGCCGCATCCACGCCGCAAACGTCGCCGCGCATGCCGACCTCGAGCTTGCCTATGTGATCGATCCGAACACCGATGCGGCGGCAGCGATCGCGTCGAGCCACGGGGCAACTGTCGCCGACCTCGACGGCGCGCTGGGCGATGCGAGCATCGTCGGCGTCATCGTCGCCTCTTCCACAGACACACATCTCGACTTCAGCTTGCACGCGGCGGCTGCGGGCAAGGCCGTGTTCTGCGAAAAGCCGATCGACCTTGACCTCGCGCGCGCCAAAGACGCTGCGCCGCGGTTCGAGAGCTTCGGCGCGCGTCTCTTCCTCGCGTTCAACCGGCGCTTCGATCCGAGCTTTCGGGCGCTGAAGCAAAGGCTGCACGCGGGCGCAGTCGGCGCGCTGGAGACGCTGCACATCACCAGCCACGACCCGGCGCCGCCGCCCGCAGGCTACATCCCGGTGAGCGGCGGGCTGTTCAAGGACATGGCGATCCACGACTTCGACATGGCGCGCTGGCTGCTCGGCGAAGAGCCAAGCGAAGTGTTCGCGACGGGCGCGTGCCTGGTCGATCCCGAAATCGGTCGGCTTGGCGACATCGATACGGCCAAGACGATCCTGCGTACGCCATCCGGCAAGCTGTGCGTCATCTCCAACAGTCGCCGCAGCGGCTACGGCTATGACCAGCGCATCGAGGCGTTCTGCGCAAAGGGCGCGCTGCGGGCGGGCAACGTCACCGAAACGACGGTCGAGACCTGGACGGAAACCGGCGCACAGGCCGATCAATTCCAGAACTTCTTCCTCGACCGCTACGCCGCCGCCTATCGCGCCGAGATGGCGCATTTCGCTGACATGCTCACGCGCGGCGCTGCGCCTGAGGTCGGATATGAGGATGGCGTTGCGGCGTTGGCGCTGGCGACAGCGGCGCAGGAATCCATGCGCCGTGGCGCGCCCGTATTTCTCTAGAGCGCAAAAAGAAGCGGCCCCAAGAGGGGCCGCTCGAGGAAACGCTCGGGAGGTCGTCCGCTTCAGAACACGGCGCGGAGAGTGACCAGAATCGTCGGCGAGGAGTTCTCGCGTTCGATCTCGAACTCGTCCACGTCGTTGGCGAGCATCGCATCGCGCAGCTCGACCGCGTCGTCGCCGTCGAAATTTTTCTCTGACTGAATGCTGTCGGCGTCGAGGAGATTGTTCCCAACCACACGTAGCACGACATTGTCGGAGAGCCGCTTCTCGACAAAGACCTCGAGATTGCCGTCGTACCATTGATCCTCGATCTCGCCGAGGAACACCGACCGAGACATCCCCTGTTCGCGGTAGCTGAAGCCGACGCTGGCGCCCCAGGACGGAATGTTGTGGGTGATGCCGTAGTTGTAGACGAATTCCGGCTGCGCGTTGAACGTCGACTCGATGCCGGTGAACGGATCGGTGCGCTCGGAATCGAGACCAGTGTAGTTGAGGAAGAACCCCGTTTCCGGCAGACCGATGAAGTCGAGCGGCGTCGAGACGTCGAGCTCCCAGCCCCACACCGTGCCGTCGCCTACGTTGTCATAGCTGTAGACGAAGCCGCCGGCGCCGGTCGGCACGCCGGTATTGATCAAACTGATCAGGTCACTGACTTCGCGGTGGAAGAAGTTGATCCCGATCACGCCGCGGCGGCCGATACGATGTTCGTAACCGACATCCACGCCCCACGCCGTTTCCAGACCCAGGTTGGGATTGCCAACGGTTTCGTCCTCGTCGCCGGGGGTTTCTTCATCGGCGAACGGAACCAGTTGATCGAGCAACGGCCGGCGCACGGTGCGCGCGGCGGAGAGGCGGATCTGACCGTTCTCCCCGACATCCCATTGCAAGTGCGCTGAGGGATAGAATTCCGCCGTTTCGCTCTCGACCGTTGGTCCAACGCCGGCGAGCGAGGTTTCGGTTTCTGTGGTCTCGACGCGAACCCCGGCCTGGAAGGTCACCGCTCTCGACAGTTCGAGCTCTGTCTGCATGAAAGCGTCGAGCCGGCGCTCTTCGTAGTCGAAATTGCCGCTCCCGAGCGGATTGGTCTCCTCCTCGCCCGGATCGGCGAAGTCGAGATCGTTGTCGTCCGCAAAGATGCGCTGGCTGTAATCGCGGGTCTTGAGTTTGCCGGCGACGCCGACCTCAAACTCGAAACCGACCAGTCCGATGCGTTCGGCGAACGCGCTGCTGTTGAAGGTGAGCGAGCCGTCCAGCGAGATTTCCTGATCGTCGCTGTCGATGATCGTGCGCTCACCTTCGGTGGGGTCGCCGTCGAAAACAGCGGTCTCGAAGTCGGTTTCGGTATTGGCTTCCAGGAATCGGGCGTAGCGCGCTTGGCTCTCGATGCTCCATGCGGTGGTCACATCCCCCTCGTAGAGCACGGAGACGCCGAAGCTGTCCTGCTCGATCTCTTGGGCTTGGCTCGCAACCTCGCTCAGCTCCCACGGATCGTCCGACACATCGCCGTTGTCGTTGCCGGTGCCGGGATCGTCACCGGAATCGTCGTTGCGGAAATAGAGCTGCGCTTCCTCTGTCTCGTCCCGCTGGGTGCTCAGATAAAAGCCGTCCAGCCGCACGCGATGGTCAGGGGTAAGTTCGACCGTGAGGTCGCCGTTGAACGAAAGATCGAGGCTCTCGCGGGTATCTAGCTGATCTTCGTGTTCGATCGCATTGGTCGACGGGGTCGTCGGATCGAAACCGTCCGGGTCGAACATGGACAGGCCATTGTTGTCCGGATCGAAGCCGGGCGAGGTGTCGTCGAACAGCTGCTGATCGAGCACCTTCGTGTTGTAGCGCTGCTGCACGTCGAAGGTGGCGGAATAGGCGATCCGCCGATCTTCGGTGCGGTTGGAGAACGAGAGCGCGCCGAGCCCGCCCAGCTCCTCGTTGTCGACATCGTAGACGCCGCCGACGCGGGCGATCACGCCCGGCGGCAGGCTCGCGCCGTCCTTCAGAATAATGTTGATGGTGCCGCCAATGCCTTGGCTGTCGATATCGGCGCTCGGAGCGCGGACGATTTCTATGCGATCGATGATCTCGGCGGGGATGCGGTCGACGAACACGGTGCGATCATTGCCGGCGCCGGGGATCGGGCGGCCATTGACCAGAACCTGAGTGAAGCCTTCGCCGAGGCCGCGCATCTGCGGCGCGTCGCGTTCTCCGATGTCGCTGGTGAATGCGACTCCGGGCACGCGAGAGAGCTGATCGCCAACCGAAAGCGGCTCGAATTGTTCGAAGAATTGCTGATCGTACACCAGCTCCGGCGCGACCGTGTCGGTGCGGTTGCGGTATTGGATTTGGCCGGTGATGACGATCTCTTCGAGAGATTGCTCCTCTTCGGCGTCCTGCGCCAGCGCCAGGCTTGGCATCGCGAAGCAGCACGTCATCAGCAGCGTCTTCAACGCCGCCTTCCGCATCGATCTCATTTTTCCCTCCCCTTGAGGTCCCCCGACTCCGGGGCCGACGCGAACGCCGGCCACGTGCGAGGTTGTCTTGACCGGATGATGATACGAACGAAAATTCCAAAAGGCAACATATTTGGAATTTCCCTTGCAGAGCCCTTGGGCGAGTGGCAGCAAGGCAGGACGAAACGTTGCAAAGTGCGCGTAAAGCGCTCGCGATGCGCCGACAGAGGGGACAAACATGAGAAAGAGCTGGGCTCTCAGCCTTTTCGCAACCGCAGCACTGGCGGGCTGCGTCACGGGCAGAGGTGACTCGCCGGCAGCGCTGGCGCCGGCTGCGGAAACCGCACCCACCACCCAGTCGGACGCCAATACGGCCGTGATCATCCCGCGCGGTGGAGCCGACGGGCTGATCGTCGGCTCCAGCGAGAGTGAGGGACTGGTGGTCTATAGTCTTGACGGCGCGCGGCAGAGTGCGGTCGCCGGCGGCGCAACCGTCGGCCTCGACGCGCGCTATGGCGCACCGGGCGAAGACGGGCGCGCGGTGTGGACGCTCGCTTCGGTCGACGGAGCGACGAATGCGCTGAGGCTGTTCGAGTTCGACGCCGAAAGCGGCGGCGCGCGCGAACGGACCGCGCGCGAGATACCGGTCGGCTTCGCCAGCGAAAGCATGTGCCTCTATCGCGATGCTCGCGACGCGACGCTCTACGCCTTCGTGCTCGGCGGCGCCGGCGAAATCGCGCAATATATGATCGGCGGCCGCGGCGCCGCGCTCGACGCGCACCTCGTTCGGCAGCTGCACGTCGCGTCCGAAGCCAGCTATTGCGCGGCCGATGACGCGACGGGCGATCTCTACGTGGCCGAGCAAGGCGTGGGCGTCTGGCGGTTCGACGCCAATCCGGAAGCCGAGGTCGTGCCGCAGCTGATCGATGCCGCGCGGCTCGGGCGCATCACCGAGGAGGCCGGCGGTGTCGCCGTTTATAATGCGGGCGAAGCGAGCTACCTGGTCGTCTCCGATGCTTCAGCCAACCGTTTCCATGTTTACGACCGCAACGCCGATCACACCTACGCCGGCAGCTTCACGCTCGGCGCGGCCGGCGCCGTCGATGGCGTCGAAGCTGCGGGCGGGTTGAACGCCTCGAGTTTTGTGTTCGGTCCGAATTACCCGCTCGGCGCGCTGGTCGTCATGGACGACGAGAACGACGGCGGCACAAACTATAAGCTGGTCTCCTGGGCCGCGATCGCCGGCGCGCTCGACCTCGCCGCGGGCGCGCCACGCGATCCGCGTACGCCGCCCGAATCCGACGTTGTCGTCGTGCATCCGATCATGGAAACAGCGCCGGTCGAGACCGACGGCGATGCCGCGGACGATCCGGCGGTCTGGGTCAATCGCAGCGACCCGGCCCAGAGCCTCATCATCGGCACGCAGAAGCAGTCTGGGCTGTATGTCTACGACCTCAACGGGCGCGTGGTGCAATTCCTGCCGGATGGGCGGATGAACAATGTCGACATTCGCGACAATTTCCGGCTCGGGAGCCAGAGCGTTTCGCTCGTCGCCGCCAGCAACCGCAGCAATGACGGCATCTCGCTCTATCGCGTCGATGGCGCGGCGCGCCGGCTCGTCAATGTGGCCGACGGCGTCCAGCCGACCGGCATGGTCGACCCTTACGGCCTCTGCATGTACCAAAGCGCCCAATCAGGCCGCACCTATGTGTTCGTGACCGATAGCGAAGGGCCTGTGCGGCAATGGGAGCTGGTCGATGCCGGCAACGGGCGCGTGCGCGCCCACCGCGTACGCGACATTCCGTTCGCGACGCAGACCGAGGGCTGCGTCGCCGATGATGCGACAGGCGTTCTCTACGTTGCGGAAGAAGACATCGGTCTCTGGCGCGTCGGCGCCGAGCCCGACGCGCCGGCGACGCCGGTTTCAGTCGCAACAGTGGCCGCGAACGAGGCGCTCAAGGACGATCTCGAAGGCATTGGACTTTACGACCTCGGCGGCGGACGCGGTTATCTCGTGCTCTCGAGCCAGGGCAACAACAGCTACGCCGTATTCCGGCGCGAAGGAGCGAACGAGTATGTCGGCTCCTTCTCGATTTTGGCTGACGCCGCGCGCGGCATCGATGGCATTTCCGAGACGGACGGGCTCGACGTCACCAGCGCCAATCTGGGCGGCGCTCTCGCCGGCGGGGCGTTCATCGCCCAAGACGGGCGCAACATCTCACCGCCCGAACACCAGAACTTCAAGCTCGTGCCTTGGTCGGCGATCGCGAACGCGCTGAACCTGGAGACGCGCCGCTAGAACCGCCCGCTGGCGGAGACGCCGAGCGTGACGCCCTGGCGGCGCGCTCGGACGTCGCCGCCGTCGGGGCCGCCGAGCCGATCGGGATCAAACAGGCTGCGGCGGCGCCACTCGGCGCTGTCGTTCACGTTCTCGGCCCAGGCGCGCAGCTTCAAGTCGCCGAAGGCCGTGGTTTCGATCCAAAGCGTGAGCTCCTCGGGCTCGCGCTCGGTTTCGATGCGATCGAGACGAAACTCCGGCGTCTCGACTTCGCGCTCGTAATCGACCCCCCATGCAAATGCGCCGAGATCCTGACGCAGGTTCGCGATGAAGGCGCTCTCCTCGATGGCGGAAATTTCGCGGCTCTCGCCCGTGAGCGGATCGGTTGCTTCCGAGCGCTGCGCCATGGCGTCCAGCCTGAGCTCGGCGTCGAACGGCAGCGGCAAGGCGAGCTGAATGCGCGCGCCCCAGAGCGTCGCATCGCCAATATTGCCAGGCGCATCGAAGCGATTGCCGGGCGCACCGATGGGCACGACGTCAAGCGCATCCTCCACGCTCCAATGATAGAACGTGAGCCCCAACACGCCGTCTTCGCCGAAGCGCCAATCGGCGCCCGCCTCGACGCGCCAAGAGGTCTCCGGGACAAGATCGGGATTCCCGGCGTCGACGGCGGTGTTCTGGAGGTCCGCCGCCGAGACGAAATCCTCGAAGTCGAGCTGTCCGACATCTCGGTAAATCCGAAGGCGCAGCTGATCGCCCTCCCCCAGCGCGCGCACCAACTGCAGCGTGGGCTTAAAGTAGCTCAGCGTCGTTTCAGCGTCGGCGTCGCCGCTCTGCGTCAGCACAGACGCTTCGAACGCGCCGCCGGCCTCGATCGACCAACGCGGCGAAAGCGGTCCTGAAAGCATGATCCTCGCTTCGCCACGCTGCTCTTCTACGCGCACGTTGGCGGAAGGCAGCACAACTGGCGCTGGCCCCGACCCATCGTCCTCGGTGAGCTCAAGGCGCTGCTCCAGCGTGTTCAGCGTCGCTTCTGCGCCAAGCTCGACGCTCCAGGCGCCCGGTAGCGTCCGGCGCACTGCGCCGCGCAGAATCGTCTCGCCGCTGTCGACCCGCTGGCGCTGATGCGACGCTTCGTCGAGCGCGCCGCCTGCGTCGACGTCGCTCGAGCTCTCGTCGGCGCTGAAGCGGGTGCGCGTGACGATTGCCGCCAGCTCGGAGCGCCAGCCGTTGCGCTCGCGGCGCAACGAGAGAGCCAGCTCGCCGATTGTCTCGCGCTCGGCCAGGTCGCCGATCACGAATTCGTCCGCGATTCCGCTTGCATCGAACACGGTAGAGAAGAGCTGCTCGTCCAGTTCAGCGCGGCTGAGTTGTGCGTTCAACCCGGCGCGCCAACCGGCAACATCGAAACTTAACTCGCCGCCGGCGCGCGCCTCGCGCTCGTCGGTAGGCAGCCGCTCCACCCGCCGTTCATTCAGCATCCCGACGGCGTCGAAGTCGCTGCGCTCTCCGCGGATCGCCGCGCGCTCCATATCGAGCGCAGCGGAGACGCCGTACTCGACGCCGCGCCAGCGGCCGGAGTAGGCGCCCTCAGCGCTCGGCGACAGACGGCCGTCGCGGCTCTGCGCGAGCTCCGCGGTCCACACACCTTCGCCACCGCCCACGCGCCGGATGACGTTGACGAGCTGCGATTGCTGCGTTCCCGCTCCTGCAGCGCGCACCAATTCGATCCTGAGCACGCCCGAAGCGGGGATACGGGCGAGTATGTCTTCGATCTCCTGCGCTTTCGTCGCGGGCGGTTCGCCGTCGATCAGCACATTGCCCTGCGCGCCGGCAAACCCGCGCCGATCTTCGCCCTCGTCGATGCTGAATCCGGGAACGCGCTGCACCATGTCCAGAGCGCTTTGCGGTTCATAGGCCGCAAAGAAGTCAGGTTGGAAGACAAGGCGTCCAGCTTCCTGTGCGAGCGCCACGCCCGTGGCGGCCCAGAGCCCGAGAGCGAATTTCAGAGCGGCCCATGACGACACAGAGCCGATGATACATTCGTTCCACTGGATGTACAGATGATACGTCTATTCCGCTCGAGAGTGCGACGCCTCAGCGGGCGAGCGGCTTGTCCTCGAACTTGCCGTAGCGCTTGGAGACGTTGACGAGGCCTTCGAGCACCTTGGTGCGGGCGTTCGCGTCGGCCGCCACTAACGGATTGCGCAGCGCCTTCAGCGCTTCCACGTGCACGCGGATCGCTGCGCCTTTCTTGGCGCCTTCCTCAGAGGCGAGCAGAGCGCAGAGGCTGTAGGCCGCCTTGCTCACATCGGTCATGTCGAACGTGCCGGCGAGGGCGAACACCTCGTCCGCAAGGGCATAGATCGTCTTGGCGTTCTTCTCCGCGCCCTCGGTGGTGAGCGCGCAAATTTTGGCGATCGTCGCGTCCACGGCGGCCGTGCACTGCGACCGCAGCGTCTCGACGCCTTGCTGAGCGTTCGCCAGCGCTTGTTCGATCGATAGGCCCCCGGGACGCGCCAGCATTTGCTGCAGACGGACCTCGGGGCGATATGAGCGGAGCAAGGTCACAACTGCACCCTTTGCGGCTTGATCATGGTGTTGACTTCGTCTTGGGACATGTTCGGCGTCATGGAATCGCCGATCGGCGCCTTGAGATCGTCATGGCGCCTGCCCTCGCAACCGGGTGGCGGACCTTCGAATTTGAACCGCCGCTCAGGACCGCAATAGCCGCTCGCCACTTCGATGAAATTGCGGTTGTCGCGGCCGATCCAGAGAATGCGATCGAGCAGCACCTTGGGCGTGATCGGCTTGGCGACGAAGAAATTGGCGCCGGCGTCGCGCGCGCGGTGCACGGTCGTGAGCGTCGAGTATCCCGAGATCATGATGATCGGCACGGCGCGGGTCGGATCGGGCGTGCTTCGGCGCACCCACTCGACGAAGCTGTGTCCATCTTCCTTCTTCAGGTTCGGATCGACGATGATCAGATCGACGGCGATGCGGTTGATGACACGCTCGGCCTCCGCGATCGTCAGGCAGCGGTGCACGTCCTGCGCGCCAAGCCCCTTCAGAACTTGCGTGAGAATGTCCAGATTGTGATCGCTGGCGTCGAGCAAGAGCACGCTGGCCAGCGCGAGATTGATCCGGCCGCTCCTCACCCACTATCCTCCTCGAAGAAGTGGCAATCGCGGTGGCGTTCGCCGGCATCCTGGCCGAGCAGGCGCAGGCGGAGGTCATGCAATGTCAGCTTGTCGGCGGCGTCGGCGATGTCGATCGGCGCATCGGCGCCCTGCGTCGCCGCCGCGGTTGTCAGGAAATCGCGCAGCGCCGCCAGCTGCTGCAAGATCAGATCGAACTGCTGCAAGTCCTCCAGCCAAACGCCTTGTTCAGCCACGCCGCCGGCGAGCTCACACAGCGAGGTTTCGATCTGCAGTCCTAAAGAGCGCATACGATCCAGCTCGTCGGCGACGCTCGACATGATCCGGCCGGCTTCGGTGGGTTGGCGCCGATCGGCGCTGTGTTCGAGTGCTCGCGACATGGCTGTGCCCTTAGAAGAGTTCGACGGCGCCGGCTTCCGGCGCGGCGGGCTTCGGCGGCGACTTGCGTTCGGCGGTGAAGACATCGGCTTTGTCGAGCAGCAATTGCGAGGCGCGGCCGGAGCAAGGCCAGTACCGCACACGCCGGGCGCGATCGCCCCCGAGGCTCGCGCCGACAATCTGAATTCCTTCGGTCTGCAGGAAGCGGCGGGCGAAGGCGCCGTTCTGCGCGCCGATATCGGAGAGCCCGCCGACCACATGCGCGCCGCCGAACAGCTTCGCCTCCAGCCGCGCGCGTGAGGCGCCACGTTGCAGCAGTCCGTTGATCAGCAGCTCCATCGCATTGACGCCGTACTTCATGTCGTCCGCGGCGTTCGCGCTGGTGTCGCCCGGAAGCAGAAAGTGGTTCATGCCGCCCACACGCGCGATCGGATCGTGCAGGCACGTCGCCACGCACGAGCCCAGGATCGTCGACAGCACGATGCCGTCCTCGCCGACGATCGCTTGTTCGCCCTGAACGACGTGGACGATGCGCTCGGACGGAGAGCTGCTGGCGGGGACGGTATCGCGGATCATGTCAGCGGGCCGAACACTTCCTCGATCTTGCCGCGCAGGACCGCCGGCGAGAACGGCTTGGTGACGTAGTTGTTGACCCCATATTGCATCGCCCGCTGCACCAGCTCCTTGTCGGCGCGGCCGGTCAGCATGATGAACGCCGTCTTGCGGATCGGCTCGTGCGAACGGATCGCGCGCAGGAAGCTCAAACCGTCCAGCTTCGGCATGTTGAAATCGGAGATCACGAGATGCGCAGGCGCGGCGACGAGCGCCTTCAAGCCCTCCTCGCCGTCGCCGGCGTCGGTGATATCCTTGAAGCCGATCTCCTGCAGCGCGGAGCGGATCAGAGCGCGCATCGTCAGCTGATCGTCGACGACGAGCACTTTGATGGCGGAAGCGGCGGGCATATTAGGCGGCTCCTCGCATTTCAACAGAACACAAATCCAGAGCGGCGCGGCCCAGACTTCCGAGCGGCGCCTGGCGTTCGACCGCGCCGATCTCGAAGGCGGCCCGCGGCATGCCGTAGACCACGCAGGTCGATTCATCCTGGCCGAGCGTGCGTGCGCCTGCCTCGCGCATCGCTTTCAGTCCAAGGGCGCCGTCCTTGCCCATGCCCGTCAGGATGACGCCGACGGCGCGGGCGCCGATCTCCTGCGCAACGGAAGTGAACAGTACGTCCACCGAGGGACGGTGTCCGTTCACCAGATCCGATTCATCGAGGCGGCAGACGCGCTGCGTTCCGCCGGCGACACGCAGATGCGTTGCTCCGCCCGGCGCGATATAGATGCAGCCCGTCCGCAACGGCGCGCCGTCGCGGGCTTCTTCGACGTGTGGTTTGCAGGTGCGGTCGAGACGCGCCGCGAAGCTCGACGTGAAGGTCGCCGGCATGTGCTGCGTGACCAGGGTTGGCGGGCAATTCTCGGGAAATACCGACAGCATCGTGATCAACGCCTCGACGCCGCCGGTCGACGAGCCGATCGCCAGCACCTTGTCGCTCGGCCGGTACGGCGCATGATCCACCCGCAGCGCCGTTCGTTGCACCAGCGGGCGCACGCGCGCGCGGGCCGCCATCTTCACCTTTTCGGCCAGGCCGTCGAAGTCAGGCTTGCCGACACAATCCACCGCGCCGATCTCGAGCGCTTCGAGCGTGATGGCCGCGCCGGCCTGGGTCAGCGTCGACACCATCACCACCGGCATCGGCCGTAGGCGCATGATCTTCTCGAGAAATTCGAGACCGGTCATCTTCGGCATCTCGACATCGAGCGTGATGACGTCGGGACTAAGCGCCTTGATGGCCTCGCGCGCCTCGAACGGATCGCCGGCCACGCCGACGACCTCTATCTCTGGATCGCGCGACAACTCCGCCTTGAGCAGACTGCGAATGGTCGCCGAATCGTCGACAATGAGAACGCGCACGCTCATTGAGCAGACCCCGTCAAACGATAGATGGTGAGCCCGTCGCTGGCGTAGCCAGGGGCCTCGACTCGTTCGGAGTGGCCAACATAGAGCCGCCCCTGAGGCGTCAGCAGGTCGCGGAAGCGGCCCCAGATCAGGTCCTGCGTGTCCTGCTCGAAATAGATCACGACGTTCCTGCAGAAGATCGCGTCGAAGCGGCCCCTCATCGGCCACTCGCCGATCAAGTTCAGCGTATTGAATCGCACCAGAGCGCGCATCTCGTCGCCGGCGCGCCAGCCGCCGTCGGCCCTGCTTTCGCGCGTCATCCAGCGGTCGCGCAGCGAAGACGAGATAGGCTCGACGGCCTGGGCGCTGTAGACGCCGGCTTTGCCCGTGGCGACGACATTGGGATCGATATCCGTCGCGAGAATGCGCACGTCGTGCCGCGCCGCTTCCGGCATCAGCGAGAGAATGGTGAGCGCGATCGAATACGGCTCCTCGCCGGTAGAGCACGCGGACGACCATAGCCGCACGCGCCCGCCGTTTCGCGCTTTCTCCAGCAATGGCGGCAGGACCTTCTCGCGCAGGTGATCGAAATGGTGCGGCTCGCGAAAGAAGCGCGTGACGTTCGTCGTCAGCGCCGCAACCATCGAATTGCGCTCGGCGGCGCCGTCGGGCGAGGCGATCAGCGCACAATAGGCGTCGAAGGTCGCGAGCCCCAGCTGCCGCAGCCGTTTGGCCAAGCGCGAATAGACGAGCGTCGCCTTCGCCTCCGGCAGATAGATGCCGGTCTGCTCTCGCATCAAGGATGCGATGCGGCGGAAGTCCCCGGCGGTGAAGGCGAACTCGCCTTCGACCAACCGCTCTTCGCTCTTGCGGAGGGCGGCGGCTGCGCTCATGCGGCCTCGGCGGCCTCTTCCGGCGGCAGGATATCGTCGAGCGCGACCCAGGAGATCATCCGCCCTTCGAGCGCGATGATCCCGCGTACGAACCGGCTGACCACCTCGCACCCGACGTTGGGCGTCGGCTGCACGGTGGCGGGGTCGGCAGCGAGAATTTCGGAAACGCCGTCGACCAGAAGTCCGACGAGGCGCCGGCCGATATGCACAACGATGATGGCGCTGCGCGCGTTGGGCTGCGCTTCGCCCAGGCCAAGTCGCGCCTTCAGGTCGAGGATGGGCAGCACCGCGCCGCGCAGGTTGATCACGCCGCGCACAAAGGGCGGCGAATGCGGCAACGGGGTCGCCGCTGTCCAGCCGCGGATTTCACGCACGGCCATGATGTCGAGGCAAAATTCCTGATCGTCGATCAGGAACGAAATCAGCTCGAGGCTTTCACTGTGGCGTTCGGCATCCATGGGTCAGCTCGCTTGTGCAAGAGGAGTTTCGAAACGATCGGCGCGTCGGCTGTCGACCAGCGCGTCGATATCGAGGATGAGCGCGACGCGGCCGTCGCCGAGAATGGTGGCCGCGGCGACCGCATCGACGCGCTGATAGTTCGCTTCCAGACTCTTGATCACGACCTGGCGTTGGCCCTGGATCGCGTCGACGACGACGGCCGCGCGCGCGCCGCCTTCAGCTTCAACCAGCAGCGCCACGCCATCGGCCGGATCGATCGGCTGCGTGCGCCATCCCAGCGCGACGCCGATATCGATCAGCGGCAGATGCGAGCCGCGCGCGGCCAAGACGGCGCTGCGCGGACCGAGCATGCGGACCTCGTCCCGCTTCGGCTGCAGCGTCTCGACGATCGCCGACAGCGGGGCAACGAACGTGTGCTCGCCGACTGTCACCACCATGCCGTCGAGCACGGCGAGCGTCAGCGGCAGCGACAGCGTGAACGTCGAGCCCCTGCCCGGCTGCGAGCTGATCGAGATGCGCCCGCCCAGCGCTTGGATCGAACGCTTGACCACATCCATGCCGACGCCACGGCCGGAGATATTCGAGACCGTCGCGGCAGTGGAGAAGCCCGGCAGGAAGATCAGGTTGTCAATCTCGTCGTCGGTGAACTGTGCGTCGGCGGGAATGAGTCCCTTGTTGACGGCAATCTCCCGCACGCGCGGACGATTGATGCCGCGCCCGTCGTCCGAGACTTCGATGACGATGCGGCCGGAGCGGTGCAGCGCCGCCAAGCGGACCGTCCCCTCGGCGCCCTTGCCGGCGGCGATGCGGTCCTCCGGCGCCTCAAGGCCGTGATCGATGGCGTTGCGCAGCATGTGCGTGATCGGATCGGAGAGCCGTTCGATCACCGTCTTGTCGACTTCGGTGTTCTCGCCTTCGGTCACCAAGCGCACCTGCTTGCCAGTCGAGCCGGCGATCTCACGCACGAGACGCGGCATGCGCTGGAACACCGACTTCACCGGCTGCGCCCGGATCGCCATGACGCTGTCCTGGATCTCGCGGGTGAGCTGCTCGAGTTCGTCAAGGCCGATGGCAACGTTCGACGAGCGCGCAAGGCCGCTTTCGGCGACGCGCTGCGAAAGCATGGCTTGATTGATCACCAGTTCGCCGACCAGGTCGATCAGGCGATCGACGCGCTCGAGATTGACGCGAATCGTCGCCGCAGCGTCGCCTTTGGCGGCTTTCGCGTTGGCAGCCTGCTGATCGTCGCCGACCGTGCTCGCGGCGTTCGGTGGCGCGGGCGGATCGATGACGCGCGCCAACAGCGTGCCGATGTCGATCTCCGGCTCGACGCCTGCGGCCGGCGCCGGCGCCTCGATCGTCCATTCTTCGCGCGACAATTCGATCGGGCAATCGTCGCCGACGAAGTCGAATACGTCGCGGATGGCGGCTTCCTCGACGTGGGCCGGAATCCGCACGTCCCAGACGAGATACGCCGCTTCGGGATCGAGTTCGTCGAAACCGGGCAGCGCGGCCGCGTCGCACTTGGTCTCGAGCGGCGCAAGCCGCGCCAGTTCGCGCAACAGCACCGCCGCGTCGTGACCCTTGGCGTACATCGCCGCCGTTGGCCGCATGACAAGCCGCCAACCGGCGAGCGGCGCGGGGCACGCGGGCGCATCGACCTCCATGCGAACCGGACGGAAACCCCATTCGTCGGCGGCCGGCTCGTCCGCGTTCGCGACGGGCGCAAGGTCAGGCGCGGTCTCTGCCTCGCCGTTGGTGAGCGCCTCGAGTTCGGCAGCCATCGCCGCGCTGCGCGCTTCGTCGACGGAAGTGTCGTTCTTCGCCGCCTGCACCAGATCAGACAGCACGTCGGACGCGCGCAGCATCAGCTTGATCGCATCCGCATCGGGCTCGAGCTTGCCGGAGCGCATCGCGTCCAGCGCCGTTTCGAAAACGTGCGCAAACGCCACCAGCGCCTCGAAGCCGAACGCGCCGGCGCCGCCTTTCACCGAATGAACGGCGCGGAACACGGCGTTGATCGTCTCGCCGTCGCCCTCGCCGGCTTCCAGCGCAAGCAGGCCCTGCTCCAGATCCTGCAACAGCTCGTCGCATTCCTGGAAGTAGGTGACCTTGATGGCGTCCATCGCATCCATCGTCCCGCTCCTCAGGCCGACACGCGCCGGATCGCTTCGATCAGGCTCTCGGCTTTGAACGGCTTCACGATCCAGCCCGTCGCGCCCGCCTCCCTGGCGCGCTGTTTCTTCTCGGGCGCACTCTCGGTCGAGAGCACGAGAATCGGCGTCGCCCGATGGCGGCCTTCACTGCGCACGCCGTTGATGAAGCCGTAGCCGTCCATCCGCGGCATGTTGATGTCGGTGATGATGACGTCGGGCTCGCAGGCCGAAAGCGCTTCCAGCCCGGCGACGCCGTCCTCGGCCTGCACCACGTCGAATCCGGCGTCGCGCAGCACCTTGAGCAGCATCTCGCGCATCATACGGCTGTCGTCGACAGTGAGAATGGTCTTGCTCACGGGTTCACTCCCAAGTGCTCGGCGCCGCCCATGAGCGTAAGCGCAGACGAAAAAGCCTCTGACGGATTAGCGATGGCGAACGCGTGGCCCTCGGCGGCCCAGCTCGCGCGCGCTGCGGCGAGCACCTGCAGGCAAAGCCCGCCGAAGCGTTCGACATCGGATGCGTCAAGTTCGAGCGGCTTGCCTCGGTGCTCGAGCAGGCTCGCTTTCAACGGCTGCGCCGCGCGGAAATCGAGAACGCTCGTCAAGCGCAGGCATGCGGTGTCCGACATGCTCAGAACTCCTCCCAATCTTCATCCGTACGCGTGGCGGGCGCTGCTGCTTGCCTCGAGGCGAACGTCGCGATCCGCTTCTGCTGCACTGCGATGGGCTGCGGCCTGACCGGCCGGCTTGCCGGCGCTGGCATGACGATGGGCTCGCCCGTCTTGAAGCGGGCGATGAGCGCCATCAGATCGTTCGCCTCTTGCGTCAGCGAATGGCTGGCAGCGGTCGACTGCTCCACCATCGCGGCGTTCTGCTGCGTGACCTGGTCCATCTGGTTGATCGCGGTGTTTACTTGCGACAGCGCCGTCGCCTGCTCCTGAGCCGAAGCGGCGATCTCGCCGACCAGGCCGCTGATCTCGCCGACGCGATCGGCAATGAGACGCAGCGCCTTGCCGGCCTCGCCGACCAGGCCGACGCCCGTCTCGACGTGCTGCGAACTGGCTGAGATCAGCGCTTTGATCTCCTTGGCCGCATCGGAAGAGCGCTGCGCCAGTGCGCGAACCTCCGAAGCGACGACGGCGAAGCCGCGGCCCGCCTCGCCCGCGCGCGCGGCCTCGACTCCGGCGTTCAGCGCCAGCAAGTTGGTCTGGAACGCGATCTCGTCGATGACGCCGATGATCTGCGAAATCTGCTTCGCCGAGCGTTCGATCTCCGACATCGCCGCCACGGTGTCAGCAACGACCTTGCCGCTCGCTTCGGCGTCGGCGCGAGTCGAAGCGACCACGTTGTTGGTGAGGTTCGCGCCCTCGGCTGTCTTGCGAACCGTGGCGGTCACCTCGTCGAGCGCCGCGGCGGTCTCTTCGAGGCTCGCCGCCTGCTGCTCCGTCCGGCGCGACAGATCGTCGGCCGCCTGGCCAATCTCGCCGGCGCCGGTGCGCACGCCGCCGACATTGGCGGCGATGCCGCGCATCGCGTCCTGAAGCCTTTCCATGGTGGCGTTGAAGAGCACCCGCTGCTGTTCATACGCCGCCGGAAAGCGCTCCTCGATGCGGTGGGTGAGATTGCCCTCCGACAAGGCGGAAAGCGCCTGGGTCAGCGCCGTCATCGCGGCCTGCTGCTCCGCCGCCGCCGCTTTCGCCTGCGCGTCCAACTCCGCCTGCGCGCGTTCGGACGCCTCCAAATAGACCGATATGGCGAGATCCATATCGATCATGGCCGCCTTCACGAGGCTCGCCAGCGTCTCGGCAAGATCGTCGCTGTCGACGCGGCCGAACACGCCCTTGGCCTTGGTCTTCTCGGCGACCACGACACGGATCAGCTTGTCGAGGATGAGGGCGTAGCCGCCGATGTGCCATTGCGGCTTGAGGCCGATGCGCGCATGCGTCTCGCCGATGCGGCGGACGCTTTCCCAATAATCGTCGCTGAAATCGCCGGCGGCGACGCGTCCCCAATGGCGCTTTTGCCCGTCTTTGGCGGCGTTGATCTGGCTCTCGCCCGAAAAAAACCGGCTGATTTCCGAAGTCGCGCGGATGCGGGCGTAGAGCTGCTCGAGCCCCTCGGCGACGCCGCGGTCGATCACCGCACGCGATTTCTGCATCGCGCTGCGCGCCGCGTCCCCGATCTGCACGAAGTCCAGCCGCTCGCGCAGCCTAGTAGAAGTCATCACCGCCCCCGAAACCTTGCATCAGCGCGCACGGACTAAGAGCAGCCGCGGCAGTAAACGACGCGTTGAGCAAACTGCATTCGCTGCTACGCCGCAGGAGATAGGCCGTTCCGGCTACGGCCACGGCGCACCTCCCGGCTGCGGTATGCGACTCCCGCGCCGCCTCAAAACTCCTCCCAATCGTCCTCCGCCCTCGCGAGCGCGGCGCTACCCGCCGTCGAGAACGACGCCGCCCGTTGACGCTGCGCCGCCTTCGGCGGCGCCTTGACTTGCGGCTGAGCCTTTGCGGACTTCTTCGGCGGATGCGGCTTGGCCGCCGGCATCGCCACCGGTTCGCCGGTTTTGAAGCGCGAGATCAGCATCATCAGGTTGTCGGCTTCCTGCCGCAGCGAATGGCTCGCCGCCGTCGATTGCTCGACCATCGCCGCGTTCTGTTGTGTCACCTGATCCATCTGATTGACGGCGGTGTTCACCTGCGCCAGCGCCGTCGACTGCTCTTGCGCCGAGGCGGCGATCTCGTTGACGAGCGCGCTCATCTCGGTCACACGCCCGGCGATTTGCTGCAGCGCCTTGCCGGCCTCGCCGACCAACTCGACGCCGGCGCCGACATGGCGCGAGCTCGCTGAGATGAGACTCTTGATCTCCTTGGCCGCGTCGGACGAACGCTGCGCCAGCGCCCGCACCTCCGAAGCCACGACGGCGAAGCCCCGCCCCGCTTCACCGGCGCGCGCCGCTTCGACGCCGGCATTGAGCGCGAGCAAGTTGGTCTGGAAGGCGATCTCGTCGATAACACCGATGATCTGCGAAATTTGGTTGGCTGACCGCTCGATCTCGGACATCGCCGCCACCGTGTCGCGCACGATTTTGCCGCTTGCCGCCGCATCATCGCTCGTGGTGCTGACGACTGAACTCGCTTGCGTCGTCCCCTCGGCGGTCTTGCGTACGGTCGCGGTCACTTCATCCAATGCCGCCGCCGTTTCCTCCAGGCTCGCGGCCTGCTGCTCGGTGCGGCGAGACAGATCGTCCGCGGCTTGGCTGATCTCGTTGGCGCCCGTGCGGATGCCGTTGGCGTTCGTCACCACGCTGCGCATTGCGTCCTGAAGCTGCTCCACCGCCGTATTGAAATTCGCGCGCAGCTGCTCGTACGCCGGCGGCACCTCGCGGACGAGACGATAAGTCAGATCGCCCGTCGCGAGCTTGGCCATGCCCTCGCCGAACGAATCCGTCACCAGCGCTTCGGCCGCCGCTTTGGCTTCCTCGCGCGCGCGTTCCTGGGCGGCCGCCGCCTCCTTGCGCGCTTCCGCTTCGCGCCGTTCCGCCTCGAGCCGCTTCAGCGCGGCCTCGCGGAAGCTGATGAGCGCCTTGCCCATGGCGCCGATTTCATCTTCCCGCTTCGCTTCCGGCGGATCGACGCTGTTGTCGCCGCCGGCGACCCGCGTCATTGCGCCGGTGAGATTCATCAACGGCGCAACAAGCTTGCGTCGCGTGAGCAGCGCAAGAGCAATTACGGCGGCGGCGGATATGGCCAGCGCGGCGATCACGAGCCAAAAGGAGAGCTGCGTGTCGCGCTCGGCGCTCGCGGTTGTCTCAGCCGCGCTTGCGCTGATGACACCGGTGATCACTTCCATCGAATCTTCGAGCGTGCGGAATTGCTCGAAGAAGCCAGGCAACGCGGCCAGGGCGGCGTCGGGATCGCGCTCGGCCAGCGCGATCACCTGCTCGGCGCTGCTGATGTAAGCTTCGAGCGGTGCGGCGACGCTGTCGACGGCTTCGCGCTCCGCCTCGGTTTGTGCGAGAGCGCCTTCCGCCTGGATCATGGCGCGGAATTCCTGGATGTGCTCGGCGAAGTCGGCCCGGACGGCCGCGAATTCGATCCCCGACGCGGGGTTGCGTGACATCAGAGCGGCGAGCACGTCTGAACGCACCGCGTCGTGCATCATGTCGGCGGTCAGGTGGCTGCGCAGCAGGCTGGCGCTTCGGTTCGAGTCTTCGAGGGCCGAGTCGAGACGAAGTTCAGCCCACAATCCCGCCCCGCCGCAGAGCGCAACCAAACCGAAAAGAGCAACGCTTGCGGCCGTGGCCGCGCTATTTATCGACGCCATCGCGCACAGCTCCTTGTCACAGCGGGTATCCAGAAAAACACGGTCAACCGCCGGCATCCCCGAAGGGCGTCACCGCAAAGCGCAGTCCCGCAACCCACAAGTGATCGCGCCCGCGATCGCCTCCGGGGTTCAGCACCAACTGAAGGTCCGGCTGCACGCGCAGCCACGGCGTCAGCTGGTCGGAATAGGTGAGTTCGAATCCGGTCTCGTCGGCGGCGACGTCGACTCCAGCATCACGTTCATTCGCGCGATGCTTGGCCGAGAGCCGTCCCTGATAAACGCCGAACGACAATTGGCTTTCAGGGCGCGCCTCAAATACGCCATCCAGCAGAACACCCGCCTGCCAGCCGCCGACGTACGGTGTGGTGTCGCCATCGGAGACGCCGAGACGCGCGAAGCCGGTGAGGTCCGGCTGAAGCTCGCGCTCGATCGTGAGATAAGCGCCCGCCGAACGCCGCTGTAGCGGCGCGCCGCCGCTATCGACGTCTCGGATGTCGTCGTGTTTGTCCGTGTACGCCCAGCCGCCGAGGGCGAGACGGGTGCCGCCTCCCCGGCTCCACTCGCCGATCAGCAATGCGCCATCATCGAACGAGGTGTCGACGCCGTCGGGATCGCCGAGCACACTCGCCGTGGCGTTCAGCGCGGCGACGCGAATGAGCGAGTCATCTGTGACCGGGTGAGCGATCCGCAGCGCGAGCGCGGTCGATGGAAAGATTGAGGGCCCGTTGGGGCCGGTCGCCGCCAGCTCCGATCCAATGCCGAAAGCCGGCGCGATCAACAATCCGGCGGAGTCGTTGGCGTAGAACTCGCTGTTGAGATCGTAGAGGCCGGCGCGCAGGTTGGCGCGGCCCACGCCTGCTTCGATCCATAATTCGTAGAGCCGCGCGCGCTGACGGGCCACTTCGATGTTGTCCACGCCCTGCAGTGTGCCGAGGTCGTCGTTCGGCGCCTCGCCGGAATTGTTGAGCACATGTGCGTACACGCTGACGTCGCGCCAACCCGCGATGCGGCCCATGTCAAAGGTCACGCCCAGGTCGAGATTGTCGAGAAAAACGCCGTCCGCATCATCCGCGCCCGAGATCGGCGCAATGTAGTCAGCGGTGTATTCAAGCGTCGCCTCGACCGGGCCCGCAGCCGCCTCTCCGGCTTGCGCGAGACAAGCGCCGACTGCGAGCAGCGACCATGCGTGCGCGACGCGCGTGCGACCCAGCATCTGTTCTCCCCCGAATGGGAGACAAAATCCGCGCTGAGCGTAAATGCGGCATTGAGGAAACCGAACTCAGCGATAGGCTTCTCGCTCTAGGCCGAGCGGCTTAGGCCTTGCGTGAGATGCGAGGTCGCCGTTTGACAGTGGCTTTCGTACGCGGCGCGCAGGCCTCTATGCCGTTTGGGATAGTCGCAGATTGCCGACGACACAACGCGCCGCTATCTATGCCCCGAGGAGACGAATGATGGACGCGGGGTTTTGGATCGGGATTCTGATCACCGTTCTAGTGGTGGTCGGCGCCTCTGTGCTGGTGGGCAAGGCTTTGTCGGCGCCGCGCGCCGAGCCGCGTTCGCGCGCCGAGAAGATGCAGGCGCTCAAGGCCTCGGGCGCGCTGAAGCATCGGAAGTCGAACCGCTAATGGCCGAGGCTGCGCGCGCGCCGCTGCCCGAGGGCAAAGCCGAACGGTATGCGGCCCTGCGCGCCGAAGTCGCCGCGGTGCTCGCCGGCGAGCCGAACCGCACGGCGCGCTACGCCACCGCCGCCTCACTGCTGGCGGAGGCGTTTCCGGACCGCTTCTTCTGGACCGGCTTCTACCTGGTGGACGAAGCCAAGCGCGACGAACTCGTGGTCGGGCCCTACCAAGGCACGCTCGGCTGCCTGCGCATCGCATTCGGCAAGGGCGTTTGCGGCGCGGCCGCACAGGAGCGCCGAACCTTCCTCGTGCCCGACGTGCACGCCTTCCCCGGCCACATCGCCTGCGACAGCCGCTCCAATTCCGAGATCGTCGTGCCGGTGTTCGACAGATCCGGCGCGCTGGCCGCCGTGCTCGACGTCGACTCCACTCGGTTCGACGCTTTCGACGCCGACGACCAGGCGGGCCTTGAAGCCATTTGCGCCGATCTGCTGACGGTAGATTAGAAGCGCGCCAAGGCCTTGGTCCGCGCCGGCAAGCAAAAACGGGTCTATCCGGCTTGGCCCAGCCAGCACCGCGCACTATGACAGCGCCTTCAAATCAAAGAGGCGCACGTGTCGGACGTCACCACCGGACTAATCCTTTCGCAAATCGCGCAGAACGCGACGGAAGTCGCGGCGATCGCTAGCGCCAAGCTGCGCGGCTTCGGCCGCAAGAACGACGCTGACCAGGCCGCCGTCGACGCCATGCGCCGCTCGTTCCAGACCGCGCCTTTCTCCGGCAAGGTCGTGATCGGCGAAGGCGAGATCGATGAAGCGCCGATGCTCTATATCGGCGAGGAGCTCGGCGCCGGCGGCGTCCGCACCGACATCGCCGTCGATCCGCTCGAAGGCACCAAACTCTGCGCCTCCGATGCGCCGAACGCGATGACGGTCGTCGCGCTTGCGCCTGAAGGCGGCCTCCTGCACGCGCCGGATATGTACATGGACAAGCTGGCGATCGGCCCCGGCTATCCGGCCGGCCTGATCGACCTCGATCTCTCGCCCAGCGAAAACGTGAAGCGGCTCGCCGAAGCCAAGGGCGTTCCGGTGAGCGAAATCCGCGCCTGCCTGCTCGACCGGCCGCGGCACGAGAAGATCATCGCTGAACTGCGCAGCATTGGCGCCGGCATTCGCCTCATTCCGGACGGCGATGTCGCCGGCGTGTTCTGGACCACTGAGACCGCGCGATCGGGCATCGACATCTATTTCGGCTCCGGCGGCGCGCCCGAGGGCGTGCTCGCGGCGGCGGCGATCCGCTGCGCCGGCGGCCAGATGCAGGCGCGCCTGCTGCCGGAGAACGAGCAAGAGGAAGAGCGCGCGCGCCGCATGGGTTGCGACGTGCACGCCAAGCTGACGCTCGACGACATGGTCCCGGGCGACGTCGTGTTCGCGGCCTCGGGCGTGACGCACGGATCGATGTTCCAGGGCGTGCATTTCGAAGCGGGCCAAGCGCACGTTGAAACGCTCGTCTGGGACAGCTTCACCAAGCGCAAGAGCCGCGTCCGCTCGATCTACCCGCTGGCCTAGGGTGCGGCGGCGTCCAAGTCCTCGGGCGCCGGCGCGATCTCTTCGAGTTCGTCCTCGCTTTCCTCGCCACCCTCCGCCGGCGGGGGCGGCGGAGGCGGATCGACCCGCATCGCCGCCGGCCGGCGCGCGAATGCGCTCAAGCCCGGCACGTTCATCGCTCCGTCGTACACTTGGATTGCCGCGCCTTCGAACGAGGCGCCTACCGGCTCGACGTGCCCGCCAAGGCAATCGCCGAGGAAATGTTCGAGCACGGCAAGATAGGACAGCCGGTTCGCCGGCCGCACCAGTTCGCGGCCTTCGTCCGGAAAGACCAAATAGGTGAGATTGCCGCGCCGCGCGCGCACCGCCTGCGCGATCTGATCCGCTTCGCCGCGCAATCCCCGCCCTTGCCGTACGCCAACGCCAAGCAGCAGCGGCGCGCGGATCTGTGTGGCGTAGAACATCGGCGAATGCTGACGGAGGATGTCGCGCTCCCCCGGCAGGCGCGCATCGCCGATCCGCGGATAGAGCTCCGCGCGCGCGCTCAAGGGCGAAGTGTCGAGCCACGCGAACAGATTGCCCGGCGCATTGTAGCTCGCGCCGCATCGATACTCGTCCGCCGAGAAGGCGAGCGCCGCAAGCGCCGCGTAACCGCCGAAGCCCGAGCCGATGATCGCGACTCTGTCCGGCGGCGCGACACCGTTGGCGGCCGCCCATCTTTTCGCATCCACGAGATCGTCGCGCATGCGCCCGCCCCATTCGCGATTGCCGGCGTTGAGGAACGTCTTGCCGAGCCCGGCGGAGCCGCGGAAATTCACGCTCAGCACCGCATAGCCGCGGTTGGCGAGCCATTGATGCAACGGATCGAAGCCGTAGCTGTCGCGCGCCCACGGCCCATCGTGCGGCACGATCACCAGCGGCACGGGCGATTCCGGGCGCGCATCGCCATTGGCGTCCGCGCCAATCGGCAGCGTCAGATAGGAAACCAAAGTCAGGCCGTCGCGCGTGGCGATTTCCACCGGCGTCATCGGCTGCAGCGGCGCGTCGTCAAGCGCAGGCCGATGCCGGAACAGAGAGGAGAGCCGCCGCCCTTCGCGGTCGGCGCGATCGTAAAGATGCGAGCGCGACGCGAGCGCCGGCCCCTCCTCGACGACGATCCAGCGCGCATTATCGGCGCTGCGCGAGACGACGGTGAAGTCGCCGGTCAGCCGGCTGTCGAGAAAGTCGAGATCGGCCTGCGTCTCCGGATCGAGCGCGCGCCATTCGCGGCGCAGATACTCGGTCGCAAACGCTTCCGGCGCATTGGTCGCCGGATCGAGCCAGACATCGACGACGTCCGCGCGTTCATTTTCTCCGAGCGGTGTCTTTGCGCCGGTCTCGGCGTCCACCCGCACGAGCGCGGAATTCTGCCGGCCGGTGGAATCCAGCATCAGGAACGAACGCCCATCCGTCTCGAAGGCGATGACGCGGGAAGATTGCGCGTCCTCGAACGGGATCGTGAGCAGCGTCCGCCAGCGCCCGCGCGCATCGCGCGAAGCCAATTCGTAGCCGCCGTCCGGCAAAGGCCGCGCGCCAAGACGCACCCGGTTCTCGCGATCGACGATGAAGCGCGAAAACCCGCGCGACGGCGGATTGCGCACCAGCAGCGTGCGCTCGCCGCTTTGAATGTCGACGCGATACACGTCCGGCCATTCGCGGTCGCGCTGGTAGAGGCTGACGATCACGCCGTTCGGATCGTTCGGGCTCGAGCCCAGCACCTCGGCGCGCACGCCGCCCGGCGTCAGCGCTCGCGGCAGCCCGCGGCTGACATCGACGGCGTAGAGCCGCCAGGTCTCGTCGCCCTGCTCGTCCTGCAAATAAAGCAGCGTCGCGTTGTCTTGCGCCCATTGAAAATGGCGGATGCCGCGGACGCGATCGTCCGTCACCGGCCGCGCCTCCTCCATCGCCTCGACCGACAGCACCCAGAGGTTTTGCACCCCGTCCCGCGGCGCAAGGAACGCGACGCGGTCCCCGCGCGGCGACAGCTGGCCGCCGTGACGCGCCGGGTCACCGAACAGGTCGGCGCGGGCGATCAGCTGGGGCTGGTCGGCCGCGGGCGCAGTCGGCCGTACGGCCTGCTGGCCGCACCCGGCCACTACAGCCGCTAGCCAAAAGGCGACCGCCCCGGCCCAATATGTCGGCGTCCTCGTGCCCACACCAAAACCTTACAGGTCCGTCATCCACCGGCCAACGCGCATGGCTGACATGGAGTTCACCTTTACGGCAGGGGTTTGGCGAGCGCGCTGTTCCGCCCCAGCCGGGACGTTTTGACACCCCGCACGGCTCACTCTATCCCACTGCCGCTTTGGCCAAATCGACTCAATCCTCCGCCGCCTCAAATGGCGTTCCAACAGGCGCGCTCGTACTCGCCGATGGAACCGTCTTCCTGGGCGAAGGCCTCGGCGCGGTCGGCGCAGCTGACGGCGAAGTGTGCTTCAACACCTCGATGACCGGCTACCAGGAGATCCTCACCGACCCCTCCTACGCCGCCCAGATTGTCGCCTTCACGTTCCCCCACATCGGCAATGTCGGCGCCAATAACGAGGACATCGAAAGCTCCTCCCCAGCCGCTTCAGCAGCCGCGCGCGGCGCCGTCTTCCGCGCACGGCCGACCCTGCCCTCCAACTGGCGCGCCGAGGACGATCTCGACAGCTGGCTGAAGAAGCGCAACGTCATCGCCCTGGCCGGCCTCGACACGCGCGCGCTGACGCGCCGCATCCGCGAACACGGCATGCCGAACGCCGTCATCGCCCATGCGCCCGACGGCAAGTTCGATCTGGAAAAGTTGCACGCGCGCGCGAAGGCCTGGCACGGGCTCGACGGGCTCGACCTCGCGAAGGAAGTGACGACGGCGCAGAGCTACGTCGTCAACGAAGGTCTCTGGCAATGGCCGCTCGGCGTGCCGGAAGTGAACGAGCCCAAGTTCACCGTCGTCGTCATGGACTACGGCGTAAAGCGCAACATCCTGCGCGCGCTCGGCGAGATCGGCGCCCGCACCATCGTGCTGCCCGCCACCGCGACCGCCGAAGAAGCGCTCGCGCACAAGCCGGACGGCATCCTGCTTTCAAACGGCCCCGGCGATCCGGCCGCGACCGGCGTCTACGCTGCGCCTGAGATCAAGAAGCTGGTCGACAGCGGCAAGCCGGTGATGGGCGTCTGCCTCGGTCACCAGATGCTCGGCCTCGCGCTCGGCGCGAAAACAATGAAAATGGGCCAAGGCCATCACGGCGCGAACCACCCGGTGAAGGATCAATCGACCGGCAAGGTCGAGATCGTCTCCATGAACCACGGCTTCGCCATCGACACCGCGACGCTGCCCAAAGGCGTCAAAGAAACCCACGTCTCGCTGTTCGACGGCAGCAATTGCGGCATCGAACTCGAAGGCAAGCCGGTGTTCTCGGTGCAGTACCACCCGGAAGCGTCACCGGGGCCGCAGGATAGTCATTATCTATTCGAGCGCTTTGCGAAGCTGATGAAGAAGAAGAGCAAGTGATCAGGGCGATTGGCATCGTCGTCGCGCTATTGGCAACCGGCTTCTACCTCGCGCCAAAGGTCAGACTGCATCCGCTCTCGATGGGCGTCACCAACAACAATTGGCAGAGCCACATCACTTATCGCTCTGCCGACGGTCGCCACGTGGTGATTTGCGATTTCTTCGGGCACGACTCCACGCCGTATTGGGAGGGGCAAAACAATTGGGAGGACCAGAACGTCTGCCTCGACCTCCCGGTCTATCTGCACCAGGGTCTCCCTCCCTTGCTCGTGCAGGTCGAAATTGGCGGACAAGAAGTTGAGTTGCGCAGCCCCTTGCTGTGGGGTCGACTGATCTAAGCAGAATGCGCCACTTAACCACACCCCTCGTTTCCCTCGCCCCCATGGCCGGCGTGACCGACATCCCGTTCCGCCGCCAGGTGAAAGCCTTCGGCGGGCGCTATTGCGTGTCGGAGATGGTGGCGTCCGAGCAGCTGGCGCGCGAGCGCATCGATATGGTGCGCCGCGCCGCTGGCGCGGGCGTCATAACCCCGCTTGTCATTCAGCTCGCAGGCCGCGAAGCGCATTGGATGGCCGAGGGCGCGCGCATCGCCGAGGACGCCGGCGCCGATATCATCGACATCAACATGGGCTGTCCGTCAAAGAGCGTCACCTCCGGCCTCTGCGGCTCGGCGCTGATGCGCGATCCCGACATGGCGCTGCGTCTCATCGAAGCGACCGTCGCCGCCACCACACTCCCCGTCACGCTGAAGATGCGCCTCGGCTGGGATCACGCCAGCCTCAACGCGCCCGACATCGCCCGCGCCGCCGAAGCCGCCGGCGTGCGCATGATCACCATCCACGGCCGCACCCGAAACCAATTCTACACCGGCCAAGCCGATTGGGCCGCGATCGCGCCCGTTGTGCAGGCGGTGAAGGTCCCCGTCGTCGCCAACGGCGACATCACCAGCGCCGCCGACGCACGCCGCGCGCTCCACCTCTCCGGCGCTGCCGGCGTGATGATCGGCCGCGCCGCGCAAGGCAAACCCTGGCTCCCCGGCGCCATCGAACACGCGCTCATCCACGGCGGCGAGGCAGCCCCGCCCGCGCGCGAACGCCTGCTCGCCTCGCTGCTCGCCCTCTACGCAGACTCGCTCGCTTTCTACCCGCAAGCGCTCGGCCTCCGCATCGCGCGCAAGCACATCGCCTGGACCATCGACGCCGTCCTAGGCCCCAGCGCGCGCGAACGGCGTAAAGCGATCTGCATGCTCGAAGACCCGCAGCGCGTGCACGACGAATTGTGCGCGCTGTTCGAAAGCGAGCCAGAGCGCGTCGCCGCATAATCGTCCCTCGCCCCGCGAAGCGGGGGAGGGACAGCGGCGAAGCCGCAGGGAGGGGGACAGTGTGTTTCCCCCTCCCCTAGCCCCTCCCCCGCTTCGCGGGGCGAGGGGAACGCGCTAAGCCAGCGCCATGAACTCCAAACCCGCCCTCCTCGTGCATCCGCCGCTCGGCTTGTTCGAACTGCGCCTCACCGACTACGACGTCGTCCACTGGCCCGCCGATCGCAAAGACATCAAAGCCGCGGTCACCATCGGCCATGTCGGCCTCTCCAACGCCATGATCGACGCGCTGCCGGAGCTCGCCTGCATCGTCTGCTTCGGCGTCGGCGTCGATGGGCTAGACCTCGCCCACGCCAGACAGCGCGGCGTCGTGATCACGCACGGCCGCGAGATCAACCACGAAGACGTCGCCGACGTCGCCATCGGCCTCATGATCGCGCGCCTCCGGCTCTTCACCGAAGGCGAGCGCGTGCTGCGCGAGGGCAAATGGACGCCGCCGCTCGCCGTGCCGCCGCAGAAGCGCCTGCGCGGCCGCAAGCTTGGCATCGTCGGCATGGGCGCGATCGGCCAAGCCGTCGCCGAGCGCGCCAAGGCGTTCGGCTTGGAGATCAAGTGGTATGGCCCGCGCGCCAAGCCGCATGTCGCCTACGCCTGCGAACCCGACCTGCTGCGACTGGCGCACTGGTGCGACGTGCTCGCCATCGCCGCACGCGGTGACAAGAGCACCGAAGGCATCATCAATGCCGAAATCATCAACGCCGTCGGCTCGGACGGCATCATCGTCAACATCTCCCGCGGCAGCGTCATCGACGAAGACGCGTTGATCGCCGCGCTCAAATCCGGCGCGCTCGGCGGCGCCGGGCTCGACGTGTTCGTCGAAGAGCCGACGCCCGTTTCGCGCTGGGCCGATGTGCCGAACACCACCCTCACGCCGCACCTCGGCGGCGGCACGCGCGAAGCGCTGTGGGAGGGCTCGCAGAACGTGCTGGAAAACCTCCGCCGCTTCCACGCCGGCGAACCGCTGCTCACGCCGCTGGCCAGCTAACCTCCGCGCTCTAGCTCAGAGCGCGGAAGGAGCGCGCCATGAGTTCCGTCGCACGCGAGCGGCTGCGTTTATCCGGCGGGACCCAACTTGCGTTCGCCGCAGCGGGCGATGCGTCGAAGCCGGCGCTGTTGCTGCTGCACGGCTACGCCAGCTCATCGGCCACATTCCGCGATGTGATCCCGGCGCTGTCGCGCGTCGCCTACGTGATCGCGCCCGACCTGCCCGGCTACGGCGAATCCGACCCGCTTCCCACACCCTCGTTCGCCGCCTTCAGCGACGCCGTCACAGAGCTGCTCAGCCATCTCAAGGTCGGGCGGCGCTTCATCTACCTGCACGATTGGGGCGCGCCGGTCGGATTGAATATCGCCATGCAGGCGCCCGAGCAGGTCGCGGGCCTCGTCATTCAGAACGCCAACGCGCATCGCACCGGGTTTGCGCCGCAATGGGAAGACACGTTCAAATACTGGAACGAGCCAAGCGAAGAAAACAAGGCGAAAGCCACCTCGTTTCTCACCTTCGAAGACACGCGCGGCCAGTACACGCGCGGCGTGCCAGAAGACGTCGTCGCCAAGATCAAAGGCGAGCCCTGGGTCGAAGATTGGCGCATCTTGCACCTGCCCGGCCGCATGGAAATGCAGCGCATCCTGCTCGCCGACTACGGCAAATACGTCGCCCGCTTCGACGAGATCGGCGCTTATCTCAAGCAGCGGCAACCGCCGGCGCTGATGCTCTGGGGTCGCCACGACGCCTTCTTCGACATCGCCGAGACGCTGTCATGGATGCAGGACCTCCCGCGCATGGAGGCGCACATCCTCGACGGCGGCCATTTCCTGCTCGAAACGCACGCCGAACGGGGGCACGCTGATGGCGGAGTTCATCGAACGAACGCACCTTCGAGAACGAGAATCGGTCGCTCAATCCTTGGCGGCGTCCTCGTAGATTTTTTGCGAACGCTTCTGATAGCGCTCGGGGTGCTCATACGATTCCTTCGTCGCCGCTTCGGTGATCGCGTCCTTGCTCTTGTCGCGCGTTATGTTGCGCCAGATGCCGTAGCCGAACGCGAGGGCCAGCAAGAGCGCGCCGATACCGTATAAAAGTTCGTAACCCATGCGAATCCAACGGCCCGCGCGGTCGTGAGTTCCGATCAGCGATGCGCGCCGGAACCATCCCCGCGCCTATCGGCTTGAAGTGCGGGGGCATGGATGGAGATTGGAACATGGCAGACAGAGAAGGCGGCGGCTCGTCGCCGTGGCTCGCGTTCTTGGCGGGGATTGTGCTCGTGGCGGTGATCGCGTTCGGCATCGTCGCCTATTCAGGCGGATTCCAGCAGCAGCGCACCGCCGAACTCGAAGTGGATCTGCCGGACACCAACATCAATCCTCCGGACATCGATCTGCCGGAACCGCCGCCCGCGCCAACCGTGCCGCCGAGCGCCGAGCCGGCGCCGGCCGAAACCGCGCCGGAACCGACCACGCCGTAAACTGCGGCTCACGCGCAAACAGAAAGGGCGGCGGATCGCTCCGCCGCCCTTCGCCTTTCCGATAACGTTTAGCGCAGTTCGAACGTGACGCTGACGCTGACGCGCGTCTCGATCTCGCCGGGCGAGATCGGCGTCGAGGCGTCCTGCGCCGCTTCCATCCGCACCGCCATCGGCATCGGCACGGGCGGCGAAAAGCCGCCGCCTTCCTGCACGGCGACGATGCGGTGAACGCGCATGCCCAGCGTACTGGCGTAGAGCTCCGCGCGCCGGCGCGCTTCGGCGATGGCGTCGCGACGGGCGATGTCGAGCTGCGCGTCCGGATCAGCGTGCGAGAAGAAAACGCCGTGGATGGTGTTGCCGCCCGCGGCCACTGCCGCGTCGATCACGCGGCCGACGTTGTTCACGTTGCGGATCTTCGCCGTCACCGTGTTGTTGGCCTGATAGCCGGTGATCAGCGGCGGCTGGTTCTCGCGGTATTGCTGCTGTGGATGCACCGAGACGTTCGAGGTCTGGATGTCGCGTTCGGCAATGCCCGCGCGCCGCAGCGCCTGTGTCAGCGCCTGCATGCGCCGCGCATTCTCCGTGAGCGCCGCTTGCGCCGTCTGCCCCTCGGTGGTGACGCCGAGATTGATCGTCGCCATGTCCGGGCGCGCCTCGGACTTGCCCTCGGCGCTCACGCTGAGCAGCGTGCCTTGCACCGCGGGCGTCTGCGTCTCGACTTGCTGCGCGGCCGCCATTTGCGGCGCCGCGAACGTCGCCATTACGGCGAACGCAGCCGCCGCCTTGATCAATCGCATGTCATTCACTCCGTTGCCCTCTCCTCATGAACCGCCGGATAGGCGCGGCGATTTTACGGCAAGCGGCGCTGTTTTCACGCAGTTCGCGTGATCGTGAGGCCGAACTGATGCGCCGGCGCCGCGTTTCCCCTCGAGCAACGAAGAGGTGTCCCATGCAAATCGGACGAGTAGTCGGCGCAGCCGCCCTGGTGGGCGCAGGCGTCCTGGCCTATCGGGCCATGAAGAAACGCAAGCAGAACAGCGAAGGCGAACAGCTTCAGGCGCACCCGATGCCGAACGTGCGCGACGCCGGCGCGGAGAACATGTCTTCGGCGCCGAAGCGCTGGTCGCGCACCGATGAGCGCTCCGACGAGAGCTTTCCGGCCAGCGACGCGCCCTCGACCTACTGACCTTGCAGGGGTCCGCCGGCGGGGCCAGATGAGTCGCATGACGCAGCCGGCGGATCACCTAGCGCCCATGCGCGATGTTCGGGACGCGGGTCCCGAAGCGATGGAGAACCCGCCCAAAAGGTGGGACGAAGTCGATCAGGCCTCAGATGAATCTTTTCCCGCCAGCGATCCGCCCGCTGTGCATCCGGGCGCGCATTAGCGGCCGTGGGGCCGAATCGTTTCGCCGAATCGCTGTATAATAGCGAGAGGCGGCTTCCTTCAGGTATTGATGCGTTTTTCCGACACCTTGCTCCGACAGGTGCGCGATCGGGTTTCGATTGCGGATTATGCCGGCAAGCGCTTGTCCTGGCACAAGCAGAAGAGCCGCCCGTCCGCGGGCGACTTCTGGGCTTGCTGTCCGTTCCATC
>NZ_DASPLU010000028.1:0-58157 GCF_035627415.1 Vitreimonas sp. | reverse complement strand
TCTGGGGACCGCAGAACCCGGCCCTCTTCATGGTGCGGCCGGTGACCTGAAACGAAAGACCCCGGCCGCGAGGCCGGGGTCTCCGAACCTTGGCGCTACGCAGTCGGCGTCAGACGCCGCCGATCGTACCGGGCTCGACCTTGAAGCCAGGTCCTTGCGTCGACGAGATCGACACGCGCTTGACGTAGGTGCCCTTCGCCCCCGAGGGCTTGGCCTTGTTGAGCGCGTCCACCAGCGCGCGCACGTTGGCGGCGATGGCTTCCTCGGTGAAGCTGGCCTTGCCGATGCCGGCGTGGATGATCCCCGCCTTCTCGACCCGGAACTCGATGGCGCCGCCCTTGGCGTCCTTCACAGCCTGGCCGACGTTCGGCGTGACGGTGCCGACGCGCGGGTTCGGCATAAGGCCGCGCGGGCCCAGCACCTTACCCAGGCGGCCGACGAGGGCCATCATGTCCGGCGTCGCGATCAGGCGATCGAAATCGATCTTGCCCGAATTGACGGTCTCGAACAGGTCCTGCTCGCCGACGATGTCGGCGCCGGCGGCGCGGGCTTCTTCAGCCTTGGCGCCCTTGGCGAACACCGCGACGCGCGCGGTGCGGCCGGTGCCGTTCGGCAACGAGACGACGCCGCGGACTTGCTGGTCCGGATATTTCGGATCGACGCCGAGATTCATCGCGACTTCGATGGTCTCGTCGAACTTCGCGTTGGCGCGCGCCTTGATCAGCTTCACGGCTTCGTCGAGCGTGTGCAGCTTGCGGCTGTCGATGCCAGCGTGGCTCTTCTGCTGGCGCTTGGGAGTCTTCGGCATCGGTCTACTCCACCACTTCCACGCCCATCGAGCGGGCAGTGCCTGCGATCATCTTCGCGGCCTGGTCGAGGTCAGCGGCGTTCAGATCCTTTTGCTTCGCTTTGGCGATGTCCTTGCACTGGGCCATCGTGATGCGGCCCACCACATTGACGCCCGGCGTCTTCGAGCCCGAGCCCGGCTTCTTCGCCGTCGGCAGCTTGGCCGCCTTCTTGATCAGGAACGACGCCGGCGGCGTCTTGATCTCGAAGGTGAAGCTCTTGTCCTGGTAATAGGTGATGACGACCGGGCACGGATCGCCCTTCGGCATGTCCTGCGTGCGGGCGTTAAAGCCCTTGCAGAATTCCATGATGTTGAGGCCGCGCTGACCGAGTGCGGGACCGATGGGTGGTGACGGGTTGGCAGCGCCAGCCGGCACCTGGAGCTTGATCTGCCCCAGTACCTTCTTAGCCATATTGTATCCTCTCGCTTACCGCCGGACGGTCTTTCGATCGCCCCGCCTGAGGGGGAGCGTGGTCCGGGCGGCTAAACCCCTTCCACGCAGGAAGCGCGGGCCTATAGCGGAAGCGGAACGGGTTGTCGAGGCGGCTTGGCGATCGCCCTGGCCGTCGCCACGCCCTTGTCGGCCTAGCCCGGCGTTGCGACAGTGCCCAGAGGCTCAGCGGGAGGGCGCGTTATGGTCCACTGGAATGTGAGGCGAGCGAAGTCGATCGCGCCCGGGCTGCTTCGGGCGGGTCTCGCAGCCTCTTGCGTTTTCGCGATCATCGCAATGACGCCGGCTGCCGCTCAGTCCTTCTCGGCCGCGCCCAACGCGAGCTTTGTGCTCGACTTCGACAGCGAGGACGGAAACTTCTCTCTCTGGCGCGCCACCGACCTTACCGGGATCAACGCTCTTCGAGCACGTGCGACGTTCGTGCGTAAGGGGCAGCATCGCCAATGGGCGCCGTCCTTCGCCATCTCCGTAGGAAGCGAAGGGGCTGACGCAAGCATTAGTTTCACGGCGGCGCCGCGCAGCGGTCCGCTTATGGTTGAGGCGGCGCTATGGCGCGGCGGCGAGCCGAGCGCGGAAGAGACGTTTCTGTTGACGCCTGCGTTTCAGGAGCCGTTCGATATTCATGTCGATTGGACCGAAGAGGGGCTCGTGACTTTCACCGTATTCTCGCGCGCTGCACAGGCGGTGAACGGGTACGAGCGGCGGCAGGTAAATCTCGGTCAAGCGCCAACGACGGTTCGAATAACGGGCTCGACCGGCGAAGTGCTGTTCGAGCCCCTGCAACTGGGACACGTAGCGCGATAGTTCGCGCTCTCGCGAAGAGCACGCTACCTAAATGCGCGCCTGCAGCCGCGCTTGCGTCAGCGGCCACATCAGGTTGAGCGCCAGTCCCGCCAGCACCAGCCCTGCCGCTAGCAGTTTCCAGCCGGGCATCGGCTCGCTCAGCACGATCGCCGAAGCGCTCATGCCGAAGATCGGCACCAACAGCGCCATCGGCGTCACTACCGCGGCCGGGTGCTTGGTCAGCAGCCATTGCCAAGCCGTGTAGCCGAACATGGTGTTGCCGACGGACTGCCAGAGCACCGCCGCCCAGGCGCCGGCGTCGGCCGTGCGCAGCCCCTGCACGATCGCCGGCCAGCCTTCGAAGAGGAAAGCGAACAGCACAAGCGGCGGCACCGCGAAAATGCTGGACCAGACGATGTAAGGCAGCATCGGCGCCCCGCCCGCCTTGCGCGCGGTGATGTTGCCCAGCGCCCAGCAGAGCGCCGCGCCGAGCGTCAGGGCAAGGCCAAGCGGCGTTGTGCCGCCTTCGGTGTTGATGAAGATGAGGGCGATGCCGGAGGTCGCCAACGCCAGCGCCGCCCACTGAAACGCCCGCACGCGCTCGCCGCTGGTGCGCATCGAAAGCCCGATGGTGAAGAAGATCTGCGACTGCACCACGAGCGAAGCGAGCCCTGGCGTGATGTCGTTCTTCATGGCGAAGAAGAGCAATCCGAATTGCCCGGCGCCGATCAGCACGCCGTATGCAGCAAGGTTTGAAAGCGGCACGTTCGGCCGCTTCACGAAGAGCGCCATCGGCATGAACACGAGCGCGAAGCGCAAAACCGCCAGCAAGAGCGGCGGCAAATGCTCCAGCGCAAAGGCGATGACGACGAAGTTCGTGCCCCACACCGCCATCACGGCGATCGCAAGCAGCAAGTGCGGCAGAGGCAAAGCGAAGCGCTCCAGCGAAGGCGTTGCTCATGTGCGTACCGCTTGGCCGATTGTCCAGAGATGCGCCCAAAAGAAAACGGCCGCACCCGGAGGTGCGGCCGTCGAGGGGAGTTGGGAGGAGAACGCCCTCAGTAACGGAAGCGGAATTCCGCGCCGATGACACGGCCTTCGTTCAACGGCGAGAACGTGTTGGTCGGCGCGCCGACGCCGCCGAACCAAGGCAGGTTCGGCAACACGGTGTCGCCGCCCCATGTCACGTCGTTGGTCAGGTTGTTGCCGTAGACCGCGAAGCTCCAGTCGCCTTCGCCCGGCGTGAACGTGAAGTTCAGGTCGACGATATCGGCTTCGGCCAACTTGCCCGTGTTGGCGTCGTTGTAGAACGCGGCATCACGGTGGTTGTAGCCGAGCCGGCTCGACAGCACGCCGCTGAACAGATCGAGGTCGTAGATGAAGTTGACCCCGTAGGTCCACGGCGCGAGGCGCGGGATGTCCAGGTTCGCATCGGCGGCGGTGATGGCGCCATCGCCGTTCAGGTCGGCGGTGACGGTGTCGTACTCGCCTTCGGTATAGCCGACTTGCGCGCTCACCATGAAGGCGTCGGTCACGCGATAACGCGCTTCCAGTTCGGCGCCTTGGATCACGGCTTCGCCGGCATTGACGATCACCTGCTGCACGCCGCTGCCGACGTCAGGCACGTTGGTCTCACGCTGCATGTCGTCGATCGTGTTGTGGAACACGGCGACGTTCACGCGGCCGCGGCCATCGAGGAAGTCCTGCTTGAGGCCGATTTCGAACGAGCTCTGCTCTTCGGCGTCGAACGCCGTCGGCGCGCCCGAGCCGCCGCCGACCGGGGTCAGCGTTGTGACGCGGAAGTTCACCCCGCCCGAACGGAAGCCCTGCGCCCAGAAGGCGTAAAGGTTTGTGTCCGGCGTCGGCTCCCATTGGATGCCGATGCGCGGCGAGGTGTCGTTCCAGGAGAGCTGGAACGGCGTGTCCGAATAGACCAGCGAACGGCCGTCGATGCTGCCGCCGGTGACGCCTTCGCCCGGCACCACCGCCGCGCCGTCAAGATTGTCGCCCGGGAAGATGCCCGGGATCGGGCCGCTGCGGATGCGCGAGATCCAGGCGTCCTTCTCTTCGTGCGTGTAACGCAAGCCGAGGTTCAGCGTCAGTTGCTCGTTCAAGTGCCAGTCGGCGTTGGCGAACGCGCCGAAGGTTGAGAACTCGCCATAGCCGCCGCCGACGCGGGTCAGGTTGAGCGGCGTGCCGGCCGGGAACGGCGGCGAAGGCAGGATGACGCCGGAGAAAAGCAGGCGCTCTTCGATGTAGAGCAGGCTCTGATCGAAATAGTAGAGGCCGCTCGTCACTTCGACCGGACCGAACGTGCCGGCGTAACGCAGCTCGTTCGAGAACTGCTCCTGCTCGACGACCGAGCGGGAGTGGAACGCGGTGTTCGGCGTCGAGTCGATGTCGCCACCGGTCAGGCTGTTGTACGAGCGCCAGCCGGCGATGTTGGTGATGGTGCCGTCGCCGAAGCCGACGTCCCAATTGGTTTCGAGGATCGCCTGCTCCCAATCGCCCGAGCTGAAGCCCGGCTCGTTGATGGCGAAGTCGAAGCTGTCACGCGCGAACAGGCTGTGGTTCTGCGCCGCCGGGCCGTCGCCGTCGCTGAAGCCTTGCTCGAGACGCAGGATCGCTTCGAAATCCCTCGTCGGCGTGAAGCGCAGCGCGCCGCGATAGATCTGCATTTCGCCTTCGCCGAATTGCGATCCGTCATAGTCGTTTTCGAACCAGCCTTCGTCGCGCGTGTAGTAGGTCGCGAACTTCGCCGTCAGCACGTCTTCGACGATCGGGCCCGACACCGAGAAATCGCCGATGTACTGAAGCCCGGTCTCCACCGCGACGCGGCCGGTGACTTCGAACTCGTCGCTGGGCAGCGCGGTGCGCACCAGCACGGCGCCGCCGGTCACGTTGCGGCCGTAGAGCGTGCCTTGCGGGCCGCGCAGGACTTCGACCGCTTCGAGGTCGAAATTGTCGGCGAGGATGCCCGAATTGATGCCCATATAGACGCCGTCGACGAACACGCCGACTGCGGGATCGACAGACGGGATCGAGCTGTTGATGCCGATGCCGCGGATCGAGAAGTTGGCGACGCCGCGCGCGGTGCCGACGTCCTCCAGCTGCACGTTCGGCATCGTGTAGGTGAGGCTCTGCAGATCCTGGAAGTTCAGCGCCTGCAGCTGCTCGGCGCTATAGGCCGTGACCGCCAGCGGCACGTCCTGCGCCAACGCTTCGCCGCGCTTGGTGGCGGTGACGACGATTTCTTCTTCGACCGCATCCACTGCCCCTTGCGCGAAAGCGGACGGCGCGAACGCCAGCGCGCCGCCGACGCCCAGGACCAGTTTCATGGCAGTGCCCGCGCGCCATTTCCGCACGGCTGCACCCGCATTGTTCATCGCTAGCTCCCCTCGGGCGGCGTCTTGGGAGGAAGTTGTGTGGAGGAGAGCCGCCTTCGCCCCGCACACATGTAACCGGGCGCATGTAATGGAGCTTACGCTACGAGACGAATGACCGAGATCAACCGTTGCTGCGGACATCGGCCGGCTGTGGCGGAACTGCATCGGGCGACGCGAGGGGACCTGCGGCGCGCCGCCGCTCCGCCTATGCCGAAAGGCTTAGCGCCGCAGCGCCGCCAGCGTCAGCGGATCGCCTTCGCCGTCGTAGAAGCGGTCGAGCGCCGCTTGAAACAGCGCCTCGCCGGTCGCCGCTAGAAACAGAGTGGCGCAGGAACGGTACTTGAGATCATCCGGCGCGCCGAACAGCGCCGTCGCCGACTTGCCCTCCGCCGCGTTGGCGAGCCGCACGCATTCGCGCAGCCGGGCGCCGAGAATCTCATGCGCGGCGTACGCCTTGGCTTCGCCCAAGCCGCCCAGCCCGAACCGCCGCGCCGTTTCGCTGCGGCCGAGTTCGCGCAATTGCGGGAAGATGAACCACATCCAGTGGCTGCGCTTCGCGCCAGCGCGCAGCTCCGCCAGCACTTGCGGATAGACACTCTCCTGCGCGGCGATGAAATGCTCGAACACAGGCGTGAGCCTAGCACACGCGGTCAGTACTGCGCGCGCAGTTCGATCCCGAGCACGCGGCCCTTGTTCAGCGGCGAGAAGGTCGGCCGCTCGCCGCCGGTAAACCCGAACGCCGCGGTCGAGGGCAGCACCGTGTCGCCGCCCCAGGTCGCCTCGTCGAGCAGGTTCTCGCCATAGAGCGAGACGCGCCAGCGCGCCGAGGCCGGGGCGAAGCTCAAGTTCGCATCGATCATGTCGGCTTCGGCGAGGCGGCCCAGATTGTTGTCGTTGTAGAACGCCGCGTCGCGATGATTGTAGCTAAGCCGCGCGCTCACTTCGCCGCCGGCCAACGGCGCCGCATAGTCGATACTGGCGCCGTAGGTCCAAGGCGCAAGCCGCGGAATCTCGAGCGCGTAATCGGCTGCGGTGATCAGCAGATCGCCGTTGAGATCCTCGGTGATGCTGTCGTACTCCCCTTCGACATAGCCGGCGTGCGCTGCGAGCGTCAGCCGTTCGCTCACCTCGACCCAAGCCTCGATCTCGCCGCCCCAGATGATCGCGTCGCCGGCGTTCAGCACGATCTGCTGCACGCCCGAGATCGGGTCCGCCTGATTGGTCTCGCGCTGCATGTTTTCGATCGTGTTGTGGAACAGCGCCGCGTTCACGCGGGCGCGGCCCTCAGCCAGATCGTGCTTCAAGCCGATCTCGAACGTCGATTGCTCCTCCGGATCGTAGGCGCGCGGGGCGAGCCCGAGCGAGGCGGTGCGGAAATTGGCGCCGCCGCCGCGGAACGCCTGCGACCAGCTGGCGTACAGATTGGTGTCGCCGTTCGGCCGCCATTGCACGCCGAGGCGCGGCGAAAGATCGTCCCAATCCTGCTGGAACGGCGCATCGGAGAAGTTCAGCGAGCGATCGTCGATGCTGCCGCCGTCGACGCCTTCGCCCGGCACGAGCACACCCGGGCCGTCGAGATCGTCGACCGCGCGCCGCACGCGCGAGATGCGCGAATCCTTTTCCTCGTGGGTGTAGCGCAGCCCCGCGCTCAGCGTCAGCGTCTCGCTCGCGCGCCAATCGACGTTGGCGAACGCCGCCCAGGCGCTGAACTCGCCCTCTCCGCCGCCTGTGCGCCGGAATGTCGGCGAGAAATTGCGCTCGTCGATATAGAGCAGGTCCTGATCGAGATAATAGACGCCGCTGGTCAGATCGAACGCGCCGAAGCTGCCCGCATAACGCAGCTCCTGGCTCAGCTGTTCGTGCGCGTTCAGCACGCGCGTGTGAAACACGAAGTTCGTCGTCGAGTCGATGTCCGCCGCCCACGGCACCTCGACGCTGCGCCAGCCGCTGATGCTGGTGACGACGCCGTCGCCGAACGGCACGCGCCAGTTCATCTCCAGGATCGCCTGCTCCCAATCCGTCGCCGCATAGCCGCGATTGTCGATGGCGAAGTCGAAGCTGTCGCGCGCGTGGATAGCGTGGTTCTGCCCCGCCGGCCCATCGCCGTCCACGGCGCCTTGCTCCAGGCGCAGAATCGCCTCGAACACGTGCGCCGGCGTGAAGCGCAGCGCCGCGCGATAGATGCTGGTCTCGTTCCGGCCGAAGCTCGAGCCGTCGAAATCGTTCTCCAGCCAGCCGTCATCGTCGGCGCGATAGAGCGCGAGCCGTCCCGAGAGCACGTCCTCCGCAAGCGGCCCCGACACCGCCGCTTCCGTGATCAGGTTCGTCCCCGTCTCCACCGCGATGCGTCCGCGCGCTTCGAACGCATCCGTCGGCGCACGCGTGCGCACCAGCACCGCTCCGCCCGTCACGTTGCGCCCATAGAGCGCACCCTGCGGTCCGCGCAGCACTTCGACCGCTTCAACGTCGAACAGATCGGTCAACGCGCCGGCGTTCACGCCCACATACATGCCGTCGACGAACAGCCCGACCGCCGGATCGACCGAGGCGATCGAGGAATTCACGCCGACGCCGCGGATCGAATAGTTCGCCACCCCGCGCGCCGTGCCGATATCCTCGAACTGTACGTTCGGGATCGCATAGGAGAGGCTCTGCAGGTCCTCGACATTGCGCGCGCGCAGGCCCTCCGCGCCGTACGCATTCATTGTGATCGGCAGATCCTGCGCCCGCGCCTCGCTGCGTTTATCGGCTGTGACGACGATCTCCTCGGCGCTCTGCGCCCAGGCCGGCGACGCGCACAGCGCCAACACAAGACTCAAACCAAACCGGCGCAAATGCGGGACCCCTCGCTATTCGCGAGCGGCTTTAGCCCCGGCGCTGCCGCTACGGAATGGCTTTCGCCTGAGACGCAGCTTCTGCTCACAAGAAAACGGCCGCAACCGAAGTTGCGGCCGTTCGAGATGACGTTCTTGGAGGGATCAGAAGTCGAAAGAGAGCTCCACGCCGATGACGCGGCCCTTGTTGAGCGGCGAGAACGTCGGCGTCGGCCGCGGGCCAGCGCCGTCGCCGCCGAACTGCGGAATGTCCGGCAGCTGGGTGTCGCCGCCGAAAGTCGCCTCGTCGGTCAGGTTGTTGCCGTAAAGCGACAGCGACCACGGGCCCTCGTTCGGACGGAACGTGAAGTTCGCGTCGAAGATGTCCGCCTCGTTCAGCACACCGCGGTTGTTGTCGGTGTAGAAGTTGGCGTCGCGGTGATTGTAGCTGACGCGGCTGGAGAGCGTGCCGAAGCCCATCTCCAGGTCGTGCAGGAAGCTGACGCCGTACGTCCACGGCGCAAGGCGTGGGATCTCCAGCGCGTAGTCGGCCGCGGTGACAAACGTGTCGCCGGAAATGTCGGCAATCAGGCGGTCGTATTCGCCGTCAGTGTAGCCGGCTTGCAGCTGCATCAGGAAGTTGTCGGTGAAGTTGAACCGGAACTCCATTTCCGCGCCTTGGATCGTCGCATCGCCAGCGTTGACGATCACCTGCTGCACGCCCGAGGGGCCCGGCAGGTTCGTCTCGCGCTGCATGTCGTCGATCTCGTTGTGGAAGATCGCCAGGTTCAAGCGGCCGCGGCCGTTCATGAAGTCCTGCTTCCAGCCGATTTCGTACGAGGTCTGTTGTTCGGAATCGAACGCGGTCGGGGGCTGCGGCGTGCCGCCGGGGCTGCAGACCGGCACCGCTGGGCACGGCGGAATGCCGAACGTCGTGACGCGGAAGTTGACGCCGCCGGAGCGGAAGCCGCGCGCCGCGAACGCATAGATGTTCGTGTCCGGCGTCGGCTGCCATTGCAGGCCGACGCGCGGCGAGGTGTCGTTCCAGGAGAGATCGAACGGCGTATCCGAGAAAACCAGCGTGCCGGCGTCGATGCTGCCGCCCGTCTGGAATTCGCCCGGCACCACGACAGCGCCGTCGAGATTGTCGAAGAAGGCGCGGATGCGCGAAACCCGCGCTTCCTTCTCTTCGTGCGTGTAGCGCACGCCCAGGTTCAGCGTCAGTTCGTCGGTGAGATGCCAGTCGGCGTTGGCGAACACGCCCCACGTCGAGAACTCGCCGTCGCCGCCGCCGACACGGGGCGCCGGCAGGCCGAGCGCCGGCAGCGCCCGTTCTTCGATATAGAGCAGGTTCTGCTCGAACATGTAGTGGCCGGCGACGAGGTCGACCGGGCCGAACGTGCCGGCGTAGCGCAGCTCGTTGCTCCACTGATCCTGCTCGATCAGCGCGCGCGAGTGGAAGGCGCTGATGGTGAAGGCGTCGATGTCGCCGCCGGAGCGGCCTTCATAATCGCGCCAGCCGTAAATGTTGGTGATGGTGCCGTCGCCGAAGCCGACGTCCCAGTTCGTCTCCAGGATCGCCTGCTCCCACGAGCCGTCGAAGAAGCCGCGATTGTTGATCGCAAAGTCGAACGAGTCGCGCGAGAACAGCGCGTGGTTCTGCGCCGCCGGGCCGTCGCCGTTGGCTTCGCCCTGCTCGGCGCGCAGGATCATCTCGAAATTGTTCGACGGCGTGAGGCGCAGCGCCCCGCGCAGAATGTTCTGCTCGCTGGCGCCATGTTGCGAACCATCGAAGTCGTTCTCGAACCAGCCTTCGTCCTCGTTCCAGTAAGCGGCGATCTTGCCGCTCAGGATGCCGGGCGCGATCGGGCCGGAGACGGAGAGATCGGCAAAATAGTTGAGCCCGGTTTCCACGGCGACGCGGCCGTGCACTTCGAGTTCGTCCGTCGGGGCGCGCGTGCGCATGACGATCGCGCCGCCCGTCACGTTGCGGCCGAACAGCACGCCTTGCGGCCCGCGCAGCACTTCGATGCCGGCGAGATCGAAATTGTCCGTCAGCACGCCCGAATTGATGCCAATATACATTCCGTCGATGAACACGCCGACGGTCGGGTCGACGGACGGGATCGAGCTGTTGATGCCGAGGCCGCGGATGCCGAAGTTCGCAACACCTGGGCTGGTGCCGATATCTTCCAGCTGCACGTTCGGGATCGTGTAGGTCAGGCTCTGGAGGTCGTTGAAGTTCAGCGCGTCGAGCTGCTCGGCGCCGAATGCGGTGATCGCCACCGGCACGTCCTGCACGTTGCGTTCGCCATGCTTCAGCGCCGTGACGACGATTTCTTCTGACGCCGCATCGGTCGCATCCTGCGCCAACGCCGGCGTCGCGAACGCCGCCGCGCCCAACACCAGCGACAGCGCCGTGGTCAGCCGCAAGCCAGACGCGCTGCGCGCGTCCCCGCCCATCTTCTTCATCATTCCCTCCCGCGAAAAATGCTTCGCATCCGTGCCGGCGGTCTTTTTCGCCGCCATACACAAGTGTATGTTGAGCACGCCGCCACGATTTTGACAAAGGTGAAACTGGCGCTTTCTTCACAGGGCCCGCGACGGTGTGTCGGAGATGCATCAATTTGCGGGCGAAGTAATCGCCGCTACACAAACAGCGCATGACAACCGCCCGCCCCCGCCGCGCCGAAAGCGCAGCCACGACACTCGACGCCGCCGCCTGGATCGATGCGGCCTTCGACGCGCTCGCCGAAGGCGGCGTCGACGCCGTGCGCGTCGACCCGTTGGCGAAGCGTCTCGGAGTCACCCGCGGCAGCTTCTACTGGCACTTCGCCGACCGCGCCGCGCTGCACACGGCCATGCTCAAGGAATGGCGCAAGCGCCAGAGCTACCGGATCGGCTCGCGCATCGAGAGCCAAACCTCCGCGCCATACGAGCGGCTGAAGCAAACGCTGGCGCTGCCCAATTCATCGCCGCGCGCCAAACGCGCCGCCGCGATCGAACTCGCCATTCGGCTTTGGGCGCGGCGCGATGCGGAGGCGGCCAAGGCCGTCCGCCACATCGATCGCGTGCGGATGACCTATTACGCCAAACTCTACGGCGAGATGGGCTTGCCGCGCGCGGAGGCGCGAAAGCGCGCGTTCATGTTCTATGCGGCCTTGATGGCGCAAGCGTTCATCGTCACCGATGCGGACACCGACGTGAGCGGCGACCTCGCCGACATGCTGCTGGATGATTAGCGGTGCGGGTATCGGTGATCGGGATTTCCGATAACCGACACCGATAACCGTTGACCCGAGCTAGCGGAGCTTCTCGACCTGCCCGTATTCCAGATCGACCGGCGTTTCGCGGCCGAAGATCATCACCGCGACCTTGAGGCGGCCGCGCTCTTCGTCCACTTCCGAGACCATGCCTTCGAAGCTCTGGAACGGCCCGTCCGACACCTTGACCCGCTCGCCCACTTCGAAATGCACCAGCTGACGCGGCTTCTGCGCGCCGACTTCCGCCACGCGGCCGAGGATGCGCTCGACTTCCTTGTCGGACACGGCCTGCGGCTTGTTCTGCGTGCCGAGGAAGCCCGTCACTTTCGGGGTGTTCTTGACGAGGTGATACGCCTCGTCCGTCATCTCCATCTTCACCAGCACGTAGCCGGGGAAGTGGCGATGCTGGCGCACCTTCTTCGAGCCGCGCACGACTTCGGTGACTTCCTCGGTCGGCACCTGGATGTCTTCGAATTGCGCTTCCAGACCTTGGCGCTGCGCCTGATCGCGGATCGCTTCGGCGACCTTCTGCTCGAAGTTCGAATAGGCGTGAACGATGTACCAGCGCGCGCGGCCCGAGCTGGGGCGCGGGGCGGCTTGTTCGGTTTCTTGCGCTTCGACCATGACCATCAACCGATAGAATTCAGAATGAACTGGATGCCGATGCGCAATACGGTGTCCACGAGGAAGAAGAAGATCGCCGCGAGCAGGCCGAAGATCACCACCATGATGGTCGAGACCGTCACTTCCTGACGCGTCGCCCAGGTGACCTTGCGGGCCTCGGCGCGCACTTCGCCGAAAAAGCGGAATGGTCCGCCCTTGCGCCGCGGTTCTGTTTCTTGATCGGCGGTATCCATCGACATCCGGTTCTAATACGTCCTTTGCGCGCTTCACATCGGGCCGGCCGGCCGCTCCCGCAAGGCGGGATGGCAGGAGTTGAGGGACTCGAACCCACGACCTACGGTTTTGGAGACCGTCGCTCTACCAGCTGAGCTAAACTCCTATACCGCCCCGCCGCCTTCATGGCTTGCGGGCAAGGCATGAGGGAGGCGGCCGCGCGGACGTTCTTCGCGCGCGCCGGCAATCAAGGGCGCGCTTATGCCCTAAGCCCCCCGCGCGGGCAAGGGCGCTGGCGCCGAGGAGCGCCAGCGCCTCGCGAACCTCGCCGCCCCCAGAAGCGCCGGCCCTCCTGCCGGCACAGAGCGCCTCGAGCCCTCAGGTCTGCGGCGCCCCTAAACACTGTTGGGCCGGGGATAGCGCCGCCGTCTATCCCCCACTTTCGCTACAAAATCCGAGCGCAATCAATCGCCGCGCCAAAATCAATCCGACCGCGCCGCAGCGGGCGTACAATGCCGCGCATGAAACCAGCGCGAACCCAACCCATGACCGAGCACCGCCTCGCCAGATTCACGATCTGGCTGGCGGCCGTGCTCGCTTGGTTCGCGCTCGGCGCCCCGCTCCGCACGCGGGCGCATCGGCGCCATAAGAGCAGCTACGGCCATTACACCCGCACCAAGCTGATCCACGCCGTCCGCAACATCGTCCTGATCCGCGCCGCGGCCTTGCGCGCGCACAGACCCGAGCCGCTTCGCACCTATCGTCCGGGACATGTCGCGCCCGGCTTTCGCCGCGCGCGCCTCAGCGGCTCCAATCTGCGCCGCGTCGCCGGCGGCTGGCTGCGCCGCAAGCTCAAAGTACGCGGCTCGATGATCGCCCAAGCTCTGCATCTCATCGAAGCGCTGCGCTGCGTGCGCGGCCTCGCCGCCTTTGTCGCCTGGCGCCGCCGCAAACCGCGCGCACACTTCTGCGCCATCGTCGCGGTGCGTCCGCCGGCCCAAAGCGTGCGCGTGCTCGCCGTCTACGCGCCGGCGGCGGTCGACTCCTCATGATGGGCAATAGGCAAGTCGGCAACGGGACAATTGAAGACGGCCATCCGCGGCGCCAAGCGAACGCGGCGCGTTTGCGCGCGCCAATTAACCCCTATTGCCGATTTGCCGACTGCCTACTGCCGACTGCCCCTTCATCAATTGACCTCCATCAATCCCCCGGCGCCGCCGGCGCGCTAACCTCCGCAATCTTCGGAGACCGCATTTGAAAGCTGCGCAGCGCCTGCTCGAACTGGCCGCCAAAGAAGGCGTCACCGCCTGCTTCGCCAATCCTGGCACTTCGGAGATGCACCTGGTCGCCGCGCTCGACGCGACGCCGCAGATCCGGCCGATCCTGTGTCTGTTCGAAGGCGTCGCCACTGGCGCCGCCGACGGCTTCGGCCGCATGGCGCAAGCTCCGGCTCTGACGCTGCTTCATCTCGGCCCCGGCCTCGGCAACGGGCTCGCCAACCTGCACAACGCCTATCGGGCCCGCACGCCGATCCTGTCGCTGATCGGCGAACACGCAACCTACCACCGCGCCAACGATCCCCCGCTCGCCAGCGACATCGCCTCGATCGCACGCCCCGTCTCGGCTTGGCTGAAGACAGTGGAACGGCCGCAGGACCTGCTCGCCGACGCCGCCGCAGCTTTGCAAGCCGCGAAAGCGCACGGCCCGGCCGCACTGATCCTGCCCGCCGATGTCGCCTGGTCCGACGTCGAGCCGGACGCGCCGCCGCAAGCGCCGCCGGCGCCGCAGGCCGCCGACTGGGGCGAGCGCGTGGACCGCACCGCACGTGCGCTGAACGCGCGCGCGGTGATGCTGCTGGGCGGCCGCTATCTCAGCGCACGCGCCTGCGCCGCCGCCCAGCGCATCGCGGAGAAAACTGGCGCCCAGGTCTATGTCGAGACCTTCCCCACCCGCATCGCGCGTGGCCGCAATACGCCGCCGCTGAAACGCCTGCCCTATCTCACCGAAATGTCGGTCGGCCTGCTCGCCGCCGCCGAGCACATCGTTCTCGCCGGCGCGGCAAAGCCGATCGCCTTCTTCGCCCTGCCTGGCCGGGCGACAGAGCTTGCACCGGCAGGCGCCTCGATTGTCGATTTCTTCCCGCCGTTCGGCGATCCCACGGATGCGCTCGAAGCGCTCGCTGAAGCCGTCGGCGCGAACATGCCGCACACCGCCACCGCCGAGCCGCCGCCCGCCGCCCCATCCGGCGCGCGCCTCGATCCAGGCGGCTTCGCGCAGATCGTCGCCGCGCACCTGCCGGAGCATGCGATCGTCTCGGACGAGTCGAACACGCTCGGGCTCTACGCATTCGACGCCGCGGCGGGCGCAGCGCCGCACGATTGGCTCACGCTGACGGGCGGATCGATCGGCCAAGGTCTGCCGCTCGCCACCGGCGCGGCCGTCGCTTGCCGCGGCCGCCGTGTCGTCGCCCTGCAAGCGGACGGCAGCGCGCTCTACACGATTCAAGCGCTCTGGACCCAGGCGCGCGAAGGGCTCGACGTCACCAACATCATCCTCAATAACGGCGCCTACGCCATTCTGAAGCTCGAGATGATGCGCGCCGGCATCAACGCGCAAACCGAAGCGGCGGCCGAACTCTTCGATCTGCAGCGCCCCGGCATCGACTTCACACGCATAGCAAGCGGCTTCGGCGTTCCGGCGCAGCGTGTGACGACGACGGACGAACTCGCCGCCGCACTCCGGCGCAGCGTCGCAACGTCGGGACCTTCGCTGATCGAGGCAGTGTTCAAATGAGCGAACTTCCCGCCGCTTTCGCCGAGCGCCTGCGCGCACATCTGGGCGAGCGCTTCATCACCTCGAAAGCGATATGCGGTCAGCATGCCGGCGGCGGCATGCATTTGCGCCCGCTGCCGCCGCAGGCGGTGGCGATGGCCGAAAGCATCGACGACATCGTCGCTGTCGTTCGCGCCTGCGACGCGTTCGGCGTTCCACTCATTCCATTCGGCGCCGGCACCTCGCTCGAATGTCATGTGGGCGCCGCGCGCGGGGGCGTGTCGCTGAATCTGAGCGGCATGAACCGCGTCCTGCTCGTGAACTTGGAAGATCAGGATTGCACCGTCGAAGCGGGCGTGACGCGCAGCGCGCTCAACGAGCACCTCCGCCGCACCGGCCTCTTCTTCCCCGTCGACCCGGGCGCCGACGCCACGATCGGCGGCATGGCCTCGACACGCGCCTCCGGCACCACCACCGTGCGGTACGGCGGCATGCGCGAAAACGTGCTCGGCCTCACCGTCGTGACGCCGGCGGGCGAAGTCGTCCGCACGTCGCGGCGCGCGCGCAAGAGCGCGGCGGGCTATGATCTCACGCACTTGTTCGTCGGCGCCGAAGGCACCTTGGGCGTCATTGCCGAAGTGACGTTGCGCCTCTACGGCGCGCCCGAAGCCGCCAGCGCCGCCGTCGGTTCGTTTCCGTCCGCCGCCGCAGCGACGACGTCCGTCATCGAAGCTGTCCAACTCGGCTTGCCGCTCGCGCGCGCGGAGTATCTCGACGCGGCGACGATCGCAGCCGTCAACAACGCGTTCAAAACCAATCATGCCTTGGCGGACACGCTGTTCGTCGAATTCCACGGCGCGCCGGAGGAAGTCGCCCGCGCGTCCGAACGCTTCAAGGCGATCGCGCTCGACAATGGCGGCGGCGAGTTCAAATGGGCGATCGAGGAGGAAGAGCGGACCGCGCTTTGGCGCGCGCGCCACCACGCCGGGTTCGCCGTCGCCGCCTCGCGCCCGGGCGCGCGGCCCTGGTCGACAGACGTCTGCGTTCCGATCAGCCGCTTGGCTGAGTGCATCGTCGAAACCAAGAAAGACTTGGCGTCCGCGCCCTTCCCAGCCGCGGTGCTCGGTCACGTCGGCGACGGCAATTTTCACGTCGTGCTGATGCTGAATCCAAGCTCACGTGAAGAGCTCGCCGCCGCCGAGCAATTCAATGACGCGCTGGTCGCACGCGCGATCGCGATGGACGGGACCTGCACCGGCGAGCACGGCGTCGGTCTCGGCAAGCGCGAGGCGCTCGTGGCCGAATTGGGCGCAAGCGTCGATCTCATGCGCGCCATCAAACGCGCCCTCGATCCGCGCGGTCTCATGAACCCCGAGAAGATCTTCGCCGCTTGAGGGCGCCGCCCGGCCTACTCGCGCGAAACCGAGCGCTCGATGCGGCGCGCAATCTCCGCCCTTTGCTGGCGCGAAGACGCGGCCGCGCGTTGCGCGCGATAGAGCCCTTCCAGGTAGCCGAGATCCCAAGCCGTCATCTGTTCGGGCCGCTGCCCTTCCGCGCCGCGGAAAAGATTGAGGATGCTCGGATAAGCGCTGACGTCCAGCGCCGGATCGAGCTGCACCAGGGCCGCCATCGCCACGTAGTCGGCAACCGCCGCCGGCGGCAGGCTTTCCACCTGCGGCGCATTCACCAGCACCAGCGCAAAGCCGATGTCCTGCCGCGTCGCGCCGCGGAACCGGGTCCCATCGGATCGCACCGCCTCGACCCCGGACAACCCGCCGCCGGACAGCACCGCATCGGAGCCGCCGCCGGTCGCCGCGCCGAGCGCATCGCGCGTGCTGCGCCCAGCGCGCGTATCGGTGTCGTCGACTCGGCGCCCATCGGCGCCTACCGTGTAGGCGATGTGCCACCAGCGCACCGGCCGGTCGCTCGCGGCGAACGCCTCGAGATTCTCCCGCCCAGTTGTGGAGATGGTCTCACCATTCTCGAAACCGAGCAGGTCTCGCCTCGTGTCGACGAGTTCGCGCGCCACCACGCGCGCGTCGGGCGCGAAGATGATGACGAGATTTCGCGTGCATCCGGGTCCGGCGACGTCGAGTCCGACGGCGCGCGCACGCAGCGCGATATGATCGATGAGCGTCTGCGCTTCCGCGGCAGGCAAGCCGGCGACGCTAGGGCACAGCCCGTCGTTCCAACGCGCGTAGAGGTCGTCCGACGAGGTGAGCGCCACCTCGGTTGCGAACGCCGAAGCACGCTCGCGCACGTCTTGCGCCGAAGCCGCCGAAGCGAACGCCAAGCACGTCGCCACGGCCGCGAATGTGAGAAGCTTGGCCACTGCATTTCCTCCCTGCAACGACACGCAGGGAGCCTAAGCCCGGCTTGCGCCGGGCCACAAGTCACATTCAGGACACATTCGGTTGAACGGCGGAACTCAGGCCGCGTCGTGCAACACTTCCCAGACGTGCCCGTCCGGATCGGTGAAGCAGCCGGAATAGACGCCGTCGTCATCCTCGGCGTCCGACGCCGTGGCGCCCGCGGCCTTCGCCTTGGCGATCAGCGCGTCCACTTCCTCGCGCGTATCCGTGAAGTAGCTCAGGATCGACTCCGAATTGCCGCGCGCGGCCGGGCGATGGCCGACGCTTTCGACATAGACGCCGAAATCGCTGCGGTTCAGCAGCACGAGATAGACGCCGTCGACATCGAACGCGGCATGGTCTTCGTCCTGCTCGTCGGCGCTGAAGCCCATCACGTTCTGATAGAACGCCATCGACTTCTGCAGGTCATCCACCGGCAAGGTGACGCAAGAAATCGCTACAGGCATCCTACCCTCCATGTGACGCCACACGCGTCTTCTGAAGCGAGCAGTGAATCGATTTGCCGGGGCTTACAAGGCCGACGGCAGCGCCCAGCGCGAAGACGCGCAGAGGCAACGCGACGACGTTCGACATCGGGTTGCGCGCGCGTTCTGGAGTCTGCGCTCTGCCCGCTGACCTATGGTCGACGCGGAATGCGCCAGTGACGCGTAGTTCCCCTTACAGGAGAATTCGCCGGGGCTTTTCAGGACACATGTTGTGGCGCCGGCGCATCGCCAAAGATTAATGATTAATGAACAAGGGGTGTGGAGTTGCGGGTTCCACGCACCCAGCGCACCTGTGGCCTCCCCAGAACGGGTGATCACTACAGGGGTAAATACCAATGCGTAATTGGATTATCGGTGCGGCGGCCATCCTGGCCGTGGCCGTACCGGGCGTGGCCGCGGCCCAAACGGGCTATGTCGGCGCCGCCATCGGCAATGCCGAAACGGATCCGGGCGATGACGCCGATTTCTACGGCGTCGAGGGCGCTGTTGCGTTCGCGGGCTCGGGCTCGATCGTGTTCGAAATCGACGCTTCGGTCACTGACAGTGACGATCTCGACACCGGCTATGGCATCACCGGCCACGTCTATGGCCGCAGCGACCAGGGCCTGTTCGGCGGCTTCGTCGGCATCGGCGGCACCGACGACAGCGAAACCTGGACGGCCGGTCTCGAAGCCAGCAAGTTCTACACGAACTGGACGCTCGCCGGCGCGCTCTTCTACGCCAACAACGACGACTTCGACGCCGACGGCTATGGCGTGAACGTCCAGGGCCGCTTCTTCGTGCACGACAACTTCCGCCTCCAGGGAAACCTGGGCTGGGCGCAAGCTGACTTCGCCGGCGGCGACACCGATGCGTTCATCTACGGCGTCGGCGCCGAGTATCAATTCACCGCGGCTCCGATCTCGATCGGCGCGAGCTGGAATCATGCCGAACTCGACGACTTCGACGCCGAAGCCGACTCGCTCGTTGGCGTGATCCGCTACAATTTCGGCGGCACGACGCTGCGCGATCGCGATCGCAACGGCGCCAGCCAAGCCGACATCACCGGCGCGGGCTTCCTGTTCTAAGAACAGGCCTTCGTACGCAAACGACTGCAGCGCTCCGGCTTCGGCCGGAGCGCTTTTTCGTCGGCGCAACACAACTGTGACTTCCGCGCCACGCGGGGCCGACGTTCCTTCGTTGCGCCTGCGCAGTAACCACTCGTCAACCATCGCCGCGCCAATGGTGCCCCGACGGCTGCGATGTCATTTCGCGGCAGTGACAACACCGCCGCTGCGGCGGAGACCAAAGGGGACATTGCATGAAGAAGCTGATGCTGGGCGCCGCGGCCGCGGTGGCCATCGCCACACCGAGCGCCGCGTTCGCGGACACCAGCGGCTACATCGACGCCGGCTACGAAGCGACGGAATATGACGGCGGCGGCGAGTTCGACGCGCTGCACCTCGGCGGCGCGATCGCGCACGACCTCTCGTCGGGCTGGGGCGTGCAAGCCGATGCGCGCGCCGTGAACCAAGAATGGGACGGCAGCTCGAGCGACGATACGCACGGCTACGCCGCGGTGCATGCCTACACCAACACGGGCTCGTGGGACTTCGCCGGCTATGTCGGCCTGATCAACTACTACGATGACGGCGGCAAGATGATCGGCGTCGAGACGCGCACCGCGTTCGGCAACGTCTCGGTCAACGGCTCGCTCGGCTACGCCGATTTCGAGAATGGCGCCAACGACTACAATGCGTTGGATCTGCGCGTGAACGGCGCCTACTTCTTCAATCCGAACTTCGCTCTCACCGGCGGCGTCGGCGTCACCGAGTGGGACGCGTTCTTCGACTCCGACGCGCTCGATCTGTCGCTCGGCGCGGCCTATCAGCTGACCAACGGCATCGCCCTCACCGGCGAATACGTCAACACCGATGGCGACGGCGCGTTCGGCGACTGGGAAGTGGACAGCTTCCGTCTCGGCGTGCGCTTCAACATCAATGGCGGCGATCTGCAGAACGTCACCAACAACGGCGCAAGCTGGAGCGGCGCGTCCGACCTCAGTGAATCGATGATGCGCTGGTAAGCGCGATCGTCTCGCCTACGTAACGGCAAGCGCTCGTGCACACGCACGGGCGCTTGTTGTTTTCCACAACCGCGAGCGCGTTTCGCAGTGAACATTGGCGCCTCGTTCATCTTTCCGTGTCCGCGTCGACACACGTTGATCGCGGCGAAGCAACCTTCTGCAGAACGCCTCTTTTGCATGCGCGCGGGCGCGATCAAGTAGCAGCAGCCGTCTCGGCTGACTCCTTGAAGGGGACCACTGCATGAAGAAGTATCTGCTCGGCGCTGCTGCGGCGCTGGCTCTTGCTGCGCCTGGCGTGGCTTCGGCGAACTCTGGCTACGCCGATCTCAGTTACACCAACACCGACTTCGGCAGCGGTGACGCCGACACGACAGCGCTGGGCGGCGCTTACTCGTGGGGCGGCGACGGCACTGTCGGCTTCCAGATTGATGGCGTCCTCGGCCAGCACGAATTCACCGGCGGCGATGTCGACACCTACAATCTCGGCGCTCACGCCTTCGTGCGCAATGAAGGCCACCTGATCGGCGGCTTCGTGAACTTCGGCAACACCGATTTCGGCGGCGGCTCCGAGTACGATTACTATACGCTCGGCGCCGAAGGCGCGGTCTATATGTCCCGCACCACGCTGAGCGGCGTGCTGAGCTGGTCGGATTCCGAAGATCTCGACAACTCGGTCACCGCGCTCGACCTCGGCTTGACCCACTTCGTCACCGATAACTTCTCGATCGGCGGCAATCTCGGCTTTGGCGAATTCGACGCCGGCAGCGATTTCATCGCCTATGGCCTCGGCGGCGAATATCAGTTCGCCAGCTTCCCCGTCAGCCTCTATGGCGGCTGGAACACTACCGACTTTGACGGTTTCGAAGTCGACGCGTTGACGCTCGGCGTGCGCTACAATTTCGGCGGCTCGCTGTTCGATCGCGATCGTTCCGGCGCCAGCCTGTCGCGCAATGGCGGCTTCGGCCGTCTGGGCGGCATCCTCTAAGCAGAACGTCCAGTCGAAAGACGAAGAGCCTCGGCGAAAGCCGGGGCTCTTTTTCGTTGCGGCGGTGCGTGGCGCCGACACCACGCACGCGCGCGAAACTTACCGCCACATCTCACGCCTGCTGTCGCAGCGATTCGAATCCCAGCACAGCGCTCGTGCGGGTGTTGGGACAACTCATTCCAATGAGGCAACGATGATTAAGAGACTGCTCCTCGGCGCTGCGGCCGCGATCGCTATCGCCACTCCGGCTGCGGCGGACACCAACGCCGTCGTCGGCATTCACTACGGCAACACCGATCTCGACGTCGCGGATTTCGATTCCTACGGCTTCAGCGGCGCGTTCAGCCATGATCTCGACAGCGGCGGCGTCCTGCAGTTCGACGGCGACTATACGCGGGTTGACGCCGGCGGTTGCTGCGTCAGCGGCGGCTACGGCGCCATGCACTACGCTATGCGCAACGACAGCCACAGCTTCGGCGGTTTTGCGATGCTCGACGACTTCTTTGGCTTCTCCGCCATCGGCGCCGGCGTTGAAGGCCAGATGTTCTTCTCGAACTTCGTCCTGAACGGCTCGCTGGGCTTCGCCGACTTCAGCGACCTCGAGGCGACCGTCGTCTCTACCCAAGTCGACGGCGCCTACTACGTCACGCCGAACTTCGCCATCAATGCGCTGGCGAGCTACAGCGAAGGCGACGACACGCTCGACGCGGATTGGACCTCGTTCGGCGTCGGCGGCGAATGGCGCTTCGGCGGCGGTCCGACCAGCCTCACTTTCGGCTATCGCAACACCGACTTCGACGGCGGCGATGCCGATACCTGGTCGCTCGGCCTCAACTTCGACCTGGGCACGGGCACGCTGCGCGACCGCGCCAGCTCGGGCCCCGGTTTGAACGGCGCGGCCGCCCTGCACGGCAATCTGCACTCGATCACGCCGTAAACGGCGCATCGGCTGCACACATGAAGAGCCCCGGCCTCACCGCCGGGGCTCTTTTATTTTGCGCAAGGCGTGTCTCAGCGGCCGAGATTGACGCTGCCGGAGCCGCTGTCGACCAGTTGTTCGACGCGGCCCGCGTCGGCGATGGAGATGTCGCCCGAAGCCGACAGCGAGGCGCGCGTGTATTGGGCGACGCCGCCGAAGCGCACGCTGCCGGAAGCGGAATTGCGCGCCGTCAAACGCTCCACCCGTCCGCCATCGACGCTAAGATTGCCTGAGCCGGAGAGGTCGAGCACCGCGTTCTGTCCGCTCACCGCCGCGACGCGCAGATTGCCAGAGCCGTTGAGATCGGCGTCGAGCGAGCCGTCGATCGCGCCGGCGCGCAGGTTCCCCGAGCCATTCAGGACGAGGCGCGCCTCGCCGCCTGCGGCGCCGAGTTCGAGCGAGCCCGATCCGCTGAGGCGCGCGTCGACGCGGCCGGCCACATCGCCGACCTCCAGATTGCCAGAACCGTTCAGCCGCAGCGCCGCGTCGTTGTCGGCGCGGACGACGTGAAGCGCACCGGACCCGTTCAGGGTGGCCGCCAGCATTCCGCTCACGCGTTCGGCGCGCACCCCGCCCGAGCCGTTGAGATCGACATCGAGCGGCCCGTTCGCGGCGCCAAGCGAGGTGTCGCCGCAGCCGTTCAGCGTGACGCTGCCGCCGTTCGAAGCGCCGATGCTCGAATAGATCGCCCCGCCTGCCTCGTACGCCAGCGAGCGCGGCACGCGCACGGTGATCCGCGGCAGATCTCCGCGCCGCACCGTGCCGATCCCGGCGATGCGCACGTTGTCGCCCGAGCCGGTCCAACTCGAGCAGCCGCGAATGCGGTTGCGCAAGCCGCCGTCGATCAGCAACCGGCCGTCGCTGACGCGCGTGGTGAGCGTCGGCAGGCGCCCGGTCGGGCCGATCTGCACGTCGATGTCGGCGCGATCTTCCGGAATGATCCTCACTTCGGCCGCCGCGCTGGTGATCTCGAGCGCGGTGGCGCGGTAGGTCTCCGCCGCAGCCGGGCTGGCGAGCACGCAAAGGCAAGCGGCGGTCGCCGCAAATAATAGGCGCACGTCTATCCTCCCTATTCCCTCTGCAGCAGGGATGCGGGCGGCCGGCCGTTTGGATGCGTTAGATTTCGACGCCGGCTCGTTCGAACACGCGCTTGGCCGGATCGAGCAACGCGCCGTACCTCTTCCAGCGCCCTATCGCGGTGTTGTAGAGCGGCACGCGGACCTGGGCGGCGCTCGGCGTGCCCACCCCCGCGGCGTTGCGATGGAAGGCCAGGCAGCGATCGTTCCAATCGAGCCCGCAGAACGCGACCACGCGGCGCGTCATCTCCTCCTGGCCGGCGATCAAGTCCTCGTATTGGAGCGGCATGAAACGGTCCGCCGGCAGCGTCGCCTGCCAGTGGCGCAGCACGCGGTCGAACTGCACGAACTTATGCGCCGCGAACTCAATGTCGTAGACGTAGTCGTAGAAGCGGTCGTCGAGCGGGAAGAGCTGCTTGTAGTTGGAGACGACGCTGTCGAGCGGATGGCGGCGCACGGCGATGACGCGCGCATTCGGCAGCGCCCGCACAATCGCGCCGGCCAGCAGATAATTGCTCGGCGCCTTGTCGACGAAGCGCGGCGTCGCGCCGGAAAGCGGCCGCGTGCTGTCGATGTAGAGTTTGCCGAGCCGCGCATAATCGACCGCATTCGCGCGCGCGAGCGTGTCTGCATCGAGCGTCGGCCGCGTCGGCGAGTCCGACAGCTTCTTGTTGAGCAGCGCGAAATTGCCGATCTCGCCGATCGAAATCACGTCGGGATGACTGGAGAGGATGCGATCGACCAGCGTGGTGCCGGAGCGCGGCAGACCGGAAACGAAAATCGGCTCATTGCTGTCGAAGCCTGCCGTCGCCGGCGGTCCGGCGTCGATTGCCGCTCGCGCCAGCGCCTCTTCCTTGGCCGCATCATAGGGGCTCAGCGCTTTTCGTTTCGCCTTGCCGCGCTTCAGCCAGGCGAACGATTTTTCGACATCGCCGAAATCCTCGTAAGTCTTCGCGAGCGCGTGCCCCAGATGCGCGGTGCGCCAGCCGTCTTCGTCGGGCCCGGCGAACTGTGCTTCCATCAGCGCGATGCTGTTGCGCTCGGGCGTCTGCTTCTGCAGCCGCACCAGCGCCTCGCGGGCCTTGAAGTAGTCCGGCGCGGCGCCCAGCGCGCGTTCGTAGGCCTTGATGGCCGCCTCGAACTTGCCGGAATATTCCTGCGCCAAGCCAAGCTCGAACAGCACGGGCGCGTTGTTCGGCTGCAGCACGCTGACGCGCGCGAACGCCTCCGCCGCCGCGGCGTAGTCGCCGAGCAGCCGATAGGCGACGCCCGCGCCGAACAACGCGCGCGGATCGTTCGGGTTCTCCGCCTTGGCGCGTCCGGCCAGCGCGCGCATCGCGCCGAAGCGCTGCACGATTTGCGTCAGCTCGTTCTCGTTCGGCATTCGGGATATGGGCGGCTCAGCCCGTCTTCTTCTTCTTGCGCATCTCGATCGAAGCGATCTGCATGTCCGCGGTCTGGTACTCGGCGCTGGCGCCGCAGCTGCGGCAGCTCAGCGTCTGCGGCCCCTTCACTTCGATCTGTTTGCCCTCGAACAACGGATCGTCGACCACACGGAAATGCTTGCTGCACGACTTGCAAGCGACCCACAGATAGGACTTCCCGACGACTGGTCTGGCCATGAATGAACTCCCTGGCCTGAGTTTAGCCGACCAAAACCGTCCGCGCACCCACTGCATGCGGTTGGCGAGCCCAGCTCGCGCCGCAAACGAAAAGGGCCGCTCCCGAGGAGCGGCCCTTCCTATTCCGTCTATCGCTTCGCTTAGGCGCGGAGCTTGGTCAGCACTTCGGTCGCCACGGCGCGCGGCACTTCTTCGTAATGGCTGAACTCCATCACGTAGGAGGCGCGGCCCTGGGAGAACGAGCGCAGCTGGTTCACGTAGCCGAACATGTTGGCGAGCGGGACCATCGCGTTGATGATCGTCGCGTTGCCGCGCATGTCTTGGCCCTGGATCATGCCCCGGCGCGAGTTCAAGTCGCCGATAACCGAGCCGACATACTCTTCCGGGCTCGTGACCTCGACCTTCATGATCGGCTCGAGCAGGCGCGCGTCGCCCTTTTCCTTGAGTTCGCGGAACGCGGCTTGCGACGCGATCTGGAACGTCAGCACGTTGGAGTCGACGTCGTGATAGGCCCCGTCGACCAGGCGGGCGACCACGTCGATGACCGGGAAGCCGGCGAGCAAGCCGTTTTCCTTGGCCATGTTGAGGCCTTTTTCGACGCCGGGGATGTATTCCTTCGGCACCGCGCCGCCGACGATCTTGTTCTCGAACACGAAGCCGGTGCCGGGCTCGCCCGGCTCGAACTCGATCTTCACGCGCGCGAACTGGCCCGAGCCGCCGGTCTGCTTCTTGTGCGTGTAGTCGATCGTCGCCGCGCGGCCGAGCTTCTCGCGGTACGCCACCTGCGGCGCGCCGACATTGGCTTCGACCTTGTAGGTGCGCTTCAGGATGTCGATCTTGATGTCGAGGTGCAACTCGCCCATCCCCTTCAGGATGGTCTGGCCGCTTTCCTGATCCGTGGACACCCGGAACGAGGGATCCTCGTTCGCCAGCTTCGACAGCGCGACGCCCAGTTTTTCCTGATCGGCCTTCGACTTCGGCTCGATCGCCACTTCGATGACCGGCTCGGGGAATTCCATCCGCTCGAGGATCACCGGCTTGTTCGGATCGCAGAGCGTGTCGCCGGTGCGGACTTCCTTGAGGCCCGCGAGCGCGACGATGTCGCCCGCATAGGCTTCCTTGATGTCCTCACGATTGTTCGCGTGCATCAGCAGCATGCGGCCGGCGCGCTCTTTCTTGTCGCGCGTCGAGTTCAGCAGGCCGTCGCCGGCGTTCAGGATTCCCGAATAGATGCGGCAGAACGTAATCGTGCCGACGAACGGGTCGTCCATGATCTTGAAGGCGAGCAGCGACATCGGCGCGTTGTCCGACGATTCACGGATCAATTCCTTCTCCGGGTCGTCCATGTCGACGCCCTTGATCGCGGGGCGATCGGTCGGCGCCGGCAGATAGTCGACGACGGCGTCGAGCAGCGGTTGCACGCCCTTGTTCTTGAACGCCGAGCCGCAGAACATCGGATACCAGGCGCCCTTCAGCACCGCCGCGCGGATCAGGCGCTTCAGCGTCGGTGTGTCCGGCTCTTCGCCTTCGAGATACTTTTCCATCACCGCGTCGTCGAGTTCGACGGCGGCTTCGATCAGGCCCGAGCGATACTCGGCGGCCTTGTCCTTCAGATCGTCCGGAATCTCGACGATGTCGAACTTCATGCCCGAGGGATCGTCCTTCCAGACGATCGCCTTCATCTCGACCAGGTCGACCATGCCGCGGAAGGTGGATTCCTGACCGATCGGCAGCTGCATCGGCACCGGGCGCGCGCCCAGGCGCTTCTTGATGTCGTCGACGCACATGTAGAAGTCGGCGCCGGTCTTATCCATCTTGTTGGCGAAGATGATGCGCGGCACCTTGTACTTGTCGCCCTGGCGCCAAACGGTCTCGGTCTGCGGCTCGACGCCCTGGTTGCCGTCGAGCACGACGACGGCGCCGTCGAGCACGCGCAGAGAGCGCTCGACTTCAATGGTGAAGTCGACGTGGCCGGGCGTGTCGATGATGTTGAGGCGCTTGTCCTTCCAGAACGTCGTCGTCGCCGCCGACGTGATGGTGATGCCGCGCTCCTGCTCCTGCTCCATCCAGTCCATCGTGGCGGCGCCGTCGTGGACTTCGCCGATCTTGTGGCTCTTGCCGCTGAAGAACAGAATCCGCTCCGTCGTCGTGGTCTTGCCCGCGTCGATGTGGGCCATGATGCCGAAGTTGCGGTAGTCTTCGATTTTGTACTGACGAGGCATGACAATTCTGTCCGTGTGTTTGGACCGCCCGGCCCTTTGCAGAGCCGGTGCGAAGCCGGCCCCAAAAGCGCCGGCGATCCGTTTGGATTACCAGCGGTAGTGGGAGAACGCGCGGTTGGCTTCGGCCATCCGGTGCGTGTCTTCGCGCTTCTTCACCGCGTTGCCGCGGTTGTTCGACGCGTCAATGAGTTCGCCGGCCAGGCGTTCCTGCATCGTGTTCTCGTTGCGCGCGCGGGCCGCGCCGACGAGCCAGCGGATCGCCAGCGCTTGGCGGCGCTCGGGGCGGACTTCGACCGGCACCTGATAGGTGGCGCCGCCAACGCGGCGCGAGCGCACTTCGATCGCCGGCGCGACGTTCGCGAGCGCATCGTGGAACGCCTCGATCGACGGGCGCTTCATCTTCTTTTCGACGGTCTCGAGCGCGCCGTAGACGATCTGCTCGGCGGCGGACTTCTTACCTTCGTACATGACGTAGTTCATGAACTTCGTCAGAACGAGATCGCCATAAACGGGATCGGGCAGAACTTGGCGCGGCTCGGCGCGGTGACGGCGGGACATTCGTTCTCTTCCTTACTTCGGACGCTTGGCGCCATAGAGCGAGCGGCGCTTCTTACGGTCTTTGACGCCTTGGGTGTCGAGCACGCCGCGCAGGATGTGGTAGCGAACGCCCGGCAAGTCCTTCACCCGGCCGCCGCGGATCAGCACCACCGAGTGCTCCTGCAGGTTATGGCCTTCGCCCGGAATGTAGCACACGGCTTCGATGCCGGTGGTGAGACGGACCTTGGCGACCTTCCGCAGCGCCGAGTTCGGCTTCTTCGGCGTCGTCGTATAGACGCGGGTGCAGACGCCGCGGCGCTGCGGGCTGGCCTTCAGGGCCGGCGACTTGTTCCGCACCGGCTTGGGGTGCCGCGGCTTGCGGATCAGCTGGTTGATCGTCGGCATTCGCCTCTTCCGTCCTGGTCTTTCAAACTCGAACAGCGCGCCAAGCGGCCCTTCCGGAACCGCCAAATGGCGCGCCAAAATCAGTGCCAATCGGCGGGGCGGCGCATAAAGCAAGGCCGCAGCCGTTCCGAATGAGGGCGGACAAATACGGGCGCAAGGTCATAAGGTCAAGCCGCGCCGGTGCGACGGTAACGCGCTTTTTCCGCCGCCTGACCAAGTTCTGTGGGGCTCGTCGCCTCGCTCCCGCTTTGAGCCGGTTTAGCCGGCCGGCGCAAGGTCCACATCGCCGACCCTGTTTACTACCGTAGCCAGCCCAGCAACTTGCTCCTCGCCCATTGCGACAGCGCGAACTTTCGGCCGGACGTCGGCGGCAGGCCGGCGTGTTTTGTCAGCCGGTCCGGCTCACCGTTCGACATCACGTTGGAGAACGCCACCGCATCACCCGGCGCGCCGCGAAACCGAATTCCGAGATCCGGAAAATCGGTTTCGCCCTCAGTGAAGTCCGCGTTCAGGTAGGTCACAACAGTTGCCACGCGCTGACCGAAGGTTTGGAGCTCGCGCGCGAACAGCGGAACCGCCGGATCAACGAAGTCGCAGTGGTAATCGAAACTCTGCCCCGGCTCGTAGCTGAGCACGTTCGGCGGTTCGAATTGCAGCGGCGAGAGGCCGAACAGGTGCGCGGCCCGGTGCTGCATGATGACGCCAAGCACGTCGATGCGCTCAGGTCCAAACTGAAACATGGTGGCCGTGCGCATAGGATCAGGGACGCCCTGGCCGTGCGCGTTGTTCACGAGCGCAGGCTTGAGCCCTTCGCGGGCGCTGGCGATGAACCAGTCCGCAAAGCCCTCCGGCATGAAGTCGTCGCACGCGAAGACAAGGGACCGTTCGTGCACTCGCCGCGGCGCGGGCGGCGTTACCAGTTCGGCAGGATGGCGGCCTGCGAGTACTTCTAATTGCCCATCGCCACTTTCGCGCAACAGGCGAAGCGCTTCATCCCATTGCCCTTGGAAGGCGGCTCTGACGGCAGTCATGGGAGGTTGGGGTAGCACGGAACTGAGCTTATCCGTAAAGGCGGCAATCCGAGAACATCACCGCAAAAAGAAAAGCGGCGGGCCGTGAGGCCCGCCGCCGGTAGTTCTTTCGATTTCGGCGTACCGACTAGAAGCGGTAGCGGCCCGAGACCGACAGCACGCGGCCGAGAACACGGTAGTTTTGCACGTCCGTGTTGGCTTGGCCGAACAAGCCGTCCGCCGTTTGCGGCGGGTACTCGTCGAACACGTTGTCGACGTTGGCCGTCAACGTGAAGTTGTCGGTCATCGCCCAACGCGCCGTGAGATCGAGGTAGCTCGATTCCGGGTTCGTCGTGTTGGCCCAGTTGAAGCTGTAGGTTTCCGGATAGTAGGTCCAGCGGCCGAACAGCGTCCAATCGCCGACGTTGTACGAAACCGACAGCACCGACTTGTAGTCCGGCAGAGCGCCGCCGATGCCGGCCGACGAACCGCCCGCGAACTCGTTTCCGTTGATCGTGTAGGATTCGAGGAGCGAGTACAGTTCGTTGATGGTCAGCTGGCCCGGGCCGAGCGGCAGCGACCACTCGAGCTGGATGTCATAGCCTTCGGTCGCCAGCGCGCCTTGGTTGCCCAGGCTCGTGTTGACGAAGTCGATCTGACCGGTGCCGGTGTCGCGGACGACGTTGGCGCAAGAGGCCAGGTTGCCGTTGACGTAGCAGTCGTTGATGAAGAACTGCGCGCCGAACGCGGCGATAACGTCCGTGATCTCGATGTCGTAGTAGTCGATCGAGGCGCGGAGATCGCCGACCGGGAACCAATCCGGCGTGAACACGACACCGTAGGTGAGCGATTCAGCCGTTTCCGGTTGCAGGTTCGGGTTGCCGAACGCGAAGGCTTCGACCTGCGAGTTGTTCGCCGTGAAGCCCGGGTAGTTCGCGATCGGAACGCCCTGACCCACGCAGAACGCCTGCGTCACGCCGCCCACGTCCGGGTTGCCGTCGCTGTTCGCGTCGCGGCAAGGATCGGTGTAGGCCGGGAAGCCTTGGTCGCCCGACTGGAACAGTTCGATGACGCTCGGCGCACGAGTCGCTTCGTTCTGCATGACGCGGAAGCGGAGCCACTCGGTCGGCGCCCATTCGCCGCCCAACTTGAACGAGTCGATGTTGCCGACCGACGAGTAGTTCGAACGGCGATAACCGGCTTCGATGCCCAGGTAGTGGGCGAACGGCGCTTCCGAGACCAGCGGCACGGACATTTCCGTGTACAGTTCGTACACGTCGACCGAGCCTTCCGCGTCTTGGATCGCGTTGAAGCCGTAGATGTTGCCCGTACGCTGTTGGTCGTCGATGAACTTGCCGGCGTACGAGTCGCGATACTCGAAGCCGAACACCGCAGCGATCGGACCAGCCGGCAGCTCGAACAGGTCACCGCGGACGAAGCCGGTCACCCGGTTTTCCTCGATGATGTTCTCTTCGAACGTCGTCACGCGGAGGAACGACGCCATCGCGTCAGTCAGCGTGCCTTCGCCGAAGATGTCGAGCGTCAAGCAGCCCGGAAGAGCCGCAGAGCCGAGGTTCGTGGAGACGTCGTCGATCGTGCCGAGGACGGCGTCCGGTCCAGGCGTCAGCGCTTGGCAGCCCGACAGACCTTGGTTGAAGGCCGTGCGGTTGACCGAGTTGAGCGCGCGGTTGCCGAAGTTCACCTGACCGTACGAAGCGGCGAGGTTCCAGTCCCAGTTCTCGCCCAGCGAGCCTTCGAGGCTCGTCAGGAAGAAGAACGCGTTGTTCTCGTAGAACGCGTTCCGGGTGCCGACTTCGTTCGTGCGGCGGTTGGCCGTGAACGGCGCGTACGGCGTCGGACGGCTCATCAGCGCGGTCCACAGATCCGGGTGGTCGTTCTGGATCATGGTGCGCATGTTGTCCGTCAGACGAACCGTGAGGCTCGTCGCAGGCGTCGGCGCCAGCTGAACTTGCGTCCGGCTGTTGGTGTAGTTGATCAACAGGTTCAGGCGGACGTCGTTCTCGAAGTCATAGTGACCCGTGGTCGTCAGCGAGACGCGTTCGGCCGGCAGGATCAGGAAGTTGTCCGGCGCGAAGTTGTAACGCGACGAGCCTTGCAGGCCGATGTCACGCAGCGGAATCGCGCAGAAGCCCGCGCCGTTGAACGGCGTCAGGTTGCCGTTGGCGTCGAACGAGAGCGTGCCGCCGTTCACGGCGCCGCCGCCGACGCCATCGCAGTTGGTGTCGGTGTTGCCGGCGCCGAAGGTGCCCGGCAGCAGCGCGCTGAGGTTCTGGAATGGGTTCGAGGCGTTGTTGCTGATCGAGCCCCAAGCCGGCGTGGCCGAACCACCCGAGTTGGAGATGATGCCGCCGTGCGATTGAGCCGCCGCGACGCTGTCGCAGATCGAGTACGTGTAGCCGCCCGGAACCGCGTCATAGCAGATGGCGCCGGAAACGCGCGAATAGTCGTACGCGTCTTGCAGAACCTTGTCGCGATCGTAGTACGAAGCGTACGCGGTCAGGTTGCCGCGGCCGTTGGCGAAGTTGCCGCCGACGAGACCGTTGATTTCGAATTCGGCGGCGTTGCCGGTTTCGAGCTCAGCGCCGTACGTCATCGTGACTTCCGCGCCTTCGTAGTCATCCTTCAGCACGAAGTTGACGACGCCCGCCATAGCGTCCGAGCCGTACACCGCGGACGCGCCGCCGGTCACGACTTCGATCCGCGAGATCAGCGAGGCCGGGATCGTGTTCAAGTCGACGACGCCCGTGGTGGACGAGGCCGGAACGCGTTCGCCGTTGATCAGCACCAGGGTGCGTTGCGGGCCGAGGCCGCGCAGGTCGACCGTGGCGAAGTCTTCGCCGCCGGCGTTGTTCGACGTGCGGGTGTTGCCCGGAACGATCTGCGGCAGTTCGTTCAGCAGCGAATCGGTCGTCAGCGTGGCGGTGAGTTCGAGCTGTTCGGCGCCGACGGTGGTGATCGGGCTGATCGCTTCGAAGTCTTGGCGCGCGAGACGCGTGCCGGTGACGACAATAGCTTCTTCTTCTTCCTCAGCAGCGTCCTGCGCGAGAGCAGGCGTGCTGGTCAGCGCGGCGGCCGCCGCTGCAAGCACCGAGGCGCCCGTCAGCAGAGACTTACGCTGTCCATTCTGCGTCTTTTTATTCGACATAAGTTGAACCCCCTAAGAGCGCCAGGCCAACGCCGGTATGGCGGCAAGCCCACTTTCTCTTCCGGGCGACCATCGCCCGAATTCGCCTGCGTTTGTCTGCTCGTCCCCCCAGGGACGACCGTGCCTTAAGCCCGGCGTCGACTCCCGCCATGCTGCGGCAACGCTAACGACACAATTTAACCAAGGTCAATTTCCGATCGCCGAAAACTCGCCCCCGAAGTGCGGGGCTGGGCTTGGTGTGTCCCTTTTGCGCCAGTCATGCTTTCGCGGTTACCTGATGATCGGATTTGACCGCGCCGCGTTTCTGCGACGCAGCCCGGCCCAGCTACAAGCTCCCGACGAAATCTTCAATAGGTACAAATAGTTAAACGCTCTCAACCGTAACCGGCGGCGACTCACTCCGGAACCGCGCCCGGTCGGCGCGCCGACACCGGGCGCAGCTGCGCCAGACGTCCCTCACCGCCTTCTGTGATCACGAAACGACAGACGATCCGCCCCCATGAAGCCCTGCCGGAGGGCGCCATAATTCTTACCGGCGGCGCGGCCGATCTGGGCAAAAACGGGCCGCCGCCAGGGGTGCGGGCGGCGGCCCTCGGACGGCCTGTCGCTTCAATCCGTCAGGCTGTCGATTGTCGTCGTGAAGCCGACATAGAAGAAGCGGCCGACCGGGCTCACCGGGTAGGACTCGCTGAACTGATCCGGCTGCTGGTCGAAGATGTTGTTGACGCCGCCATAGAGCGTGAAGCGGTCGTTGAACTCCCAGCGCGCCTGCAGGTCGTGCGTCGAGCGCGCATCGAATTCGGCATATTGCGGCTCGACCAGGTCCGGCTGCTCGCGCAGCACATTGTCGAAGCGGAAGGTCTCGCTGAAATAGTTGTAACCGTAGTTCAGCAGCAGCGGCCCGTACTGCCAAGTGATGTCGAGATTGGTCTGCCATTCCGGCGCGCCCTGCTCGCCCGCCACCGGATCGGGATCGGCGCCCGGCAAGTTCACGAACTCCAGTTCGTCCAGATGGTTGCCGACCAGGCTGATCTGGAACGTGCCGATGTCGCGCTCGACGCCGAAGCGCGATGGATCGAGCAGATAGCGCACCGAAAAGTCGATGCCCTTGGTCGAGAACGCGGCGACGTTCACCGGCTGGGTGACGAAGTCGACGATGCCGCCCGCGTCCGGCCCGCCGCTCTGGCGGAAGATCAGGGCGCAGAACTGGTTGGTCAGATCCGGCAGGTCGACGCACTGATTGGCGATGTCCTGCGGGTCGAGCGTATTGATCGCGTTCTCGAGCTCAATCTCGTAATGGTCGATCGAGATCGTCAGCCCTTCGACCATGCTCGGCCGGAAGATCACGCCATAAGTGAGCGTATCCGCCGTCTCCGGCTCGAGATCGACATTGCCGCTTTGGCTGCCCGCAACGGTGATGCCGATATTCGGATCGGTGAACGTCGCCGGATCGGCGACGCCGAGGCCGCTGAGCAGCGCCGCGCAGTTCGCCTCGCGGAACGCCGTCCCCTCGCCGAGCCTCGCCTGATCGCACGGATCGTCGATGAAGGCGAAGGTCTGGCTCGCCGGCGAGAACAATTCGCCGATGTTCGGCACCCGCACCGCCCGCGCTTGGGTGCCGCGGAACGTGATCTGGTCGATCGGCGACCACACCAGACCGTAATTCCAGGTCTCGGTCTCCCCGAACACGCTGTAATCCGAAAGCCGCGCCGCGGCGTTGAACGTCAGCTCGTCCGCGAACGGCTGCTCGACCAGAATGGGCACTTCGATCTCGCCGAACGCCTCGCGCACTTCGTACGCGCCTTCGGACGGCGCGATCACGTTGTTGAACGTCAGCCCCAGCTGATCCTCGATCGCCGGAATAGACTCGCTGGTCTCACGCCGCCATTCGCCACCGAGCACGAAGGCGATGCGTCCGCCCGGCAGTTCGAACCACGGCATGCGGCCGCTGACATAAGCCGTCGCCACCTGCTGCGTATTCTCGTCGTCGCGGCTGGAGTCGGTCATGATCCAGTCGATAGCTTCGCGCGAGGGCGCGCCGTCGCCGAAAATGTTGATCGGCACGCAGCCCGAACCCGGCCCCGGCGTGAACGACCCCGGCGCCGCAAAACCTTGCCAGCCGACATTGAGCCCGAGCGCCGTCGGATCGAGGTTCGAGCGGCAAGTCGGCTGCCCGGTCGCCGGATCGATCACCACGTCGAGCGCCGCCGCGAAGCGATCGTTGAAGCGGTTGTTGAGCGCGACGTTCTCGCTGTCGACGATGCCATAGACGTACGAGGCGTTGTAGCTCAGCCAATCGTTGAACTCGCCTTCGAGGCCCCAGACGCCGCGATAGGTGTTGCGGGTGATGTCCTCGCCGCGCACGCCGAGATCGAAATTGTCGCGCGTCACCAGCACCGTGCCGGTCGGCAGCCCGAGATCGGCCGCCGCATTGCCCGCCGCCGCCGCGGCGATGTTCGGCGGAATGAACGGATTGTCGGGATTGATCGCCAGGAACAGATCGAACGTCGGCTGCCCGAACGAGCGCGCCTGCGTCACCACGAACTTCTGCTCGGTGAAGAAGCGCATCCGCTCGGTGATGTCGTAATGGCCGAACAGGTTGAGCGCGACGCGGTCGGTCTCGCCGAGCAGGTCGCGGCCATAGCCGGCGACCGGCGTGCCGCTGCCGCCGAGCTGATACGTCCCGCCCTGAATCCCGCCCGGGATCAAGCCGATGTCCCACGGCGCATCGGTGTTGGCGTCGAAATCGGCGCCGAAATCGGCGTCGACGTCGACCGCCCCGCCCGTGCCCGACTCGAACCAGCGCAGATCCGCGAACGGCACCCGGTCCGGCAGCGCCGGATCGTCGACGCCGCCGATGAAGTCGGCCGGATTGCGCACCAGCCGCGCCCCGCGCGCGGTGTGTTCGCGCTCCAGCGACTCCAGCGCGCCTTCGTGGCTCGCCTCCAGCGAGACGGCGATGTTGCCGCGCGCATTGGCGAAATTCATGCCGCCGGTCAGGCTGATGAACGCGTTCTCGGCCCCGCCCTCCTGCGGCTCGCCATACTGGCCGCGCACGCGGAAGCCTTCGAAATCGTCGCGCATGATGAAGTTGACGACGCCGCTCACCCCGTCGGCGCCGTAGATCGCCGACGCCCCGCCGGTCAGCACGTCCACCCGCTCGATCAGATCGGTCGGGATCGTATTGACGTCCACATCGCCCGAGGCCGGCACCGCCGGCACGTGCCGGCGCCCGTTCTGCAGCACCAACGTCCGCTGCGAACCGAGATTGCGCAGGTTGAGCAGGTTGAGGCCGGTCGAGCCGATGAAGCCCTGGTCGCCCGAATTGGCCGCCGTATCGGCCGAGCCGATCAAGGCCGGCACGTCCTGCAGGAACTCGGTCACGTTGGTGACGCCGGAATATTGCAGCGTTTCGCCCGTCACCGAGGTGACCGGATTGGCGAACTCGTAATCCGGCCGCGCAATCCGCGTGCCGGTGACGACGATGGTCTCCTCTTCCTCCGCCGGGTCCTGCGCCAGCGCCGGCGCCGGCGCGAACACGAACGCCAGCATCGCCGCACTGAAAAGAGCGGACGTGCATTGCATCAGCAACTTGCGCCGCGCCGCCGGGCGCGCGCCCACGAACGTATGCATTTTCTCAGCCTGTCAGATGGACCTCCCTGCCGGTCCGCGCGTTTCCCCGCGCCTTCGCGGGACGAGAGACAAAGCGTCAAGCTTTCGCCCCAGTTCCGGTCACTCGTCGCACACACCGCCTTGTGATCGCGCGCCGCGCGCCTAGCGCGGAACTGGCCGAGCGCCTACCTTCAGCGCCATGCCGCGATCTCGCTCCCAACCGCCCGGCGTCGCCGAGGCGCCGGCCCGCTTCGACATGACCGCCGCCGCCTGGACGCCGCATCGTCCGGTGCGCGCATGGGAAAAGCTCGAAGGCGGCCGCCGCTTCAAGCTCGTCAGCGACTACCAGCCCGCCGGCGACCAGCCGACGGCGATCGCCGAACTCGTCAACGGCATCAAGAAAGGCGAGCAGGACCAGGTGCTGCTCGGCGTCACCGGCTCGGGCAAGACCTTCACCATGGCGCAGGTGATCGAGCAGACCCAGCGCCCCGCCCTCATCCTCGCGCCGAACAAGACCCTCGCCGCCCAGCTCTACGGCGAGTTCAAGCAATTCTTCCCGGACAATTCGGTCGAGTATTTCGTCAGCTATTACGACTATTACCAGCCGGAAGCCTACGTCCCGCGCACCGACACCTACATCGAAAAAGAATCCAACATCAACGAACAGATCGACCGCATGCGCCACGCCGCTACGCGCGCGATCCTCGAACGCGACGACGTCATCATCGTCGCCTCCGTCAGCTGCATCTACGGCATCGGCAGCGTCGAAACCTATACGAGCATGACCTTCACCGTGAAGGTCGGCGACGAATTCGGCGCCACCGAACTCAACCGCAACCTCGTCGCCACCCATTACAAGCGCAACGACGCCGCCTTCGCCCGCGGCGCCTTCCGCGTCCGCGGCGACACCATCGAACTCTGGCCGGCGCACTTGGAAGACCGCGCCTGGCGCTTTTCCTTCTTCGGCGACGAAGTCGAAAGCATCGACGAGTTCGATCCGCTCACCGGCCGCAAAGTCGCCTCGATGCCGGCGGTGAAGATCTACGCCAACTCGCACTACGTCACGCCGAAGATGACGCTGCAGCAGGCCGTCGAGCAGATCAAACTCGAGCTCGACGACCGCCTCGCCTGGTTCAAGGCCGAAGGCAAATTGCTCGAAGCCCAGCGGCTCGAACAGCGCGTCAATTTCGACATGGAGATGATGCTCGCCACCGGCTCCTGCGCCGGCATCGAGAATTACAGCCGTTATCTCACCGGCCGCAAACCGGGCGAGCCGCCGCCGACCATGTTCGAGTATCTGCCCGACAACGCCCTCGTCTTCACCGACGAAAGCCACGTCACCATCCCGCAGATCGGCGCCATGTATCGCGGCGACTTCAACCGCAAATCGACGCTCAGCGAATACGGCTTCCGCCTGCCCTCCTGCATGGACAACCGTCCGCTCAAATTCGAAGAATGGGACCGCATGCGCCCGGAGACCATCCACGTCTCCGCCACGCCGGGCCCGTGGGAGCTCGAGCGCACCGGCGGCGTCTTCGCCGAGCAAGTCATCCGCCCCACCGGCCTGATCGATCCGCCGGTCGAAGTGCGCCCGGTGCAAGCGCACGGCCATAGCCAAGTCGACGACGTCATCGCCGAAGTCAAAGAAGTCGCCAAGAACGGCTATCGCAGCCTCGTCACCGTGCTCACCAAGCGCATGGCCGAGGACCTCACCGAATACATGCACGAGCAAGGCGTGCGCGTGCGCTACATGCACTCCGACATCGACACCGTCGAACGCATCGAAATCATCCGCGACCTACGCCTCGGCGCCTTCGACGTGCTCGTCGGCATCAACCTGCTGCGCGAAGGCCTCGACATTCCCGAATGCGGCCTCGTCGCCATCCTCGACGCCGACAAGGAAGGCTTCCTCCGCAGCGAAACCTCGCTCGTGCAAACCATCGGCCGCGCCGCCCGCAACGTGGACGGCAAAGTCATCCTCTACGCCGACCGCGTCACCGGCTCGATGGAGCGCGCCATGGCCGAAACCGCGCGCCGCCGCGAGAAGCAAGCCGCGTTCAACCTCGAACACGGCATCACCCCGCAAAGCATCAAGAGCCACATCAAAGACATCCTCGACAGCGTCTACGAAAAAGACTCCCTCACCATCGACCCGCGCGACCCGATGAGCTTCAAGCGCGGCGCGGGGCTAAAGGAAAAAGGCCGCGGCGTAGCCGAAGACGGCGTCCCCTTCATCGGCCACAACATCAAGAGCTACATCGCCGACCTAGAACGGCAGATGAAAGACGCGGCGGCCGACTTGGAATTCGAAACGGCGGCAAGGCTCCGCGACGAAATCAAACGCCTGCAGGAAACGGAGCTCCTAATCGCCGACGACCCGCTCGCCCGACAAGCCGCCGTCTCCCAAGCGGCCGACGAAGCCGTCCGCGCCGCGCGCAGCAGCGACGGCCGCGCAACGGTGCGAAAGGGAAAGCCGCCGTATCGCGGGCGTCGGAGGAAAGGGCCTTAGGGCGTAGTAGCTCATCCGACGAACCAGACAACCTTCGTGACAATCTGGAAAAATAGTGCAGCCTAGAGTTGGGAGGGGCCACGGATGGCTCAGAAGCCTAACGACTGGGTATTGTCGTCGCCCAAGTTTGCGACATTCCTCAATTTTCTGGAGGAAGTCGAAAGGTCACGTCAGGCGGGCGCTGAGTATTTCATTGAACCGGCCTCGGGCGTCCTCGGCAGAGCTAAGAGCAAGCGAAATCAAATCATCTTCGGAAGGCGAGGATCAGGAAAGTCCAGCCTACTCGAAAAGACCAGGCGAGATCTCGGCCAAGAACGCATCGCGATAGGCTTTTTCATCGACTGTGAACCGCATAAAGACAACACCTACCCTAACGTCCTCATCCTGATTCTCATCGACCTGCTTTCGCAGATTGAACAGTGGCTAAGCACTGCATCCTCCTCCAGGCCGTCATGGTCGCGCCAAGAGCGTGATTCGGATCGACCGCGAGAACGCCTGAGTAAGAAAATTATCAGGCAGTTGCTAAGCGACGTGGCCGCTGAACAATCCAGACTAGAGCAACTGCTCGTCGAACCCGACGAGGTTGATGTCGAACGCATGCGTCAACAAGGTTGGAGCAACTCAGTCCACGCCAAGACCTCCGGCAAACTAGCGAGCCACGGCGCTGAGGCTGCGGCGGAGATCGGCGGCGAGAGCAATGCGCACAGCGCCAACGAAACAAAAGAAACTTTTCGAATGGGTAAGCGAGAGCTGCTAAGCAGGCAGCTGAAGGTGTATCGAGGGCTAATTGAACGCCTAACAGGTGCGGTAGCCCGGCCCATCTATATCTTGTTGGATGACCTATACCACGTACACCGTAGTGACCAACCGCATTTGGTGGGATTTCTACACAGTCTCGTAAAGGGCAAGAACGCCTGCATCAAAATTGGAACGGTAAGAAGCCGCTCGTCTTGGTACCTACCGGGTACGCAGCCAGTGGGGATGAAGATAGGCGACGACGCAAGCGAAATCGATCTCGACGTAACGCTTGAAGATTATGACGCTGCACGATTGTTCTTGCATAGCGTCGCCTCAAAGCTGGCGCAGAGCCGTGGCTTTGAACTAAGTCGCATAATAACAAACGAAGCGTTCGATCGACTTCTCCTCGGCAGCGGCGGTGTCGCTCGTGACATGATTAACATTTGGCGCAAGGCCTCAGCTCAAGCAGTTTCGCGGATCCAAGGCCGTGCGCCGGTTAGGATGGATTCTGTCACCGTAGAGGATGTAAGCAAAACGATTGCCGATCTCGACGAGCTCAAGCAGGAAGATTTGGGTCGGGACGTCGATCCGAACTCTTCCGATGGGCTCCTAACCGAGTTTGCTCGGGTAAAAGACTTTTGCTTCTCGCCCACCTGCGCGACAAACGTGCTATTGATCGAACGCGAGTTTCGCGGCCGGCGACGGGATCATTTGAACCAACTCGTCGATCTGAAATTCTTACACATCGTAAAGAAGAGTGTGTCCGTCCCTTCTCGCGCGGCGCGCGTATACGACGCGTTCATGCTCGACATGAGTCAGTACACTGGACCACGTCAGAGAAAGAACTTTCGCATAGTCAACTTCACGGACCGTGATCTGAACGTTCAACTCGGGCAGCCACAGCTCATCTATTGCGAGGGCGATCACGGTTTGAACTGATAAGACCGACCATACCGACCTTCTCCCGTTTGCTGCGTGTTAATCACGCCGGCGACCATGGCCTATCTCCATCAACTTCGCGTAGTTCGCCCACTCGCGCCTCACACAAGATGCTGATGTCCTGCACGCCAGCGCCGCTAAACTTGCACGCGGATATGGCATTGATGGCCCATGCGCACGTTTTGGCCCTTCGCGCGACTAGCGCTGGCTTGGTCGCTTTCGCTCACCGCGCTCGCGACGCCATTCGCGTTTCTCAAGCCGTTGCGTGCGCCACCGCCTTGCGATGACTGGCTTTGGTGCAGCAGCCCCTATGTCGGCGTGACACTGGCCGTGCCGCTGACCCTTGGCTACTTCGCGTTCCTGCTCACGATTCCCAGCGCCTTCATTGCATTCTCCGCAGCGCGCATCGCCTTGAGAAGCGCAAGTCCGCGAGCGCACTGGTTTATGCTTGGACCGGCGCTTGCGATCCTTGCCGCGTGGACCTTATTCCTGGTCACGCCGATTCACTACTTTAGTATCGACCTGGACGCATCTTACGGCCCGGCGCTTCTCGTATCGACGGCGCAAGTGGCGTTCTATTTCGGCAGCATTGCCAATTTGGCCATGGCCCTTACGACATTGATTGGCGCCGTTGCATGGCGGGTTTTTGCGCGCTGGTACGCGAACGCGCGCTGACAAGGCGCGGCGAAAGCGCGTATGCTGTCGAATAGCCTCGCCCAATGCCACCCCGCCTCATCCCCCGCATCCTGCGCGTGAACCACGCCGGCGAGCATGGCGCGGTCGCCATCTATTCAGCCCAGCTCGCCCGCGCGCGCCGCGCTTATCCCGACCTCATCCCCTGGCTTGAAGAAACGCTCGCGCACGAACAGAAGCACCGCACCCGCTTTCGCGAAGCCATGCCCGCCCGCGCGGCGAAGCCGTGCCGGATGATGTTCGTGTGGTCGGTCGGCGGCGCGGCGCTCGGCGCCCTCACCGCGCTCGGCGGACGCACCGGCATTTGTGTCTGCACCGCCGCCGTCGAACGCACAGTGCATCGCCATCTCGTCGAACAGATCGCCTTCCTCGAGCGCGCCGATCCCGCGCTCGCGCACATCGTGCGCGACATTCTCACCGAAGAAGACGCCCACCTCGCCTACGCCGAAGCGCACCACAACACACGCGGCGCCTTCGCCCGCGCCCTCAGCGCCCTCGTCTCCGCCGCCACCGAAACCCTGATCTTCCTCTCGACACGCGGCGACAACCTGCAGCTCCGCCGCGCGATGGCTCGCACCTAAGCCCTCTCCCTCCCTAGAAGCGTGACACGCGCTCAATCCCTTCACTCCTCCGCCACCACCGCCTCCCAATCCAGGCCGCCGTAGAACACGCCCAGGATCGTCACCGTCTTCTCCGCCGCCGCATTCGCAATCACCACGCGCCGCCGAACGACAGCGTGCGCAGCCCGGGCCGCAGGTCGTCGCGTGGCTTGCCGCGACACGGCATGCGGTCGAGGCTTTCGCAGCGCGCCACGATCGCTTCGGTGAAACGCAGCGCGATCGCCGGCGAGGCCGCCGCCGCGATCCGCTCGTAGATCGCCACAAGCTGCGCTTCGGCTTCCGGCGCGAATACGACGCCGTAGCGCGCGCTCACTTTTTCCGGCTCGCCTTTTTGTGCGCGGCCGTCAGCGCGCCGCGCACCTGAGCTGGCGAGCGGGCGCGCGCGGGCTTGGCCTTCATCGCATCGTAGGCGGCGACCACATCCTGGCGCAGCCAGCTTTCGATGGCCTTGTCGCGCGCCTTGAGCGCGCGCAAACCGTCGCGGATCACTTCGCTCTCGCTGGCGTACTCGCCCGACGCCACCCGCGCCTCGACCTCGGCGGCCATCTCGTTGGGCAAAGTCACGCTGAGTTGTTTGGTGGAGCGCATGGCAAATCCTCGCAGTAGGATTTAATCCTATCAACGGCGAAAATCAATGCGCACTATGAACCCTCTCCCTCCTTTGGAAGGGGTTCGGCGTGGTCCCGCGAAGGGAGCGATTGCACTGCAATCGCAGCGCCGAACGGCAGAGTGAGGGTGGAGCGCGAACGCCTGCACGCGAAGCGCAAGCGGCGCGACTGGGCGCAACGCACAGCGCCACCCCCTCCCTGCCCCCTCCCCCTCTCGGGGGAGAGGGTGTAGCGGTGCGCAATGCATCTAGATGAACCCCGCATCCCGCCGCTCACCGACGAGCAACTCACCCCCGCCCAACGCGAAGCGCTGGCGCCCGCGTCCTACGCCAACACGCCGCCGCTCAACATTTTCCGAACGCTCGCGCGCGCGCCCGAGGCGCTCAGCGCCTTCCTCGCCTGGGGCCTCTACATCCTGCGCAACAATTCGCTGCCGCCGCGCGAGCGCGAGATCGTCATTCTGCGCATCGGATATCTCTGCCGCGCCGGCTATGAATGGACGCAGCATGTCGCCATCGCCCGCCGCGGCATGAGCGAAGCCGAGATCGACGCCATCAAAACCGGCGCCGACGCGCCCGTCTGGTCGCCCGCCGACGCCGCGCTCCTGCGCGCCTGCGACGATCTCCACGCCCGCCAATTTGTCGCCGCCGACAACTGGGCCGCGCTCAAAGCCCACTTCAACGAGCGCCAATGCATGGACGTCGTCTTCACCGCCGGCCAGTACACGCAAGTGTCGATGATGCTGAACACGTTCGGCGTGCAGCTGGAGGACGGCAAGGCGCTCGACCCGGATCTGGACGCGCGCGGCTAAAGACGAAAACGTGCGGGATCGCCTTCGAACGGCATGGCAAAGCTCCTCGGTCCTTGCCCCTCGGCTCAGCCTAGCTGCACGCTCGCGCTTGAACAACTTGTCACGAATCTTAACGCGCGAAAACGAGGATAGAGCGCGCCGCTATCCCCGCTTTTTGGAGGAGAAAAGCGAGCGCGATCAACACCGGCGCGGAAATCAATCCGACCGCGCCCGAACGGGTGTACAATGCGCTTGCTCTGACACGGGAGGATTTCGAAGTGCACCGAACCTTTGAAATGTCAGGGCGTCGACCGGCGCGGCAGGCGTCGCTTCGATGAAGGAGAAGAACGTGCGAACGAACGACTCCAACATCGTTGAGAAAGTCCGCGGACTCGAAGGCTCGGCAGAGAGTCGTGTCCATTGGGCGAAGCGAACGGCGCCTGCATTGCCTTCGGGGCATGAAACCGAAGGGTCCGGCAGCTTTCGGGAGCTGCCGACGCGTTGAACCGGCTCATGGTCATAAGGAGCTAAGACCTCTGGGTGCGAAACCATGCAGATGAGTCAAAAACTCCTGGCTCGCCAATCCGGGAATAACGGCCGATCACGGGGCGCGTTCGACGCGCGGCGCTGCTCAGCGATGATCAGCGCAAACCAGGAACTACCCCTGCGCGTCCGACGCGCCCCGGCCTCCCTGCGGGAGGCGAGGCAGTAGGCAGTTGGCAGTAGGCAGTAGAAATTCGCGCACCGGCGTCCGCCGGCGCATCAACGCGCCTATTGCCTATTGCCGACTGCCGACTGCCCACTGCCTCGCGCGCGCAGCGCGCGCTCTCAATGCTCTTGCGGCTGTCCCAGCGCTTCCAGCCGCGCTTCGTCCATGATGCGGTCGAAGTTCTCGCTGGGATTGCGCACGCGGTAGCGTTGCGGGCCGGAGTCGCGCGGCAGGGCGCCGATCACCTCGTAGATCCCGCTCGGAGCCGTGAACGCGGTGATGCGGGTGATGGACACGCGTTCGCCGGCGCTGAATTTCGTCGCCGTCGTCATGGACTATCCTTGAAAAATCGGGGTGCGGAGCCGTTGCACGGCGCATCAACGCCGGCCGCGCGCCTTAGTTCCCTCGCGGAACGGCCGGGTACGCGGCCAGAACGTCGCCGAGCGCCGCTTTCAGCTCGTCAAGGTACGGCTCGAACGCGCGCCAGGAGTCGAGCCCCCTGGCGCTGATCGGCTGGCGCACCTGTTCGGAACTCGCCGTCCGCACCGCCCGCTCGGTCTCGTGCGGCTTGAGGCACGCCTCCTCGAACGGCAGCCCGCAATAGTCGAGCAGCTCGCGAATGTGCGGTTCGGGATCGGCGACCAGCGCCTCGTGGATCACCCGATGCACGCGTCCGGGCAGCACCGCGTCGTAATGCGCCATCAGCCGAACGTAGTCGCGATAATAGCGGCCCAATTCGGCGAGATCGTAGGTGTAGTGCTGGCCCATCGCGAAGTGCTGCTTGAAGCACGACCAGCCGCACGCCATCGGGTGCCGGCGCGCGTCGATGATCTTCGCGTTCGGCAAGATCAGCTGGATCAGGCCGACATGGCGGAAGTCGTTCGGCATCTTGTTGATGAAGAGCGGCTTGCCTTCCTTGCGCTGGATTCGCGTCGTCCGCAGATAGGTTTCGCCTAGCTCTTTGCGCTCGGCCTGCGTGAGCCCCGGCAGCTTGTCGATGTAAACCGCCTCCGCGCCGCCGCCGCCCAGCTCGAACGCGATCGCGTTCAAATCGCCCAGCTCCATGGTGCCCTCAACCATCGAGTGCGACGCCAGGATCTGCTCCAGCAGCGTCGATCCCGCCCGCGGCAGGCCGACGATAAAGATGGCGTCCCGCGCCTCGCACCCGCCCGCCCGCTCGGCGAAAAACTCCGGCGTGAACATCCGCTCGCTCGCCTCGACCAGGGCGGTGAGCCGGGCCGGATCGTAGTCGATCGTACTGCGATAGAGCTTCGCCCCTTCGGCGTAGCGCCGGAACGCCGGCTCGATCTCTTTCGCATCCTCATGCGCCTTGCCGAGCGCATAGAGCAGATGCACGCGATCGTTGGTGGTCAGGTCCGCGCGCTCGAGCTGCGCCTCCATCTGCTTGAGTTCGGGGCCGGTGAACCTGAACGTCTTCAGGTTGGCGAGGCTGAAGTAGGAAACGCCCATCCGGGGCTCGAGCGCGATGCTCTTGCGATACGCCTCGATCCCCTCCCCGGTGCGGCCCACCGTCTTCAAAACGTGGCCGTAGCTCATCCACGTGCCGGCGTGCTTCGGCGTGTCCTTCAAGAGCTTTTCGTAAACCGCGAGCGCAGCGTCGAACTCGCCGAGCGCATTCAGGATCGCCGCCTTGAGACGCCGGCTGCCTTCATTGTCGGGGTCGAGTCGCAGCAAATAATTGGCCTCGGCATCGGCCGCTTCGAGCCGACCGAGCCCCATCAGCAACTGCCCCAGGCTGTGGCGCGCGAACATGAAGTCCGGCGCGAGCTCCAAAATGCGCCGCAGCGTCGCTTCGGCGTCGTCGGTCCTGCCGGCGCGCGCCTGCGCTTCGGAGAGCATGCGCAAGGCCGCGACATCGTCCGGCAAGCGACGCAGGTGTTCGGCAAGCCTTGCCTCCGCCGCTGCGGCGTCGTTCGCCGCCAGCGCTTCGGCGACGGGCTTGAGCGCCGGCTCCGGCGGCATCGCTCCATGACGCGCATAGGCCGCGCGTGCCGTTTGCCCGTCGCCGGCGAGCGCGCTCTGCTCGGCCAGCTCGCGCCAGATCGTCGGATGCGCGGGATTGAGTTCAGCCGCCCGCTTGAACGCCAGCGCGGCCGGCAGCGGCTCGCCTTGCCCTGCCAGCACGACGCCGAGCTGGCGCTGCGCGCCGAACCATTGCGGCCGCGCGCGGGCCTGCATCTGCGCAAAGTGCAGCGCGCCGGCGAGATCGCCCTTACGCCGCAACGCTTCGCTCAGCAGCAGCTGCGCGTCGTTGTTGTTCGGCTCTGCGTCGAGCGCCGCCCGCAGCAGCGCCTCGGCCTGCGCCGGACTGGCGTTCATAACCTTCAATGCTTGCGACACAAGCGCGTGCGCGGCCGTGCTCATAGGGTCAACGCTTCATCGCTGCGCGAATGCGGCGGCGCGCTGCATCAGCGGCTCGAGCCGAGGCAGAACCGCCATGATGTCCGCCTCGCGCGCCCGCCACTTGCCGTCCTCCGGTTTGGACACCGTGTGGCGCGCGAGCGGTAAGCCGCCTTCGAGCTTGCGGTCCCAGTCCAGATCGACCGCCGCGCAGAGCCGGCGCACTTCGGCGTCCGGGTCCGCGATCAGCGCATCGTAACGCGCCACGGCGACCCGATCGGACGCGATCTCGTCCAGATCGTCGAGCAGCACCTGTGTCGCCGCCGCCCACTGGCCGGCGACCACTTCGTTCAGCGGCAGCGGCCCGAGATCGCGCCAGCCCGGCGTCAGCAGCAGCGACCAGGCGCGCTTGCCGGTCCAACCGGGGAGCGTCGGATAGGTGCGGAAGCGGCCGCTCTCCCAGGCCTCCATCATCGAGGCCAGCACCTCGCGCGGATCGCGATAGAGATAAATGAAGCGCGCTTCCGGAAACGCTGCGTGCAGCAGCGGGATGCGCAGCGCATTCTTCGGCGTCTTCTCCAGCATGCGCACACGGTCGCCTTCCGGCGCATGGCCTTCGCGGTTCTTCAGCGACTGCAAGAAGCGTTGGCGCAGCGTGTGCACCGGCCCCGGCAAAGCGTGTTCGCGCCCGAGCCGGTTGGACTCGAATTTCTGCGAGGCGAGATTGAACGCCGGGATGCCCTCGATCAAATTGTGGCTTTCGCCGCCGATCGTGTAGAGGCCGGGCGCCTGGGCCAATGTCTCGAACAACAGCGACGAGCCCGAGCGCGGCGGGTTGACGATGAAGATCGGCCGATCGAATTCCGGATCGGGCTCGGTAGGCAGGCGCGAAACGGATGGCGCGCGCTGCGCCTGCGGCGCTGCATCGGGGTTCTCACGCACTTCGCCGATGGCGAAATTGCGCGATGTGTCTGCGAGGCCGGGCGACAGCACGAGATAGGACAGCGCCGTCATGAACGAAGCGCGGTTGCGCAAGCGGATGGTGTGCGCCTGCGCCGTTTTGAGATCCTCGGTGAAGGCGTTGAGCGCAGCGCGATAGCGCGGCCAGCCTTCGCGCGACTCACCATAGATCGACCACAACGCGCGCCACTTGTGCAGGAAGTGAACGACTACTTGCCGAACTCCGGGGATCGCAGGCTGGTGCGGCTGCGCTTCGCCGAGCAGGAAGTTGATGTGATCGGCGGCTTCCCAGGGGCTCATCACCGATGGCGCGTTGACGCTCTCCAGATCGAGCGCCCCGACCGGAGTATCGCGCGGCTCGATCTTCTCCGGCGTCCAGTTCGGCGGCGACGGGAAGCCGACAGCGCGCCCGCGCGCGGCCAAGTCCCAGAAGCCTTCGCCGCCGACAGTGTCGGCAACCAGATGGATGCGGAAGCGCTCGTCGTTGTTTTCGACCCGGTGCAGACTCCAGGTGTCGAAGATCCAGCATTCGCCGGCGGCCATATGGATGTCCTGGTCGCCGCAGTAAAAGCGCACCGTCGGCTGGGTCACGATCGGCACATGCACGCGCATGCGGTCACGCCAATAATAGTTCACATCGACGTGGGGATTGACGTCAGCGTGGGGCCCAAGCCGCATCAGCCGCGTGCGTCCCCAGGCGGCGCCGAGGCTGGCCAGCACATCGATGAGGTACGGGCACGCCTTCAAATGCTCGGTTGGCCGCATCGGCCCTTCGAAACTCTCGTCGGCCGGCTCGCCATTGGCCGCGATCAGCGGAATGAAGTCGTTGCCCTGAAAGCCCTCAGGATGCGGGCGCCATGCCTCCACGCCCAGCGCCGCGATCTCCTCGCGCAGCCGTTCAACGTCGTAGGCTACCGGCAGCTGAATGAAGCGGGCGTTCAGTTTCATCGAAATCCTCAGGCCCCGGATTACCCTGCGGCGGTTTGGAGCCGCAAGGTCGAATGCCTGTTGGGAGCCGTACTGACGCAGGGCGCGCCAGAATGGAAAGCGCGCCCTCGCCTTTCGCGAGAGCGCGCTTCGCCGCGGTTGGGCTTGGCTCAGATCGTCTTGGCGAGCGCTTCGAGCTGGCGGGCGGTTTGGCCCCAGCCTTCGTGGAAGCCCATCTGCTCGTGCTGCTGCTTGGTTTCTTCGGTCCAGTGACGGGCGACGGCGCGGTACTTGGTCTTGCCGTTGCCGAGGTCTTCGAACGTGATCTCCGCGATCATGAACGGGCCCGACGGCTCGAACGTGTCCGGCGTGATCGCGTCGGTGGTGACGATCTTCTTGTTCGGCACGATGTCGATATAGATGCCGGCGTTCGGATATTCCTCGCCTTCGGGCGAGGCCATCACGAACGCCATGCGACCGCCGGGGCGGAAGTCGATGTCGGTGCTCTTGATCGTCCACGGCTTCGGCGCGAACCATTGCTGCAACAGCTTGGGATCGGAATAGCAGCGGAACAGCTTTTCCGCCGGCGCATCGAGCACGAGATCGAGCACCAGTTCGTGTTTGGCTTGGTCGGTCATTTTCGTAGTCCTTCGGTCTGCGTGGTTGCTGCTGCTAGGACGAACGGCGGCGACGTGTCCCTACACCGCCTTCTATTTTTTCACAGCTTCCGCTTCGAGGCTGTCGAGATGCTGGCGGATGTGCGCCGCTTCGGCTGGCGTGTTCGCCAGCGCGATGGCGCGATTGAAGGCTTCGCGCGCGTCTTTGTTGCGGCCGAGCTGCTTCAAGTACGCGCCGCGTACGCCGTGGAAATAGAAATAGCCGTCGAGACGATCGCCCAGCGGCGCGATCAGATCGAGCGCAGCCTGCGGGCCGTTGAGCTTCGCCACTGCAACGGCGCGATTGAGCGTCACCACGGGCGATGGCGTGTGGCGTTCGAGTGCTTGGTAGAGCGCATCGATCTCGGCCCAGTCGGTTTCATCCGGCGTTTCGGCGCGCGCGTGCAGGCCGGCGATGGCGGCCTGAATCTGGTAGGGACCGGGCTTGCGGCTGCGCATCGCTTTCTCGATCAGCGCGAGCCCTTCCTGGATCAGCGGCGCCTTCCACTTGGTGCGGTCCTGATCCTCGAGCAAGATCGCGCCGCCGTCCGCGCCGAAGCGCGCGGCGATGCGCGAATGCTGCAGCAGCATCAGCGCTAGCAAACCCATGATCTCCGGCTCGGACGGATACATGCGCAGCAAGAGCCGCGCGAGTCGGATGGCTTCGTCGCACAGCGAGGCGCGGTCGCTCGCCGGATCGGCGGCCGAATAGCCCTCGTTGAAGACGAGATAGATCATCGCCGCAACCGAGTCCAAACGCTGCGACCGCTCCACCGCGTCCGGCGCTTCGAACGGCACGCCGGCGCCAGCGACTTTCGCCTTCGCGCGCGTGATGCGCTGCTCCATGGCGCTTTCGCCCACCAGAAACGCGCGCGCGATCTGCGGCACGGTGAGGCCGGAGACGATGCGCAGAGCGAGCGCGACCTGCTGCGTCGCCGGCAAATCGGGATGGCAGCAGATGAACAAGAGCCGCAGCACGTCGTCGCGATAGTCGGCTTCGTCCAAGCGCTGCACGGCGTCGGCTTCGACATCGCTCAGATCGGAGAGGTGCTCCTCATCCGGCAAGGCGGTCTGCTTGGCGCGGCGGCGCGTCACGTCGATAGCCGCGTTGCGGCCGACCATGATCAGCCACGCGGCCGGATCGCGTGGCGGACCGTTGGTCGGCCAATTCTTGAGCGCGCGCAGGCAGGCGTCCTGATACGCCTCCTCGGCTAAGTCGAGGTCACGGAAATAGCGCAGCAGCGCCGCCACAGCCTGGGGGCGCGCGGAGACCAGCGCCGCATCTATCCAGGCGAGTCCGGTCATGGCTCAGCGCGGCTCCACCGGCGCGCCGGGCTGATAGATCATGATCGGGCGCAGCTCATAGGCGCCGCCCGGATTGGCGACGGCGAGTTCGCGGGCGAACTGCAGCCCTTCCTCGAGATTATCCACCTCGATCACGTAGAAGCCGAGCAATTGCTCCTTGGTCTCGGCGTAGGGGCCGTCGAGCACTTCGTTGTCCTTCTTCCGCAGCGTCGTCGCGGCGGAGGTCGGCAACAGGCGGATCGCCGGCTTCAGCTTGCCCTGCCCCTCCCACTTCTTATGCACAACGTCGAGCCGGGCCATCACCGCATCGTCCTCCTCCTTGGTCCAGGAGAAGACGGCAGCTTCGTCGTTGTAGCAAAGCACGGTGTAGAGCATCGGGTACGGCCTCATGAGTTAAGGACGAACGCTTACGGCCTTCGCCGACATCGCGTCGAGAATTTCCTCACATCGCGGTCATCAAAGCCGCTGGCCTTAAGACGCGTCCATGTTGTTCGGCTGCGCTTGACGCGCCCGCGCCGCCTTCGGTTCAAAATAGGAGGCGAGGGAGAGCATGGCGGAGGTCTTCATAGCCGCGCCCGCGGGAGAGCAGGCGCAGGCGCGCGGATTGGCGGAGGCGCTGACAGCGCTCGGCTTCGAGGCTGCGGCCGCGACGCCGACCGACGCCGAGATCGGGCCGCTGCTGGAGAAGGCGAAAGCCGTCGTCGCGCTCTGGTCCGGCGCGGAGCCGCCGACCTGGATGGCGGTGCTGGCGGCGATGGCGCTGCAGCAGGGCAAGCTGATCTGCGCCAGCACGCGGGCGACGGCTGCTCCGGCCCCGTTCCGCGCCGCGCCCGCAATCAGCCTGAAGCCGCGCGACCGCACCGCCTTCAAAGCGAGCTTCACGGCGCTCGTGGCCGCGATCAACAAGCTGGCCCCCACCGAAGGCAAGGCGGCGGTCCTGCCGGACGCGTTGATCAAGGCGCGCGCCGCGCTGCTGGCGCGCCCGCCCTCGCCGCGGCGGCGGATCGTATCCACGGCGATGTTGATGACCGCGGGCGTCGCCGCGCTTTTCGCAGTCGGCTTCGGCGCTGGGCGCGTAGTGCAGGCGGTGCGTTCCGGCGAAATGCTGGCGACGACAACGCAAGCCGACGCTGCGCCGACGTCGGCTCCGCTCGATGCGCCTGCCCTGCCGATCAGCTGGCAAGATCTCGAGCGGAAGGACTGGCGCGAGGCGGCCCGGCAACTGCAAGACGGCGACCGGATCAAGCGGCGGGCGATCGCCGGCGACGCGCGGGCGCAGGCGCTGGCGTGCTTAGGGCACTTGGCCGGCGCCGACGGTTTCCTACCCAGCCCCACGGCGGCGCGGGAGTATTGCGATCTCAGCGCCGATCAGAACGAGGCGGCCGGGCTTTATCTCTCCTGGGTTCTGCAGCGCTCGGCGCCGCATGCCGGGATCGACGCAATCACGGCGCGCGAGCGGCTGGCGCAGGCGGCGCGGCTCGGTTGGCTGCCGGCGCAGATCGAATACGCCGAAATGCTTTCCGAGCGGCGCTCGATGGAGGCGCAAGCGGAGGCCGGCCGTTTCTGGCTTGCCGCGGCCGAGCGCGGCGAGCCGCGCGGGCAATTCCATTACGCACGCTGGCTGCGCGACAGCCCGGCCGGTCCGCGCGATCCGGCGGCGGCGCTGCCGTTTCTCGAGCGCGCGGCGCGATCCGATCAGGTCGATGCGCTGCACCTGCTGGCGACGCTCTACCGCGATGGACGCGGCGTCGCCCGCGATCTGGCGCGGGCGCGGGCTTTGTACGACCGCGCGGCGCGGCAGAACTATCCGCCCTCGATGTTCAATCTCGCCGACATGCTGCGCGGCGGCTCAGCGCAGGATCGGGCGCGCGCAATCCAGCTCTACAAGGCTCTGGTTTGCCTGCGCGACGAGCAACAGATCCAGCCGATGGCGCAGCGCCGGCTGCGGGCGATGGGGGAGCCAGCGCTCTGCCAGTGAAGCGGGCTCGCCGCCGTGGCGAGGCGATCTAGTTCTGCCGTGCAGAAGGAGTTCGCATGAGATTGCTCAGCATCACCGTAAGCCTCGCCCTGCTCGCCGCCTGCAATCAACAAACTACCACAGAAGCGCCGGCTCCCGTCTCGGAGGCGCAACCGGAAGCCGAGACTCTGAGTGTCGAGCTGATGCAAGCGACCGAAACTGGACCGGGAGCTAGCGTCGGCACGGTGCAAATCCGGGGCGGCGGCGAAGGCGCCGTATTCGATTTGAACCTGACCGGACTACCGCCTGGCACGCATGGCTTCCATGTGCACGCGAACGCGGACTGCGGCCCCGCGCCCGAGAGCGGCAGGATCACGCCGGCCGGCGCCGCAGGCGGGCATTGGGATCCCGGAAACACCGGCCGCCACGCCGGCCCCACCGGCGACGGCCACCTCGGCGATCTGCCGCGCATCGAAGTCGGCCAGGATGGCCGCGCCATGCTCTCCGTCACCGCGCCGCGGATCGACGACATCACCCAGTTGCGCGGTCATGCGCTGATGATCCACTCGGGCGGCGACAATTACAGCGACGAGCCGGCGCCGCTCGGCGGTGGCGGCGACCGCATCGCGTGCGGCGTGATAGACTGACGCAGCGCCGCGGCATGGCGTAGAGAAGCGCCATGCCATGGAACAAGCGCTACGAGGGCGCCGAGCCGCAACGTGTCAACAAATGGTTGGCTAGCGAAGGCGTGTGCTCGCGCCGAGAAGCGGAAGAGCTGATCGCGAAGGGATTGGTGCGCATCGACGGCGAACGCGTCGACGACCCCGGCCGCAAGATCCTGCCCGGCCAAAGCCTCGAACTCGGCGAAGCCGGCGGGAGGCCGCAGATCAGCGTGGCGCTGAACAAGCCGGTGGGCGTTGTCTCGGCGCAGCCGGAGGGGGATCAGATTCCGGCGGCGCGGCTGCTCACGCGCGCAAACCTGATCGGCCCGCCGCGCAACCTGCCGAACAAGCGCACGCGCCTCGCCCCGCTCGGCCGACTCGACCAGGACTCGCGCGGGCTGCTTCTGCTCAGCGAAGACGGCGTGCTGGCGAAAGCGGTCATCGGGCCGGAGTCAAAGCTCGACAAGGAATATCTCGTGCGTGTCGCCGGCCAGGTCACGGGCAAGAAGCTCGCCCTGCTCCGGCATGGGCTCTCGCTCGATGGGCGCCAGCTGAGGCCCGCCAAAATAGAGCTGGTCGAGCCCCAGCGGCTGCGCTTCGTGCTGACGGAAGGCCGCAACCGGCAAATCCGGCGCATGTGCGAGCTGGTCGATCTCGACGTGACCGACCTTTTTCGGATCCGCATCGGCCCGCTGGAGGTTGGCGATCTGCCCGAAGGCAAATGGCGGGCCCTGTCCATGGACGAGCGGGAGACTCTCATCGCCGCCAGCAAGTGATCAGCGGCCGTGGCGCCGGCGGAGCTCCCGCAGCAGCTCGCCGTCGAACGACGCCGGCGGCGCCTGGTTCAGCGCTCGCACGAACGCGGTGATATCGGACCGCGCGTGCGCCGCCGCGAAGGTTTCGCCCGGGATGATGCCGCGCTCGAACAGGTATTCGTCCGAGCGTCCGGTGAGAACGTAGGCCGGCGCCCAGTGGAAGCCGGCCGCTTTGGCCAATTCGTTGGTGCAGTTCGACGTGATCGTATTGTAGTACCGCGCACGCGTTTCCAGCGCATCGGTGCGGTGCAGGAGGCGCGACAGTAACGTGCGCTTCTGATCGTCGGTGATGCTGACGGGATAAAGGAACACCTCGTGATCCAGCATCACCGCGCGGCGGACTAGAAGATCACGCGCCGTGCCCCAGACATAGGCGAGTTCGAACGCGTTGAAGACGCCGTTGAGCGCGGAATAGTCCTCGCTCGCCTCGCGACGGGCTTCGATCGTGAGTCCAAGCAGGCGATCGCCTTCGAATTCGAACAAGAGCAACGTGTGTGCGGCGAGCTGCGAGCCGGGCTGGGGCTCCAGCATGAACCACACGTTCCGTAGTTCCGCGAGATTGTACGACGCTTCGATGTAGCGCTCGTTCGTCACGCCTTCGCGCGAATAGCTCCAGTCGGTCACGGGCGAGACGGCGAAACCGTCGCCGACCATGTTCACGCGCGCCGTGCGTCCGAGATACGGATACCAATCGCGCGCCAATTGCGGCGGACCGCTGATCTTGGCGGCCGCGCCGAGCGCAAGGATGGCCGCAATGCTGGCAAGCGCCGGCCGCAGCGGGTGCGCGCCGAACCAAGCTAACACTCGCTTCACCTCTTGCTCCCTCCTTCCGCGCCGATCGGCGCCATTTTGCGGAAACGCTCGTTACTGAATCCCTTTTTCTGGCGGCGATCCGTGCGCCGTGCTATCGGGCGATAGGCATGGAAGGAGTTCTCGCATGGCGCTGCGCATTGGCGATAAAGCCCCCGACTTCGAAGCCGAGACTACGCATGGCCGGATCAGATTCCACGATTGGCTGGGCGACGGCTACGGCATCCTGTTTTCGCACCCGAAAGACTTCACGCCCGTCTGCACCACCGAACTCGGCTACCTCGCCAAGCTGGAGCCCGAGTTCAAGCGGCGCAACGTAAGGGTCATGGGGCTCTCAGTCGATCCGGTGGACGCGCACGAACGCTGGCGCGCCGACATCCGCGAAGTCACCGGCGGCGACGTTCAGTTCCCGATGATCGGCGACCACGATCTCCACGTCGCGAAGCTCTACGAGATGCTGCCGGCGGAGACGGCGGGCACGTCCGAGGGCCGCACCGCGGCGACGAACGCAACCGTGCGCACCGTTTACATCATCGGCCCGGACAAGCTGATCAAAGCGATGCTGATCTATCCGATGTCGTCCGGCCGCAACTTCGATGAAGTGCTGCGTCTCGTCGACTCGATCCAACTCACCGCCAGCCACAAAGTGGCGACGCCGGTGAACTGGAAGCACGGTGAGGACGTGATCATCGTGCCGTCGGTTTCCGATGACGAGGCGAAGACGCGCTTTCCGAGCGGCTGGACCACGGTGAAGCCCTACCTCCGCGTCGTGCCCCAGCCGCGGGGCTGACCCGGCCTCACACGCAGCTATCGTGGTAGCTCGGCCAATTGCCCGATCCGAAAGGACGGGCGCCGCATCTCTTGCGGTCGGGCGCGGGACGTAGGACTCTCCAGCCGAAGGAGAGATCCATGATTTTCGAACAGGTCGCGACCGGCGGCTGCCAATCGTACCTGATCGGCTGCAGCGACACTTGCGCCGCCGCTGTGATCGATCCGGAGGTGCGCCAGATCGAGCGCTACAAAGCGCTGGCGGCGCATCATGGCGTGCGCATCCGCTACGTCATCGACACGCACACGCACGCGGACCATTTCAGCGCCGCCAAACAATTGAGTGAGCAACTCGGCGCGCCCGCGGTGGCGCACCGACTCTCGCCCGCGCCCTATCCGGATTTGCGCGTGGACGAAGGCGATGTGATCAAGGTCGGCAACATTCGTCTCGCCGTGCTGCACACGCCAGGTCATACGCGCGATGCGATGTGCCTCGTCGCGAGCGACCGTGTCTTCACCGGCGACACGCTGCTGATCGGCGCGACCGGCCGCACCGATCTGCCGACGGGCGATCCGGAACAGCTCTACGACAGCTTGTTCAACAAGCTGTTGAAGCTCGATCCGCAGATGAAAATCTATCCCGCACACGTCTACAAGGGCCACAGCTGCTCGACGATCGAGGAAGAGCGGCGGTCGAACCCGCGGCTGCAGAAGACCGACCGCGCCGAGTTCGTCGAAATGATGCGCACACTCTCGCTGTCGATGCCGGAACACTTGACCGAAGCGCTCCGTGTAAACATGAGCGGCGCCGTCAGCGTGGCGCAAATGCTAAGCGAGGCGGCGGCCGAAGTGCCGTTCATGTCGATGGACGAAGTGAAGGCGCGCGCCGAAGCCGGCGCCAACGATCTCATCGTCCTCGACGTGCGCGAGAAGGATGCGTTCGAGGCGGGCCATATCCCGAACGCCAGGCATCTGCCGCGCGGCGTGCTGGAGCTCAAGGTCAACGAAGCGCTGCCCGATCCGACGGCGCGCATCGTCACCTATTGCGAGTACGGCAAAATCTCGACGCTCGCGGCGGCGACCTTGCGCAAACTGGGCTTCACGCGCGCGGTGGCGCTCGACGGCGGCATGAAGGCGTGGCGCGAGAAAGGCTTTCCGGTCGAGCCGTCTTAAGGAACGCTCTTGCCTAGGCCTGCACGTCCTGCGTGGCGGGGTGACGGCGGAAATAGGCGACGGCGTAAGAGCAGCTCGCCCGAAGCAGATGGCCGCGCTCGCGCGCTTCGGCCACGATCGCATCCATCAGCTTCTGCGCATAGCCGCGGCCGCGCGCCTCCACCGGCGTCTCCACGTGCAGGATCACGCGGGTGTTGGCAATGTCGCGATAGTTCGCGAACGACATCCCCTCGGGCGCATCCAGTTCATAGCGGTGAGCGGACAGATTATCGCGGAAGCCTTCCATCAGCGCCTCTTTCCTGAGCTCGGGCCAGAAGCTACGTCCAACCCGTGAACTATCGCCACGCCTTCCACGTGGGCAATCATGCCGACGTTCTCAAGCACGCCGTGCTTCTGTTCTGCCTTAACGCGCTGAAGCGCAAACCGGCGCCCTTCGCGGTGCTTGATACGCATGCGGGACGCGGGCTTTACGACCTGGCGGGGGAGGAAGCGGAACGCAGCCCGGAGTGGCGCGACGGGGTCGGCCGGCTGTGGAGCTGGCCTGAACCGCCGCCGCTGGTGGCGCGCTATCTCGAGGCGGTCCGCGGCTTCAACCAGGACGGAAACTTGCGCGTCTATCCCGGCTCCCCGGCTCTGGCGACGACCCAATTGCGGCTGGACGACGTGCTGATGGCCTGCGAGCTGCACCCGGAAGAACACGCCGCGCTGCGGCGCTCGCTGCCACGCCAGCCGAACGTGCAGGTGCATGCGCGCGACGGCTGGGAGGCGCTAGGCGCGCTGTTGCCGCCGCCGCAACGGCGCGGGCTGGTGCTGATCGATCCGCCATATGAAGCGCCGGACGAACTCACGCTTTCCGCACGTGCGATCGGCGGCGCCCTGAGGCGGTTCGGGCACGGCAGCTATCTATGGTGGCGGCCGCTGAAGAGCGAAAGCGCGCTCGCGGCGGCCGACGCCGAAGCGCGCGCGCAGGGCGCAAAGGAAACGCTGCGCGCCGATCTCTGGACGGCGGCGCCTTCGCCCGAAGGGCGGCTCGTCGGCTCGAGCGTGTTTCTCATCAACCCGCCGTTCGGGCTCGCAGACGAATTGCTCGAAGCGCTGCCGTTCCTGGCGGACGCATTGACGAAGGGCCAAAGCGGCTGGCGGCTCGCGCCCAGCTAAAAGGGCGCGGATTGCTCCGCGCCCTTCCCCCTCGCCACGAGTGTCGCAACTCAGGCGACGATCATCGCGGCTTGGTTCAAAGTCGCCATCGCCAGCGGGAAGAACACGGCGGCTGCGGCGATCAGGCAATAAAACTTGGTCATGTCGTGCTCCCTGGCTGGAGTGGCTGTCAATCGCGTCAGTGCGATGAGAGGAAGCTACTCACTGGCGGCCAGGGATGCTGTGACGCTTGTCACGCCGCGCGAACGGGCCGACGATGCGGGCGGGGAGAGGCATGACCTTCGAACAAGTTTTCGCATTCCTGCAGCAATGGCAGGTCGCGCTGCCGATCGTGCTGGCGGTGATGGCTGCGTTCTTCTTCGCCGGGCATCGCTGGGCCGCGCTTTATGTGGGGCTGATGCCGTTCATCAATTGGTCGTTCGCGGCCGTTCCGACGACGCCGATCCCCGACTGGCTGGGCGGTGGGCAGTTTCAGCCGCTGGCGATCGTGACAGGCCTCGTACTCGTCGTCCGCGACTTCGCCCAGCGCGAGATGAAACACTGGGTTTGGGCGGCGATGATCACGGGGCTTGCGCTCTCGACCCTCACCTCGTGGATCCAGGTCGTGATCGCAAGCGGGTTGGCGTTCCTGATCAGCGAGACGGTGGACTGGGCCGTCTACACCTTCACCAAACGCCCGCTTTCGCAGCGCATCATGATCTCGAGCCTCGCTTCGGCGCCGCTCGACCAAGTCGTCTTCATCGGCCTTGCATCGCTGGTCGTGCCCGGCATCTTCGCTTGGGGCACAATTGTGACCGGCATCGCCTCGAAGCTGGCGGGCGCGCTCGTGGTGTCCCAAATCGTGGCGGCGCAGGAGAAGCGGGCGCAAGCAAACGAGATGAATCCCGCGTAAAGCAGCCCTTTGGCGCTTGCGCAGCGGAACCCTCTCCCCCATAACTCGGTTGTGTAGCGCCGGCCGTGGCGGCCGGTGAAGGTGCGAAGTTCCGCAGAGTGCGGCAGAGTTTTCTTTCCCCAACAAAGCAGGAATTCGCGGTGACGTGCGTACGCCTTTGCGTATGCGCGGCCGATGGCGTGCGCCTCGGCCTCAAGCAGGAAAAGTGGAAATGAGCTTCGACGACGATTTCGGCGACGACAACGACAACGATCGGAAGAAAGAAAAGCGCGGCGGACGCGGCCGGGAAAGAGACAATGCCGCCCCTGAATTTGGCGGTGAGAGCGGCGGCGGCTTCGGCGGCGGCGGCGGCGGTTATGGCGGCGGCGGAGGCGGCGGCTATCGGGGCGGCGGCGGTGATCGCGGCGGCGGGGGCGGCA
>NZ_DASPLU010000027.1:0-9327 GCF_035627415.1 Vitreimonas sp. | reverse complement strand
TCACGTGCTGCAATCGAAGATCGCCATCGGTTCGGCTGGCCTCTTCGGCCGGGGCTATCTGCAGGGCACGCAAAGTCAGCTCGACTTCTTGCCGGAGAAGCACACCGACTTCATCTTCACGATGATCGTCGAGGAATTCGGCCTTCTCGGCGGCGTGCTCGTGCTCGGCCTGTTCGGCGCCCTCATGGCGTTGACGATGCAGGTGGCGCTGCGCGCACGCTCGTTGTTCGGCAAGCTCGCCGCCGCCGGCGTCGCCGCAACACTCGCCTGCTACGTCTTCATCAACACCGCGATGGTGATCGGCCTGGTGCCGGTAGTGGGCATCCCGCTGCCGATCATCAGCTTTGGCGGCACGGCTATGTTCACGCTGCTGGCGGGGTACGCGATCGTGCTGTCGATCGACTTACACCGCGATCAGCACGGCGCGAGAGGGTGGCTGTGGTAGAGATTCCCCTCGCCCCGCGCAAAGCGCGGGGGAGGGGCTAGGGGAGGGGGACAGTGTCCATCCGCCTCAACGCCAAAGGCACGCACTGCTTTGCAAGCACCAGCGCGCCTACCTCTGAAATCCACGCTAAGACATGCTCAATTGCGTCGCGCACCACCCGCTCCTTCGCGGAGCACTAAGAAGCCCTGAGCTTCAATCACGCGCGTGCGGTTCGCATCGAAGATTTTCTGCTCTTGATCATCATGGCGAGGACCATCGACCTCCACAACGATCGCTGGCTTGTGACTCACGAAGTCGACAACGAAGCCCGCCACCGGCGATTGGCGGCGAAAGCCCCAGCCGTTCAGCTGATTTTTGCGAACGCGCTGCCAGAGAAGCTTCTCGGCTACGCTTTGCGTTTGGCGTAGCCGCCGAGCTCGCTCGACTTCAGGAGGATGCTTCACCCTCCCGGCGGCTTCGCCGCCACCCTCCCCCGCGCGTTGCGCGGGGCGAGGGACGCTACCACTTCGCCTTATCCGCCATCCAATCTGTCGCCCGCACCAGCGCGTCGACGATTCCCGGCTCCAGCGAGCTATGTCCCGCGTCGTGCACGATCTCCAGCTCCGCCTCCGGCCAGCGTTGTTTCAGCTCCCAGGCTGTCGTCAGCGGCGTGCACATGTCGTAGCGGCCGTGGGCGATGCGGCAGGGGATGTGCCTGAGCCGCGGCGCCTGGTCCAACAGCCAGCCGTCGTATTCGAAGAAGCCGTCATTGACGAAGTAGTGGTTCTCGATCCGCGCGAAGGCTTCGACGAAGCGATCTTCGTTGAAGCGAGATGGTAACGCGCTCGGTCCGGCGATCGAGATCGTCTCGCCCTCCCAACGCGCCCACGCGCGCGCCGCCTTGAGGCGCGTCTCCCAATCGTTCGAGACGAGCCGCTTGTGGTACGCCGCGAGAAAATCGCCGCGCTCCTCCGGCGGGATCGCCGCGGCGTAGCGGGCGAACGCGTCGGGGAAGATGTGGCTCGCGCCTTCCTGATAGAACCAGTCGATCTCGCTCTTGCGCAGCGTGAAGATGCCGCGCAACACCAGTCCTGAGACGCGCTCGGGATGCTTGGCGGCGTAAGCGAGGGCGAGCGTCGAGCCCCATGAGCCGCCGAACACCAGCCATTTGTCGATGCCGTAGCGTTCGCGAACGCGCTCGATGTCGGCAACCAGATCCCAAGTCGTGTTCTCACGCAGCTCCGCGTGCGGCATCGAGCGGCCGCAACCGCGCTGATCCATCATCACGATGCGGTAACGCTGCGGATCGAAGAAGCGGCGCATCTCGGGCGACAATCCGCCGCCCGGGCCGCCGTGCAGCGCGATGGCGGGGCGCCCGCGCGGATTGCCGCTCTGCTCCACATAGAGCGTGTGCAGGTCCGACACCTTCAGCATCTCGGTCTGTGACGCTTCGAGTGCGGGGTAGAGGTCGCGACGGTGCGGGGGAGTGTGGCCGTACATGCTGCTTGGTTACGGGGCCAGCGCGGTTCGGGCAAGGCGCGGAATCAATTCCCCTCCCTTAGAGCGCGAGAGGATGCTAGGCGCGGGGCGCCGTGAGCGCCGATTCCGAACCTGTCCTTGCCTCCCGCGCCGCGCGCGTGACGATGGTGATGTCGGCGCTGTTCGGCACCACTGGCGTCATCCTCGTGTTCCTGCCGCGCTGGCTCGAGGTCGAGCGCGCGCTTTCGGGCGCCGAGATCGGCGCGGTGCTGTCGCTGGCGCAGTTCGCGCGCATCCTCACCGGCACCGCGATCGCCTACTGGGCGGACGGGACCAATGATCGCGGCGCGCCGCTGAAACTCGTGTCCGTCGCGGCGCTCGCGGCCTACGCCGCGTTCTTCTTCATCGCCGACGGCTTTTGGCAGCTCTTGGCGTTCGGCTTCGTCGCGCTGTCGCTGACGCAGGCGCTCAATCCGCTGATCGAAGCAGCGACTTTGCGGGCCACCGCGGAGGGCAAGCTCAGTTACGGCGTCGCCCGCGGCATCGGCTCGGCCGCGTTCATCGTCGCCAACGTCGCGGGCGGGGCGCTGATCTCCCGTTTCGGCTTGGGCGCGGTCGTCGTGTGGGTGCTGTGCGGGCTGACGCTCGTGGCGGCGACGTCATGGCTCGGCCTGAAGCGCGATCCGCCCTTGGTGCGCACGCACGAGGCGCGAACCGGGGCGCTCGGCGATCTTCTCCGCAACCGCCGCTTCATCGTCCTGATCGTCGCTTGCGGGCTGATCCAGAGTGCGCACGGCTTCTATTACGGCTTCTCGACTCTCGTCTGGCGCGGGCAGGGGCTGTCGCCGGAGATGGTCGGCGTGCTGTGGGCGTTCGGTGTCGCCATCGAGATCGGCTTTCTCTTCAGCCTGCCGTCCGTCGAACGGCGCGTGAGTCCGGAAGCTTTGATTATGCTGGGCGCCGGCGGCGCCGTCGCGCGCTGGCTGGCGATGGGCTTCGCCCCGGTCGGGTTCGTGTTGTGGCCGCTGCAGGCGCTGCATGCGCTGAGCTTTGCCGCCTCGCACATCGGGGCGATGCGGCTCATCTACCGGGAAGCGCCCGACGACGCCGCGACCATGGCGCAAACGCTCTACGCCGCGATCTCCGCCGGCGTGCTGATGGGCGGTTCGACTTTGCTTTCAGGCTATCTTTACGACCATGGCGGCGCGCGCGGCTATTGGGCCATGGCGGCGATGGCGGCCGCCGGCGGCGCCCTCGCGGTTTTGCTGCTGAAACCGGCGCCGCACGCCGGGCGAGCAACACACGGTTAAGAAATCTCCCCTGACGCGGGAACATCGCCCGAGACGCGCGTTTGGCATCTTTGGCGAATGTTTTCTGTTAGCCCTTATCGGTTGAGGGGCAGAAAAGCTCGACCATAAAAGGGGATCGCCCGCACATGGCCGCCGAGGCCGCCTTCGACTTCCGCGAGGATGAGCGCGCGCCCGTTTTGGCGCTGCGCGGGGACTGGACGGTGGACACCATCGCCAGCCTCGAAGCGCAGCTGTCGGCGCTCGCCCAGCGCCTGAAGCCGGGCGCGGCGGTCGATGTGAGCCAGCTCGGCCGCTTCGACGTCGCCGGCGCCTATCTCGTCGACCGCACCTTCCGCGACAGCCCCGCCGGCGAGCAGACCCGGATCGCCATCCGCGGCCAGCACGCCAATGCGGTGCGGCTGCTGCAAGCGGCGCGCAAAGCCTACGCGCCGCCCGGCGAGCAGCCGGCGCGACTCGCCGGGATTGTCGGCGCGCTCGACCGCGTCGGCCGCGCGGTCGCAACTATCGGCGAAGAAGTGATCGAAACGGTCGGCTTTTATGGCGAGTCCCTCGTCGTGCTGGCGCGCCTCGTCGCCGTGCCGCGCCGCATCCGCTGGACTTCCATCGTGCATGTGATGGAAACCGCCGGCCTCAACGCGCTGCCGATCGTGCTGCTGCTCTCGTTCTTCATCGGCATGGTGGTGGCCTATCTCGGCGCCCGCATCCTCGGCGATTTCGGCGCCTCGGTGTTCACCGTCGAACTGGTGGCGTTCTCTGTGCTGCGCGAGTTTGGTGTCGTCATCACCGCCGTCATCCTCGCCGGGCGCACCAACAGCGCCTTCACCGCCGAGATCGGCGCGATGAAGATGCGCCAGGAAATCGACGCCATGCGCGTCATTGGCATCGATCCGATGGACGCTCTGGTCGCGCCGCGGATCATCGCCATGCTGGTGATGACGCCGATCCTCACCTTCGGCGCGATGATGTCCGGCATCTTCGGCGGCTTGCTCGTCTGCTGGGTCGAACTCGACATCAGCCCGGCCATGTTCTTCGCCCGTGTTTCCGAAGTCGTGCCGGCGCAGCATTTCTGGGTCGGCTTCGCCAAGGCGCCGGTGTTCGCGCTCGTGCTCGCCATCATCGGCTGCAAGCAGGGGCTGTCGGTCGGCGGCGATGTCGGCTCGCTCGGCAAGCGCGTCACCACATCGGTGGTGCAGGCCATCTTCATGGTGATCACGATCGATGCGCTGTTCGCGCTCTGGTACCTGGAGATGGGCTGGTGAGCGAGGAGATCGCCATCCGCGTCCGCGGTATCGTCACCCGCTTCGGCGAGCAGACCGTCCATGACGGGCTCGACCTCGACGTACGCCGCGGCGAAATTCTCGGCGTCGTCGGCCCCTCCGGCACCGGCAAATCGGTGTTGCTGCGCGAGATCGTCGATCTGCAGGCGGTGACGGCCGGAGAGATCAGCTTTCCCTATTTCGAGGAGCACGATCTCGAACCGCGGCGAGGGGTGATGTTTCAGGACGGCGCGCTGTTCTCGAACTTGACTGTGCTCGAGAACGTGGAAGCGCCGCTGCGCGAGCACACCGAGCTCTCGCATGTTCTGCGCTCGGAGATTGCGGCTCTGAAGCTTTCGATGGCCGGTCTCGATGCGGACGCGCACCACAAGAAGCCGGCGCAGATTTCCGGCGGCATGCGCAAACGCGCGGCCGTGGCGCGGGCGATCGCGCTCGATCCGGAGCTGCTCTTCCTGGACGAACCGACGGCCGGCCTGGACCCGATTTCGGCGGCGAACTTCGACGAGATGACCCGCGACCTCGCCCGCTCGCTTGGCCTCACGGTGTTTCTCGTCACGCACGATCTCGACACGCTCCACGCCATTTGCGACCGCGTCGCCGTGCTTTACGCCGGCAAGGTCGCCGCCATCGGCACGATCCCGGAGATCGAAGCCGATGCCACGGGCTGGGTGAAGGAATACTTCTCAGGACCGCGCGGCCGCGCAGCCGGGCGCGGCGCGGCGGAAAGGTAGAGCCATGGAAACGAAGGCCAATTACGTCCTGATCGGCGCGGCCACCGTCATCGGCGCGGTGCTGATCATGCTGTTCGCGATGTGGATCACGGGCGGTCAGTTCAATCGCGGCTACAACGTCTATGACGTCGTGTTCGACGATCCGGTGCGCGGCCTCACCGAAGGCGGCGAGGTCCGCTTCAACGGCATCAAGGTCGGTGAAGTCGATACGCTGCGGATCGATCCCGATAACACCAACCGCGTCATCGCCCGCATCCGCGTCTCCAGCGACGTGCCGGTCAAGACCGATAGCGAAGCGCAACTCGAGCCGATCGGCCTCACCGGCGTCACGCTGATCCAGCTCTCGCCCGGCAGCGCCGAAGCGCAGCTGCTCCGCGCCGGATTCGGCGGTCCGCCCCCGCGCATTCCGGGCCGTGGCAGTCAGATCGACATCCTGGTCGAGCGCTCGGAAGACATCGCGCTACGCGCCAGCGAAGCCATGGCGGCGGTGCGCGATCTTCTGACTGACGAGAACATCGCCCGCGTCACCCGCATCGTGGAAAATCTGGAGGAGGTGTCGCAGCGTTTGGCGGCGCAGGACTCGGTGATCAACGAATCCGGCGCGGCGGCGCGCGAAGTCACCGTGCTCGCGCGGCAGATGCAAAGAGATTTGGCCGAACTCGATCAGGTCATCGGAGAGATCAATGACGCCGCCGGCGTCGCCTCGGGCGAGACGCTGCCGGAGCTCACGCTTGCGGCCGAAGAGATTCGCCGCGCGGCAAGCTCGATCAACCGCGTTGCGACCAATCTCGAAGAGAATCCGTCCTTGCTTACGCCGCGCGCGCCGCGGCCGACTGTGGAGCTCGAGCCATGATGCGCGCTGTGCTGCTTGCCTCTCTGACGCTGCTTGGCGGCTGCATCTCGCTGCTGCCGAAGCCGCCGCCGCCGCCGCGCACGTTCGTGCTCGAGGCGCAGAACGTTGCGCCGCTGCAGGGCGCGCCGATCGACGCGGTGATCTCGGTTGCGGAGCCCACGGGCGAGCGCGCCATACTCGGCGGCGACCTGATCTGGCGCACCGGCGACAGCATCGCCTACGTCGATCAGACGCAATGGTCCTCGCGCGCCGCTGACGCGCTGCAGCAGACCTTGGTGGAGACGCTGGTGCGCCAGGGCCGTTTTCGCGCTGCGGTTCGCGCCGGCGAAGCGCAGGCGGACTATCAGATCCGCTGGGAAGTGCTCGATTTCGAAGTGCAGGAAGAGAGCATGACCGCGCGCTTCGTCGCCGACGTGCGGCTGGTGCAGCGCGGCCGTCAGATTGTCGCCTCACGGATCATTTCGACAGAGGCGCCGGTGTCGAGCCGTTCGTCGCAGATGGCCGCCGATGCGCTTGCGCGCGCCGCCCGGGAAGGCAGCGCGCGCATTGGGGAGTTTGCGGCTGAAGCGGCGGCGGAAGCGATGGCGTCCGCCGAGCGGTGACACACACGCACGGCTAGGTCTGAGGGAGTTGTTCGACCCGCTTCGTGTGCGTGTGTGTCACCCGGCTGATTACGAGGCGAGCGCCGCGTCGATCAGCAGGTAGGCGCGGACCAGCTCCGAGCCTTCACCCTTCTTCTCGCTCTTGGCGAGATCCGGACGAGAGCGGAACTGGCTGGCCAGTTCTTGCGCCGTGGTGCTGCGCTTGACGTGACGGGCGATGCGGCCCACCGCGCCGGGCGCCGCGTCCACCACCGCGCGGCGGCGCGCGCTGGCGCCTTCACGCGATGAGCGGGCGATGCGCTCGAGGTCGAGCGGCTGCAGCACGTCGTCGATATCGACGCCCGAATTGAGCACCAGATTGATGGCGCCGGCCTTCAGTTCGTCATCAGGGTTGCCGAACGAGGCGAGTGCGAAGCCGTCTTCGTTGGCGGCGACGGGGGCTTCTTCGTCGCGCGGCGCCGGCGGCATGAAGTTGCCCCACGAGCCGAAGCCCTTGAACACGCGCTTGGTTTGCGTCTCCACCTCCGCTTGCGGCGCGGCGCCGCGCGCGACGGCGGCGCGAGCCGCAGCGTGCAGCGTCGTCACTTCATCTTCGACGGCGACCGGCTGTGGCTTGCGCTCGACCGTACGCTCGATGGCGCGTTCGACCGGGCGCTGCGGCGCGGCGGCCTTCTTGCCGCCGGCCGCCGAGGCGAGCGCGCCGAGGCGCTTCTCGATCTGCGCGGTGTAGCGATCGGCCGCGGCTTCGCTTTCGACCGAGGCTTCACGCGCCGCGTTCGCCGCGTCCTGCAGCTTGGCCAAAGTGTCGTTGGCCGCTTCCTGCATGGCGACAGTTTCGGCGCGGATCAGCTGCGCTGCGCGCTTGGCCTCGAACACGGCGGCGCGGGTCGTCTCACGCACGGCGCCGGCGGTTTCGTTGGCGGCGAGCACCGCTTCGGCCGTCGACTTCTTCGCCGTCTCGGTGAGGCGCGTGGCTTCGGCGAGGCCGCTCAGCATTTCCGTCATCGAGCCGTTGAGCTGCGTCGTCGCGGCCGCGGCTTTGTCGGCGACGATGTGGAAGTGCGCGGTGCGCTCGCCCATCACCGTGGCCGAAGCCGTGAAGGCGGCGAGATGCGATTCCAGCGCGTCTTCGGCGGCGACGACTTCCGTCTTCACCATCTTCGAGGCTTCGCGCATCAGGCGGACCTGACGGCCGATCGAGTGTGCGATCGTGTCGGTCTGACCGCGCAGATCGCTGTTGAGTTCGATGATCGCGTCGCGCTCGGTCTTCAGCGCCTGCGTCATGGTCTCGGCGCTCTCGCGTGAGGCGGCGACCGCTTCGCCGATCAAGGCGGCGTTGCGCTGGGCGGCGCGTTCGAGTTCGGCCAGACGGTCCATCGCCGAGGCGACGGCGTCGTTGAGCGACTCGATCTCGGTCTTCACCGTTTCGCTGAGGCGCTGGGCGTGGGTTTCGGCCGCTTCGGTCGGGAAGCGGTTTTCGTGCGCGATCTTCTGCGTCAGCTGCGTCGCGATGCGGCGCGTCTTCAGCGCTTCGCCCGCGGCCGAGGCGGTGACCCAGAACAGCAGCGCCGGGCCGATCGCTAGCGCGACGAGGCCGGCCTGCATCGCCGGATCCATGGTCATGATGGCGTCGACGCCGAAATAGGAGAGCGGCCCGCCGATTGCGCCGGCGACCCACACCAGAGCGGCGGCGCCGCCCATGAAGCCGGCCCACGAGAAGCCGGTTTTCACCTTGGTTTGCGTTTCGGGCTCGACCACCGCCGGCTGCTGCACCGTGGCGTCGAGATCGTCATTGGCGAAGCCGTGATTGGTGGCGTCGAGATCGCCGAACGCCGCGAACGGATCGCGCTCATCGTCCTCTTGATCGAAGTACATCGTAAACTCCCGCGCACCCGCGGATCGCGGGCGTTAACCCGCCGGCTGCAACGCCCATGCCAGCCAGGCGAGCGCATTTCGCGCGCTGCGCGTGCGCCGTATTGGGGCAAGCAACGCGCCGAAATGCGCGTTTGGCGCGGGAATTAAGGTTGATGCGCGTGTCTGCGGGATCGCCGCGCCGGCGCGGTTCGCGTCCCATGCGAAGCGTAAATGCGGCGGGCGGGGGAGCCATCCGGCGCCTTGCGCGTTGCACGCCCATGCAAGAGCACGAGCCCGATCCGGTCGATCACCGCAAGGACCAGCCGGTGCCGACGACGCCGCCGGACAAACGTCCGCCCGAAGAGATCGACGATCCGCCGCCCGACCAGATGCCGCCGCCGAAGACGGCCTAGGCGCGAAACCGGCCACTCAATCCCCGGCATACGGGCGCCGACATCGTTGATCCTAAATGCAATTCAAAAAAATCTATCCGCCCCCTCTCTGACCGGGCGTATAATGCCTGCATCGTTTCACACCGGAGAGCAGTCGGTACCCTGTTCGAGCTGACGTGAAGCGATGCGAGAGAGCGTGAAGCGCTGATGCTTTTCCGCCGACGCGCCAAGGCTGGGCGCTTCGGAATGCGAGCGGAAAAGGCCGAAGCCTCCGGCGCGGCAGACGTGGCGGAAGGCGGAGGTATCGCAGAGGCGCAGAAGCCCGCGTCAAACGCGGGAAGACGAACCGGAACGTGTTGGTGAACACAACACCCCGCACGCCGTCGGCCGAGCCGCCTCCCAGGG
>NZ_DASPLU010000026.1:0-149996 GCF_035627415.1 Vitreimonas sp. | reverse complement strand
ACGCGTCGCGCGCACCAGAAAGCCTTTGATCGCTGCTGTCGCCGGTTATGCGCTCGGCGGCGGCTGCGAACTGGCGATGATGTGCGATTTTATCATCGCTGCCGAGACCGCGAAATTCGGCCAGCCTGAGATCACGCTCGGCGTGATGCCGGCCTGGGGCGGCTCACAGCGCCTCACGCGCAGCGTCGGTAAAGCCAAAGCCATGGATCTGTGTCTCACCGGCCGCATGATGGATGCTGCCGAAGCGGAGCGCTGCGGGCTCGTCGCGCGCGTTGTCGCGGCCGACCAGCTGATGGAAGAAGCGCTCAGCGCTGCCAAGAAGATCGCTTCGTTCGGCAGGCTTTCGACGATGGCCAACAAGGAAGCGGTGAACGCTGCGTTCGAGACGCCGATGAACGAGGGCCTGCGGCTCGAACGGCGCCTGTTCTACAGCCTATTTGCGACTGAGGATCAGAAGGAAGGAATGGCCGCCTTCATTGCAAAGCGGCCTCCCGAATTTAAGCACAGGTGATCATTTGACGGCGGCGCGGGCCAAGGCTATAGCCCCGCGCTTCGCGAGCGAAATCTTCACATCGGAATAGAAAAACCCATGGCGAATACGAAGTCCGCAAAGAAGGCGACCCGCGTGATTGAACGCCGTACGGCGGTCAATAAGGCGCGCCGTACCCGCATGCGGTCTTCGTGGCGCTCGGTGGAAGAAGCGATCGCGACCGGCGACGCCAAGACGGCGGCCGAGGCCCTCCGCGCGGCGGAATCCGAGACAATGCGTGCTGTATCCAAGGGCGTCGTGCACAAGAACTTGGGCAGCCGGAAGGTTTCGCGTCTGGCTAAGCGGGTCGGGGCGCTGTCGGGCGCTAAAAAACGCTCGTAACAGTCCTTCCAAGTTCCGCGAATCTTAGTATTTCAATTCTGCAACAACGCCTTAACGAGGGCGTGTGACCATCCGTGTACGGTCACACCCGCGGCTTCCGCAAATCGCGAAATAACCTATTCTTTTCAGGCACTTCGCTAAGTTGTTAGTAACTTAAGAATTAGTTAAAAAGAGACCGTTGACGGCACTCTGAGAAGGGCGCATCGTTCTCCCGTCCGGCGAATATCTTCGCAGTTCGACACCTCAATGACACCGATGCCAAGGCATCGGGCCGAAAGGGTCATCGGCTCGAACGGAGAAGCTATGTCCGCCGTAGGGGCGGCTGAAACATAACCATTCTAGCGGGGGTTGCTTGATGGAAATGGGCGAAGAGGCCCGCCGGTCACCGGCGGGTTTAGGGGCGGCGCGGGCCTATGAATTGGTCCGCAAAGAATTATTCAGCGAGTTCGGCGCTGACTTCTACCGGTCCTACGTGGACCCGCTGCGCTTGGTGGCCGATCTCAATGGGGTGCTGCTGTTCCGGGCCAGCACGCGGATCGCGCAGGAGCGCCTGCGCCAGCAGGCCCAGCACCGGCTAGAAAAGCGCCTGCGCTCCTACGAGCCCCGCATCGAGGGCGTCGAGATTCTCCTGGAACACGAGTTTCCCGACGACGTCCGCAACCTGGCTGATGTCCGGATCGAGGACGCCCGGCCCGTGGTCGAGGCGCTGCCCGCCAGTCAGACCCAATCGCTGACGTTCGATACCTTCTGCCAGGGCGCCTCCAACCAGCGCGCCTACACCGTGGCGCGGAAGATCGCGGCCGGAGAGGGCGAGGCGTTCCCCGTGTGGCTGGTCCACTCGCGCCCAGGGCTTGGAAAGACGCACTTGTTGGCCTCGATCGCCAATGAGGCGGCGCAGCGCACGCCCGACCGCAAAGTGCTGATGATGACGGGCCAAGAATATCTGGAGCAGTTCCAGTCGGCGTTGCACAAAAAGAGAGATTCCTCCTCATTCAAGGAAATGGTGCGCGCGCCGCATCTGCTTCTCATTGACGATTTTCATCGTCTTTGCGGCAAGCCGGCCACCGAGATGGAGGCCTTCGACACCATTCATGAACTGACGCGCCGCGGCGGCCAGGTCGTGCTCGCCGCCGACAACGATGCGTCAGGATTGAAAGATCTTAATGAAGCGCTGCGCGCGCGCCTAAAGGGTGTGCCGTCCTGCGAGATCGATGTACCTGATGCAGCGTTGCGTCGCCGCATCCTCGACGTGCGGCTTCAACATCATGCGCGCTTGACGCCGGGCTTTTCTGTGGCTTCCGATGCGTTGGACATGATCGCTGAGCGTATCGAGGGGAGCGGTCGCGATTTGGATGGCGCGCTCAGCCAACTCATCATCGAATGGATCAGTGGAGGGACCGAGGTGACAATGGAAGCCGCTGCGAATGCTCTGCAAGCCAAGCTGTCCGAAGCCGCCGAAAAGCGGATCACCGTGAACTTGGTGCAGAAGGTGGTGGCTCGACACTACAACATGAGCGTCCCGCAATTGCTTGAGCGAACCCGACGACACACGATCGCGCGGCCGCGGCAGACGGCGATGTTTCTCGCCTGCCGAATGACGCAAGCGTCACTTCCCGATATCGGCGCGCGGTTCGGAGGCTTCGATCATACCACCGTCATGTACGCGCGCGATCGCGTCGCGGCGCTGGTGGAGCAGGACCCCGCGTTCAAGGCGGAAGTCGAGAACATCGCGCGGGCCATCAAGCGCGAGCCCTAAACCTGGGTATGAAATGCTGTCGCACGCCCCAAAATCTGGCAATTGGGGCTTGGGGATCACCGCGCATCTGTTAATTTCCCACCCCCTGTCGGCGGCGACTCAGCCCGCTGGCGGGGGGTGATCGTATCTGGCCCCCTCGCGGGGCATTGTGGGCCCAGGAAGAAGCAATGCGGCTGACCATCGAGCGCTCGGCGCTCTTGAAAGCTCTCAATCACGTGCAAAGCGTCGTGGAGCGCCGCAACACGATCCCAATTCTCTCCAACGTGCTTCTCTCCGCGCAAGGCGACTCGTTGCGCCTTACCGCGACCGATCTCGACATCGAGATTTCCGAAGCCGCGTCAGCAGAGGTGGAGCGCGGCGGGCAGACCACTGCGCCCGCGAATTATCTCTACGACTTCGTGCGCAAGTTGCCCGATGGCGCCGCGGTAAAACTGGATGTCTCCGGCGACGATCCGCGCCTGCTGATCACAGCGGGCAAATCGCGCCTGCATTTGCCGATCCTGCCAGCCGGCGATTTTCCGTCGATGCCATCCGATGGGTTCGAGACGCGCTTTGAAGTCGAGCCGACAGAACTCGGCCGCCTCATCGACAAGACCCGTTTCGCCATCTCCACCGAAGAGACGCGCTACTATCTCAACGGCATCTTCTTTCACACCGTTGCGAATGGTTCGGGCGAAGCGATGCTGCGCGCTGTCGCCACCGATGGCCACCGCCTGGCGCTCGCCGACTACGCCGCGCCAAAGGGCGCGCAGGGGATGCCCGGCGTAATTGTGCCCCGGAAGACGATCAACGAGTTGAAGCGCTTGCTCGATGACGCTGCCGATCTGGTCGAGATCTCCGTGTCGCCGCAGAAGATTCGCTTCGCACTCGGCGATGCGGTGCTGACCTCGAAGCTGATCGACGGCTCCTTCCCGGAATACGCACGCGTCATCCCGAAATCGAATTCGAAGAAGCTGAAGATCGACAACAAGGCGTTCTCTGAGGCCGTGGACCGCGTCGCTACTGTGTCGGCCGAGCGCTCGCGCTCGGTGCGCTTGGCGCTCGAGAAGGACAAGGTCACGCTCACCGTGAACAATCCGGACGCCGGCGTCGCCACCGAAGACCTTGCGGCCGATTATGGCGACGATGGCATGGAGATTGGCTTCAATGCCCGTTATCTGCTGGATGTGGCCCAGCAGATCGAAGGTGAAGAAGCGCTGTTCGAGCTGGCGGACTCCGGCTCGCCGACACTGGTGCGTGATGAAGCGGACGATAAGGCGCTTTACGTCCTGATGCCGCTTCGGGTCTAGGCGTGCGTAAGCGGTGGATCGTGCTCGGCGCGCTTGCGCTGGCCGTGGGCGCGATCTTCATTTTCAATGCTTCCTTCCGCGGCAATCCGCACGGGTCTTTGACGTTGCTCTCTCATCGCGGCGTTCATCACGATTATTCAAGCGAAGGGCTCACCAACGAAAGCTGTACGGCCGAGCGAATCTTTCCGCCGACGCATTCATTCATCGAGAACACGCTTCCGTCCATGGAGGCAGCCTTCTCGGCCGGCGCGGACATCATCGAGGTCGACATCCATCCCACCACGGATGGGGAGTTCGCGGTTTTCCATGACTGGACGCTCGATTGCCGCACAGAAGGCGAGGGCGTCACGCGCGAGCAAACGATGGCGTATCTACGCACGCTGGATCTCGGATACGGCTACACCGCCGATGGCGGACAAACTTTTCCGTTGCGAGGGCAGGGCGTCGGCATGATGCCGACGCTGCGCGAGGTGCTCGCCGCTTTCCCTGATCGGCGGTTCCTGATCAACTTCAAAGGCGGCGACGCCGCCGAAGCCGACCAGCTCCTTGCCTATCTCGATCAGACGCCCGAGGCGAACTATGCGCGGCTCGCCTTCTACGGCGCGGCGCCTGCCGAACGCGTGCGAGAGCTGCGTCCCGAACTGCGCACGCTGAGCCGACGGCGTCTGATGCAATGCGCGAAGAGCTACCTGCTGACCGGCTGGTACGGCAACGTGGACAGCCCTTGCCGCAACACCATCATCTTTGTGCCTTCGAACTACGGCTGGGTCGCCTGGGGTTGGCCCAACCTGTTTCTTGAGCGCATGCAGACAGCCGGCAGCGAAGTGTTCATTGTCGACGCTATTCGGCGCGGCGAAAGGCCTGGCGTTGGCGGCATCGACGACGCGGACACATTCGCCACGATCCCACGCGGCTGGCGCGGCGGCGTGGTCACCGATCGCATCGAACTCATCGGCCCGCTCGCGGCGCGGCGAAGGGCGCCATGAGCCATTCGCTCTTTGTCTCGCGCCTCACTCTTACCGATTTCCGCAATCACGCCGCGCTTGATCTTCAGCTTGACGCGCGTCCGGTTTGCCTGTTCGGGCCGAACGGCGCCGGCAAGACCAACATCCTCGAAGCGCTCACCATGTTAGCGCCGGGCCGCGGGCTGCGGAGCGCTTCGTTGACCGACGTCGCGCGCGCCGGCGACGATGAGATGCGCGCTCAGCCCTGGGCCGTGTCGGCGCGCGTGATGAGCGATGGCGTTGAGACGGTGCTCGGCGCCGGGGCCGAACGCACGCCAGAGGGCGGCGTAAAACGCGTCACGCGCCGCGACGGTCAACCCGCCGCAGCCTCCGATCTGGCGGCAGCCGCGCGCATGACGTGGCTGACGCCGGCGATGGATCGGCTATGGTCCGGCCCCGCCGGCGATCGCCGCCGTTTCTTCGACCGCCTCACGCTCGCGCGCGCGTCGGAGCACGGTCACGCTGCCGCGGCCTACGAACGCGCGATGCGCGAACGTCAGCGTCTCCTCAGCGAACGTGTGTTCGACGACGCCTGGCTCGGCGGCCTGGAGCGCGAAATGTCCGCACACGGCGCCGCGATCGCCGCCGCGCGTGTTGAAACGCTCGGCCGCTTGCAGGAAGCCATCGATGCACGGCCCGACGGCGCCTTTCCCAAAGCGGTTCTGGCGCTGGAAGGTCTGCTGGAGCAGCGTTTCGAGCTGGGCGCAAAGAGCGCGGACGTGGAGGAAGATTTCGCCACGCTGTTACACGACGTGCGCGGCCGCGATGCCGGCGCGGGCAGGGCGCTCGATGGCCCGCACCGCAGCGACCTCAAAGCGCGCCACGCCGCCAAGAACATGGACGCCGATCAGTGCTCCACCGGCGAACAGAAGGCGCTGCTAGTCGGCGTCACGCTTGCGCAAGCGCGCGCGCTCGCCAACGATCCTGGCGCGGGGGCCTCGCTCATACTGATTGATGAAGCCGCCGCCCATTTGGACAGCGTCCGCCGGGCGGCGCTATTCGACGAACTTCTCGCCAATCCCGGCCAAGCTTGGCTCACCGGGACCGACGAGAATTTATTCGAGGCGTTCGGCGCACGCGCACAACGCTTCGAAGTTCGCGACGGGCAGGTGCGAACCGCCTAAGCGGCGCGCACTAGTCGTGGCAGTCGCTGTCGAGCAGGCCTTCGTCGTTCGGGCCGTTGCACTCGTCGTTGTCGTCCTGGAAGTAATCGACTGCGGCCGCACCAACGGCGGCGCCGGCGGCAAGGGCGCACCCGCTGACCATGGTCGCTCCGGTGAGGCCAAGAAGGATGAACAACGCGGCTCGCGTTTGGCTGGTTTTCATATGCGGCTCCCTTCCCCGCCTGCGTCCAACCAGGGGCCGGGCGCATCGGTTCCCGGAACAACAGCGACGCGACCGGTGTCGTCTGACCGCACTTTTGTGGCCGCCGCCCCCTTGCCGGCATGAAGGCCCGCGGTTCAAGTTTCATGCGTGCTGCTGCTCCGCATCGCTACCGCCGCCGACGAGCCCGCCATGCGCGAACTGATGAACCGCGCCATCGCTGAACTGCTGAAACCGTATCTTCCGCCCGACGGCGTCACGGCCTCTTTTGAGATCATGGGTCTCGATAGTCAGCTGATCGCCGACGGCACATACTTCGCCGTCACCGAAGACGACGAGATCGTCGGTTGCGGCGGCTGGAGCCGCCGCGCGACGCTGTTCGGCGGAGACCATACGGCAGGACGCAACGCGGCGCTGCTCGATCCCAAGACTGAGCCCGCCCGCGTACGCGCGATGTACACCGACCCAGCGCACGTCCGCCGTGGCATCGGCCGCATGGTGCTGGATGCGTGTGAAAAAGCTGCGCGCACCGAAGGCTTCAGCTCCGTCGAACTCGCAGCAACGCTCGCCGGCGAGCCGCTCTACATCGCCTGCGGATATCGCCCGATAGAGCCGTTCACTTCCCGCACCAGCGCGGGCGTGGACGTGCCGCTGATCCGGATGGGCAAGCGTTTGTGACGCGCCCTGCCGTCGCGGGAAGGCGTGACAGTCGCGCGGAAATTTGGTGCGATGGCCTGGAAGCGAGGCGCTCCCCATGGCCAATCCCAATTATGTCGGCCGGCACAATCCGGATTACGTCTTCAACTACGATCCCAACGAGGATGCGTGGACCACCGATCTCTCCACGCTCGACATGAGCCGCGGCGAGCGCTTTCGCGACAATAAGTTTTGGCCGTTCTTCGAGCGCCTGCGCAAAGAGGACCCGGTGCATTACTGCCCCGACAGCCTCAACGGCCCGTACTGGTCGATCACCAAGTACAACGACATCATGGCGGTCGACACCGACCACCAGCGTTTCTCTTCCGAGCCGTCGATCGTGCTGTTCGATCCGGAGGAGGATTTTCCATTGCCGATGTTCATAGCGATGGATCCGCCCAAGCACGACGTGCAGCGCAAGACCGTCTCGCCGATCGTGGCGCCGAACCATTTGGAGCATCTCGAGCCGATCATCCGCGAACGCGCCGGCAAACTCCTAGACGAAGTGCCGCGCAACGAAACTTTCAATTGGGTCGATAAGATCTCGATCGAACTGACCACGCAGATGCTGGCGACGCTGTTCGACTTCCCCTGGGAAGATCGCCGCAAGCTCACGCGCTGGTCAGACGTCGCAACGGCGGCGCCAGGGCAGGGCGTCGTCGAGAGCGACGAGCAGCGCCGCATGGAGCTGATGGAGTGTCTGAACTATTTCAACAACCTTTGGAATGAGCGCGCGGATCAGGCGCCGAAGCCCGACCTCATCTCGATGCTCGTGCATGGGCCAAGCACGAAGGACATGCCGCGCCAGGAATATCTCGGCAATCTCATCCTGCTCATTGTCGGCGGAAACGACACCACGCGCAATTCGATCACCGGCAGCGTGCTGGCGCTGAATCAATTCCCCGAGCAATACGAGAAGATTAAAGCCAATCCCGCGCTCATTCCGAACCTCGTCTCTGAAACTATCCGCTGGCAGACGCCGCTCGCTTACATGCGCCGCACCGCGCTTGAGGACGTCGAGCTGAACGGCAAGCTGATCCGCAAGGGCGACAAAGTCGTGATGTGGTACGTGTCGGGCAATCGCGATGAGGAAGTCATCGCCAACCCTAACCAGTTCGACATTGAACGCGAGAACGTCCGCCGCCATCTGTCCTTCGGTTTCGGCATACACCGTTGTGTCGGGAACCGGCTCGGAGAGATGCAGTTACGCATCGTATGGGAAGAAATCCTGAAGCGCTTCAAGAACGTAGAGGTCGTCGGCGAACCGCGGCGCGTATACAGTTCATTCGTGAAGGGCTACGAGAGCCTTCCGGTCAGAATCGCGGCGTAAAGCAAAGGCAGCCGCGCGATGCGACAAATCTTTCCGGTGTGTTGGACGAGATTGAAGGCCGTGCGCGCGAAAGGGACGGCGATCCATTTAGGCTGAGCGACATCGTCGAAGCGGTCGGCCGGCGCTCTTACGGTCCATTGCTTCTGGTCATCGGCCTCTTCGCGATTTCGCCCGCCACCATCGTGCCGGGCATGACCTGGCTCGCCGCAGCCATCACGCTCATCGTGGCCGGCCAGATGCTGGTCGGGATGAAGCGCCCTTGGCTGCCGCGCAAGGCGCTGAGGGCGAAGCTGCCGCGGGAAGGCTCGCTACAGGCGATCGACAAGGTCCGCTCGTGGGCCAAGCGGATCGATGGCGTGCTGAAGCCCCGCCTCGCTTTCCTCAGTCAGCCGCCCTTCGTGAACGTCATCGCGCTCTTCGTGATTGCGGCCGCCCTGATCACCTTCCCCCTCAGCCTCGTGCCGCTTGCGCCCCTGGCGCCCGGCGTCGCCGTCGTGTTTTTCGGCCTCGGCATGGTGGCCCGGGACGGCCTCTGGCTGCTGCTCGGCGCGGCCTCGTTGGCGGGCGCATTTTGGCTCGGTTGGACGCTCATTTTCTGAGCCCGGCTGCGGCAGAAAAACACCGCCAAATCCAAGACATTTCGCGCTCCGTTCCCTATATTAGGGGATGTTTTCCAGCCCGATTCGACACCCATGACCGCTCCCCAAACCGCACCGGCGAGCGCGCCTGACTACGGCGCGGAATCCATCAAAGTTCTCAAAGGCTTAGACGCGGTGAGGAAGAGGCCGGGGATGTATATTGGGGATACGGACGATGGGTCCGGTCTCCATCATATGATTTATGAGGTGGTGGACAACGCGATCGATGAGGCGTTGGCGGGACATGCGAAGAATGTTCAGGTGATTTTGCATCCGGATGGGAGCGCCGAGATCACGGATGATGGGCGGGGGATTCCGACGGGGATCCATGAGGGGGAGGGGGTCTCCGCCGCTGAAGTGATCATGACCCAGCTGCATGCGGGCGGGAAGTTTGATCAGAATTCTTACAAGGTGTCGGGCGGGCTGCATGGCGTTGGCGTCTCGGTCGTCAACGCGCTGTCCGAGTGGCTTGAACTGCGCATCTGGCGGGATGGCAAAGAGCACTTCATGCGGTTTCGGCATGGGGATGCTGAGGCGCCGCTGGCCGAAGTTGGCCTCGCGCCGATGCAAGCCGACGGGAAAACCAAGCGCGGGACGGCGGTTCGGTTTCTAGCCAGTCCGCAGACGTTCACCATGACGGAGTATGATCGCAAGACGATTGAGCACCGTCTGCGCGAGCTCGCGTTTTTGAATTCCGGCGTGAAGATCATCTTCAAGGATCTGCGCGGGCCGGAGCCGTTCGAGGAGACGCTCTACTACGAGGGCGGGGTGAAGGCGTATGTGGCGCACCTCGACCGCTCGCGCACCTCGCTCATTCCCGAGGCCATCTACGTCATTGGCGAACGCGACGGCATCACCGTCGAAGCCTCCATGCAGTGGAATGACGGCTATCACGAAAACACGCTCTGCTTCACCAACAACATCCCGCAGAAGGACGGCGGCACCCACCTCGCCGGCTTCCGCGGCGCGCTGACGCGCGTTGTGAACAATTACATGCAGAGCTCGGGCCTGGCGAAGAAGGAGAAGGTCGAGATCACCGGCGACGACGCCCGCGAGGGTCTCACCTGCGTGCTCTCGGTCAAAGTGCCGGACCCCAAATTTTCCTCGCAAACAAAGGAAAAACTGGTCTCCTCCGAAGTCCGCCCGGTGGTCGAAGGCCTCATCTTCGACACGCTGACGCAATGGTTCGAAGAGAACCCGGCGCACGCCAAGACGGTGATGGGCAAGATCGTCCAGGCCGCGGCGGCGCGCGAAGCGGCGCGCAAGGCGCGCGAAATGCGCCGCAAGTCGACGCTCGATGTCGCTTCGCTCCCCGGCAAGCTCGCCGACTGCCAGGAGAAGGACCCGGCCAAGTCCGAACTCTTCATCGTCGAGGGCGACTCGGCCGGCGGCTCGGCCAAGCAGGGCCGCAACCGCGACTATCAGGCGGTGCTGCCGCTCCGGGGCAAGATCCTCAATGTCGAACGCGCGCGCTTCGACAAGATGCTGTCGTCCGATCAGGTCGGCACTTTGATCACGGCGCTCGGCGCCGGCATCGGCCGCAGCGAAGGCGACATCGATCTCAACAAGCTGCGCTATCACAAGATCATCATCATGACGGACGCCGACGTCGACGGCGCCCACATCCGCACGCTGCTCTTGACCTTCTTCTATCGGCAGATGCCGGAGATCATCGACGGCGGCTATCTCTACATCGCCCAGCCGCCGCTCTACAAAGCCAGCAAGGGCAAGAGCGGGCGCTATTTGAAGGACGAGAGCGAGTTCGAGAGCTTCCTGATCGAGGAAGGCGCGGCCGGCGCCGTGCTCGAAACCTCGACCGGGCTGCAGATCGCCGGCGATGATTTGAAGCGCCTCGCGCGCGAAGCGGTCGCGGTCGAAACCTTGGTGCGCCGCCTCCACGGCAAGGCCCCCGATCCGGTGATCGGCCACGCCGTGCTCGCCGGCGCGTTTGCGCCGGGCGCGGGGCAGGCGGAAGCCGAAGACGCCGCGCGCCGGCTCAACGTCATCGCCGAAGAGGGCGAAGCCAGCTGGTCCGGCCGCTTCGATCCTGACGGCGCTTTGGTGCTCGAACGCATCGTGCGCGGCGTCGCCGAGCGGCACGTCTTGGACAAGCTCTTCCTGCAATCGGCCGACGCGCGCCGTTTGGCCGACCGCGCCGCGCCGCTGCGCGAGACCTATATGGGCCCGGCGACGTTGCGGCGCGGGGCCGAGAGTATTCCCGTGCACGGGCCGCTTTCGCTGTTGAAGGCGATCGAGGACGCCGGCCGCAAAGGCATTTCGATCCAGCGTTACAAGGGCCTCGGCGAAATGAACGCCGAGCAGCTCTGGGAGACCACGCTCGACCCGGAAATCCGCAACCTGCTGCAAGTGAAGGTCGAGCACGCCGATGATGCGGATGAGATGTTCAGCAAGCTGATGGGCGACGTGGTGGAGCCGCGGCGGGAGTTCATCCAGGAATTCGCGCTGGAAGCGGATGTGGATGCTTAGGGGTTTGCGCTAGGCCTTTGCTTGTGTCAGTGGGACTAGGCCACCGAACAGGTCCATCAAGACGCCTCGGATGCGCTTGATCTCAGGGTCGTCAGCACCAAGCGCCCCCGATTGAACAGCGGCAGCGTGCGCCTCGTTCAACGGCTCTGGATCATCAATGACGCAGAGAGAGCGATTTCCGTTGTCGTCGGTGATTTCACGAATTGGGCGAGTTTTCGTTAGCAGAACACCGGCCGCCGTTTCTGCACCAGCGATGCGCTGAGCTTGCACCGCTAGCTCAGCCGCATCCATGTGGTCGGTACGCATAAGAGAAAGGCCGCCCTGAGCGATGTGCGATAGCGGGAGCACTCCCGGCTTGATCGTTCCATCCTTCTGGAAATGTCTGGGACTCACGACGACTCGTGCGAGCAGTTCGTCGTCCGTGACAACGCCAAACTTGCTCTTAGCAACGGCCTCGCCGGGGCATAATTTCTTCGCGAGCAAGCAACATTTTCCTCAAGCTCGCGAGATCACGTTCAGTAGCTCTTGCGAAATTGTAGAGCCGTCGAAATTTGTGGCTTCGCGTGCGATCAATCCATGCGCGGAAGCATAGTACGAGATTCGGCCAGGCGCGGGGAAGCCAACGTCAATGTAGACATTGGGTGATTTCCAATAAAACCCCACTTCGCCATCTGCCGACACAGTGGACTCCGGCAGCGAAACGTTTTCTGGAAGCATTGCCAGGAACGCCAGTGCGTTGTGCACCACGGCTAAGCTGGGCGTCACGCTACCCTCACCATCCCAGCCCTCTCGCAGGTTAAGATAGCTCACGACCTCATTGTGTAGCGCTGCAGTGCGCTGAGTAACGCGAGCACCGAGACGCACAGGACTAAGTGCAACGCCAGTCTCCGAGCGATCGGACGCGAGCGCGGTATCAGCGAGGCTAACCGACAGCGCCACCGCAACAACGATTGCCGTCATGCCTCGTTGCATGCCAGTGGGCGATACACCCGCGTCCGCTTTGTACTCCACCTTCTTCACCGGAGGCAGACTGCCGCTGGCAATTGCATTCGCGCTAAAATCGCGCATCGCAATCTGGAGCGGGCTAGCGGAGGAAACGGCGGTTGCGAACGTCACTGTAGATCGATCCTCTTCGCGAGTTCGTCCGTCAAGAACGACTTTAGCAGCGCCTTGCTGTCATTATGAAGATACTTGAACGCGTTTTCGATCATAGAAGGCGTATTTTGAAACAACGAAACGACGCTCTGCTCATTGGCGAGTTCCAGCTGCAGATAGGTATCCACCTTAACAGTGGGAACGCCAGTGTCGTCAGGAATTGCATTTAAGTGCAAGCGTTCGAGCAAGCGACCGGGTTCTGGAAGACTATCGTCCCGATACCAGCCTTGATGCAGGTGCCACATCGGTCCGCATTCAAGAATGGATTTGGGGACGTGGGTGCTGTTGGGGTCAAGCATTAGCTTAGGATCATATGCAGCGACATCACCCTTCCAAAGGAAGACGTCGACGTATTGCAGTAAGATTCCTCTTACGTGGTTGTCGTTGCCGATCACAATTTCGCTCGCGGCTTTCAAATAATCCCGCGCTCGTGGCCAAATTTCAGACCAACGAGAATAGGCAAGGCAATTGAGAATAAGCTGATTGTCCTCTGCGCGGAGCCGCCACTCCAACGAGCCGTCTCTCTTCATTGCGTCAAAGGACACGCCTGCTGTTGGCGGCGTGATCGACACGCCGGGTGGTATGCCCCCTAACATGATCACCTGAGTACGGTTCACACGAGGTAGGTCATTTTTGAATTTATCGTGCTGAGCGATGAGTGCTTCGATCTCGCTCGCTGTGAAATGGCGAGCGAGTTGTAGGCCAAACACGGCCTCGATAATCGCGTGCTTAGGCCCCTGTGGCTCGAACAAGACTTTGAACTCCGGTGCTGGCACATTAGGCGGTCACGGTTAAGGTGACCCGAACCAGCGTGCAGCTGACGATAAACGTCAATTAAGGACGATTGCAAATCCCTTGAAGGTCTAGCGCATGTGCGTCCCTTCAAAGGCGCTGCGCAAGTAGATTCATTCGACTCCCGATTCAAGTTGGCGGCCGCGCCGTCATGAGAGCTAGGCCGAGATAGGGATATAGATCGCGTTCTACCCATCCGGTCGCGGGCGGTCGTAACATGCCTGCATGGATTCAGAGCCAATACCTAAGCGCACCTCACCAAGCGTCTGCATTACGGAAGCGGGCGTTGAAGCAGAGGTGGGGGCAAGGAGGGAGTGCGTGGCTCCTGTCGCGCCCGCGCGCCGAAGGCGCGTTTGGGGTTGAGCGCCCGAGATGGGCGCAGCCGCGTTGCGCGGCGGGAGCCGTGCGATCCGAAGGGCCGAGCGTTTTTTCCAGCCGGCGGAGCCGGCGTCCCACCTTGGCGAAGAGACGATTGGGTTAGCCGAAGCCGGCGCGCCAGGTCTCGGCGTCCAGCACCAGAGTCTTTTCGAGCGGCGGCGCCAGGGTGAAAAGTCGCGGCGCGCGGGCGAACTCGAATAAGCGATAAAGCCGGAAAGCGTCGGGCCGTTCGTCCGATACGGCTTTCTCGTTGCGTGTAATGAAGAATGGGGTCTTGGCGCCGCCGTAGGTCGTCTTCACTTCGATCAGGCGCTCGGCGCCTGTGAGATCGTAAGAGCGGATGTCATAGCCGGCGCCGTCTCCATCTTCTTTGCTCACCCATCGCACCTTGCGCGCGAGGTCGGGACGGTCCGCCGATGTCAGCCGCGCGCGCTCCATTTCGAACACGCGCTCCTCCCCCGCTTCGCCGAGGGCGCGGTTGCGAAAATCGCGTTCGACAGGGTCGAATTTCCGAATGAGTCGCTCAAGGCCCTCGGGACGCGGTGATCTCGAGAAGTCCGCTGAGGGCGCCGCTTCTTCCCAGATCGCTTGCACTTCGGCCACGCCAGCGGCGGCCATGGGGGCGTGGATGAGCAGCGAACGGTGTGCGGAGAGGTAACGGTCAATCGCGCCGAAGATCGCGTTCTGGTAGTTGGGCTTGGGCTTGTAGCCGCGAATGATAGGCAGGCCGAGTTCGACCAACACAGCCGAGATGTTCATGTGTTTGAATTCGACCGAGCGGTGCGTTCGGCCGATTTGCTCCATAAGGGCCGCGCTGTGATGAGCCTTGACGTAAGCCTGCCCAGCGAGCTCCGCATGAAGCATGTCGAAGTAATCGGCGACGATGGCGTCAAGCTCCGCGTCGCTCCAATCCGTGCCGATCTTGCTTTGGTCCGCCAATCCCGCTTCCCCGCCGGACTAGTATAACTCGGCGGCGCGAGCATTTGCGAGGTGCTTATCGCTTCGCGGACCGTAGCGAACTGAAGCTCCTGAAAGCGCAGCTTTGCTGCGCGGGCGCGGCGGGAGCCGCGCGGTCCGACGTGGTGTTTGGGGCCGTGGGAATCGGAGCGCGCGACTCCGTCGCGCCCACGCGCCGGAGGCGCGTTTTTGGCTGGGTGCGTGAAGGAAGCGCAGCTTCGCTGCGCGGGCGCGGCGGGAGCCGCGCGCTCCGAGGTTACTTCCAGCCGGCGGAGCTGAAGGGCCAGGCTTCGGGCGTGGCGCAGAGGCCGGCTTTGACCGGGTTCATCTCGATGTAGTGCTTGGTGGTTTCGAAGTGCTGGTCGTCGCGCATTCAACGATCGAAATAGTCTTTGGCCCACAGCGCTCCGGTGCGGGAGAGCAGGGCGTTGATGCGGCGGCGGGTCAGGCTCTTCCATGCCTGCACGATGCGGCCGAGTTCGAATTTCGCGTTGGTCGCGATGAGCGCGTGGATGTGGTTGGGCATCACGCACCAAGCCTGTAGGCGTAGCGATCGCTCGCGCCCTCGGTGATCGTCTCCGCCACGATGCGGGCGCAGCGCGGGTCGCGGAGCAGGGCTGAGCCTATGCCTTTATCGAGCGTGTTGTCGTCGTTGCGTTGACCGGGCGGTACGGCGTCGTAGAGGCGCAGGACGATGTGCTGGGTGATGCCGTCGCCGTCGTAGTGGGGGAGGTATCCGCGCGAATGCCAGCCCTTTGTGCCCATGACCGGATGTTCGGTTAGACGCGCGCTGTTTGCAAGTTGGAGCGCGGGCCTGAAGGCTCGCGGTCCAACCTTCAATTGCTTGATACTGGGCCGTTGGATTCGGGGTTATTCGCGGCGCGTAGTCTCGGAATTGCGGGAGGAGGCGGCGCGGGGTTGGCGTTGGATTGCGGGGAGATTTGCTGCGCTTGAGGCGCAGCGTGGCGGCGCGGCGCGCGCGTCTATCCCGGGGATAGAACGGCTCTCAATCCGACCGCGCCGGCGTTGGCGTAGAATGTCGGCATGGCTACAGAATCCGACACTCACACAACATCCCGCACCATCACCATGCGCCGGCATCATAGCGCCGAGCTGTGGGCGCAGGCGCGGCGCGACTATTTGGCAGGCTTCACCGCGAGCGCGGTGTCCGACCGCTACGGCATGAGCGTCGATGCGATCCGGAAGCGCGCGTCGAAAGAGAAATGGTGCAAGGCGCATCATCTGCTGACGCAGCCGATCCCGCCGCCTTTGCATCCGTTTCCGAGCGACGCGGAAGCCGTGAAGGTCGGCGACAGCGCGTTCGTCAGCCGCTGGCGCGAGATCGCGCACGCGGCGCAGCTGCCGCCGGAAGGACAATGGTCGACCTGGCTGTTTCAGGGCGGACGCGGCGCCGGCAAGACGCGCGCGGGGGCCGAATGGCTGGCGGCGCGGGCTGAAGCCAAGCGCGGCGTGTTCGCTTTGGTGGCGCCGACGCAGCATGACGTGCGCGAAGTCATGATTGACGGCGTGTCGGGCTTGCGCCGGCTGCCGGGGCGCGATCCGCCGAGCTATGAGCCCTCGCGCCGGCGGCTGACTTGGCCGAACGGCTCGGTCGCGTATGCGTTCTCGGCCGAGGAGCCGGAGCGTCTGCGCGGGCCGCAATTCGAAGCGGCGTGGGCGGACGAGTTCTGCATCTGGCCGCGGCCGAGCGATACGCTGGCGATCCTGCGCATGGGTCTTCGCATGGGCGATGCGCCGCAGCTCGTGGTGACGACGACGCCGAAGCCTATTCCGGCGCTGCGGATGCTGCGGGCCGAGCCGAGCTGCGTGGTGACGCAGGCGGCGACCTCCGTGAACGCAGCCAATCTGACGCCTTCGTTTCTGGAGATGCTCGACGGTTTGTACGGCGGCACGCGGCTCGCGGTGCAGGAGCTCGAGGGCGTGATTGGTCGAAGGCGAGGGCGCGCTGTGGAAGGCGGAAAATCTGGAGCGCGCGCGGGGGGCGAAGCCGGAGCGGTTCGACCGCGTCGTCGTCGGCGTCGATCCGCCGGCGGGACATACGGGCGCGGCGTGCGGCATCGTCGTCGCCGGACGGCGCGGCGATCGCGCGTACGTGCTGGCGGATTGTTCGGAGCGCGGTTTGTCGCCGCTCGGCTGGGCGAGCCGGGTGTGCGACGCGGCGCGCGCGTTCGATGCGCTCGAGATCGTCGCCGAATCGAACAATGGCGGCGACATGGTGAAGGCGACGTTGGCGCAAGCGAACGCGCCGTGCCCGGTGCGGCTGGTGCACGCCTCGCGCTCCAAGCGCACGCGGGCCGAGCCGATCGCGCTGCTCTACGAACAGGGCCGGGTGACGCATTGCGACGCGTTCGTGGCGCTGGAGGAAGAACTGATGGCGCTGGGCGTGGCCGAAAGCGAAGGCTTGCTCGACCGCGCCGACGCTTTGGTGTGGGCGCTGACGGCGCTGATGGAAGGCGGAGAAGGGCCGCGGATCCGGCTGCTGTGAAGTTCGCATTAGCGGAACTGGCGACTGAGGTTCCGGCGAACCCGTGAGCGGCGGCCGGACGTTTCAGTCGCGACGAAGAGGGGCGCGCAAACTCTAGTGGAGCGCACGATGAAACGAGCACTGGTATGGAGCGGCGGGGCGATGGCGGCGGCTTTGGCTTTGGCGGCGTGCGAGTCGCCGGGGACGACGACGGGCGTGGTGACGGGCGCGGCCGGCGGGGCGCTGGTGGCCGGCCCTCCGGGCGCGGTCGTGGGCGCGGCGGCGGGCGGCATCGCCGGCGCGATCGCCGACGAGAACGCGCCGCGGTTCCGCACTTACGTGGTGCAGCAGCAGCATCCGTCGTTTGCGTATAGCGGCGACGTCGTGGTCGGGGCGACGCTGCCGAACACGGTCGTCATTTATGACGTGCCGCCGGACTATAACGTCACCACCTACAAATATGCGGTGGTGAACGGCCGCGTGGTGCTGGTCGATCCGACCACGTACCGGATCGTGCAGATCATCGACTGACGAAGCTGCGCCAGAGCATGTAGGCGGCGACCGCGAAGACGACGCCGGCGAACACGCGTTGCAGCGCGCCGCGCTGCTTGGCCAGATGCGACGCGAAGCCGGCGCCGATCGCGCCGCCGACAATGCCGCCGCCGATGAAGAGCAGGGCGATGCGCCAGTCGATCAGGCCGTCGGCGGCGTAGCTCGTCGCGGTGGTCGCGCCGAACGCGCCGACGCTGAAGAGCGAGGAGCCGATCGCCTGGATCATGCTCATGCCGGCGGCGGCGATGAGGCCGGGCACGATCAGGAAGCCGCCGCCAATGCCGAAGAAACCGGAGAGCGCGCCGACGCCGGCGCCGTACATGAGGAGGCGGGGCGCGGTGCGCGCGTCGAGCTTGACCTCGCCGCCGGCTTCGCTCTTGCGCGGGATCAGCATGGCGATGCCGACCACGATCATCAGCAGCGCGAACAGCGGCAGCAGAATCTGCGCGTCGGTCTGCTTGCCGACCGCGGCGCCGACGGCCGCGCCGATCACGCCGGCGGCGGCGAAGACGGCGGCGCAGCGCCACCGCACGTTGCCGCGCTTCAGGTGGTGGAGGAAGTTGGCGAAGGCGTTGACCGAGACCGCGAGCGCGCTGGTGCCGATGGCGACGTGCGGGTTGGCGACGCCGACGACGTAGAGCAGAGCCGGCGTCGCCAGGATCGAGCCGCCGCCGCCGATCAGGGCGAGCACGAGGCCAACGGCGCCGCCGCTCAGAATGGCGAGGATGTCGGGCGCGCTCACGGGGGCGAGCTTTAGCGCGATTCTTCGGCGCGCTCGCTTTTGCGTTGAGCGGGTGCGCCGGCGAGGCTAGTAATGTGAACAGCGCCCGCGCGGGCGCGGCTCCGGGGGGAGGTTTCGATGCGAAAGCTTGGTTTGGCCGCTGCGGCGCTGGCGCTGCTCGGCGCCTGTGCGCAGCCGACGGCGGCGCCGACGCGCGAAGCGTTGGTCGAGCGCGGCGATTATCTCGTCAACAATGTCGTGCTGTGCGGCGATTGCCATACGCCGATGGGGCCGAACGGTCCCGATCACACGCGCCATCTGCAGGGCGCGCCGAATCTGACGACGGTCAGCATTCCGATTCCGTGGGGCGAAGTCGCCCCGCCGATCGCAGGCCTTCCGGCAAACTACACGGAAGAGCAGTTCATCGCTTTTCTGCAGACCGGCGTGCGTCCCGACGGATCGCATCCGCGTCCGCCGATGCCGCCGTATCGCTTGAACGAAGACGATGCGCGCGCTGTCGCTGCGTACATCGCGACGGTGCCGCGCGCAGAGGAAAACGCGCAGCAAAACTAGCGCAGGCGCTACATTTCAATGCGATCACAAATGGTGTTCCAAGCTTGACGCTCGGACGTGTTGATACGATCTTTCCGGTGTCGGAAGACATCGGCGCCCTCCGCCGGTTCCCGCAGCATAGCTCATGCAGCAGACTCCACCTGGGCTACGGCGCGCGTTCGAGAGTCTTCCCGTCCGATGAAAACACCGCGCGCAGCAATGGTGCTGCAGGGTAAGCGGAAGGATTCGTTGTCGGCCGGCGTCAGGCGACGTTTCAGCGTATGGTGATGTAGGGTTGAACAAAACGTGTACGACGGGTGTTGGGCAAATAGGCAAGTGGGCAAATAGGCAATAGGGAGATTGGACAGGTCGAGCGTCGCCGCCCGGCACGACGCCAAACGCGTCCGAGCGTGTGCTCTACGGCTACTGCCTATTTGCCTTCCGCCTACTTGCCTCTCATCGCATGTCACTTCGCCTCTTCGCCGCCATCGCGCTTCCAGATCACATCGCCGAGCGACTGCTCGCTTTGATGCGCGGCGTGCCGGGGGCGAAGTGGCGTCCGCGCGAGAATTTGCATCTGACGCTGCGTTTCTTCGGCGAAGTGGCCGAGCCGGTGGCGGACGACATTGATGGCGCGCTCGGCGAGGCCGCGGAGGCGAATGCGCCGTTCGAACTTGCGCTGAAGAGCGCCGGCAGTTTCGGCGGCGCGGATCCGCACGCGCTCTGGATCGGCGCGGCGGAGAGCGAGCCGCTGAAGAAGCTCGCCGCCGGTTGCGAGCGGGCGGCGCGGCGCGCCGGGCTGAAGCCCGAGTCGCGCAAGTTCACGCCACACGTGACGCTGGCTTATCTCGCCCGTGCGCCGCTCGATCGCGTGCAAGCGTTCGAGCAGCGTTTGGGATTGTTCGAAGCGCCGCCGTTTCGGGTCGAGAGCTTCGGGCTCTATTCCAGCTGGACGCGGAGATCCGCTCCAAGCCTTTACCGGCTCGAAGCGGAGTATCCCCTGAGAGGTTGAGGCTCGCTCCGACAATCGCCGATCTTGTCTTGGTTCCGCCAAGCCTTACTTCTCCACAACCAAAGCGGAGGGGTGCGGTGGTTCCTGCCAAGATCTTCATTCTGACCGGGGCCGGCGTGTCGGCGGAGTCCGGGCTTTCGACCTTCCGCGACAAAGGCGGGCTCTGGGCTGAGTACCGGGTCGAAGACGTGGCTTCGCTCGCGGGCTATGAACGCGATCCCGCGCGGGTGCTGGAGTTCTACAATCTCCGCCGCAACTCGCATCGAGACGTGAGGCCCAACCCGGCGCACGTTGCGCTCGGTCAGCTGCAGCGCGCCTGGGCCGGCCGCGGCGGCGAGGTCACAATCTGCACGCAGAACATCGATCACTTGCACGAAGCGGGCGGGGCCGAGAACGTGATCCACATGCATGGCGAGATCGGCAAGGTGCGCTGCCATGATTGCGGCGACGTGACCGCAGCGGACGGCGAACTTTCACTCGCGCTCGGCTGCGGCGCCTGCGGGCGCATCGGCGGCTTGCGTCCGCACGTCGTCTGGTTCGGCGAAACGCCGTTAGAAATGGACACGATCTACGAAAAGCTGGCCGCGGCCGACCTGTTCGTGTCGATCGGCACTTCGGGCGCGGTCTATCCGGCGGCCGGTTTCGTCGCCGCCGCGCGCAGCGGCGACATCGAGACGATGGAAATCAATCTCGAACCGTCGGAGAACGCGTTTCTGTTCGACGCCGCACGCTACGGCAAAGCGAGTGAGATCGTGCCCGCCTGGGCGGCCGAACTGATCGGGCAAATGTGACCAGGCTAGGCGGCGCCGCAATTGGCGTTACAGTGTTTACCCAATACGGAACAAGGAGCCCCGGATGATGCGACGTGTGGCGATTGTGGCGGCGTCGATCGCCTTGGCCGCGTGCGCGGGGCTGGAGCCCGCCGGGCGCAACGCTGGCCGCGCGCCTGCGCCACCGCCCGCCGCATCGACTGCGGCGCCGGCCCAAACCGCTCCGACTCTGCCGCCGCCGCAAACCGGCGCCCAGCCATCGGCCGCGCCGACGACCAATCCGCCGCTTGTGACAGCGCCGGCGCCGACCACGACGGCGCCGGCCGCTGCGCCGGATGTCGCCGCGCCGCCGCCCACGCAGCCGCGCCGCGCGCAAAGCGATCCGGACGATGCGATCGTGGTGCCCGGCCAGCGCGAGCAGCAAGTGCGTCCGCCCGCCGGCGATCCGCGTTCGATCGCCGAGCGCATGGAAGACGTTCGCGCGTGGGATCAATGCGTAATGCAGGTGCAGTCGGCGTTCGAGAGCGATCCGATGCGCCCGCAGCTCACCTCGCCGGAAGAATACTGCCGCCAAAGCCTCGGCATGGCTGACCGCCTGGCGGTGCCCGCGAGCCGGCGCGAACGGCGGCGCTAGTCCGCTTCTTCCAGCAGCCGATCCATGTGCTCGTCGCTGAGACCGAAGTGATGGCCGATTTCGTGCACGAGCACGTGTGAGACGAGGTCGGCGAGGCCGATGTCGCCGCGCTCGATCCATTCGTCGAGAATGGCGCGGCGGTAGAGGAAAACCATCGTTTGCGTGGGCGTCGGATCGCTGATCGATTGGCGCGTGAGATCGACGCCGACATAAAGCCCGCTCAGCTCGAACGGATCTTCGATCTCCATCTCCGCCAACGTTTTCTCATCGGCGAAATCCTCGATCCGGATCAGCACGTCTCCGGCCAGCGCCTTGAATTCCGCCGGCAGCGCCTCCCACGACTTGCGCGCGAGGCGTTCGAGATCGTCGAGGGAAGGGGCGAGGGAATCGTCGGTCATCGGTGGTGTTCGGAGCCGGGTTGGGCTTAGCTGGCGAGATAGGAGGCCAGCTCATGCGTATCATCATCGCCGCCCTTGTGCTCAGCATCGCCGCCTGCGGCCAGACCACGCAAGCGCCCGCGCCGGAGACGCCCGCGCCGGCGACCGACGCCGCCGCGCCCGAGGCTCCGGCCGCCGATCTCGGGCCATACGCAGGCGAGTGGGATTCCGATCAGTTCTCGCGATTCAATCACACGCTGCGCGCTGCGGCGCCTGGCCGGCGTACGGTGACATTGGAGGCGCGCACGGGCGGCGGCACCGAAACGGTGGCGGTCTACCCGGCCGACGCCAACGGCGAGCGCGCTGGCGGGCGGCTGCTGTTCGTGGTGGCGACCACCGGCGGCAATCGCGAGACCGCGGAGCTGGACATTCCGGAGGCGGGGCTGCCGGTGGTGGTCGTGGTCGAGAACGCTTCCGGCCGGCAAGCCTCCGGGAGCTATTCGCTCTCCGTGACGCCCTGAACGGTAAATTCCGCGTCAGGTAAGTTGACGCTGCCGTCATTTTTCTTGATTGGCGTCAAGAGCTGAATTATCGTGCGTCATCCAGAACAATGGCCGGCGCACGCCCGGCCGCACGCGGGGAGAGACGCGATGGCCGATTCAGCAGCTCCGATCCGTCAGATCACCAAGGACGAGGTGTACGACGCGGTGCCGCCGACCGACTTCAGTCAGATGCTGGACATCAACCGGCACCTGAATCGCTCGTCGGCCTTCGACAAGATCATCTCGGCCACGCACGATCACTTCTGGGATCCGCTCGACAAGAAATACATCGACTTCCAGGACGATTTCGATCCGGACACGACCGACTTCATCCCGGATCACATGGTCCCGGCGCTGCAGACCGATTACGTGAAGGACCACTTCGCCGATAAGCCGGCCGAGCTGTTGCGCTTCAAGAGCCAGATGGCGCGCTGGCAGATGTCGGCGATCCTGCACGGCGAGCAGGGCGCGCTGAACCTCTCCGCTTCGCTCTGCCATGTGCTGCGCGATCCCGGCGCGCAGGAATATGCGGCCAACCAGACGCGCGAAGAAGGCCGCCACGTCACCGCGTTCGCGAAATACATCATCGCCCGCTGGGGCTCGCCGCTGCCATGTGGCGCGGTGCTCGCGGGCCTCTTGCAAGAGATCGTGCACGCGCCGGAAGTCTATAAGAAGATCATCGGCATGCAGATGCTGGTCGAGGGCCTGGCCATGGGCGCTTTCGCCTCGATCTTCAAAGAATGGAACGATCCGCTGGCGAAGAAGCTGACCCAGCTCGTCATGACGGACGAAGCCTTCCACCACAAGTTCGGGAAGATTTGGGCCGACCGCACGATCCCCAAGCTCTCGAAGGAAGAGCACGAGATCGTCGAGAATTGGGCGGCGCACTGCTTCCAGACGCTGCTGTTCAATCTGGTCGCGCCGCACCAGATGACGGCGATCTACGAGCAGTTCGGTTTGGACCCCGACAAGGTGATGCAGGGCTTCCAGGAAGTCGCGACCGACGAGGCGCGCCGCGAACACATGAAGGAAGCCACCAACATCTTCCGCGTGCTGGTGAAGACGCTCTGGAACGCCGGCATCATCACCGAACGCACCGCGCCGTTCTACGCCACCTACGTGAACTTCGAGGAGTTCAAGGCAGAGGGCGAGGAAATGGTCGGCGACGCCATCGCCGACGAAGGCATCCAATACCTGAAGACGATCAATTTCGGCATCAACACCGGCGCGCTGGACGAAGTGAAGGCGGCTGCGGTGGCGGCGGAGTAGGGCGCTTCAAATTTCCCGAACGCAAAGCAGGACGCCCCGCTCGCAAGAGCGGGGCGTTTTGCGTGCAGGTTGCCGATACGGCCGCGTCCGCGACTGGGTTCGGGGCGAGCCGTCGCTACTCGGACTGGGCGTCAATCAGCGCGGCGGCCAGGCGCTGCGCGAACAGGTCAAGATCGGCGCGGTTCGTGTTGGCGAGAAGCACGATCGTGACCTCTTGGTCGACTAAGCGGTAGAGCACGGCGTTCGCGCCCATGATGCTGCCCGGGCGTTTGGCCACACGATAGCGTCGGCCGTTGCGTTCGAAGCTGTAGCTCCAGACGCCGAGGCCATATTCGTCGAACGCCGGCGTCAGCAACTGCTGGAGAGCCGCTTCGGATATAAGGTCGGCGCCGAACACAGCGTCGGCGAATCGCGCGATGTCGGCCGCTGTCGAGTACATGGCGCCGGCGGCGTACCAGTTTTCCCAATAGACCGGCAGATCGGCGACAGGCGCGTCCGCGCCATCGCTATAGAAATAGGTGGACGCGAGCCGCGGCGTGATCGCGTCCCAGTGCAGCAACCCGGTGTCGCGAAGACCAAGCGGTTCAAGGATGCGCGTGCGCAAAGCCTCTTCGTAGCTGAGGCCGGTCAGACGCTCGATGATGCGGCCAAGCACAAAGTAGTCGGCATTGTTGTAGTCGAACCTAGTCCCCGGCGGGGCAGCAAGCGCGCCGCTGCAGCAGACCTCGATGATGTTGTTGGGCGCAATCGGGCGCTGATAGTTCGGCAGCCCGTGCGCGACCGCTTCTTCGTAGCTGCCGATGGTGTCGAACTGCGCGAGACCGGAGGTGTGGTTGAGCAGCATCCGCACGCTGATGCGATCGGCGCCCTCGCCGGGATAGTCGGGAAGATAAGCGCCAAACGGCGCATCGAGGCTGAGCAGACCGGCGTCGGTCAGTTGCAAAATTAGAACTGAGGTGAAGAGCTTGGTGATCGAGGCGATCGGATAGCGCGTGTCGGGCTGCGAGGGTGCGCCGAACGTGCGTTCGGCGAGGCCAAAGGCGGCCAAGTAAGGCGGCGCGCCGGGTTCGGAAACCAAGATCACGCCGCTGAAGCCGGCCTCGGCGGCGCCGCTTTCGATGTCGCGCACGACGGAGGCGGGTATTTGCGCATCTGCGCGCGAGACAAAGGCGGCTAAGAGCGAAAGCGCGATGGCGGCGTTGCGCAGCGACGACGTGGCAGGCATGAGACTCCCTTTCATCGCCAAAGACGCACGCGACGTGGGCTTTGGTGGCGCTGGCGAAATAAATTGCCGGGGCGCCTCCAAACGGCGGGCGGCGCGCGTCTAATGCAAAGTGCGAGGTGCGCCGATGGGCTGGATTGCGTTCTGGATTGTGCTCGGCGTCTGCGGGCTTGCGGTCACGATTACGAGTTATCTGTCGCGGCGTGAGACGGAAGCGACGATTCGAAAGGCCATTGAAAGCGGCGCCGTCGCTGACGCGGAAGCCATCGCCCGGCTGAAAGCCCCGAGCGGGCTCTCGTGGGCGCAGCGCCTCACTGTGTTGGGCGTGATCGCGCTCTTCGCGGGCGCGGGCGTCGCCGTGTTCGCCTTGGTGCTCGGCGCCAACGAGCCGGAATCGGTCAGCCCCTTGCTGGCGATTGCGGCGTTCACGGCGTTTCTGGCCGCGGGCTTGCTGGCCGCAGGCGCGTGGTTGCGCCGCGCGTCGTCCGCCCGCCATTGATTGCAACGGCATGAGCGCCGATCACGCGTGTCGCGGCGATGGCGAGATGCGCACGACCGTGCTTCTGGCGATCGCCGGCAGCGACGAGGCGTTCGCCGGATTGGTGCGCCAGCATCAGGCGGCGATCGTCGGATTGTTGACGCGCGTCTGCGGCGATGCCGGCACGGCCGAGGACGTCGCGCAGGCGGCGTTTCTCAAAGCCTGGCGCAACATCCGCGCTTTGCGCGATGCTGACCGCTTCGCCGCATGGCTGCGCCAGATCGCGCTGCGCGCGGCCGTCGATGCGTCACGGACTCGCATGCGCGCCGAGCCGCTCGCCGAAACTGACACCCTTGTCGATCCCGCTGGCCGCGATGCGGACGCGCGGCTCGATCTCGACGCGGCGCTGGCGCGCTTGAGCCCGGCGCAGCGGGCGTGCGTCCTACTCGCGCATGGTGAGGGAATGACGCATGCGGAAGTCGCCGCCGAACTCAACATGCCGGTCGGCACGGTCAAATCGCACGTGGCGCGCGCCTCGCGGCTGTTGCGCCGCATGCTTGAAGAGGAGGCATAGACGGTGGACGAGGACAGACTTCGCCGCATCTTGGCCGATGGCGCGCGCGCTGTTGATGAGGATCGCGTCAGCGAGAGAGTCGCCGCCGCTATGGCCTCGATGAGGCGACTGCGTCGCTTTCTCAAGCTGGCGGCATCGCTTGCAATTATCGTTGTCGCCGGTGCGGCCTTGGCGGGCGGATATGGCCAAGCCGCGCAAGTCTTGCCGCCAATCGCCGCCGGCGGCGGAGCTGTTATTTTATGGCTGCCGGCGATCGTCGTGGCGGGGTTGACGTTGAGCGCGGCATATTTGGCGCTTGTCGCACTCAATCAAAGCGATTGATCGGCTGCTGGCGCCCGTAGCCGCGCCTACGGAAAACCGCGCCGGACGCGAGAATTGCGGCTGCGAAACAACCTAAGATAGACTAACTTTGCCGCGGCGGTAGTCGGGGAGCTGGTCAATGTGGCGGCAGGTCTTTGTCGTATTAACAGCCGGGGCCGTTGTAGCCTGCGCGTCGTCTGAGCGCAGTGTGGATGGCGTAATCCAATTGGGCATTGAGCGGCTTGGATCGGATGCGGCTTCCAGGTCCGGCGCTCACAATTTCCGCACCGCCGTCAACGTGACTGGAGTGTCGCTGCCGTACTCAGTCGGCTCGATCGTGACCAATCCAGGCGGCACGCTGCCCGAGCTGTTGGCTGTTCCGCAAAGCTATGGCTGCTCAAAGATCATCGAGACCATCTACGACTCAAGCGCCTCGGCAAACGACGTGTCTGGCGTGAGCCGTGCGATCGACCTGGCCGCTTCGGCCCTAGCCATGGAATCCGCCGTCAACATTCGCCTTGCGATTCTGGACGCGGCCGACGGCCGTGCGCGTGAGATTCGAGCCAACGAGGAGGACGCAACCAAAGCCCCTCTTGCCGTGGAGGAGAATGCCGCCATAACGGCCGCGCGCGAGGCGCTCGGCATGGCGGACTTCACGCCGGACGCAGTCTTGGCGAAACGCACGGAACTTCAGGCTGAGCTAGCTGCCGCGCGTCAGAGGCAGGAGGCCGCGACAATCGAACTGCAGCGGCTGCGCGCTATTCCAAATCTCATGATCTTCCGATGGTCCGGAAGCGAAGCACGCCGGGCGGGCTTCAGTCTCGGCGAGATCTTCGGACTTAACTCGCAGGACGGACAGGATCGCAGCGGCTACATCGTCTTGGCGGGAGTACGCACCGCTGCGCTTTCGCCCGGTGCGGATTTCGCGTGGGCGACAGAGTTCGCGAGGGAGCATCCGGATTATATCGAACGCGCATTTGGCGACCGGTACGTCACGACATTCACACTGGCCGCCCGCCACGTCGCATTCGCGGAGGATCGCAACTGGGCGGAGGTTCTGCGCGCTGAACTCAATCTGACGCCGGCGGAGCTGAATTTATTGGTGGGCGGCGACGTGGGGCGCCTGTTGAGCAGACAGTCGGCGCGGCTCGAAGCGGCGTTCACTGAGATCCTCGCCGCCAGCTCGCAAGGGTTGATTTCTGCACCGAGGCGCACTGTTTACGAGTTTCGGATGACCGGAGTCGAAGCCCGCCAGTATTCTGCCGCAGCGGAATACGCGCGCAACAACCAATACAGCACCATCTATTCAACCCGCTCGACCATCGAGGACGCCGCAAACGCCACAAGCGGCGCCTCACGCCCTACCGCTGAATACATACGCTCGCCCCTGGTGTGGCGCTGTATGCACGCGGTCACCGCGCGCCGACTGAACGGCGCCCAGGAAACGCCTCGGCTGACCGGCCCGCAGAGCGATGGGGGCCCGGTCTCATTTAACTCCGGGCCGGAAATCAGCGTGGCGCCAACGACCGATGCTGTGGCGAACGTGACCAACGCCAAGGGTGAGCCGATAGCGCCGCTCGCGCTTGATCTGCGGCGTCTGTACTTTTGCAGACCCGCCTACGACGACTATGTTCGCGACCCGTTCGGGCTCGAACCGGAAGACGAGGTTGATGATGATCTCACCGAGCGCGACCTCGGTTGGCTGATGCAGAGGCCGGCGGGACGATTGTCTGCGGACTGCATAGACCTGACGTCTCCTACGGATATATCGAGCGTAGACACCAAATAGAGCGACAACCGTGCGACGGTCGTGAGCGCCGCATTTACATGCTGAAATGGCTTCTCATAAGCGCCGCGCTCTATATGGCGCTTGTCGGCGCGGGGCTCATGTTCTTCACGCCGCAATTCGGCGTCGGCGCCGTGCCCGCGGATGCCTCGTCGGAGCTGCTGGCGCTGATGCGGCTGCTGGGCGGGCCGTTCTTCGGCATCGCCGCGCTCAACTGGCTGACGCGCAACGCCGAGCCGTCGAAGACCCGCGACGCGGTGCTCCTGGCCAACCTGGTCGGCTTCGCGGCCGTGGCGCTCAACGATGCGTATGGCGTCCTGACCGGTGAGGCGCGCGATGTGGCCAAGCTCTTCCTCGTCGTCCACGCCGCGTTCGCACTCGCCTTTCTGGCCGCTTGGCTGCGCGCCCGCAGAGCCGCCTGAGATCGGGGTTTTGCTTTGCGCTGCGGTGATGCGAAAACAGCGCTGTGCCGGACGAAATCCATTCGCGCCCCGAGATCACCGCGCAGCTGGCGCGCGGCGTGACGCGCATGCTGGCGGAGCATGGGCTGGCGTCGGTTCTCGAAGCGCCGCTCGCGAACGGGCGGCGCGCCGACGTGATGGGCCTGACCGCCAGGGGCGAGATCTGGATCGTCGAGACCAAATCGTGCCTCGAAGACTACGCCGTCGACGCCAAGTGGCCCGACTACATGGAGTATTGCGACCGCTTCTTCTTCGCCGTGACGGAGAGCTTTCCGCGCGAGCTGATTCCGGAAGAGGTCGGCCTCATCGTCGCCGACGGCTTCGGCGGCGCGATCCTGCGCGACAGCCCGGTGCGCCCGCTCGCGGGGGCGCGGCGCAAGGCAGTGACGCTGCTGTTCGCGCGACTGGCGGCGTTCCGGCTGAACGGTTAGCCGCGCGGCGGCGGCGCTTCCTCGAGCGGCGGGGGCGCGCCGACGACGCGGCGTTCTTCCGCCGAGGCGATGGTCTGCGGATCGACCATGCGATAGCCGGCGGGCACGCCGAAAAGCGACGGGTCCTGCGGGCCGCGCTGCAGCGACGTCGCTTCCCAGAGCACAAGATCGTTCTCGGTGACCTTCAACACGATGCCGTCGCGCGTGATGCAAGCCACGCGCTCGACGCCGGCGACCGCCGTGCGCGGCCGCCACAAGCGCCCACGCTCGCCGGCGACTTCGCATAGGCCTTCAGTGCGGGTGTTCTTCGGCCCGAGAGCCGCCCAGGCCGTTTCGAGCGGCTGCGGCGCGTCTGCGTCGTCGATGCGCACGGCGACGCCGGGGGGCGGCGCAGGCGTGGCGGCGTCGGCGGGCGCGAAGCTCACCGTCACCGGCGGCGGCGGCGGCGGCACGCCGATGGCGGAGGCGGCGACGCCGGTCTGCTGCGCGCCCGGATTGAGCACGTAGGCGCCGCGGCTCGCGTCATCGAACACGATGGTGGCGCGGCCGATCGCCGGCAGCGTGGCCTCGACGCGCATTTTCGGCCCGTCGCGATAGATGATCGTGTGCGTGGCCGGCCCGCCTTCGGGCGGCGTCGTCAGGCCTTCGAGCCGATAGGCCGACTGGCCGAACTGCGGAAACTGCGAGGCCCCGCAGGCGGCGAGAAAAACGGCTGCTGCGGCAGCGGCGTAAGCCGGGCGTTTCATCTGCTCTTTCCTTCGTGCCGCGAACGCGGCGCTAAGGACGCGAGTTCCTGAAAACGCGGTTCCCTAACCAGCGAGGCTAGCCAAGCTGGCGCAGACGTCGCGCCGGGCCGTTTCAGCCGCCGCGCGGTATTCCGCCGGCGAGGGCGCCAGCCTGCGGATGAGCGCAATGCCGCGCTCGCTCGGGCTTTCGACGATCATGGCGGCGCCGTCCGGGCGCCGCGCGCCGCGGCGGATCAGCGTCAGTCCCGCGCCATACTCGGCCTCGCGGTCGTCGATGACATAGTAATTGTCGCTGTTGGCGGCGTAGAGCGAGAGCGACCAGTAGGACGACCAGGGCGCCGCCGAGATCGTCACCGGGCCGGCGCTCAGATCATAAGCGCAGGCCGAATAGGCGAAATCGGGCGAGGGGCGCACGATCTGACGCGATGCGGGCGAGACGCGTTCGGCCAGCCGCCAGCTGTTGTAGCTCTCCCCGCCGACGCGTTCGATCGCGACGTTCATCATCAGGCGAGGCGCCGCGTAGATGCAGGCGATGTGCGTGACAGCTGCGATCAGCAGCGCGCCGAACACGTACTTGTCCCAGCCCATCACGCTTCTCCCGCACAGGAAAGCGTCGTGAGCCGCGGCAACGTCTCGGCGCTGGCCCGGAAATCGCGGTGCGGGTTGTAGACGCGCAGCGTTAGCGAAAAGTCGCGCCCGGCCGCGCGCGAGGACAGCCAGTGCGGCGCATTTCCGCGCACCGGCGAAACCCGGACCGACCACATCGAGTCGAGACCGATGCGCGACGCGTCGATCGAGCCGGCGTGGTCGTTGTTGCGCACGAGATAATTGTCAGCGTCGTAAAGCGTCACCGACCACCAGCGCGCGGCGAGCGGCGGACCGCTCAGATCGTAGACGCAGCTCTCGTCGAGCGGGCGGCCCTCCTCGTCTTCGTAAAGCGTGAAATAGAGCGCTTCGCGCGCGCTCAGCGCCAAGAGGCCGTCGCGGGCGATAATGGCGCGGGTGTACGGCCCGGCCGCCTGCGATCCGGCGGCCCGGCTATGCGCCCAGGACCCGTAATGTTCGATGAAACCGGCGCGGCCGAACTCCAGCGTCGCCCATGCCGAGCCCACGCCCAAAGCGACGCCGATCAGCGCCGCCGCCGCCCAAGCCAACACCCGCCGCAGCATTCGCTCCCCGCCGCGAAAGCTTCACGAGGCTTCACGCCTCCGCGCTAGTTTTGAGGTCGAGCGAGAGCGCGTGCAAGCCCGTGTCGAATTCTTCACGAAGCGCGTCGTAAACCAAGCGTTGACGCGCTACGCGCGATAAACCGGCGAACGCGTCGGAGACGACGCGCAAGCGGTAATGCGTTTCGCCTTCCGGGCGCGCGCCGGCATGGCCGATGTGGCGCGCCGATTCATCCTCGAGCACGAAGACGTGAGGCGAGAGCTGCGGTTTCAGCAGCTTCTCGATGCGCTCGGCGCGGGAAAGATGCGTTTTCGTGTCTGTCAATTCCTTGTCCGCTTAACCTCTGGCGCCCATACTCGTCATCCTCATGTCGAATGCGTTCGAGTACCGGCCGAAATTCGTCGACATCCGCGTCAAGAAGCCTGACGCGGCGAGGCTCGACCGCGAGCCGGGCGAGCGTTCGTGCGATCAGATAGGATGCAAACGGGTGGGCGCCCATAGGGCGCCGAAAAGCCGTGATCGCCAAGGGGAGTACTGGCACTTCTGCACCGAGCACGCCGCCGCCTATAACAAGCGCTGGAACTATTTCGCCGGCATGACCGATTCCGAGTTCGCCGACTATCAGGCGAAGGAAGAAACCGGCCACCGTCCGACCTGGACCTTCCGCAGCGGCCGGCTCGACCGCTACTCGTCGGCCATGCGCGGCTTCCGCGCCGGCCGCGTCGGCGATCCGTTCTCGATGTTCGGCACGGAAGGCGAGCCTGCCAACGGGCCGGTGCGCCAGCGCCGGCGGCTGACGCGGCTGCAGAGCTTGGCGCTTGAGGCCATGTCGCTCGAGGAAAACGCGACGGCGCCTGATATCCGCACCCGCTACGCCGAGCTGGTGAAGCGCTGGCATCCCGATTCCAACGGCGGCGACCGCAGCGCCGAGGAGCAGCTGCAGCGCGTCATCAAGGCCTACCAGACGCTGAAGGCCGGCGGGCTGGTCTAGGCCGGCCGGGGCCCCCAAGTCCGGCATAGAAGCGTTCTATTCGAGCTTCGCCAAAACGCCGCTTTTCTCTCCATGCTGCGGCGCGGTAAGCTCATGCGCAAATCCAGCACAGCCGAGACGAAATGACGACTGCCGACGATCTCCTCACCATGAAGCCCGACCGCCAAATCTCGGCCCGCGAGTTCGGCGTCGACAGCGACATGAAGGTCCCGGCCTTCGCCAAGCGCACCGAGTACGTCCCCGATATCGACGACGCCTACCGGTTCGATCCACAGACAACATTGGCGATCCTCGCCGGCTTCGCCTTCAACCGTCGCGTCATCGTCCAGGGCTATCACGGCACCGGCAAGTCGACCCACGTGGAGCAGGTGGCGGCGCGGCTCAACTGGCCGCTGGTGCGGATCAATCTGGACAGTCACGTCAGCCGGATCGATCTCGTCGGCAAGGACGCGATCGTGCTGAAAGAAGGCAAGCAGGTCACCGAGTTTCGCGAAGGCATGCTGCCCTGGGCGCTGCAGCGCAACGTGGCGATCTGCTTCGACGAATACGACGCCGGCCGCCCCGACGTGATGTTCGTGATTCAGCGCGTGCTGGAATCTTCCGGCAAGCTGACGCTGCTCGATCAGAACCGCGTCATCACCGCCAATCCGCTGTTCCGCCTGTTCGCGACGACGAACACGATCGGCCTCGGCGACACCACCGGGCTTTATCACGGCACCCAGCAGATCAACCAGGCGCAGATGGACCGCTGGAATATCGTGACGACGCTCAACTATCTCGAGCACGATGTCGAAGCCGACATCGTGCTGGCGAAGGCGCCGAGCTATGATACGGGCGACGGCAAGCGGAAGATCATGTCGATGGTCCGCGTCGCCGACATGACGCGCAACGCCTTCATGAACGGCGACATCTCCACCGTAATGAGCCCGCGCACCGTGATCACCTGGGCGCAGAACGCCGAGATTTTCGGCGGCGATGTCGGCTTGGCGTTCCGGATGACGTTCCTGAACAAGTGCGATGAACTGGAGCGCCCGACCGTGGCCGAGTTCTACCAGCGCGCGTTCGGCGCGGATCTGCCGGAAGCGGCGACAAGGGTGAAGGTGGCTTGAGTAGTGGGCGTTAGCCCGCGAAAGCCATCCCGGCCGCAGCGGAGCGAAGAGCAGGGATCAATGGATCTGGACGATACCACGCCTGCAATTCGCTTCAGATTTCGTCTCGCGGAGGCGGCTCGTCACGCAGGCGCTCGCGCTCTTCCTTTGTCAGAGGCGCGAGCTTCACGCACGCCTCGCCTTCGTTGATGAGGAATTCTTCTCCGCGCTGGACGCGGTTGAGCAATTCTTCCATCCGCCGTTCGGCCTGGGCAGTGGTGAGCTTGGTCATGAGTGACAATATCCCTTTTCGAGCGTGATGTCGCCCTTCCGCAGGGACGCTCGCAGGCTATGATGGGAACCGATGTCCGCCAAAGAAACTCCGGCCGAACTGTTCAAGCGCTCGCTGGCGCAGACGACGCGTGCGCTCGCGGGGCGCGAGGATGAACTCGAAGTGACGTTCGGCGCTGAGGGCCCGCGCCTCAGTCCGGGGAAAATCGTGTTGCCGCATCCGCCGCGCGTCATCTCCGATCCCGACGCCGAGCGCATCCGCGGTCAGGCCGACGCGCTGGCGCTTCGACTCGCGCACCACGATGCGGCCGAGCACGCGCGCATGCGCCCGCAAGGGGCCGAAGCGCGCGCGGTGTTCGATGCGGTGGAGGAGATGCGCATTCAGGCGCTGGGCGCCAATGCGATGCGCGGCGTCTCCAACAATCTCACCGCTTCGCTCACTGATCAGCTCGAGCGCAAAGGCGCATCGCGCATGCACGATCGGGCGATCGCGCCGCTGGCGGACGCCGTTGCGTTGCTGGTGCGCGAGCGGCTCACCGGGCTCGCCCCGCCACCAAACGCGAAGGCGCTGGTTGAATCTTGGCGCAAGGACATCGAACGCGACGCCGGCGGCGCGCTCGACCGCCTCGCCGCCGTGCACGGCGATCAGCACGAGTTCTCGATGCTGATGCGCGACGTCTTGACCGATCTGGGCATCGGCGACGAATTTGGCGCCGAAGAAACCAAGGACGAGGACGGCAGCGACGCCGAACAGCCGCCGCCGCAACCCGATGAATCGCCCGAGGGTCAAGATCAGAAGGAAGAGGACGCCTCCGCCGAGCTGCAGATGACCGAGTCCGAACCGGACATGGACAGCGACCGCACGATCCAGGTCGAAGCCGAAGACGAAGCGGAGGACACCGAGGAGTCCGAGCAGGAAGAGCCCGGCGAGAAGCCGATCCGGCCGAAGCCGCGCAACGAACCGGAAGACCCGAACGCGCAGTACAAAGTGTTCACGCGCGCGCACGACGAGGTGATCGGCGCCGAAGACCTCTGCGACGGCGAAGAGCTGGCGCGCCTTCGGGCCTATCTCGATGCGCAACTGAAGCCGCTGCAAAGCGTGGTCGGCCGCTTGGCGAACCGGCTGCAACGCCGTTTGCTGGCGAAGCAGAACCGCGCCTGGAGCTTCGACCTGGAAGAGGGGCTGTTGGATACCGCGCGCCTCACCCGCGTCATCACCGATCCGATGCAAGCGCTGTCGTTCAAGCAGGAAGAGGACATGCCGTTCAAGGATACGGTGGTCACCCTATTGTTGGACAATTCAGGCTCGATGCGCGGCCGGCCGATCATGGTCGCGGCGCTCTGCGCAGACATTCTCGCGCGCACGTTGGAGCGCTGCGGCGTCAAGGTGGAAATCCTCGGCTTCACCACGCGCGCATGGAAAGGCGGCGAAGCGAAGCAGAAATGGCAGGAGGCGGGACGCCCGCCGCAGCCGGGGCGGCTCAATGATCTTCGCCACGTCGTCTACAAGGCCGCTGACGCGCCCTGGCGCCGCTCGCGCCGCAACCTCGGCCTGATGATGCGCGAGGGGCTGCTGAAGGAGAACATCGACGGCGAAGCGTTGCTGTGGGCGCACGAGCGCTTGCTCGGCCGCGCCGAGCAGCGGCGCATTCTCATGGTGATCTCAGACGGCGCGCCGGTCGACGACAGCACGCTTTCCGCTAACCCGGGCAATTATCTGGAACGCCACCTGCGCACCGTGATCCATTGGATCGAGACGCGCTCGCCGGTCGAGCTGATCGCCATCGGCATCGGCCACGACGTCACGCGCTATTATCGCCGCGCCGTCACCATCACCGACGCCGAACAGCTCGGCGGGGTGATGACCGAGAAGCTCGCCGAACTGTTCGACGAGCCGACCAACGACGATGTGCTGCCGCCGCCGCGCAGCCCGCGCGAAAGCCGCCAACGCGCCCAGGTCATGGCGTGATGCGCTGCGCACTGTTGAGCATTTGTGCGCTCCTTTCGGCCTGCGCGCCTGCGATCATCGACACGCCGGAGCAGTGGCGCGCGGTCGACGTGGAGACCGCGCCGGTGGCGCTCGGCGCGGAGAGAGTCGGCCGGCTCCGCTTCCGCGGCGGCGTCGAAATCTCGTCGGCGGACGAAGTGTTCGGCGGCATTTCCGATCTCGAAGTGCTGGACGACAACCGCATTCTCGCCATCAGCGACAATGGCGATTGGTTCGAGGCCCGGCTTGTGCTGAACGAAGCCGGCGATCTCGTGGGCGTCAGCGATGTGCGCAGCGCCTTCATGCGCGACGAGAACGGACGCCTATTTCCCACCAAGCGCCATGGCGACAGCGAAGACTTGTCGCAGCTGCCGGACGGCCGTTTCGCCGTCAGCTTCGAGCAGACACAGAGCATCCGCATCTACGACTTCAACCGCGACGGCCCATTCGGCGCGGCGCGTCCCGGCCCGCGCCTCGCTGGCGTCGAGCGGCTGCACCGCAACGCCGGCCTGGAAGCCATAGCGGCGACGGCGGAGGGCGCGTTGCTCGTCGGCGCCGAAGGCGGCGAGCAACGCACGACGCCGCTTTGGCTGGCGCCGCTCGACGCGCAGGCGCCGGTCGAGCCGCGCATCGGCTATCCCGCGGCGCTAGGCTATTCGCTGACCGCGCTCGATCGCTTGCCGGACGGCGGCTTTGTCGCGCTCGAGCGCTTCTATGCGCCGGTCATCGGCGCACGCGCGCGCATCACCATGTTTCCCGAAACGAGCCTCGCAGCGCGTGGCGAGGCGCTGCCAGCGCTCACCGTGCTGGCCGAGCTCGCGCCGCCGATGCCCGTCGATAATTTCGAAGGCATCGCCGCGCAGCGGCTCGGCAGTGGCGCGACGCGGATCTACGTCGTCTCTGACGACAATTTCAGCGATCGCCAGCGCACGCTGCTCTACGCGTTCGACGTCTCTTCCGTTTCGTCGTCGCGCTGATGGCGCGCCATGCGCAGCTCGGCCCATGCCGCGAGCCCGAGCAGACCGGCGATGAACAGCGTCCACCACATCTGCGCCCAGAGCGCGAACGCGAGCAGCGCGGCGGCGATGATGAGGCCCGTCACGGCGGTGGCGATGCGCGCGCTGCGCCGCGGCATGACGTAGCTCAGCGCCGCGCGCAGGATGTGGCCGCCGTCGAGCGGAAAGCCGGGCAGCAAATTGAACAGGCCGAGCAGCAGGCTGATGAAGCCGAACGTGCTGAGCGCATTGAGCAGAGCGAAGCTGGTCGGCTCGGGCGACAGTGAATTCGCGAGCAGCGGCATCAGCGATGTGATCAGCGCCCAGCTCGCGAGATTGGCGCCTGGGCCAGCGGCCGAGACGGCCATCTCGTGCCAGCCCTGCTTCGGCTGGCGCGCGAACTGGACGTAGCCGCCGAAGAAGGTCAGCACGATGCGCTTGCTCGGCGCGTTGAGCGCCGCCGCCATGCCGGCGTGTCCGAACTCGTGGATCAGCACCGCCGCGAACAGCACGGCGACGAAGATGAGCGCCTCACCCAGCGCGCCGGCGCCGCCGCGCAACAGCGAGGAGCCAACCACGTAGGCGGCCAGCAGCAGGAACGCCGGTTCGACGATGACAGGCGCGCCGGCGAAGGTGCCGATGCGCAGGCCGGAGTTCGGCTCGGCCACGGCTCTAGGCCGCGGCGGCTTCCGAAAGCTTCTTCTTCAGCTCGCGGCGGACTTTCGCCGCGCGATCGGAAAGCTCGCTCTCGTCGGCCTTCAGCAGGAACTGGTCGAGGCCGCCGCGATGGTCGACGGACCGGAGCGCCGCCGCGGTGATGCGGAACTTGAAGTTGCGGCCCAAAGCGTCGCTGGCCAGGGTGACGTCGACGAGGTTCGGCTTGAACTCGCGCTTCGTCTTGATGTTGGAGTGGCTGACCTTATGGCCGATTTGGCGGTTGACGCCGGTCAGCTCGCAGCGGCGGGACATGGGAACGCGCTCTCTAGAGTGGGAATTTTGAAGCGCGGACGCATACGCGAACGGCCGGCGGGGGTCAACTGGCCGGCCGAGGACGATTGCGGCGAGGATTCCTCGAAGAAGCCCAATTTGGTTCATGCCGGCGTCAGGGCCGATGCACTATCTATGGCCGTGGAAGAAGGACGAAGGCTCACGATGATCAAGAAGATTGCCGCCGCGGCCCTGGCGCTCGGGCTGGCGCTGGCCGGACCGGCCGCCGCCCAATCGGGCAACCGCAGCTTCGACGGGGTCTATTCCGTGCACGCCCGCGGCGTCGAAGCCGGCGATTTCACCTATAGCTTCCGCCAGAACGGCTCCACCTACACCGCCACCGCCGAGCGCGAGATGAAGGGCTGGGTGGGCGCGGCCCTGCGCCGAAGCCAGGATTACACCTATTCCGTGCGCGGCAACGTCACTGCCGATGGCACGCTGCGCCCCACACAATACCAGCACCAGGGCGGGCGGCGCCGCGATGACCGGCCGAACGGCCGGCTGGTGCGCGCGACCTTCTCCGCCAACGACGTCGCCACCACTTCGGTCCCGGCCGGCATGGGCATGGGCGATCCGCCCGCCACCGCCGCCCAGCGCCGCGGCGTCATCGACCAGATCACCGCCATCGCCGCGATGGTGACGGCGACGGGCGATCCCTGTTCGCGCACGCTGCCGATCTACATGGACGGCCGTTCGCGCTTCGATTTCGTGCTGACGCCGAACGGCACGGTGAACATCAACTCCCGCGCCTATCAGGGGCCTGGCGTGCGCTGCCGGGTGCAATTCCGCCCGATCGCCGGCTTCGGCGATCCGCAGGAGCCCGCGACGCTCACCTTCCTGTTCGCCCGCACCGAGAGCGGCATGTGGGCCCCGGTCACGATCGAGATGCCGACCGACGGCGTCGGCGTCGTGCGCCTCGAGGCGCGCCGGTTGACCGTGAACGGCCAGCGCCTGCGCTAACTCGATGCAGATTTGGAATGAGAAGGCCGCCGGCAGGTGTCGGGCGGCCTTCTTCATGCTGGACGGTAGTCTTGTGTGTTACTTAAGTCTTAAACACAAGACTTAGCCGTGAACGACGCAAGAACGAATCAAATGCAGTGATTCGCAGGTGATTCGTTCTGGTTCTTTTCCGTCGCCCTCATCTTACCAGTTCTCCAGCTTCGGCTTGAAATCGCCTTAGCCGGCAACCATCGTCGGGGCATGAGCGCCCGCGCCCGCGTCAGGGCGGTCCTTGGACCCACCAACACCGGCAAGACCCACTTGGCGATCGAGCGCATGCTCGGCCACGCCAGCGGCATGATCGGCCTGCCGCTCAGGCTGCTCGCGCGGGAAGTCTATGACCGCGTCGTGAAAGCCAAGGGCGAGCACTTGGCGGCGCTGATCACCGGCGAAGAGAAGATCGTCCCGGAAAGCGCGCGCTATTTCGTCTGCACCGTCGAGGCGATGCCGTCCGATCGGGCGGTCGAGTTTCTGGCCGTCGACGAGATCCAGGTGGCGCGCGATCTCGACCGCGGCCACGTCTTCACCGATCGCATGCTGAACGCCCGCGGCTTTGGCGAAACCATGCTGCTAGGCGCCGACACGATGCGGCCGATGATCCGTAAGCTTTTGCCGGACGCCGAGATCATCCGCCGTGAACGCATGTCGACGCTGGCTTATGCCGGGCCGCAGAAGATCACCAAGCTGCCGAAGCGCTCGGCCGTCGTCGCCTTCTCCGCAGAGGAAGTCTACGCCATCGCCGAATTGCTGCGGCGCCACCGTGGCGGGGCGGCTGTGGTGATGGGGGCGCTCAGCCCGCGCACGCGCAACGCCCAGGTCGAGCTCTACCAAAGCGGCGAGGTCGATTTCCTAGTCGCCACCGATGCGATCGGCATGGGCCTCAACATGGACGTCGATCACGTCGCTTTCGCCTCGCGGCGCAAGTTCGATGGCCGCACCTGGCGCGATCTCCGCCCCGACGAAATCGCCCAGATCGCCGGCCGCGCCGGCCGCTTCACGCGCGATGGCCAGTTCGGCGAAACCGGCGAATGCGAGCCGTTCGACGCGGAGATCGTCGAACGGGTCGAAGCGCACGAGTTCGAGTCGATCGAAGCCGTACAATGGCGCAACGAGACGTTGCGGTTCGACAGCGTCGAAGCTTTGATAGCCTCGCTGGAGAAGCCGCCGGAGCGCAATGGATTGCTGCGCGTGCGCGGCGCCGACGATGAATTCGTGCTCCGCCGCGCACTCGACGAAGCCGAATTGATGGATGGGATTCGCACGCCGGACCATGTGCGCCGGCTGTGGGACGCTTGCCAGCTGCCGGATTTCCGCAAGCTCTCGAAGGACGAGCACGCCACCCTGGCGCTGCGGATCGCTGGCTACATCGTCAAGCCTAGGGGCCGCGTGCCGAGCCAATGGGTCAGCGCCGAGATCGAGAAGCTCGATCGCCCGGACGGCGATCTCAACGCGTTACAGGCGCGCCTCGCCCATATCCGCACTTGGACGTACGCGGCGAGCCGCGCCGATTGGCTCCAAGACGCAGAAGACTGGCGCATGAAGACGCGCGAGGTCGAGGACAAGCTTTCGGACTCGCTGCACGAGGCGCTGACGCAGCGTTTCATTGATCGCCGCACCAGCGCGCTGCTCAAAGGTCTGAAGCGCGAGGACGCGCTGCTCGCCGGCATTTCCGAAGAGGGCGAAGTGACGGTCGAAGGCCATTTCGTCGGCCGGCTCGACGGGCTCGAATTCATCCAGGATCCGCGCGCGTCCTCCAGTCTCGAAGGCCGCGCCGTGCGCAACGCGGCGCTGCGTGCGCTCCGGCCCGAGGTTTCACGCCGTCTCGCGCGCATCGCCACGGCCGAGGACGACGATATCGAGCTCACGCGTGACGGCCGCGTGCGCATTGACGGCGCGTTCGTCGCCAAACTTACCGCCAAAACGCCGGTGCTGAAGCCGCGCCTCGATCTGATCGGCGCCGAGCACGCGCACGAAACCGAACGCGCAGCCGCGCGCGAGCGGCTCGAACTCTGGCTTGCGCGCCTGGTCGCGCACGATCTGCGCCCGCTGGTTGCGCTGGAGAACGCATGGCGCGATGGCCGTTTGCCGCCGGACGCTCGCGGGCTCGCTTTCCGCCTGATCGAGAACGCCGGTGCGCTCGATCGCGCGCACGAAGATCTCGACCACATGGGCGAGGCCGGCCGCGCCGCCCTCCAGCGTCAAGGCGTCAAGCTGGGCAAGCACACGATCTTCCTGCCGGCGCTGGTGAAGCCGCGCGCCGCGCACACGCTGGCGCTGCTCTGGCACGCGGCCCACCCCGGCAAACCGCACGCGGTGTTCCTTGCCCGGCCGGGCGCGCTCTCGGTTCCGCTCGAGCAGGCGCGGCCGTGGGGCGAATGCGCCGCCGCCGGGTTCCGTCCCTGCGGACGCTTCGCCGTGCGTTTGGATTTAGTGGAGCGCTTGGCTGAAGCTATCGAAGGCCCAGAACAGCCGCTGGAAGCACAACTCGCCCGCATGATCGGCCGGTCGGCGCGCGATCTGCCGGGCATCCTCTCGTCGCTCGGCTATCGTCGCATGGCCGAAAACGAGGGCGCACCCGCGCGCTGGCGGCGCGCCGCGCGCAAGCGCCGCCCCGAGCCGCAACCCTCGCCGGACGGCGCTTTCTCCGCGCTCGCCAACCTGCTGCCGTCGTCCGCGACACCGCCGCGCCGCCGCCGGAGAGGGCCCGGGTGAGCGAGAGCCAACGCATCGACGTCTGGCTGTTCCGCGCCCGTTTTGTGAAGACGCGCGCCGCGGCAGCCCGCCTGATCAGCGAAGGCGGCGCCCGGATCGCCCGCGACGGCGTGGCGCGGCGGCTGGAGAAGCCCTCGGTGGAAGTGCGGATCGGCGACGCACTCTTGTTCCCCCTGCGCGGGAAGCTGGTTGCGATCCGCGTTGAAGGCCTGGGCGCCCGCCGCGGCCCCCCCGCCGAAGCGCGACTGCTTTACAGCGAACTTGACGCAGAGAGCTTCGCTTGACGCTCGGCGCCGTGCTCGTCATCTGAACGACGGGAGTAGTCAGCGGCAATGACCTACATCGTCACCGACGCATGCGTGAAATGTAAGTACATGGACTGCGTCGAAGTCTGTCCTGTCGACTGCTTCTACGAAGGCGAGAACTTCCTGGTCATCCATCCGGACGAATGCATCGATTGCGGCGTCTGCGAGCCTGAATGTCCAGTCGACGCGATCAAGCCCGACAGTCACGACGAGCCCGATGGCAAGTGGCTTCGCGTCAACACCGAGTATTCGAAGACTTGGCCGAACATTACGGTGAAGGGAACACCTCCCGAGGACGCCGATCGCTTCAAGGACGAAAAAGGTAAATTCGAGAAATACTTCAGCACGGAGCCGGGGACCGGCAGCTGAACTTGTGACAGCAGGCCGCTTCCGATTCGGCGTAAACTGTGTTATATACTCTCCACAATCAGTGGCGCGCGCAGACGCGCCGGCAGTCGGATCACATCATCACGCTACCGTAACCGCGCAGGCACATCTCGGGCGGGAATGAAGCCGTCCGCCTTGGCGTGCGCGGCTTGGCATGACGTGACGGTAAGATTTGACCGCGTACGTTGGGACAAACGGAGTCACGAATGCAAACTGCCAACCCCTCGACTGCTTTCCGCCCGGGCGACCACATCGTCTATCCGGCGCACGGCGTGGGCCGGGTCATGGGGGTAGAGCAGCAGTCGGTGGCTGGCATCAGCCTCGACGTGTTCGTGATCTCGTTCGAACAGGACAAGATGACCCTGCGGGTGCCGACCGCGAAGGCGAAATCCTGCGGCATGCGTCCGCTGGCCTCCAGCGAAGTGGTCGACCAGGCGATGAAGACGCTGCAAGGCCGCGCCCGCATCAAGCGCACCATGTGGTCCCGCCGCGCCCAGGAATACGAAGCCAAGATCAACTCGGGCGATCTGGTGTCGATCGCCGAAGTCGTGCGCGACCTGCACCGCGCCTCGGACCAGCCGGAGCAGTCCTATTCCGAACGCCAGCTCTATGAGAGCGCGCTCGACCGCATGGCCCGCGAACTCGCGGCGGTGGAAAAGGTCAGCCGCGATGACGCGGTGCAGAAGGTGACGGCTTCGCTCGCCTCGAAGAAGCAAGCCGCGGCCGCCTGACGGCGCCAGCGAACGCACACGGAGAGCCGGACCGTAAGGTCCGGCTCTTTTGCTATGCGCGCGCCTTTTTCTTTTAGTTCCTACGGCGCCCAACAGCCGCTTCGAGCGTTCGTGATCTGCAAGGCGCCAGAGGGATGAGCTGGCGCATGCACGCTTTGTGACTCCGAACGTAGGTAGGGTATGGCGCTCACCGAGACCTCAGAACTGCGCCGTGGGGCTCAGAGCTATCTGCGCACCGCGATGCGCGCCCCGTTGCTCGACGCCATGCACGAACGCGAACTCGCCCGCCGCTGGCGCGACGAAGGCGACGAGCGGGCGCTGCATAAGCTGATCACGGCCTATCTCCGCCTCGTTGTCGCGATGGCTTCGCGCTTTCGCCATTACGGCCTGCCGATGAGCGATCTGGTGCAGGAGGGCAATGTCGGTTTGATGCAAGCCGCCGCGCGGTTCGAGCCGGAGCGTGAAGTGCGTTTCTCCACCTATGCGTCCTGGTGGATTCGTTCGGCGATGCAGGATTTCGTGCTGCGCAACTGGTCGATCGTGCGCACCGGCACGACTTCGGCGCAGAAGGCGCTCTTCTTCAATCTGCGGCGCCTCCGGGCCAAGATCGGCGATGTCGGCGACGCGGTGATGAGCGCGGAAGCCTCCTCGCGCGTGGCGCTGGCGCTGCGCGTGCCGGAGCGCGAGGTCGAGGCTATGGCCGCGCGTCTCTCCGCGCCCGACCGCTCGCTCAATGCGCCGCTGACGGAAGAGGGCGACGGCGAATGGCAGGATCTCCTCGCCGACGAAAGCGACAGCCCCGAACTGATGGTGATGCAGGCGCATGACGGCGCCGCGCGCGTCAGCCTCGTGCATCAGGCGCTGCGCGAACTCTCCGCACGCGAACGCCTGATCATCCAGGAGCGCAAGCTCGAAGACGAAGCGGTGACGCTCGAAGCGCTGGGCGAACGGCTCGGCATCTCGAAGGAGCGCGTGCGCCAGATCGAGGGCAACGCCCTGGAGAAGCTCCGCCGCGCCTTGATCGCGCGCGTGGGTGATCCGGTGGAGGCCGGCTACGTCGGCTAGCGCCGCCTACGAGGCCCCGGCTCTACTCCGCCAGCACTTCCAATTGGCTCGCATGCTCCAAACAAAGCTGCGGCTCGCCGCGATAGACCCCGAGCGGCCCGCGCGCCCGCACGTTGGAGCCGGTGAGCGAAGCAAGCGGCGGCCCCTCCCAGGCTGAGAAGTTCTCGCCGAACACGACCAGCGCAAACGGCGTCTCTGCCGGTGCGCCGTCCATCGCCAGCGACGCGCGCGTCTCGAACACGCGCGCATCAGCGATGCGGCCCTCGACGATCCGGTAGGGCGCGTCGCCGCGCAGGCAAGTCGCGTCCGCTTCCAGCGCCGTCCGCGCGGCGCTGCGCGGGCTCGCCGCGCGATAGGCGCGCTCGGCCCACAGGCCGCGCTCCGCTTCGCGCGCCAGCGCTTCGATCTCCAGCAGCTCGTCCGTGCGCGCATGATTGTCGCGGCGCGGTCGCACGTACGCCGCGCCGCGCGACACCAGCTCGTGCTGCAGCCAGAACCAGCGCCCGCCTTCGCTGCGCACGAACACGTGCGCGATGGCGGCTTCGCGCGGCGCCTCCTCGCCTTCGCGCGGGCGCCCGACCCACCGTTTCGCGCCGCCATACGCAAGCAGCACCTCGCGATGCAGCGCCAGCGCTTCCAGCTCGCCTTGCGCTTGCGCGGCGTAGTCGGCCTCGCCCTGCGGCGCGTCCACTTCCGCCAAGAACACCCGCAAGCCCGACTCGAGTTCGAGCGTGTCGCCGTTGTAAGCGCGCGCCACGCGGCTTTCTTCGCCGCGTTCGAGTTCGCCGATCTGCGGGCCGCAGGCGGCGAGAAGCGCGAGCGCGAAGAACCCCAAACCCAGGAGCAGGCGACGCGCCGGCCGCGGCGCGATTCCGGATCGCGCTTCGCGCCTCCGGAATGACGACGTTTGCCCCCAGCTGAGCATCAGTACCCGCCCGCGCTGCCGTCCTTTCGCATTTCCGTCGCCGCTTCATAGACGCCGTTCGGATTACGCATGATCGCTTGGTAGCCGCCGAACGAACCATCGGCGGGGCGGATGCGATGGCCCCGCCGCTCCAATTCAGCGCGCACCTCCGGCGGCACGCCGTTTTCCATCGCGACGAAGCCGACGCCGTCGGGTTCATCGCCGGTCGGTTCGGCGCCGCCATAGAAGCGATAGCGCGCGGCGTCGCCGGCGGCCTGCAGGTCCATGTCGTAGTCGACCAAGTTGACGATGATCTGCACGTGCCCTTGCGGCTGCATATCGCCGCCCATCACCCCGAACGCGAGCCAAGGCTGGCCGTTGCGCAGCGCGAAGGCGGGGATGATGGTCTGAAACGGGCGGCGGTTCGGCATGTACTGGTTGGGATGGCCGCGTTCGAGCGAGAATAATTCGCCGCGGTCCTGCAGCATGAAGCCGAGACCGTCGGGCACGAGGCCCGAACCCATGCCGCGATAGTTCGACTGAATCAGCGACACCATCATGCCGCTCGAGTCGGCGGTGGTGAGATAGGTGGTGTCGCCATCGATTCTGAGCTCCGCGTGCGGCGGTGGCGCCATGGCGCGGTCGTTGCGGATCATGGCGCGCCGCTGCGCGGTGTAGTCATCCGTCAGCAGCCTGCGCACGTCGAAGCGGGTGAAGGCGGGATCGCCGTAGAATTGCGCCCGGTCGGCGAAGGCGAGACGCGTGGCTTCGATCTGCGTGTGCAGCGAATCCGCCGAGAGAAAGCCCATGGCGCGCAGGTCGAAGCCTTCGAGAATGCGCAGCGTCTGCAGCGCCGCGACGCCCTGGCTGTTGGGCGGAATCTCGCACACTTCGACGCCGCGATAGGGCACGCACACCGGATCAACCCATTCGCCGCGGTGCGCCGCAAGGTCTTCGTAGCGCAGCCAGCCGCCGATGCGGCGCATATAGCCGTCGATGGTCCGCGCGATCGGTCCGCGATAATACGCATCGCGACCGTCGCGCGCGAGCAGCTCAAGCGTGTTGGCGAGATCGGGATTGCGGAAGAGGCCGTGACCGTCCGGCAATTGCCGCATCGGCTCGCAATCGTCCTGGCAGAAATAGGTCCCGCGCGCGTTGTCGTATTCCTGCAGCCGGCCTTCCGCGAATTCACGCTCCAAGCGCCGCCGATTGCTCGCCCAATACATCGCGATCGTCTGCGGGATCGGCGCGCCTTCGCGGGCGTAGCGGATTGTCGGCGCCAAGAGGTCGGCCATCGGCGTGCGGCCGAAGCGTTCGTGCAGCGCGAACCAGCCGTCGACCGTGCCCGGCACGGTCACCGGAGCTGCGCCGAAGCTCGGGATGTGCTCGGCGTCGCCGCGGCGGCGCGCTTCACGCCGCATCTCCGCGAACGAAAGCCCGCACGGCGAACGCCCTGAGCCGTTGTAGCCGTAGAGCCGCTGCGTCTCCGGATCCCAGACGATGACGAAGATGTCGCCGCCGATGCCGTTGCCGGTCGGCTCCACAAGGCCGAGCATCGCATTCGCAGCGATCGCCGCGTCGATGGCGCTGCCGCCGTTGCGCAGCACGTCGATCGCCGTCTGCGTCGCCAGCGGATGGGCCGTGGCGGCCGCGCCGTGCGGGGCGATCACCGGGGAACGCGTCGCGAAGCTTTGCCCCGACACACGCTCGCCGCGGCCGAAATTCGGATCGCGCGCCGGCGCGTCCTGTGCGCTCGCGCTCGCTGTGATCGCTGTTGCGACGAGTGCGCCTAGCATTGCGCGCGCCCAAATCTTCATCGCTTCCCCTCCGAGACGAGGGCGGCACTGAACCGGATTAGCGCAAAGCAAGCAAGCGCGCGGTCAGCGCGCGGCGGCAGCGGGCGCTTCCTCTCGCAACAGCGAAAGCGCCGGCGGGACAAGGCCAATGAGGAACGCCATGCAGCCCGGCCCCCACATGATGAGCCCGCCGAGCTGCTGGTCGGCGAGCGGATCGAGACCCCAGACCGCCGTCGTCAGCACGTGCGGCGCGAACGCCGGCGCGCCGGCGAGCGTCAGCCAAGCGCCGAGCAGCGACATCTGCACGGTCGAGATTAGCCCAGCTGCGACCGCGCCCGCGGCGCCACGGCGGTCGGTGCGCAGCAAGGCGCTCCAAAGCGCGAGCGCGCTCGCGAGCAGGCTCACATGCATGATCCAGTAGACGAGCCTGTTCTCGAACGTCGCCGCGTAGGGCGCCGGCATGTGCCAGAACCAGATCAGCGCCGCGAAGACGAGCGCGGCGGCGATCGGCTCGCCCAACGGCGCGAGCCGCCGCAGCAATTGGCTCGGGAGCAGCCGTGCGGCGCCGCCCAGAACGAGCAACGGCGCCGCGAGGAGCGTCAGCACCATGTGCTGGCCGACGCGGGCCGAGAACAGCGACACCGAAAGCGCGCAGAGCGGCGAGATCAACGCCAGCGTGAGGGCGGCGAAGCCGGCGGCGAAGCACCAGCGTTGCGTCCGCCCCAGGCCGGCGCGAGGCGCGGCCGCACAGTAGCACAGCGCCGCGATCGCCAGCGCGACGAGCAAGCCTGGATCGAGCGTCCACCGCGCCCAAAGCTCCGCCGGCGCCGGCGGCGAACCGCAATAAGAGCCGCTCAGAAAGGTCACGCCGATCCCTCGCTCGAACGAAACCAACGCCGCCCGATTTGCGCCTGTTCCGGCAAGCGCGCTAATCCTTGCGCCATGGCAAAAGCCGACCTGAAACGCTGCGCCTGGTGCGGCGACGATCCGCTCTACGTCGCCTACCACGACGAAGAATGGGGCGCGCCCCAGCGCGATCCGCGCATGCTCTGGGAAATGCTGATGCTCGAAGGCTTCCAGGCCGGGCTCGCGTGGATCACCGTGCTGCGCAAGCGCGAGCACATGCGCACGGCCTTCAGGGGTTTCGAGCCGGCCAAGGTCGCGCGCTTCGGCGAGAAGGACATCGCGCGTCTGATGGCCGATCCGGGCATCATCCGCGCCCGCGCCAAAATCGAGGCGACCATCGCCGGCGCCCGCCTCTATTGCGACATGGCCGAGCGCGGCGAGGACTTCGCCGCCTATTGCTGGTCGTTCACCGGCGGCCAGCCGATCAAGGGCGACGGCAAGTCGGTTCCAGCCTCGACGCCGCTCTCGGCGCAGATCTCGAAGGACCTGAAACAGCGCGGCTTCAAGTTCGTGGGCCCTACCATCGTCTATGCCTGGATGCAGGCTGTCGGCGTCGTCAACGACCACAGCGCTCATTGCTTCCGGCGCGCGCAAGTCTAGTGTAGGCGAGTGCCGCATGGGTGACGCACTCCACACGCCGCGAGCCGATCGGTGACGAATATCCCGCCTACGCCGCCGCCGGATGAACCCGAACCGCCGGCGCCGAACGAGCCTGAACCGCACGTCGAGTCAGAACCTGCGGAAGCGGAGCCGCCGCGCGCGCCCGAGCCGGTTCACGAGCCTGAATCCCATGTCGAAACCGACACGGCGGACTTCGGCGCGTCGCCGCCGAGCGAGCCTCCGCGCGAAGCTGAACCGGTTCACGCACCGGAGCCGTATGGAGAGCCCGCGAGCGCGGACTTCGGAGCGTTGCCGCCAAGCGACTCGCCGTACGCGGCTGAACCGGTTGGCGAGCCTGAGCCGTATGTCGAAGCGGAGGCCGCCGACTTCGGAACACCGCCGCCGAGCGAGCCTCCGTACGAGCCGGCCTACGAGTCCGAGCCGCCGCCCCCGCCGCCGCCGCAGCGCGGCTTCGATCGGCGCACCATCCTGATTGCGATCGCGGCGGTCGCCCTCGTGCTGATCGTCATCGCCGTCACGCTCTACACCAACCGCCGCCCAGGCGAGCCGCTGATCCCGGTCGAAACGCCGACCACCGCCGCCGTCGAAGACGAGGAATGGCCCGGCCTCTCCGAACTTGACCGCCTGCATGTGCGCCCGGAGCGGATCGCCCGTCCCGTGCTCGGTCCGGCCATGTCGATGACGATCCTCTCCGGCTACGCCGATCTCGAGTTCACCGTCGGCGCCGACGGCAGAGCCTCCGACATCCGCGTCGTCCGGGAAAGCGCGGAGGACATCGGCTATGGCGCCGAAGCGGTGCGCCTCGTGCGCGGCGCGCTCTGGCCCACCGATTGGCGCGGCCGCACCGCGCCCTATCCCGCGCGCTATCGCGTGATCTTTCCGCCGGGCCGCGCCGGCCGCGAGATCGCGCCGCTCGCGATCGCGAGTCCCATCCTCACGCCTGAAATCCTTGCGCTCCGCCGCAACGTCGTCGTCACCTTGCACGTGCGCGTGTCGCCCGAAGGCCTCGTCGAAAGCGCGCAGGTGATCGAAAGCGACGTCGAGAACGCCGCCGTCGCCGCCGAGGCGATGCGCGTCGCGTTGAGCGCGCGCTATCCGCCTAATCCGGGCGCGGCATACGAAACCCAACTCGTCGTTCATTTCGACGTGCTCGGCGCGCTACAGGGCCAGCAGCCGCAAGGCCCGACGGTGTCGCTCTCCGAAGTGCCGTTCACGCAGCGCCCGAGCGGAAGCGACTTCGCCCGCCATTATCCGCGCCGCGCCCTGAGCGCCGGCATAGAAGGCCGCGTCACGCTCGACTGCACCGTGCGCAGCAATCTGCGGCTCAACTGCGCCGTCGCCTCCGAAGACCCGCCGGGCGCCGGCTTCGGCCAAGCCGCGCTGCGCATCGCCCGTCAATTCCGCGCCGCCCGCCAATTCCCCGACGGGCGTCCCACCGTCGGCGCACACGTCAGCATGCCAATGCTGTTCCAGGTGGAGTAAACGGTGACCCGCCAATGAAGCGCCTCGGACCCGAGATCGATCAGGCGGCGGTCTCCGCGGCAGCGCGCCGCAAATTGGCCGAACGAGTGCGGCCCTGGTACGATCGCGCGACAGCCGCCGCCGCTCCGCTGGGTCTGACGGCCCTGCTCATCGCGCTCTTCCTGAAGCGGCGCGAGATCCTGGCTCTGTTTCAATGAGTGAACCCGCGTGCGCGTGGCGACCCCGGAGAGATTCGAACTCCCGACCGTGTCCTTAGGACGGACCTGCTCTATCCAGCTGAGCTACGGGGCCTCGGGCGCAACAGCTAAGGACTTGCGCCGGCTCCCGCAACCGCTCAGTCACCGATCCGGCCGCCGCCGCCGCGTGGCCGGTCGCGTTGAGATTGCCGACCCTGGTATTATCCTTCGGCGACAGATGCGTGACAGCCGCTGAGCGCGGCTTTGAGTGTGGCGATGTCGCGCAGCTTGGCTTCGAACGGGCCCCAGTCGTCGCGCTCGGCGATGGCGGCCCAGACCCGCTCGACCTCTTCGATCACCATGCTGACCGGCTGGGGCTGCTGGTAATAGGGATGCGCCAGCAACGCCGCCGCATTGCCGCGGGTGCGCGCTTCGAACCCCGCGCGCACCGGCGCGAACGCGTCCGCCGCATAGAGCGCCGCCTGCGGGCTTTGCCGCGCGCGCTCCGCACTGGCGGCGCCGCAATGCCAATCGTGGAAGAACTGATCCCAGCCCGCTTGGCTCTCGGTCAGCCAGCTGAACATGTCGGAGAGGAACGAGATGTCCGCGCCGAGATCGCCTTCGGTCAGTTTGAGCCTGCCGAACAAGTAGCCCCGCAGGCCCCGCTGAGAGGCGGGCGCGAACCGCGCCAGCTCTGCTTCCAGCAAGGCCGGCGCACAGGCCAAGGTCAGCGCCCCGCCCAGTTGCGACAGCGCCCAAGACACCGCCTCCGGCTGGCGGCCGAAAGCATAGAGTCCCGTCTCGTCGAAATAGGCCGCCGTGAAGCTCGGATCGCTGGTCGGCAGGAAACGCCACGGACCATAGTCGAAGCTTTCGCCGGTGACGTTCAGATTGTCGGTGTTCAACACGCCGTGGACGAATCCGGCGCCCATCCAGCTCGCCGCCAGCCGCGCGCTCGCTTCGACGATCTCGCCGTACATCGCCGCCGCCCGCGCCTCGCCGGCGAGACCGAGGTGCTGTGGGTAATACGCGGCGCAGACATGCTCGATCAGCTGATGCGCGAGATCCGGCCGCTCGAAGAAGGCGAGGCGCTGGAACGTGCCGAACCGGATGTGGCTGTGCGAGAGCCGCACCAGAACGGAAGAGCGCGTCGGCGAGGGCTCGTCGCCGCGCACGAGCTGCTCTCCGGTCTCGTAGAGCGAGAACGCCTTCGAGGTGTTGACGCTGAGCGCCTCCAACATCTCGGCGGCCAGAATCTCGCGCACGCCGCCCTTGAGCGTCAGCCGCCCATCGCCGAAGCGCGAATACGGCGTCTGCCCCGAGCCCTTGGTGCCGAAGTCGAGCAGCCGGCCGGCGTCGTCGCGCAGCTGCGCATGGAGAAAACCGCGCCCGTCGCCGATCTCGGGATTGTACGAGCGGAACTGATGGCCGTGATAACGCATCGCCAGCGGCTGGCGCATATTGTCCGGCAGCGGCTCGAAGCGTGCGAAGTGCGCCGTCCACTCCTCGGCGCTCAGCTCGCCCAGTCCCAAGCGCTCGGCCCAGGCCTGATTTCGCCTCCGCAAAATGTGTTCGGGAAAACGCGCCGGCGCCACGGGATCGGCGAATTCCGGCCCGAGTTTCTCGAACAACGGATCGGGTCGATAACTGGCCGAAACAGGCATGTGATCTAACTAGTTTAGCGAGGGCGAACGGTTAGGGCGCTTGTCACGCGACGGACCGTGACGCGCTCCGGCGAATGTGGCAATGAACCCCAAGAGCGTGCTGGGGACGACGCGGAGGTACGTGAACAGATGTCGATGCGCGGAGTCTGGCTAGCCAGCGCATCCTTCGCCCTTCTCGCCCTTGTCGCATGCGGCCGCGGCGGCGACGGCGCCAAGACTGAACAGAGCTCGGCGGAGAACATCGCCGTGGCGCTTGACGTGTGCGCCAATGGCGGCGACGCACTCTGCGAGAACCAGGCGCTCGCGCGACTCGAGAGCGCCGCGCACGAGGCGCTGGTGGCCGAGTCCTCCGCCATCTCGGACGCGGGCGCCGCGTTGCTGGTGCAGAACCAGAACCGCTGGCGCGAAGCCGCGCGGGTCATCTGCGGCCTCGGCGGTCCCGACGCCGAGCCGAATGCCGAACAGCAAAGCTGCCTCGAAGACCGTTTCCGCGCCCGCGCCCAAGAAGTGCGCCAAGCGGTGCAGGAGGTTGGCGGCTACACTTTCCAGCGCATGGAGCTGGTCGACGCCGCGCCCGTGAGCGCAGCGATGGCCGCGTCGAGCGGCCTCGGCGAGGAGGCGCCGAACGCGATCGTGCGCGAGATCCGCTTCCCCCGCATCGACGGGCGCCAGACTCCGGCGATCCAGCGCTTCAACGATCTCGTCGCCCAGCAGCCGCAATTCCGGCTCGAGGAAGCGACCAACGAAACGGTCGACTATCGCATCGCCTTCGCCGGCCCCGAACTCATCTCGGTGCGCTTCGACATGGCGTCCGACACGCTCGGCGCGGCGCACGGCAACAACACGTCTAAGGCCGTCACCGTGCTGATGGAGGAGGGCCGCGCGCTCGTCGCAGGCGATGTTTTCCGCGAAGGTTCGGGCTGGGAGAACTTCCTCACGCAGCGCGCCGTGTCCGAGATCGCCCGCCAATTCCGCGAAGATGGCTTCACCCCGCCCGAACGTGACGTGCGTGAAAGCGTGACCAAGCCGCATCTGTGGCTGATCACAGAAGAAGGGCTCACGCTGCTGTTCCCGCCGTATTCGTTCGGTGCGCCTTACGTTATGGGCGGCACGGAAGTGTCGATCCCGTGGGCGGACCTGCGCGCCTATCTCAATCCCGCCGCGCCCGCGCCAATTCGCCCGAGCGCTTGATCACGGCGCCGAGAAGTAGCCGTACCACAGCACCAGCAACACGAGGCGCGGCGCGAAGGCAGAGCCGCTGACGCTGGCTAACGCGCTCGCGATCAACGCCGCCGCTGCGCCCGTCCCGACTGCGAGGCCGAGCGTGTCCAGCGCCGGGGCCCGCACGAGCGCCGGCAACGCCAACAATGTCGTCCACCCCGCGCCAGCAGCGACGAAAGCAGCGCGCCGCGCCATCGGCGCGAACGGCGCCGTCTTCGTCAGCCTAAGCAGGCCGCGCGCTTCGCTGCGTCCGGCGTGTGCGCTGAGCGCGAAGGCAAGCAGCAGCAATGCTGCGGGGCTAGCCATGTGACGGAAATCCACCAGCGCGCTGGCGACCGCGATGCTCGCGGCAAGTAGCCAGAACGCGCGCCCTGAGCCGATCAGCTTGAACTCGGCGCCGACGAGGTTGAGCCAAGCCAAGCTGGCGCGGCGGGCGGGCGGCGCATCGGCGATCGCTCGCGGCGGCGGGCCTGCGGCGAGCCACGTCGTCAAGCGTCCCGGCTTGCCGCGGCGCCGGCGCGTGAGGTGAGGGCGATAGATCAATCCCGCCAGCGCCGCGATGGCGACCGCGATTGCCGCCCACGCCCAACGCGACGCGATGTAGCCCGGCGATAACAGTCCCGCCATCACATCGAGTTGCACATGGCCCGGCTCAACGTCCGCGCCGCCGATGGCGAAGTCGCCAGGCTCTCCCGGCGCGCCATACTGCAGCGGTGTCACGAAGCCCGCGAAGTCCACCATATTGGTCGCGAAGCTGGGCGACTGTCCTTGAGTCGCGGCCGGCACGGCGATACTGGCGATCCACAGTACGAAATAGAGAAAGTCGCCGAAGCCGCTGCGCAATAGCGGCCGCGCGTCGAATAGGACGCGCAATGCCGCCAGCCCCATCAGGGCTGGGGCAGCGACCAGCCAAAGCGCAAAGGCGATTTCGGCCAGATTGAATGGCCGCGGCGGCACAAGCAGCCAGCCCAGAAACCATCCCGCCACCGTCAAAGCCGCCAGCATCGCCAGCAGCACCAGCACATCCGCGCCGAAGCGGCCTAACGCGATGGCGACGCGCGAAGCCGGAGTGATCTCCTCGATCTGCCAAGGTTGCCGGCGCGTCGTGTTCGAGCGCAGGTAGAGCCAAGCGATCGGCAGCATCAAGGTGGAGACGACGATGCCGAGCGAGACGCCGAGGAAGGGCGACGTCATTTCGGGGAGCTGATTGCCAATGGCGATGATGACGCCGGTCCCGTCGATCGGCAGCATGTAGCGTGCGCCGATCGGAGCGATGAGCAGCAGGAGCCAAAGACCCCAGCTGCGCCGGTAGCGCGCCAGCGACGTCGCCAGCGAAGAGCGCATGACGGTGGTCATGAGGAGTGCGCCACCATGCCGGCTTCGACGCGGAGCACGGCGATGGCGCTCGGCGCCAGCTCATCGGCCAAGTGCGTCGTCATCACTACGATCGCATCGCGCGCGCGCTCGAGAAGCAGCGCGCCGAGCTTGCGCGCGGTTTCCGCGTCAAGTTCCGCCGTCGGCTCGTCCAGCGCCAACACGCGCCGCGCCCCGAGCAGGGCCTGCGCGAAGATCAGGCGCCGGCGCATGCCGCCAGAGAAGCTTGCGATGCGGTTGTTGATGTCGGCGTGCAGTCCTATTGCGTCGGTAATTGCGCCGAACTGCTTGTCTGCGGCCCTCAGTGAAAGTCCTTTGAGCGCGGCCATGTGCATGGCGAACTCACGCGCCGTCAGATCTTCCGGCAAATCGACCGCCTGCGGCGCATAGCCGAGCGTAGTGCGAAGCTTGCCGCGCGCAGCCGGCAGGCGCGCCCCGTTCCAGAGAATGTCGCCGCGAGTGGGTTTCTCCACCGTCGCGATCATGCGCAACAAAGTCGATTTGCCGGCGCCGCTCGGCCCAGTAAGCAGCGTGAGCCCCGGCGTAAACGTGTGCGAGACCTCAGCTAGCACGCTCTTGCGGCCATAGTTCTTGCTAATCCCTCGCAGCTCGAGAGACACGTCGCCGCCTGACTTCACCACGCCCGCCTCCAATTCCTGGTAAGGGATGCCCGCGGCCCCCGCATCGGATGCGCACGCGGAGACCATGTCGCGCTTCCCTTATTGGGTCGATGGGCTAACCAGGGCGACATGACGCCACGTTCCGCTTCGCTCGCCGCGCTCGTTGGCGTCGTGCTGATCGGCATGACGGGCTTTGGCGTGTTCCTGCCGATCTTTCCGTTCCTTGCGCTCGAACTCGATGCGACGGCGACGACCACCACCATCGCCATGGGCGCATATTCGTTTGGCCAGCTGATCGCCTCGCCGTTCTGGGGCCGCTTGAGCGACCGCGTCGGCAGGAAGCCGATCCTGATCACCGGACTCATCGGCGGCGTGATCTCGTATCTGTGGATCGCCAACGCGAACAGCGTGTTCGAACTCGGCGCCGCGCGTCTGTTCGGCGGGCTGATGGCCGGCAATGTCGGCGCAGCGTTCGCCGCCGCGGCCGATCTCGCCGACGCCAAGACACGCGCCCGCAACATGGGCCTGCTCGGCGCGGCTGTGGGTTTCGGCTTTATCGCCGGACCTGCGCTTGGGGCGCTGCTGATCGGCGAAACCGCAGACCGCGGGGGATTCGCACTGGTCTGCTACGCCTCGGCCGCGCTCGCGGCGCTGGCGACTCTGGCGGCGCTTCTGCTTTTCCGCGAAACGCTCGCGCCGGAATCGCGCACACAGAAGGGCGGCGAGCGCCCGCGCCGCATCGGCATGCTGATGACGCGGCCGGCGCTCACGCGATTCATCGCGGTGATGTTCCTCGTCATCGCTGCGCAGGCGTTGATGGAAACGACGTTCGGACTCTGGGCCGGCGTCGAGTTGCGATGGGGCCCGCGCGAAGTTGGCTGGACGCTGGCTGCGCTCGGCGCCGGCGCGGTCGTTCTGCAGGGCGGCGGCGCGGGCGCGGCGGCGCGCGCGTTCGGCGAGCGCCTCACCTTATTGATCGGACTTGCGTTGTTCGCCGCGGGTTTCGGCGGCCTCGCCGTCAGCCACGAAGTCGCGACAATGGCGGCTTCGCTGACGGCGCTCACCATCGGCATCGGCCTCGCGACGCCCGCGCTCAATTCGCTGATCGCCGCTCAAGCGGCGGAGAAGGAACGCGGCGCCGTGATGGGCCTCTCGCAATCGGCGTCCGCGCTCGGCCGCGTTGCCGGCCCGCTCGGCGCGGGCGCCTTGTTCGATACGCTCGGTTCAGGCGCACCCTTCGCGGCTGCGGCGTTGCTGATCCTCGCGGCGCTGTTTGTAGCCTTGGGTGAGCCCGCGCGCGAAGCAACTCCGCTGCCCTAAGCGATCATTCCTCGTACTTGCGCCAAACGCCGTCACGATCGCGCACTTCAATCCCACCCTCGCCCTCCCGCACGCTCGGGCTCGCTAGAGGCGCCTTGCCGTGGCCGCCGGGGATGTCGAGCACGTAAGTGGGCTGGGCGATGCCGGAGGCGCGTTGGTGCAGCTCTCGCGCCAGCTCTTGGCCGCGCCCGATCGAGCAGCGGAAGTGCGAGGTGCCGGGCGCTTTGTCGAGGTGGTGCAGGTAATACGGCTTCACCCGCGCCTCGACCAGGCCGCGCATCAACGCCTCGAGCGCTTCGACGCTGTCGTTCACGCCCTTCAGCAGCACCGTCTGCGACAGCATCGGCACGCCGGAATCGACGATCCGCGCAATCGCCGCGCGCGCGTGGTCTGTGAGTTCGCGCACATGATTGGAATGCAGCACCACATACGTCGTTGAGCCGGCGCCTCGCAGCGCGTCGACCAAGTCCGGCGTCACCCGAAGCGGGTCGACCACCGGCACGCGGGTATGCCAGCGGATGATCTTGACGTGATCGATCGCCGCCAGGCGCTCGGTGATGTCGCGCACGCGACGCGCCGAAAGCAGGAAAGGATCACCGCCGGTGAGGATCACTTCCCAGATGCCCGGCTGCGCCTCGATGTAGCCGAGCGCGGCATCAAGCTCCCCGCCCGTCAACGTGCCGTCGCCGTCCGGCCCCACCATCTCGCGCCGGAAGCAGAAGCGGCAGTAGACCGGGCACACGTGCACCAGCTTCAGCAGGCACCGGTCCGGATAGCGGTGCACGACGCCTTTCACTGGCGTATGCGCGTCATCGCCGATCGGATCGCTCAGTTCGTCCGGAGCGATCTCGAGCTCGCGCGCGTCCGGACGAAACTGCGCCGCGATTGGATCGCACGCATCGGCAGGATCGATCAGCGCCTCCATCGCCGGCGTGATCGCGACGGCGTAGCGCGCCGCGACCTCGGCCAGCGGATCGTCATCTGTTGCGATTTTCGGCGCTTGCACCGCGCTAAACTCCAAAAGCGTTCGCATACCGCACGCGGCCGCCAGCTTTCAGCACGTCGGGCCGAAGCTCTAGCGCCATGAAGTGCGGACCCGAGAACGGAGCTTCCAACGATTCGGCCGCCGCCGCCGAGAAGCCGAACTGTGGATAATAGTCCGCGTGCCCCAGCACAATGATGGCGGCGCACCCGAGCGCAGCGCAGCGCGCATTGCCGGCGCCGATAAGAGCCTTGCCGATCCCGCCTCTTTGAAACGCCGGAAGGACGGAGACCGGGGCGAGCGCGGCTGCGTTCAAGTTTCCGGAAGGGCGTTCGATCGTGAGCCGCGAATAGAGAACGTGCCCCTGCAGCGCGATTTCGCTCGCCGCGACCAGCTCCACCACCACATGGCCTTCGGCGCGCAGCTGGTCTACGAGGTTCGCCTCGTCCTCCTGCCCGAAGGCTTGGCGGACGATCTGTCGGATGGCGGGATAGTCGTTTGGTGTAGCGTCGCGGACCATCAATAAATCTGCTCTTCGACACCGTCAGCTCGAAGCAAATAGACCTTCTTCAGGTTTGCGTGGAAGGCGTACTCGTCTTCGAGCCAGTTAAGAATATCCTTCGTTGGCTCAGAACTATCGAGCACAATCTCGCGGACAATCGTCTCGCCGCGCACGCTGAGATGGAGGCGGTATCGAGTCTCTGTCATTGCGGCGTCCACAGCACGTCGTTGATGTGCCGCGCGCCCGTCGCCAGCATCACGACGCGGTCGAAGCCCATGGCGACGCCGCTTGCCGGCGGCATGTGCGCCAGCGCGGCGAGGAAATCTTCGTCGATCGGCCAGCGTTGCCCGTAGCGTTTCTCCTTTTCATCCATCGCTTCGATCAGCCGCCGCCGCTGCTCGACCGGATCGGTCAGTTCGCCAAAGCCGTTCGCCAGTTCGACGCCGCAGGAGTACAGCTCAAACCGTTCCGCCACGCTCGGGTCGCGCGGCGAGCGTCGCGCCAGCGCCGCTTCGCTGATCGGGTATTCCGTTAGCAAAGTGAGCGCGCCGTCGCCGAGCTGCGGCTCGACGTGCTGCACCAGCGCCGCCGAGAACGCGTCGCTGTCGGCCGGCATCGGCACGGGGCTGAGCTGTGCGAATGCATCGCGCACGCTGATGCGTTCCGCCGCCGTGAACGGATCGCAGCTGCGCTTACGCCAAGTCAGCGCCGACGCGTTCGCCGCGCGGGCGGCGACGCGCACGACCTCAATGCAATCGTCCATGATCTCTTCGTACGGCGCGCCGGCGCGATACCATTCGATCATGGTGAACTCCGGCGCATGCAGCGGCCCGGCCTCGCCCTTCCGCCAGCATTTGCCGAGATAGAAAATGCGGCGCTCGCCTGCCGCGAGCAGCCGCTTCATCGCGAACTCGGGGCTGGTGTGCAGATAACCGCCGTCGGCCGCGACCGCCTCGATATGCGTTTCCGCGCCGGGCGAGGGGACGACGAGGTTCGGCTCCACTTCGGTGAAGCCGTTGCGCTCGAACCATCCACGTACCGTCCGCAGAATTGCGGTTCGTGCGGCCAGAAAGAGCCGGCGGTCGGCATGGCGCGACCTTTCCCAATACGCGCTCATCCCCCGTCCCCTTGCGGGGCGGGGGCAGGGGGTGGGGGGCGTTCAAACGCGAAGGCGCCGGAGCGTTGGCCGCGCCCCCCCTCCGCCCGCTGCGCGGGCGCCTCCCCCGCAAGGGGGGAGGCTTCAGCGCCCCGCTTTCCCCGCGCGTCAAACCCGGCTAGAGAAACCCGCAATTCCGGTCCTTTCGATCGATTTCAGGCCCGCCGGCCGATGAACGAGGCCGGCGGCGGCAAGTGAGGTTTACGTGGTCAAAGTCATCGCCAGCGACGTCCGCAAAGGCAACGTGCTCGAGCACGAGGACGGCAAGCTCTATGTCGTCATGAGCCACGAAACCTTCCGTCCGGGCAAGGGCACGCCGACGACCACGATCGTCATGCGTCGCATCGTCGACGGCGTGAAGACGACCGAGACCTACAAGACCACCGACGCGCTCGAAAAGGCGTTCGTCGAGCAGATCAAGCACACCTATCTTTATGACGACGGCGACGCCGGTCTCGTTTTCATGAATCCGAACACCTACGAGCAGGTGCATCTCTCGCGCGACATGGTTGGCGATTCCATCGCCTACCTGCAGCCGGAAATGGTCGTCGATCTCACCATGTTCGAAGGCCAGGCGCTGTCGATCGAGCTGCCGCCGCGCATCGTGGCGAAGATCGAGAGCACGGAACCTGTGGTGAAGGGGCAAACCGCTTCGTCCTCGTACAAGCCGGCCATGCTCGATATCGGCGTCAAAACCATGGTGCCGCCGCATATCGAAGCCGGCACGCGCGTTGTCATCTCGACCGAGGACGGTTCGTACGTCGAGCGGGCGAAGGATTGATGCTCACCCGCCGCCTGACGCTCGCCGGCGGCCTCGCGCTCGCAGCCTGCGGCACGCGCGGCGATATCGATCAGGCGCAGCGCACCGAGAACTATCTCGCCGTGCTGGAGCGCCGGCTTGGGCCTGGCGCGCGACTTGGCGTCGCCGCGCTCGACACGGCGAACGGCAACCGCATCGGCTATCGCGCCGAAGAGCGCTTCGCCATGGCCTCGACCTTCAAGTGGCTGCTCGCGGCCGCTGCGCTCGAACGGCTCGATCACAGTGAGCGCATCGCTTACGCGCAGAGCGATCTTGTGGCCTATTCGCCGGTCACCGAAACGCGGATGGCCGAAGGCATGACGGTGTCGGAGATTGCTGAAGCCGCGGTCACGGTCAGCGACAACACCGCGGCGAATCTGCTGCTGCGTCAACTCGATGGGCCGGACGGCTTTACCGTGTGGCTGCGCCAGAACGTCGATGCGGTAACGCGGCTCGACCGTTGGGAGCCCGGGCTCAACGAGAACGCGCCGAACGACGAACGCGATACGACGACGCCGCTGGCGCAGGCGAACGCGCTGAACCGTTTGTTGGTCGGCGACTCTTTGCGCCGCGCCAATCGCGAAACGCTGCGCAGCTGGATGATCGCCTCGACCACCGGCCGTGAACGCATTCGCGCCGGGCTGCCGGACGACTGGCGCGTCGGCGACAAGACCGGGACCGGCATGAACGGCGCCCACAACGACGTCGCCATTGCCTGGGCGCCGAAGGGCGATGCGGTCCTGATCGCCGTCTATCAGGACGGCGGAAACGCCGACGCCGAGACGCGCAACGGCGTTCATCGCGAAGTCGGCGCTTTGATCGCCGATTGGGTCTGACATGGCCTGGTTTCGCGTGTTCGCCTGCGGCGAAAATTTTCCTGTCGACATTGAAGGCGAAGTGATCCTCTGCGGTTTCTACACCACGCGCTATGTCGAGGCGGCGAGCGCGTCCGAAGCGGAAACCATCGCCTCTGAGCTGCTGTTCGACGATCCCGATCTTGAGACGCCGCGCGGCTATGAAGACCTCGAAGAGCAGGCCAGCATCCGTTTCGAGGAAGTCGAGCAGGTGGCCGAGCCGATCGACATCGACGAGAATTTCTCCTTCTTCCCGATGGAGGAGGACGAGGAGGACTAGAGATGGCCAAAGCGAAGTCCGCCACCATCTATCACAACCCGAAATGCTCCACGTCGCGCCAAGTGCTGGAGATGATCGAGGCGAAGGGCGCGAAGCCGGAGATCGTCGAGTATCTCAAGACCGGCTGGACCAAGCCGCAGCTGAAGGCGCTGTTCGCCGCCGCCGGCGTGACGCCGCGCCAGGCGCTGCGCACGAAAGCCGCCGAAGCCGAGACGCTGGGCCTGCTCGATCCCAAAGTCAGCGACGCCAAGCTGCTCGACGCGATGGTGCAGCATCCGGTGCTGGTCGAGCGCCCCTTCGTCACGACCGACAAAGGCACGCGCCTCTGCAGGCCGAAAGAGACCGTGCAAGAGCTGCTCTAGGCGCAGCTCCGGCGATGCCTTAAACAGCCCGAGTCGGTTGCTCATCCGAGCACCATGAGGGAACGCGGTGAAAATCCGCGGCTGCGCCCGCAGCTGTAAGCGGCGAGCTCGAGGCCATAGCCACTGCGCGTCAAGCGCGGGAAGGGGCCGAAAAGCAAGGACCCGCGAAGCCAGAAGACCTGCCGACACAGAGCCTTGGCCCGGGATGCGGCCGTGGAGGTCGATGTGCGTTGGTTCATCTGCGCTTTGGCGCTCGTCATTGCTTCGGCCGCTCACGCCGAACCGCGCCGGATCGTGTCGCTCGATTATTGCGCCGACCAGTTCGTGCTCGCGCTCGCCGACCGGGCGCAGATCGCGGCGCTGTCGCGCGGTTCGCGGCGCGACGATTCCTACTATCGCGAGCGCGCTGCTGGCATCCGCCAGACGCGCGGCACGCTCGAAGAAACGCTGGCGCTGCAGCCCGATCTTGTCGTGCGCAACTGGGGCGGGCCTTGGGATGCGGAGCAGGTTTATGCGCGCTTCGGCGTGCCGGTGCTGCAAGTGGGCGATGCGCCGGATTTCGCAACCGCACGCGCCGATCTGATCGACGCTGCGCAGGCGATCGGCCAACCCGCGCGCGGGCGAGCGATCGCGCACGATCTTGATCTGCGGCTTGCGCGGCTCGCGGCGAACGCGCCTGAGAACGCGCCGCCGGTAATGTATCTCTCCGCCGCCGGCGCGGTGGCAGGCTCGGGCACGATGATGGACGCGGCGATCCGCGCCGCCGGCGGACGCAACGTGCGCACCGAGGCGAGCTGGGTCGTGCTGCCGCTCGAGCGCATGATCGAGACGCCGCCGGCGTTGATCGCGCTCGGTTTCTTCGATCACGGCCGCAACCGGGTGAATCCGTGGTTGCCTGCGCGTCATCCGGCCCTCCGCCGTGCGCTCGCCGATGCGCGCACCGTCTCTCTGCCGCTCGCCGCGATCAGTTGCGAGGCTTGGTTTGCGATCGACGCCGCCGAACGCATCAACGCCGCCCTCCGTGCATCATGAGCTTGCGCATCTCTCTCGCACTTGCCGCGCTCGGCATCGCGGCGCTCACCGCGGCTGTGTGGCTAGGTCCGACGCCGCTTGCCGACCCGTTCGCGAACGACGAGGCGACGCGCACGATCGTCTGGGACATCCGTTTTCCGCGGGCGCTGACGGCGTGGATCGTCGGCGCCGCGCTCGGCCTTTCCGGCGCTGCGCTGCAAGGGCTGCTGCGCAATCCGCTCGCCGATTCCGGCGTGCTCGGGCTTTCCGGCTTCGCCGCGTTGGGCGCGGTGGTCGCGTTTGCGTTCGGCGTTGCGCTGCTCGCCTCGCTCGCCGCGCTGGCCTTCGCTCTGATTGCAGCTTTCGCGGTGACGACGCTCGGCTGGTCGGCGCGCGGGCCAGCGAGCTTGGCGCTGATCGGCGTCGGGATTTCCAGCCTCGCCGGCGGCTTGATCGCGCTCGCGCTCAATCTCGCGCCCAATCCCGGCGCGCTGGCCGATCTCGTCAATTGGACGCTCGGCTCGGTGGAAGCCCGCTCGCTGAACGATGCGCTGCTCGCGGGCGCATTTCTGCTCGCCGGCGGCGCGCTCATCTTCTTCGCCGCGCGCGGCTTGCAGGCGCTGACGCTCGGCGAAGAAGCGGCCGCGGCGATCGGCGCCGATCTGCCGCGCACGCGGCTCTTGGTCGTGCTCGGCGCGGCAGCTTGCGCCGGCGGCGCGACGGCGGTCGCGGGCGTGATCGGCTTCGTCGGCGTCGCCGCGCCGCATCTGGTGCGCGCGTTCGCCGGGCACGATCCGGCGCGACTGCTGTTGCCGAGCGCGCTCGCCGGCGGCGCAATTCTAGTGCTTGCGGATATGGCTGTGCGGCTGTTGCCGACTGATACCGAACTCAAGCTCGGCGTCGCCGCCGCTTTGATCGGCGGCCCGGTGTTCGCACTGATCGCCGCACGATTGGCTTCGCGGGGAGGCGACGCATGAGCGCGCTGCTCGAACTCCACTCGGTCAGCGTCACGCTGCGCAATGTTGCGGCGCTGGACGGCGTTTCGCTGTGCGTTTCTCCTGGCGAGATCGTCGCGCTGCTCGGCCCTAATGGCGCGGGCAAGACCACGCTAATGCGCGCTGCAACAGGCGCGGTTCGCCACGAGGGACGCGTTGCGCTTTCCGGCGCCGATCCGCGCATGTTGAGCGCCCGTCAGCGCGCGTTGCGCGTCGCGTATCTGCCGCAGCGGCCGCAGTCGATTTGGCCGGTCAGCGTCGAAAGCCTCGTGGCGCTGGGCCGTTACGCGCACGGCGCCGCGCCCGATCGCTTGAGCCCGCGCGATCAAGCGGCTGTCGATGCGGCGATCGAAGCGTGTTCGCTCACGGCGCTGCGTACGCGCCGAATGGACGAGGTCTCCGGCGGCGAGAAGGCGCGCGCCCATCTCGCTCGCGCATTGGCGCAACAGGCGCCGCTTTTGATGTTGGACGAGCCAACGGCGGGGCTCGACCCGGCGCAGGCGCTCGGCGTCGCCGAGATCTTGCGCAAACATGCAGCGAACGGCGGCGGCGTGCTGTTGTCGACGCACGACATCGCTTTGGCCGCGTCCGCCGCCGATCGCGTGCTGCTGTTGCGGCAGGGACGCGCAATCGCCGAGGGCGCGCCGATCGAGGCGCTGACTCCGGCGGCGCTGGAGTCCGCCTATGGCCGAACCGGTGCTTTGATGCGCGTCGGTGAGAGCTATGTCGCGGCGTTCCACTAGAGGCGGAGCTCGCCGCTCTGAATTTGCGCGTAGAGCTCGCGCGTGATCGGGATGTATTGCTGCTCATCCGGGTGATCGAAATAGAGCGGCTGTTCGAGCTTGGCCGGATCGAAACCGTCGCGCACCAGATCGATCTTGCGATACTTGAACGTGCCGGTCGTCTCGATCGCCGGCTGCAGGCGAATGAAGAGCGGTCGCGCGTAAGCCGGCAGCTCGCGCACCAGATGATCGCGCAAGCCGTCGAGCGCGAAGCCTTCGCCCGGCGTGATCGCAACCATGCCGGCGCGGCCGTCGAGCCTGGCGATCTTGACTCCATAGACATTGGCTTCGTCGACGCCCGGATAGCGGGCGACGACTTCCGCCACTTCGGTGGTCGAGACATTCTCGCCTTTCCAGCGGAAGGTGTCGCCGATGCGGTCGACGAAATAGAAGTAGCCCGCCTTGTCCTGGCGCATCAGGTCGCCGGTGCGAAACCAGGCGTCGCCCGGCTCGATGACATCGCGCAGGATCTTGCGTTCGGATGCGGCCCTGTCGGCGTAACCCGTATAATTGTGCCGCGCATCATCCTTGATCAGGCCGACCGCCTCGCCGGCTTCGTCGGGTTCGCAGAGGATGCACAGGCCGTTCTCGCCGCGCACTGGCGTTTCGGTTTCGACGTCGAACCGCACCAGCCGCACTGCGAAATTGCGCTGCAGATAAGGCGGCACGCGCCCGATCGCGCCGGGCTGGCCGTCGAAGTTGAACATCGAGACGTTGCCCTCGGTGGAGCCGTAGAATTCGAGGATGTGTGGAACGGCGAAGCGCGGCTGGAATTCGGACCAAACCTCCGGCCGCAAACCGTTGCCAAAGGCGAGGCGAAGCGCGTGCGCGCGCTCTTTCGGATGCGGAGGCTGATTGACGAGATAGCGGCAGAGCTCGCCGATATAGACGAACATGGTGCAGCCGTGCTCGGCGATGTCGTCCCAGAAATGACTGGCGGAGAATTTCCGGCGCAGCACGACCGTGCCGCCTCTGAACAAGGCCGCGCCGACGCCACACAATCCGCCGGTCGCATGATAGAGCGGCAGCACGCAATAGAGCCGGTCTTCCGCCGTCGCCCTGGTCGAGCCGGCGAAACTGCGCATGTAGAGCTGCGCGCGCATGTGCGTGATCTTCGCCGCTTTCGGCAAGCCGGTGGTGCCCGAGGTGTAGATGTAGAGCGCGACGTCGCGCGATTTCAGCCCGGCCCGGCGCGAGGGCGGCGGCCGTTCCGGCGCCGCTTTTGGTGTTTTGAGATCGATCGCCTTGTGGGCGCTCTGGCCCGCTTCGCCGTCGATCAGCCAATAGGTGAGCGGCCGCGGCAAGCCGGCGCGAATTGTTTCGGCCGCCGGCGCCGTCTCGGAATCGGTGATGACGTGATCGGCGTTCGAGATCGAGAGGCAGTGCGCGAGCGCTGTTCCGGTCAGGTTGTTGTTGATCAGCGCAGCCGCGACGCCGATTTTCGCGAGCCCCATCCAGGCGGGCACGTATTCGGCGCGATTGGGCAGAAACAGCGCGACCGTATCGCCCGCCTTCAGGCCGAGCGCATCGCCCCAGGCGGCGAAGCGATTCGCGAGCGCATCGAGCTGGCGATAGGTGTAGCGTTCGCCCTCGAAGACAAGCGCGGTGTGGTCGGCGAATTTGTCGACGGCTTGCTCGAAATCGTCGCAGATGAGAACGTCCGAATCCGGATCGATCTTGCGGACGCTCCAGAGCGTGCGCGCGAGGCCATCCAGAAAACGCACTTCCCGCGCGAGCCGCGCAAACAGGTTCATCTGCCCCTCCGCGGCGAATCTAGCCGCGTTCCGCGCAATCCGAAATCGGCTGCAGCGTCACATCCTCTCCGCGATCGAATGCTCATGCGGCGAGAACGTCGCGCACGGCTTGCAAGAGCGCGTGTTCGTCGAACGGCTTGCGCAGCAAAGTCGGCCGCGAGGGCGAGGCTTCGATCGCATCTGCATCGGCGTAACCCGAAACGATCAGCACGCGCAGCCCCTCGACCTGCGCGCGGGCGCGTTCGCCGAGTTCGAGCCCGGTCATGCCCGGCATCGAATAGTCCGTCACCAGCAAAATCGGACGTTCCGACTCGAGCGCCTTCAGCGCATCGCCGGCATGGGCCGCTTCGGTGACCTTGAAGCCCGCATCGCGCAGCGCGTCGGCCATGAAGGACCGCACGCCGGGTTCGTCGTCGACAACGAGAATGCTGCGGCTCGCGCCGTCCGAGAGAGCGGAGTCCGGCTCTTCGTCGTCCTCGCGCTCGATGCGGCGCGGCGGCTCGGCCTGCGGCAGGATCATGCGCACGGTCGTCCCGCGGCCGACGACGCTGTCGATCTCCACCGAGCCGCCGGATTGCTGGGCGGCGCCAAATACTTGGCTGAGGCCCAGGCCCGTGCCCTTGCCGGCTGGCTTGGTGGTGAAGAACGGTTCGAGCGCGCGGTCGATCACGTCCTTCGGCATGCCCATGCCGGTGTCGCTGACGCTGAGCTCGATGCAGCCTTCGCGCGCCGACTTGCGGCTGGCAATCTCGATGCGGCCGCCGTTCGGCATGGCGTCGCGGGCGTTGATGACGAGATTGAGAATCGCGAGTTCGAGCTGGTTGGCGTCGCTTCGGACCCAGCGCCATTCCGGATCGAGGTGGATTTCGAGAGTCTGACCGGCTTCGATCGAGCGGCGCAGCAATTCTTCCATGCCCGGTGCGAGTTCGAGCAAGTCGACGGGCGCGAGCTCCATCTGTTTGCCGCGGGAAAACGCCAGCAATTGCTTGGTCAGCTTGTCCCCGCGTTTGGCGGATTCGAGCATGTGCTCGGCGATTTGGCGCTGCTTCGGATCGTCGATGCGCTTCAACAGCATGTTGAGGCCGCCAATGATCACGGTGAGCAGATTGTTGAAGTCGTGGGCGACGCCGCCGGTGAGCTGGCCGATGGCTTCGAGCTTTTGCGTCTGCGCCAAGCGCTCCTCCGCGGCGCGGCGCTGGGCGAGATCTCGCAGCGCCCAGGCGATCAGCAGTGCGGCGATCGAGAGCGCGAGCACGCCGCCGACGATCGAGGCGACAAGCGAATAGGTGCGCGGCCGATCGATCAGCGAGGAGGGAATGGCGATGTGGGCGGACCATCGGGTGAGCGGGGAAGTGTAGTAGGCGGTGTGATTGTCGAGACCTTCGTAGGTGCGGCCCTGATAGATGCCCCAAGCTTCGTCGCTGGCGACCGCATCGCGGAGAAATTGCGTGCCCGGCGCGCCGACGCGCTCGGCCTGATCGCGGCTGCGGACGATGAAATTGCCGCGCCGATCGACGAGGCCGCTGATCGCGCCGGCCGGCGTGTTGCGGCGCAGCGGCGCGAGAAACACGCGCGGTTCGAGCGCGACGGTGACGAGATAGCGGCCCGCGCTGCCGAACGGGTAGTGCAGATAGACGCACGGGCAGCCGTCGCCTTCGCGCACCACTTCGCCGGCGAGATGGCGCGGATCGCGGCGGGCGATGGCGGGCGCGATCGGGCGGCGCGACGAGGAATAGGGACGGGCGAGGCTGAAGACTTCGCGGCCGGCCTCCAGGTCCGAGACGATGACGTTGCGCCAATGCCGGTTGAGCGCGGCGATTTCGCGCGTGCGGGCGAAGGCCGCCGGCCAGTTGCGGCGCTCAAAATCGTCGGCGGTGGCGAGCACGCGCATCACGGCGAGATCGGAGCGGACCTGGGCGTCGACCAGATTGACGATCTGAGTCGCTTCGTTGAGCGTCCGCTGCTCGATCCGTTCGCGCTCGCCTTCGAGCGCCAGGACGAGCTGCAGCACGACCAGAACGACGATGGGCAGGGCCAAAGCCGCGCCCAGGAGCACGTAGGATCTCTGTGATTGGCTTGCCGGCAAACGTCCCTCGCGCGGCGAACTTAAGGGACAGCACGGGCGCCCGGCAACGTGGGAACTTTAGGCGTAGGCCCCGCCGGCGAATAGCGCGAGCGCGGGCAGCACGGCCACCAACCACGTGATCAAGCAGGCTTGCGGCTTCGACATGTTTCGTCCTCCGATGCTCTTCAGCGTGCGCCTTTGGTTTTGCCGCGGTGTTGCGCGTTCGTTTCGAGCTTAGGGCGATTTGAAGGCAGACTTGCGCGTGCGCGCGCGCCGGCGTTCGCCGCCGCTGTGCGGCGACGCCCGTGCAGTTGCGTTTGAAGCCGGTGCGGACAGCCTCAGCTGGAATCGGGCGCCAGCGGGGCCCAGCAGGCGGCGGCGCGGCTGGTGACGGCGTCGACGTCTTCGCGCGGGATCACGTGATGGGTGTCGGGCGTGTGCGCGAGGATGGCGGCGGCGCGCTGCGGCTGGCGCGCGAGGCGGCGCGCGAGTCGGCGCGCGTAGGGCGCGGGATCGTTGTAGGCGCGCAGCAGCGCTTCGCAGCGGAGCGCGAGCGGAAAGGCGTCGGGGAAGGCGCCGGCGGGCGATGAGGCCCCCGGCGCGTGCGTGCGGGGCGTCGCATGGCCGGCGGCGCGGCGGCCGCGATCGATGACGTGGAACGAGACGCGCCACGTTTCCGGCGCTTCGAGATGGAAGGCGTGCAGCTTGCGGACGCGGGCGCGCTTGACGCGTGCGCGCACGGGCGTCGGCGCGAGCTGCAAGGCCGCGGCTTCGATCAGCAGCAGACGACGCAGCAGCATTTCGCCGGCGCGGACCCAGCGGGCGATGGTCTCATACTCCTTGCGCCGGAAGCAGATGCGCTGGGCGATCTGGGCGGGGTCGCCGAACAAAGCGTGCAGCGCGATCAGGAAGGCGCGGGCGATGCGCCAGAGATCCAGCGGGGCTTTGCGTTCGGGTTCGGTGTCGGTCATGGGCGCAAGTATACGCCCGTTTCAAAGGGGGCGGATAAGAGCGGAGATATCCGGGGGATTGGCGCGCGCCGCTTGCGCGGCTCGCACCGCGTTTAGTGGGCGGAATCGCCGTCCGGGAAGGCGCCGGCGTGCTCCATGAAGCAACGGCCAGGGGGATTGAGCGCGGCCAAGAACGCGGATGCGTTCGCCTCGGCGAGGTCTTTGCTGACGAACCAATCGGGGCCGGCGTGGACGCCGGGAAAGATCGTGCCGAGGCGCCAGAGATCGAGCACGCGATAGACGCGGTAATAGTTGCGCCAGCGTTTCGCCGGCGGCGCTTGCGGGCGCGGCTTGGTTTCGAGCGCGAGCATGGGCGCAAGCGTGGGCGATGCGGAGGCGGAGTTCAAGCGCACCCCCAATCGATCGGAGGCTCAGTGGCGCGTTTCGGAGTCGCGCACGTCGAGGCGGTCGATTTCGAGATGGGCGATGCGCACGTGCTTGAAGCGGGCGTCGCGCACGGTGAGGCGGGCGATGGCGAGGGCGCCGACGGCGAGCGCGCCGACCGCGAAAGCGCCGAGCGCCAATGCGCCGACCGCGCCAGCGCCGAGCGCGGCGTGTCGCTGCGCCGTGACCTGCGGCGGGCGCGCATAGCGCGGCGCGGGCGTGACCGGCGCGTTGGGAATCTGCTCGGTCTCGGTGAAGGAGGGTTCGGTCGTGGCGGTCATGCGCGCTCTCCCGTGCGGGCTCGCTGGGGGAACGGCGGGTGCGGGATGCTGTTCCGGAGCGCGCGCCCTCGCGGGGGTCTCAGCGGCAGGGCGCGAGCGCGCGTGTGAGCGCTTCGTCCCACGCATAGACGTGGGTTTCGTCGCGGACTCGAACGCCGATGCGCGCTTGGGTTTGCGTCAGCGCGGCGATCAAAGCGGCTTTCTCCGGCGCTGCATCGGCGAGCTCGGCGTTGACGCTGGCGAGGCCCTCGTTGAACGAATTGGCGGCGAGGTCGATCGTTTGCGCCGCGGTGACGATGGTGAGCGTCACCGGCTGATCGGGCGCAAGCTCGTGCGCGGACATGATCTGCACCGCGCCGCTGCCGCCATTGCAGCTGACGGCGAACTGAAACTCCGATTGCGGCGCGCCGAAGCCGGCGGCGAAGACGCTTTCGTCGGCGCGGAAGAACCATTGACCGTCCGGGAGCGGCGCGGCGGCGAGCGCTGCAGCGTCCGCCGCGCTGGTCGGCGCGGCCGCGGCGCTTGGGCTTGGCGTTGGCGGCGCGGCGGGCGGCTCAGCGGCAGGCTGAGACGGCGGCGGCGCGGGGGTGCAGGCGGTGAGGGCGAGGGTGAGGGCGGCTGCGAGTGCGGCGCGCATGTGGGGCTCAGTCATGTTTCGTTGTTTTCGTCAGCGCTGACGTTCTGTTCGATATCCATCGCATCGTGAAGGACGCGGAGAATGTAGAGCCGCCGATCGTCGAAGCGAAACAGGATGAAGTGGCGCGGGTGCTTCGGCGCGGCGGCGCGCGTGCGCGCGTGACGAAGGTGAAAGAGGAAGTAGTTCGGCGGGAGGTCTTCGCGTTGCTGCACGCCTGCGCGTTTAGGGTCTTGCTGCAGCAATTTTTGCGCGCGGCGGATGATAGCGTCGTAGCGATGCCTGGCCGCTGCCCCGAAGTGTTCGCGCGACTCCGCAAGCGCGTTGCGGATGTCGGCTCGCGCTTGCGCAGCGACCTCGACGCGCCTCATTCAGCCGGCGTGCGCGCGGCGCCGTGCTTGGCTTCGAACTCGGCCTCCACCTCGGCGCTGATCTCATCCATCCATGCGTCGATGTCTTCGACGTCTTCGTAACGGCCGGCGGCGAGATCGTCCTCGGCGACCTGGATCGCCGCCTTGAGCGCTTCGACCTTGGCCGCGTGCGCCGCCTGCTCGGCCTTCAGCGCGCGCAGGCCCGCGCGCAGGACTTCGCTGGCGTTCTGAAACTGCCCGGACGCGACCTGCTCGGCGACATAGGCGTCGAGCGCGGGGGTGAGATTGATGTTGCGGGTGGCCATGAGGGGAGGATGGGGTGGTTGGCAAAAATTGGCAAGCTTGAACAAACACCGAACGTGGTAATGTAGGGATATGGAATCACCAAGTCGATTGCCCGCCGCCCTGGCGCAGCTTGACCGAGTTCTTAGCTTCTTCCCGCGCGTCGAGGGCAAGGCCTCATTCTTGTTTGCTATCAACCTTAGCTTGATCGCGACCGCGTTTGCCGCAGTGAGCTGGAAGTCATTTCAAACGCAACTCTTTGTAGGTTTGCTTCTGACTTTGGTGCTGCTTCTTTGCACGGCGAGCCTCATTTTTTTATACTTCGCTTACGCGCCCCACCTCAGTGCCGCGAAGAAGAAGTCGCTGCTGTATTTCCGAGATATTGCCAACCATGAGCCGGAAGAATTCGTGACGCAGTGGACAGAGTTGCAAGACAAGCAGCTTCTTGAGGACGCTTTGCATCAGGTTTGGCGGAACTGCGAGATTCTATCCAAGAAGTTCAGCGCCACCGAAGGCGCCTTCACACTCACTGCGTTCGCTGTGATCCCCTGGCTTGTGCTTCTCGTTACTGCCGTATTGGAGCGGCAATCATTTCAATTCGGGTCGTGAGATGGGCGTACTTCAAGACATTCAGAACGACGTGACGTCCACGGTGAGGCAGCAGTGGTCCATCGTTGATGGGCAAGTGGTACCCCAAAACGAGAATGTCGCGCTTGCAGGCGGCGCCAAGAAGATTGGGGCGGTGATGCTCTACGCTGACCTCGCAGACTCAACCAAAATTGCCATGTACGACAAGCAAATCGCGGCGAAACTGTTCAAGGCGTTTCTCGCTACGGCGGCGCGAGTTGTGCGAATGGAGGGGGGCGAAATACGAAGCTTTGATGGCGATCGTCTAATGGCGGTGTTTGTAGGCGACTACAAAAACACCAGCGCGGTGAAGGCATCGTTGAAGCTTAAGTATGCATTCGAAACGGTGGTCGTTCCAAAATTTCAATCGACCTACTTAGCTTTTCAGAACGGCACGTACCCTCTTGCGTACTCTTGCGGCATCGATGGCGGCGACGTCCTCGTTGTTCGGGGTGGGATTCGCAATAACAACGATCTGGTCTGGGTTGGCCGCGCTCCGAACGTCGCGGCGAAGCTCAGCACAATCCGTGAAAGTACTTATCGAACGTATATTACGGACAGCGTCTTTTCGATGATGCATGACGACGCGAAGTACGGGGGCAGCCCGCGACAGTTGATGTGGGAGCAACGGTCTTGGACTGGCGGGCCGGTCCCGACGATTTATCGGTCCAATTGGCGCTGGGATTTCACATAGACGGCTTGTCGCCCGCCTAAAATCTCCCTACCGCCATGCCGTGGTGCTTATCCCGCCATGCCGCACTCTTTTGAACTCTCTCCCTGCTTGGGAGGGAGAGGGTAGGGCGAGGGTGGAGAGCGAAGACTGGGAGCGCGGCGCTTCGCGACTCATGCGCGGCGGAGCCGCGCGCTCCAACTCCCAAAGATCAGCGCCGGCCCCTCACCCTGCCCTCTCCCGCACTGCGGGAGAGGGTTCTGGGGGTTCACATTCCGTGTGAGGTCAGTTCGCCGCTCGTGTCAGTGGAGCGGGCTTTGGCCGGTCTGTCGCCGCGACTGCCAGAGTTGTCGTGGGCGCGGTGCGCGACGCTTAAGTTCTTCGATCGTTTCCAGGAGGCGCTTGTTCTCCTGACGGACAAGCTCAAGGTCCTTATAAGCTTGCAGTTTGTCCTGCTTAGCCGCGGCAGTCGCGCCTGCCTCGTATCGTTCAACGACTTGCGTAAGTAGTTTCTCGAAATCTTTTCTCGGCGCCCGTGTGTGCATTGGCTCAAGCTCGAAGCCTTTCGCCAACAAATTCACCGCATTACGCCACGCCGCACATGCACCTTGTATACCCGATAACGCCATTCACCTCTCCGATTGCTGCCAACGGAGACATGGTTAACACAAAATTGAGTTGCAATGAGGGCGTCGCTTTTTGCGTAGCGTAGATTTCGTCGGCGCAGATCAAATCGCAACATCGATCTCCCCGCCGCCATCGCGAAACTTCGCACTCATCTCCTGCATTCCCGCTTCCCGCTCCGCTTTCGCCTTCGCGTAATCCCGCACGTCCTGCGTGATTTTCATCGAACAGAACTTTGGACCGCACATGCTGCAGAAGTGCGCCGTCTTGTGCGCGTCTTTTGGCAACGTTTCGTCGTGGAAGGCCCTCGCGGTGTCGGGGTCTAAGCCCAAGTTGAATTGGTCTTCCCAGCGGAATTCGAACCTCGCGCGGCTCAACGCGTCGTCGCGCAATCGCGCATACGGATGGCCCTTCGCCAAGTCGGCTGCGTGCGCAGCCAATTTGTAGGTGATGACGCCGGTTTTGACGTCGTCGCGGTCGGGGAGGCCCAAGTGCTCCTTGGGCGTGACGTAGCAGAGCATCGCGGTGCCGAACCAGCCGATCATGGCGGCGCCGATGGCTGAGGTGATGTGGTCGTAGCCGGGGGCGATGTCGGTGGTGAGGGGGCCGAGCGTGTAGAAGGGCGCCTCGCCGCAGACTTCGAGTTGTTTGTCCATATTCTCTTTGATCTTGTGCATCGGCACGTGGCCGGGGCCTTCGATCATCACTTGCACGCCGTGCGCCCACGCGATCTTGGTGAGTTCGCCGAGGGTTTCGAGTTCGGCGAATTGGGCGGCGTCGTTGGCGTCGGCGATCGAGCCGGGGCGGAGGCCATCGCCGAGCGAGAAGCTGACGTCGTAGGCGCGCATGATTTCGCAGATCTCGGCGAAGTGCGTGTAGAGGAAGCTCTCCTTGTGATGGGAGAGGCACCACTTGGCCATGATCGAGCCGCCGCGGCTGACGATGCCGGTGACGCGGTTGGCGGTGAGATGGATGAAGGGGAGGCGCACGCCGGCGTGGACGGTGAAATAGTCGACGCCTTGTTCGGCCTGTTCGATCAGCGTGTCTCTGTACACTTCCCAGCTGAGGTCTTCGGCGACGCCGCCGACTTTTTCGAGCGCCTGGTAGATCGGCACGGTGCCGATAGGGACGGGGCTGTTGCGGATGATCCAGTCGCGGATGTTGTGGATGTTGCGGCCGGTGGAGAGGTCCATCACCGTGTCGGCGCCGTGGCGGATGGCCCAGACCATTTTGTCGACTTCTTCGGCCATGGAGGAGGTGACGGCGCTGTTGCCGATATTGGCGTTGATCTTCACCAGGAAGTTGCGGCCGATGATCATCGGCTCGAGTTCGGCGTGATTGATGTTGGCCGGGATGATGGCGCGGCCGCGGGCGATTTCGGAGCGGACGAATTCGGGGGTGACGAAGTCGGGGATGGAGGCGCCGAAGGAGTCGCCGTCGCGTGCTCTAACAGCTCCCCCGTTTACGGGGGAGCTGTCACGCGCAGCGTGACTGAGGGGGCCGGTGCGCGCGACTGTCGGACTTCCCCCCTCCGCTTCGCTTCGCTCAGCACCTCCCCCGCTTGCGGGGGAGGAGTGAAGAGCTTCGCGGCGCATATTTTCGCGGATGGCGACGTATTCCATTTCCGGCGTGATGATGCCGCGGCGGGCGTAGTCGAGCTGGGTGACGCAGGCGTTGCCTTTGGCGCGGAGCACGCGGGGTTGTTGCGGGAAGGGCGGGGTGAGTTTTTCGGCGCTGACGTTGCCGTTGTCTTCCGGCTGCACGGCGCGGCCGGCGATCTCTTCGACATCGCCGCGCGCGCGCACCCAAGTCTCGCGGGTGCGGGCGAGGCCGGTGTTGATGTCGATCGCCGCGTCGGGATCGGTGTAGGGGCCGGAGGGATCGTAGATGGTGAGCGGCGGTTCGCCCGCGCTCGGATGCAGCGCCACTTCGCGGAACGGCACGCGCAGATCGGGATGCGCGCAGCCTGACGCGTACACTTTGCGCGAGCCTTGCAGCGGACCGGTGGTCACGGATGGCGCAAACGCGCCGCGGTTTTCGGGCTTATTCATAAGCTATGTCCTCCCTCCGCCGGTGCTAACCGGTTCAGGTTCGACGGGTCAGGACGCGTTACGTCCAATCTCAGCCGCTTCGGCGCGGCCCCCCGGGTTATGGATGCGTGTGATTTAGACCTCGCGCCAGCCCTTGGCAAACCAGCCGACGAAGGCGAGCCAAGCGCCGATCAGCAGCGCCATGGCGCCGGCGGCGATGACGCCCGGGCCGGCGTTGACGAACTGGAGCGCGAACTCGGCGAGCAAGTCAGGCGCCAGCATCAAGGTCACGCCGCGCACGATGGTCAGGAGGCCGAGCAGCGAGATGACGATCGCGGTGGCGGAGGTCCAGTGGTGGTGGCCGGCGAACAGCGCGCAGCCGCAGATCAGCGTGAAGATGCCGGTGACGAAAGCGAGCGGCCCGTCCTCGAGGATCGCCGGCATCAGCAGCGTGAGATCGTCGAAGCGGGCGATGACGATGGCGCCGATGATCAGCATCAGCGGCCCGATGAGCCGGGCGCAATAACGCGTGGCGGCGGCTTGGGCTTCGGTCATGGCGTCGTCTCCGTGGTGCGGGGTTCGATCCAGAGCGCTTCGCTGCGGGCGATGAGGGCGCCGTCGGCGTGATAGAGCGCGGCGGCGCCGCGGTGCTTGCGGCCGCTGGACTCGAGCGCCCAGGCGGCGACGATCAGCTCTGCGCCGGCGCGCGGGAGCGGAACGTCGATGTTGGCGGTGAGGCGCGCGAGCAAGGCAGGTTTGCCGGCGTGCGGCAGCGCCCAATAGCTCGGGCAATCGAGCGCGGCGTGGACGAATTCGGGACGGACGACGCCGTGTGCGTCGGCGAGATCGGCGCCCGGCGTCCAGGTGCAGGCGACCATGTCGCGCTGTTCGACCGGGCCGGTGAAGAGGTCGAGGCCGTCATGCCTGGGACGGCCGGGACCGCAGACGAAGCAGGTGGCGTAGCGATGGACGTGACGGCCAAGGTATCGCGTCGCGGCGGCGCGGGCTTCGTCGAGCGATGGCGCGGCGGGCGCGGCGAGATCGAAGCGCGCGACGGGCTTGGCTTCGCCGATCAGCGCATCGCCGTCTCGCAATGTGACGGCGCCGCCGTCGTCGCGGCTCAGCGTGAGCGCGTGCTCGAGCGGCGGCGGGGCGCGCAGCGTTGCTTCGCTGGGGCCGTCGATCAGATTGGCCATGAGGCCGCAGACGTAGCCGCCATTGCCGGAATTGGGCGGGCCGTTGAAGCGGGCGGCGATGGTGACGGTCTGCGTTTGCATGCGCGGCGGAGGCTAGAGGCGGGCGTTCGCGCGTCAAGCGGACTCCGGGCGCGCGCAGCGCCTTGATTTTGCCGCGCGGCGCGGGGAGAGGAGCGGCATGGGCTCGCCCGCCGATTATACGATCATCGTGCTCGTCGTGGCGCTCGGCGTCGCGGTGTGGACGCTGCTGGACCGCGTGGCTGAGCTGAAGCGCGATGTCGAGGCGCTGAAGAAGAAGCTCGGCGCGGGCGAAGAGCCGCCGCCGGCGCCGCCCGCTGCGTGATCACTCCGCCGCGCGCGGAGGTTCGACGGGGATGGGTGAATCGGGCGGCACAAGCTTGAGGTGTGGGAACGGGATGGCGATGCCGTTGGCGTCGAAGGCCAGCTTGATGCGCTTCAGATATTCGCGCTGAATCGTCCATTGCTGGCCGGGCGCGGTCTTGATCCGCGCTTTGAGGATGACGGCGGAATCGGCGAGGCGATCGACGCCGACAACTTCGATGTCATCGATCATCTTGGGGCCGAGTTCGGGCGCCTGTTGCAGCTCGGCGCCGATGTCGCGCATCAAATCGAGCGCGCGAGCGATGTCGGAATTGTAATCGATCGAGAGATCGAACACGGCGAAGCTGAAGCTCTTGGTCTTGTTGTGGATGACCATGGCCTCGCTGTAGGGAAAGATGTGGAGCGTGCCGTCGAAGTCTCTGAGCTTGATGGTGCGCAGCGACATGTCTTCGACCACGCCGCCGAACTCGGCGATGGTGACGATGTCGCCGATCGAGACGGTGTCTTCGAGGATGAGGAAGATGCCGGTGAGGAAGTCCTTCACCAAGGTCTGCGCGCCGAAGCCGATGGCGAGCCCGAGGACGCCAGCGCCGGCGATCAGCGGGCCGATGTCGACGCCGAACTGCGACAGCGTCAACATTACGGCGATGATGGCGACGAAGCTGGTGGCGACGCCTTTGAGCACCGGCGCCAGCGTGCGCAGTTGCGCGGCGCGGCGGAGATCGCTGGCGTGACGCGCGCCGCGGTGCAGCGAGCGGGTGATGACGAAGCCGAACACTTCGACCGCCGCCAGCGCGAACATGATGATGAAGCCGGCGCGCCAGAACACGCCGAGAATCGCCCCGAGCGCGCCGGTGCGGACGTCGAAGCCCCAGATGTTGAGGATCATGGCGACGGCGACGATGCCGATGACGAAGCGCGCGGCGATCATGGTCCAGCCGCCGACATGGCGGCGCGCTTCCTTGCCTTGCTCGGTCGCCTTGTCGTGCTTGGGCGAAAGCCAGCGGGCGGCGAGACGAAGGCCAAAGCGCAACAGCCAAAGCAGAGCGAGCGCGCCGAGCAGAATGCCGGCGGTCCAGGCGAGCGCGACGGCGATGTCCGGGCCGCTCATCGAGGCAAGCTTGGCGGCGAAGCGGCGCGCTTCGGCTTCGAGCGCTTCGGCGGTGATGACGGGTTCGATAATGGGTGCGAGATCTGGTGTGGCGGTCATGAAGAGGTCTATTTAGGGCGTGAGGACGGCGCTTCGAGTTCCGCGTGCGGCCTTGGGCGCGCGAACGCAAGCGCGATCCAGCCGGCGATCAGCGTCATTCCCCCGATGGGGGCAAGCATGGCGAAGCTGCGCGCCTGTGTGAGCGAGAGCGCATAGAGCGCGCTGGAGAAGATCGCGGCGCCTGCAAGGATCATCGCGCCGGCGATGAGGTTCAGCTTGCCGCTGCGCTGGGCGACCGCCAGCGCCGCCGCGGCGGCGGTGAGCTGGATGAAGGCGGCGAGCTGCATGCGGTCCGCGTCGGGCCCGGCCAACTGCAGCGCATGCGCGACGAGCACGAGCATGATGAGCGCGAATGCGCCGGAAAGCGCGGCGAAGACGTTGAGCAGGCGCATGGGCGTTCCTATCTTTGCCGCATTGTCGGCGCGGGGGCGGCCGGCGGTCCAGCACAAACAGGAGCGGCGCGATGCAGCAGAAGCGAGAACTCGGGCAAAGCGGACTTGCGATCGCGCCTTTGATGCTGGGCGGCAACGTGTTCGGCTGGACGGCGGACGAGCGCGTCTCGCACGCGGTGCTGGACGCCTTCGTGGACATGGGCGGCGACGCCATCGACACGGCAGACGTCTATTCGAATTGGGCGCCGGGCCATGCCGGCGGCGAAAGCGAACGCGTGATCGGTTCGTGGCTGAAGGCGAGCGGCAAGCGCGAGCGCGTCGTGATCGCAACCAAGGTGGGGATGTGGGACAAGAGGCTCGGCATCCGCCGCGAGAACATCCTGGCGGCATGCGATGATTCGCTGTCGCGGCTCGGGGTCGAGGCGATCGACCTTTACCAGCTGCATCGCGACGACAAGGAAACGCCGCCAGAGGAGTTCGTCGGCGCGCTGAAGGCGCTGCATCAGGGGGGCAAGGTGCGGGCGGTTGGCTTGTCCAACTTCGAGCCGGCGCGGCTCGAGGCGGCGATCGCGGAAGGCAAGCGCCAGGGTTTGCCGATCGCGACGCTGCAGCCCGAATACAATCTCATGAACCGCGCCATCGAAGCGGAGCTGATGCCGATCTGCGTGCGCGAGAAGGTGTCGCTGATCCCGTTCTACGGGCTCGCGAGCGGCTATCTCACCGGCAAGTATCGGACTGAGGCGGACAAGGCCAAGAGCCTGCGCGGCGGGCGCATGGACAAATACATGCAAGGCAAAGGCCCCACGGTGCTGGCGGCGTTGGATGAGGTGAGCGCGCGCCATGGCGCGACGCCGGCGCAAGTCGCTCTGGCCTGGATCATGGCCAAGCCCGCGGTCGCCGCGCCGATCGCGAGCGCGACCAGCGTTGAACAATTGCGTGAGCTGCTGGGCGCGCTGCGGCTGGAGCTGAGCGGCGACGACGTTGCAGCGCTAGATCGCGCTAGCGCTTAAGGCGCTGGTGCGGGAGCGGGCGCAGTCGCAGCCGGGAGCGTGTAGTCGACGACGGCGCCTGGGCCGAGCGGCAGGTCGAGATAGACCCAGGCGAAGGTGAGGCCGACGCCGACGATCAGGATCCAAAGCGAATAGGGCAGCATCGCCGCGGTAAGACTGCCAAGTCCGAAATCGACGCGCCATCGCTGGCAGAAGGTCAGCACCAGCGGGAAGTAGACCATTAGCGGCGTTATGATGTTGGTGGCGCCGTCGCCGACGCGATAAGCGGCGGTGGTCATTTCGGGGCTGACGCCCAGGAGCATCATCATCGGCACCAGCACCGGCGCGAGCAGCGCCCATTTGGCGCTGGCGGAGCCGACGAGAAGATTGATGCCAGCGGTGAAGACGACGATCAGCACGAGCAGCGCCGGCAAAGGCAGGCCGGAGCCTTCGATCGCATCGGCGCCTTGCACGGCGAAGATGAGGCCGAGGTTCGACCAGTTGAACATCGCCACGAAGTGCGCGGCGGCGAAGGCGAGCACGAGATAGTAAGCGAGGTCGCCCATCGCGCCCGCCATCATCTTCACCGCGTCGCGATGGTTCTTGACCGTTCCGGCGGCGGCGCCGAAGGCCCAGCCGGCGGCGAGGAAGAGGATGAAGAAGCCGGCCACGAGCGATTGGTAGAACGGAGTCAGGCGCGCTTGCGCGAGTTCAGCTTCTTCGTCGATCAGCGGCGTGCCCGGGCCGAGCGTGAAGAAGGCCCAGAGCCCGACCACCAGCAGCGACGCGATCAGCGCGCGGCCGAGTCCTTTCTTCTCGCCCGCGCTGAGCGGCGCATTGGCGTCGCCGACATTCTTCATCGCTTCGCCGTCCGGCGCGCTGTAACGCTTGAGGCGCGGTTCGATGATCGCGTCGGTGACGAACCAGATCACCGGCAGGAAGACGACCAGCATCGCGGCGATGAAGTACCAATTGCCGGCGATGTTGGCGTCCCAGGCGGGCACGATCTGCTCGACTGACGCTTCGGTGATGCCGAACAGCAATGCATCGAGCTGGCCGGGAAGGAGATTCGCCGAGAAGCCGCCGGAGACGCCAGCGAACGCGGCGGCGATGCCGGCGACCGGATGGCGCCCGGCAGCGGCGTAGAGCACGCCCGCGAGCGGGATCAGCACGACATAGGCGGCGTCGGCTGCAAGGTTGCCCATCATGCCGACGAAGGCGACGGCGGGCGTCAGCAGGAATTTCGGCGCATCGCGTACGCCGGCGCGCATCGCGGCTGCGAAGAAGCCGGAGCGCTCGGCGACGCCGGCGCCGAGCATGACCACGAGCACGTAGCCGAGCGGATGGAAATGCGTGAACGTCTCGGGCATGTCGACCCAGAGGCGCTGAATGTTCTCCGGCGCAAGAATGCTGACGGCGCGGATGATGACCGGAGCGCCGCTTTCATCCGTTTCGGTCGGGTGCGGCGCCGAATAGCCGAGGCCGGCGGCGATGGCCGAGCCGACGATCAGGATGGCGATGAGCCAAAAGAAGATGAATACCGGATCGGGCAGCTTGTTGCCCGCGCGTTCGATCCAGCCGAGAAAGCCCTTCGCCGCAGCCTGATCCGCCATGCCAGCCCCTGCCGCAAAACCTTACGGCGGTTGTCGAGGAAAATGGCGCGAGCGGCAAGCCTTCGGCGACAAGCGCGAGCCACGCCAGGCGGCTGGGCGGTGCGCTGCCGTCTGGAGCTGAGCGGCGACGATATGGCGGGGCGGGATCGGGCGAGCGCGTGATCAGATCGGCAGGAAGCCGTCGGCCGGCGGCGTGAGCGGCAGCCATTCGGGAATGCGCCGCTTGGCCAGCCAGTATGGCCGCCATTGCGCGCGCCAGGCGGCGGCGTCGAAGCGCGGGCTTCTGTATTGGAAGCGTTTGGCGTCGATGTCGGGACGGTCCTGCGCGTGCAGCCAGCGTCGCGCGGCGATGAACACGTCGACGGGGACCTTGGCGTTGGCGAGGCCGGAGATCTCGCGGATGGTCGGCAGCACGAGGCGGTCGGCGCTCACCGACATGGTGGCGACGCGCGCGCCATCGCGGCGGATGCTCCAGAGGCGATATTCGTTGCCGGCGAGGCTTGCGCCGTAGGTGTGCGCGCAATGCTTCATCGCCGCCGCCTCGGCGCGAACGGCTTCGGCGGTGTGGAGGCCGATGAAGTCGTAACCATCGACGGCGCCGTCTTCGAGCCAAGCGTCGGCCACGGGGGTCTCGCCCAGAAACAGCGCGAGTTCGAGGCTGTCGCTCCAGGCGTAAGCGGCGTTGAGCGCGTTCTTCCAGTTCATGTCCCATTGCCAAGCGTCGCCTTTGACGGCGCCGTGGCGCGAATGCCATGCCCACAGCGCGACAAGGCGGCGCTTGCACGGGGGCTGGTAGCCGCGGCGGCGGCGCTTCGGCTTGGCGGGGTTCTCGCGCGCGAACCAGAGCGCAATTTCTTCGTCGGCGACATCGGCGGCGAGTGCGACGCTCTCCAGCCAACGGGGCGCGTGCGACCATGCGGCCGGCGGATGGTTGGCGATGCGGCGACGGAACGCGGCGCTGTCAGGAAGCTTGGGCAGCGCACGGTCAAAGGCTTCCGGCGAGAAATTGCGCAGCCAGAGCGGAACGCCGACGTGTTCGGCGATCGTCGCGAGCGGCGCGCCGGTGGTGACGAGCAGCATCGCTTCCCGCACATCGACGCGCGGGCGCGGAAACGCGAGCGCCACGAGCAGCGCCGGGAAGCTCGAGGCGAGATCGGCAATCCAGGCGTGTTCGGCCGCGAGCGCGCGGATGCGCGGCCGCAGCTCGGCGCGAAAACGCGCGAGACGAGTCTCCAGTTGAGCCTCGCGCACGCGCGCATGATGGCGCGCGCGCGTCGGCGCGTGTGCAAGTTCGATATGCATGGCCATTCATCGCCGCGGAGCGGCGAACGCTGGGGTGAGAGGTGTGGCGAACAGGCTCAGCCGCGCGTGTGCGCGGCGCGCTTCAAGTCGCAGTGAACAAAGCCCGGAGGCGTGAACAGCATTGCATCATCGCCTCCCTGTCAGGCGTTCAGAAGGAGCGCGTGCATACGTTATGACGCACGTGCGCGCAACGCGAATTTGCGCGCCTGCGCTATTTCTGGCGCGGCTGGCGGAGAATTTCGCTGGGGTCGGCGAACGCGCCGGCGCGCTGGGCTTTGAGGGCGCGGGCGAGCGTGCGGGCGGCGTTACGCACTTCTTCCTGGATGCTCTCGTCTTCGTCGAGCGCGTCGTGGCTGCTGGCGTAGGGCGCCCAGTAGCCGATGTAACGGTCGAGTTCGGCCATCGGCCCGGCGGGGCGGAGCTGCATGTAGCAAAGCCAATCGGAGAGCGCGCGGCGAGTGTTCTCGGCGCCTTCGACGTCGCCGTGCGCGACGACCGCGAACAGGCGGCCGGCGAGATGGCGCGGATAGTCCCAGCCCTGCAGCTCGATCTCCTTGGCTTTGGCGGCGTCCTTGCCGTGCGTACGGGTGGGATCGGGATTGCCGCCGTCGGCGCAAACCAGACGGTCGATCATCAGCTTGAGCGAGGACGAGGTATGATACCAGTTCACCGGCGTCACGATCATGACGCCGTGCGCACCGACCCAGAGCGGGTAGATGTCGTTCATCCAATCGAGCGTCTGGCCCATGGCGTAGTTCGGATAGCACGAGCACGGCCAGTGGCAGAGCGCAGCGGCGGTGGAGAAGCAGGCTTTGCACGGATGAATCTTGCGTCCGTACTCGGAGGCGAGATCGCTGAGGTTCAGCGGATCGATCTCGATCTCGCCTTCGGCTTCGATCGCATGGCGGGCGATCTCGGCGAGGCGGAAGGATTTCGACATTTCGCCCGGGCAGGTGTGCTCGCTGCGCGAGGAGCTGTTGATCAAGAGGATGCGGAGCGGCTGGGATGTGTCGTCGTGGCGCTGCTGCGCGGCGATGACGGCCTCGCGCGCATTCAGCCAGTCGACCGCGAGATCGTAATCGGACTCTTCGAAGCCGGGGCCCGCCTTTCGCGTGCGCGGGCTCTTGCGATATTCGCTGTAGCCGCGCCAGGCGGCGTCGGCGACGCGCTGCAGTTCGTCTTGTAAGGTGTCAAACGCCGGATCGATGTATTGGCTGAGGAATCGGCGCTTGAACTCGGCTTCGTCGAGCTGGACGTCCGGCATGCCCTTGCGCGGTTGCGGCGCCATAGCGGCCTCCTTCAGGCGGCGGACCAGAGTTGCACGCTGAACAGCGCGTCGGCGTCGCAGCAGACGCGGTCGACGCGGAAGCCGGCGTCGGCTGCGAGCGCCCTCAGGCCTTCGAGCGTGAATTTGCGCGAGTTCTCGATGTGGATGCGCTCGCTCTCGTCGAGTGCGATGCTGCGGCCGGCGACGCGTAGGGTTTGCGCGCGCTTGCTGCGCAGATGCATCTCGACGCGGCTCGCGGCGTCGTTGAAGCGGGCTGCGTAAGCGAAGGCGGCGGGATCAATGTCGGCGCCGAGTTCGGCGTTGATGCGCACGAGGATGTTCTTGATGAAGGCTTCGGTGACGCCGGCGCTGTCGTCATAGGCGGCTTCGAGGATCGCCGCGTCCTTGTGTAGGTCGGCGCCGATAATCATGCCGCCGCCAGGACCGAGCCGCGTGCGCCAGGCGCGGAGCAGGGCGAGCGCTTCGGCTTCGTCCAGATTGCCGATGGTGGAGCCAGGGAAGAAGGCGATGCGGCGGCGCCCGAGCGCGGGCAGGTCGAACGGCTCGGAATAATCGGCGCAGATGGCGACGATGTCGAGCTCCCGGTGCTCGGCGGCGAGGTTGAGCGCGGCGGCGCGCAGATGTTCGCGCGAGATATCGATCGGCACGTAGGCGGCGGGACGGTCGAGCGCATGGAGCACGATGCGCGTCTTGACGCTGGAGCCGCTGCCGAGTTCCGCGAGACAGGCGTCCGGGCCGATCCAACCGGCGATGGCGGCGGCGTTGTCGCGCAGGATCTGCGTTTCGGTGCGGGTCAGATAATATTCCGGCAGATCGCAGATGTGGTCGAACAGCGCCGAGCCGCGCGCGTCGTAAAGGAAGCGGCAGGGAACGGATTTGTGCGGTTGCGCGAGGCCCGCGAGCACGGCGCGCTCGAAGCTTTCCTGCTGCGGGCCGAGATCGATGAACTCGAAGCGGCGTGCGGGCTTGAGCTTGAGGCTAGAGGTCATCGGCCAGGCGCAATCCTGAGAAGGCCCAGCGCGCGCCGGGCGGAAAGAAGTTGCGATAAGTGTTGCGGATGTGGCCGGCGGGCGTGACGCAGGCGCCGCCGCGCAGCACCAATTGGCCGCACATGAACTTGCCATTGTATTCGCCGACTGCGCCGGGCGCGGGGCGAAAGCCGGGATAGGCGCTGTAGGCGGAGGCGGTCCATTCCCAGACGTCGCCGAACATCTGCGTGAGCGCGGCAGCGCGCGCCGGGCGCGGATGGAATTCGCCGGACTCGGCGAAGTGCGCGTCGTGGGATGCGGCGGCGCGCGCGGCGACTTCCCATTCCGCTTCGCGCGGCAGCCGTTTGCCGGCCCAGCGCGCGAAGGCGTCGGCTTCGTAATAGCTCAGGTGACAGACCGGCTCGGCCGGATCGCGCTTGCATTCGCCGGCGAGCGTGAAGATGTCGTCGCCGCGCCAATAGAGCGGCGCGCGCCAGCCCTGCGCGTTGATGGCGGCCCAACCGTCCGACAGCCAAAACTCCGGACGTGCGTAACCGTCGTCGGCGATGAAGGCGGCGTATTCGGCGTTGGTGACGCAGCGGTTGGCGATCGCGAACGGTTCGAGCCAGACTTTGTGACGGGGGCCTTCGTTGTCGTAGGCGAAGGCCTCGCCCGCGTGGCCGATCTCGTAGAGGCCGCCGGGAAACGACGTCCATTCGAGCGCGGGCGCTTCCGCTCCGCGCGGACGCGCCGCGGCGCCGTAGCTGGGCGCGAGCGGGTTCTGCGCGAAGAGGTGCTTGATGTCCATCAGGATCAATTCCTGATGCTGCTGCTCGTGATGGAGGCCGAGTTCGAGCAGCGGCGCGATTTCGCGCCACGCTGCGGCGGCGGCGGAGTCGATCAGCGCCTGCAGCGCGGCGTCGACATGGGCGCGATAAGCGCGCACCGCATTGAGGCGCGGACGCGAGAGCAGGCCGCGCGCGGGACGCGGATGGCGCGGGCCGGCCGCTTCGTAGTAGGAGTTGAAGAGATAGCCGAAGCGCGGATCGAACGGCGTGTAATGCGCGGCGTGCGGTGTGAGCAGGAAGGTTTCGAAGAACCAGGTCGTGTGCGCGAGGTGCCACTTGGTGGGGCTCGCGTCCGGCATCGATTGGATGGCTTGGTCTTCGGCTCTGAGCGGGGCGGCGAGGGCGCAGGTCTGCGCGCGCACGTCGGCGAAACGTGCAGCGAGATGGTCGCGCTCAACGGCGCGCGCAGTCCGGGTTTCCGCTGCGGTCAATCCGTCTCCGCCGTCTGCTAACCTGCGTTAGTCTGAACAGCGGCGGCGGTTACAAGTTCCCGTGCGGAACTTGCGTCAGGGCGAGGGCGGCGCGGCGGCCGAGGTCGCGGCGCTCGCCTCGGCGAGATAGGATTGCGCTTCGGCGCGCAAATCGAAACCTTCGGCGAGGATGTTGTCGACCCGCCAGCCTTCGCTCGTCTGCACGAGATCGTAAATCACGGCGCGCTCTTCGTTGCCGTTGATGACGAAGCGCGCTTCGAGCAGCGTGTGGCCGCTTTGCGCAGGCACGGGCTCGGGGCCGGTTTGCGGGCCGATCTCGAGGCCGGTGAGGCTTTGGCAATCCTGGCAATTGGCGGCGAGGTCGCCATCGATGAACGGCTCGCCGCGCGCGTCCGCCGCCGCTTCGGCGCGTTCGAGCAGCGCGATGAGATCGTCCGTCATCGGGATCGAGTCCGTAGGCGTGACCTCGCCACCGATGTGCTGCTGTACCTCGTCATAAATGCCGCGCACGGTGGCTTCCGCGCCGCTCTGTGGCGGCACGCAGGCGGTGAGCGCAAAGGCGAGTGCGAGTGAAAGACCAGCGTGCTTCATGTGACCCCCCGTGGCTGATGCGACGCGCCCGATGGATTACACGAGCGCGCGGGAGAGGCAAAGCGGAAGTCGGCGTCGATGCGAAGCGCACGAAGACGCTGACCGCATCACCAGCCGCCGCCCCCGCCGCCGCCTCCGCCGCCGCCGGAGGAGCCGCCGCCGCCGGAGCCGGAGGAGCTCGAGCTTTGCGGCAACGCGCTGGAAACGCCGGAGCTCATGTTGGCGACGAGCGCGCCGGTGAGGGCGCCGAGCGAACGTGAGCCGGACATGGTGGTCCAGTGCGGATCGTAACGCGCGGCTTCGTCCGGGATCAGGCGCTCGAAGTGGCGCGTCCACGGCGCTTCGACGCCGAGCGCGACGGCGAAGGGCAGAAAGCGCTCGTAGCGTTCGACCGTCATCGGCGGCGGCTGTTCGAGGCCGACCTCGACGGCGTTGAGCTGCAGCTTCTCGGCCTTCTCCATGTAGAGACGGAAGCCTTCGATCTCGGTGCGGACCTGCTGGCCCTTCTGCGTCGGCGCCGGCATCAGATAGAGGAAAACGCCGTTGAGCAGGATGAGCGCGATGATGCCGAGCGTGTGCCAGAGCGTCCACTGCGTCACTTGCGTCGCGGCGACGGCGATAATGATGGCGGTGAGGCCGATCGCGGCGAGCGTGTAGCCGATGTTCCAGCGGAAATAGGAGGCGCCGTATTTGCGGCCGAGCGCGGCGTTGAAGGCGTTGTAGGCGGCGGTGAAGGCGGAATCGTATTTGGCGCCGAGCGTCTTGGTGCGGCCGGTGGAGAAGATGGCGTTTTCGAGCGCGAGATCCTCCTGCGGGATGTTGGCGGCGCTCGCCCCTTCGGTGCGGCGCGTGAGCGTCGTGTTCTCCTTGTCCGACGCGTCGATCGAAAGCCGATCTTTCACCGCGAGGTTCATCAGCGTGGCGATCAGCGCGCGATGACCGGAGACGGCGCGATAGTAGATGTGGTGCGTCGCGGCCGGGGAATAGCCGGCGGGCGGCTCGTAGCGCGGAAAGACCGGGCCTCTGGTTGGGTCGCGGCCGACCTTGTTGAAGCTGTTGGTGAGGAAGACGATGAGGCCGGCAAGGCCGAGACCGAGAATGATGAGCGCGCCGTTGCGCTGCCACCAGCGTGCGAATTGGTCGCCTGTTGAAGGCGGATCGATGAGGCCCTTCTCGAAACCGACGGCGACGGTTAGGCCTTCCTGCGGCTGCAGCGTCCGCGTGGTGACGAAGCTGTGCTGGTCGCCGCTTTGGCGATGCTCGTAGGCCGTGCCGGCTTGGCCCAAGGCGCCGGTGTAGCCGCGCACGCCGGTGATGCGCGCGCCGGGCGGCAGGGCGACGACGGCGCGGGCGCGCAGAATCGGGAACGCCCAGTAATTGCCGGTCGCGTTCCAGTAGATTTCGTCATAGCCGTCGAAATAGCGGACCTGGTTCGCGACTTCGTAGCGGATCGTGAAGGTGTGCGCGCCGGGTTCGAGGTACACGTCGGGGTCGCCGATGCGGATTCGGAAGGCGTTGTCGTCGGTGCTGGTCTCGTAGGGCTCGTCGCTCCCGTCGCGCTGCACCTCCAGCACATCGTAATCGTAGGGCAGGACGGCGCCGTCGAGTTCGTAGGTGCGCGGCAGATCGCGAAAGATGCCGCGCTGGATCTGGGCGCCTTCGGCGATGACGTTGATCGTTTCGGTGACGACGATGTCGCCGTCGGTCTGCACCTCGATGCGGACATCGAACATGTTGATCTGTTCGCGCGCGAGCGCGGGCGCAGCGAACAGGAGCGCGAGCAGCGCGAGGAGAGCGGCGCGGAACGTCATGCGCCGCCGCCGAGATGCAGCGCCGGGGCGGCGCGGTTGGCGGATTCGATCTCGAAATACTGGCGCGCTTTGACGCCGCCGAGCGCGGCGACGATGTTGCCCGGCACGGTTTCGACCGCCGTGTTCAGCTCGCGCACGGCGCCGTTATAGAAGCGGCGCGCCATTTCGATCTTGTCCTCGGTGGCGGAGAGTTCGTTCTGCAGGTCGAGGAAGTTCTGGCTGGCCTTGAGCTCTGGATAGGCTTCGGCGACGGCGATCAGGCGCGCGACCGGACGCGAGAGCTCGCTCTCGGCGGCGCTGCGCGTTGTCACGTCGTCGCCGGCGGCGAGCGCGGCGGCGCGGCGGGCGGCGACGTCCTCGAACAATTGCTTCTCGTGCGCGGCGTAGGCTTTCACCGTGGTGACGAGCTGCGGGATCAGGTCGGCGCGGCGCTTCAGCTGCACGTCGATGTCGGACCAGCCGTTCTGCGCCATCTGCCGCTTGGCGATGAGGCCGTTGTAGAGAACGATCGCGGCGATCAGCACGATCGCGGCGACGGCGAGGAAGATGATGGCGGTCAAATGCGCCTCCGGAAGAGCGGATTTGACTTATACAACGGAATGAAACGGGCAAGCATAAGCTCGCCCGCAACTCAAATTAGCGGTCAGCTCAGCCGCCGCCAACCGCCAACCAACCGATCACTCCGAAGGCGACCCAAACCAACGTATCGAGCCACCAACGCGTGCGAGAGGATAGCGCCCGAATCACGGGGCCACCATGAGTCCGTACATGCCCCACATGGCGAACCAAAGCACGGCTGTCGTGGCCAACATCGCGGCCGGAGAAGGTATGGTCGTGCTTTGCATTTTGCGTCTCCGAAGCGAGAGGATGCTCTCAGCCGCCGGAACGCCCCGCTATAGAAGCCGACGATGAATTGAGGCTACACGCAAGGACGAGACCGCGCACGCTAATTCGCATCTAGTCGCCGCGAGGATGCATGCGCGTGACGAGATCGTCGCCCTTCCACACTTCAATAAGGGGCGTTCTGGGAAGTTCTAGTCCGGCGTACGTCGACGCATCGTCGTCACTGTCGAACGGAAGAAATTCCGAGCGTATCGTAACGCCGCCAGCGTCCGTGTATCGGATAGAATAGTTCATTCGCGCAGCTCCGTGGTACAGGCGCCAACGGCCTTTGCCTCAGGTCTGCGCTTGCTGTGGTGTAACCAGACATGGTGTGCTTGATGCGCCGCACAAGAGCTTGAGGGCGGGTAACGGTGAGTTTCACGCGTCCGCGCTTCAGCAGCAAAGGTTCGATGAACAGTTGGGACCGCTGAGCGTTGGCCCTATACGGGAGATAAGGCGCGGGTTCATCGACCGCTTTGCCCAACACGCAGGCTCTTATGGTTTGGTTTCGTAAATGGATTTCGGCGGCCGGCAGAACCAGGCGCTGCCGGCAATGCGGGCTGGCGCTCTTGTCCGAAGCTTCGTCACCGCGTCATCGTTGGAAAGTTCACCCCGAGGCTTGGATGCGGAAGTGCAAACATGCGCGCCGCGATGCGACGACGCCGTTCGATTGTCTGCACCTGCGCGCAGCAGCAAATGCGAAATCGGGGCGCGCCGCCGCCGGAGCGGCGCAGTCCGTTCAGAGCTGAAGAAAGACCCAGAGGATTGCCGCGACGGCCGCGGTCAAGATGAAGATCAGAAGGTTGGCGTCTGGGCCGCGACGAAGTCTCAGCCGCCGCAGACGCGGGTCCGTCGAACCGGGCGCAATGTGTTCTTCGCGCTGATAACGCTGCATCGGATCGCTCCTCGAAGGCGGGAGCACGAAGCGTCTCTCATGCGCCCGCGCCTGGATCCGTAGCGGGCCGCTGAGCTGGAGGTACGCGCATTGCGCGGCGAACGCCATCTGGATCAGCAGCCCGCTCAGGAAGCGAGTTGAGAGAAGTTGGCCCATATCAGGACTGGCCCCGCCACCGCTCGCTTGGCGCGGCCGCAGAAGGCGGCTTTACGTGTAAGACGGCGCTTGGTCGCGGGAAGCGATCCGCTCGCGAGTAAACAGCACTACGCGCCCCCCGCTCTATTCGCCACCAGATCATCCACAACACTCGGGTCTGCGAGCGTGCTGGTGTCGCCGAGATTGCCGAGGTCGTTTTCGGCGATCTTGCGGAGGATGCGGCGCATGATTTTGCCGGAGCGCGTCTTCGGCAAGCCGGGGGCGAATTGGATGAGGTCGGGCGTCGCGGTGGGGCCGATTTCGCGGCGGACGTATTGTTTGAGTTCGTCCTTCAGCGCATCGCTCGGCTCGACGCCTTGCTTCAGCGTGACGAAGCAATAGATGCCCTGGCCTTTGATGTCGTGCGGATATCCGACCACGGCGGCCTCGGCGACTTTGGTGTCCTCCACCAACGCGCTTTCGATCTCCGCAGTGCCGATGCGATGGCCGCTGACGTTCAGCACGTCATCGACGCGGCCGGTGATCCAGTAATAGCCGTCTTCGTCGCGGCGGCAGCCGTCGCCGGTGAAATACATGCCGGGATAGGTGCGGAAATAGGTCTCGAAGAAGCGCTGGTGATCGCCGTAGACGGTGCGCATCTGGCCGGGCCAGGAATCCAGGAGCACGAGATTGCCGCTGCCGGCGCCTTCGATGACTTTGCCGTTCTCGTCCACCAGAGCGGGCTTGATGCCGAAGAACGGCCGCGTGGCGCTGCCGGGCTTCATCGCCGTGGCGCCGGGAAGATTGGTGATGAGGGCGCCGCCGGTTTCGGTCTGCCACCAGGTGTCGACGACGGGGCAGCGCTCGTCGCCGACCGTGCGATAATACCAGAGCCAGGCTTCCGGATTGATCGGCTCGCCGACGGTGCCGATGAGGCGCAAGCTTGCCCGCGAGGTTTTCTTCACCGGCGCTTCGCCGTCGCGCATCAAGGCGCGGATGGCGGTGGGGGCGGTGTAGAAGGTGTTGACCTTGTGCTTGTCGATGACGTCCCAGAAGCGCGAATTGGTCGGATAGTTCGGCACGCCTTCGAACATCAAAGTGGTCGCGCCGTTCGCGAGCGGGCCGTAGACGATGTAGGTGTGGCCGGTGACCCAGCCGACATCGGCCGTGCACCAATAGATCTCGCCGTCCTTGTAGTCGAAGACGTACTGATGCGTCATCGCCGAATAGACGAGATAGCCGCCGGTGGTGTGTAGGACGCCTTTGGGTTTGCCGGTCGAGCCTGAGGTGTAGAGGATGAAGAGCGGATCTTCAGCGCTCATCGGCTCGGGCGGGCACACGGCGCTGACACTGGCGGCGGCGTCTTCGTAGACGATGTCGCGGCCGTCCTGCATCGGCACGCCGGCGCCGGTGCGGGTGACGACGAGAACAGTGTCGACGCCCGACGCGTGTTCGAGCGCGGCGTCGACATTGTGTTTCAGCGGAATGATCTTGCCGCCGCGCACGCCTTCATCGGCGGTGATGACGATCTTCGACTCGCAATCCTTGATCCGGTTGGCGAGGCTTTCCGGCGAGAAGCCGCCGAACACGACGGAATGGATGGCGCCGATGCGGGCGCAGGCGAGCATCGCGTACGCCGCTTCCGGGATCATCGGCATATAGATGGTGACGCGGTCGCCCTTGCTGACGCCGCGCGATTTCAGCACGTTGGCGAAGCGGCAGACTTCGTCGTGTAGTTCGCGATAGGAGATGTGGCGGGAAATGTGCGGATCGTCGCCTTCCCAGATGATGGCGACCTGGTCGCCGCGCTGTTCGAGATGACGGTCGATGCAATTGACCGAGGCGTTGAGAACGCCGTCTTCGTACCAGCGGATGTGGAAGTCGGCCTCGTTGAAGCTCGTGTCTTTGACTTTCGTGTAGGGCTTGATCCAATCGAGCCGCTGGCCGTGCACGCCCCAGAAGGCTTCGGGATCGGCCAAGGCGGAGGCGTGCATGGCGCGATAGCCCACATCGTCGACATAAGCGCGCTCGGCCCATTCCTTCGGAACCGGGATGACGACTGGATCAGACATGGGAACTCCTCCGCTCGGCGGCGAGCAAAGCACAAGCAGCGGCAATCGGGGAAGCGCAGGCGGCGCGAAAGCTTGCTGATTTGTAGGCTCATGCGGCGAAACCGCCGCCGCGCGATGCGCGTTGCGCGCGTCGGGCGAGGGGCGGGTTCCCCTGTGGAGAGTTCACATATGCATCGAACGCTAGCGCTGGCCGCTGCGGCCTTTCTCATCGCCGCGCCGGTGACCTTGGCCCAAACCACGCCGCAACCGTCGACGCCGCCCACGACACAACAGCCGGCGGCGACCACGCCGGCGCCGACACCGACACCAACGCCAGCCCCGACGACGGCTCCTGCGACGACTCCGCAGCCAGCGGCGTCCGCGACTGCGCCTGCCTCGACGCCGCCGCCGGCCGCGGCTGCGTCGAGCGAAGCTGCGCCGCAAGGCTGCCGCACGCGCAAGGATGCGGGCGAGCCCTGCGCATGCCTGTCGGACACGAGCCGCGTCGGCACGTCGACCGCGCACCCGGACGGCCATAACGTCTGCGTGCGTCCGGACTGAAGCAGACACGCCAGCCGCCGACGCGACGTGCGCGTCGGCGGTTCGCGCGAGATTGCAAAATTATCATCCCGCAGACCGGAACACCGCACGCGCGCTGCTGTTGGCCGTCCCGTGGCGGGGTCTGATGAAACACTCGAGGGAAATGATGAGACAGTTGCTCGCTACTGGCGCGATCCTCGCGCTCGCGATCGCCTTGCCGGCCTGCGCCGGAACGAACTCCGCCGATGAGACGAGCGCCGCCGCGGCACCGGCTGCTGCGCCCGCCGCTGCGGATGCGAGCGCAGAGCAGACCCCGGCAGCGCCGCCCGCTGGCGAAGCCGCGCCGGCGACGACGCCGCAACCGGAGCCGGAGGCTGCGGCCGCGTCAGCCGCAATGGCGGCAAGCGCGCCAGCAACTACGCCCGCGCCGGCGGCCGAGCCTGCCGCGGCGACGACGGCGGCGGCTGCCGAGTCCGGCGACACGCCGGCGCCTGCCGCCGACGAGGATGAGGAAAAGACCGAAGAAGCGGCGGCCGCAACGACACCGCCGCCGCAATAGCGCTGCTTAATGCGCCACTGACGCGGCGCGGCGGAAGACTGTGCGGATGGTGAAGTTGGAGACGAGACGGCGTACGCCGGGAAGCTTCGACAATGTTTCCTGGTGTACCCGCTCGTAGCGGTCGTCGTCGGCGATGACGATGCGCAGCAGATAATCGCTCTCGCCGGTCATCAGGTGACAGTCCTGCACTTCGCGGCAGCGCGCGACGGCGCGCTCGAACGCGGCCATGGTCTCGCTCTTCTGGTTATCGAGCGTGACGGCGACGAAAATGGTGGCGCTGCGGCCGAGCGCCTTCTCCGAGAGGATGGCGGCGTAGCCCTCGATAACGCCGGCCGCCTCCATCGCCTTGACGCGGCGGTGGCAGGCCGAGGGGGATAGGCCGACGCGCTCGGCCAAGGCGGCGGCGGTAAGCGCGCCGTCGCGCTCCAGTTCGACTAGGATTTTGTGGTCGAACTCGTCGAGCTGGATGGGAGAATTTTGCGACATTGAGCTCGTGACGCTGTGAATTAGGCGGTGACGCGGCATCGAATAGCAAAATATCGAAGAAAATGCACGTCTGCTGCGATATTTCCCCGGCGATCAGGAGAAATTCCCATGCGCGTCGGCTGCCCGAAAGAAATCAAGGTCCATGAATACCGCGTCGGCCTGACGCCGGAGAGCGCGGCGGAGCTGGTGCGCGCGGGGCACGAGGTCTTCCTCGAGACCAAAGCGGGCGAAGGCATCGGCGCGCCGGACGAGGTGTACGAGAAGGTCGGCGTGAAGATTCTGCCGACGGCGGACGCGGTGTTCGAGACCGCCGAGATGATCGTCAAGGTGAAGGAGCCGCAGGCGGTCGAGATCGCGCGGCTGAAGCCGCACCACGTGCTGTTCACGTATCTGCACTTGGCGCCCGATCCGGCGCAGGCCGAGGGCCTGATGAAGTCCGGCGCGACCTGCATCGCCTACGAGACGGTGACCGATCGCGACGGGCGTCTGCCGCTGCTGAAGCCGATGTCGGAAGTCGCGGGCCGGATGTCGATCCAGGTCGGCGCATACTTCCTGGAGAAGGCGCATGGCGGGCGCGGCGTGCTCTTGGGCGGCGTACCGGGCGTGCAGCCGGGCAATGTCGTGATCCTCGGCGCGGGCGTCTCGGGCTATAACGCGGCACAGATCGCCGTCGGCATGCGCGCGCGCGTGCAGGTGTTCGACAAGAATCCGGCGCGGCTCGAAGAACTCGACCGCGAGTTCAACGGCCGTTTGGAAACGGTGTATTCGACCTCCGCCGCGATCGCCGAAGCGATCAAGGACGCGGACGTCGTCGTCGGCGCCGTGCTGGTGGCGGGCGCCGCCGCGCCGAAGCTGATCACGCGCGACATGCTGAAAACGATGAAGCCGGGCTCGGTGCTGGTCGACATTTCGATCGATCAGGGCGGCTGCTTTGAAACCTCGAAGGCGACGACGCACAGCGAGCCGACCTTCGTGGTGGACGGCATCGTGCATTATTGCGTCGCCAACATGCCGGGGGCGGTTTCGCGGACGTCGGCGTTTGCGCTCAACAATGCGACGCTGCCGTTCACGCTGGCGCTGGCGAACAAGGGCTACAAGAAGGCGCTGCAGGACGATCCGCACCTGGCGAACGGGCTCAACGTCTACGAAGGCGCAATCACGCACGAAGCCGTGGCGAAGGATCTGGGCAAGCCGTTCAAGCGGCCGAGCTGGTTAGGCTGAGAGTTAAAAGCCGTAGCGCGCCAGCGCTTGAGTCACCGTGTTGCGCAGCGCTTCGCCGCGGAAGGGGAAGGCGCGCAGGAAGTCGTCGCGGGTGAAGCGGGGGGCGCGGATGCGGACGGCTTGCTTCCAGCGTTCGGCTTGGGCGACGTCGCCGTTGCGGTCGTGCGCGACGATCGCGATCATTCCGATGAGTGCGTGCGCGCCGGGCGAGAGTGCGGCCTGTTCGGCCCAGTGCGCGGCTCCGGCGTGTTCGTCGCGGACGAGGTGGGTGAAGGCGCGCACGCCGAGCATGCCATAACGCAGCGGGTCGAGCGGGCTCAGCGCTAAAGCTGCGTCGGCATTGTTTCGACCTTCGCAAGCGTCGCCGAGCAAAGCGAGTGTCCAGGCGCGGGAATAGCGCGCCTGCGCGTAGTTCGGATTAAGCGTATTGGCGCGTTCGAGCCAGGGCAGGCTGGCGTCTAGATCGCCGCTCAGCCAATGCGCGCGGCCCATGGTGAGATTGCCGAACGGATCGGCGGGATCGCGCTCGAGACATTGCTCGGCGTAGCGCCGCGCGAGGCGCGTGGATTCGTCGGTATTTCGCGTGTAGCGCAAGAATGCGTTCTGGAAGTGGGTGAAGGAAAGGCCGGCATAGGCTCGGGCGAAGTCGGGATCGCGCGCCGCCGCTTGGGCGAAATAGCGCGTGGCGGCGTCGTTGTCGTCCTTGGTGAAGCGGAACATGTGTTGAAGGCCGAGATGGTAGGCCGACCAAGCGTCGAGGCTGTCGGGCGGTTTGAGCTGCGCGCGGCGGGCTTCGGTGAGTGGGATCTGATATTCGAGTGCGCCGATCACGCGTTGGACGATCTCTTCGCGCACATCGTGCGCGCCGGCGAGCGGGCATTGGAAGCGTTCGCTCCAGATGATGCCGGCGTCGCCTGCGTCGCTGAGTTCGACCGTGACGGTCATCGCGGCGCCGAGCACTTCGACGAGGCCGGTCAGGCAATAGCGGACGCGCAGCTGCGCGCGGACTTGCTCCAGGTCTTGCGCTGGGTCGCGGAAGCGGAAGGACGAGGCGCGGGCGATGACGAAGAGCCAATGCAGGCGCGAGAGCGCGGTGATCAGATCCTGCGGCAAGGCTTCGGCGATGACGTAGTGCGGGCCGGCGTCACCCAAGAGGCGGAAAGGCAATACGGCGATACGCGGGCGAACATCCTCCGCGGGCGCTTCGGCTGGCGGCTGCGGCGCCGGCGCGATCTCGATTGTCGCGCGCATCGCGACGTCGCCGACGAAGCGGAAGCCTTGGCCGCGGATGGTGCGGATGAGACGCTGGCCGCGGCCGTCATCGCCCAGAGCTTGGCGGGCGGATTTGATGCGGCTGGCGATGGCCGCGTCGGAGATGAAGCGCCCGCCCCAGACGCGGGCTACGATTTCGTCCTTCGGCACCATGCGATCGCGGTTTTCGATCAGCAGCGTCAATAGCGCGAAGACCTGTGGCTCGACCGGCGTGGCCGCGCCGTTCGCGCGCAACTCGACACGGGCGGTGTCGAGTTCGAAGCCGTCGAAAACATAAGTCACCGGCCGATCTTAGCCGGTTGCGGCCATTTCTCCAGATAAGCTCCAGACGGTCTGCAAGCTTGGGCGGCGGGGCGGGACTAAGGAGAGGGAGGCTTTCAACAAGGAGAACGAAATGCCGCTCGTAACGATCGAAGTGATCAAGGACGTTTTCACGCCCACCCAGAAGCAGGACATGATCCAGAAGGTCACCGACGCAATGGTCGCCATCGAAGGCGAAGCGCTGCGCGGCGTCACCTGGGTGCGCGTCCAGGAAATCCAGCAGGGCGACTGGGGCATCGGCGGCAAGACGCTGACCGCGGGGGATGTGAAGGCGCTGGCGTCCAGTAAAGCAGCGTAGAGGAGGCGGCGATGATCAAAGGCAGCGCGAGCGGGGTCGCGGCGGCTTTGCTGATGGCGGGGTTGTTGGGCTGTGCGGATCGCGCTGCCGGTCCCGCGGCGGCGGCCGGCGTCGAGGCGCCGCTCACCCGGCTCGCTCAAGACGCGGCTCTGCAATGGGCGCCGTGTCCGGCGATTTTCCCAGCGGGGTGCGAGATCGCCGTGCTGCACGGCGATCCGGCGCAGCCCAACGCTGACGTGTTTCTGCGTGCGCCCGGCGGCGGCTATCGCTTGCCGGCGCATACGCACACATCGGCGGAACAGATGATGCTGGCGGCGGGCGAACTAGCCGTGCACTACCAGGGCGCCGAAGCGACGATGCTGACAGCCGGCGAATACGCGTATGGGCCGGCCGGCCTGCCGCACGAAGCGACGTGCGTCAGCGCCGAACCTTGCGTGCTGTTCATCGCGTTCGAAGGACCGGTCGACGCGACGCCGTTCGAAGGTGAACTGGAATGAAATCTGCGGCTCGGGCGCTCGACCGTCCGGCCCGAGCGCCGATTTAGTCCGGGCCGATACGGAGCAGGCCGCGGCTGCGGCCGGTGCTGGTGTCGGTCGTGTTCATCGCTTCGAGCAGGCGTTCGCTCGGGACCAGGAACGGTTGAAAGCGCGCGTTCACGTCGCCGACGAAGACGAGATCCTCTTCCGGCAAGTAGCCGAGGATCGGCGAGATGTGGCCGTGGCCCTCGCCCCAGAGGGCGGCGCGGTTGAAATTGACGACGTAGCGCACGGAAGGGTCATTCGCTTGCGCCAAGTGCGCGCGGAACGCCACCAGATCCAGGTCGCGCAGAATTTCGACGCGCCGCCCGGTGGCGATGCGCAGGATTTCCGCTTCTTGATCGAGCGTGACGCCGGGAACGAAGCCGAGAAACGGTCTGATGCTCGTGCCGTGCAGCACGGTGGTCTGGGTGACGTCGGCGCCGAGCGATTGGGCGACGTTGGCCGCCGAGGTCGGGCCGCAGAAACTGGGATTGGCCTGGTATTCGAAGCCATCGTCGCGATATGCGGCGGCGACCGGCAGCGCCCAAGCGCGCGCAAGCAGTGCGGGGTCCTGGTAGGTCGGCGCGTCGGCGATGGAGACCACGTGCGCATAGCGCGGATCGTGATCGGCTTGGTGGAGCATGAAAGCCACGCCGGCGCCGCCCAGCGTCACCAGCGCGACGAGACCGAGGAGGAGGTTTCTCAGCAGGGTCATTCGCGTCCCTCCGGCGCTTTCCCGCGGCGGTCATGTTCGCCCAGGCCGGCTGAGCTGTCTGCTTAAAAGCGCGACTGGTTTGGGTTGCAGTAGAACTGGCGTCATGGCTCATTGTGTCGGGCTCGCGCCTTTGGTTTTTCTGACTGGTGGGGGAGCGAATGCTGGTCAGGGGATTTGTCGCGTTTCTTTTGGCGCTGTGCGCCTCGAGCGTGGGCTCGGGGCAGACGCCCCGCATGGAGCCGCCGCAATGGCTGGAACGTCCCGACGGCGCAGCATTCGAACGCTTTTATCCGGAGATCGCTCTGCACCAAGGTGTGGTCGGCCGCGTTCAGCTTCTCTGCACGGTCAATCTGGACACGACGGCGGCATGCGAGGTCGGGACCGAGCAGCCATCGGGCTGGGGTTTCGGCGACGCCGCGACGGCGTTGGCCCACACGTTTCGGATCAGCCCTGCGCGTGTCGACGGCCGCCCCGTGCCGGGAGGCCGTATGCGCGTGCCACTGCGATTTTTGGTGGGGGGAGATGAGGAGCTTCCGTCCGACATGCCGCCGGACGTGCGCGAGTTTCTCGGCGATGTGCCGAGGCTAGATCTACCGCTTTGGGACGCGGCGCCGACGGCGGCGGCGCTGCGCGCAGTTTATCCGGCAGCCATAGAGGGCTCGCCGTTGCTCGGGCGGGCGGTGCTGTCGTGCCGCGTCGAAACCGACCGCAGTTTGGACTGCGAGCGCTTGATCGAGACACCGGAGGGCGAAGGCTTCGCCGCTGCCGCAATGACGCTCTCACGCCAGTTCAGGGTGTCGGAATTCGATGCCGCGTTCGTGCGCCGGCATAAGGACGAACCTTTCCTGCTGCCAATCAATTTCGGCGGGTATCCGACGCAGCAGCCGCTGAGCACATGGTATTCCGGCTCGGGCGCCATGCACCTGCCGCCGCCGCCCGATTTCATCGTCGATATGATCTATCCGGCTGCGGCGCGCGAGGCGGGTATCGCCGGTCAGATCGTCATGCTGTGCACGCTTCGCGAAGAGCCGCCGGCGGCGTGTGTCGTGGAAGAGGAAACGCCGGCGGATTGGGGCTTCGCGGACTCGGCGCTCGCGGTCTTCGCCGGCGCGCCGCTCGACGCCGAATCCTTCGGCTTGCTGCCAGGAGACCAGGTCAGGTTTCCGATTGCGTTCAGGCCGCGGACTTGATGCGTTCGCGAGGGGGGCGACCCGATGAGCGCTGATGCGATCACTGTCGAAGCGGCTGTGAAGACCGGGCTGCGGTGGGTCAACACGCCGGTCTACGTGATCATGTTCGGCGGCTGGATCGGCGCGATCTGGCTGGTCGGCGTTTTCGCTCCCGCGCTCAGCCCCGCGTCGCCAGCGACGGCGGCGCCCTACGTTGCGGCTCTGGTCACGCCCTACGTGTCGGCTTGGCTGTGGTGGTCGCTCGCCATTCCGCGTTGGCGGCTGTGGGCGTTGGAGCGGGTGGAGGATTGGCCGCGGCTGCGGGCGGCGGCGATCGAAGCCAAGCTGATTTGGGCCGAGACCACGCCGCTCCAGCGGCGGTTCGCGGCCACGGAAATCTGGACCAAAGCGCAGCGACTCCGGCTGGAGCAGTTGCGCGCCGCACGCGGCGAAACCGGCGGGAGCCCCTTCAACCAGCCGACATCCTGACGCGCACCTTCGCTTCTGATCGGCCATGCGCTAGGTCGTGAGTGCGGCGGACCTTGCGTGCGCATCCGGCGTTGACGGCGATCGAACAGCGAGAGCGCCGATGCCGTTTGTCCACCATCGCCGCATCGACATCGACGGGGTTGATGTCTTCTACCGCGAAGGCGGGTCGCCGGATGCGCCGATGATCCTGCTGCCGCACGGCTATCCTTGTTCCTCCTACCAGTTCCGCAATCTCATCGGCTTGTTGGCCGATCGCTGGCGGCTCGTCGCTCCGGATTTCCCAGGCGCCGGCTACAGCGCCACCCCGGACGATTTCGACTACAGCTTCGACGGCTATGCCGAATTCCTCGACCGCTTCGTGCGCAAGCTCGGCGCGGATCGCTACGCGCTCTATCTACACGATTTCGGCTCGCAGATCGGGCTGCGGCTAGCCATCAAGGCACCTGGGCGCATCATAGCGCTCGTGATTCAGAATGGCGACATCTACGAAGATGCGCTCGGGGCCAAGTATCAAGGGATCAAGCAGTATTGGCGCGATCCGAGCGACGCCAACAAGGCCAAGCTCGCCAAGGCGATCAGCGAAGAGGGTTTCAAGGAAGAGTTCCTAAACGAGGTGAGGCCCGAACTCGCAGAGCGCATTCCGCCCGATCTCTGGAAGCTGCACTGGGGCTTAATGAGCGGGCGACGGCGCGAGATCGCGCTCGCACTGATCACCGGGCTCAAGGAGAACCTCGCCTGGTTTCCGCGTTATCAGGCTTATCTGCGCACACATCAGCCGCCGACCTTGATCGTGTGGGGTCCGCAAGATGGGTACATGCCGGCGCCGGCGGCGCGAGCCTATCTGCGCGATCTGCCCAATGCCGAGCTGCACTTGCTGGACGCCGGGCACTGGGCCTTGGAAACCAACCTGTGCGAGATTGTCGATCACATGCGACGCTTCTTGAGCGGATTGGAGATGCGCAACTGAAGTGAAGCGATCGAGCGGATCGCGAAACAACGCGTCGCTCAGCTCTCCAACATCCTGACGGCCTGCTTGTGTGCGGCGGTGCGGACGGCTGAAGCCAGTGTCGAGTCCGGCAGCGTGCGGGCGAGGACCATGCCGCCGACGGAGAGCGCCGCGAGCGCGAGCGCGGTTTCGCGCCGCTTGCGCTTGGGGCCGGTAAGCGAGCTTTCGAACAGGCCGACCATGGCTTCGAGCAGCAGCTGGTAGGCGGCTTGCACCTCGGGGCCGCTGCGGCCGACATCGGACGGAAGCGCGATCATCGGGCATTGGCCGTCGAGGTCGCCCAAATGCTTGTCGGAAAGATAGCTGCACAGCATTTGTGCGGCCGCTTCGCGCGTGGGCTTGGACGGGTCGATTCCTGCGTCGGCGCGCCACGCGGCGCCGCGGCCCATCAGGAAATTCGACACCGCGGCGGCGAACAGCTCCTCCTTGCTCTTGAAATGATTGTAGAAGCCGCCGCGCGTCAGCTCGGCCGCTTCCATCACCATATTGATGGTGACGTTTTCGTAGCCGTGCCTGTTGAACAGGACGCGCGCGCATTCGACGATGCGGGCGCGGGTCTTCTCTCTGTGCTCTGGACTGTAAGGCAAGGGTTCGACCTCCGTCGCTGGCTTAGCAGCGGCCAGAATATGTCCTTGATCATATTTTGCGCCAGGCGCATCGATGCGGGGGTCCGAAATGCGAGATGGAGGCGAGCCTTGAACGCAGCATTCACCGGCGGCTGTCTATGTGGGGCGGTGCGTTACGCGTGCTCGGCCGAGCCGATGATTGCGGGGCATTGCCATTGCGAGGATTGCCGCCGCTCGAGCGGCAGCAGCCGCAGTTCGCATCTGGCTGTGCCGGAAGAGAGCGTCGCCATGAGCGGGGCTACGACAGCGTATCCGCGACCGGCCGCGAGCGGCAATGTCGTCACACGCCACTTCTGCCCGACCTGCGGCGCGCCGGTGTTCTCGCGCAATGCGGGCATGCCGGGAATGATGTTTCTGCGCGCTTCGAGCCTCGACGATCTCGAAGTGTTCAAGCCGCAAATGCACGTCTATGCGGCGCGGGCGCCGAGTTGGGACCGGCCGCGGGAAGGGCTGCCTGCGTTCGACATGATGCCGCCGGGCATGGGCGCGCGAGGGGATGTCGGGTGAAACGCTACATGCTGCTGCACTACGGCTTCGAGAAGCCGACGCCCGAGACGATGGCGGCGTGGACCCGCTGGTTCGAGGCCGTGCGCGCGCACACGGTCGAGCACGGCGGCTTCCGCGGCGGGCGCGAGCTTTCGAACGAGGGCGCCAAAGAGCTGCCGTTCGGCGCCGCTTCAATCACCGGCTATTCGATCCTGCGCGCGGAGAGCATCGAAGAGGCGCAGCGGCTGGCGGAAGGTAATCCGTTCATAGCCGGCATCCGCATTTACGAGATCACGGCGCACTAAGCGCGATTACGCGCCTGAGCCGTAGGGCCGGGTGATGATTTCCAGCACGTGCCCGTTCGGATCTTTGAAGTAGCAGCCGCGGCCGCCGTCGTTGCGGTTGATCTCGCCTTTGCGCGAGAGGCGCGGGTCGGCCCAATAATCGAGGCTGCGCTGCTGCACGCGGGCTAAGATCTCGTCGAACTCGGCTTCGCTGACGAGGAAGGCGTAGTGTTCGACGATGAAATCCTCGTCGGTTGTCAGGAAATCGAGGCTGACGCCGTTGGCGGTGTCGACAACGGTGAACGGGCCGAAGCGGCGCGGCGCGGAAAGGCCGAGTATGTCGGCGAGGAAGCGCGCGGCGGCCCCGGCGTCGCGGGCGTGAACGATGGTGTGGTTCAGTTCGACGGCCATGGTTCAATATGGACCGGAGGCGCCGAGCCCGCCAGCGCCGGCGTTTGCCGGCGAAGGCGGCGGCGGTCCATAACGGCGCATGGCCGTCTCAAAAGCGAAGGTTCGAAAGCTGGCGTTGGCGCTCGAAGGGGCGAGCGAGGTCACGCACGTGGACCGCCCGGCGTTCCGCACGACACGCAAGATCTTCGCGACGCTGCCGCCGGATGAAGAGGCGGTGAACCTGATGTTCGATCCGCCGACGCAAGAATTCTTCTGCGAGCAGGCGCCCGGCGTGATCGCGCCGCTGCCCGGCGGCTGGGGCCGCATGGGCATGAGCCGCTGCGATCTGAAAGCGGCCGACGAAGCGACGGTTCTTTCGGCGCTGAAGGCGGCGCATGCGCTGGCCGCGCCTAAGGTGAAAGCGAAGCGCGCGCGAAAAAAGAGCAGTTGAGCGTCACTGCGCGCCAGCTGCCAGTGTGGCGCCCGTGCGCTAGCGCGACTCGGGCCGGCTGACGCATCCTGGCCTCGTTGCGGACCAAATTCGCGGGCCGTTGCGGGGCGGTAATCACATCTTCGTGGCCATCGCGTCCGGCGCGGACCTTGCTTGCATCTCCAGTGTTGGAAATGCGTAGCAAGGATTTGTTCAGCATTAACGCGCAATTTTGAAAGGACGCGGAGAACGCCAATGCTCGAGAAGAAAGTCGGCGAGCCTTGTCCCACGTGCGATACGCCGCTGCAGCGGCGCCGGTCCACGTTCCGCACTATTGTCGGCGACGTCGCTTTCTGCGCCCGCTGCTGCTCATCCTTCGAACTGGCGTGCGACGAGGACGATAACGGCGTCGCCTTCGGCCCGGAACTCGCGCCGATCTGACGGCAGAACCCTCGAGATCAAGTCAGCAGCGCGAACAGACGCGCCTCGGTCTCGGATAGTCTCCACCCTTTGAACATGAACACACGCGCGGCGCGGAAATCGGCGGCGACGCGTTGCCGGAGTTGCGCGGCCGCATCGGAGCTGAACCCACGGGGCAGCAGTTCGCGGCGGAGCGCGGTAAAATCGACGGCAGGATTGGCGGCGCGATAGGCCGCGCCGATCGCACGGCCAGCGGAGAGATCCGGCGCCGCCGTCTGCGCCGTGGCTGGAAAGGCGGCGCCGGCGGTCAGCGCGGCGAGCGCCCGCAGCACGTCTCGCTTGTTCAGGCTCATGCGCGCACTCCCATTTGGCGCTTCAGGTGATCGGAAAGGCGCAAGCACAGCGCCGTCAGAGTGAGGGTCGGATTGGCGATGCCGGAGGTCGGGAATACCGACGTGCCGGCGATGTAGAGATTGCGCACGCCGTGAACGCGGCAATTCTCGTCGACCACGCCGTGCTCCGGATCGCGGTGCATGCGGGTCATACCGATATGATGGCGCGACATGCTGAGGATCGAGAGCAGGGAGCTGCGGTCCACCGGCCAGCGGATGCGGCCCTTGCCAGCGGCGCCGAGCGCATCGCCGAGCGCGGCGATGGAGCGTTCGAGACTATCGAGATCGCGTTCGGAATAGACCCAGTCGAGGAAGACGCGCGGCGTGCCAAGGGCGTCGGTGTGTTCGGGCGCCAGCATGAGCCGGCTTTCGAGATTGGGCAGGTGCTCGGACATGAAGAAGCAGAAGTGACGCCGCGCACTGGCGCCGCCGGCGTCGAGCTGCGAGGCGAGGGCAAGCACGGCGGCGTCCTCCGGCGGCGGGGCGGTTTCGCTGTCGAACAGCGTGGTGGTGAAATTGCCGGCGCCGAAGCGGCGCTGGCCTTCGAGCGTCGAGGCGATGACGCAGTGGGCGATGTCGCGGCTGTTGTTGGTGTAGAGCGACATGTTCTGGCCGTCGCTGACGCAGAGCATGGTGTTGAGACCGTCGGCATTCTCGTAGACGCCGAAGGTGACGTGGCCCATGAAGCAGCGGCCGAGGAGATCGCCGTGATTGCCGATGCCGCCGGAGGCGAGCAACAGGCGCACGTTCTCGATGCCGCCGGTCGCCAGCACATAGGCGCGGCCGCGCGCGGTGTGGCGGCGGCCGTTGAGGCAGGCGACGCCGAGCGCTTCGACCTGGCGGCCGTTGCGGTGGAGGCGGATGGCGGTGACGTTGGCGTGGAGATAGACGCGGATGTTGTCGGCGCCCTCGACGAAGGCGTTGCACCAGGCGTCGAAACGAGGCCGATCGACTTCGCCGGAGAGTGCGGTGAAGACGCGTGGGGCGGCGAAGAAATCATCGCCAATCGCGAGCGGCGGGCGCGCGGCATCCGGGTTGCTGTCCCAATCGCGGTCGAAGCGGGGGATTTGCAGCAGGTCGCAGGCGCGGTCGTAGAAGGGCTGCATCTCCGCGCGCGTCACGGGCCAGCCGCTGCGATCGATCCAGGCGCGCGGCGCAAAGTCGGCTTCGTCCAGCGGCACGCATTTGCCGCCCCAGACATTGCCAGAGCCGCCATAGCGGCGAACACGCGACTGGATCAGGTAGTCATCGATGTTGCGATCGGGGTTGCCAGGCGCGCGCATCACGCCGCCGCCGGCGTAGAGCGCCTGGATTTCCATATCCATCTCGCGCCCGCCGCTTTCGAGAATGGCGACGGATTTGCCGCTCGCGATCCACTGCTTGGCGATGGCGATGCCGGCCATGCCGCCGCCGATGATGACGAGATCGGCTTCGATCTCGGTTGCTTCAGGCAAAGTTCGGGCGTCGATGAAAGCCATCGCGAAAAATTCCCTTCAGACTACGAGGATGTGTGGCGTCAGCTGGTCGCGCCGTGCGCGCGCAGCAGGTCGACGATCTCGGTGTGACCGCGCCGGCGCGCTTCGCTCAAGGGCGAGCGGCGTTCGGAACCGTCGATGGTCGGCGCGATGACGGCGAGATTGACGTCAGCGCCTTGGGCGATCAGGTAGCGTGCGACTTCGAGGTGGCCCATGCGCGCGGCGTTGATCAGCGGCGTTTCATCGCCGTGCACGACGCCGTCGACCTGCGCGCCGCGTTCGATCAGCAGCTGCGCGACGCCCAGGTGACCGAAAGCGGAAGCCATGATGAGCGGATTGCCGTCACCGGGCGCGGCTTGGTTTACGTCGGCGCCTTGGGCGAGCAGGAATTCGACCATGTCGCGCGAACCGAAGCGCGCGGCGATCACGAGCGGCGTGCCGTCGCCGGGCAGGTAATAGTTCACGTCGGCACCGGCGGTCACGAGATCGCGCGCCTCGGTCATTTGGCCCGAATTCAGCGCTTCGATCAGCTGGCGGCCGAGCGCGCGTTCAGCGGCGCTGCCGCCGGTTTCGCGCAATGTGACGTGGCTGACGCGCGGCTCCTGCGCGGCCCAGGCCAAAGTTGCGGCGGTGAGGGTCAAGGCGGCGCAGGCGGCGGCGCCAAGAGCGATGCGGATGGAGGTGGGGCGGGGGCGTGCGAGCATGGCGATACGCTCCTTCAAAGGTTGGGCGCCGACCGGCGGCCACTGGCAGCCGAGCGGAATGGTTTGCGCGGCGAGCTGGGTTTTCAGCATCGCTTCGGCGTAGGTGCGCTTGGCGTTGGCGTGACGGGCCATGACGCGCGCGTCGCAGGCGAGCTCCTGGTCGACGCGCAGCGCGGCGTGGGCGATGTGGGCGAGCGGGTTGAACCAGTTGAGGCAACGGGCGAGTGCGGCGAAGGCGTTGATCTGCGCGTCGAGCGTCTCGATGTGCGCGCGCTCGTGGGCGAGAACGAGTTCACGTTCGGCCGGCGTGTAGCGCTGGTCGAAGTCGCGCGGCAGCACGATGCGTGGGCGGAAGACGCCGACCACGGCGGGGCCGGCTGCGTCGGCGTTGCGCAAGAACGCGTGCTGGCCGCGCCAGATCAGGAGCACGCCGCAGACGGCGCCGGTGAGCCAGATGAAGAGGATGAGCGGCGTTGCATCGAATGCGGGCAGAGCGGCGGCCATCGGCGCGCTGATTTGCTCCGTCGGCGGGGCGGTCGCGATCGTTGGCGTCGACTCGGCGGCCGCCGGCGCGCTGACGAAAATGCGGCGCGCGGGAAGGAACGCGGCGAGGGTGGCGATCGGGACGAGCAGCCAGAAGGCGTAAGCGATCTGGGCGCCGAAGGCGGCGCGCAGCGGACGGCGCAGCAGCAGGACGACGATGATCGCGGCGCTGGCGGCGAGCGTGGCGCGGGCGAGGATGGCGAGGATGTCAGCGCTCATTGTCGAGCTCCGCAATCAGGCGCTTCAGTTCGGCGATGTCTTCGGCGCTCAGCTTTTCGCGCTCGGAGAAGTGCGTGACCAGCGAGGAGACGCGGCCGCCGAACAGCCGGTCGATCAGGCCTTCGCTTTCCTCTAGCACATAGTCCGCGCGCTTCAGCACGGGCCGATAGAGATAGCGGCGGCCGTCCTTGTCGGCGGCGATGGCGCCTTTGGAGAGCAGGCGGTTGAGCAGGGTTTTGACCGTGGCGTCGGTCCAGCCCTGCTCGGACGCGACGGCGGCCGAGACCTCTTCGGCGCTCTGCGGCGCGCGGGCCCAGAGCGCTTCCATGACGATGCCTTCGGCGGAACTCACGCGCATGTTTACACCTGTAATCGTGCTATTGATTACAGGCGTAAACGTTGCCGTCAACAAGAATCTTGTCTGGCCGCCGTCGGATCAGCGGTTGTCCAACTGAGCCCGCACGACGGCAAGGCCTTCGCGGGTGATGCGATAGGGGCCGCCGTCTTCGCTTTTGATGAAGCGGCGGCGGCGCAGCTTGGCGAAGATTGCGAGGGTGCAATCGTCGAGCCGCCAGCCGTCGCGGTTGAGGCAGTCGATTTCGACGATGTCGCCGCGGTCGTTCTTGCGATGGATGATGCGCCCGCCTTGGGCGAGCGCGTGCAGCGTGCGCTGCTCGTGCTTGGAGATGTTCACTTGAGATGCCTGGTCTGAAACGTCGTGCGTTCGCGCACGCGGAAGCGGCGCGGGTTCAGAGCGGGCTGGCGTTCAAACGGACGCGGCCCGCGGCGTTAGGCAATCTCGGTCGTCATAGGCGGCGGGTTTTTGCCGGAGCGGGCCGGGGAAATCAAGCGGTGCGATGTTGCGGCGGTCACTGCGCGCACCTATCTGCGGCGCTTCCGGGGATTTCAGCATGACCGACGCTTCGCCGCTCTCGCGCATCCGTGCGATCGATTATTCCATCATCTTCGCGCGCGACATGCCGGCGATGCGCCGCTTCTACGAAGAGGTCATGCGTTTTCCGATCGAGAAGGTGCTGTACGAGGGCTGGGTGGAATATCGTGTCGGCTCCAACATCCTGGCGCTCGCGTACAAGACCGTGAACCCAGACGACGCGCCGACGCCGCAAGGCGCGGCGGGGCTGCAGCTCGCGTTTCGCGTTGCGCCCGCCGATGTCGATGCGTGCGCCGCGGCGCTGGAGCAGGCGGGCGTTGCGATCGTGCAGCCGCCGACGGATCAGGCCTGGGGCCACCGCACGCTGTTCTTCCGCGATCCCGACGGCAACCTGCTCGAGATCTACGCCGACATCTGAGCGGCACTACTGGCCGGATCTGCTGAGCGTGTCGCGGTCGGGCTCGCCCTGCTCGTCTTCGTCGACATCGGCGGGATAGTCGATGTGTTCGTCGGGCGCGCGGTCGGCGCGGCGGTCGGTGGCGTCCATGTCGGCGTCGGCGGGGCGCTTGCGGCCGCGGACGCGCTCCATGTCCTTGTCGCGGCTGAAGCCTTCGGGCGGTTGCGGCTGGGGCATCGCGGTTCTCCTTGAAGAGAAGCAACGTGCGCGCGCCGCGATCTGTTTCAGTCCGCTGTGCCTTGCACGCCGGACGGCAAGCTGCGCCGCCGCATCGCCCAGCGCCACAGCACCCTGAACGGCCAGGCGAGCTGCGCGAGCGCGCCGCGGCCGATCTCGTCGCGCACGCCGAGCGGGACGCCGCACGGGCCGGGCAGACAATAGGTGCGGAAGGCCTGGTCAAACACTGAGAACACGGTGGCGAAGTTCACGCCGGCGCCATCGGCTTCGCGGATGTGGTGCCAGCGGTGCGTCGCCGGCGAGATGAAGAGGCGAGCGAGCGGCCCGTAGGTCCACGGCAGGTCCATGTGGATGAAGAGGCCGTAGAAGTGACGCACGAGATTGTTGAGCATCAGCGCCCAGATCGGAAAGCCGAGCAGAGCGAGGAAGCTCGTGTCGATCAAAGCGGTGGTGAGGCGGTTGAACGGGTGGAAGCGCAGGCCCGTCGTCCACGTCATCGCATCGTCGCTGTGATGAATGGCGTGCGCCGGCCAGAGGAAGCGCGTGTGCTCGAGGCGATGGCGCCAGTAGCCGATGAAGTCGCCGGCGAAGACGGCGAGGATGGCGACGAGCCACACCGGCAACGCTGACCAGTGATCGGCGCTGAACAGGCGCAGGCCCGCCTGCTGCATCAAGCCCCCGGTGAAGGTGAGCGCCATGAGCAAGAGCGGCGTGACGACGGCGATGTCGAACGCGAACAGGAAAAGGTTGGTGCGCACTTGCGGCAGCGCCGTCCGGGCGATGCGGAAAGCTTCGCCGCCGCGGGCGATGAAGGCGATCAGCGCGAAGGCGAGCGCCGGCCAGATGAGGCCGGTGAAGGCGGTCCAGAACGCCGCGCCGGTTTGCGTGAGCAGCGCTTGCACGCTCAGCAAAATAGCACGCCCTCGCTGACTTTCACGGCTTTGCCGGCGATGCGCACCCCTGTGAGCCCGGTTCTGGCGATTTCCACTTCGAGCCCGATCAGCGAGGGGCGGCCCATTTCGACGCCTTGCAGGATCGGCAGCGTGTGCCAGCCGTCTGGCAAATCTTCAAAGCGCGCCAGCACGCCGGCGAACGCGGCCGCCGCGCCGCCGGTGGCGGGATCTTCGACGATGCCGATCTCGGGCGCGAACATGCGGGCGCGGAAGGCATGGTCGGCGGCGCGCTCGGCGCGGGTGTAGACGAACACTTCGGTGGCGCCGAGCGCCTCGGAGGTTTCGCTGCTGGTGAGCTTGGCGCGGCCGAGCGTTCCGGTGTCGGCGACGGGGATCATCACGAACGGCACGCCGGCGGAGAAGAGCGAGGGCGTGTGGCGGCCGAAGCCGATCTCGGCGGCGGCGAGGCCGAGCGCTGCGGCGCAGGCTTCCGGCGTCGGATCGGCGCCGGCGGGGGCCGAGAGTTTGGGCGCGGTGAATTCGGCGAAGCTTGCGCCGTCGGGATCGAGCTTCACGCCGCAGCGGACCGGGCCGACGCGCTCTTCGAGCACGAGGATGAGGTCGGCCGTTGCGTTTGCGTGGCGGCGCTCGGCCAGCGCGATGGCGCAGCCGATGGTGGGATGGCCGGCGAACGGGAGCTCCTTGGTCGGCGTGAAGATGCGGACGCTGGCTTCGTGCTGGGCGTAGTCCGGCGCGCGCACGAAGATGGTCTCAGAGAGATTGAACTCGCGGGCGATGGTTTGCATCTGCGCGTCGGAGAGATCGTCTGCGTCGAACACGACGGCGAGCGGATTGCCGGCGAAGCGCGTGTCGGTGAAGACGTCGTAGGTGGCGTAGGAGAGCTGCATGCGCCTTTCTTACGCGACCTGCGGGACGTCTCCTAGCGGGGTAAGAGCTTGCGCGAGCTGTGCGCGGAACTTGCGGTCGCGCTTCAGCGCGACTTCGCGGCTCATGGCTTCGCGGCGGGTGGGGTGGCGTTCGGCGTAGAGCAGCACCCAGACGCGCCCGCGCGTCGAGCGTGCGCCGCGGCCGGCATTGTGCGCGGTAAGGCGCTGGTCGAGATCGACGCACCAGCCGACATAGGTGCGGCGGTCGTGGCCGCGGACGCTGCCGAGGACGTAGACGTAGGCCCAGCCGCTCATCGCTTATCGCTGGTTCTGGCTGCCGGCGTGAGCGGACGCATCAAGCGGAAAATAGAAAGCACAAGTAAGATGACTCCGATCGCGGTGGACGCAATGATCACCGCGAAGCCGTCGAAATTGATGGACATCGACGTTTCATCGAGCACGCTCACTAGGACTGTTAGAAGCATCGGCAGCATTAGGAATAGCGCGAGCACCAAGCAGCCCGTCCAGAAGGCGCGATAGGTGCGCGGTCCTACCTTGATCACGCAAAGCCCCCGAAGTTCACGAATTTCGTTTCGAGATACTCCTCCAAGCCCTCAACTCCGCCTTCGCGGCCGAGGCCGCTTTCCTTCACGCCGCCGAACGGGATCACTTCGTTCGAGAAGATGCCGTCATTGATCGAGACCATGCCGCTCTCGATGCGTTCGGCGACGCGCCAGGCGCGGTGGATGTCTTTGGTGAAGAAGTAGGCGGCGAGGCCGAAGGGGGTGTCGTTGGCGATGGCGACGGCTTCGTCTTCGCTCTTGAAGCGGATCAAAGGCGCGACCGGGCCGAAGATTTCTTCGGTGTTGACACGCATGGTGCGGGTGACGTCGGTAAGGACGGTGGGCGTGTAGAATTGCGCGCCGGCGGGATGCTTCTTGCCGCCGGTGAGCGCGCTTGCGCCGGAGGCGAGCGCTTCTGCAACCATGCGTTCGACCTTTTCGATAGCTTTGTCATCGATCAGCGGGCCGATCTCGACGCCGTCCTGATCGCCGGGACCAACCTTGAGTTTGGCGACGGCTTCGGTGAGCTCTCGCGAGAACGCGTCATAGATCGAGTCTTCAACCAAGATGCGGTTGGCGCAGACGCAGGTTTGGCCGGCGTTGCGGAATTTGGACTGGATCGTGCCTTTGACGGCGAGGTCGAGATCGGCGTCGGCGAACACGATCAAGGGCGCGTTGCCGCCGAGTTCGAGCGAAATCTTCTTCACCGTCGAGCCGACGCAGAGCGCGCCGAGCTTCTTGCCGACTTCGGTCGAGCCGGTGAAGGAGAACTTCCGCACCAGCGGGCTTTCGCACAGCACTTTGCCGATCGCGGCGGCGTCATGGCCGGTGACGACGTTGAAGACGCCGGGGGGAAGGCCCGCTTGTTCGCCGAGTTCGGCGAGCGCGAGCGCGGTCAGCGGCGTTTGCGATGGCGGCTTCACCACGAAGGTGCAGCCGGCGGCGAGCGCGGGGGCGGCTTTGCGCGTGATCATCGCCATCGGGAAATTCCACGGCGTGATCGCGGCGGCGACGCCGACGGGCTGTTTGATGGTGGCGTAGCGGCGCGTCGGCGTGGTGGAGGGGATGACGCGGCCATAGGCGCGCTTGGCTTCCTCGCCGAACCATTCGACGAACGCCGCGCCATAGGCGGCTTCGCTCTTGGCTTCGGCGACCGGTTTGCCGCCTTCGAGCGAGATGAGTCGCCCGAGCCGGTCGAGATCGGCGGTCATCAGGTCGAACCATTTGCGCAGAATCTGCGCGCGCTCCTTGGCGGCCTTGCCCGCCCAGTCCGGAAACGCTTGGTGCGCCGCGGCGACGGCTTCTTCGGTCTCGGCGGCGCCGAAGTCCGGCACGTGCGCGATCACGCGCTGGTTGGCGGGGTTATAGACGGGAAAACGCTTCTCGCTCGCGCGCCATTGGCCGGCGATATAGGCGTCGGAGCGGAACGCGAGGTCCATGATGCGTGTTCCTTTTCAGGCGTCGGGTGTCAGGTGTCAGGTATCAGAATCGACGCGCGCTTGTCTCCCGATGCCTGACGCGGTTCCGAGATGGTGCTAGCCTGACACCTGACATCCGACACCTATGAAGGAGCGCCATGAGCTGGAAGGATATCCTGGTCATCGTGTCCGAAGCCGAGGGCGATGAATCCGCGCTTGCGCTGGGCGAGACGCTGGCGGGGCAGTGCGCCGAGTGTCACCTGTCGGCCGCGTTCCTGACGCCGCTGCCGGACGAGCCGCTGGCGTACGAGCCCACCGTGGTCGCCGGCGTGTGGGCGGAGCTGCTGGGCCGGGCGCGGCAGGAGGCGGAAGCCGAACGCAAGAAAGTGGAGGCGCGGATCGGGCGCACCGGCCGGACGGTCGAGCTGCGCAGCGCCGAGGCGCTGTCGCGCGACCTCGGCCGCGTCGCGGCGGTGCATGCGCGCTATGCCGATGTCGCGGTGATGACGCGGCCGTCGGAGGGGCCCGGCGCGGATTTGCGCGAAGAGATCATCGAAGGCGTCCTGTTTCACTCCGGCCGGCCGGCCTTGATCGCGCCGCCAGGCTGGAGCGGCAAGAGCATCGGCAAACGGGTGGTTGTCGCCTGGGATGCGAGCCGCGAGGCGACGCGGGCGCTTTCGGAAGCGGACGACATTCTGCAGTTCGCCGACGCGGTGACGGTGCTGACGGTCGACGCCAAGCCCAAGATGTTCGGCCACGGCGATCAGCCGGGCGCGAACATCGCCGCGCACCTGTCGCGCCGCGGCTTGCCGGCGGACGTGCGCAATGTCGACAGCATGGGTCGCTCGGCCTCGCTGGCGATTTTGGAGGAGGCGACGGCGCTGGGCGCCGATCTGGTGGTGATGGGCGGTTACGCGCATTCACGGCTGCGCGAGCTGGTGTTCGGCGGCGCGACGCGTGAGCTGCTGCGGACCGCCACCGTGCCGCTGCTGATGGCGCACTGAGATGGATTTCAACTGGTCCGCCTTCGACGGCCTGCTCGGCGTTCTGCTCGTCATCGTGCTGATCTGGGTGGCGCTTAAGATCGTGAAGCGGATCGTGATCGGAGTGATCGTGATCGTGCTCGCCGCCGTCGCGTTCTTCACGCTGCACTATGGCGAGCTGCCCTTTAGCGGCTAGGCATGGTAGCCGAATTCAAAGTACGTGATCTCACCTGTGATCGGATCATAGATCGCGCCGAAACTCTCTGATCCGCCGTCGCGAAGCGGAATATAGCTAGTTCTCCAATTCTGACCGGCGCGCTCGTACATGTCGCGGCGCTCGCCGCAGATCGCGATCAGCGGGCGTCCGTCGAGACTGAATCCGGAGTAGCGCCTGATATAGTCCTCTGGCGCGAACTGCACGTGCTTGTAGAAAGCTGCGTCTAGCTCAAGTTCGGGGACCAGACGTTCGAGGAGCGCGGTCTCTAACTGCTCGATCATCTTTACCGTTGGCGTCCAATTGCTGCCAGCAATCGAGGACATACGCCCGCAGGTGGCGCTGTTAAACAACTCATGTTCGGCGATCGCGCTCGAGTTCGGCCGAAAGGAGGGGCCTGTTGGTGCTTGCGTGCAGGCGGCCGCCATAATTACGAGAGCGGCGCCGATTGATCTGAGAATGATCATGTTCTTGACTAGCCTCGAGTGCCCCACACACGGACCACTCCGTCTGAGCCGGAAAATACACCTCAGTACGGGCCGTTGAAGGCGAAGTGCGAGACTTGCCGCGTGGCGGGATCGTATTCGGCGCCGAACGTGATCGCGCCGCCGTCGCAGATCAGCACCGGCTGCGTGCGCCAGTCGAACGCTTGCGCCGGACCGCTGGCGTTCTGAATCGCGCTCTCGTCGACGCCGTTGACGTAAATGATACGGCGTCCGTCGATCATGAAGCCGGCATATTGCCGGTAATAGCCGCCGGGCGAGGGGCTTTGGCCGCGCGCTTCCATTTCGCGGGCGACGCGCAGGATGAGGTCGTCCTCGACCCGTTCGATTTGCGCCTCGTCCGGCGTCCACACGTCCTCGACTGGACCAGGCGAGATGCGGCTGCATTGGCCCGCAAGCGTGCGCGCGGCGTCGCCGGATAGAACGGTGCGCGTATCGTCGGTCCAAAGCTCGGCGACTTCTTCCTGAACCGCGCCGCTCGTATCGGGCGCGGTCGGTTGGGCGCAGGCGGCCAGCGCAAAGAACAGCAGCGGCAGAAGGCGGGTCGCAGCGGCCATCTTTGTCCTCGTCCGTGACCCTTGTGTGCCTCTGGCGCCACACTAAGTCTAGGCACAAGAACAACTCATGCCACGTTGATGGGCCGCAACGGAGGTCGGCGTGGGACGCCGTAAGGGTCGATCATGGACTTGGAAAAGCTCACCGAGCGTGCTCGCGGATTCGTGCAGGCGGCGCAGACGATCGCCATCCGCGAACAGAACCAGCAGCTGGAAACGCAGCATTTGCTGAAAGCGCTGTTGGATGACCGCGAAGGTCTCGCGGCGCAATTGCTGACCAATGCCGGCGCCAACGCGCGCGCCGCCGCCGAGGAGGCTGACAGGGCCGTGCAAGCGCTGCCGAAGGTGCAGGGCGGCGGCGACCGGCTTTATGCGGCGACCTCGTTCACGCGCGCGCTCGACGCCGCCGATCAGGCGGCGACCAAGGCCGGCGACAGCTATGTGACGGCCGAGCGGCTGCTGTTCGGCCTCGCCATCGCCGACGGCAAGGCCGCCGACATTCTGAAGAAGGCGGGGCTGACGCCGCAGAAGCTGGAAGCGGCTATTCAGGAGCTGCGCAAGGGCCGCACGGCGCAGTCGGCCTCGGCGGAGGATCAATACGACGCGCTGAAGAAGTACGCGCGCGACCTCACCGAAGACGCCCGCAAGGGCAAGCTCGATCCGGTGATCGGCCGCGATGAGGAGATCCGCCGCACCATTCAGGTGCTGTCGCGCCGGACCAAGAACAATCCGGTGCTGATCGGCGAACCGGGGGTCGGCAAGACGGCGATCGCCGAAGGGCTCGCACTGCGCATCGTCAATGGCGATGTGCCCGAGAGCCTGAAGCACAAGAAGCTCTTGGCGCTCGACATGGGCGCGCTGATCGCCGGCGCGAAATATCGCGGCGAGTTCGAGGAGCGGCTGAAAGCGGTGCTGGCCGAAGTGCAATCGGCCGAGGGCGGCATCATCCTCTTCATCGACGAGCTGCATACGCTTGTCGGCGCCGGCAAGACCGAAGGGGCGATGGACGCCTCGAACTTGCTGAAGCCGGCCTTGGCGCGCGGCGAACTCCATTGCGTCGGCGCGACGACGCTCGATGAATATCGCAAGCACGTTGAGAAGGACGCCGCGTTGGCGCGGCGTTTCCAGCCGGTGTTCGTCGAGGAGCCGAGCGTCGAGGATTCGATTTCGATTCTGCGCGGGCTGAAGGATCGCTACGAGCAGCACCATGGCGTGCGCATTTCGGATGCGGCGATCGTGGCGGCGGCGCAGCTGTCGCACCGCTACATCACCGACCGCTTCCTGCCGGACAAGGCGATCGATCTGATGGACGAGGCGGCCTCGCGTTTGCGCATGCAGGTGGATTCCAAGCCCGAGGAGCTGGACGAGCTCGACCGGCGCACATTGCAGCTCAAAATCGAGCTGGAAGCGCTGAAGAAAGAGAAGGACCCGGCCTCGCAGGAACGGGTGCGCAAGTTGGAAGACGAGATCGCCCAGCTGGAGACGCGCTCGGCCGAGCTGACTGCGGCATGGAGCGCGGAGAAGCAGAAGCTGCAGGTCACCGCGAAGTCGAAGGAAGAGCTGGAGCGGGCGCAGAAGGATTATGACGACTCCGTGCGCCGCGGCGATCTCGCGCGCGCTTCGGAGCTGAAGTACGGGCGCATTCCGCAGCTCGAAAAGCAGATCGCCGACGCCGAGAAGGCGGGCGGCGACGGCGGCGGGCTGGTGAAGGAGGTCGTCGACGCCGAGGCTATCGCTGCCGTGGTGTCGCGCTGGACCGGCGTGCCGGTCGAGAAAATGCTGGAAGGCGAGAAGGCCAAGCTGCTGGCGATGGAAGATCAGCTGCGCGGGCGCGTGATCGGCCAGGAGCCGGCGCTGCGCGCGGTGGCGGACGCAGTGCGGCGCGCGCGTGCGGGTCTGCAGGATCCGAACCGGCCGATCGGGTCGTTCATGTTCTTGGGCCCGACCGGCGTCGGCAAGACGGAGCTCACCAAGGCGCTCGCCGAATTCCTGTTCGACGACGAACATGCGCTGACGCGCATCGACATGTCGGAATACATGGAGAAGCACTCGGTCGCGCGGCTGATCGGCGCGCCGCCCGGCTATGTCGGCTACGAGGAAGGCGGGGCGCTCACGGAAACGGTGCGGCGCCGGCCTTATCAGGTGATTCTGTTCGACGAGATCGAGAAGGCGCATCCGGACGTGTTCAACGTCCTCCTGCAAGTGCTGGACGATGGCCGCTTGACCGACGGCCAGGGCCGCACGGTCGATTTCAAGAACACGATCCTGATCATGACCTCGAACGCCGGCGCGCAATATCTCGCCGAGCAGCCGGAGGGCGCCGATGTCGAGGATGTGCGCAAGCCGGTGATGGACGAAGTGCGCATGCGCTTCCGGCCGGAATTCCTCAACCGGATCGACGAGATCATCCTGTTCAAGCGCCTGGAGCGCGCGCAGATGAGCGCGATCGTCGACATCCAGCTGAAGCGGCTGGATCGGCTGCTCGCGGCGCGCAACATCAGCATGGAGCTCGACGCGCGCGCGAAAGCGGAATTGGCCAAGCGCGGTTACGATCCGGCCTGGGGCGCGCGGCCGTTGAAACGCGTGATCCAGAAGGACGTGCAGGACCCGCTGGCGCGACTGATTTTGGAGGGCCGCATCAAGGACGACGACCACGTCGTCGTCAGCTTCGACGGCAACGACTTCCTCTTCAACGGCGCCAGCCACCAAGCAGCGGCTTAGGCGGAGGCCAGAAGTCAGAAAATCAGAAGTCAGAAGGCGCCCGGTCGATTCTGACTTCTGACATCTGGTTTCTGGCTTCTGATTATGGCTCCGTCTTCTCGTTGTCGTCGGTCGCGCGTTCGACGGATTGCGCGGCTTCGTTGGTGGCGTCTTCCACGGCTTCGCCGGCTTCGTGCGCGGCGTCGCCGATCTGTTCGCCGGCGCCTTCGAGCGTGTCGCCGGTTTCGCCGGCGGCTTGTTCGGTTTCTTGTTCGGCTTCGTTGACATCGGCCTGGTTGCAGGCGGCGAGGCTTAAAGCGGCGGCGGCGGCCGCAGCGGCGATCAGCAGTCTCATCACTTTTCCTCCTCGGCGTCTCCTTCGGCGCCCGCACTTACAACGCCGTCAGGGAGGAACAGTTCGTCCCAAAAGCGGCCAACTCGGCCGGGCGAACGGATGGGAACCTTGACGGTCGCCGCCGCATTCAGCGGCGTTGACAGCGTGAGGCATGGGGTGAAGCGCAAGCTCGGGTCTTTGCTGGAGTTGGCGCGGCGCGAGATTGTCGCGGTGGCGGCGTTCTTCGGCGCGGCGCTGGCGCTGCTCGGGTTCGCCGAGATCACCGACGAAGTGACCGAGGGCGAAGGGGAGGCGCGTTGGTTCGACGAGAGCCTGCTGCTGGCGCTGCGCACTAGCGATCCGGCCGATCCGATCGGCCCGCGCTGGTTCGAGGAGGCGGTCGCCGAGATCACGGCGCTCGGCGGCTTCGGCGTGCTCGCGCTGGTGACGCTGCTGGTGCTCGGCTGGCTGGCGCTGCAGAAGAAATGGGCGGACGCGGTGCTCGTGTTGGCGGCGACCTTGGGCGGCACGGCGATCAGCGAAGGCCTCAAAGTAGGCTTTGCGCGCCCGCGGCCCGATCTCGTCGCGCACGTGGCGGACGTCACCAGCATGAGTTTTCCGAGCGGCCACGCGATGCTCTCGGCGGTGACATATCTGACGCTCGGCGCGCTGCTCGCGCACACGCAGGACCGCACGCGCGAACGCAGCTACATTCTGGGCGCCGCGATAGTGATGACGCTGCTGATCGGCATGAGCCGGATCTATCTCGGCGTGCACTGGCCGACCGACGTGCTGGCCGGCTGGTGTCTCGGCGCGGCCTGGGCGCTGCTGTGCTGGCTGGCGGCGACGCTGCTGACGAAAAAGGCGGCGCCCGCTTGAGCGCCGCCTCGGCTTCGAGTTCTGGTCCGATCAGAATTCCTGCCAGTCGTCGTTCGCGATGGCGGCCGCGGCGGCGCCGCCTGCGGAAATGCGGCGGACCGGCGTGGACTTTGCGGCCGGCTTCGGATTGACGGATCTCGGTGCGGAGGTTCTCGCCGGCGCCGCAGCTAATGTCTGGCCGATATTGAATTTGGCGACGAGGGCCGCGAGTTCGGCGGCTTCCTTGGCGAGCGCGTGACTGGCGGCTGTGCTCTGCTCGACCATGGCCGCGTTCTGTTGCGTGCCTTGATCCATCTGGTTCACCGCCGTGTTCACTTGGCTGAGGCCCGTCGCCTGCTCCTCGGCGGAGGCGGCGATCTCCCGCACGAGGCCGTCGATTTCCGCCACGCGGGCGATAATGCGTGAGAGCGTCTCGCCCGTGTCGCCAACGAGGCGCGCGCCGCTTTCCACCTGCTGCGAGCTGGCGGAGATCAGCGCCTTGATCTCCTTGGCGGCTTCGGCCGAACGCTGCGCCAGAGCGCGCACTTCGGACGCGACCACCGCGAAGCCGCGTCCGGCGTCGCCGGCGCGCGCCGCTTCGACGCCGGCATTGAGCGCGAGCAGATTGGTCTGGAACGCGATCTCGTCGATGACGCCGATGATCTGCGCGATCTGCTGCGCCGATTTCTCGATCTCCTGCATCGCTGCGATTGCGCCCTTCATCACCGCGCCGCCTTGCTCGGCGTCGCTGCGCGCGGTGGCGACCGCTTGATGCGCTTGGCGCGAACCGTCGGCTGCGCGCTTGACCGTCGCGGTGATCTGATCGAGCGCCGCCGCGGTTTCTTCGACGCTCGCAGCTTGCTGTTCGGTGCGGCGCGAGAGATCGTCGGCGCCGCCGCTGATCTCGCCGGCCCCGCCGCGGATGCCTTCACTGGCGGCGGAGATGACCTTCATCGTCTCCTGCAGCTGGTTCATGGCCGCGTTGAAATCGTCCTGCAGCTTCCTGTATTCGCCGGGAAAGTCGCGGCTGATGCGATAGGTCAGCTCGCCTCGCGCCAGGTTCGAGAGGCCGTCGGCGAGGCCGGAGACCACGAGGGCTTGCTCGGCGGCCGCCTTACGTTGCGCTTCTTCGTTGCTGGCGCGTTCGGCTTCGGCGGCTTCGCGTTGCTCGGCGGCTTCCGCTTCGAGTCGCAGCTTGTCGATCGCCGCGTCCTTGAAGCCCTGCACGGCGGCGGCCATTTCGCCGATCTCGTCCTTGCGGCCCATGCCTGGAACGGCGACCGAGTTGTCGCCGGCGGCGAGCCGGGCCATGGTCTGCGTCATCTGCCCAACCGGTGTGGCGATGCTGCGGGTCAGCAGCCAGCCCATCGCAAACGCGATTGCCGCAGAGAGGACGCCGCCGACGATCAGCACCAGGTCGGCATTATTCACCGACGCCGCTTGCTCTTCTCCGCGTCGGACCAGCTGTTCTTCCTGGTAGGTCAGCATCTCGCCGATCTTGTCGCGTATGTCGCCAAGGCGCGCCGAGGCGATGATTTGCGCGCCTTCCGCGCGAGTCGCCGGATCGGCGACAAGAGCGGCGCCGCGTTCGAAGTCTTGGCGAAGTTCGCCGACCATTGCGATGATCTGACCTGCGCGCTCGCGCTGTTCCGGGAAGATCGTCACGTCCCGATACTCGGTGATGGCCTCGTCGAACGCCGCGGCGAACTGTGCGGCGTCCTCCAGCCGTGAAGGATTGGCGTCGATCGAATAGCCGCGCATGGTCGATTGCTGCTCGACCAACTGGACGTACGCCTTTTCGATGAGAAGCGTGCGTTCGTTGACGGCGTCGACCTGTTCGATCTTTGCGCCGAGGTCGTGCAGGCCGAAGTACAACATGGTACTGGCGCCCGCCGAGGTGGCGATCAGAGCGGCGAACGCGACGACGAGTTTCCGCGATATCTTGAGATTATCGAGCGACATTGGTCCTTCCCAGCGGTTCTGCGGCTTCGCGCAGTCTTTCGCGGGGAAGCTGGCCGCCAGCACTTAAGCGGACCTGAATTGAACTGCATTTGACCGGCCTGCCGAGGAGCGCCGCGCCGTCGGCAAACTCTCGTTAAGAGGGCGTACGCGGTCGCGACGCGATGCCCTCAGCCGCCGGCGACGACGTCCCACTCTGCGCCGGCGGAGCTGACGGCGCGTGACTGTGCCACGATCGACCCGTTCATGATCCATACATAAACGAGGCCGCCGAGATCGTCGTTGCGCCACAGGATGTCGCTGCGGCCGTCGCCGTCATAGTCGCCGACGCCGGCGATCGCCCATTCGTTTCCAACCTGAGCGCTGGTCGCCGCCGCGCTCATGATTTCCGCGCCGTCCATGCGCCAGATCGCGGTGAGTCCGTTCTCATGGCGCCAGAGCAGGTCTTCGCGGCCGTCGCCATCGAAATCGCCGACGCCGGCTATCGCCCATTCGAGCCCGGGCTGTGCGCTCGTCGCCGCGGCGGCGACGGCGCTCGCCCCGTCCATGCGCCAAACCACGGTCGCGCCGCCTTCGTTGCGCCAAACGATGTCGTCGCGGCCGTCGCCGTCGAGATCGCCGAGTGCGGCGATGCTCCAATCCAGACCGACCTGCTGCGCCGTCGCCGTGGCGGCGGCGACGTCGAGCCCAGTCGCGCCCATCATCCAAATCGCCGTCACGCCCGAGCCGTCGCGCCACAGGATGTCGTCGCGCCCGTCGGCATTGAAGTCGCCGGTTTGGGCGATCTGCCACTCGGCGCCGACTTGAAGTGAAGTGAACCCTGCGCCGGCGATTGCGCCGCCGTCCATGCGCCAAACGAAGGTAAGCCCATCGTCGCGGCGCCAAAGGATGTCGTCGCGGCCGTCGCCATCGAAGTCCGCCGTATTGGCGACCGCCCATTCCAGTCCGACCGCGCCAAGGTAGGCGTGGGAAACAAGACCAGCGCCAGCGACCTCCCAGCTGACCAGCGCGCCGTCCGCGCCGCGGAACAGCACGTCGGAGGTGCCGTTGCCGCTGAAGGTCTGCTGCGCCGGATCGAGATAGATGTCGCGGTCGCTGAAGCGGATGCGCTCGACGCTGTTCAGCGTATCGCCGCCTTCAGCCGAGACCGTCCAGGCGCCGCTCGCATTGCGCGTCCAGATCGCGCCGCTCGAAGCGCCGGCGTAGATAGCAGTATCGAACCCGGCGCCGCCGCTGATCACGTCGGCGCCGGCGTTGCCGGTGAGCAAGTTTGCGGCGGCGTTGCCGATGATGGTGTCGGCGCCGGCGCCGCCGACGGCGTTCTCGATGGTGACGCCGCGGGCGATCGAGATATTGCCGATCATCGCGCCGGTCGAATGGAATCCGGCGCTGGAGAAGGATTCCGCGCGCAGATCGATGTGCGAGTTGGTCGCGTAGCCGGACAGGTTGAGCGTGTCCTCGCCGCCGGCGTCCCAGATGCAGAAGATCGCACCCTGCGAAGCAGAGGCGATCGTGAACACGGCGTGGCCGGTGTTGCCGCCGAAGCCGTAGACGGTGTCGCCGGTCCGCGTCGTCATGTTGGCGCCGTAGAGATATTGCGCCGCGGCGATGTCGTACATTTGCGGCGCAGTGACGTAGTAATTGCCGTACGAGGCGCCGGTATTGGTCTCGCTGAAATAGCTCATCACTGTGAACTGACGCGTGTCCTGCCAGAAGTCGGCGTCGTTCACATAGGTCGCGCCACCCGCAGCGCCGCCGTCATATTCGCTCGGATGCAGGATGCCGATGGCGTGGCCGATCTCGTGCAGCAGGATCTGCGCGCCGAGTGGGAGTGCGAGCGGGTTGGCGTCGTAGTCGCGCGAGACATTCACCCAGATGTCGCCGTTCTGCAGATTGCCGGCGGTGGCGCCGGGCTCGGGCAGATAAGTGAAGGCGGAGAATTGCGGCGGCCCATTGATGAAATTGCCGAACAGGATCGCGCCGGTGTTGGCGTAGCCCGCGCCCGAGCGCACGAAGGAGATGTTGGCGACCTCGGACCAGAGATCGAGCAGCTCCTCGGCGACGCCGATCTGGATGGCGTTGAACTGCGCGAAGCCGGAGACGCCGCTGAAGCTCGGCACGGGGCCCGTCGCGCGGAAGCCGTAGGTGATGGTGATCGGCGTTGCGAGCGTCGCGCTCCAGCTCCAGCCTTCGCGGTTGAGCTGCGCGGCGCCTTGGTCCCAGGAGAAGTAAGGCAAACCGTTCGGGGCCGTGCCGGCCGTCGGCGTTTGGAAGTCGGCCGGCGGCTCGGCGCCCGTGCTCCAGGCGGAGAGTGAAGTCGATCGCGGCATGGCGCCCTCCCAGGCGAGCAATGCTAGGCCGCCGCCGCCGCGCGCCAACGCCGTTGCGACCAGTCGCCATCACGCGCTGGTGAACAGGGCCGTGAAAAACCGCTTGAGCCGGCCCCTGGGGCTGGCCTTCTCATGCGGGCCGTTCGAGGAAAGGCGGCGTGATGAAGGCCAACGTGTTCCAGGAGACCGCGGCGGCGGTGGCGAAGCGCTTCGGCGTTTCGGTCAAGGCGCTGCGCGTCTACGAGGAGGCGGGACTGCTGAGGCCGGCGCGGACGGTGGCGGGCTGGCGCATCTATCGCCAGCCTGAGATCGAGCGGCTCAGCGCGATCTTGGCGCTGAAGCATCTCGGCCTGCCGCTGAAGCGCATCGGCGACCTGCTGCGCGGCTCAGGCGATCTCGCCGCGGCGCTGGCGCTGCAGGAAGCCGCGCTCGAGGACGCGAAAGCCGAAGCCGAAACGGCGCTGGCGCTCGTGCGTTCGGCGCGCGCAAAGCTGGCCGAACGGCGCAGCCTTTCCCCGGACGAGCTGGGAAAACTCGTCAGGAGTACGGCCATGTCGGAATTCAAGTGGAACGACAAGATGGAAGCGTTGGCGCAGAAGCACTACACGCCCGAGCAATTGCAGGAGCTGCGCGCGCGGCCGTTCACGGCCGAGGATCAAGCGCGCGTGACGGCGGCGTGGGAGAAGATCTACGCCGACATCGATGCGCTGGGCCCGAACGCCGAGCCCGGCTCGGATGCGGCGCTGGAGATCGGTCGCCGCGCGCAGGCGCTGATCGGCGAATTCACGCAGGGCGATCCGGCGCTGTTCAAAGCGGCGGGCGCGATGAATCGCGACGCGATGCAGGATCCGGAACTCGCGAAGCAATTGCCGTCGCAAGCGCACTGGAGCTTCATGGGCCGCGTGTTCGAGGCGCTGAAGCAAAGCGGCGGCTGAGGGTTTCCGTCATTCTGGGGCTTGGCGATGCGCGCGGACCGTGAGCCTTGGGCTCCCGGCGCTCGATTCACGCCCCAGGATGACGACCTCTCCAGGATGCGTGCGCCCGCTTGAGCGATCCTTGCGTTCGTGAAACAGTGCCTCCCTGGCCTCCAAACGAGGCCGCATAAGCGAGAAGCGGCGCCTGCCGCTGGGCGCCGCCCCATCCCCCAGAGGGAAAGAAAGGGAGGTAGCGCGCCATGCCTGAAAGCAAATCGGCAAATGTGGTGAGGGCAATCGCCGTCGTCGGTCCGACCGGGGCGGGCAAGACGGCGTTGATCCAAGCTCTGGCTTCGGCCGCCTCGGGCGGTTCGGGCGCCGCCCCGAACGCCGCCGGCCAAAGCACCGAAACTCAGTTCACCGCGATCGACTTCATGGGCGACCATTACGCGCTGATCGATGCGCCCGGCGCCGTCGACTTCTTGGCCGACGCGGACTTCGCGTTGCCGGGTGTCGACCTCGCCATCGTCGTCGCCGATCCCGATCCGGACAAGGCCGTGCTGGTACAGCCGTTCTTGAAGCTGCTCGAAGAGATGAACATCCCGCGCGCTTTGTTCATCAACAAGATCGACCAGGCGCGCGGGCGCATCCGCGATCTTTTGGAATCCTTGCAGCCGGTTTCGACGACGCCTTTGGTGGCGCGGCAGATTCCGATCTGGCAGGACGAACGCGTCACCGGCTTTGTCGATCTCGCACTTGAACGCGCGTTTCTGTACCAGCAGGGCAAGCCCTCGCAGATCGTCGACATTCCGAAGGACATGTCCGAGCGCGAAACCGAAGCGCGCTTCCACATGATGGAGCAGCTGGCCGATTTCGACGATACGCTGATGGAGCAATTGCTGTCGGACGTGACGCCGGACCGCGACACCGTGTTCGCGGATCTCGTGCGCGAGATGCGCGAAGGATTGATCGTGCCGGTGTTTTTCGGCTCGACGGCGCAGGGCAATGGCGTGCGGCGGCTGCTCAAGGCGTTCCGGCACGACACGCCGGCGCCGAGCTTCGCGGCGGCGCGATTGGGGCTCGAGGGCGCGGGCGCCTACGTGATGAAAATCTCGCACGCGGGACAGGCCGGCAAGCTCGCCTATGCGCGCGTGTTCGGCGGCGCCATGAGCGACCAGGATCAGCTGACGCTGAGCGATGGGTCGACGCAGCGACCAGGGGCGCTGTTCGCGGTCAATGGCTCGCAGGTCAAAAAGGTCTCGCGCGCGCCTGAGGGCGATGTCGTCGCCATCGGCAAACTCGATCCGGTCGCGGCCGGCGATCTGCTCGCGGCGAGCGGCAAGCAGGAGATCAAGGTCAACTTCAAAAAGCGCTATCCAGTCTATCAGCTCGCCATCGCGACGAAGGATCGGAAGGACGACGTGCGCTTGTCTGGCGCGCTGCAGAAGCTGGTCGAGGAAGATCCGGGCCTTGCCGTGAAGCACGATCAGACCACACACGAAATTCTGCTGCAGGGCCAAGGCGAGCCGCACCTGCGTGCGGTGCTGGAGCGGCTGAAGAACCGGTTCGGCGTCGATGTCTCGACTGCGCCGCCGTCCACCCCATACCAGGAAAGCCTACGCAAGCCGGCAGAAGTGCGCGGCCGGCACAAGAAGCAGACCGGCGGGCACGGCCAGTTCGGCGATTGCGTCATTCAGGTGAAGCCGCTGCCGCGCGGCGAGGGTTTCCAGTTCGTCGACAAGATCACGGGCGGGGCGATTCCGCGGCAATGGATTCCTGCGGTCGAAGCCGGCGTGAAGGACGCGATGCAGAAGGGCGCGATCGGCTTTCCGGTCGTGGATGTTTCCGTGACGCTGATCGACGGCTCGTTCCACTCGGTGGATTCCTCCGAGCACTCGTTCCAGATGGCGGGCCGCATCGGCATGCAGGAGGCGATCGAGAAATGCGGCTCGGTGCTGCTGGAGCCGATCGAGAAGCTGACCATCTACACGCCGAACTGGGGCACGCCGAAGATCAACTCGGCCGTGTCGGCGCACAACGGCCAAATTCTCGGCTTCGAAGCCCGCGAAGGCTGGCCGGGCTGGGATCGCGTCGATGTCTATCTGCCGCATGCGGAACGGCAGAACTTCATCATCGAACTGCGTTCGCTGACACAAGGGTTGGCGACGTTCGAAGCCGAGTTCGACCACATGGTCGAAGTCAGCGGCCGGCGCGCCGACGAAGTGGCCAAACGCGCGCAGCCCAGCGCGGCGTAAGATTCCCCTCGCTCCGCGGAGCGTTAGCGAAGCGGGGAAGGGGTTAGGGGAGGGGGAAGTACACTGTCCCCCTCCCTCGCGGCTTCGCCGCTTTCCCTCGCTGCGCGGGGCGAGGATGCTCAGCGCAGCACCAATTGCGTTTGGATCACCAGCGCGATGGTCTTGCCGTCTTCGCCGGTGATCTTGGTTTGCCAGACGCTGGTGGTGCGGCCCGCGTGTATGGGTGTTGTCTCGGCGCTGACGGTGGCCCCGGCCTTCGCCGCGCCGAGGAAGTTGGTCTTGCTTTCGAGGGTCGTCGTGCCTTTGGCGTCCGGCGGCAGCGCGAGATGGGCGCCGATCGCGCCGAGCGTGTCGGCCAGCGCCATGGCCGCGCCGCCATGCAGCGTCCCGCCAGTGGTGCAGAGCTCCGGGCGCACGAGCAGGCGCGCGCTCACGCGCTCGGGCGAGGCCTCGACGATCTCGACGCCCATGGTCTTGGCGAACGGGATGATGTCGGCGCTGATCGAACTCATGTCGGCGTCTCCTTGGCGGCGGCGTGGGCGATGCGGCGTTCGTGATAGGCGGCGAACAGGCAGGCGGCGATGATGAAAGCGGCGCCGATATAGATCTGAATGCGCGGCGTCTCGTGGAAGACGACGAAGCCGATCGCGCTCGCCCACAGCAATTCGGTGTAGTGGATCGGGGCGAGCTGTTGCGCTTCGGCGCGCGCATAGGCTTTCGCCATCAGATACATGAAGCCGGCGGCGAGCGCGCCCATCAGCACGAAGAACGGCCAATCCTCCGCCCGCGGCGGCGGTGAAACGGCGATGGCGGGTGCGGCGACGATGAGCGCGGGAATGAAGCTCGTCATCAGCCCGACGATCGGCGCGCCGTCGGTCTGCGCCCGTGCGCGCAGCAGCACCATGGCGATGGAGAACAGGCAGGCCGAAACGAGCACGGCGGCGACGCCGAGCGTGTGCAGCGGCGATTCGTCCGCCGGCGGCGCGCCCTGCGTCGCCGTCAGGACGCCGACGAAGCCGATGCCGGCGGCGAGCAGGCTGGCCGGCCGCACGCGTTCGCCGAGCATCGGCCAGGCGACGAACGGCACGATCAGCGGATAGATGAAGGAGAGCGTCACCGCCTCCGCGAGCGGCAGCACGGTGAGCGCCCAGAAGAACGTCATCGCTGTTCCGGCGATGACGAAGCCGCGCACGGCGTGTGCGCCCCACATCTCGCGCGTAATGACAGGGCGGCCGGCGTGAACCCAGATGCCGTAGGCGAAGATCGTGCCGATGGCGTAGCGGGCAAAGCCCACCAACAGAATGTGGTTGGTCTGGCCAAGCCACTTGATGGTGGCGTCCATCGCCGAGCCGGCGACGATCGCCAGCGTCAGCACCAAAGCTGGCGGAAGACGGCCGAACATGAAAACTCCCCGCGCGCGTTTAAGCGCACGGGGAGCTGAGCTGCAATCGCTGCGAGGCGATTACGGAGTCGTCGCCGGCGGAGTCGTCGTGGTGGTGTCGCCAGCCGGCGGCATGGATTCGCCTTGCTGCGCTTCATCGGCCTGCTCGCCGGCTTCTTCCATCGGCCCTTGGCCCATGTTGGTTTCGCCGGTCGTGGACTGTTCGTAAGCGGTGTCGGCTTGTTCGCCAGCCTCTTCGTTTGGCCCCTGGCCGCAAGCGGCGACGCTCAGCAACGCGGCGGCCGCGCCCGCAGCCAGCACAGACTTCAACATGTGATTTCTCCTGATATGTCCCAGTCTGGCGGCGCACGCCGCCGGGGTCATAAACGTGGTGTCATGGTAAGCGGTTCCATGGGCCAGTTGCGCGGCCGGTGGCGACGGGCGCTGGCGCAGCCGAGACGAGCGGCTATAAGGCGCCGAAAGAGGGAACAATGGCCGCCGACCTGACCGAAGACCAACACATGATCGTCGAGACTGCGCGTTCGTTCGCGCAGGACAGGCTGCGCCCGAACGCAGCGCGCTGGGAGGAGGAGGGCCTCGACCGGGGCGTGCTGAAGGAGTTGGCCGGTCTGGGCTTCGCCGGCATCTATGTCGGCGAAGAGCATGGCGGCTCCGGCCTCACCCGGCTCGACGCGGCCTTGATCTTCGAAGAGCTGTCGCGCGGCTGCGTGGCGACCTCGGCGTTTCTCTCCATTCACAACATGTGCGCCTGGATGATCGACTCGTTCGGCGCCGCCGAGCAGCGCGCGCAATGGCTGCCGCAGCTGACGACGATGGAGAAGATCGCCTCCTATTGCTTGACCGAGCCCGGCTCGGGCTCGGACGCCGGCGCGCTGCGGACGACCGCGAAGCCTGAAGGCAATTCGCTCTACGTGATCAACGGCTCGAAGGCGTTCATTTCCGGTGCGGGCTTTTCCGATCTCTATGTGCTGATGTGCCGAACCGGCGAGGAGGGGCCGAAGGGCGTCTCGACCGTGCTGGTCGAGGACGGAACCCCTGGGCTCTCGTTCGGCAAGGCCGAAGACAAGATGGGCTGGCGCGCGCAGCCGACGGCGATCGTGAACTTCGAGGATTGCCGCGTGCCGGTAGAGAACCGCATCGGCCCGGAGGGCGAAGGCTTCAAGTACGCGATGCGAGGCCTCGATGGCGGGCGCCTCAACATCGCCGCCTGTGCGTTGGGCGGCGCGCAGGACGCGCTCGATCGTGCGCTTGCGTACGTGAAGGAGCGCAAGCAGTTCGGCAAACGCATCGCCGATTTCCAGAATACGCAATTCGTGCTGGCGGACATGGAGACCGAACTCGCGGCTTCGCGCGCGCTGCTGCACCAGGCGGCGCGCAAGCTCGACGCGAAAGCGCCGGACGCGACCAAATATTGCGCGATGGCCAAGCGCTTCGTCACCGACACCGCGTTCAAGGTGGCGGACCAGGCGCTGCAGCTGCATGGCGGCTACGGCTATTTGGCCGACTACGAGGTCGAGCGCATCGTCCGCGATCTGCGTGTGCACCGCATCCTCGAAGGCACCAACGAGATCATGCGCGTCATCGTCTCGCGCGAAATGCTGAAGGGATGAGGCGGCGCGACGTCGTCGCGGGCGCGCTGGCGCTGGGAGGATGCGCGAGCATGGGTGTCGAGAATTCGCGCCGGCCGATCGTCATCGCCCATCGCGGCGCCAGTGGCGAGCGCCCGGAGCACACTTTGGCGGCATATCGGCTGGCGATCGCGCAAGGCGCGGACTTCATCGAGCCGGATTTGGTGATGACCAAAGACGGCGTGCTGGTGTGTCGGCACGAGAACGAGATCTCCGGAACGACGGATGTCGGCGCGCGGCCTGAATTCGCGGATCGGCGCAAAAAGAAGACGGTCGATGGCGTCGCCGCGGCCGGCTGGTGGGTTGAGGATTTCACGCTCGCCGAACTGAAGACGCTGCGCTGCAAGGAGCGGCTGCCGCAGCTTCGACCCGCGAACATGGCCTTCGACGGGCGGGAGGAGATTCCGACGTTCGCGGAGGCCCTGGCGCTGGCGCTTGAATCCGGCGTCGGCGTCTATCCGGAGCTGAAGCATCCGACGTTCTTGCGCGAGCAGGGGCTGGATCCCGTGCCGGCCTTTATCGCAGCAGTGCGCGAAGGCGGCGCCCAGCGCGCGGCTGATGCGATGTTCGTGCAGTGCTTCGAGATCGGGGCGCTACGGCAATTGGCTGAGATGTCGTCGATCCGCTGGAACTGCGTGCAGCTGGTCGCGGCGAGCGGCGGGCCGTGGGACAGGCGCGAGCTGAGCTATGCCGACATGCTGAGCGACGCCGGCTTGCGCGCGATTGCTGAGTACGCGCGCGGCATCGGCCCGGAGAAATCACTGATCATTCCGCGCGGCGCCGACGGGCGCTCCTTGGCGCCGACGGATCTCGTCGCACGCGCCCATTCGGCGACCTTGGTGGTGCATCCGTGGACGTTCAGGGCTGAGAACTACTTCCTGCCGTCCGAGCTGCGCCGCGGCGACGCGAGCGCGCCGGATTACATGCGCCAGCACGGCGATTTCACTGCGGAGCTGCGCGCGTTCTATGCGGCCGGCGTCGATGGCGTGTTCAGTGACTTTCCGGCGGCCGCTGTAGCGGCGCGGGCCTAAGCCACCCGCCGCAGCATGTTGCGGTTGAGGATAGGCGCTTGCGCTTCGAGCAAGTCCTTCTCGACGCGGGCGCGGGTCTGATCGTCCTTGATCACGAGCAGGTGGATTTCGCGCGCGCCGAGGTTCTCGGCCGCTTGCCACATCTCGTGGCGCGACAGCGTCTTCGAAAAATCATCGGTGCGGGCGATGAAGAGGCAGATCGGCCCGCCCCAATCGAGGGCGGGCTGCTCCGGCGGCTTTACAAACATGTAGAGGCCGCCGACAGGCTCCCACGCGCGCTGCGCGCGCGCGATCTCGAACTCGTACCAGCGCCCGCTCGCGCCCTGCCAATTATACGTGTTCAAACGCCCCTCCGGCTCCATCCAGCGACTCAATCGTAGCGTGAGTCGCAGGCGCGCAAAGCTAAGCACTCAGGGCGCTGGATCGGTGCTTACAGATTGGACATCCGAGGCGTCGAAAAACGCCGGCCAGAATTGTTCCATCGCCGCTGCTTGGGCGCCGGCATGGTCCGGCCGGTCAAGCGGGACGATGCGCAGATCGACCCGCGCGAAGTCCGGCGGCCGGTTCGCCGCGTGCGCCTGCCAGGCCGCATAGTTCGCATCCGAAACGTAAAGCGAGAAGCCTTGCGGATCATGCTCGAGCAGATCGGAGACCAGCACGAGGCGCCGGCCCGGGATGGATGCGTCGTAATCCGGATCGGCGGCGACGGCGCGCAAGCCGGCTATGATCGGCGAGGCGCGCGCTGGTCCGCTGGAGGCGGCGCTGCGCAGCGCGTCGTCGAGCGCGCCGGCGAAGTCCTCGTCCCAGCGCGCTTGCGTCAGGCGCGCGTTCTCGAACAAAGGATTGGTCTGCTCGGGCGGGCGCGGCAGGCACTTGGAGAACAGGATCGAGGGCTCCTGCGGCCGGCGCACATTGATGCGCATGATGGTGAGGCGATCGTATTGCGCCAGCCGCGCGCGCTCCTGCTGCGCGACGGCGCGCAGCTTGCGGCGATGGCGCGGCTCGAGCCGGTCGGTGGCGTCGACCAGGATGATCGTGTGGGCGCCGAGCGGCGCATCGGTGCGGCAGAGCGTTTCGGCGTCCGTCGGCGGCGGACGCAGCACGAACGCCGCGCCGCCGAGCCCGCCGAGCACGATCACGGCGAGAGCGATCAGCACGATGCCGATTGCGTTGCGGCCGCCATCGCGCTGGCCGCGGCGCCTCACGCGTCCTCTCCGACATCGAGCCGAGCGGTGGCGGCGTTGAGTTCGGCGAGCAACTCCTCCAGCGCTTGCGTCGACTGACGCTGGGCGTCGTTGAGGCGGTTGCGCGCTTCGTCGATCATCGCGGCGGCGGCGCCCAGCGCGTCGAGCGACGGCCCGGCCGCCGGCGGCGCGGCGCTGAAGTAGAGCGGGGCTGGGGCCGTGCGGTGGGCGATGTTTTCCTGCCGATAAAGATGAATCGCGGCGGCGGCGGCGTCGTCGAGCGCGCGCGCCTTGGCGTCGAGCTGCTCCATCTTGAGCGCGGCGGCGTCGAACCCCTTGCTCATCGCCTCGAACTCGGCCCGCATCTTCTCCAGCCGCGCCGCAAGCGCGGCCTTGGCAAGTTCGACCGGCGCTTCGAGTTCGCCGCGGGCGTCGGCGCGGAAATCGGAGAGCGCCTCCGCCGCCGCTTCGGTGCTGCGCGCCATCTTGCCGTAGTCGGGGTAAGGATCGTCGAAGCCCGAATAGCCCTTGAGCGCGGCGAACACCCAAACGCCGGCGCCGAGCATCAGCAGAATGATCGCTTGCGGCGAGTCGAGCTGCAGCAACGACCATATGTGGAAGCCGGCGTCCGAGCCCATGTCCAGCTGGCGGCCGGCGAGTGCTGCGAGCCGGTCGCGCCAATCGGCGGCGAACAAGTTGAGCATCAGCGCCAGCAGCGCGAACGCCGCGAAGGCGAGCGCGCCGATCGCTTTGACCGGCAGCTTGACGTGCTGCAGGTAGCGAAGGCCGAGAAAGCCGGCGAGATAGCCGAGCGTCACATTGGCGCCGGAGAGCCCGATCGCAGTGATCGCGCCGCCGAGCAGGCCGCGCGCGTCGTCTTCGGCGAACAAGGCTGCGCTGAACAGCGCCTCGAACACCGCGGCGCTCAGCAACAACCCCGCTTGCAGCAGCGTCGAGCGCGGATAGACCGCGGACCGGCGCAGGCTGTGCGTGCGCTTGAACGCTTCGAGATCGGCGTGCGCTTGGCGGGCTCGCGCGGCGGCGGCGCGCCAGTCGTGGGCGATGCGGCCTTCGGCTTGCTTCAGCCCCAGCCGCGCATCGAGCGCTGGCCCGGCGAAATCTTGCGGCGTCGGCGCGAGCGCGCGCAGGCGCCGTTCGGCTTCCGCCTTGGCTTGATTGCGGACCTGATCCACCTGAGCACGCTCATGCGCCACAGCTTCGAGCACGGCGAGTTCGGCGGCCGAAAGTTCGCCGGCGTCGTGGCGGGGCAGGTTGCGGGCGGCGTCGTTGCGGGCCTGCTTCTTCAGCGCAAGGCGCTTGTCGAGCGCAGCCGCGCTCAGGCCCTGCGCCGACTTGGCCGCAGAGCGCTCTGAGGACGCCTTGGTTTGCGCGCCGTCCATGAACCCAGCTCCGGGCGCAATAAAGCGCGGATGCCGCGCTTCTCCAAGAGGAGACAGCGCTCTAAGAAGGCCGCCGAGGAGCCGGCCTTGAGCGAATTGCGGGACTTGTTGACGATTGCCGAGCGGACCGCGGCCGCAGCGGGCGCAGCGCTGTTGGAACATCGCAAGGCCTGGGCCGTGATCGAGGCCGAGCAGGGCCGCGAGGTCAAAATCGACGCCGACAAGCGCGCCGAAGCGCTGATCCTCGCGGCGCTGGAGCTGGCCACGCCGTTCGCGGCGATTTCGGAAGAGGCCGGTTGGACGCGCGCCATGCAGCGCGGCGACCGCTATGTCTGGGCTGTCGATCCGCTCGATGGCAGCGTCAATTATCTGCGCGATTATCCGCATTGCGCGGTGTCGATCGCGTTGTTGGATAATGGCGCGCCGGTGCTCGGCGTGGTTGATTGCTTCGTGCTGGCGGAGCGTTTCACCGGAATCGTCGGCGAAGGCGCCTGGCTCAATGGCCAGCCGATGCGTGTTTCGGAGATCGACGATCCCGCAGGCGGCATTCTGCAGACGGGCGTGCCCTCGCGGGCGAGCGCGGACTCGATGGCGCTGTTCGAGGCGCGGCTAAAGGCCTGGCGCAAGGTGCGCATGATCGGCTCGGCCGCCAGCGCGCTGGCGTACGTCGCCGCCGGCCGCGCCGAAGCGTATCGCGAATCCGGCTCGATGATCTGGGACGTGGCCGCCGGCTGCGCGCTGGTGAGGGCCGCGGGCGGCGAATACCGGATCGGCGGCGACGCCCTCGATCAGCCGCTCGAAGTCGCGGCCGGCAACGCCAGGGTCGTCCTGCCCGCCTGAGGGTCACAAATCAGTTAGAATTCGGCATTCCGACGGAAAAGGCTGGCCGAGCCGTTGGCTGTCATGAAATCGTATCGGAACAAGATGGGGCGCGCGCTGGACATGGCGGAGCCTCCATTTGTACCTAGCTGTGCTCGGTTTTGTTGGCGGTCGGGATGTCGGGGGAAGCGATTCTTGCTGGAACTGCGCGCGCAGTGCGTGAAGCGCTGGCGCATTGCGACGCCTGGCTGCCGCATGGCCTCGAACTCGGCGCCGCGGCGGTGCTCGGCAAGGGCGAGTGTCCTTTGCCTGTGCGCGCACGCGCGGGGCGCTGGGAGGCGTTCGACTTTTCCACGCTCGATGCGCGCCAGCTGATCCTCGCGGCGGCGCCGGCCGATGGCGCTGAAGGGCGTGCGATCCTGGAGCGCGCGGCCGAAGCGCGGATGAAGGTCCTGCTGATCGAGGGCGGTAAGCTCCGGCCGCTGAGGATCGAGGACCTGATCGGCTGCCCGCTGGGCGACATCGATGAAGCGCGCATCCGCGGCATCATCGCTGGCAAGCGTGTTCTGATCACGGGCGCGGGCGGCTCGATCGGCAGCGAGCTGGCGCGGCGCGTGTCCGAACTCGCGCCGGCGCGGCTGACCCTGCTCGACAGCTCCGAATACAATCTCTTCCGCATCAGTCAGGAGCTGCCGGACGCGGCGCTGGCGCTTGCGGATATTCGCGATCAGCAGGCGATGCGGCGCTGGTTCAAGCGCGAGCGGCCGCAAATCGTCTTTCACGCCGCGGCGCTGAAGCAGGTGCCGCTGGTGGAGATGTTTCCGAGCGAAGGCGTGCTGACCAATGTCGCCGGCGTGCGCAACGTCGCCGAAGCGGCGTATGGCGTCGGCGCAGATCTGGTATTCGTGTCGACCGACAAGGCCGTTGACCCGTCTGGAGTGATGGGCGCCTCGAAGCGGCTGGGCGAGATGTATTGCCAGGCGCTCGACCGCAAGGGCGGTTTGCGCGCCGTGCCGTTGAGACTCGGCAACGTGCTCGGCTCGACGGGCTCGGTGATCCCGACGTTCGAAGCGCAGCTGGCGGCCGGCGGGCCACTCACGGTGACAGATCCGGACGTGACGCGCTTCTTTCTCTCGATCCCGCAAGCTGCGGACGCGTTGCTGCAGGCGGCGGCTGTCGGTCTCGGCGCGCCGGTGCGAGGCGCCGCTTTGGCGATCGACATGGGCGAGGCGCTGCCGGTGGTGGAGCTGGCGCGCGAAGTGATCCGCCTCGAAGGCTTGCGGCCCGATGTCGACGTGCCGATCGTGTTCACCGGTTTGCGTCCTGGCGAGAAGCTGCATGAGGCGCTGATCGGCGCGGACGAATGGCGCGATGATGATCCGGCGGCCAACGTGATCGCGGTCGGTTCGCCAGCGCGCGGCTTGGCGGAGCTGCACGAGATCATGGAACGCCTGGTGCTGCTCGCGCGCGAAGGCGCGGACAGTGTTGTGACGCGCGAGCTGTTCGATGCGTTGGCGGGCGATATCGCGGTTGAGCGGGAACGCGCCCTGGCGGGCTGATTTCACGAAGAAGACGATCAATCCAACGTTCGCCGAAAGCGGAGCAGCGCCAGCGTCGCCAACGTCAGCAGGATGAGCGTGAGCGGGAGGAGGTCGCCGACGATGTCGGCGAAACCGGCGCCTTTCAGCATGATCTCGCGGACGATGCGCAGGAAGTGTGTGATCGGCAGCGCCGTGCCGATGGCTTGCGCCCAGTTCGGCATGGCGTGGAACGGAAACATGAAGCCGGAAAGCAAAATCGACGGCAGAAAGATGAAGAACGTCATCTGCATCGCCTGCAGCTGCGTGCGGGCGGCGGTGGAGATGAGATAGCCCAGCATCAGATTGGCGAAGATGAAGAGCGTGACCGCGATGAGGAACGCCGGAAACGAGCCTGCGAACGGAATGCGGAAGAGCAAGGTCGCGGCGATCAGCACGATCGAGACCTGGATGGCGCCGACGCCGATATAGGGCGTGGTCTTGCCGATCATAACTTCGACCGGCCGGATCGGCGTGGCGAGCAGATTCTCCATCGTGCCGCGTTCGCTTTCGCGCGTCAGCGCGATTGAGGTGATCAGCACCATGGTCATGGTGAGGATGACGCCGAGCAGCGCCGGCACGATGTTGAAGGCGCTGACGCCGGCCGGATTGTAGCGGCGGTGGACGACAATCTCGTACGCGGGCGGAGCGCGGGCGAGAAACGAAAGCGCGCCCTGGAATTCCGGCGCGAACGCCGATTGCGCGATGCGCTCGACCGCGCCGATCGCGCCGCCGGCGGCGACCGGATCGCTGGCGTCGGCGGCGATCAGCATTTGCGGACGCTCGCCGCGCACCAGGCGGCGCTCGAAGCCTTCGGGAATGGAGATGAGAAACGTCGCTTCTCCCGCGCGCAGCATGGCTTCGGCTTCGTCAGGGCCCTGCGTCACGGCGACGATGTCGATGTAGGAGGAGGCGTGCAGCGAAGCCAGGAACGCGCGCGTCATCGGCCCGTCCTCACGCATTTCGACGACGGCGGGCAGGTGGCGCGGATCGGTGTTGATGGCGTAGCCGAACAGGATCAGCTGCATCACCGGCATCATGATCATGATGGCGAAGGTCGGCCGGTCGCGCCGCATCTGCACCAGTTCCTTCAAGAACACGGCGAACACGCGCGACCAGGAGAGATCGAAGAACTTCATACTCCTCCCCTGCCTGCGGGGGAGGTGGCGAGCGTAGCGAGCCGGAGGGGGTGCGTGTGCGAGCTCGCCCCCTCAATCATCACGCTTCGCGTGCTGACAGCTCCCCCGTAAACGGGTGAGCAGTTATGTGCGCCGCCGCTCATTGGAAGTTATCGATGCTGCCGGACATGAGGTAGATGAATATCTCCTCGAAGCCCGCTTCGATGCGTTCGATCTCGACGTGCGGCTGCGCCTTCTGCACCGCACGCACGGCGCGTTCGAGCGCGGCGGCATCCTTGCCGCAGGCGTGCATCTCGGCGCCGAAGCGGGCGACGAGTTCGACCGCCTCGGCCTGCTCCAACAATTCCTGCGCTTTCGCCAGCGGCCGGCCAGAGATGCGCCAGCAGGCGAGGCCGATCTGTGCCGGGATGTCGGCGGTGGCGGCGTCGATCAGCTTCTTGCCGTAGGCGATGTAGGCGATGGAATCGCACTGCACCGCTTCGTCCATGTAGTGCGTCGAGACGAGCGTGGTGACGCCTTGCGCCGAATAGCGGCGAATCTGGTCCCAGAAATCGCGCCGCGCCTTCGGATCGACGCCGGCGGTGGGTTCGTCGAGCAGCAGCAATTCCGGTTCGTGGATCATGCAGGCGGCGAGCGCCAGGCGCTGCTTCCAGCCGCCGGAAAGTTTGCCGGCGAGCTGCGCTTGGCGCTCGGCGAGGCCGAGATCGACCAGCGCCCGATCGACGCGTTCGCTGCGCCGATCGAGGCCGTAGAGGCGGGCGATGAATTCGAGATTTTCGCGGATTGAGAGGTCCTCGTAGAGCGAGAATTTCTGCGTCATGTAGCCGACGCGCTCTTTGATTTTGAGGCTCTCCTTCAGCACGTCGAAGCCGAGCACTTCGCCTTCGCCGCTCTCCGGCTTCAGAAGCCCGCACACCATGCGGATCGTCGTCGTCTTGCCGGAGCCGTTCGGGCCCAGGAAGCCGTAGATCGCTCCGCGCGGGACCTGGAGATCGAAATGATCGACGACGGTCCGATCGCCGAACCGCTTGGTCAGCCCGCGCACGTCGATGACGATCTCTTCGCTCATTCGGCGATCCGGATGTCGACCGGCATGCCGGGCCGAATGCGGCTCGGCGCATCGAGCCGCGCTTCGACCAGGAAGACGAGCTTCTCGCGCTGATCGAGCGAGTAGATCACCGGCGGCGTGAATTGCGGCTCGGCAGCGACGAAGCTCACCGTCGCCGGGATAGGCTGTTCGCAGCCGTCGCACGAGACGCTGACACGCGCGCCGACCGGCAGCTGCGGCAGCATGTCCTGCGGCGCAAAGAAGCGCACTTTCATGTTCGACGGCGCAAGCAGCGCCGCGATCGGCTGGCCCGCCGGCACCACTTCGCCGGGGCGGTGATAGATCTGGTCGATCACGCCTGCGACAGGCGCTGCGCCGCTCGTGTCGGCGAGGCGCTCCTGCGCCAGCCCGGTCGCTGCGCTCGCCGCGCCGGCTTCGCGGCGCGCTTGGGCGAGGCGGGCGTTGGCGGCGTCGCGCGCCGCGCGGTCGGCGTCGAGTCGGGCGCGCGGATAGAAGCCGCGTTCGAACAATTCGAGCCCGCGCGCGTAATTGCGCTCGGCCAGCACCGCGTCGGCTTGCGCCGTGCGCACGGCGGCGGCGGCGGCGTCGCTTTGCGCGCCGGCGGTGGCGGCGTTGTATTGCAGGCGCTCGGGCTCGAGCGTGAACACGCGGGCGCCGGCCGCCACGTGCTCGCCCTCGCGCACCAGCACCTCGCGGATCACGCCTGTTTCCTGGCTCGCGAGATAGATGTAATCGGCTTCGCCGTAGCCTTGCAGCGCGTCGCGCGCGCCGTCGCCGCAGGCGGCGAGGAGGAGCGCCAGCGAAAGAAAAACAGAGCGCTTCATGCGCGTGGCTCCAGTCCGGAGAGCAGCACGTCGAATTGCTGTTCGATCAGCTTTTGCGGATCGTCGAGAGCGGTTTCGCCCTTCAGGACGTGCGTCCACATCGCTTCGAAGAAGAGCGGGCCGATGAAGGCGCGGACGACGGCGTTGGTGTCGACCTTGCGGATCGCGCCGCTGGCGATGCCGGCTTCGATCAGCTGTTCGAGCGCGGCGCGCGCCTTGGCGACGACATGGGTGCGGTAGAACTCGACGATCTCGGGAAAGCGCCCTGAGATGCCGATGACGAGCCGCGGCACGGCGATGACGTTGGGATCGGCCAAGCGCGCGGCGGCCACAGTGGCGAGCATCTTGAGCGCGCCGAGCGGATCGGCTTGGCCGGCCGCGGCCAGCGCTTCGGCCTGGCGGGCGATGGCGCCGACCTTGGCTTCGATCAGCGCCTCCAGGAGCGCGATCTTGCTCGGGAAATAAAGATAGATCGCCGCCTTTGAGAGCCCGGCGGCCTTGGCCACATCCTCCATTCGCGCCGCCTCGAACCCGCGCGCCGTGAACTCCGCCAGCGCCGCTTCGAGAATCTCCTCCGGCCGCGCCTCGGCCCGGCGCTGCCAGCGAGGGGAGGGTCGGCGAGAGGCGGCGGGGGCGGGCATATTCTCTTTATAACTGACCAGTCAGTTATTTGCAACGGCAAATCATACCGTGGGCGGAGTTGGAGGCTAGGAATGGGGAGTGGGCTGAGCGCCGGCGTCCTTGCCGGCATCCCGCGGCCCGCGTCGCCTTCGACAAGCTCAGGCTGACTTCCGGGGGGCGCCGGCGGCCCAGCGGGGCTGAGTTAATCCACCCAGTCGCGATGCAGTGAACGGGCCGCCACCAGATAGAGCAGCGCGGCGACGAGATAGAAGCCGCTGCCGGCGAGGATCGAGTAGCGCAGGCTCTCTTCGCCGTACTGCGCCGACAACGCATCCGAGAGCAGGCCGAGCAGATAGGTGCCGAGGCCGATGCCGATCAGATTGTTGATGAACAGGAAGCTGGCCGACGCCGTCGTGCGCATGCTCGCGGGCGCGAGATGCTGCACCGCGGCGATGACCGGGCCGAGCCATACAAGGCCGAGCGCTGTCGGCGCGAGAAAGAGGAAGAAGGCGATGAGCGGCGACGGTGACAACAGCCCGAGCGCATAGCACGGCAGCGCCAGCATCCACGCGCCTGCCGGCACCAGCGCGAACATGGCGCGCCGCTTGGCGCCCAGCTTGTCGCCCAGCATCCCGCCCAGCCACACGCCGAGAACGCCGCCGATCAGCAGAATCGCGGCGTAGTAATAGCCCGCCTGCAGCACGTCGAAGCCGTACGAGCGCTGTAGGAAAGTCGGGATCCAGTAGAACGAGCCGTAGCCCATGATCGACGAACACGATGCGCCGAACGAAAGCAGCCAGAAGCTCGGCTTTTTGGTCACGACTCCGATCGATTGCAGAAGACCCGCCTTCGCTGGCGCGCCGGGCTGCGCCTTGGCGTCGTAACGGCCGCGCTCGGGCTCGCGCACGCACAGCCGGAAGATCGGCGCGATCAGGATGCCGGCGAGGCCGACGGTGATGAAGGCGACGCGCCAGTCGAACGTCTGCGCGATGACGCCGCCAAGGCCGACGCCGGCGGCGCTGCCGATCGGAATGCCGAAGGAATAGACCGCGAGCGCCCGCGCGCGCTCCCTCGGCGGGAAATAGTCGGAGATCAGCGAATAGGCCGGCGCGACGCCGCCGGCTTCGCCGACGCCGACGCCCATGCGGGCGAGGAAGAGCTGCGTGTAGTTCTGGGCGATGCCGCAGAGTGCGGTGAACCCGCTCCACAGCGTCAGCGCCGCGGTCATGATCCAGGTGCGGTTGCTGCGGTCGGCGAGCCAGGCGATCGGAATGCCGAGCCCGGTGTAGAACAGCGCAAAGGAGAGACCCCCGAGCAGGCCCATCTCGGCGTCGCTGGCGCCGAGCTCCTGCTGGATGGGCACGTTGAGGATGCCCATGATCTGCCGGTCGATGAAGTTGAACGTGTAGACGACGAAGAGCAGCGCCAGCACCAGAAGGCGGCGTTTGTCGACGGGCTGCGGCGGTGCGGCGGCGGTTTGCTCTGTCATCGCTCGAAACAAAAACGGCGGCGCGAGAGTGTCGCGCCGCCGTGCTGGAGTGGGAAGGATTAGAACCTGACTTCGACCGACGCCGTCCAGGTCTGCGGAGGCCCGTAGAAGCCGATGATCGAGTTGCCGAACAACGCGCCCGGGAAGTTGTAGCCGCCGACGCGATATTCTTCATCGGCCAAGTTGTGGCCGTGCAGCCCGAGCCGGATGCGGTCGCTCTCCGAAGTCCAGGTGACGGACGCGTTGTAGAGCGCATAGGCGTCTTGATCGAGCGCCGGCGTGGCGAACTCGAACATCTGGCTGTCGCCGCGATACGAAGCCGACGGCGTGATCGCCAGCTCGCCGCCCGCCAAAGCGGCGGTGTAGGTGAACGAAAGCGAAGCGGTCAGGTCCGGCGTGTTCTGCAGCGCCGCCGATCCGGAGAGATCGATCGGCACGACGATCGTAGCCGGCGGCGGCGCCGGGTTCGCGACCACGGTGTTCGACATGTACTCGTTGAACTCGCCTTCGATGTAGCCGACGGCGAAATTGGCGGTGAAGTTGTCGGTGAGGAACACGCGGCCCTCGAGCTCGGCGCCGTTGATCTCGGCCGAGGCGGCGTTGTCGACGAAGCTGGCGATGCCGCCCAAAGTCGTCGGCTCCTGACGGGTGATCTGCATGTCCGTGTACTCGGACTGGAACACCGCGCCGCTCAGATTGAAGCGGCCCTGCCAGAACGAGGAGTGGAAGCCCAGTTCGTAGGTGTCGACGAATTCCGGCTGATAGCCGTTCACCGTGTCCGGGGTGAAGATCGCGTCGCCGCGCATGTCGAAGCCGCCGGACTTGAAGCCCTGGCTGTAGGAGCCGTAGAGCGTCAGCGCTTCGCTCGCCTCCCACGTCACCGAGACACGCGGGGTGAATTCTTCGAACTCGGCGTCATTGGTGTAATTGGTCCGCACGAGTCCCGGGACCGCCGCGCCATTGCCGAAGAACGGGCTGCGGATGCCGGTGAAGTTCTGGCGATAGACCTGACCCGTCTTCTCGTCGCGCGTCCAGCGGCCGCCGACCGAGAGCGCGAGCGTGTCGGTGACGTCGAAGCTGACGTCCGCGAACGCGGCGAGCGATTCGGTGTCGACGCGCCCTTGCGTGAAGATCGTCAGCGGGCCGGCGAAGCCAAGCACGGTGTCGAATGCGCCTTCGGCCATGCCGTCGAGATAGTACAAGCCAGCGACGCCCTGGATGCGGTCGTAATCGAACAGCAGCTGGAATTCCTGCGTGAACTGCTCGTCGGCGTAGAAGGCCGGAATGTCGAGCGTCGGGAATTCCGTGTTGTCGAAGTCGATCGTGCCGTTGGTCTGGCCTTCTCGATGGGCGGTGATCGAGCGCACCGTCAGATTCGGCGTCAGCTCGTAATCGATGTGCAGCGCCGAGCCGCGCGTCTCGACGTGGTTCTCGTCGCCGGAGCCGGCGCGCGTATCGTACACATCCGGCAGCGGATCGTAGGAGGGGCCGCCCGCCGGGAAGCTGGCGAGGCGAGAGCCGTGGCGCGGATTGGAATCATCGTCGACGCCATCGGCGGTGAGACGGATGGTGAGCGCGTCGGTCGGCGTCCATTGGGCGCTGATGCGATAGGCGTCCACATCCTTGTTGTAGTGCTCGGCGCCGGTGACGAGGTTCTCGCCGTAGCCGTCGCGCGTATAGAGCGCGAGCGCGCCGCCGACGACGAGGTTCTCGGTCAGCGGCATCGAGCCGGAGAGGATCGCGTCCATCTGATTGTAGGAGCCGAACTGGAAGCGCGTGCGCAGATGCGCTTCTTCGGTGTCCATCATCGAGGTGACGTAGCGCACCGCGCCGCCGACCGTGTTGCGGCCGTAGAGCGTGCCTTGCGGGCCGCGCAGCACCTCGATGCGCTCGATATCGAAGATGTCGAGCACCGCCGCCTGCGGGCGGGCGATGTAAACGTCGTCGACATAGAGGCCGACGCCGGGCTCGAAGCCCCACAGCGGGTCCTGCTGGCCGACGCCGCGAATGAAGGCGATCAGCGTCGAGTTGGAGCCGCGGGCGACCTGAACCGTGGCGTTCGGCGTCGTCTCTTGCAGCACGGTGATGTTCTCGGCGCCGCGCTGATCGAGCTGCTCGGCGGTCTGCACGGTGATCGCGATCGGCACGTCCTGCAAGTTCTCTTCGCGCCGGCGTGCGGTGACGACGATGTTTTCGTCTTCTTCGTACGACGCCTCGTCCTGCGCCATTGCCGGCGCCGCAAACGCAAACGGCGTCGCGCAGACGCTCGCCAACAACAGCGCTAGCCGCGCCGGATCGCCAAACCGTTTCATGGGACTGCTCCTCCGCTCCTCAAGTCGGGCCGCCGCTCGGTGTTGCGGACGAAAGCCTCGATGATTTTGAAAAATGCGTCCGGCGCTTCGAGATGGGGCACGTGCCCCGCGCCGGCGATCACTGCGCGTTCGCCGCGCGGCGCCGTGCGGGCGACGAAAGCCGTCGCGCCGTCGGGATAGATTTGACTCTCTGCGCCGTGGATCACGAGCATCGGCGCATCGATGCGCGCGAGCGCGGCGCGGAAATCCTCGGCCGCCATCGAGGCCCAGAGCGCGGCCATGGCCATAGGATCGGCCTTCGACATCTCGGCGCGCGCCCAGTCGATCAGATCGGGGCGCGTCTCGCGCATGCCGGGCGCAAACATGCGCGGGGCGAAGCGGGCGACGTACGCGGGCCAGTCTGCTTCGATTTCCCTCAGCGTCGCCTCGACATCGCCGGCCGCGTAGCCGCCCGAGAGGCCGTCGCGCCAACTCGCGTCGTTGGTGAGGCGCGGCGCCATGTCTTCGACGACGAGACCGGCGAGGCGCAGGCCGAGCTTCGGCGCCGCCGCCCAGAGCGCCATCGCCCCCATCGACCAGCCGAGCGCGGTCAGGCCGCGCAAATCGAGCGCGGCGGCGAAATGCGCGATATCGTCGGCCAGCGTTTCGATGGTGAGCGGGGCCGCGCCGATGCTGGAGCCCGGATGGCCGCGCAAGGTGAGGGTGAGGACGCGATGATCGGCGGCGAGGCCGGCGCTCAGATCCTGGAAGAAGCCGCCATGAGCGGCCCAGCCGTGCACCAACAGGATCGGCGAACCCACGCCTTCATCGGCGTAGGACATGGTCGCCCCGTCTGGCAAAGCGTGCACCGGCATCGCCCGGCATTCCCCCCGCGGCCTGGTTCTCCGGACCGCTTTTTCCTTGTCTTGGCCGTCTTTGTAGCGGAGACTTGAAACATGAGTCAACATTCAGGTTCTCCGGCCGAAGCGGTCGAGGAGCGTCCCGGCCCCAAAACGGAGCGCGGCCGGCGGACGCTCAGGCGGCTGCTCGATGCGGCGGGGGAGGAGTTCGGCGCGCGCGGCTACCATGAGACCGCGATCAGCCACATCACCCAAGCGGCGGGCGTCGGGCTCGGCACCTTCTACGTCTACTTCAAGTCGAAGGAGGAGGTGTTCAAAGCGTTGGTCGCCGACATGGGCGCCCGCACCCGACATGCCTTGAGCGAAAGCGTGAAAGATGCGCCGAACCGGCTCGAAGCCGAGCGGCTCGGCATCCGCGCCTATCTGGAGTTCGTGCGCGAGCACAAGTCGCTCTATCGCGTCGTGATGGAGGCGCAGTTCGTGGCCCCCGAGGCGTACCGCGCCTACTACCGCACGTTCTCGGACGCCTACCGCCAGCAGCTCAGCCACGCCGCCAAGCGCGGCGAAATCAGCGAAGGCGACGATGACGTGCGCGTGTGGGCGCTGATGGGCGCCTCGACTTTCTTGGGTTTGAGGTACGGCGTCTGGGAGGACGGCGCCGACGTCAACGCGGTCTCCGAGGCTGCTGCTGATTTGATGATCAATGGGCTCGCGCCGCGAGCCAAGAACGGCGACGCTGGCTAAAAGGAGCGCGCTGGCAGGGGAGGGGGAAGTTATGGGTGTCGACTTGGTCGACATCACCGCGAAGCGGGCGGCGCTGACGCCGCGGCGCGTCGCGTTCGAGGATGCGCTGAGCGGGCGCGCCATGACCTATGCCGAATTGGACGATCGCGCCGCGCGCGCCGCCGCGGTGCTGGCGAGCTTCGGCGTCGGACGCGAAGATCGCGTCGCCATTCTCTGCCGCAACCGGATCGCGTTCTTCGAGATCATGTTCGCGTGCGCCAAGCTCGGCGCAATTCTCGCGCCGCTAAATTGGCGCGCGCCGGCCGCGGAGCTTGCGCTGCTGCTGGCGGATTGCACGCCGAAAGTGCTGTTCTACGGCGCGGAAGATGCGGCCTGTGCGCTGGAGCTGGCGCGCGAAGGCTTGGCTCTGGTGGCGCTGGACGATCCTCTTCCGCAAGCGGGGGAGCATGCGTATGAGCCCTTGCTCGCCGCGGCCGCGCCGCTCCGCACCGAGCGCCGCTGGTCCGGCGACGCGATCTGGTCGCTAAGCTACACCTCCGGCACCACCGGCGCGCCGAAAGGCGTGATCCAGACCTATCAAATGGCCGCGGTGAACGCGTTTCACGTCGCCCAGGCGTTCGGCGTCAACGGCGCCGACACCACGCTCAACTTCTTGCCGCTCTTTCACACCGCCGGCATCCAGCTCGTCACGCTGCCGACGTTGATCGCCGGCGGCACGGTGATCGTCATGCCGGGCTTCGACGAAGCCCGCGCGCTCGAGCTGATGCCGCGACTCGACGTCTTCTTCGGCGTCCCGGCGATCTACCAGCAGCTTGCGCTGCATCCGGCGTTCGAGCGCGCCGATCTTTCGCGCGTGCGCTCATGGGGCTGCGGCGGCGCACCGTTGCCGGACGTGCTGGTGGAGCGCTTCGCCGCGAAAGGCGTGCGCGTCTGCAACGGCTACGGCATGACTGAAACCGGACCGACCGCCTTCGTCGCCGCGCCGGAAGATGCGCTGAGCAAGATCGGCTCGGTCGGCAAACCGCAAATGCTGCTCGACGTGCGCATCGTCGACGCCGACGGCGAAGACGTCGCCGATGGCGAGAGCGGCGAGATCTGGATGCGCGGCGCGGGCCTCACGCCCGGCTATTGGCGCCGCCCCGAAGAAACCGCGAAAGCGTTCACCGGCGACGGTTGGCTCCGCAGCGGCGACATCGGCCGCCGCGACCGCGACGGCTGCTACTATGTCGCCGGCCGGATCAAGGAGATGTACATATCCGGCGGCGAGAACGTGTATCCGGCCGAGGTCGAGAACGTGCTGGCGCGGCATCCCTCCGTGCTGGAGAGCGCGGTGATCGGCGTGGCGGACGAGAAGTGGGGTGAGGTCGGCCACGCGTTCGTGCTGCTGAAACCCGGCGCGCAGCCGCTCTCGGCCAACGAGGTGATTCAGTTTTGCCGCAGCCACCTGGCCGGTTATAAAACGCCGCGCCACGTCACCTTCGTGGATGACTTCCCGCGCACCGCCGCGGGCAAGATAAGAAAGCACCTGCTCGCGCGCGCGCCCGTAGCGCCGTCGCGGTGAGCAAGAGGGGATGCGAACGACGATGAGTGGATTACGAAACACATCACGCCGCACACTGCTCGCGGGCGCTTCGGGCGCTGTGATGACGAGCGCTTGCTCGTCTTTTTTTGTCCCAGCTGATGACACCGGTAACAGCGCGCTGCGTCGTGAAGCGCGCGGTGCGATGAAGCGCGCGACACGCTTCATGCGCGAGCGCGTCGCGTATCGCGGCGGCTATGTCTGGAGCTACCTGCCCGACTTCTCGCGCCGCTGGGGCGAGATGGAAGCCTACGAGACGATGATCTGGATCCAGCCGCCCGGCACGGCGACGGTGGGCCATCTTTATCTTGATTGCTTCCACGCGACGCGCGACGAGTTCTACTACCAGGCGGCGATGGAAGTGGCCGAGGGCCTGATCGCCGCGCAGCATCCGGCCGGAGGCTGGAATTATCTGCACGATTTCGCCGGCGAAGAGAGCGCGCGGCGCTGGTACGACACGATCGGCAAGAACGGCTGGCGGCTCGAGGAATTCCATCACTACTACGGCAACGCGACCTTCGACGACGCCGGCACGAGCGAAGCCTCGCAATTCCTGCTCCGCCTCTATCTCGAACGCCGCGCCCGCCATCTGCGTGCGCCTTTGGAGCAGGCGATCCTGTTCGTGCTCGACAGCCAGTACGAAAACGGCGGCTGGCCGCAGCGTTTCCCACGTCATTCGGAAGAAGAGCGCTACATCCGCCAGATCACCTTCAACGACGATGTCGCCGGCGAAAACATCAAGTTCCTGCTGATGGTCCATCAGACGCTCGGCGACGAGCGCGCGCTGCCGGCGATCCGCAAAGCGATGGAGATTTTCCTCGCCACCCAGCAGCCCGCGCCGCAGGCCGGGTGGGGCTTGCAACACGATGCTGACACGCTCGCGCCAGTCGGCGCGCGTTCTTATGAGCCGGAAGCGCTGGCGACGCACACGACCGCGAACAACGTCGCGCAACTGATGAACTTCTACGAGTGGACAGGCGATCGCCGCTTTCTCGCCCGCGTCCCCGAAGCTTTGGCATGGCTCGATTCGGTCCGTCTCCCTGATGACCAGGTGCGCGTCGCCGGCCGTCACTACCCGACGTTCATCGAGCTGCGCACCAACCGCGCTCGCATCAATCATCGTCGCGGCTCGAATGCGCGCAGCGGCGAATATTATTGGAACTACGATCCCGAGCAGCCGATCACGCACTACTCGCAATGGCGCCCGATCGATGTGGCCGCCTTGCGCGCGCGTTACGAGCGCCTGCGCGGCGCCGATCCCACGCAGCTCGCAATGTCATCGCCGTTCCACCGCCGCGCCGATTTCCGCCTGCCGCGCTTCTTCACCACGCAGAACATCGAAGTCTCCGACATGACCTCCAACCGCGGCGCCGGTGAGGTCGAGCGGCCGACGCCGGAACGCGCGCGCGAACTCATCGCTACACTGAACGCCGAAGGCTACTGGCCGACGCCGCTCACGGCGACCAGCAATCCCTACGCCGGCGAACCGCCGGCGGAACCTTCGCCGGGCGATTACGCGCAAACCCTGGTCGGCGACCGCTTCGACACCTCGCCCTACATCACCGAGACGCCGGTCACAGGTATTTCGACCGGCGCCTTCATCCAGAACATGAGTTCGCTTTTGCTCATCGCCGATTCAGGCGAGTGAGAGGATGGTGGCAATGCCCCTGGGAGGGGGCTATTCTCGCCGCTGGTGGGGAATGAGCCGTGGCCGAACACAATAATCCGAACGCCAACGCCGAAGAGCGCACAATCCGGCTGGCCTCGATCGTCTCCGTCGACATCGTCGGCTTCTCGACCATGTCCGAACGCGATCAGCGCAACGCCGCGCGCAAGGTCGAGGCTTTGCGCACGCGGATCGACGCGACGGCGCAGAAGCACGGCGGGCGCCTGTTCAACACCGCCGGCGACGGCTTCATGCTTGAGTTCGCCTCCGCCGGCTCGGCGCTCGGCGCTATCCAGGACATTCTCGACAAACGCTCCAAAGGCGAGCCGCAGCTGCGCGTCGGCGCGCATGTCGGCGACGTCGTCGTCACCGCCACCAGCGATCTGCTCGGCCACGGCGTCAACGTCGCCGCGCGGCTGCAGGAGCTGGCCGAGCCGGGCTCGGCGCTCGTCTCCGCGGAATTTCGCTCCATGGCGCGCTCTTCGCCGACGGCGGCGTTCCAGTCGCGCGGCCAGAAGCCGCTCGACAACATGGAGCAGCGTGTCCAGACGTTCGAGATTCTCTCGAAGCGGCAGAAGTTCGCGCGCGCTTCGCGCAAGGTCGGCGGCATGGCGATGGCGCTCGCCGTCTTCGGCGTCGGCGCCTATTTCAGCCCGATCGCCTGGCGCTACGCACAGCCGCTCTTGCAGCAGCAGGCGGCGCAGCAAACGGCTGACGCCGCCACCCCGCAGACATCGCTCGAAGCGCTGGCGCCGGAAGTGATTCCGGTGACGTACGCGCCCGGCCACGCTTTCCGCGATTGCGACAATTGCCCCGAAATGGTGGTGCTGAGCGGCGGCCTGTTCACGATGGGCTCGCCGGCCAACGAAGCCGGCCGCGCCCGCGATGAAGGCCCGCAGCGCGAAGTTTCGATCCGTCCGTTCGCGATCGGCAAGTACGAAGTCACCTTCGCGCAGTGGGACGCGTGCCTCGCCGGCGGCGGCTGCAACGGCTATTCGCCCGCCGACGGCGGTTGGGGCCGCGGCGAGCGGCCGGTGACCAACGTCTCCTGGGACGACGCGCAAGCCTATCTCGATTGGCTCAACGCCCAGGCCGGCGGCCTGCGCTATCGCCTCGCCAGTGAAGCGGAGTGGGAATACGCCGCCCGCGCCGGCGCCGTCGGCGCCTACGCCTACGGCCCGCGCGTCACCGCCACGCAAGCGACGTTCCGCGCGCGCCAAACGACGCCGGTCGGCGCGCACGAAGCCAACGCCTTCGCGCTTTTCGACATGCACGGCAATGTCGGCGAGTGGGTCGAGGATTGCTACGCCGCCAACTACGACATCGCCCCGGTCGACGGCGCGGCGGTGCAGGCGGACAATTGCCAGCGCCGCGTCTATCGCGGCGGCGGCTTCGCCGACCGCGAGCCCGTGCTGCGCGCGGCCGCGCGGCAATCGGCCCGGCCCGGCCAGCGCGCGCAGGGGCTCGGCTTCCGCGTCGCCCGCGCGTTGGACTGATCGCAGGCTGTGACCGCGGGCACAGACAAAGCAGGCCGCATGCGCCAAGCTTGCTGCTTCAGGGCGGCCAGCAGGATGGGGCGCGCATGAGCGGCAAGTTTCTGCTGGCGCAGATTTCCGATACGCATGTGCGCGCCGACGATGGCGGCGCCGCCGTGCGTCAGCTGAAGCAAGCGCTGGCGCAAGCGCGCGCCTATCAAGCCGACGTGATCCTGCTCACCGGCGATCTCGTCAACGACGAGCGCGACGAGGAATACGCCGCGCTCATCGACGCCATCGCCGATCCGCCGGCGCCGCTCTACGTGCTGCCCGGCAATCACGACGACCGCGCCCGCATCCGCGCGCGCCTGCCGGGACACGACTACCTGCCGCGCGAGGGCTTTCTCTCTTACGTGCTCGACCAGTTTCCGGTCCGCATCGTCGCCATCGACCAGATCGTGCCCGGCGAAACTTACGGCGTGCTGACCGAAGCGCAGGCGCACTGGCTCGATCGCGCCCTCGCGGCCGAACCGGAGAAGCCCACTTTGGTGGCGCTGCACCACCCTCCGTTCCCGACCCACGATCTGCTGTTCGACCAGATCGGTCTCGTCGACGCCGATCTTTTCAAATCTGTAATCTCGCGCCACCGCCAGGTGACGCGCGTGATTTGCGGCCACCACCATCGCATGGCGGTAGGCCAAGTGGCGCACGCCCCGGTGATCGTCGCCCCCTCGACCTCATGGGTTTACGGGCTCGCCCTGCACCCGGGCCAGGAGATCGCCCCCATCACCGCCGAACAGCCCGGCTGGATGCTCCACGCCTGGACCCAACAGGGCGGTTTCGCCAGTCATTTCATGGGACTTTCTGGGGGCTAGGGGCTAGGGGCTGGGGACTGTGGATTCTCGCCAGCCGCCCCCAGTCCCTAGTCCCCAGCACCTAGCCCCTACAACGCAGGTGGGCCGGCTCTTGCGAGCCGGCCCGTGCTGCGGTGGCGCCTTGGGCGGGGGGAGTAGGTCGGCGCCGTGGGAAGAACGACGCCCACGCCCACTCGTTCCGGCTGATCTGAAAATAATTTTCGGCTGAACAAGCGCGCCCGTGTTCGCACACGCGGAACTCACGCACCGCGGGCCGAGGGTGCTGCGCTCCCGAGACGAGGCGGGAGCGGTAAGCGCCGGCGGGACATCGCCGAAGCGGGCCGCCGCCGGCGCAGCCAGCACCCCCGTACTGCCGGCGGCGAGAGAAGCGCGCCCTACCGCAGCCGTCAAGCGAAAGAAATCTTGTACAGCTTCAGCGCCGGCGATTGTCGCGCCCGTTACGCCGAAAAGACACACCTAATAGAAGTCGGGGCGCGTGATCGCCGCATATCTCGTGTCGCGCGTTGACGCTCGGCGCTTTTGCGTGTCCTCTCGCGCGCCCCGACAAACTCCAGAGGATGACGCGCATGGCTGATGTCACGAAGCGATTCCGTTGGGGTGCGAGCGTCGAGAAGATTCTCGATCACTTCACCACGCCGGAAGTCGATACGCTGCGTCGGCGATGCCGCAAGCTGATCCGCGATTTCTGTGATCTCGACCTCGAAGGCGAAGGCTATCGCTGCACGCGGATTCCGTTCGAAATGTTTCATTACGGTTTCGTGCTGGCCTATGCGGTCGAGGATGCGGAATGGGTGCTGGAGGTGCTGGCCGTGCCGGCGCTCGGCGACCCGGACTGCCAGCGCAAGCGCCCGCGCCGCCGCAAGGACGGCGGCGCGCGCCGCGACGCCGGCGGCGGTTCTGGAACAGGTCCAAAGGCGTGGCTCGAACGCGCGCGCGACCTGTGGCGCGATGCCGGCGGCGCCGGCCTAACCTTAACCGCATTTTGGGACGACGCTCGCGGCGCATGCGGCTTTGCGCGCATAGACCGGCTGCTGTGCAGTATGAGGCGACCGCACCAAGAGGTTCGCGCCGCCCCCTATATACGTTTGTTCAATTCTTTTGCCGAACAACAGTCACAAGGCTGCAGGAATCTTGTGCAACTTGTGCGGCTGAAGGTGAACACGGCGTTCGCCTTCATCGGCCCTGTCTCCAGTTACGCGCACGCGATACCCAGAGCCGACGAATTGTGGGACCCCAGCCTGTTCGGCGTCGCCGAACCAGCGATCGGATGATGTGATGGGCGCGGCGAAGCGGTCGAAGGCGGGGCGTGGAACGGCGGCGCCGTCCTTCTCGACCTCGGAAGGCCGCGCCAATCTCGCACGCGCGCTGGAGACCACCGATCAAGAAAAAACCGTCGTCGGCTTCGCGCGCTACAACACGCCGATCGCCGCCCTCGTGCCGATCGAAGCGGTGCGCATGCTCGCCGGGCAGGAAGGCGAGATAGAGCCGGCGGTGCGGGCCAAGATCGTGCGCATGGCGCGCCTGTTCTTGGCCAGCGATCAGCCGGTGCGCCGCCCGCGCCGCGCGGCGGCGAGCAAGAAAGCGCCGGCGAAAACCGCGCGCGCGAAGAAGGCGGGCCGCAAGGCCAAGACCAAGCCCCGCGCCAAACGCAAGGGCCTGTCAAAGAGCGCCTGAGGGCGGCTATAAGCGCCCGAGACTTCGGAGCGCGCCCCATGAAAACGAGAGCAGCCGTCGCCTTCGCGGCCAAGCAGCCTTTGGAAATCGTCGAACTCGATCTCGAAGGCCCGCGCGCCGGCGAAGTCTTGGTCGAGATCAAGGCCACCGGCATCTGCCACACCGACGCCTACACGCTCGACGGGTTCGATTCCGAAGGTATCTTCCCATCGATCCTCGGCCACGAGGGCGCCGGCGTGGTGCGCGAGGTCGGCGCCGGCGTCACCAGCGTCAGGCCGGGCGACCACGTGATCCCGCTGTACACCCCCGAATGCCGCCAGTGTAAGTCGTGCCTCAGCGGCAAAACCAATTTATGCACCGCGATCCGGGCCACGCAGGGCAAGGGGCTGATGCCCGACGGCACCTCGCGGTTCAGCTAC
>NZ_DASPLU010000025.1:0-21899 GCF_035627415.1 Vitreimonas sp. | reverse complement strand
CCGTGTCTCAGTCCCAGTGTGGCTGGTCGTCCTCTCAGACCAGCTACGGATCGTCGCCTTGGTAGGCTTTTACCCCACCAACTAGCTAATCCGACGCGGGCCGATCCTAAGGCGATAAATCTTTCACCTTGCGGTCACATTTGGTATTGCTCCCAGTTTCCCGGGAATATTCCAAACCTTAGGGCACGTTCCCACGTGTTACTCACCCGTCTGCCACTCCCCTTGCGGGGCGTTCGACTTGCATGTGTTAAGCCTGCCGCCAGCGTTCGTTCTGAGCCAGAATCAAACTCTCAGGTTGAGTTGACCTCTGACTGTCCTCGCGAGCTCGAAAGCTCCGAGGCGCCGGTTAAAGCGTATGCGTTTTATGTAACGGGAACCGACGCACATTCCGGATCCGAAGACCCGGTCTGTAAGTCAGTTATTAGTTCCAGAAAACACATAACGTCAGCGTCGCTTGGCTCGCCATTGCTGGCTTACCCGCAGCACGCCGCCGCCTGCGTTTCCCTTCTCCAAAATCACAATGTCAAAGAGCGCCCTGCAGAACGAAGCGTCCTGCACCCGCACATCAAGTGGCCGGAGCCCCAACATGCGGGCCGAAACCAGTTAGTGGCCTCGGCGGGAGGCGCGGTTTCTATTCGCGCCGATTTCCCATGTCAACGACCTTTATGCGCCCGCTACACTTTTTTCAGTTGTTCCGAAAACAGCCGAAAAATCAGTATTTTGGACGCGATCCCTTTCGCTCGCACAGTCCGCACGAATGTTTGGGGGTCGCAATGACCCTAACTTATCGATTCCCCTCGTTGGCTTCAAGCGTGACAAGGGTGCGACAAGTGAGGTTTCTCGCCTCCGGTCAGGCTTAAAGCCTGCCCCGGCGCGGTCAGCTTACTTGGCCCCTAGCGCCCGAACATCAAGCCCTGATCGGAAGATATTCCCAGGCCCGACCGCTATCGGAGCGGTTCCCCCCCGGGGGCACAAGCGCTTCAAGCCCGATCAGTGCGCGGCGATGTAGGCCTGCATGGCCGCCGCTTCCGCCTCGGCTGCGGCGATCCGATGCTTCACCAGATCGCCAATCGAGACGATCCCGACCAGGCCCTGCCCCTCCATGACCGGGAGATGACGGATGCGCCGATCGGTCATCCGGCCCAGGCAGTCGTCGATAGTCTCATCCGGATGCGCGGTGATCACGTTCCGCGTCATCGCTGCGCCGATTTCCGCAGACAGCGCGACCATGCCGCGCCGCGCCACTTCCCGCACCAGATCGCGTTCTGAAAACACGCCGATCAGCGCGCCCTCGCCGTCCAGCACGACCAGCGCGCCGACGCGCCGCGCGTTGAGCTCCTCTGCCGCCTGTTGCAGCGTGGCGCTCGCAGGCAGCGTGTGCACGTCCGCGCCTTTGCCGCGCAGCACATGAGCGATCAGCATGGGCTTTTCCTCCTTCAACCCACCTCTGACGCGATCGAGGATGCGCCCCTCCTCCATGCGCCGCAAGCGCGAACAACCCGCAATAGTCAGACACCGTATGGGGCGTTAAGGTCCGTTCATGGCCGCCTACAAGGATAAGGTTAAGCAGGATCTCGAGCGCTGGATCGGCGCCGGCTTCGTCGCCGCCGACAAGCGCGACGCCATCCTCGCCACCATTCCTGACGCGCGGCGCATGGACGCCGCGACGGCGCTCGCCTGGGTCGGCGGCCTCCTGCTCGGCATCGCCGTGATCGCGTTCGTGGCGGCGAATTGGGAGATCACGCCGAAGCTCATTCGCTTCGCCGTGCTGCTGGTCGCATTTCTTGCGCTCGCCGGCGGCGGCGCATGGGCCGCGCACAAAGAGCGCAGCGTGCTTAGCAATATCTTGCTGATGATCGCTGCGCTCGTGTTCGCGGCCTCGATCGGCCTCACCGGCCAGATTTTCGACATCGCCGGCGACCCGAAAGCGGCTTCCTATGGAGCCGGAATTGCGGCCTTCGCGCTGGCGCTTGCGGGCCGCTCGACCGGCGCCGCGGTGGTCGGGCTCGTCTTCATCGCGCTTGGAGACTTCACCGATCGGCAGTGGTTCGCCGGCGCTGAATCCGAAGCGCCGTGGATGCTGCTGTTCGCCCCGCTTGCGGCCTATCTCGCGCTGCGCTGGGCTTCGGCGCCGCTCGCGCACGTTTCGGCGCTGGCCATCCTTTACTGCTTCGGCTGGTTCGCCGCACGGTTCGAAGCCGATGCGGCGGTGACACTTTTCCTGTCGATCGTGCTCGGCGCCGCGGCTGCCGGAGCGCGCTGGCTTTACCAACAGGACCGCCCGTTCGCCGGCGTCTTCTACGGCTGGTTCGCGTGGGGCGCTTTGGCGCTGTTTGCGATTGCTGGGTATCTGCCGTGGTTCGGCGGACAGGATGGAAACGGCGGCATCGCACATCGCATCGTCTGGCTCGCGGCCTCAGGCGGATTGCTTGCGCTCGGCCGCTACGATCGGCACGGCCTCGTCACCGCTGTCGGCGTGTTAAGCATCATAGGGGCGATCTGCGCCCTACTCGCCGATCTCGGGCTCGATCTGCTCGCCGCCGCCGGCGTCTTCCTGCTCTGCGCCATCGCTGCGCTTGTCGGCGGCCTGATGCTGCGACGGAAAGAGAAGACGACATGAAGGTGAACGCCGGTCCCCGCATCCTGCTCGTCGCGGGCGCCTGCGCGCTCTCGCTGATCGGTCTTGTCGTCAGCGAAGGCCTCGCGCGTGAGGGCGGACAGGAAGTGCTGTTGCCGATCGAAGCGGTCGATCCGCGCTCGTTGCTTCAGGGCCATTATGTGCTGCTCAATCTGACGCAACGCTTGGAGCCAGGCGAAACCTGCCCGGCCGGCGGCGACCTCGAATGGATCGCCTTGCGCGAGGAGAATGGCGTTTACGTCGCTGTGGGCGGCGCCGATTCGCGCGAGCAGGCGCAGCTTTTGGGCTTACCGGTGAAGGGCACATTCGCCTGCCAGGAGCCGTCTCCAGCTGCGGCAGACGTCGAAGCCATGCCGGGCTGGGTTCGGCTCGATCTCGGCGTCGACCGTTTCCACATCAACCAAACCGATGCATTGCGCATCGAGCGCGTGCTCAGCGAACAGCGGGTCGATGAACCCGCGCGCGCCCACGCGATCGTCTCGATCGGGCGCGACGGCCGCGGCCGGCTCAGAGGTCTTATGGTTGACGGCGAACGGCTCGAGCTGGATTGGCTCTGACGCTCAACCCCAAGGCCCGGGCGCAAGGCGCGGCGCCAGCACAAGGTAGGCCGCTGCGCCGACGACGAAGCCGCCCAAGTGCGCTTCCCACGCGATCGGCAGAAAGCCCGTCGCGCTGGCGATGCCCGCCAGCACGACGTTGATCAGTAGGAAGACGCCGATCGCGTTGCGCACGGCAGGGTCAGCCAGAGCATGGCGCCAGGACGCGCGCACCGAGAGGAAGTAAGCGCCGAACACGCCGCAGATCGCACCTGAGGCGCCCACAACGGGCGTCTCCGAACCCGGGTTGATCAGGATGTAAGCAAGGGCGCCGCCCAGCGCCGAGATGAAGAAGAGCAACAGGAAGCGCCCCGCGCCGAGGCGTTGCGTCACCCATGGGCCAACCTGCAGCAGCATCAGCATGTTCATGCCGATGTGCAGAACGCCGCCGTGCAAGAACACGTGCCCAAACAACGGACCCAGCGCTTCGTACCAGGCGCCGAAATGGTAAGCGCTGGTCTCGACGAAGCGGGCTGGAATGAGCGCGAAGGCGTAGAAGAACAGGCTCTTCTGCTCCACGCCCGTAAATATGAACCAGGCATAGGCGCCGATGATCGCCGCCATGAGCCCGAGCACGGTCGGGGGAATGCGGTTCTGCGGTCGATATTCTGCTTCGCTCAACGGAGAGCCCTTTCAGCGCCAAAACGACACGTCGTTCATCATGAACGCCCTATGTAGGGCGCGAAACACCGATCGCCGCTCCTTCACGGGGCGATTGCTTCGCCGCGGCAGTGGCACGGCCGTTGCTTTCTCGCTCCGCAGACGAATTGTCGGAGCGAAACGCCGTGCGGATGTTCATCCTTATCAGTGCAGCAGCCTTGGCGATCGCCACGCCATCGTTTGCCGACCCGATCCCCAGCGGCGCAGGAGATTTCTCCAGCGGCTTCGGCATGGGCTGGGAAAGCTTCGACAGCCCGATCAACCCTTCGACCCGCGACGAGAACGGCAACCGCGTCATCGTCAACGGCCGCATGGAGATCGAAGGAGCGCTCACCGGCGGCATCCAGGATGACTTCGCCACCGGCATCGGCGCCGCCCGGGCCATCGGCAACCAACTGAACGTGATCACCCAAGGCAACTACAACACGGTGATCGTCGACTCGACCCAAATCAACAACGGCGATGTCACCGCCGTGATCGACGGAGACGAATGAGATGCGCGCGTTGAAGACCCTCGCCGTGCTGGCCGCGACGACTGCGCTCACCGCGTGCGTCACGCCCCATTCCGGCAATGACGGCATGTATGCTTTGCCGATCGGCGATGCGCCGGTCACGGCGAACCCGACTGCCTACACGGACGCGCTGGAGTGCCTCGCCGGCTACGCGCAAGTGAACAACGTCCCCGCGCCGCGGATCGCCGTCGGCCGGATTATCGACTACACCGGTTCGGTCTCCGAAGAAGGCGGCCGCCGCATCACGCAGGGCGCGTCGCTCATGGCGATGAGCGCGTTCAACAAGGCCGGCGCGCGGCTGGTCGAGCGCTTCGACACCTCCGTGACCGAGCTCGAACTCCGCTACGCCAATAACCGCCTGATCGGCCAGGAAGGCGATGAGAACGTCCGCCGCATCTATGCCGGCCAGATGCCGGGCTCCGACTTTTATTTCGTCGGCGGCATCACCGAGCTCAACTACAACATCCGCTCGGTGGGCGTCGACGCCCAGGGCGGCCATACCGACGCGCGCGACGGCGTGGGCAATATCGGCGCCCGTCTCTATGTGATGAACATCGGGCTCGACTTCCGCCTGATCGACACGCGCACGCTCGAAGTCGTCGACGTGATCTCCTACCAGAAGCAGATCATCGGCCGCGAAGTGCGCGCCGGCGTGTTCTCGTTCTTCGATGACACCTTCCTCGACATCGCCGCCGGCGAGCGTGCGCTGGAGCCGGTCCAGCTCGCGGTTCGCGCCGGCGTCGAACGCGCCGTTGTCGAAGTCATGAGCCGCTTCTACCGCGCCGACAGCCTCGCCTGCGCCGAAGCCATCAACGCCGAAGGCGATCCGATGGGCCCGGGCCAAGAAGGCGCAGTCCCGCAAAGCGCCGCGAGCGTGCTGATCCAGCAGGAGCAAGCGCGCCGCGAAAGCGCCGACGCCTGGCACGCCCGCCGCGACGACAACATCGCCGACCTGCGCGGCCGCTCGTAAGCGCCGCGAACGGAGCCCACCCTGATGCGCGCAGCCCTTCTCCTCAGTGCGGCCCTGCTGGTCGTCACGCCTGCCTACGCGCAGCAGAACGACCAGTATCAGGGCGGCGACGCATCTGCGACCACGGACATCATCGTCGATGAAGCGTACAACGTGGGCGGCACGGCGGTGGCCAGCGGCAACGCCGTCACAGCGACTAGCGATGACGCCGATGCGCAGATGCAAAGCATCCAGCACATGGATGGCGACACCGACGCGCACACGGAAGCCGACATCGGCGCCGCCTACGGCACGGTCAACCTCACTTCCGCCGCTGTCGCCAACGGCGCCACCGCGGAGCTGAGCGAGAGCGATGTCGAGATCAACTCGTCGCAGCTCGCGCATGGCGACGCCAGCGCCTCCGTGGACCATCTCGGCGGTGTCGCCGGCACCGCCGCGACCTCCGCCTCGGCAAGCGGCAACGTTACGTCGATCTCGGCTCAAAACAGTGAGCTGCGCCTGCTCTCTGAGCAGGAAAGCACCGGCGCGATCAGCGCTGCGACGAATTCCGATCAATACATTTCCGGCCAAGCGATCAGCGGCGCAATCGCCAGCGCCAACAACTTCACGGTCGGCAGCGAAACCGCGACGGTGCTCACGGATCTACGCCAAACCGCCACTGGCGATAGCGTCGGCGCAGCCGTCAATCTGCACGCCGACCACGCCTACGACGTTTCCGGCAACGCGACCGCCAACGCCAACGCGGTGACGATCGATAATCAATGGGGCTACGTGAACGCCCGCATCGATCAAACCGCGACCACCGACGTCAGCGCCGACAGCGTCGTCACGCTCGGCGCCAATTTCGAAGGCTTCGCGTCGAGCGGCGCCTACGGTGTCGGCAACCAGGCCATCGTTTCGAATGTCGGCTCCGACACCGTGATGGACATCGCCCAAGCCAATGGCGGCGACATCTCGGCGAACGCGGAGACGATCGGCGCCGGCGGCGGCGAATACGCACTCGCCTCCTCGGCCGCGTACGGCAACTCGATCACCGGCTATGTCTGCGCCTATTGCGACGTGAACGTGCCGAGCCTCACCCCGAGCAGCTCGCAGACCAACAACGGCAACGTGACCTCGACCGCCGCGGTGCGCAGCCCGAACTACACCGACACGGCGGCCGCCACGTCCACCGCGATCGGCAACGCCGCGACCTATTCCGTTCGCGGTCCGGGCGGCTGAGGCTTCAGCCAGCCGCGATAGCGCACGATCAGCCCAGCGAGCGGGTGGCTGATCTCGACGTGAAAGCGGAAGACGCCGCCCTCTGCGGATTCGTATGCCTCCGAGCGCGGCGCCAGCTATAGCGGCAACGGCACGCCGAACGCCTTCCACCGGCGCAATACCAAATGCAGGCGCTCCTCCTCGATCGCGAGCCCCATCGCGAACTCGAGCGCACCGAAGCGCTCACATAGCAGGTGCTCGGATCGCCCGGCGCCAGCGTATTGGCGGCTGCGGAAGCTCTGCGCGCCGAAGCTGCGGCGCCAAGTCTCGCCGCGCCCATCGCTCGCGAACGTCACCCGCACAGCCGCTTCGCTCTGCGCCGCCGGAAAGCTCATCATCCAGGCTGCGATCCGCGCCAGCGCGCCGCGCCCGCGCTCGACGTGCGCCACACCGGCGACGCTGGCCACGCCCTCGTGCATCGCGCGCACGGGCGGCGGCAATCGCCGCCACGCATCCCCGAGCAGGCGCTGATAAAGCGGCGCCTGCGGCGCCGGTTCGTCGCGAACGCCGGTGTAAATGCGCCGCGTCGTGAACAGACGCTCGTAATCGTCGAGTTCGACGTCCTCGACGCAGGCGCGCGCGCCAGACGCAGGTGGCGCGCCCTCCAAATCCTTCAGCACGATCGCCTGCACCGCCATGGACGGAATGAGCGGCCCATCGGCGCCCTCCGCGATTAAGTGCCAGGAGCGGGTCACCGCGCAGCCATCGCCGTCCAAGCCGGCCGCCGACACATACATGCCGCCGCGGTGTTCGCCCCAGCGTAGCCGGTTCGTGGCCCAATGCATCAGCGGCGCGAGCGGCGACAGCGACGGGGCGAGGCGAAGCCGCACCAGCCATGCGCAGGCGATGAGCGCCCGATGCAGAATCTCCGGAACGGGGCCGGCGCCCATCCACACCTTCGCTTGCGGCCAAAGCGTCGTCAGCACGCGCAGGTCCGGCACGTCGACCAGCGAGAACAAAGTGCTGCGCAGCGGCAGGCCGCCCGGCGGCGCGATCGTGCAGCGCCGATGCTCGGTGAATGGGTGCGACGCGTTCTGGCCGATCACGATGCGCTGCCCGGCGTAGCTGGCGATGGCCCGGATGACGTTGGCGCCGACAGCGGCAAACGGCGACGGCGCGATGCAGCCCTCAATGCGCCCGACGCGCAACCAGCCGCGCGTCAGCCGGCGCACGACCGCCGCAGTCAAGACCGGAAAGCTCGATACGCCCGACAGCGCGTAAACGCCTGCGGCCTTCGCGCTCGCGTCGAACGCCGCGACGCCGGCGACAAAATCCGAGCCGTCGGCCAGATCGAGATAGTGTATGCGCGCCGCGATGCATGCCTCGAGCAAGCGATAGGCGCCGGCGCCATACGCTTGGAACGGCCCACTTGCATCGACGACGACGTCGGGCCGAAGCCGCGCCAACTGGGCGGCCACATCGCCGTTCCGGTCGAACTCCGCGGCTTCAAGTCGGGCGCGCGCGCCACGCCTCGACGCGCAATACCGCTCGGCGCGGTCGCGCGAGCGGCCGGCGACGATGAGCGTCAGGCGCTCGTCTCCTTCAAGCAGTTCGACGATTCTCCCGCCGAACGTTCCGTAGCCGCCGACGATGAGGAGCCTCATGCGATGAACCGCTCGGCCTCGGCGGCTGTGGGGACATAGCACGTGTCGCGCGCGCCGAACCATTTGTAGCGATTGCGGGCGACGAGATCGTAGAGCCAATCCCGCCACGCACGCGGCGCGATCGCGCCGATCGTGAGCAGGTGCCAGGGAAATCCGAGCAAGGCGAAGATGCGCAGCGCCGCGTCGGACTTGACGCGGGCGTGGCCGTTTTCCAGCAGGACGTATGTCTCGTACGCTCCGATCGTGAGGCCAAGATGTCGATAGAGCGCTTCGCCCAGCGGAGATTGCGCCGCAAGAAAGCGCATCCGGCCGCGCCTGTCGCGCCGGAGCACGAAACGAACGAAGCGTGAGCACAGCACGCACTCGCCGTCGAACATGATGATTGGAAAAGCGTCATCGAACGCAGGAACGGCGCGGTCGCGCCGGTACCCGTAAGGCTCAGGGCTCGTGGCCGAGCGAGTCACGCGACCATGTTAGCGGGCATTGCGCGACGCAGCATTGGACACAGCGCCGCGCCTGCGCGCGTGCTAGATCGAATACTCGGCTTCGATCTGCTGATCCATCGTTTCGGCCGGCGTCACGCCTTCGCAACACGGCCCGCCCACCGGCTTGGCCGGCACGCCGGCGACCGTGCAGCGCGGCGCGACATCGTGCAGCACCACCGAGCCCGCAGCGACGCGCGCGTCCTCACCCACCTCGATATTGCCCAGCACCTTCGCGCCCGCGCCGATCATCACGCCGCGGCGAATTTTAGGATGTCGATCGCCGCCTTCCTTGCCGGTGCCGCCGAGCGTGACCGAGTGGAGCATGGAAACGTCGTCGTCCACGACAGCCGTCTCGCCGATGACAATGCCGTGCGCGTGGTCGATGAACACGCCCGCGCCGATATTGGCGTTGGGATGGATATCGACAGCGAACAGTTCGGAGACGCGGCTCTGTAGATGATAGGCGAGAATGTGCCGCTCCTGTTTCCAGAGCCAATGCGCGATGCGATAGGCCTGCAGTCCGCCATAACCCTTGAAATAGAGGAACGGCTGCAGATAGGTGCGGCAGGCCGGGTCGCGTTCGCGCACGACGCGCATGTCGCGTGCGGCTTGCATGGCGAGCTGCGGATCAGAAGCGTACGCCTCGCGCGCTACTTCGCGGAGCTGCAGCGCCGGCAGGTCGCCGTGGCCAAGCTTCTGCGCGAGATGATACGAGAGCGCATCGCCGATGGTTTCGTGATGCAAGATCGAGGCGTGCAGGTAGGACGCCAGCAGCGGCTCTTCGGCGGCGGCCTGCATGGCTTCGACGCGCAATTGCGCCCAGACGCCGCCGGAGGCTTCGAACACGCGCGGTTGGCTCTCGACGCTCATGTCACTCTCCTTGCGGCGGCCGCAGCATCGCTTCGGCCAAGCCCGCCGGCAATTCGCCCGCCACCGCCATGTGGTGAGCGCGCAGGACAGCGGCAACCGTCATGCTATCGCGAATACGCCCGTCCGCGACCCGCGCCAGCACGTCCATGAAGTGCGCCCGGCGATGGCGTAGCACTTCGGTTGCTTCCGGTTGAGCTTTGCCTGTTTTCAGATCGGTCGCGAGGTAGATCACCGCACGTTCGTCCGTGAGCGAATTGGACATGTCCATTTCGAGAACCAGAGCGAATGACCCTGCCGTCAGTCCGGTCTCCTCCTCCAGCTCGCGCCGGGCGCATTCGAGCGGCGCCTCCCCAGGATCGGCGCCGCCTTCGGGCATCTCCCAGGAATAACGCGCGAGCGGGAACCGCCATTGGCCGACCAGGTGCACATCGCCATTGGCCTCGATCGGCAGCACGCCGACGGCGACCCGGCGCGGCCGCACCACGGTATAGGCGCCCGGCGCGCCGCCCGGATGGATCACCGCATAGGTCTCCAGCAGCAGCCAATCGTTCTCGAACGCGCGTGCGACGCTCTTGACTGTCCACGGATCGCCGTCTTCTTCCCAGATATCGCTCATCCTCAACCGTCTAGCCTCGGGCGCGAGCGCGCGCCACGGAGACGACATGCCTCTTCCCCTTTCCGTCATTCCGCCGCAGCTCAACGACAACGATCCGGCCAACGCCGCGAAGGAAAGCGCCGAAACGATCGCGTTGCTGGCCCGCCGGCGCTCCAGCAAGCTGATGCACCTGGCCGAACCGGGCCCAACCGCCGCCGAGATCGACGCACTCATCGAACTCGCCGCGCGCGTGCCGGACCACGGCAAGATCGGACCGTGGCGCTTTGTCGTGATCGAGGGCGAAGCCCGCGCGCGCGCCGGCGCCGTCTTGGCCGAGATGATCCGCCACGACGAAGGCGTCGACGAGACGCGGCTCGAGTTCGTGCGCGGGACATTCCTGCGCGCGCCGCTCTGCGTGATGGTCGTCTCCGCGCCCGTGCCGCACAAGAAAGTGCCGGAGTGGGAGCAGCAACTCTCGGCCGGCGCCGTCTGCTTCAACCTGCTCCTGGCCGCGCACGCGCTCGGCTATGCCGGCTGCTGGCTGACGGAATGGCAAGCGTTCGACGTGCGCGCCGCCGCTGCGCTGGGTGTCGGCGAAAGCGAACGCATCGCCGGCTTCCTCTATTTCGGCACAGCCGCTCAGGGCGCGGCCGAGCGCGTGCGCGCGGATGTGCGCGCACGCGTCTCCCGCTTCTGATCGCTCTTTAATGCTGCTGCGGAATGCGCAGCGTCTGGCCGGGATAGATCTCGTCGGGATCCTTCAGCATCGGTTTGTTGGCTTCGAAAATGGCGCTGTACTTGTTGGCGTCGCCATAGAATTGCTTGGCGATCTTCGACAGCGTGTCGCCTGATTTGACTTCATAGAACTGGGATTGCGGCTGCTGCTGCGCGGAGACCGTGATCTGATCGTTCACGTGCGCGACGCCCTTGGTGTTGCCGATCACCAGAACCGCCTTTTCCTTCTCCGCCGCGTCGCTGGCTTTGCCGCTGATGGTGACGGTGTCGCCTTGGACCCGGACTTGGCCGCCCTCGATGGTGATGCCGAGATCGCGCAGCATCTCGGCGATTTCCGAAGCGTTCGCCTGTTCGGCGCCCTGCCGGATCGGCGTCCTCGGTTGCTTGCCGCTGTCGCGGCCGAAATTGAACAGACCCATGCGCGCGCCTCCTCTGCTGATGAAGCAGAGGCAACGGATACGCGCGCCGTTGGTTTCGTTACGCCGCGCTCACCCGCGTGCGCGATACGTCGCCACGCCCTGATCGGGCAGCCACAGCCCCTCCGGCGGCGCGCCGGTTTGCCAGAAGACGTCGATCGGCATGCCGCCGCGCGGGTTCCAGTAGCCGCCGATGCGCAGCCATGCCGGCTCGATGGCGTCGACGATGCGCTTGGCGACGCCGACCGTGCAGTCCTCGTGGAAAGCGCCGTGGTTACGGAAGCTCTGCAAAAAGAGTTTGAGGCTTTTCGACTCCACGATCCAATCCTTGGGCGCATAGTCGATCACCAGCACGCCGAAATCGGGCTGCCCCGTGACCGGGCACATCGAAGTGAATTCGGGCGCGGTGAAACGCGCAAGATAGAGCGATCCGCGATGCGGGTTCGGGACGCGCTCGAGCTTGGCGAGATCGGGACTCGCCGGAATGGCGGAACTCCCGCCCAGCTGCGTCAGGCCTTTGGTCTCGGTGGTCATGGCCGACACTTGAAGAGCCGCGTCGCGGCTGGCAAGCCGCATAGAGGCAAAGGAGGCAGTACGATGCGCGATTTCGAGGACAAGATCGTCCTGGTCACCGGCGCCTCGACCGGGTTGGGCGCGGCGCTCGCCGTCGGCGCGGCCACGCGCGGGGCGAAGGCGGTCATCATCAACTACGCCTCCAACCAGGCCGAGGCGGAAGCCACCGCCGCCGCCGTTCGAGCGGTCGGCGCCGAGGCGGTGCTGGCCCAAGGCGACGTTTCCGATGACCGCGCCTGCAAGGCGATCGTCGCCAAGGCGCAGCCCTTCGGCCGGATCGATGCGCTCGCCAACAATGCTGGCGTCACCAAGTTCGCCCCGGCGCACGGCGATCTCGACGCGCTGACCCGCGCCGATTTCGAGCGCATCTTCGCCGTCAACGTCATCGGCCCCTACCAGATGCTGCGCGCGGCGCGGCCATTGCTGGAAGCGGCTGAGCGCGCCAGCGTGCTGATGGTCTCCTCGATCGCCGGTGTGACCGGGATCGGCTCCTCCGTCGCCTACGCCGCGTCCAAGGGCGCGCTCAACACGATGACGCTGTCGCTGGCGCGCGTGCTCGGCCCGAAAATCCGGATCAACGCGCTCTGCCCGGGCTTCATCGACACGCCTTGGCACGAGAAGGGCCTCGGAGCCGAAGCCGCCGCCCGCGTGCGCGAGGGGACCAAGCGGGTGACGCCGCTGCAGGCCGCCTCGACCGCCGAAGATATTGCCGAGGCGGGCCTTTTCTTCCTGTCCGACGCGGCCCGACACGTCACGGGAGAGACGCTGCTCGTCGATGCCGGGCTCCATCTCGGCTATGCGTCCCTTTCGCAACGCTGAACGCGTTTGCGCACGAAAGCGGCGCACGCCCGCTCCCGCCGCCCAAGAAAGCAGCGCAAGCTCGCGCCGTAGCTGCGGCGTCACAGTTTGCGCTTCCGCGCGTCCGGAATCCGCTGAGACTTCGTTTGCTTAACCAAACGTTCACGCTGTCGCGTGAGCCTCGCCGCGTCGCGGCGAAAAACCGCGGGGAATGAAGGATGCGCTCCATGAAAAAGATCATTGGCCTGGCCATGCTCGCCGGCGCCGCAACGGCAGGCGTCGCACACGCCGAAAGCACGGTCACGGCCAATGTGGCCCTGACCAGCGACTATGTCTTCCGCGGCATCTCGCTGTCGGACAACGGCCCGGCGATCCAGGGCGGCTTCGACTACACCGCCGACATGTTCTACGCCGGCGTTTGGGCCTCGAACGTTAGCGAAGGCATCGAAATCGACGTCTACACCGGCATCACGCCGACCACGGGTCCGGTCGAGTGGGACCTCGGCGTCATCGGCTACTTCTATCCCGGCGCGGACGATGACGGCGCCGAGTTCGATTACGCCGAACTGACGGCGCAAGCTTCGTTCGGCGTGACCGAACAGCTCTCGGTCGGCGGCGGCGTCTGGTACGCCCCGGAGAATTTCGGCGACACCGGCGAGGCCACTTATTTCGAAGTCAACGGCGAATGGACGATGAGCGACGCGCTCGTGTTCAACGCCGCCTACGGCAATCAGACCATCGAAGAGCCGAACGGTCCGGGCACCGAGGACGACTACAACACCTGGAACCTCGGCGGCACCTACGCGCTGCACGGCTTCAATCTCGATCTGCGCTACCACGACACCGACATCGACGCCGGCAGCGACATCGAGAACTACACCTACGGCCCGTCGAGCTACGACTCGGCGTTCGTGGTCACGATCGGCCGCGAACTCTAAACGGCGTTCGAAAGCAAGGCGGAACGGCCGCTCCTCACGGGGCGGCCGTTTTGTGTGCGGGCCATTTCGGCGCGCGGCTGACCATGCCGGGCGTCTTCCGCCCCAGCACGCCGCCGATGAATTGCGCCGCTTCGATCGCGCCATCGAGATCGACGCCGGTGTCGAAACCCATCCGTGTGAACATGTAGAGCAAATCTTCCGTCGGCACGTTGCCGGCCGCGCCCGGCGCAAACGGACAGCCGCCGATGCCAGCAAGCGAGCCGTCAAGCACGCGCACGCCCTCTTCCACCGCCGCCACAGCGTTTGCGAGCGCGGTGTTGCGCGTGTTGTGAAAGTGCGCCCGCAGCTGAATGCGCGACGGGATCGCCGCCTTCACGGCGCGGATACGCTCATGAACGTCATTCGGCGCGGCGACGCCGATGGTGTCAGCGATCGCGAGTTCGAAGATGTCTTGCGAGACGCAGCGTTCGGCGACCTCGGCGACCCGCCGCACCGGCACCTCGCCATCGAACGGACACCCGAATGCGGTCGAGATCGTTGCGGAGAGCCGCGCGCCGCCTTGCTTCGCTGTCGCAGCGACATCGGTCCATACTGCGAACGTCTCATCGACCGTGCCGCCATTGTTGCGGATCGAGAAGCCGTCAGAAGCGCAGAAGACGTAATTGATCTCCTTGGCGCCCGCCGCCAGCGCACGTTCGACGCCGCGCAGGTTGAGCGCGAGGGCGATGAACGTCACATCCGCCCGCTGCGGCAGACCGGCGAACACCGCATCGCCGTCGGCCATTTGCGGCACTTTCTTAGGATTGACGAAGCTGCCCGCCTCGAGCCGGCGGAAGCCTGCCCCGACGATGCGTTCGATCAGCGCGAGCTTGTTCTCGGTCGAGACGATGTCGGGCTCGTTCTGCAGCCCGTCGCGCGGGCTGACTTCGACAAGTTCAAGCTTCTCTCTTGTCACTCTTCACTCCGAACGCGGGCAGCGCCCAGCCGTAATGTATGGCTCCGGCCCTCACTCCGAAACCCGCTATTGCGCCGGCCGCGCCGGCCCAGAGCGGCGGCACGCCGGCGGCGTCGAGGGCGACGAATCCGGCGGCGGCGGTAAGCGCGGCCGAGATGGTGATCTCGCGTTTCAAAAGCGCCGAGGGCTGGCCCGCCAGCACGTCGCGGATCACGCCGCCGAAGGTGGCGGTCAAGACCCCCATTGCGATCGAAACGAACGGGCCGACGCCGAGCGAGATCGCCTTGGCGGCGCCGATCACGGCGTAGACCGCCAGCCCCAGCGCGTCGAGCCAGATCAAGGTCTTGCGCCGTTCCAGGTGCGGCGCGAGGAACCAGACGATCAAGGCGGCGGCGAGGCCAATGCCGAGATAGGTGGCGTCGCCGACCCAGAACACCGGCGCGCCAATCAAGAGATCGCGCAGCGTGCCGCCGCCGACGCCGGTCACCACCGCGAAGAACCAGAACGTGACGATGTCCTGCCGGTCGCGCGCGGCCGCGAGCGCGCCGGTCAGCGCGAACACGGCGACGCCGGCATAGTCGAGCGCCGGCGGCAGGACGGGAAGCGACTCGGGCGAGATCACGAAAGCAAACTGCGGTCGGGAGATGAATCAGTCCACTCTACGGTATCGGCCAGCCGACCGGGAGAATGCGATGTTCTTCGCCGAAACTTTGGGGCCGGCGCTCACCCCCGCGAGCGCCGCCGCCATGTACGATTACGTGCTGAGCAAGACGAAGGGCCGCCGCACCGTATCGGCTGCGGAACTGCACGATGCGGTGGCGGAGTTTCTCCGATACCGCGCCAACAACTCCTCTCCTGACGCGGCCGTCGCGTTCCTGAAGAAGCTTGGCCGCATCGCCCAGGACGGGACGGCGTACAAGCTGACGGCTTGAACGGTCCAGCGGCTCAAACCGTTCGGGCGCAGGCGAGGCGCGGCGGGCGTTGGTGCGAGCGGCGGGAGTCGAACCCGCACCGCCTTGCGGCGAACGGATTTTAAGTCCGCTGCGTCTACCAGTTTCGCCACGCTCGCGTGTTGGCAGACAAAGAGGGCTTTCGGGTTCAGGTCAACGCCGAATTGGGAACGGCGCTGCATCGGCCCGGCGCTAAGGCCGCTTGGCGCCCCTTCCCTTCGCCGCGGCTTCGATCTGGTCGAGCAATCGTCCGAGCCGCCCGCGCGAGTGCGCGCAGGCCTGGTAGACGCCGAGTGCAAGGCGGGCCCAGGCCGTGTAGAGCCAAGGCGCGCGGAGCCGCTTGGCCAACCAGAACATGCGGTGGCTCCAGAACGAAATCAGTTCGCGTTGGCGATAAACGAGCTTGCGCCGGGCGCGGAGAGGCGGCGCCTGCGCCGCCACGCGCTTGTTCGGACGGACGCCGAAACGGCGGCGGCTCAGCCTCCACGCCAGTCCCTCGCGGCGCTGGCGGAAGCCTGCGGCTTGGGTGGCGTGCACGAAGTCCGCATCGACTTCTTCGAGCCGCACGCGGCCCTCCGCCGCGGCCTCGCGCAAGAGGGCTTGGATCGGCGGCGAGCGCACGACGACCACGTTCGTGCCGCGTCCGTCGGACGCATAGGGTTCGAGCCAAGCGTCGCCGAACGAGACGTCGGCGGTCTCGGCGACGACATCGTCACAGAAGTTGCAAGCCGGATACTGGAAGAAGCCGGCGCCCCAGTCGCCGTCGACCAAATGCCACCAATCCTGGGCGCGCTCCCCGCCATCCTTGCAGCCGATGCGCGCGCGGTACCAGTTCGCGGGCCGCCTCGCATCCTTGGTGCGGAAATCGAACGCGTCGATCTCGTCGGGCGCAACCCCCAGCTGCCAAGCGAAACTTTCGGCCAGAGCCGCGCTTTTCATGTGGCCGCAGAACAGGCCGAGATAGAAGGCGATCCGCTCACGCAGCAGCTCGTCTTCGGCGCTGAGCAGCTGGAGCGCTTTGATGAAGCAGGGCACGCCTGTGACGGCGTAGCGTCCCGGGGTCGAGCGTATCGCCGCGATCGTGCGCGAGAGCTCGACCGGATAGTAACGCGACTTCGCGCCGGCGCTGACCTCAGCGGCGGTGCGGGAGATGCTGTAGCCGAAGAGAACGTCGCCTTTTTGCGGATGCGCCGTGGGCGTCACGTGCGCGACGGCGTCCACGAGGCCGCGCCGCAACAATTCGGCGGCGACCCAGCTCGTCATGCCGCCCGAACTGCCGTTTTCGCGGAAGCCGCCCTCGTCCGCATAGCCGACGTAGGCAGCTTCAAAACGGCCGATGCGCGCATCGCTCCGCGCGGCGTTCGGAAAGCGCATGGCGGCGAGTTCGTCCTCGTTGCGGGCTACTGGCGAGAACGGGCACGCGCGCGCCAAGTCTTCGCTGGGCTCGGCGAGCCAGTCACGAGAGGCTTCGGGTTTGAACCGTCCGAAACGGTCGAGCACCATGCGCGCGTCTACACCTTCCTGCGCCGCGCAGGCGCCGCAACCGACGCACAGGCCAGCGCGCACGATCCGCCCCGGCGCGAGCGCGGCTTCGCTGCCTGCGAACGACGACGGGCTAAGCGAGCGCAGCATCGAGATACGCCGCGGACGTTTCGCGCATCGCGCCGATCCGCTGAATCACGCCGGCGCGCACCGGTTGATCGAGGGCGTCGTCGAACGCGCGCGAAGGGCTGTGCGGCCAGACGATATGCCGCTCCGCCGCGAGCGCGGCAGCCAGAGCGCCGATTTTGTTGGCGCGATAGCCGTCGACCAGACTGACGAACGGCTTGGCGTTGAGCAGCGCAAAGACGCAGCCGTGGAAGAAATTGGTGATCACTGCGAGCGCTGCGCCCATGGCTTGGGCGAACTCTTCGGGTCCAGCGTCGATCCACTGCTCGTCCGCCCATGGATTGTCGTAGCCTATGCTCACCAGCCGAAGATTGCGCCGGTCTGCCCACTGCCGCGCCAGGCTCATGAACCAGTCCGGGAAGGCGTGCCCATAGACGAGCACATCGCCGCTGGTTTCTCCGTCCGCGCGGCGGCAGACGGAGTCGAATTGCAAGCAAGGATCCAGCACAACGGCCGGATCACGCCCGAGTGCGCCGCGCACGATCTGACGCGAGTGTTCGTCGCGCACGCCGATCGCGTCGAACCGTCTCAGTTTGTCGGCCCAAGCTTGGTCGAGCCCCGCGGCCGCCGGGTGTGCGCCGAAGCTCGCGGCATAGGCGACTAGCCGGCGAGCGGCGACGCCGTCGCCGAAGAAGAGCCGCCGCGCGGCGTACCAGGGGTGCTTGAAGTTCCACACTTCATCGCTGCCGATGACAACCGTCTCGCACGGGCTCACGCCGCGCGGGTCGTCGAGATCGAATGGCGCCGAGAGCGGCAGGGAGGAAACGGCGCGCAGGAATTTGCGGACCTTTTCCAAATAAGGTTTGGGACAAGTGCGGCGCAGCGGGTCCGGACGGAGCGCGCATCGCCATTCGGCGCGGTCGACAGCGCTCGAACGGTGATCGAGCAAAACCGCCTCGCCGCCGCGTGCGCCGAGGCCTTCGACAAGGCAGCGCGCCTGCCAATACGAACCATAGTTGATGCAGCGATGGAAGGTGAGAACTCCAAGCTTCTGTCGTGCTGTCATCGTGGCGCCCAAGCTGCGTGTGCGCGGTCCGGCGTTTGGCATCCTGCGCCGACGACAACGCGCACGAGACGCATTGGTTCGTCGCTTCTCGCGCGGGCCCGCCACGCGCCGCTGGCGCTTCGCAGCGATGTGGCTGTGTTGTAGAAGCATGGCTCATGCATCCCTTGGACAAACTGATCTGGACCGCGCTGACGACCCGGCAGGCGCATCTCAGCGAAGGCGGCGCGCTGGCGCGGCGGTTTCAGAGCGACATCGGCCCATTCGCCGCAGCAGCCGATGCAAGCGCAGCGGCGATCGCGGAATTGGCGACGATCGTTCCAGAAGGCGGGGATATTTCGCTGCTGGAGCCTTCGCCGCCGGCCCCGCCCCCGGGGGTGGAGGTCCCGTTCAGTGCGCTCGGCGTGCAGATGATAACACGGGCATTCAGACCGGGGATAGAAAAGCACTTGCCGATCGAGCCGCTCGGCGACGCGGATGCAGAAGAGATGCTCGCGCTGGCGACGTTGACGCGGCCGGGCCCATTCAAAAAGCGCACACATACGCTGGGGCGGTTCATCGGCATTCGCGATGCAGGACGGCTCGTGGCGATGGCGGGCGAGCGGCTGCAGACGGACGAGTTCATCGAGATCAGCGGCGTCTGCACGCATCCGGACTATCGCGGCCGCGGGTTTGGCGCGGCGCTGTTGACGACGGTTGGCCGGCGCATTCTCGATGAAGGCAAGACGCCGTTCCTGCACGCCTACGCGAACAACACGGGCGCCATCGCGCTCTATCGCAGCCTGGGCTTCGAGGTGCGGCGCGACGTTACGCATGCGGTGTGGAAGCGGACCTAGTTCGAGTCAGGCCATGTCCACCACGATTTCCGGCGTGGCGCCGCACGAAGCGATCAGCGTCGTTAAATCCGTTTCGGCTTTGGCGAGCGCCGCAGCGTCGGCTGTGCGCGCGACGAGATGAAGGCCGAATCCTTCGAGCGTGAACCACGGGTATGAGCCGAACGACACCCCTGGCGCCGCGGCTTCGAGTTCGGCCAGACCTGCGGCGATGTCCCCTTCCTTCACGCCGCGGCCACGCACGGTGACGGAGCGGACGACGGCGCCGCCTTCGATGCGATGAGCGACGTCCTGCAGCATGCCGCGCATGATCGAAGGCACGCCGGCCAGCACAAAAACATTACCGATCTGAAAGCCCGGCGCTTTGGAGACTGGGTTGGCGATGAGGGTGGCCCCGGTGGGGATGCGGGCCATGCGCAAGCGCGCTTCGTTCAGGTGCTGGACGCCCTTGTAGTGCGCTTCGAGTATGGCGCGGGCGTCGTCGCGGACATCGATGCTGACGCCGAAGGCGGCGGCCATGGCGTCGGCGGTCTTGTCGTCGTGGGTGGGGCCGATGCCGCCGGTGGTGAAGACGTAATCGTACTTGGTGCGGAGCGCGTTCACGGCGGCGACGATCTCGTCCGGAACGTCCGGCACGACACGCGCTTCGGCGACCTCTACGCCGAGCGGGGCCAGAAACTTGGCGATCGCTTGCAGATTTACGTCTTGGGTGCGGCCGGAGAGGAGCTCATCGCCGATGAGCAGCACCGCCGCTTTCACTTCGCCTTGGGACATGCGCGCATCATACCACGACGCGCGAGGTGTAAGATTGATTGCGGCGGACAAACTACGACGGCAGGCGCATCGCCTGCTGCCCTTTCGCCGACTGCCTCGCGCGGTAGCGCGCGTGCTTACTTGATCTTCCCTTCGACGAACTCGACGTGCTTCTTGGCGATCGGGTCGTACTTGCGGAACTTGAGCTTTTCCGTCTTCGTGCGCGGGTTCTTCTTGGTCACGTAGAAATAGCCCGTGTCCGCCGACGAGTTCAGTCGGATCTTGATGACGGTCGGCTTAGCCATGGGTCGGGCTCGGAAATCTCAGGGTTCTAGGAAGCGCGCGAAAATACGGGGGAAACCTCCAAAGTCAACTCGTAAGCCGCTCCAGAGTGTGCGCGCCCCTCGCCCAGCGCAGAAAAGGCGGCAGCACCGCCTCGCCGGCCAGGCGGGCGCGGACTTCCTTGAGCACGAAGCGGGTGATGGAGGGGAGGTCCAGGGCTTCGGCCTCTTCGAGGCTAAACCACCGCGTATGCAGGAGTTCTTCGCCGGCCGTGGGGTCGTCGTGGGCGAGGACGGCTTCGGCGTCAGCGAGGAAGAAGCGGGCGTCGAAGCGGCGCGGGCGGTATGGCGGGGTGATGGCGCGGGCGACGAAGCTGAGCTTGTCGAGCTCGGGTCCCGCCGCCCCGCCCAGCCTTAACCCTGCCTCCTCGAGGGTTTCGCGGACGGCGGCCAGGGCGAAAGCGCGCGGCGGGCGGCGGACCGTGCCGCCGAGCCGCAGCAGCGCCTCGGTCTCGGGCGTGAGTTCGGTGGCGGCCGGCAAGCGGGCGTCGCCGGGATCGACCCGGCCGCCGGGGAAGACCCACTTGTCCGGCATGAAGACGTGGCCCTTGGCGCGCTGGCCCATCATCACTTCGCGGCCGCCGCGGACCAGGATCAGCGTGGCGGCGTCGCGCGGCTTGATGGGCTTGGGCTTATCGGCGCCCGGCGGGTCGAACGGCTTTTCGTCCTCGTTCAGCTTGAACTCGTTGGCGCTCATGGCCGGCCTTCTAGCACGGCGCCGCCGCGGAAGCGGAAGCTTTGCAGTGAGGCGCCGGCCTCGATACACCCGCTTCCAGGAGCACGCTCATGAGCCTTCACGGAACCTACGACGACAACAACCTGTTCGCGAAGATCCTGCGCGGCGAAGTGCCGGCGGTGAAGGTCTATGAGGATGAGACCGTGCTCGCGTTCATGGACCTGTTTCCGCAGTCGCGTGGGCATGTGCTGATCGTGCCGAAGGGCGTGAAGGCGCGGAATTTCCTGGAGCTGCCGGAAGCGAAAGTCGGCCAGCTGATGTGGCATGTGCAGCGGTTGACGAAGGCTGTCGACAAGGCGCTGAAGCCGGACGGCATTACGGTGACGCAGTTCAACGGCGCGCCGGCGGGACAGACGATCTTCCATCTGCATTGGCACATCATCCCGCGTTACGAAGGCGTCCGGCTTGCCGGGCACGGCCACCAGAACAAGGCCGACATCCCGGCGCTGCAGGAGCTGGCCAAAGAGATCGCGGCGGCGATCGAGAGCTAGCCTTTCGCGTACTGCTCGATGAAGCCGCAGCGCGAGCAGCGCCAGGATTCGATCTCGATCGGCTGCTTGCCTTCGAGTTTGACGCCGACCCAGATGCTCTTCTTCGGCTCGCCTTCGACCCATGATGCGACGGCTCGGCCGCCGTGCGTGTTATCGAGCACCCAGCCTTCCTGCATCGTGGATTGGCATTTCGGGCAATTGCGTTGGGCCATGTTCGTTCTCCCTGCTCTCGGCAGTAGGCAGTAGGCGGCGGGCAGTAGGCAATAGGCATAAGCGAATAGCGAGTGGCGAATAGCGAAGGGGTTTTCGCGCAGCGTTCGCGAGCGGCGCGACCCGCTCCATTCGCCATTCGCTATTCGCCATTCGCTCGCGAAGCGAGAGGCGGGGCGCGTCGGACGCGCTGGGGTAGTGCCTAGAGTGCGTCATCTGTCGCCAGACAACGCTGCGCGTCGAACGCGCCCCGGATCGGCCGTTTGTCCCGGATTGGCGACCAGGAGTTTGTGGCTCACCAGCATGGAG